>DASXEV010000043.1:0-1760 GCA_036489955.1 Opitutaceae bacterium
CTGGACCTCCTCAGCAGATCCGACATCGCCATCACGACGCGCTGCCGAGGGCCCCTGGACCCGACCTGTTCGCGATGACAACGATGTCCCGACTTCACCGTTTATGTTGATTCGTCGGTATGTGTGCGTCAAGGTCGAAAAATGGCGACATCTGGACGGGGGTCTTTACGGGATATTGACCCTATTTGTTGGACGTCGTATGAAGGCGTCACACGCTGTTGGATCCTCGCGAGCGGAGTGAACCCGAATGAGCAACCGGGTTCCCCGGCGTGCGCGCACCGCGCTCGTCATTGACCGTGCGCCCGGCGTCGCGATCGCTGGAGGATCCGAGGCCGGGACGCGGGAGACGATCACGACCAGGCAGGCCGACTGCAAGCGGCGCGTCGGCCCGGATGGCCAGGACGGGCCTGTCGTACGCGGCGGCCCGCAGCAGGCTCCTCGCCGACCACCCGGGCACGGTGCCGGTTGACTCGCGGCTCGACTGGATGCCACCTGTGTGACCAGCCGCAGAGCACGGAAATTCTCGCCCGCCCGGCCGACCTGCGCGTTCCCGCCGGGACCTAGCCGCCGTCGCGGACAGAGCGTCCGAATCCGGGGCTGCCCGCGCGGGCCCAGGCGCGGGAGACGCGGCCGTACATGGGGGACACCACGTACTTTCACGGAAGGAAGACAGAGCGGGCTGTCGTGCGTCGCTTAGATTCCGCAGCAAGTGACCCGCACGGGAAGAGAGGGCGGCAAAGCGCGGCTCAGCGAGCGTCCAATAGTGCTAGGCGCCCAACTGGTCGAGGGGCCGCAGCCCAGCCATGGCCCCCACCGGTGGGGATCAGTTGCAGATGGGAGCCAAGCAAGACGACCTTCTCGCCACGCGAGGCGCTGTCGGTGGCGACCTCGATCCACCAAAACTTCCCGTAGCGGCCGGCGGCGTCGAGGCGGAGCCGTTCCTGGCGGGCGGCGTGCTCCAGGTCTGCGCGGGGACCGGAGGCCACCCCGGCTATCAGCAACTGCCAGCCCGGACGCCTCATGCACACGATCCCGGCCGACATGTCCGCCACCCGGTTGGCTGCGCTTTCCGTCACCCAAAACACAGGGACCCTGTCCGTGGTCAGCCGTCGCAGCTTCGCGGCGAGCCACCGCTCATGTTCAGCGACCGCCCTTCGCTCCGCCCGGCGCCAGGACCACCGGGCCCTGATCCCCAAGTTCGCGGTGGGGTCCAGGTCACGGACCTCGAAGTCGGCATTCATCTTTCTCCGTTCATGGACGTGCAGGCCTAACGTCATGTACGTAATACATGTACTGCGTACATGATGTCCCCACGGACTGAGCGTGTCAATCCATTTAGCGCCTGACCGGCCGCGCGACCAGAAACTTGAACCCGGCGGCCGCTCCCTTGGGTCCATCAGGAGGTTGCGCGACTGCCGGGCAGCCTAAGTCCCGGTCGGATGGGCTGTGACGCCCAGGATGTGCGCGGCGATCTTGGCCGCTCCATCGAGATGCGCGAGGTGTCGCCAATGGGCGGGCTACTCCCCCAAGACGAGAGGCAGGCCGTACTCCGCTGGGCGGACTGACGAGACGCGACCAGCCTGACTTGCTTTGGCCCGGATGTCCGGGGCCGGTCGCGCACGCCATAACCTAGCTCAGGACGGCCAGCGCGAGGCATCACGACGGTGGCGCCTTGCGGATTGCTCACGGAGTCCGGGCGGAGGAGTTGGCGTGATGGATGGATTGTCGCCCACGAGTACTCAAGGCATGCCGTCGAGCTT
>DASXEV010000049.1:0-6670 GCA_036489955.1 Opitutaceae bacterium
ACCGTAGCTTGCCGTCTGGGCATAGATCGGGCGCAACAGGTCGAGTTCACGAATGATACTCGCCGGACGCAGGTCGAAGACCTCGCGAATGGCCTTGATGATGGTCTCGTCGTCGACGTGACCGCTGCCGAAGGTCTCGACATACAGGCCGACCGGCGACGCCTTACCGATGGCGTATGCCACCTGAACCTCGAGACGGTCCGCGAGACCCGCGGCGACAGCATTCTTGGCAACCCAACGCATGGCGTAGGCAGCCGAGCGGTCGACTTTCGACGGGTCCTTGCCGCTGAAAGCGCCGCCACCGTGCCGCGATGCGCCACCGTAGGTGTCGACGATGATCTTGCGCCCGGTGAGCCCGGAGTCGCCCTCGGGCCCCCCGACGACGAACCGGCCCGTGGGGTTGATGAGGAACTTCGTCGAGCGGTCCATCATCGAGGCCGGGATCACCTTGCGGATGACGTAGTCGATCAGGAAATCGCGGATGGCGCCGTGCTTCACGTTCGGCGTGTGCTGGGTCGAGATGACGACGTTCTCGACCTTCACGGGCCGGTCGTTCTCGTAGCGGATCGAGACCTGCGACTTCGCGTCCGGGCGGAGCCAGCCGACGACGCCCGCCTTGCGGACCTTCGTGAGCTCGCGCCCCAGGCGGTGGGCGAACATGATCGCCGTCGGCATCATCTCGGGCGTCTCGTTGCAGGCGTAGCCGAACATGAGGCCCTGGTCGCCGGCGCCCTGCTCCGCCGTCTCCTTGCCGTCGGCGCCCTTCGCGTCGACGCCCTGGGCGATGTCGGGCGACTGGCGCGTCAGCAGGTTGTGGATGAAGACCTTGTCGCAGTGGAAGACGTCGTCGTCGTGAACGTAGCCGATGTCGCGCACGGCGTCGCGCACGACCTTCTCGTAGTTGATCCTCGCCTTGGTCGTGATCTCGCCGGCGATCACCACCTGGTTTGACTTCACCAGGGTCTCGCAGGCGACGCGGCTCTTGGGATCCTGCTCGAGGCAGGCATCGAGGACGCTGTCCGAGATGAGGTCCGCGACCTTGTCGGGATGCCCCTCGCCCACGGATTCGGAGGAAAAGACGAATGACTTAGACATGTGTGGTGCCGCAAGCGAACGGCCCCGGGCCGGGGTAAGGCAAGTCAAATATCAACATATCCCGATTTTGTGATGCGATGTACTTGCCAGCCGGGTGGGACTTCTACGCAATGCTTTTCTCTGGCATGAGCTGTCGCGCCGATGGATCATCCCGGAAAGACGCTGAATGGACGACGTAACTGAGCCACCGACCATCGATCTGAAAGGTCGACGGATCCTCGCGGTTGACGACGACAGGATCAACCTGCGGATCATAGGAGGTATCTTAAGGCACGAGGGTTACGAAATCGCCGAGGCCTCGTCGGGCGAGCAGGCCCTGGAGGTCTACGCGGCGTTCAAGCCTAACCTGGTCCTGCTCGACGTCATGATGCCCGGGATCGACGGCTTCACCACCTGCCGCACGCTGAAGAAGACGTACGGGGACAAGTGCGCGCCGGTCATCTTCGTCACGGCGAAGAGCGAGGCCGACGACGTGGTCATGGGCTTCGACGCCGGCGGGGTCGACTACCTGGCCAAGCCGTTCCGGCCGAAGGAGGTCGTGGCGCGGATCCGCACCCACCTCAGCAACCAGCAGCTGGTCGAGCAGCAGAAGGACCTGGTCGCCCAGCTCAGCAAGGCGAACCTGGCGAAGGACCGGTTCCTCGGCATGTGCGCCCACGACCTGCGCAACCCCCTCTCCTCGATCCGCGGGCTGGCGGAGCTCATGGACGAGGACGCCATCGGGGTCCTGACGGGCGAGCAGAAGGAGATCATCAGGACGATCCACGCCGCCAGCCAGTCGATGCTCCAGCTGGTCAACGAGCTCCTCGACGTCGCCACCATCGAGGCGGGCCACCTGAAGCTCAACAAGGCCGCGACCAGCATTGCCGAGCTGGTCGAGCGCTCGGTGCACCTGAGCCGGATGGAGGCCGCGAAGAAGAGCACCCGGATCGAGATGGTGAGGACCGAGAAGGACCCGATCGTGGAGGTGGACCGCGACAAGATGAAGCAGGTCGTCGACAACCTCATCAGCAACGCCGTCAAGTACTCGCCGAAGGGCTCCGTAATCACGGTCATCGTCCACTCGGACGCGGACGCCGCCGGCTTCGCCGTGCGCGACAACGGCCCGGGCATCCCGGACAACGAGCGCCACAAGCTCTTCAAGGACTACGGCCGGCTCTCCTCAATACCGACGGGCGGCGAGAAGAGCACGGGCCTCGGCCTCGCCATCTGCCGGAAGATCGTGGAGGCCCACAACGGCACCATCGGCTACTCCAACATAGGCGGCAGCGGGGCCGAGTTCTTCGTCAGCCTGCCCCTCCCGAAATGAACTTCACCGGGAGCATCATGCTCGTCGACGACGAGGCCCACATCAGGAAGTTCATCTCGCTCCTGCTGCGGCACCTCGGGATAAGCAGGATCTACGAGGCGCCGAACGGGAGCGAGGCCATCGAGCTCTTCAAGAAGGTGCGGCCGGACCTCGTCATGCTCGACGTCAACATGCCCGTCATGGACGGCCTGGAGACGCTGAAGGCCCTGAAGGAGGTGGACGAGAACTGCGTCGTGGTGATGCTCACCTCGCTCGCCAACCGGCAGACGATCGACACGGCCGTGAACCTCGGCGCGGCGAACTACATCCGCAAGGACGCCCCGCCGGAGGAGATCGGCCGGGCGCTCGCGGAGACGATCGACAGCTGCTTCGAGGACGCGGAGCCCGGGGAGGAGCCCAAGTGAGCGCGGAGGGGGAGCAGAAGGCGCCCGCCGCGAAGAGCGGCGTGCTCGCCGAGGTCCGCTATTCCCTCGTCGAGATCTTGGCGGAGATAGACGCCGAGAAGGGCTCGGCCACCTTCGCCATGGAGAAGCTGGACCAGGCCGAGATCGGCAAGCTCTTCAAGGCAAGGAAGCCCGCACGTGCAAAGCCCAAGACTTGAGGCATTCCTGGGCAGGGTCCGCGCCATCCCGAAGTTCGGGAGCGAGGACGAGCTGGCGGCGCTCGCCGAGCGCCACGGCGACAGCCCTGACATCGTGCAGGCGGTCATCGACTCGAAGATCCTCGCCAAGGACGACGCCTGCCGCTTCTGGGCCGACGGGATGAACGTCGCCTACGTCGACCCGTTCGTCTCGGTGATCACGGACGACGCGATCGAGAAGATACCCCTCGAGGTGGCGAAGAAGGTCCGGGCGATCGGCCTGTACATCTTCAACGGGGTGCTCACGGTGGCGATGTCCTCGCCCGACGACCAGGAGACGGCGAAGCGCCTGGGGCAGATCGCCAGGATACCCGTGAGCCCGGTCTTCGCGCTGCCGCGGGAGGTCGACGACTCGATCGCGATCCACTACTCGAACGAGGAGCGCCTCGAGGACAGCCTGGGCCAGCTCGAGCGCTCCAACCTCTTCGACAACCTCGACCAGGCCGGCGACAAGATGGTCCAGCTGGCCGAGAACAACGCCCTCATCCAGATCGTCGACGAGATCGTCTACTTCGCGATGAGGGAGCGGGCGACCGACATCCACATGGAGGCGCAGGAGATCAGCTGCAGGATCCGCTTCCGCATCGACGGCAACCTGCGGGAGATCCTCTCCTACTCGAGGAAGATCCACAAGGCGCTCGTCTCGCGCATCAAGATCCTGTGCAACCTGGACATCGCCGAGACGCGCATCCCCCAGGACGGGCGCTTCTCCCTGCCGGTCGGCAACCAGACGGCCAACTTCCGCGTCTCCACGATCCCGTCCGCCTACGGCGAGAAGGTCGTCATCCGCATCCTCGCGATGTCGGGCAAGAAGTCGATGATCACGCTGGAGAAGATGCAGATGTCCCAGAGCATCCTGCAGCCCTTCCGCCGCCTGATCCAGAACCCGAACGGGATCATCTTCGTCACGGGCCCCACGGGCTCCGGCAAGACGACGACGCTCTACTCGGCCCTGCACGAGATCAACACGCCGGACGTCAACATCTCGACTATCGAGGACCCGATCGAGATCCAGCTGGACGGGGTCACCCAGAGCCAGGTGAACCACACGATCGACCTGAAGTTCGCCACGCTGCTGCGGGCGCTCATGCGCCAGGACCCGGACGCCATCCTGATCGGCGAGATCCGCGACCTCGAGACGGCGAAGATCGCGACGGAGGCGGCGCTCACGGGCCACATCGTCTTCGCCACCCTCCACACGAACTCGGCGCCGCAGGCGATCACCCGCCTCATCGAGATCGGCGTCGAGCCCTACATGGTGGCCCCCTCGGTGATCGGCGTCCTCGCCCAGAGGCTCGCCGCCCGCATCTGCGAGAACTGCAAGGAGGCGTATTCGCCGTCGAAGGAGATGCTCGCGAAGTACTTCAAGGACGAGGGCGTGGAGGACGTCCTGTTCTACCGCGGCAGGGGCTGCGCCAAGTGCCGCAACACGGGCTACAAGGGCCGCGTGGCCATCCATGAGCTCGTGCTCATCACCGACGAGGTCCGGGCCCTCATCTCCGAGGGGCGGAGCGTCCAGGAGATCACCAAGGCCGCGGCCAAGGTCGGCTACCGGCCCCTACGCTACGACGGCCTGAAGAAGGTCCTGATGGGCATGACGACCATTTCCGAGATCGAGGCCAACACGTCCTTTGAGTGGGCCACCTGACGCAAGCCAACCCCCAACCCGATCCACACGTGAGCGACCAATCCCCAATCGACAACGACGCCATCTCGAACCTGAGGGAGCTCAACCCCGGCGACGGGGGCGAGTTCCTGCGGGAGATCGTCGGGATCTACATGGAGGACACGCCCAAGCGGATCGCCGACCTGAAGTCGACGCTGGCCTCGGGCGACGTCCAGGCCTTCACGAGGGCCGCCCACACGATCAAGGGGAGCTCGGCGAACATCGGGGCCTCGCTCGTCAGGTCCATCGCGGAGCGCATGGAGTTCATGTCGAAGAGGGAGGGCCTGGCCGGCGTGGGCCCCATGATCGCCGACTGCGAGGCGCAGTTCGTGCGCGCCTCCGACGAGCTGAGGAAGCTGTCCGCCTAGGGGGGCCTAGCGGTAGAGGCCGGTGCTGGGCACGGCCGCGAGGACGTTGTACTGGCGCATCGCCAGGCGCCACCACTCGGCCAGCGCGTCCGAGGGCAGGCTCCAGAGCTCGCGGTGGAGGCTGATCATCGACTCGGGGTCCAGGAGGAGCGCCATCTTCTCGCGCTCGGTCAGCCTGGCCGCCCCCTCCCGCAGGAGCCGGTTCTGGAGGGACACGAACCATTCCCTGGCGACCGGGCCCGTCCTGCGCTGGCGCAGCAGCGCGACGTGCATCGCGTTGATGTACGGGTCGAGGACGGCCTGCATGAGGCCGTAGTCGGCGCGCAGGGGCTCGAAGGGGGGCAGGTGCCGCTGGCACTCGGCGAGGTTGTGCTCCAGCAGGCGCAGCTCCGGGGCCGGGTCCGTCTCCTCGGGAGTGAGGAAGATGCCCATCTCCCTCGCGCGGCGCCCGAAGGTGGCCTTGCTGAGGAAGATCGAGATGGGTATCGAGAGGACGAGGCCCGCAAGGACGGGGGTCAGCCAGGCGAGGTAGGCGGGGATGAGGACCAGCGACGAGGCCCCCCAGATGATGCCGAACACGGCCGAGGTCCCGTGGGTGATGATGGCCTCGCGCCAGTCCGTGCCGTCCTCGTCCGCCGCGCGCTTCTGGGCCACCCAGCCGACCCCCTGGCCAAGGAGGGTGAAGAGGACGAACTTCGTGTTGAACATCATGTTGACCGGGGCCAGCAGCATCGAGCCCAGGGTCTCCAGGAAGGCGCTGGCCGCGAGCCGCCAGCGCCCGCCGTACTGGGCGACCTCGTCCCCGCGGCCCAGGAGCGCCACGACGCTCGCGAACTTCGGCAGGAAGAGGAGCAGCATCGTCAGGGAGAAGAGGGTCAGCGCCTCGGGGATGGCCACCTGGTACCCAAAGACGGACGTCTGCACGGGGCCGCCCGCGTCGGCGGCCCCCGCCGCCGACTCCCCCCACATCTCCCACGTGCTCAGGATGAGGAAGAGCAGCCAGAGGGGGGAGGAGACGTACGCCATCACCCCCATCAGCAGGTGGAAGCGGTTCGCGGGCCGGAACCCCCTCGCGGTGAGGAGCCATGTGTGCTGGATGTTGCCCTGGCACCAGCGCCTGTCCCTCTTCGCGCTCTCGATGAGGCTCGGCGGGCCCTCCTCGTAGCTGCCCTCGACGTCGTGCGCGAGCCAGACGCCCCAGCCGGCCTTGCGCATCAGCGCAGCCTCGACGAAGTCGTGGGAGAGTATCCTCCCGCCGAAGGGCTCGTTGCCGGGCAGCTGGGGCAGCGAGCAGTGCTCCATGAACGGCTGGACGCGGATGATGGCGTTGTGGCCCCAGTAGTTGCCCTCGTGCTGCTGCCAGTAATTGAGGCCCGCCAGGTAGAGCGGGCTGTAGAGGCGGTTCGCGAAGGCCTGGAGCCTTGAGTAGAGGGAGACGCCGCGCACCACGCGCGGCGCGGTCTGGATCATCCCCGTCGTCGGGTTCTCCTCCATCATGGTGACGAGCCTGGCGAGGGCGTCCCCGGTCATGACCGAGTCCGCGTCCAGGACCACCATGTAGCGGTAGTTGCGGCCCCAGCGCCTCAGGAAGT
>DASXEV010000025.1:0-1509 GCA_036489955.1 Opitutaceae bacterium
ACGTAGCCCTCGGAGTTGCCTGGTACCTGATTCGCCGTGGCGATCAGCGCGCCGCTTACGACCTGGCCAGTCCCCTCTATGACCAGTGGCGGATCCGGCTCGGCCCGGATGACGATCACGTCCTGCGGGCCGCGGCCGCGGCCGCCGCAGGGGAGTGTAATTTCAACGGTGTAACTCAGAGTAATTAAGGGGACACCGGATGACTGACGTGGTGACGGACGCGGCGGAGCTCTCGCCGTCGGAGCAGCAGCTGGTCCGCGAGCTGACCGAGCGGGCGCGCGAGGGCGGGCTGAAGCTGGCCGGCGAGGGCGGCCTGCTCGGCCGGCTGACGAAGATGGTGATCGAGGGCGCGCTGGAAGGCGAGATGGATTCTCACCTCGGCTATTCAAAGCACGCCGCCGAGGGCCATGACGGCGGAAATTCACGGAACGGGCACCGTTCGAAGACGGTCTTGACCGAGACCGGGCCGGTGGAGATCTCGGTGCCGCGCGACCGGGAGCCGGCTTTCGAGCCGAAGATCGTCGCTAAAAGGCAGCGGCGTCTTTCCGGGGTCGAGGACATGGTCATCTCCCTTTCCGCTAAAGGGCTGACCCACGGGGAGATATCCGCGCACCTGGAGGAGGTTTACGGCGCGGAAGTCTCGAAGCAGACCATCACCGCTATCACCGACCGGGTGATGGAGGGAATGACGGAATGGCAGAGCAGGCCGCTGGAGCCGGTTTACGCGGTGATGTTCGTCGACGCGATCCAGGTGAAGATCCGCGAGGGCCAGGTCGCCAACCGGCCGATTTACCTGGCCCTGGGCGTCACGGCCGACGGGAACAGGGACGTGCTGGGCCTGTGGGCCGGGGAGCACGGTGACGGGGAGGGCGCCACGTTCTGGCTCCGCGTCCTGTCGGAGATCAAGAACCGCGGCACCAAAGACGTCCTCATGCTCGTCTGCGACGGGCTGAAAGGGCTTCCCGACGCCGTGAACTCCGTCTGGGAGAAGACGATCGTGCAAACATGCATTGTGCACCTCCTGCGAAATACGTTCAAATACGCGTCAAAGAGAGACTGGGCTCAGGTCGCTAAGGACATCAAGCCCGTCTACACGGCGCCGTCCGAGGCGGCCGCACTGGACGCCTTCGCGGAGTTTTCCGGGAAATGGGAGAAGCGCTACCCGGCCATGATCCGGCTCTGGGAGAACGCCTGGGCGGAATTCACCCCGTTCCTGCAGTTCGACAACGAGATAAGGACGGTGATCTGCACGACAAATGCCATCGAGTCTATAAACGCGCGCCTCAGGAGAGCGGTGAACGCCCGCGGCCACTTCCCGACCGAGCAGGCCGCCCTCAAGTGCCTGTACCTCGCACTGATGAGCCTGGACCCGACCGGGAAGGGCCGCCAGCGGTGGACCAACCGGTGGAAGGCCGCCCTGAACGCCTTCGACATCGCCTTCGACGGCCGCCTCACCGCAGGCCGAGGCTAACAACCAAAAACCAGTTCCACCGTTAACTTGACACACCC
>DASXEV010000013.1:0-19985 GCA_036489955.1 Opitutaceae bacterium
AAGGGGGGCTTCACTCCCGTGCCGCCGGCGGCAAGCGGGATCGTCGTCCCCGGCGACGCCAAGGCGCTCGCCGTCACGGACCTCGACGGCGACGGCTGGCCCGACCTCCTCGTCTCCCGCAACGACAGCTCCACGCTCGCCTTCAAGAACCGCGGCGCCGGCGGCCGGCATTCCCTCGCGATCCGCCTTCGCTGGCGCCCGGGAAATCTGGCGGGAATCGGCGCGGGCGTCCGCCTGCGACTTCGAAGCGGCGCCGTGCAGGCCGCGGAGGCGCACGCGGGCTCGGGCTACTTCTCGCAGTCATCGCCCGCGTGCTTCTTCGGATGGACCGAGGCTGACCCGCCGGTCGGCGCCGATGTGCGCTGGCCCGACGGCTCGCTGACGCGCCACGACATGGCAGGCAAGTCCGCGAGCGTCACCCTGGCGGCGCCCTGAGGGGACAGGCAGGTCTGGTGAGACATACGTCTTTAAAAAGCAAAATGTTTTACTGTGTGAAAAACTGTTGACACATTGAGGCTGCTTACCACGCTCATCTTCGTCTTGCCCCGTCCTTTCCGCGACCTGCCCCTGGCTTGTCGCGTTCCGCCCCAACATCCTACCACCCACTCCGACCTTATTGTGTTCGGATATTACCTGTTACGTATCAGCGACTAAGAAATGCAAGCTACCCTAACCAAGACCAAGCTCGCCTCTCTCGTGTCGGCGGCGGCGCTCTCGGCGCTGCTTCCCTCGATGCGCGCGCAGACCACCAGCCCGGAAACCACCACGACGACGACAACGACCACGTCGTCGACGACCGAGGCGAACCCGGGCTCCGAACAGCCGGTCGTCCTCTCGCCGTTCGAGGTCAACTCAACCCAGGACACGGGCTACCGGGCGACCAACACGCTGGCCGGGAGCCGCATCAACACGAACCTCTCCGACATCGCGGGACCAATCTCGGTCGTGACGAAGGACTTCATGAACGACATCGGGGCCGTCGACGTCCAGGACATCCTCACCTACGAGGTAGGTACCGAGGGCTCGAACGAGTACCAGTCCAACACGCCGCAGCTCGGCCGCACGAGCGACAACGACGCCCAGAACGCCTACGGCAACACGCGTGGCCGCGGCCTGGCGCCGTTCGACTACACGCGCGACTACTTCTATTCGCTGTCCGACGTCGTGACGGGGTACAGCTCCCAGTCGCTCGGCTTCGACACCTACAACCTCGACTCGATCACCATCGTCCGCGGCGCCGACTCGATCCTCGCGGGCCTGGGCTCGCCCGCGGGCATCATCAACTTCTCGCCGCAGGTCGCCGGCCTCGAGAAGAACAGCTATGACGCCGCCTACCGCTTCGGCAGCTGGGGCGACCAGCGCGAGACGTTCAACGCGAACATCGTGGCGATCCCCGGGATGCTGGCGTTCCGCGTCGCCCTCCTCGACAAGCAGGGCGCCTTTGAGGAAAAGCCCTCCTTCGACAACGAGAAGCGCTACTACGTCGCGGGCACCTTCAAGCCCTTCAAGAAGACGGTCATCCACGCCTCCTTTGAGGACGCCGACGTCCATGAGCACCTTCCCTCGACGTACACGCCCGAGGACGACATCACCCAGTGGCTCCAGCTCGGCAAGCCCCTGCCGCCGGCGCCCGCGGGCGGTGGGACAGGCATTGCCGGGACGGTCGCCATCCCGGGAACCAACGCCTCGTTCTACCAGGAGGCCAACGGCGGCACCGGCCCCGAGTTCCCCAACACGTTCCTCGGCGCGAACGGCCAGTACATCGCATCCTACGAGAACGCCTCCCTCTACGAGTACCAGCAGCAGAACCTGTCCGGCGTCGCGCTGTGGCAGCCGCTGCGCATGGCGAACAACGAGTACGGCAACTGGCACGACCTGAACACCAACGGGACCGTCCAGCGCAACACGCTCGAGACCTTCGAGGTCTCCGCGGACCAGGAGCTGTTCCCGAACTTCAACGTCAACGTGGCCCTCGTCCACGAGATCGCCGACTACAGCGAACTCAACCTCGGGCGCCCGGACTTCGTCGCCGACATGATCGACATCAACCCGACGCTGCCCTGGGGGGCGTCCAACCCGAACTTCGGCAACACGATGATGTATTTCTCGGGGCTGGACAACCAGAACGCCACCTACTCGCGCAACACAGTGGCGCGCGCGACGGCGACCTACGACCTGGACCTGAAGCAGTACAACAAGTGGCTCGGCCGCTACACGGCCACCGGGTTCCTCGAGAACCGCAGGACGACGAACGACTTCGTCGACTACGACGCCAACCAGGATGGGGTCGGGACCAACACGGGCTCCGGCCCCGGCGTCTTCACCTACACGGGCGGGACACCGGCCAACAACTACTTCCAGTCGAGCGTCGCGAACGCGCCGACGCTCTACTCGAACGCCCCGTTCACGTCCGCCACGGGCGTCACGACGAACAGCTACTCCACCTTCTACGCGCTCAAGGAGGAGGAGAAGGACATCACGAAACTCTCCACCTCGGCCTTCGTCCTCCAGGGGTACCTGCTTGACGACCTGGCGGTTGGCACCTTCGGCCTGCGGCGCGACAAGGACCAGGCGGGATTCGCCGGCAGCGCGGCGGATGCGAATTCCGGCCAGATCGTCCCGCTCCCCTCCAACGAGTTTGCGTCGTCGCTCAGCACCGTCCAGGCGCAGACGAAGACGGCGGGCGTCGTCCTGCACGGGCCAAAGTTCCACAACATCGACCTGAGCTGGCTGTCCGTCGGCTACAACCAGTCGCAGAACTTCATCCCGAACGCGGGCTCGATCGACCTGCAGGGCAACCCGACGCCCGACCCGACGGGGACGACACGCGACCGGTTCATCTCGGTCGACCTCCTTGGCGGCCGGCTGAACGCCAAGATCGACTGGTTCACCAGCGTCGCCGGCAACGCGGCCGACGCGACGGTCAACTTCCCGCTCGTCCAGTGGACGCTTCCCTTCCTCCTCCTCCAGAAGAACGGGGAGAACGGCAACGGCGCCTACTACGACCTCGCCCAGCAGGCGGGCGTCGCGAACTACCAGTCGGGGCTTGCCCCGGGGATCACCACTGGCGACGCCCAGCTGGCCAACGCCTACACCTCGAGCCAGCTCTCCAAGGGCATGGAGTTCGAGCTCACCTACAACGTGACCCGCAACTGGAGGATATTCGGCACCGTGACGCGCGAGCAGGCTGAGGAGTCCAACATCGCCCCCGCGCTCACGACGTTCATCAACGGCCGCATCGCCTACTGGCAGCAGAACGGAATCTGGAACGGCAAGTACACGACCACGCAGGACTGGTGCGGGTGCCCGGAGACAGGCCAGCAGGTGTTCAACGACCAGGTCATCGGGCCCTTCATCGCCTACCAGGCCGCCAACGGGCAGCCGTCGCAGGACCTCCACAAGTGGAAGGGCTCCCTCGTCACCAACTACACCTTCGACCAGGGTGTCGTGAAGGGCCTCGGGGTCGGCACGGGCCTCAGGTACCTGGACAAGACGATCATCGGCGACCCGGTGATCGAGAACTCGTCGGGCGCCGTGACGGGCCTCGACCTCGCCCATCCCTACACGACGCCCTCGCAGACTAGCGTCGAGGTGTGGCTCACCTACGCGCGGCCCATCTACCGCGACAGGTACATCCTCTCCTTCAGGCTCGAGGGCGACAACCTGGAGACAAGCGGCGGATACCAGCCGATTGCGGCGAACTCCGACGGCACGCACCAGCTCTTCACGATCGTGCCCCCGCGAACCTATTACTTCACGACTGAGCTCAAATTTTAGGCTTAGGGGTAAAACGGCACCGCCTTCAGGGCGGCCCGGTGCAGGAACCCTCGCCGGATTTCGTCCGGGAGGGTTTTTGCTTTGCCGGGCCCGCGCGTGCCCGCCCCTCGCGCGGGGCCGGGCCTTGTGCCCGGGCCCCGCATGAACCAGTGTGGCCCGCGTGAAATTCACGGGGACGCTGAAGCTCTGCGCGGCCGCCGCGGCACTCGCCGCAGCCTCCGCGGCCGTCATTGCCGTGAGGCCGCGGGGGCCGGGTCTTCCCCCCTACGCGCGGCACCCCGCGCTGCCGGCGTCATTCGACGCGGCGCTCGTTGCCGCATACGGGAGGGCCTCCTCCCGGGGGGCCGACAGCGTGAGGGAGCTCGCCGCCCTCTACCTTGCGAACGGGCTCTATGACGAGGCGTCGGCGTGCTACCGGGTCGCGCCCCTCTCGCGCTCGCTGTCGGCCCGCGACCACTACTACCTGGCCATGATCGCGCAGGCGAAGAGCGATCTCGAGGGCGCGAAGTCCGAACTCCAGGCGACGATCCGCCTGGACCCACGGGTCTTGGCGCCGCGGCTGGAGCTTGCGGACTGCCTCTACAAGACGGGGGACCCCGACGGGGCTGGCGCGGCCTACCGCGCGGTCCTGGCGGCCCAGCCCGACCAGCCGCAGGCGATGTTCGGGCTGGCGCGCGTCGAGCTCCAGGACGGCGACGACAACGCGGCCGCGGCTGAGCTGGGCCGCCTGATGGGCGCCCACCCCGAGAACGCCTCGGGGGCGGGCCTGTACGCGGAGATCCTCGGCCGGCGCGGCGACAAGGCCGGCGAGGCGAGGATGACGCTCCTCAGCCGGCAGAAGCCGGAGGAGGCCGTCCCCAACCCGTGGGTCGACGACCTTTATCCCCGCTGCTACGACATCCAGCGCCTCTCCCTGAAGTTCGAGGAGTACTTCAATTCGGGGGCCATCGAGCGCGCCGAGCCGCTCATGCAGCGGGTCGGGGAGGTCGACCCCTCGAACCCGATACCCCAGTTCGTGGAGGGATGGTCCCTCGCGCGCTCGCACCGCGACGCCGAGGCCGTGGAGGAGTACAAGCGCGCGCTCGACAAGGGCGGCGACCCCGAGCGGATCTGCCCCTTCATGGCGCAGTCGCTGCTGGCCCTCGGGCGGACGCGGGAGGCGGCGGCGCTCCTGGCGTCGGCCTACGCGAAGCGGCCGGACTCGGTGTCGCTCCTCATGGTCTATGCGGATGTCGCCGGGAAGGCCGGCGAGACCGCGGCCGCCAGGCCCCTCCTGGAGAAGCTCCTGCAGCGCCAGCCCGACCTGAGGAGCGCAAACATGAGCCTTGCGAGGATACTCTGGTCATCGGGCGAGCGTGACGCCGCGGCGCGTCGCCTGCAGCGCGTCGCCGACGGCTACCCGGCGGACGTCCCGTCGCGCGCGCTGCTCGGCGAGTACTTCGTTGGGAAGGGCCAGGCCGCGCTTGCCGTCCCCCCCCTGGAGGAGGCGCTCCGGTCGCCGGACCTGCGACCGGACGCCGCGGCGCAGGTGACGGCGTCGCTCTACCGGGCCTACCTCGCCGCCGCAAGGGACTCCGACCCCAGCGGCACGCGGGCCGCGGGCTGGGCGGACAAGGCCGAGCGCCTGGAGCCCGGGGTCCCGGATGCATACGCCGCCAAGGCGGCGATCTGCGCGGCCGCGGGGCAGCTGGACGAGGCGGCGCAGGCCCTCGGCGGGCTGGCCGCCCTGCAGCCGTCGAACCCGACGGTGTTCCTCAGCTGGGGCGACGTCGCCTACAAGAAGGGCGACGCGGCCCTGGCGGCCCAGAAATGGAGGCTCGCCCTCTCGCTGACGCCGGAAGGCGATTCCCGCCTGCGGGAGGCCCTTCGCAGCCGCCTTGACGGCGCGGGGGATTCCCCATGAGGGCGCGCGCCATCCTGGCCGCCGCGGCGCTCGCCTGCGCCTGCTCGAGGCAGGCGCCGCCCGCGGCGCCCGCCGCCGCCCCCGCCGGCAGGCGGCAGGTGCTCCAGCACGCGCCGCTCGGGCCGGACTTCTACAAGCCGCGCCCGATCGGCCGCCCGGCCGAGGGCCAGCCGTGGATCACGGACCTCCTCGTCACCGACCTGGACGGCGACGGCCTCAAGGACATCATCGTCTGCGACGGCCGGCGCAACAGGGTGTCGTGGATCAGGCAGGTCCGCCTCGGCGTCTTCGAGGAGGAGGACATCGGCGGCCCGGTCGCCGGGCCCGCGCACGTCGAGGTGGCGGACCTCCGCGGCACCGGGCACCTGGACGTGCTCGTGTCCTCGATGGGCGTCATCCCGCCCGACAACGAGAAGATCGGCTCCGTCGTGGTCCTGGAGAACGACGGCACCAACCACTTCACGAACCACGTGCTCCTCAGCAACGTGGCCCGCGTCACCTACGTGCAGGCCGCCCACTTCACGCACTCGGGCAGGCTCGACCTCGTCGTGGGGCAGTTCGGCTACTACGAGGGGGAGGTCCGCTGGATGGAGAACCTGGGCGGCGGCCAGTGGAAAAGCCACCAGCTCCTGGACCTTCCCGGGACGATCCACGCCCCCGCCGTCGACCTGAACGGCGACGGCAGGATGGACATCGTGGCCCTTGTCTCGCAGGACTCCGAGGAGGTCCACGCGTTCTTCAACGACGGCGACGGCAACTTCCGCGACCGCGTGCTCTACGGCTCGACCAACAAGGACTACGGGAGCAGCGGCCTCTGCATCGCCGACGTGAACAGGGACGGCAGGCCGGACATCGTCTACACGAACGGCGACGGCTTCGACTACGCGACCCCCGGCTCGAGGCCCTGGCACGGCGTGCAGTGGCTCGAGAACAAGGGCGGCGGAAGGTTCGTGTTCCACAGGGTGGGCGACTTTCCCGGGGCCTTCAGCCCGGTGGTCGCGGACCTTCGCGGCGACGGCAGGCAGGACATAGTCGCCTGCAGCGGCTTCAACGACTGGACGAACCCGGCGGCGGTGTCCCTCATGTGCTTCGAGAACGACGGCAGCGAGCACTTCACGCCCCGGGTGCTGGCCCACGAGCCGACCCACCTCATCGTCGTCAAGGCCGCGGACCTCTTCAACGACGGCCGGATCGAGCTGGTGACGGGGGCCTTCATGTTCTACCCCCCCTTTGATAAGGTCTCCCGTGTGACGCTGTGGGAGCACCGGGAGTGATTGAACTGTTTGCGTCCCGCCCCGAAACCCGATCAGCTCCCGTGTCCCAATGACATACCCTTCCCCACGGATGAGCGCGGCCGCGCGCGGCGGGTTCCGCGCGATCCGCAGGGCCCCGCGATGAGCAAGCACAAGGAGGGCCCGGCCCAGGACGGGGACGCGCCGCGGAAGGCGGGCAAGCGGGCCACCATCTACGACCTAGCGCGCATAGCGAACGTCTCGCCCGGCACCGTCAGCCGCGTCCTCAACAACCGCGACCGGGTCCGGACCGAGACCCGCGAGGCCGTGCTCAAGGCTGCTGCCGACCTCAACCTGAAGCCCCAGGCCTCGGTCAGGAACAGGGAGGTGGCGATCCTCTCGGAGCCCACGTATCCCGACCGCTTCGGCGGCTACGCGGGCACCCTGACCGCCCACCTGTCGTTCGCGTTCTCGCGGCGCAACATCGGCGTCCTGCTGCCCATCGACCCGCTGGCCGAGCTCCCGACGAAGTTCATCGACGGCATCGTGGTCGTCACGGAGGCGAAGGCCCTCCGCGAGCTGGTCGTCACGCTCGAGAAGCGGATGCCGGTCGTGCACCTCGACAAGTTCCTCATGGCGAAGGACGAGTACGTCGTCTGCTCGGACCACTATGGCGCGGGCTACATGGCCGCGAAGCACTTCATCGAGCACGGCAAGCGCAACCTCGGCTTCGTGGGCGGGGACTACCCGGCGTTCGCGGAGCGCCTGAAGGGATTCAAGAAGGCGCTCGCCGAGGCGGATTACCCGGTCGACGACCAGCGGTGCTGGCTCTTCGGCCCGGAGAGCAACCTCATGTCGGTCGTCACGCGGGTCGTCCGCGCGGGCGCCGACGCCATCTACGCGCCGGGCTCGAGCTTCGAGGCCCTCGAGTGCCTGCACGTCCTCTCCTACGTCATGGGCCTCAAGGTTCCCCAGGACATCTCCATCATCGGCGGGGAGAACGAGCGCGTGTCCTCCCTCGTGAACCCGCCCCTCACGACGATCGAGGAGCCGCTCCGGGAGATGGCTGAGCGGACGGCGGAGATGATCGACAAGCTGACCACGGGCCAACGCATCACGGAGAAGCGGGTCATGCTCCCCGTGCGGCTCGTCGAGCGGAACTCGGTCAGGTAGAGACGACCCTCCCGCGCCGGGCCTCGAGCCTGTCGCGGATCTCATAGGCCCGCTTCTTCGTGAGCGGGTAGTAGTAGAGGAGCCAGATGGCCGCCAGCGAGAGCACGGTGGACGAGCCGGCCAGCGTGATGCGCATCCCCAGGATCGCGCCCTCGGGCTGGTTGCCCCCGAGGGAGGCATGGAAGCCGATCATGTGGAGCACGAATCCCGCCGCGAAGAAGGAAAGCGCGGTCCCGGTCTTCTGCACCCAGGAGAAGAGGGAGCCCATCAGGCCCTCGCGCCTCAGGCCGTACTTCAGCTCGTCGTCGTCGCAGACGTCCGCGAGCATCGAGGGGGTGAGCACCGCGATGGCCGTCCAGACCGGCCCGCAGAGGATAGGGTCCAGGATGATCTTCCACGGGTTGCCCGGGACGAAGATGAACCATTTCGCGACCGAGCCCACCGCCGCCAGGCCGAAGACGGCGCTCAGCGTGTTCCGCTTGCCGTAACGGTTGGCCAGCCAGTTGATGGGGCCGATCGAGAGCAGCCCGACGATCGCGTAGGCCGAGGAGAGGACGCCCTTCCACTTCGTCCCCTCGATGATGTTGCCGCCGCAGATCTTGTAGACGAGGAGGTAGTAGTCGATGTTGCTGGCCAGCATCCCCGCCAGCACCTGGCACACCGTGAGGCTGAGGAGGACCGTGAACGCCCGGTTGCTGAATGCGGCGCGGAACGCGGGCCGGAGCCTGACCCGCTCCTGCTTGGATGCCCTCGCATAGTAGCGCTCTCGCACGAAGAAGGCCGGGACCATCCCGACAAGCCCCATGACGACGATCCCGATCAGCCAGCCGACCGCGTGCAGGCCGGCCAGCATGCCGCCGAAGATCGCCAAGTTCGCGGCGAGGAACATCCAGCTGTAGGTCAGTTCGCCGATCTTCTGGAAGAACCCCCCGTAGGCGGTGACCCGGGTCCGCTCCTGGTAGTCGGGCGTCATCTCGTAGGTGAGGCTGAGCAGGGGGACCGAGAACACGGAGTAGCACGTGTAGAAGAGGACGAGAGTCCCCAGGAGGTAGGCGATCGTCTTCGTCTGGCTGAGTCCCGTGGGCACCATCCAGATGAGCCCGAAGGCGGCCGCCTGGAGCAGGGCGCCGACGACGATGAGCGGCCGCCTGCGGCCGAAGCGGGTGTGCCAGTTGTCGGAGATCATGCCGACCACGGGGTCGGTGACGGCGTCCCAGAAGCGAGGGATCGCGAGGACGAGCCCCAGCACGGCGGGGTTGACCCCGAGGACCATCTGGTAGACGGGGATGGCCAGGCTCTTCACCCCCGAGTTCCCGTAGAAGACCGCGAGGTAGCCGGAGCCCAGCGCGACCTTCTCGCCGAAGCCGATCTTGTCCGAGACGCGCGTCTGCTGGTCGGACGGCTCCCCGGCCCCCTTGGCGTCCCGCGCGGCATCTTGCGGCGAAGGCGCGGGGAGCATGGCGGCGAGGAAAGCAGAAGTTCGCCGGAGCCGCTAGCCCTTAGGGGGGCGGCGCGGCCCCATGCGGGGGTCCGCCGGCGCCGGGAAAGTCCCCGGCCGGCCTCCCGGGAAAGGCCCGCGTCCCGCGCCTACCGCGCGGGCTCCGCGATCACGACCGTCGGGGCGGGCGCGAAGGCCTGCTCGGAGACGCCGCCGCCCGGCCAGCGGACGCGGATGACCGTGGGGGCGCGCCCGTCCGGGTAGCCGAAATAGCAGGCAGCCGAGGACTGGCTGTAGTAACCGGATCCCGCGTAGACCTCCTGGGTCTCCGGGGCGCCGTCCCCGAAGACGGCGGAGATGCGGGCGCCCACCGCCGTCGGATTGCCGAGCCGTCCGCGCAGCACGACGCGGAAGCTGTGGCGGCCCGCCACGCCGCCGTTGCGGAAGGCGAGCGTCGTGTCGTCGTTCCTCGTGACGAGGAAGCCCGGCCAGCCGTCGTGCCCCAGGTCGAGGACGGCGAGGGCCTTCGCATCCCCGGTGACGAGGAGGCCGCTCTCGTCGGGCGGCACGGGCTGCAGGCCCCCGCGGCCGTCGCCGTCGAGGAGCTGGGAAAGGCCGCCGTCAAAGCGGCCGATGGCGGTCACCGGCGCGAATGAGTTCTGAACGGCATAGACGCCGGGGCGCCCGGCGCCCGTGAAGTCCCCGGCGACCATCCCCTGGAGCGGCGAGATCTGCGCGATCCGGGCGAGCGGCGAGAACCTGAAGGTGCCGTCGGGCTGCGAGAGGAATACCCCGCTCTGCAGCTCCGTCGCCGCGAACTTCCTCGCCCTGGCGAGCTTGTCCGCGCCGACGATTTCCTGGAGCGACGCCCGGCCGTACGAGTCGAAGGTCGGGTATTTCCTGAGGATGGAGGGGATCGCCTCGCCGAGGTCCCGCTTCGTCCGCCACGGGTAGAGCGTGTCGCCCTGGTAGTAGGCCTCGATGAGCTGCGTGCCGGTGCCCCTGAAGTTGCCGGAGTAGAGGAGCGCGGGATGCGCGGCGTCGGCCCTGAAATGCGTGTTGAGGCCGACGTTGCCGACCACGTAGTCCATCCGGCCGTCGCCGTTCAGGTCCGCCGCCGCGATCGTGGTCCACCAGCCGGTCCCGGCCGCCGCGAAGCCGGCCCTGTCGGTCCAGTCCTCGAGGCCCTTGCCCTGGTTGTTGTGGAAATATTTCACCTCGCCCCAGTCGAGGGTGAGGAGGAGGTCCGGCCACCCGTCGCCGTCGACGTCGGTCCAGAGGGCGGACGTCACCATCCCGACATCCCGGAGGCCCGGGGCGAAGGAGCCGGTCACGTCCTCGAAGCGGCCGCCCCGGTTGGCGAGGAGCGCGCTCTGGGGGGGCAGCGGGTACTGGCCGGGGAGGACCCGGGCCCCGATGAAGAGGCCGAGCCGGCCGCTGTGGTCGAAGTCCGCGGCGGCGACGGCCCCCGCGCTGATGGAGAGCGCAGGCAGCGCCGAGTCCGGAGCCGCCGTGAACGAGCCGTGCCCGTCGTTGAGGTAGAGCCTCGGCTGGTATTCGGGCGCCCCCGCGGGAAGCGAGTTGCCGCCCTTCGTGACAAGGAGGTCCTCGCGGCCGTTGCCCGACGAGTCAAAGAGGAGGACCGGCCCGTCGTCCACCGTGCCGCCGGTCGCGGCCGCCGACGCGTCGGCCGGGGTGTACTGCCCGCCCGGGCCCGCCCGCAGGATCCGCAGCGTGCTGAGCGTCGTCCCGCCGACGACGACGTCGTCCGCGCCGCCGCCGAACACGTCGCCGACGGCGAGCGCCGGGCCGTGGGGGTTCTGCCGGAAGGGCAGGAGCCGCTGGACGTTCACCTCGTCCACGTCCTCCTCCTTCGACTCGAGCGAGAGCCCGGCCGACTGGCTCACCTCCGCGAACTGCGTGGGGCGCCTGGGCGGCTCCGGCGGGATCGGGATCGCCTGGGAGGGCTCGGTGACCGTGTAGCGCCGGTCGACGGCGAGGTTCTCGAAGGCCTGCACGTGGCCGCTCGGCCAGGTGACCGTCATGCGCCTGATGACCGTGTCGTCCCCGAGGCCGAAGTGCACCATGGGCTCGCTCGCCGACATGTAGCCGCGGGAGAGCTCGAGGACCCGCGTCTGCGCCCCGAGCGCGCTCTCCACCCGCACCGTGGACCCGATCCCGTAGCGGTTGGACACCGTCCCGCGCAGGTCGACGTTCACGACGTGGCCCGAGTCGCAGTCGTTGCGCAGGATCGTGACGCCGCTCTTGTAGTTCGTGTAGACGATGTCGAGGTTGCCGTCGCCGGAGAGGTCGCCGAGCGCGGCCCCGAAGGCGACGCCCCTCTTGGCGACCCCCCATTCCTCGCTGGCGTCACGGAAGTCCAGGTCGCCCATGTTCCTCAGGGCCAGGTGCACCTCGGCCTCCGGCGGCGTCGAGTACATGATCTTCACCCGCTCGGCAGGCGACTCGACGCGCATCATCCGCGCCTGGGTGTCCGCGCTCGGGTCCCTCGGGAAGCCATTGGTGATGAAGAGGTCCAGGCGCCCGTCATTGTCCAGGTCGGCGAAGCGCACGGTCCAGGTCCAGTTGGTGGCCGCAATGCCCGCCAGGTAGGCGGCCTCGCGGAACTTGCCGGTGCCCGTGTTCATGAGGAGCACGTTGTGGTGGAGCTTCGGGGCAACGCCCGGCACCTCCTCGGTCCGCTCGCGGGCGTCGGCCAGCATGTGCTGGTCGCCGCGGTGGGTCGTGGCGGCCATGTCGGCGACCAGCAGGTCGACGTAGCCGTCGTTGTTCACGTCGCCGATGTCCGCGCCCATCGACGAGAACGAGGTGTGCGGAAGCACCTTGTCCAGGACGTCCGTGAAAGTGCCGTCCCGGTTGTTGTGGTAGAGCCGGTCGGGATGGCCGTAGTCGTTCGCGACGTAGAGGTCCGGCCATCCGTCGTTGTCGTAGTCCCACCACGTCGCCGAGTGGCTCTGGGACTCGTCCAGGATCCCGCCCGACTGGGTGACGTTCGTGAAGGTCCCGTTCCTGTTGTTGTGGAACAGGTATCCCCTCTGGCCGTTCGGGTGCGTGCGGATGTTGAGGATGTTCGTCGCTATGTAGAGGTCGAGCCAGCCGTCGCGGTCATAGTCGCAGAAGGCCGCCATCACGCTCGAGTCGACGACATCGAGGCCGTACTGGTGGGCCTCCTCCTTGAATGTGCCGTCCCCCTGGTTCACATAGAGCAGGTTCGGCGCGTTTGTCCGGCAGACGTAGATGTCGAGCCGGCCGCTGTTGTTGATGTCGACGAAGGTCGCACCCTCGTTCCACACGCCCGGCGTCGCCCCGACGCCGGCCTTCTCGGTCACGTCCTCGAACTTGTAGTTGCCGAGGTTTCTGAAGAGTCGGCATCCCTCCGTCTTGCTGACCACGTAGATGTCGGGCAGGCCGTCGCCGTCGTAGTCGCCGATCGTGACGCCCGTGCCGACGGACGAGGTCTCGAACTCCTCATAGAGGTCGCCCTTCATCCGGGGGTCGTCGTAGTTGTTCTCGCTCTTCACCCCGGTGTCGTCCGCAGACAGCTCGGTGAACATCGTCTTTCCGCGCGGGTGGAGCCTCGGGGCCAGGGGCTTGGACGTGATGGACCCGTCCGCCCCGTCGGCGCGCGGGGCCGCCATGGCGAGCAGGAGCAGCGCCGCCGCGGCGAGCAGCCGTGCGCTCCGCAGGGGGACAGGGGGCGGGGGGGTCAAGGGGCCGATCGGAAAAAGCTCTTCCGCCATAGTCAAGGGTGCGCGATGGTGAGGTCGGGGCGGCCGGCCTCGAACGGGGTCTCTGAAACGGCGCCGTCCGGCCAGCGCACGGTGATCCGCGCGGGTGGGCTGCCCCGCGCGTAGCCGAAGAAGCACCTGGGCGAGGACTGGCTGAAGTATCCCGAGCCCGCGAAGACCTCCGCGACCTGGGAGGGCCCGCCGGCCGCCTCGACGGTGACCCGCGCCCCGACGCCGGTCGGGTTCCCTGCCGGCCCGCGCAGCCGGACCGAGAAGGACGCCCGGCCCGGGACGCCGCCGTTCCGGAAAGCGAGGGAGGTCCCGTTGTTGCGCGTCACGACCGCGTCGGGCCAGCCGTCCGCGTCGAGGTCCAGGATGGCGAGCGCCTTCGCGTCGCCCGGGACGACGAAGCCGCTTTCCGCGGGGGGCACGGGGGTGAAGTGCCCGCGCCCGTCGCCCCGCAGGAGCTGCCCCACGCCGCCGTCGTTCCTGCCGTCGGCGCGGATGGGGCCGTACGAGTTCTGGACGGCGAGGATGCCGGGATGGCCGTCGCCGCTGAAGTCGCCGGCGGCCACGCCGTCAAGGCATGAGATCTGCGCGATCCGCGGCAGGGGCTCAAACCGGTACGTCCCGTCGGGCTGGCTCATGAGGACGCCGCTGCGCAGCTCCGTGGCCTCGTAGCGGACCGCCTTCTCGAGCCGCCCCGCGCCAACGATCTCTCCCAGGGTGGCCCTCATGTAGTAGGCGTTCTTCGTGAAGCGCTTCATGATCGACGGCACGGCCGCCGCGAGTCCCCGCCGGCTGCGCCACGGGTAGATCTTGTCCCCCTCATAGTAGGCCTCGATGAGCTCGTTCCCGCCGTTGCCCCGGAAATCCCCGGAATAGAGGAGGGCCGGATGCGCGGCGTCGGCCGTGTACTGCGTGTTGAGGCCGTTGTTGCCGACCACGTAGTCGGGCCGGCCGTCGCCGTTGAAGTCGGCGGACGCGATCGACGTCCACCACCCGGTCCCCGCCGAGGCGAATCCGCTGCGCGCGCCCCAGTCCTCGAACCCCCGGCCCGCGTTGTTGTGGAAATACCTGACGCCCCCCCATTCGAGGGTGACGAGGAGGTCGGGCCAGCCGTCGCCGTCGACGTCGCTCCAGAGGGCGCCCGTCACCATCCCGACGTTGCGCAGGCCGGGCGCCAGGGTGTCGGTCACGTCCTCGAACCGGCCGCCGCGGTTCGCCAGGAGCGCGCTCTGCGCGGCCTGGGGGTAGTGGCCCGGCCGCAGGCGCCCGCCGATGAAGAGACCCAGCCTGCCGCTGTGGTCGAAGTCCGCCGCGGCGACGGCGCCGGCGTTGATGGCGAGCGGGGGAAGCGTCCCGTCGGGCGCGGGCGAGAACCCGCCCGCCCCGTCCGACAGGTAGAGGCGCGGCTGGTACTCCTGGGCCCCCTCGGGCAGCGTGTTGCCGCCCGTCGTCACCAGGAGGTCCTGCCGCCCGCGGCCCGAGGCGTCGAAGAGGAGGACGGGGCCGTCGTCGGAGGGGGGCTTCTGGGGGGCGGGCGACGCCAAGGGGGAGAAACGGCCCGAGGGGGAGCCTCGCAGGACGCGCAGCGGATCGAGCGTCGTGCCGCCGACGACCACGTCGTCGGCGCCGTCGCCGGCCATGTCGCCGACGGCAAGGGCCGGCCCGCGCCGGTTGAGGCGGACGGGGATCACCTGCTGCCGGTAGGTCTCGTCGACGATCTCCTCCCGCGCCGGGGCGGCGAAGCCGTCCCTGCCGCCGACCTCCGAGAACTGCCCCGGCGGCGACGCCGGGGCTGGCAGGATGGGCGAGGAACCGGAGGGCTCGGTGATCAGGTACCTGCGGCCGGCCGCCAGGTTGTCGAAGGCCTGGACCCGGCCGCTCGGCCAGGAAACCGTCATCCTGCGGACGGTGTCCTCTGCCCCGAGCCCGAAGTGCAGCATCGGCTCGCTGCTCGACATGTAGCCCCTCGCGAGCTCGAGCTGGCGGGTCTGGACGCCGGCGGCCGTCTCCACCCGGACCACGGCCCCGACGCCGAACCGGTTCGAGGCGGTGCCGCGAAGGTCGACATTGACGACATGGCCGCTGTCGCAGTCGTTGCGCATGACGGCGACATCGCCGTCATAGTTCGCGTAGACGATGTCGAGGTTTCCGTCGCCAGACAGGTCGCCGAACGCGGCGCCGAAGGCCACGCCCGTCTGGTCGAGGCCCCAGGCGTGCCCGACGCTCTCAAACGAGAGGTCCCCGAGGTTGCGGAACGCGAGGTGCGTTTCGACGAGGACGGGGCTGTTGTAGAGCACCTTGATGCGCTGCGCAGCGTCCTCGGCGTGGATCGTGCTCGAGTTGACGTCGGGATTCGGGTCCCGGTTGAACCCGTTCGTGATGAAGAGGTCCTGGCGGCCGTCGTTGTCGAGGTCCTCGAAGCGGACCGACCAGGTCCAGTTGGACGCGGCGATTCCGGCCAGGTAGGCGCCCTCGCGGGCGCGCCCGGTGCCGGTGGGCAGGTAGAGTGCGCTCCTGTGCAGCTTCATCGCCGCCGTCCCGCTGTCGTCCTCCAGGTCCCGCTCTCGCGACTCGGCGATCGAGTTCTGGTCCTTCTGGTGCGTGGTCGCGGCCATGTCGGCCACCATCAGGTCGAGGCGGCCGTCACCGAGCACGTCGCCGATGTCGGAGCCCATCGAGTAGAACGAGGTGTGCGGCAGCACCTTGTCGATCACGTTGGTGAACGTGCCGTCCCGGTTGTTGTGGTAGAGCTTGTCCGGGATGCCGTAGTCGTTCGCGACGTAGAGGTCGGGCCACCCGTCCCCGTCGTAGTCCCACCACATCGCCGAGTGGCTCTGCGACTCCCCTGAAATGCCCGCCGCGTCGGTCACGTTCGTGAAGGTGCCGTTGCGGTTGTTATGAAGGAGATAGCCCCTCTGGCCGCCGGGGTGCGAGGCGATGTCGAGCATGTTCGTCGTGATGTACACGTCGAGCCAGCCGTCCCGGTCATAGTCGCAGAATGCCGCCATGACGCTCGAGTCCTTCACGTCGAGCCCGTACGCATGGGCCATCTCCCTGAACGTGCCGTCGCCCTGGTTCACGTAGAGCAGGTTGGGGGCGTTGAACCGGCAGACGTAGATGTCCAGCCGCCCGGTGTTGCCCACGTCCACGAACGTGGCCCCCAGGTTCCAGACCCCCGGCTCGGCGCCCACGCCAGCCTTCTGGGTCACGTCCTCGAACCTGTAGTTGCCGAGGTTCCGGTAGAGGCGGCATCCCTTCGTCTTGGTGACGACGAAGATGTCGGGCCTGCCGTCGCCATCGTAGTCACCGATCGCGATCCCAGTGCCGATCGACCCGCCCTCGAACTCCTGGTAGAGGCTGCCCCACATGCGCGGGTCGTCGTAGGGGTTCGCGACCGTTATGCCCGTCCTCGCGGGCGCAAGCTGCGTGAACATCGTCCGGCCCCTCGGGTGGGGGTGGGGGGCGAGGGGGGTGGAGCTTATCGACCCCGAGTCGGCGCGGGCGGCGCAGGCCGCGGCGATCGCCAGAGCCGCGAAGCGCAGGGCCAGGCACGGCCGGGCGCCGCTCCGGGTGAATGCGGGTGGCATGGCCAAGGGAAAATGGGACCGCCCGCATTCCGGCGAGTCAAGGACCCATTTGGCTAGGCGGCTCCAACTTTTCTTGCCTGCTCCCGGGCGGTAGGATTGCATGGCCGGTCCCCATCGTGGCTGACCCGACGCCCCCCTCACGAACCGAGTCATGGCAGTTGAAATGGGGATGGCTCGCCGTCCCCTTGGCGGCGCTCGCCTTCCTCGCGGCCACCTGGGCCCTGCGCGTCCGGCGGGTCGACTTCGTGTCCCACGAGGCGGGCGGGGCGCCGGCGGCGGCCCTCAATGCGAACGGTGCCTGGCAGCCGGCCCTCGTCATCCCGGGCCACAGGGACAAGAGCTACGAATGGCTGGACCTCACGCGGCAGATGTTCGCCCGGCACCAGCTGCGCGTGCGGCATATTGACTACGAGAACGCCCCCTCGGGGCACGACGTCCACGACCCTTCCCCCTACCGCTGGTGGCTCGGCCTCGCGGCCCTGTGGCGGCACGCCTCGAGCACGGGCGGATACGGCGCCTGCGTCGAGTGGGCGGCCCTCTACGCGGACCCGCTCCTCCTCCTCCTGGGAGGCGCGGCGACCCTCGCCTTCGCGTACAGGCGCTCGGGCGCCTTCGCGGCGGCGCTGACGGCCGCCCTCCTCGGGTTCCTCTATCCCTTCGCCTCGCTCTTCCTGCCGGCTGTCCCCGACGACCAAGGGCTCTCGGCACTGTTCGCCATCTGGACCCTCCTGCCGCTCGTGGCCGGGTGCCGCGCGTCGGCCGAGCCCGCCGCCGCAAGGCGCTGGTTCATCGCCGGCGGAATCATTGGGGGCGCCGGCCTCTGGGTCAGCGTCGCCCGCGAGCTCCCCATTCTCGCCGGGGCCGGCATCGGGGCCCTCCTCGCGGGCTGGGTAAGCCGCCCGGCCGGCGGCGCTTCCCCCGCGCAGCCCCTCCCCTGGCGCAGCTGGGGCCTGGCGGGGGCCTGGACCTGCCTCGCCGCCTACCTGGCCGAGTTCTTTCCCTCCCACATGGGTGACTGGGAGCTGCGGGTCATCCACCCGCTCCTGGGCGTCGCCTGGCTCGGCTGCGCCGAGCTGACCGGGCGGCTGGCGTCCTGGATCGGGGGCCGCCGGCCCGGGTGGTCCCTGAGGGGCGTGGGCCTCTGTCTCCTTTCCCTCCTCGGCGCCGCGTCGCTGCCCGCCGCGCTGGTCATCGAGAAGAGCCTGGGATTCCTGGCGGAGGACCTTCCCACGATGCGCCTGACGCTCCTTTCGGGCGGCCCGGCGGCCCCGAGCCTTTGGGCGTGGCTTGTCCAGAACGGGTTCACCTCCGCCATCGCCGCGACCTTCCTGCCGTTTGTCCTGCTTGTCCCCGCCGTCGCGGTGCTCGCCTGGCGGAAATTCGCCATGGAGAGCCGGCGGGCCGTGGCCATCGCGGTGGCGCCCGTGGCCGTGGCCATCGGCCTGTCCTTCCGGCAGATCGCCTGGTGGAACCAGGCCGATGCCGCCCTGATCGTGGTCGTCTTGGCGATGGCCGCGGCCATACGGGCGGTTCCTTCCGTCCGGTACCTTAAGGCGGCCATGGCTACCCTGGCAGCCATGGCCGCAGTCCTGGGGGCGATCCTCCTCCTTCCATCGTCGGATGTTCTTCTTAGGGAAGGGGTTTCATCGTGGACGCATCAGCTTGAGCCGTCGGCCGTCAACGAGTCGGAGGCCATCACGCTTGTCGAGCGGGACATGGCGCACTGGATCGCGGGCCGGGTCGGCCCCGCCGGGGGCGTGGTGGTGGCCCCCCCAGGCCTCACGACTACTCTATACTACTATGGGGGTGTGCGGGGACTGGCCACGTTCGGCTGGGAGGACCACGATGGCTTCCAGGCGGCCGTCCGCATCCTCAGCGCCACCACCCCCGAGGAGGCGCAGGAGCTCATCGGCATCCACGGCGTCACGCACATCATCATACCCTCCTGGGACCCCTTCATGGACGCCTACGCCCAGGTCGGCGCCGGCCAGGTCGGTGGCACCTTCCTCGAGCGTCTTCACGAATGGAACCTGCCCCGCTGGCTGACCCCGGTGCCCTACCTCGTGCCGGGCATATCGGGATTCGAGGGCCAGTCGGCCATCGTATTCGAGGTCGTCGACGAGCAGGACGACGCGTCCGCCCTGAGCCGCATCACGGAGTATTTCGTGGAGATGAACCAGCTCACCCTGGCCAAGAAGGCGGCCGGCGGGCTGCGGCGGTTCCCCGCTGACCTTGGAGCCATGGTCGCCCGCGCCGAGGTGGAATACGCCAGCGGCGACGCGGACCTCTTTGCCGGCTCGGTGGCGCAGATCATCCGGAGGATCGGATCGAATGCCGACAGGGACCTGGCCTGGGACCAGCGCCTTGGCCTCTGCGTGGTGCTTGTCCAGGGGCATCATTCCGACCTCGCCCTGCCCCGGCTGAGGGAGTGCCTCGCCAACGTCGACGAAGGAAAGCTGCGCTCGCTCAGCACCACGCTCCTCTACCGGCTCCAGCTCATGAGCAAGGGCTTTGGGCTCGGAATCTCGGATCCCAGGCTGCGCTCGCTCTCCCTCGAGCTGCTTCCCGCCGACCTGCGCTCGCGGGCGGAATGAGCCGTTCAAAAAAACAGACGGAATGATAACAAATCTCAAACTGAATACAAAGATTCTCATTCCCACAAATGGGGCGATGGGGTATAAACCCCACCGTCTACACGTCAGTTTTCCCCGGTTTTACCCCCGCCAACTGACTTTTCGCCCCTAAGCACGGCTGCTCCCTACACACAAAGGAGCGTCCGCCAATGTCCCAAACCCTAAGTCCAAAACACCAAAACATGCCTGCTAATCGTACTCTAGCGCTGTTGCGTGCCCTCACGGTCACGACAGCGCTTGGTTTCGCGGTAGTGCCTAACATCGCGGTCGCCCAGGCCGCTGCAGATAATAGTTCGACGACGACGACCACGTCGACGACGACAACGACGACGACAGATCAGAACCAGGAGGAGCCGACGGTTCTTTCTCCCTTCGTCGTAGACGCATCAGAAGACAAGGGCAGCTACCAAGCTGAGAGCACCCTGGCCGGCACGCGCGTGCGCACCGACCTGAAGGACGTCGCCTCGGCGATCTCCGTGGTGAC
>DASXEV010000046.1:0-41629 GCA_036489955.1 Opitutaceae bacterium
GGTTGGTCGTCGTGCGCGGGCCCTTGGTGCCGATGGGCCCCTTGGTGACCTGGATCACGATGTCGGAGCCGGGGGGATAGAGTCCCGGGATGTCCTTCACGGTCACCTCGCCCCGGGGGGCCTGGTCGCGCTTCTTGTTGACGCGGACGACCTCGATCGACGAGTCGGTGGCGGCCGGGAGCATGTCCCAGTAGTGCAGGAAGGCGTTCTTCGCGTAGCCGATGTCGACGAATGCGGCCTTCAGGCCCGGGTCCTGGTTCTTGTTCCTGCCCTTGTAGATGCCGCCGACCATCCGGTCGTCGGATTCACGCTCGATCTCGTACTTCACGAGCCTGCCGTCGACGAGCAGCGCGACGCGCTTCTCGAGGGGCTCGGAGTTGATGATGAGTTCGCGGTACGAACCCTTCTCCTTCTTGAATGCCGCGACGATCTTCTGGAGAAGGGGTCGCTGCTGGGCGCGCTCGCTGGCGCCCGCCTTAAGTTCGGCTGGGTTTACTGATGCGACCTCGCGCTGGATCGGTGGGCTTGCGAGCTCGGAATCATACTTCTGGGCGACGTCCTGCGTGGCGTCGGAGTGGGGCTGGGATGTTTCGCTCATGGGGGACTCTGTCTTGGTTGGAATCGGGGCCTCCCCGGGCGCGGGTTGCGGCGCAGGAAATTCCGGCAGGGCGGTCGATATCGCGGGTCGGACGCATGGTCATGCGAAGTCCTTCCGGAAGCGATAGACGCTCTGGACCAGTCCTTGCAACAAGCAGCAACTGAGCACGAAGGTGCCACCGTAGCTTATAAAGGGAAGCGGTATGCCCGTGATGGGCACGAGCCCGATGGTCATGGCGATGTTCACGAACACATGCACGAGGAAGAGCACGGTGACGCCTAGGGCGAGCAACGTGCCAAACCGGTCCCTGGAGAGACCGGCAATGCGTATGCCATTGAACAACAGCAGACCAAACAAGCTGAGAACCGTTATGCTTCCCAAAAATCCTTTCTCCTCCGCGATGACGGAGAAGATAAAGTCATTGTGCGCGACGGACCTGGGCAGGTAGCCGAGCCGCGCCTGCGTCCCCTCGGTCCATCCCTTGCCGGTGAGGCCGCCACTGCCCACCGAGATGAGCGACTGCCGCTGGTTCCAGCCGATCCCCATCGGGTCGACCTTGTCCGGGTCGACGAACGAGAGGATCCTGTTCCTCTGGTAGTCGTGCAGCGGGACGATGCTTTGCTTCTCGTAGAGCCCCCGGTCCGCCTGGAACTGGTAATGATGGGACTCCATGAACGCCAGGTACCTCCACGTGTCCAGGGCCACGATGCCGGTCACGATCAGGAAAGCGGCCAGCGCCCCGGCGAAGAAACGCCCGGAGAGCCTCGACACATAGAGCATGGAAAAGACCATCGGGGGGAGGACAATCGCCGACTTCAAGTCGGGCTGTCTCAATATCAAGAGCATGGGTACACCCACCGCAAGGGCCAATTTCCCGAGCACCCCCAGCGACTGCCTGACCGTGCCTATCTCGCTGCGCACCAAGAGGCTGGCCGTTACCAGAAGCACCGCGACCATCGCCGTGTCCGAGGGCTCGAAATTGAACACCCCGAGGTCGATCCAGCGCTGGGAGCCGTAGACTTCCTTTCCAATCCCCGGGATGAGGACGAGGACCAGCGGGACCACGCAGACGAGGTAGATCCAGTGCGCCACATCGAGCCAGAACTGGTAATCGATGAGGGAAACGGTCACGTAGACCGCCGCGCCGAGGAGCAGCCAGACCGACTGCATCATCCAGCTGTGCCCCTGGACGGGAAGCTGCGCCGAGTAGATGAACGCGATGCCGAAGGCCCCGAGGCCCGCGATGGCGACGGGGCTCCACACGTCCCACCGCTCGCGGGTGGTCGTCTTGAAGACGCTGAAGCTTTCTACGGGGAGTCGGAGGTTCACCGCGGGTGTGATTCAGAAGGAAGGCCGGTGGCCTTGGCAACCGGCCATTACTTGTCGGGGCCCCTCGGCCGGCCGGCCTGCGCGCTCGCCAGTCCAAGAGCCGTCCAGTACGGAACGGCCCCCATCGGGCCCTCCAGGACGACGCCCACGGTGGAACTGACCCAGATGACCGTGACGATGCTCGCCAGTCCCAGGGCGTCGGCGTCCCCCGCCCTCAGGAGCTTCCAGACGACCGACGCGGTCGCCCAGGAGATCGCGATCCAGGCGGCCAGCCCGAGGAACCCCATCCTGCCGAATACGGTCATGATCACGCTGTGCGGGCTCCGTGCCGCGAAGGCCTCGTCGTTCAGGAGGTTGTAGTCGGCCAGGAAGCGGGTCGCCAGGTCGGCCCCGAATCCCTGCCCAAGGACCGGGCCCGTGGCCAGCGTGTCCTCGGCGACGTCCCTCCACCAGATGAGGCGGAACTGGTTGTTGCCCCCCGGGTCGCCGCTTTCCTCGTTGATGTAGGTGCCCTTCCCGGCCGGGTCAAAGATGGAGAGCGCGTGCTCGTAGGCGGAATAGGGGGCCGACGTCTTCAGGTCCCGCGACGTGGCGACCGTGAACGCGATGGCCGCCGCCGCGCCGCACACGATGATTCCGGCCTCGGAAAGGACGATGCGCCAGCGGCCGGTGCACACCCAGAGCAGCGTCACGGCCGCGACGCCCGCCATGCCGGCCCGGGGCGACTGCTGGGGGCCGATGAGGAGAAGGCTCGCCGCGGCCGCGGCGTACCAGAGGCGGGACCCTTTCTGCCCACGCGTCCACATCCAGAAGAACCCGGCCGCGAGGGAGGTCCCGACGAGGTCGCTCTTCTGGAAGATGAGCGGCACCCCCCTGACAACCGTGTGGGTCTCGAGGAATTCCGGGAAGGCGATGTCCATTGCCACCACGGGAACGAGGAGCAGGAAGGACCACGACAGCGCCGACTTGAGCATCGAGCGGGACGCCTCCTCCCAACCGAATTCCTGGGCGATGAAGAACAGGGCGGCGTAATAGACGGTCGCGTAGTCCCTGAGCGCCATGACCCCGAACTCCGCCATGTCCCTGGGCAGCCGGATGGCGCCTATGACGATCCAGGCGATGATCGACAGGTTGAGGGCGTCCATCCTCACCGCAGCCGTCCTTCCTATTGCAGCCCGGATGACAAGGGCGGGCGCGGCGACAAGGAGCAGGGCCTCCGCGGGAAGAAGGGGGACTCCCGGCGCAGGCTGGAGCTGGGCGAAGCCGCGGTTGCCGATGACGTAGCCGACGACCACGGCAGCGAGCATCCAGGCGTCAGGGGGGGAGGCGCTCAGCTTGCGGACGATGAGCCAGAGGGAGAAGAGCGCCAGGGAGGCCACGAGCGCGTAGGCCTCGTTCGCAATGTCGACGCCGGCCACCACGGCGAGCGTGCAGCCGGCGGCGACGTACAGCGCGAAGCGCAGCCGGGGGCTCATGGGCTGCGGGCCAGCGCGGCCAGCCTCTCGCGGCAGGCCGAGGCGACCCTCGCGGCGGTCCAGTAGTTGAGGCAGGCCATGGGCGCCTCGCGGTTAGCGCAGGCGCCAAACGCCTGCGCCAGGGGCTCGCAGGGTCCGCATTCCAGCGCCGGATGGCGCAGCACCGTCCATTTGGCGCGGTTCCACACCGGGTCCCACCCGGGCGCCGTGGGACCGGTGACCGCGACCCCCGGGCATCCCAGCGCATCCGCGAGGTGCATCGGCCCGGAATTGTTCACGAGGCAAAGGTCGGCCTCTGCGAGGCAGCCCGCCAACGCGCCCAGCGTCGCCGGGCGGACCTCGCGGGTGCCGGCGGGAGCCGCTCCCGTGCGGCCATCATTGACCCACTCGACGTCAGCCTCCGCGGCGAGCCCCGCGGCCACGGCCGCAAAATTTTCCCTCGCCCACCGGTTGTGGGCGTTTCCGGCCCCGGCGTGGACGACGAGCCGGGGCCTTTCGCGGAGGGGATGGGCCCTCATGGCCGCAAGGTGGGAGACGTCCGGCGGCGGGGGGCTGCCGGGCCAGGGGACGCCGAGCGCCCCCATGCCCGCCGCGGCGATGCGCCAGTTCCAGGTGTGCGGCGCGGCGTCCTCTGGCTCCGGGACCACGCGGCTGAGCGTGCCGGCCACCCTTATCCTCGAGAGGTTGCCGCCCGAGCGGGCCCGCGCGCCGCTCAGGCGCGCCACCAGGTGGGCGACATTTGACTGGTCGTAGGGAAGGAGGCAGAGGTCCGGGCGCTCGCGCCGGACCCGCGCCGCCCAGCGCAGGAGCGTCCAGGGATGCCGGTAGGCGCCGTTGAACCGGTCCTTGTCGACCGTCCAGAGGCGGGTTGGCGCAAGCGGGCCGGCGTAGAGCTCGGCCGCCGAGGGCTGCGTGATCACCGTGACCCGCCATTCGGGCACCCGCCTCCTCAGCTCCTGGACGACGGGAAGAAACCTCAGGTTGTCACCGAGGGAGTTGACCTTGAATGCGACGACGTTCACGGGGACCCGGCCCTAGCCGTGGATGGGGAGAAGGAATTCCCTCCAGCGGCCCGGCTGCCAGGGGGCGATGAGGGCCCGCGCCTGGATGGCCAGGCAGGGGCGGAGGGGCGCCAGCACGCAAGGCAGGACCCACGCGTTGAAGGCCTGCGTGACCAGGAACGCCAGGGCGGCCCCGCAGATGCCGATCCGCGGGACGAGGAGGATGTTGAAGACCACCTGGACCGCGAGGGATGAGGCGGCCGCGGAGGCCTGCGTGCCGGAGGCGCTCCTCAGGGCCAGGTAGTTGGCCCGGACAAAGCCCGAGAAATAGAACAATGCCGCCCATCCGTGGATCGCCAGCACGGGCCACGCCTGCGCGTAGGCCCTGCCGAGGATGAGGGGCGTTAACCACGGGCCGGCGACGGTGGCGCCGATGGCGGTGACCCACGAGACCAGGGCGACGATGAAGAACACCTTTTCCAGCTGCACGTGCATCGCGGGCTCGTTGCCCTCGATGGCGAGGCTCGGGAACAGGGACGTGGCGGTTGCCGTGGCGACGAGGATCGGGAACTCCATGAGGCGCAGGGCCCCGAAGTAAAGGCCGGCCGGAGCGTCGCCGAGGACGCCGGCGACGGCGACCTGGTCGAGCCGCACGGCGAGCGCCCCGAGGAGTCCGGCAAGCGCGAACCCCCAGCCCTCCTTCAGGAGCGCCGAGGCCATCTTCAGTTCGAACGTCCAGCGCGGCGCGCGGTCCCGCCCCGAGAAGCTGAAGGCCGCCAGGCCGAATGCGAACGCGGCCGCCTCGATCGTGTAGACCCATGCGAACGCCGCTATCCCGGCATTCGCGGCCACGAGGGCGAGCTTCGCCAGCGCCCCGGCGACGATGACGCTCCCCCTGATGACGACGACCGCCTTCGACTGCACGCGGCTCCGGAACCAGCAGTCGGCCACCTCGCCGGCCTGGGAGACGAGGATCAGGCTCATGGGGGCGAGCGCCAGCATGTTGTTTCGGATCAGGTCCGAGCCCCTGCTCGAGGCGACCACCCCGGCTGCGACGGCGATCCCCGCCACCAGCCGGATGACGAAGGAGGTCCCGAGGAGCGCGCCGGTCCTCGCCGGGTTGCGGACCAGGTCGCGCACCAGCACCGCATCGAGCCCCATCTGCGCGAGCGGCGTCATGAGGGCGACGATCGCCAGCGCGAAGTTGAGCATGCCGAACCCGGAGGGCGTCAAGTGCCGGGCCACGGCCGCCAGGGCCACGACCGTGACGGCGCCGCGCGCGATGCGCTCGCCGACCAGCCACGCCACGAAATGCGTCGGGCGGCCGGTGGCGGGGATTGCTACTCCTTCAGCCACGGGAGGATTCGGGCGAGCACCGCCTCGGCGCCGAGGCCCGTTAGGCACCTGGCCTCGTCGAAGCGGCAGTTGTCGCTGCACGGCTTGTAGCGGCACGGGGCGCCCTCGATCCACGCGGCCCGGGGGTGGCGGGGGCTGAAGAGCCCGGGAAGCTGCGGCCCGAAGATGGTGAAGGTGGGGACCCCGAGTAGCGCAGCCAGGTGCCCGGGCCCGGAGTCGTTGCCGATGAAGCGGTCGGCGGCATCCAGCTTATCGAGGAGTCGTTCGATGCCGGAGAAGGAATCGTCGATGGTCTCGGTCTGCCAGCCTGAACGCTGCAGGGCAGCCGAGAGCTCGTTGAACCTTTCCCGCGGCCAGCGCCGGACGGCCTGGCCGGCGCCGGTGTGGATGAGGATGCGGCGCCCGTTCCGCGGCGGGGGCGCCTTGGCGGCGGCCGAGAAGCCGAGGGCCCCCGCGAGGGCCTCCCAGTGGCATGCGCGGTGCGGGTCCAGGGGCCTTGGGAGCGGGTCCGTCAGCAGGAGGGACGAGCCGGCCCGGGGAAATCCCAGGCGGCGGCGGGCGCCGGAGAGCCGGAGCAGGAGATGGTCGCGGGGGTCGGGCCGGGCTGTCGCCGCCGCTCCGAACCGGCGCGACCGGAGCCCGCGCAGGACGCCGGCGAGGCCGGCCCAGGGCCAGCGGTGAAGCCGGTACTTTCCCCGGAATGCCGTCCATGGCGCCACGAGGCCGACCAGCTCGACGCCGGGCGCAAAGCGGGCAAGGAGGGCGGACGCGTGGGGCCTTGCGACAAGGGTCACCGGCCGGAGATCCGAGGCGGCCCTCAGGAAAGGCATCGCGAGCGCCAAGTCCCCCAGGCCCCAGAGTTCGGTGACCAGCAACGGGGAACCGCGGTCTGGGGATGGTTTTGCCAATTCTCTGCAGATAAGCTTTGGATTGGGGCATGACAAGCACCGGTGCCCCGGCGAAGGGCGTACTCTGGCCCTCCCTTGTCTGCGGAGGTTGCGCCGTGCTGCTCTTCAGCTTCCTCGGGAACAGCACGCGGGGCTACATCGGGTCTCCCTCGCTCTTCTACTGGTGGGGTTTCCAGTGGGTGAATCCCGGCTCCGAGACGCAGCACGGCCTCCTCATCCTCGCGATCAGCGGCTGGCTCCTCTGGAGGAACCTGCGGCGCCCCGCGAATGGCGCGCATCCCGGCGGCCGCGCCTCGTGGGGGAGCGCCGCGGCGATGCTGGGCGGCTTGGCGGTCCACTCGGCGGGTTTCGTCGCGGAGCAGGCGAGGGTGTCGATCCTCGGCCTCATCCTGTTCGCCTGGGGGCTCGCCTGGTTTTCCGGAGGCGACCGGTGGGCCCGCGCCTCGGCCTTCCCGCTGGCCTACCTCCTGTTCGCGATCCCCGTCAACGCGCTGGACTCCGCGGGATTCTGGCTCCGGATGGGGGTGGTCGCGGCAAGCGCCAGGATCGCGCACGCCGTCGGCATCGGCGTCCTAGTGAACGGGACCCAGCTGCTGTCCCCCGACGGCCGCTACAATTACGACGTGGCGGCGGCCTGCTCCGGAGTCCGGTCGCTCATGGCGCTCGGGGCCCTCTCGCTCCTCATCGGCTACCTGCGCTTCACGCGCAAGTGGCTGGTCCTGCTTCTCTGCGCGGCCAGCATCCCGCTGGTCTTCATCGGCAACGTGGCGAGGATCGTATCCATCGTTGTCGCCGCCCAGCTCGGCGGCAAATCCTGGGGCGACACCCTCCACGAATGGATGGGGTTCGGGGTCTTTGTCGTCGTCCTCGGCGGCGCCTATGTCCTCGCCGAGGCGATCGCCTCGGCAATGCCGGGATGGACCACCGGCAGGGCGCCCGCCGGGGGCGGGGACGGGGAGGGCCGGGCTGAGCGCGGCATGGCACGGCGCGGGGGATGGCCCGCCGCGGCATGCGTGGCCGCCGCGGCGGTCGCCGCGGCCCTCCTCCTCCGGCACGTCGAGCTTATGCCCGCCAGTTTCCGTTCGGGGATCGTGCTCCAGGCCGACGGCCGGAACCCGGTGGACCTGCCCGCCTTCATCGGCTCGGACTGGATCGGCCAGCGCACCGACGTGACGCCGGTCGAGCGCGAGGTGCTCCCGCCCGACACGGGCTACTCGCGGAAGATCTACGTCTCCCTTCTCGACCCGGCCAAGCGCGTGCTCCTGTCCATCGTGCTCAGCGGAAGGGACCGGACGTCCATCCACCGCCCCGAGTACTGCCTTGTGGGGCAGGGATGGACGATACGCGGCTCCTTCCCCCACCGGTTCAGGGGCGCGGCGGGCGGGTCGGACTTCCCGGCCACGGTGCTGCGGATCCAGCGCGCGGTGATGACCCCGCAGGGCAAGGTCGTCGTCCCGCAGCTCTTCGCCTATTACTTCGTAGGGGCCACCACGGTCGTGGCGACGCACTGGGAGCGCATCGGGCGCGACGCCCTGGAGCGGCTTTTTCGCGGCGAGAGCGACCGGTGGGCGTACGTGATACTGCAGACCGACGCCTCGGACGGGGAGGCCAACGCGGTCCGGCGCCTCCAATCCATCCTCGACGGGACGCTGGCCAGGTTCCAGAAGGTGGAAAAGGGATGAGCTTCGGATCTCTGAAAAGGCTTCCAGTCCGGGCGATGGGCCGCGTTGCCCCGGATGCGCTCAGGTTTCTCGCGCATCACAACCGGATAGGCCGCGGCCGCTGGCCGATGCTGGAGGTCCTCATTTCGGACCCGAAGTGCCGGAACTGGCTCGCCTCGCTGGAGAACCCCACCAGGACCCGGCACAAGTTCACGATCTTCACGATGCCGGGCGACCTGACCTCGGACTGGATCAAGCTCCACGGCCAGCACGAGGTGGGGATAGAGGCGTTCATCCTTTCCCACCTGAGGCCGGGCGCCGCATTCCTGGACGTGGGGGCGAACATCGGCTATTTCTCCCTGCTTGCCGCGGTCGTGGGAAAATCCCCGGTCTTTGCGTTCGAGCCCCAGGCCTCGGTGGCGGAGCTCCTGGAAAGGTCCGTCGAGCACAACGGGATCGGCGACCGGGTGCGGGTTGTCCGCGGCGCGCTTTCGGACAGCAGCTCGACGATGCGGATGACGGCGTGCCCGGGAAATTCCGGGCATTCCCGGATTGTGACCCCCGGGGCCGCGGACGCGCAGACCTACAACGTCCCTGTCGTCGCCTTTGACGACTGGTACCGCGAGAACCCCATTGGCCCGGTCTGCGCGTGCAAGATCGACACGGAGGGGGCGGACTATCGCGTGCTGCGCGGCATGGGGGAGCTTCTCGAAAGGGACCGCCCCGCGGTCGTGGTCGAGGTCATCGACGAGCACCTCCGCGAGTACGCCTCTGCGGCGGCTGACCTCCTGGAGCTCATGCGGAAGGCGGGCTACACCGAGGTGACGCGGAGGTACTGGGTCCTCGGGGACCAGAATCGGTACTTTGAGAGGCCGCGCTGAGGCGCCTGCGCCCGCGGGCCCGAGGGGAAACAGTCTTGAGGTTTCTTGCTGCGGGGGCATGTTAATCGGACCCAACACTTTGGCACTAGTAGCTGTATCCGATTTAGCACTAATCCAGCCGGGCGGCCTCAGTGGGTCGTTCTTCCCCATCTCCCTCGTGGGCGGTGTCCTTATGGGATTTGTGGTCGTGTGGCTGGCCACGAGGCATACGCGCCGGACGGCCCATGAGCAGGCCGCGGAGCTGATCGAGGTGGCCCGCCGCGAGTCCGCCGTCGCCGCCGGCGAGATCAAGCAGAAGGCCGATTCCGACATCCAGGACAAGCGCTCGGAGCTGAACCGCGAGTTCGACCGCAGGGAGATAGAGTCCGACATGCGCCTCCGCGAGATCCGGGCCCACGAGGAGTCCCTGGCCCTACTCGACTTCCAGCTCGAGCAGAGGCAGGAGCGCCTCAACCGGGAAAGCTCGGCCATACGCCAGGCGCGCGACGCGATAAGGGACCTCTCAAAGAACGTGCGCAAGAGGCTGGAGGGCGTCTCCCAGCTGGACGCAGAGGAGGTGAGGAAGCAGCTGCGGGAGGAGGTCCTCCTCGAGTGCCAGGACGAGTTTCGCGCCATGCGCCGCGAGACCCTCGAGAAGTCCGAGCAGGAGCTCCAGACCCAGGCCCGGCGCATCCTCATCGCCTCGATGCAGCGGCTTGCGAGCAAGCCGAACACCGACCTGACGGCCACGCTCGTCCACCTTCCCAGCGAGGACATGAAGGGCCGCCTGATCGGCCGCGAGGGGCGCAACATCAAGTCGTTCGAGGCGGCGACGGGCGTCACGCTACAGATCGACGAGTCGCCGCAGCTGGTCCTCCTCTCCTCATTCGACCCCGTGCGGCGCGAGATCGCCCGGAACGCCCTGGAGGCCCTCGTGAGCGACGGCCGCATCCACCCGGCGAGCATCGAGGAGTACGTGAAGCGGGCCCGCGACGAGATAGACCTGGCGACCACCCAGGCCGGCGAGGAGGCCGTCTCCAGGCTCAACATCAACGGGCTCCACTCCGAGATCATCAAGCTCCTGGGCCGACTGAAGTTCCGGTTCTCCTACAATCAGAACGTGCTCGACCACTCGGTGGAGACGGCCTTCCTCTGCTCGCTGATAGCAAGCGAGATCGGCCTGGACCCGAACCTCGCGAAGCGCGCGGGGCTCCTCCACGACGTCGGCAAGGCGGTCTCGGGCGAGCTCGAGGGCAGCCACGCTTCGATCGGCGCGGAATTCATAAAGCGCCACGGCGAGACGCCCATCGTCGTCAACGCGGTGGCGGCCCACCACGAGGAGGTGAAGCCCGAGACCATCTACGCCGGCGTCGTCATCCTCGCCGACACGATATCCGCGACGCGGCCGGGGGCGCGCGCCGAGTCGATGGAGAGCTACATCCAGCGGCTGAAGCGCCTCGAGGAGCTCGCCCTCTCGATCGGCGGCGTCCAGCAGGCCTTCGCCATCCAGGCGGGCAGGGAGATCCGCGTCGTCGTCTCGCCCCAAGAGGTCACCGACGACCGCGCCCGCGAGATCGCGAAGGAGCTCCGGCGCAAGATCGAGTCCGACCTCCAGTATCCCAGCACGATCAAGATCACGGTGATCCGGGAGGCGCGGTACACGGAGACGGCGACCTAGGCGGGCAAGATGGAGGCCCACCTAATCGAGATGCTGGGCATGCTGGTGCGCTGGCTGCACGTCGTCGCCGGCATCGCCTGGGTGGGGTCCTCCTTCTACTTTGTCTGGCTGGACGACAGCCTGGAGCGGCCGGAGCCCGGCTCCGAGGAGGCGAACAAGGGCGTCGCCGGCGAGCTGTGGGCGGTCCACGGCGGGGGGTTCTACAACCCCCAGAAATACGCGGTGGCTCCGGCGAGGCTGCCCGAGCGCCTTCACTGGTTCAAGTGGGAGGCCTACACGACCTGGCTCTCGGGCACGGCCCTCCTCGTCATCGTCTACTGGATGCGGGCGCAGTCGATGATGGTCGACCCGGGCGTGGCCGCGCTCACCTCAGCGCAGGCGATCGGGATAGGCGCCGCCAGCATGGCCGGCTCCTGGGTGGTCTACGACCTCCTCTGCCGGTCCCCGCTTGGCCGCCACAACGCGGCCCTCGGCGCCGTGGTGTTCGCCCTGCTGACCCTCCTTGCCTGGGAACTCTCGAGGACGCTCGGCGGCCGCGCGGCCTACATCCACGTCGGCGCGTCAATCGGCACCATCATGGCCGCCAACGTCTTCTTTATCATCATCCCCGGCCAGCGGCGAATGGTGCGGGCCATGCGCGCGGGGGAGAAGCCCGACCCGGCGGACGGCCTACGCGGCAAGCAGCGCAGCGTACACAACAACTACTTCACGCTCCCGGTCGTGTTCATCATGATCAGCAACCACTACTCGGCCACCTACGCTCACCCGCAGGCGTGGGCCGTGCTGGCGCTGATCGCCGGGGCGGGCGTCCTCACGCGGCACTTCTTCAACCGGAGGCACAAGGGCGCCTTCGCGTGGCCGTACCTCGCCGTCTCGGCCGTCTTCCTGGGAGGGGCGGCCGTCTGGACGGCGCCGCACATCCAGCCCCTTCCGCCCGTCGAGGGCCCGGTGACCCTCGACCGCGTGCGCGAAATCGTCGGCCAGCGGTGCGTGACCTGCCACTCGCAGGCGCCGACCTTCGCCGGCATCACCCAGCCCCCGGCCGGCGTCGTCCTCACGGGCGCCGACGGCGTCGTCCAGAACGCGCAGAGGATCTACCAGCAGGTCGTGGTGACCCGCATCATGCCCCTCGGCAACGCGACGCATATCACGGACGAGGAGCGCGCCGTCATCGCAGCCTGGGTCGCGGCCGGCGCCCCTGGCAAGTAGCCGGACCCCAGGCGGGCGGGCGCCCTATGCCGAGGCAAGCCTGTCGACGATGAGCCGGTGCAGCTCCGGGCTGGACACGGAAAGCGTCGAGGCGGCGGGGTAGGCCGGGCCGCCCCACCTGTCGGTGATCACGCCGCCCGAGCCCCGCACGACGGGCACCAGGGCCGCGATGTCCCACAGGTTCATCACCGGGTCGAAGTTGGCGTCGGCGCGCCCCGTGGCGACGAGGAGGTGGCCGTAGCAGTCGCCCCAGGTTCGCGACACGCGCGCCTTTCCCATGAGGTCGAGGTAGCCCCCGCAGTCGGGCCGCGCCATGAGGGCCGCCATGTCGGTTGTGAGGAGGGTGGAGTTCTCGAGGCGGCGGGGCTCCCTGGCCCGGACGACCCGGCCGTTCAGCGTCGTCGTCCGGTTGTCGCCCATGACGAGCTCGCCCGTGATCGGCTGGTGGATGCACCCGAGGACCGGCTGGCCCTCGTGAAGGAGCGCGATCAGCGTCCCGAAGAGCGGAACGGCTGCGGTGAACGCCTTCGTGCCGTCGATGGGGTCGAGCACCCACATGAAGTCCGCCCCGGGGCGGACCGTGCCGCGCTCCTCGCCCATGATGCCGTGCTCGGGAAACCGCTCCTCGATCATCCGCCGCATGAGCTCCTCGGCCCCCGTATCCGCCGCCGTGACTGGGGTCTCGTCCGGCTTAATCTCCACCCTGAGGTCCGGGCTGCCGAAGTAGGGCCTGATGAACTCGCCGCTCCTTTGCGCGAGCTCCGCCATGAGTGAGCGCTGGGTCTCGAGGTTCACGCCACCCGTTGATGCCGCGATTCTCCAGAAAGACACGAAAATTTGACTCGGACGCGCCCGCGTTTGCGTAAAAATCAGGGAAATGGCCTGGATCGAACAGCCCGTTCATTTCGTGGACTTCGAGGGCGGAGCGGCCTCGGGCGTCATCGAGTATGGCGTCGCGACGCTGGTCGGCGGCCGCGTGATCGCGGCCGTGGGGCGGCAGTGCGCCCCGACGGGCCGCATCCGGCCCGAGGACACGCAGGTCCACGGCCTAGCCCCCGAGGCGCTTGCCGGGCTTGCGCCCTTCTCGGCGGACTGGGAGCTCTTTGCCGGCCTTCGCGAGCGGGGCCCCCTGGCGGCGCACTACGCCGGCTCCGAGAACTCCCTCCTGAAGGCGACCTGGCCCTACCCGAGGAGTTCGCCGGACTTTGCCAGGCCCGGGGCGAGGATCGTCGACTGGGGGCCTTGGATCGACACCGCCAGGCTCTACCCGCAGCTCTATCCGGCCGTCGATTCCGGCCGCCTGGAGACGCTCGTCGGGATCTGCAGCTTGCAGGCCGAGCTGGACGCGCTGGCCGCCGTCCACTGCGCGCCGGGGCGCCGGCGCTACCACGCCGCGCTCTACGACGCCCTCGCGGGCGCCCTCCTCCTCGGCTCCCTCGCAAAGAGCACGCTCCTCGCCTCGCTCTCGGTCATGCAGCTCCTGGCGCTCAGCACCCTCGACGGGCGGCGGCGGGGCGAGATCCTCCAGCGGGAGCTCTTCTAGCGTCCGGCTACTCCAGCGGATAGTCGCGGAGCCCGCTTTTCTGCAGCGCGACCCGCCAGAGGAAGAGGGGATTGGTCCTCAGGTAGCGCGGCCCGAGCCGGCCCGGCTCCATGCAGAGGCGGAAGAGCCACTCCAGGCCGATGCCCCTCATCCAGCGGGGCGCCTGGCGCACGCGGCCGGAATGGAAGTCGAACGCCGCGCCCACCCCCACGAGGAGCGCCGCGTCGAGCGTCATGCCGAGTCCCGCCATGAAGCGCTCCTGCTTCGGCGTGCCGATCCCCACCCAGACGATGTCCGGCCGCGCCGCGGCGACCTCGCGCCTCAGTGCCGCGGCCTCGTCGCCCGTCAGGTCCCGGAACGGCGGGGTCGAGATGCCGGCGATGACCGCCCCGGGAAAGCGCGCGACAAGCCGATCGCGGAGCTCCGCGGCCACGCCCGGCTTTCCCCCGAAGAGGAAGTGGCGCAGGCCCCGCACGCGCCCGGTGTCGACGACGGCCTCCATGAGGTCCGGCCCGTACACCCGCTCCACGCCCCTCGGGGCCAGCCACACGAGCGGCATGCCGTCGGGCGTCGTCAGCCAGGAGGAATTCAGGATCCTGCGGAACGCCGGGTCGGCCCGCGCCTCCGCGAGCCCATGCGCCGTCGCCAGGCAGACGTAGCCGAGCCTGCCCTGGCCCGCCGCGCCCACGAGGAGGTCGCGCGCCTGGCCGAAGGCGAGGGCGGAAATCCCGACGCCCAGCACGTTGTAGCGGGGCGCCGGGGTCGGGCTCATGCGCCGAATCGTGCCATGAGTTCGGGGAGCCGGCAATCCGCGAGCGAGGGGCGGACGAGGTGGGCGTGCCTGAAGTCGTGGCCCGAGGTGGAAGGGTTGGGGACCGCCACCACCCAGAGGCCGGCGCGGCTCGCGGCCAGGGTCCCCGTGCTCGAGTCCTCGAACGCGATGGCCTCGGCGCCCCGCAGCCCGAACTCACCGAGGACCCGCCGGTAGAGGTCGGGCTCGGGCTTTGGCGAGGGGACCTCCCCGCGGCAGGCGAGAAACGCGAAGCGGCTGAGGAGCCCGAGGCGCCCGAGGTGCTCCTCGACGTGGTCGCGGCCCGAATTGGACGCCACGGCGAGCCGGAGCCCGAGGCCGTCGGCGGCCGTGAGAAGCTCCACGACCCCCGGGAGCACCGCCTGCGCCTCGTTCCGGTCCCTGTTGAATACGCGCCGCTCCGCCTCAAGGGCCGGCCGGTCGGCGGCCTTGCCGAAGGCCTGCCACGGGTCGAACGCGTAGTCGGCGTGCCCGACGCTGCGGACAAGGAGCGGGCGGTCGAAGGACACGCCATGCGCGGCGTGGACGTCGCCGTAGGCGTCGATGAGGGCCGTCTCGGTGTCGAGGATGAGCCCGTCAAAGTCGAGGACGAGGGCGCGGATCATGGGCGGGCGCCGACCCTCGCGGAGGCCGGGCGCAGGCGCAAGTGCCGAGCCGCTCCCGCGGAGCGGCTGCCTTTTTCGGTCGACCGGGGCCCGGAAAGGCGGTGACCTTCGGGCTAGGCGCATGAAACCCGGTATCGCCCTCATCCTCGCGCTCGCCTGCCTCCCGGCCGTCCGCGCGGACGAGCCCTTCACGAAGGGGCTCTCGCAGGCCGACTTCGAGGCCGCGGGCCTCGGCAAGCTGACCCCCGGCGAGCTCGCCCGGCTCGACGCCCTGGTGGGCAGCCGCCAGGCCGGCGCCGTCGCGAAGACCAGGGACGAGACGGCCCGTGTCGTGACCGAGAAGGTGAAGGCCGAGGCCCTGAGGCAGCAGTCGGAGGGCATCGTCGACCGCATGAAGGTGATCCTGAAGCCGGGCACCAGGATCGAGTACACCTCTCTGGACGCCGAGATCGCCCCGCCGTTCCGCGAATGGGAGAAGGGGACCGTCTTCCACCTTTCCAACGGCCAGCTCTGGGTCGCGACCGACGCCGACGACGTGTATTTCGGGCCGCCGATAAAGAAGCCGGCGCACGTGAAGATCATCCCCGGGTCGATGGGGAGCTTCTTCATCGACATCGAGGGGTGCGGGCGCGCCCGCGTCAAGTTCCTCGGCATGGCGCCCGTGCCGAAGCCGAGCCCGGCGCCGCAGGGCAACTAGGGGGCGTTCGCTTCCGCCCGGCGCGGCGCGTGCCGTCAGGGCAGGGCGTAGGTCTCGGCGAGCGCGATGCCCGACGAGCCGCCAGATCCCGAGACGACGGCGGTGTAGCTCCCAGGCTGCAGCGTGAGCAGCAGGGCGCTGTCCGCGCTGCCCGGCTGCAGCGCAAACGCGCCGGCCGCGGTCGCGGCTGCGGCGATCGCGGCGGCATTCGCGTTCGTCGACCAGCCCGCGTTGCTGGCGACGAGGCTGCCCGAGGAATCGAACACCTGGAGAACCGGGCCCGCGAGGGACCCCGGGACGCCGAACCCGGCGAGGGCGGGGCCGTCGGCCCGGACCAGGACCTGCCTCGGCCCGAGGCCGGCGACGACGAAGCCGTTGATCAGGTTGCCGCCCGCCGGCACGAGCGCGCGCGAGGAGAGGTTGACGAGGCTCGTGCCGCCGAAGCCCGACTCGTAGATCTCGCCGAGCGCGGTGCCCGACGCCCCGCCGGCGCCCGTCACCTGCATCGTGTAGGCGCCGGGCGGGAGGGACATGAGGATCGCCGAGTCCCCACTCCCCTGGGCCAGCGGGAAGATGCCCATGGAGCCCGACACCGCGGAGAGCGCCGGGACGCCGCTCCCGGAGGACCAGCCGCTGTTCGCCGCGAGGATGTTTCCCGACGAGTCGTAGAGCGTGAGGACCGCCGCCGGGAGGGGGCCCGCGACGCCGAACGCCGATAGGGCGGGGCCGTCCGCCCTCAGGAGGACCTGCTCCGTTGAATTGGCGGGCCCGGCGACGACGAAGCCCTCGATGAGGGCGTTGGCGCCCGAGGACGCCGTGGCGCGCCCGGAGACGTTGGTCAGCCGGGCGGCCCCGATGGGCGCGCTCCACGGGCTGCCGGGGAACGTCCCCACCACGGAGGCGGCGTAGCTCCGGGCGGCGAAGCCCTGCGCCGCGGGGAGCGTGACGGGTGAGGCCGAGGCCAGGGCCGCGGGCGCCGTGGCGCCGCCGGAAAGCCTCGGGTCCGTCCCGTCGAGCGTGTAGAGCATCCGGGTCCCGGGCTGCGGCACCAGCGTGCGCGACGAGCCGGAGACCTGGACGGAGGGCGCCGGCACGAACTGGGTGTCGATCCAGTTCGCGCGGGTGTTGACCCAGGACTGGAGGTTGTCGATCTCGCCCTGCCACGAGCCGTCGCCGAACCTGCCCGCATCGTCGGGCCAGCGGGCGATGTCGCGGGCGGCGGCGGACGGCCCCACCTGTGACGCAAGCGTGCTGATCAGCTGCGAGAGGCGCGAGTCGGAGAACTCCGCCGCGCGCAGCTGCGCCCAGCGGTCCACCCAGGCCTGCATGAAGTCCGGGTCGGTCGCGAGGACGCCCCACCATCCGACGGCCCAGAAGGAGTAGCCGCTGTTCGCCGACCACGTCTCGGGGTTTGCGTCGCGGCCGTCCGCAGAGCCCATGCTCCGGTCATAGTCCCAGGCGGGCCCCGCCACGACCGGGCCGTTCACGTCCTTCGTGAAGTACTCGCTGTACTCGAACGCGTCCACGTTCTCGGTGAACGTGTTGATGATGTGGTAGTCGATCCACGACGGCCGGTCGATGAGGCCCAGGTAGTCCCTCGCGGCCCAGCCCGACGCCTGGTCGGCGTAGAAGGAGTTCTCCATCTGCTGGACGTAGCCCGTGATGTAGCTGGTCTGGGCGGGGACAAGCACGTCGAGCTTGGGCGTGTCCAGCATGAGCGCCTGGCCGGAATTGGTCGTCCAGGAGTAGAGGTCGCTCTCGGGGTGGTCGACCCGGAGGATGTAGCCGCCGGTGACGTTGGGCGGCGCCGTGTCATCGACCTGGAGCGAGTAGATGTTCACGCGGCCGGCATCCACCTTGATGCGGTCGGTCATCGCGGTGATCCCGGAATAGGACGCGTAGTCGAGCGGGCCGCCCCCCGAGTGGATGAACATCTCAGCGAACCGCGTCGACGCCGCCCAGTGCCCCATGCTGTTCGAGAGCGAGTAGACGACGGCGTCGTGGATGAACGTCCGGTCGAAGTACCACGGGGCGATGGAGTCCCAGCTCTTCGAGGAGTCCATGCCGAGCAGGCCCTCGTCGAGGTCGTTGCCGAGCTGGTCCGCGAGGTCGACGTCGTAGCTCTGCTTGGGGAACGAGGCGGACGAGAACCCGTGCAGCTTCAGGGTGGCCGGCGTGAAGAAGTCCGGGGCCTGGGTGAGGCTGGACGTGCCGGTTGGCCCTGGGCTGAAGGCGGCGAACCACCCGGGGTAGTAGACGTCGTCGCCTGGCAGGCTGCCGAACCCGTTGTCGTCGAAGACGACGAGCGGCAGGGCGCTCTGGAAGGTGTCGACCCGGTTCGCCGTCGAGTTGTCGAGCTGGATGAACATGCTGGCGAGCGGCAGCCCGCGCTGGGAGTCGTCCGCGGAGAAGACCGCCGCGTCGAGGAGCGCAGTCCCGCTGAGGGGGACGGGCTGCGAGTACGCCGCCGAGGCGGCGGTCGGCGGCGCGGCCTGGTCGCCCGCGGCCGAGGGCGCGTGGACGTCGTAGCGGTAGTGCTCGGACCCGCCCGCGCCCGACAGGGACACGGAGGCCGCGCCCGTGAAGAACGAGGGGCCGGGGAGCATGGAGGCCATGTCGGCCAGCAGGATGTTGGTGTTGTTCCCGTTCCAGGCGTCCGGCGTCGCCGCGGCGAAGTAGCCCACCTCGGGGGCGCTGCCGTCGATCGGGTACGACGAGCCGTAGGACACGTCCGGGTACTGGACGGGGTAGTTGTACGCGCTCGCCACGGTCTTGCCGTCGGACTCGACGAGCCCGACGTAGCCGCCCGAGGCCGAGAGGTTGAAGGTCGTGGACATCGGCAGCGCCGGGTTCGTGTAGTCCTTCTGCGAGCAGAAGATGACCACGTAGCCGCCGGGGGGCAGGGTGAAGGCGGGGAGCTGCCACTTCGTGGGCTTCGAGGCCTTGTTCGTCAGGTACCAGCCGCCCATCGCGGCGGGCGCCGGCCCGGGATTGAAGATTTCGACCCAGTCGGCGTAGTCCCCGTCCTGGTCGGTGAGCGTCGTGTTGTTCGACGCCATGAACTCGCTGATGATCGGGGTCAGCGCCCGCGCCGCGCCGCAGGAAAGCGTCAGGGCGAGGCCCAGCCCAAGGAGGCGCAAAGCTGGCATGCGTCGAATGACGGGTCCGGTCGGCAAACGTTACGCTGTTTCTACCCGCCGGCCGCGGGAGGGGCCTCGAACGGCGGGCTGGAGCCCGCCTCCTCCTCGGTCTCGACGATCCGGGCGACGCTGAGGAGCTTGTCCCCCTCGGCGAGCGTGAGGAGCTTCACGCCCTTGGCGCCGCGGCCGGTCTCGCGGATCTCGGAAACCCGGGTCCTGATGCTCTGGCCCTTCGCCGTGATGAGCATGACCTCGCCGCCCTCGCGGACGCTGAGCGCCCCGGCGACGTTGACCGAGCCGTCCTCGGGAAGGTCGATCGCTATGACGCCCGTGCCGCCGCGGCTGGTGAGGCGGTAGTCCCCGAAGGGCGTCCGCTTCCCGATCCCGTCCTCGCGCGCGACGAGGAGCCGCTCGTCGGGGTTGCAGACCTCGATGGCCTTCACATGGTCGCCGTCGATCTTGAACCGCATCCCCGTGACGCCGACCGTGTCGCGGCCCTGGTCGCGCAGGTCCTCCTCGTTGAACCGCACGGCCTGGCCCTTGTAGCTGACGAGGACGATCTCGTTCAGGCCCGTCGTCAGGACGCAGCCGACGAGGCTGTCGCCCTCCTCGAGCTTGATGCCGCGCAGGCCGCCCTCGCGCGTGGCGTTCGTGTAGTCGGAGAGGTTCGTCTTCTTGGTGACGCCGGCCTTCGTGGCCATGACGAGGTGCTGCTCCCCCGAGAAGTCCTTCACGCAGATCATGGCCGCGATCTTCTCGCCCTCCGACAGGCGCAGGAAGCTGGAGACCGACTTGCCCTTGGAGGCGCGGGTGCCCTCCGGCACGTCGTAGACCTTCTTCGCGTGGCACTGGCCCGCGTTTGTCAGGAAGAGGATGAAGTCGTGGGTGCTCGCGGTGAAGAGGTGCTCGACGAAGTCCTCCTCGTAGGTCTCGGTGCCGATGATCCCCTTGCCGCCGCGGCGCTGGGAGCGGTAGTCGGAGACGCGGGTCCGCTTGATGAACCCCAGGTGCGAGACGGTGATGACGCAGCCCTCGTTGGGGATCACGTCCTCCATACGGAACTCGCCGGCCTCCAGGGCGATCTCGGTCCTGCGCGGCGAGTCGTACTTCGCCTTCATCTCCAGGAGCTCCTTCTTGATGAGGGCGAGGAGCTTCGGCTCGGAGTCCAGGATGCCGCGCAGCTCCTCGATGAGCTTCATGAGGCCCACGTACTCCTCCTCTATCTTCCCCCTCTCAAGGCCCGTCAGCTGGTAGAGGCGCAGCTCCAGGATGGCGTCCGTCTGGCGCTCGGAGAGCGGGTACTTGGCCATCAGCTTCACCTTGGCCTCCTCGCGGTTCGACGACGCGCGGATGATCCGGACGAAGTCGTCCAGGTTGTCGAGGGCGATGATGTAGCCCTCCAGGATGTGGGCGCGGTCCTCGGCCTCGCGCAGGCGGAAGCGGGTGCGGCGCGTCACCACGTCGCGGCGGTGCTCGATGTAGCACTCGAGCAGCTCCTTTATGCTCATCTGCTTCGGCCGCTTGTGGTCGAGCGCGAGGAGCGTGACGCCGAACGAGGACTCGAGCGCCGTCTTCTGGAAGAGCTGGTTGATGACGACCTTCGCCTGCTCGCCGCGCTTCAGCTCGATGACGACCCGGGTGTTCTCGTCGGACTCGTCGCGCAGGTCCCTGATCCCGTCGATCTCCTTGTCGGAGACGAGCTCGGCGATCCTCGTCACCAGGTTCGCACGGTTCACGTTGTAGGGGATCTCGGTGATGACGATCTGCTCCATCCCGCCCTTCAGCTCCTCGGTGTGCGCCTTGCCGCGCACCTTCACGATCCCCTTGCCCGTCCTCATGTACGAGAGGATGGCCTCCCGGCCGGAGATGACGCCGCCCGTCGGGAAGTCCGGCCCCCGGATGATGCCGCAGATCTCGTCGACGCTCGTCGAGGGCTTGTCGAGGACCGCGCAGGCGGCGTCGATGATCTCCCCCAGGTTGTGCGGCGGGATGTTGGTCGCCATGCCGACCGCGATCCCCGTCGAGCCGTTCATGAGGAGGTTGGGGAGGGCGGCGGGCAGCACGGACGGCTCCGTCGTCGACTCCTTGTAGTTGGGTACGAAGTCGACCGTGTCCTCCTCGATGTCCGAAAGGAGGTCCTCCGCGGCCTCGTTCAGGCGGCACTCGGTGTAGCGGTAGGCCGCCGGGGGGTCGCCGTCCACCGACCCGAAGTTGCCCTGCGGGTCGATGAGCGGGTAGCGCATGACCCAGCCCTGGGCGAGCCGCACCAGGGTGTCGTACACCGAGGCGTCGCCGTGGGGGTGGTAGTTCTTCAGGACCTCGCCGACGACGCCCGCGCACTTGTCGAAGGGCCGGTTGTGGACCAGGCCCTCCCGGAGCATCGCGTAGAGGATCCTCCTCTGGACGGGCTTTAGGCCGTCGCGCGCGTCGGGGAGCGCGCGGGCGATGATGACCGACATCGAGTAGTCGATGTAGGCCGTCTGCATGATGTCGGTGATGTTCGCCGACAGGAGCTTCTCGGATCCGGTGTACAAGGGGTTTGGTAGGGGATTGTGACGTTTGCCCGCGCCCTCAGACGTCCAGGTACTGGACGTTCAGGGCGTTGTCCTCGATGAACTGCCTGCGCGGCGGCACCTCGTCGCCCATGAGGAGCGTGAAGAGCGCGTCCGCCTTCGCGGCGTCGTTGACGGCGACCTTGAGGAGCCTGCGCTTCTCCGGGTCCATCGTGGTCTCGAAGAGCTGCTTCGGGTTCATCTCCCCGAGGCCCTTGTAGCGCTGTATCGTGAGGCCCTTGCGTCCGTTGCCCCGGATCTGGCCCACGATCTCCAGGGGCCCGTGGAGGTCCGTGGTCGCCTCCGACTTCTGCCCGGGGTTCTCCGTGATCGTGTACCGGGCATCCTCGGTGGCGCTGAAGCGGTCGATGTCGAGGCCCGCCGCCGCCGCCGCCTTCAGGATCTTCGACATCTCGGCCGACTCGAAAATCTCGTGGAGGCTCACGCGCCGGTGGCCGTTGGCCTTCGCCTCGGGCCTCGGGCCGCCCGGCTGCTCGAAGAGGTCGGCGTCCAGGTTGTTGTCCTGGATGAACTTCGCTCGCTCCGCCTCGTCCTGGAGGAAAACGTGCGACTCCTTGTTGCCCTCGCGGACCCTCGCGATGTAGCGGGGAAGGGCGTGGGTCCTGCGGTCGTGGCGGTCGAGGTACTCGGCGAGCGAGGCGCCGTAGCGGGTGACGCCGGCCCCCAGGCCCTCCAGGGCCGCCAGGGCCTCGACGATCCGGTCCACCTGCTGGGGGGAGAAGGGCGCGCCCTCGCCCCGCTTCTTCAGGACCACGTCCTCGGAGCCCAGCTCCAGGAGGATCCGGTTAAGCTGCTCGTCATTGTCGATGTACTGCTCCCTCTTCTTGCGCTTGATCCTGTAGAGCGGCGGCTGGGCGATGTAGACGTAGCCCCGGTCGATGAGGCCGCGCATCTGCCGGTAGAGGAAGGTGAGGAGCAGCGTCCGGATGTGGGAGCCGTCCACGTCGGCGTCGGTCATGATGATGACCTTGTGGTAGCGGGCCTTGTCGACGTTGAACGCCCCGTCGCCCTCGGCGTCGCCGATGCCCGTGCCGATGGCGGTGATGAGGGTCCTGATCTCCTCGTTGGAGAGCACCTTGTCGAGCCGCGCCTTCTCGGTGTTGATGAGCTTGCCGCGCAGCGGGAGGATCGCCTGGTACCGCCGGTCGCGGCCCTGCTTCGCGGAGCCGCCGGCCGAGTCGCCCTCGACGATGTAGAGCTCGCCGAGCGCCGGGTCGCGCTCGGAGCAGTCCGCGAGCTTTCCGGGAAGGCCGCCGCCGGAGAGGGCGCCCTTCCGCACCGTCTCGCGGGCCTTCCGCGCGGCCTCGCGGGCCCTGGCGGCGTTGAGGGTCTTGTCGATGATCCTCTTGGCGACGGCGGTGTTGGATTCCAGGAAGAACTTCAGCTTCTCGCCGACCACCTTCTGGACCATGCCGTCCACCTCGGAGTTGGAGAGCTTGGTCTTCGTCTGCCCCTCGAACCGGGGGTCGGGCACCTTCACGGACACGACGGCCACCAGCCCCTCGCGCACGTCGTCCCCCGTGATGGCGGGGTCCTTCTCCTTGATGAGGTTGTTGGACCTGGCGAAGTTGTTGATGACGCGGGTCAGCGCCGTCTTGAAGCCCGATAGGTGGGTGCCGCCCTCCAGGTTGTAGATCGAGTTCGCGTAGGCGAAGACCTGGTCGTTGTAGCTGTCGTTGTACTGCATCGACACGTCGACGACGGTCGCCGGCTTGTCCGCGTCCTCACCCGCCACCGAGTCTGAGAAGGTGATCGGCTTGTCGTGCAGGACGTTCTTGTTCTGGTTCAGGAACCTGATGAATTCGGTGATGCCGTCCTTGAAGAAGAAGGTGTCCGTCTTCTGGGAGCGCTCGTCCGCGAGCTCGATCCGGATCCCGGGGTTGAGGAACGCGAGCTCGCGCAGCCGCTTGGCGAGGATCTCGTACTGGAACTCCCTCGTCGTCTGGAAGATCTCGGGGTCGGGCTTGAAGCTGATCTTCGTGCCCGTCTTCTTCGAGTCGCCGATCACGATCAGCTTCTGCGTCGTCTTTCCCTGCGCGAAGCGCATCTGGTAGGCCTTGCCGCCACGCCGGACCTCGGCCTCCATCCACTCCGAGACCGCGTTCACGCACTTGGCGCCCACCCCGTGGAGGCCGCCCGAGACCTGGTAGGCCCCCTTCCCGAACTTGCCGCCCGCGTGGAGGTTCGTGAGGACGAGCTCCAGGGCCGGCATCTTGTAGATGGGATGGGGGTCGACCGGAATGCCGCGCCCGTCGTCCTCGACGGAGCAGGAGCCGTCCAGATGGATCGTGACCTTGATCAGCTTCGCATAGCCGGCCAGCGCCTCGTCCACCGAATTGTCGACGATCTCGAAGACGCAGTGGTGCAGCCCGCGCTCATTCGTGTCGCCGATGTACATGTCCGGGCGCTTGCGCACCCCCTCCAGGCCCTCGAGTTTCTGGATCTTGGAGGCGTCGTAGGTCTCGGCGCCAGCCTTCGTGTTTTGCGGGGTTTCGGGGTCTGGCTGGTCGGGCATTGAACGGGTCGAACGGTGGAGGAAATGAAAGGAAAACAATGTTCCGGGACGGCCTGCCCACGCGAGGGTTTTTTTGGGGAAAATGTGCCCAAAACAGGCATTCTAACCCCCTTTGGAGGGCCGATTTGCGCAGGCCGGGCCTCCCCCACAGGGGAACGACCCCCGTCAACCGGTTTTTTCCGGGTGAAACTCGAGCGGGACCCGTATCCGGACGTCCACGGGACGGCCCTTTAGGGCGGGTATCGTGAACTGCCAGCGCGCCACCGCCGTGGTCGCGGCCCAGCCGAAATCCTGGTTCGTCGAGGAGACGATCCTCGGCAGCCGGGCGTGGCCCGCGTGGTCGACGATGAACTCGACCATGGCGTGCTGCGCGGTCCCCAGCTTCCTCACGGAGTCGGGCACGATCGGCCCCGGCGTGAACCGCGGCTTTATCGGCTCATCCAGGCCCGAGACCTGGGCTGCGGACGAAAGGATGGCCGCGGGGTTCTTCTTGATCAGGCGCAGGAGCCGTTCCGTCGACGCGTCCATGGGGAAGTCCTCGCTGTCCCAGCTGAACTCCTCCTCCTTGCGGAGCACCGCCCAGCAGGGCTTGCCCTTCTTCGTCGCGGGCTCGAACTGCCACGACGCCACCATGGCCTCCATCGCCTGCCCGAACTCGGGCCGTGAGGCGCTTTCAAGCCTCACCACGTGCGCCCGCCCGTCCGGGTCGATGGCAAAGGTGACGTCGGCCTTGCCGGACACCTTCTGGACGAGGAGGTCATAGGGATAGACCGGCGCGGTGATGATGAGCGGCTTTGGCGGCTCGTCATAGCGGTACTCGGGCGGCACGCCCGACGCCGGGGAACGGGGGATCCGCCAAGGGTCGACGCCGCCGGCGTCGATCACCCGGATGCCGTCGGCCGAGTGCTCGATCATGGTGCCCCCGAGCCTGCGGCCGACGAGTTCGAAGATGATCGGCACCTTCATGTGCGTCGGCACGGGCTTCCCGTCCTTGAGGCCCGGCCTGAAGCGCCACTTGAGGAGCGCCTCGACTGCCGGGGCCTCGAAGTCGGGATGGGAGGAGCTGATCACCCCGACCTTCGCCACGTTGCCCTGGGGGTCCACGACGAAGTCGAGCATGACCTCGCCCCGGTTGCCCGACAGGCGCATCGAGAACGGATACTCAGGGGGCGTCTGGTCGATCACCTGGGGCGCCCTGTCCTGCGCGAACATGGCGCCGGCGGAGACGAGCAGCATGGCGAGGAGTCTGGATGCCTTCGGCATGTGCGGGGTCCTTTCTGGCGCGTCCACGGCAGGCCGCAAAACTTTTCGGGGCAGCGCGGCGGGCTACGGCCGCTGCGGCCGGTATTCCTCCGTCAGGGCTGGGGGACCGCGCCGGGGCTTTGCGCGGCGGCAGGGCCCCGGGGGACGGAAAGCACGGTGAGCAATGCGGATGCGACCAGCGAGGCGCTCATCAGCAGGTACGAGGCCGAGGCTGACCCGGTCAGGCTGTCCAGGTAGCCGACGAGGTAGGACCCGCAGAACCCGCCAAGGGCGCCCGAGCTGTTGATGAGCGCCACGGCGCCCCCCGCCACGTTGCTGGGCAGCATCTCCGGCACGATCGCAAAGAAGGGGCCATACGGCGCGTACATGCCGATCCCGGCGACCACGAGGAGCGCGTAGGACAGCCCGGCGTGCGACGTCCCCAGCGCGAACGAGCCGTAGAACGCGATGCCCGCGGCCAGCAGGAACGGCCAGACGAAGGTGCGCCGGTCTCGCCTGCGGTCGGACACAAGGGACGCCGCAAGCATGGCCGGCACGGCCGCCGCGTAGGGGAGCGCCGAAAGCCAGCCCGTCCCGACCATTCCCACCTGGGAGGCATGGCGGAGGATCGAGGGCAGCCAGAGGACGAAACCGTACAGGCCCAGGCTCCAGCAGAAATACTGGGCGCAGAGGAACTGGACCGGCCGCGAGCCGAACGCCGCCCGGTAGTTCCTCACCGGGGGGAGGGCCAGCTGCTCGAGGGCGAGCATCCCGCCCAGGCGTTGCTTCTCGTCCTCCGCAAGCCAGCCGGCCTTCGCCGGGAAGTCGTCGGCGAGCCCCCACCAGGCAAAGGCCCAGATGACGGACGGCACCCCCTCCAAGACGAACATCCACCTCCAGCCCAGAGAATGCGCGATGTAGCCGGAGAGGACCGACATCCAGACGATCGTGACCGGGTTCCCGAGGATGAGGAAGGTGTTGGCGCGGGAGCGTTCCGCGCGGCCGAACCAGCGGCTGAGGTAGATGATCATCGCCGGCATCACCGCGGCCTCGGCCACGCCGAGGAGGAACCGCACGAGGAGCAGCTCCCAGATCCTGTCCACGCAGCCTGTCAGGGCCGCCAGGGCTCCCCATGCCAGGAGGCACCCGAACACCAGCTTCTTCACGCTCCGCCTCTCGGCATAGACCGCCCCGGGAATCTGGAACAGGAAGTAGGCGGCGAAGAACAGGGCCGCGGCCAGCGACGAGACCGCGGGCGTGATCCGGAGGTCGCCCGCCATGCCCGCCGCGGCCGCCAGCCCGTAGTTGACCCGGTCGAGGTAGGCTAGGCTGTAGGTGACGAAGACGACCGGGATCGCCCGGCGCCAGCGGCGCCCGAGGGTCGGCCCCCGGCTCATTGCGCGGGCCCCGTGGACCGCGCCTCCATGTCCAGCCCCTTGGCGATCAGCCCGGCGATGCGGTCCGCGTCGTACACGCACCCGCCCCAGCTGCCTCCCGACGCGTTCTGGAGGGCTGCCCACAGCCGCGTGTCCGCCGGCACGGCCGGCGGGTCGCGAAGCGCCTGCGGCAGGACCCGCGCCGCAAGTTCGCCGGCGCCGGCCGAGAGGAGGTCGACGGAGCCGTCCAGCCTGCGCGTGTCGATCCGGATGCGGATCGTCTCGCCGTCCCTCACCTTGCCGAGCGGGCCGCCGGCCCTCGCCTCAGGGCTGATGTGCCCGATGCAGGCGCCGGTGGAAACCCCCGAGAACCGTCCGTCCGTCAGGAGGGTGACCCGCTGGCCGTTGGACAGGTACTTCAGCGCCGAGGTCACCTGGTAGGTTTCCGGCATCCCCGTTGCCGGCCCGATTCCCGCCAGGACGAGGACGTCGCCGGGCTGCACCGAGCCTGGGCCGCGGGACGTGATCGCGGCCATCGCCGCGGCCTCCGAGTAAAAGACGCGGGCGGGACCCTCGTGGACGAACACGCCCTGGCTGTCGAGGAGGCCAGGGGCGATCGACGTGCTCTTCACGAGGGCGCCCCCGGGCGCCAGGTTGCCCCGCAGGAACGTCACCGTGCTCGCAAGCCCGGCCTTCCGCGCGGCCCCTGGCGAAAGGATCACGCGGTCGGGATCGATCCCGTCCAGTTCCGCGAGCTTCGCGCGCAGCCTGGACCGCCGCTCCGAGGCCTCCCACCACTCGAGGTTTTCCCCCAGGGTCTGCCCGGTGACGGTCCGTGCGCCGAGGCGCAGGAGGCCGAGGCTGCGCAGGTGGAGCATGACCTCGGGGACCCCGCCGGCCAGGAAGACCTGGACGGTCGCATATTGGGTGGGCCCGTTGGGCAGCACGTCGACGATGCGCGGCACCCGCCGGCTGATGTCCGCCCAGTCGTCCACGGTGGGCCTGCGAAGCCCGGCGGCGTGCGCGACCGCAGGCACGTGCAGGACCAGATTTGTCGAGCCGCCGAAGGCCGCGTGGACCACGAGGGCGTTGTGGAGCGAGTCCCCGGAGAGGATGTCCGCGGTCCGCAGGCCCCCCCGCTTGAGCTCCATGAGCGCCAGGGCCGACCTCCGGGCGAGGTCGAGCCATATGGGCGCCCCCGAGGGATTGAGGGCGCCGTGGGGCAGGACGAGGCCCAGGGCCTCGCCCACGACCTGGCTCGTGGCCGCGGTTCCCATGAACTGGCAGCCGCCCCCCGGCGACCCGCAGGCCTTGCAGCCCATCTCCGCGGCGTGCTCGAGGCTTATCTCCCCGTGGGCGAAGCGAGCCGCCAGCGTCTGCACCTTTGCGGTGTCCTCCGCCTCCTCCGCAAGGAGGGACACCCCTCCCGGGACGAGGATGGACGGGAGATCCCCGCACCCCGCGAGGGCCATCATCATCGCGGGGAGGCCCTTGTCGCAGGTGGCGATGCCCATCACGCCATGCCTGGTCGGGAGCGAGCGGATCAGCCTCCGCAGGACGACGGCGGCGTCGTTGCGGTAGGGGAGGCTGTCCAGCATGCCTGGCGTCCCGTTGGTCCGCCCGTCGCACGGGTCGCTGCAGTAGGCCGCAAAGGGCGTGGCGCCGTTCGCCGCCAGGGTGCGCGCGGCCTCCTCCATGAGGAGCCCGACCTCCCAGTGCCCCGTGTGGTAGCCGAGGGCGATGGGCGTGCCGTCCGGCGCCCGGATGCCTCCCTGGGTGCTGAGGATCAGGTACTCGCGGCCGAGAAGCCGGCGCGGGTCCCATCCCATCCCCGCGTCCTGGGTGAGGCCGAACAGGGTCCCGCTCGCCATCGCCCCCAGTTGGCGGGGATCAAGGGGCAGGCTGCCCGAGGGCCCGGGCGCAGTCGTCCTGAGGGTGTAGATCGATGGATTCCCTGAATCGAGGAAACCGGGATGGGCCATGGGTCAGCCGATCGGCTCGCGCGTCGGCTTTCCGTCGACGAGCCGCAGGAGCCCGCGCGGGTTCCCGTCCCGCAGGGCCTCCGGAAGCAGCTCGGCGGGGAATCCCTGGTAGCAAATCGGGCGGGCGAAGCGGAGAATGGCCGCCGTGCCCACGGAGGTGAAACGCGCATCGGTCGTGGCGGGGTAGGGGCCGCCGTGGTGCATGGCGGGGCAGACCTCCACGCCCGTCGGGAATCCGTTCATCACCAGCCGGCCGGCCTTCCGCTCAATCTCGGCGAGGAGCGGCGTGGCGCCCCCAAGGTCCGAGGGAGCGGCATGCAGGGTCGCCGTCAGCTGGCCCTCCAGCGAGCGCAGGCACGCGGCCACCTGCTCCGGCGAGTCGGCGATGACGACGAGGGCGAACGGGCCGAACACCTCGGCGGCCATCTCGGGGGTGCGGAGGAAATCGGCCGCGGAAACGGCAACGGCGGAGGCCTCGGGGCCGGACCCGGGAAGGGCCCGGACGCCCCCAAGGGCCATGGCCCGCTCCCGCCCGGCCCGGAACGCCCCGGCGATGCCCGGGGTCAGCATGGGGGCCGGGGGCTGCGCCGCCAGCGCCCCCGCAAGGCGGGCAAGGAAGCCGTCCGTCCCGTCCCCCTTCTGGACGAAGATGAGGCCCGGCTTCGTGCAGAACTGGCCGGAGCCGAGCGTCACGGATGCGGCCAGCCCCTCGGCGATGGCCGCCCCGCGCTCGCTGAGCGCGCCGGGGAGGATGAGGAGCGGATTGACGCTGCTCATCTCGGCGAAAACCGGGATGGGCTCGGGCCGGGCGCACGCCGCCTCGAAGAGCGCCCGGCCCGCGGCGCGGGACCCGGTGAACCCGACCGCGGAGAGCAGGGGATGGACGACGATCGCCCGCCCAACGGCGGCCCCCCCGTTGAGGAGCGAGAAGACCCCGGGCGGCAGGCCCTGGGAGGCGGCGGCCCGCGTCAGCGCGCCGCCGACAAGTTCGCTGGTCCCCGGATGAGCCGGGTGGGCCTTGGCGACCACCGGGCAGCCGGCCGCGAGGGCCGAGGCCGTGTCACCCCCCGCGACGGAAAACGCCAGGGGGAAGTTGCTGGCGCCAAACACGGCCACGGGCCCGAGCGGCTGGAGCATGCGCCTCAGATCGGGGCGCGGCTGGGGGCGCCGGTCGGGCAGCGCCCGGTCGATCCGCGCGTCGACCCAGGAGCCCTCGCGCGCCAGCGCCGCGAACAGGCGAAGCTGCGCGCAGGTCCTCGCCCGCTCGCCCTGCAGGCGGCCGAGCGGAAGGCCGGTCTCCATGCGGCAGCGCTCGAGCAGCGCGTCGCCGAGGGACTCGATCTCCGTCGCCGCGGCCTCCAGGAAACCGGCCCGCGCCTCCGGCGGCGCGGCGCGGTAGGACGCGCATGCCGAGGCGGCGGCCCCGAGCGCGTCATCCACCTGGCCCGCGCTGGCCTCGTGGAATGCGGGCCCGAGGGGCGCGCCCGCGGCCGGGTCGAACGCGCGGAACTCCGGGCCCTGCGCCTCGACGACGCGCCCGGCGATGATGCTCTTGCCGTGGATGTTCATTTTGGGGAGGCGACAGTGTTCCGCAGGGTGCCGATCGGCGGGATCGTGATGGCGACCTTGTCGCCCCTCCGCAGCGTGAAGGCGTCGGGCGGGACGATGCCCGTGCCGGTCATCAGGTAGCAGCCGCAGGGGAAGGAATTTGCCCGGAACAGGTACGAGGCGAGGTGCGCGAATCCCCGGTGGATCCTGCCGACCGAGGTCCGCCCGCTGAAGGCGAGCCGGCCGGCGCGCCGGATGGTCATCGAGATGCCGGTCCCCGGGCCCGGGGGCGTGTCGTCGACGAGGAGGCAGGGCCCCAGCGCTGCGGAGCCGTCGTAGACCTTGGCCTGCGGCAGGTAGAGGGGGTTCTCCGCCTCGATGTCCCGCGAGCTCATGTCGTTCCCGACGGTGTACCCGAAAATCCGCCCGGAGGCGCTGACGGCGAGCACAAGCTCGGGCTCGGGCACATTCCAGCGCGAGTCGCCCCGGATCCGCACGGGGCCGCCGGGCGCCGCCACCCGGTGCGGGGTCGACTTGAAGAAGATCTCCGGGCGCCTCGCCGAATACACCCTGTCGTAGAAGCTGCCGCCGCCGGCGCTCCTCGACTCGGACACGCGCGCCGCCCGGCTCCGGAGGTAGGTGACGCCCGCGGCCCAGACCTCCTGCGACTGGATGGGGGCGCCCGGCGCGGACGGCCGCCTTGCCGGCCCGGCGGCCGCCAGCTCCCTGCGGAGCCATGCGGCGGGATCCCGGGCGGAGAACAGGGCGTCCATGGTTGCCGCGGCGCCAAGAAGGCGGAATCTCGCCCCGTCCTGGACAACCAGGCCGGAGTCGGTGGCGTAGACCTTCAGGGGTTTTCGGCGGGGCATGGTCAGCCGTGGGGCGATTCCGGGGTGGGCGGCCCGCCCGCGCATTTCCCGCTGCGGGCGGCGCGGTCGATGGAACTGGGCGAAACGCTCATTGTGGCTCGGGCCGGCGATTCTGCGCCGGCGAGGCGCCGGGGCGAGTCAGTTCTGCGGGCCGCGCGCCCGGGGGCGATTCCCGCCCGGCGCCGTGCTCCACCCGGCGGAGGATGGGATTGACCGTCGATTGGGCGGGCGCAGAGTGGACGGTCCATGCCGAGCCCGACGATCGAGAAGCTTCTCATCCTGCAGGACAGGGACACGAGGAGGCTGGGCGTCGAGTCTCAGATGAAGGCGGTTCCCCGCGAGATCGCCTCCGTCGAGCAGCGGATCGCCGCCGAAAAGGCCGCGATCGACGCCGCCAAGGGCGAGCTGAGGGAGTTCGAGTCGAAGAAGAAGATCCTGGAGACCGAGATCGGCTCCGCGGAGACGCAGCGGGGCAAGTACCAGACCCAGCAGATGACGGTGAAGAAGAACGACGAATACCAGGCCCTTGGCGCCGAGATTGAGCACGTGCGCCAGCAGATCGGGGAGCTGGAGGGCAGGGAGCTCGAGGTCATGTACGCCATCGACGAGGCGAAGAAGCGCTTTGCGGCGGCCGAGGCCTCGGCAAAGCAGAGCATCGCCGGCCACGAGGGAAGGATTAGGACGCTCCGCGAGCGCGAGAAGAGCCTGGAATCGGAGCTCAGGGAGGCGCAGGCCGCCGTGACCGAGACCCGCGCGGGCGTTTCCGCCGCCGGCCTCGAGGCCTACGACCAGGCCGCGCGCAGGCGGATGCCTGCCGTCGTGCCGATCCGCGGGAGCAAGTGCGGGGGCTGCCACCTCAAGGTCTCGAGCGAGGTCGAGTCCGCGGCCCGCGGCAAGAACACCAATTCCGAGTTCGTCAACTGCGACCAGTGCGGGCAGCTCGTCTACTGGGAATCGTAAGGATAGGAATGTCCCATTAATGGGCAGCCCCTTCTGCAACGGGCTTGATTGGCCCGGCCGGGCCCGCATGATCGTCCCCCTTAGCTTTGGGGCCTGGTCGTCGCTCCAGGTTCTTTGATCCCAAGGCGCGGGTAACGCCGCGCCCGATAGGACTCCTGGAGAGGAAAGTCCGGACACCGCAGGGCAGGATGCTGGTCGAGCCGCAAGGCAAGCCCAGGCACCCCGGGTAACAGCGGGGTGACGGATAGTGTCACAGAGAACAAACCGCCTGCGCCCTCACGGGCGCCGGTAAGGGTGAAAAGGCGGGGTAAGAGCCCACCGCGCGCGCCGCGAGGCGCGCGGCACGAAAAACCCCTTCCGGTGCAAGACAAAATAGGAGACTGGGCGGCCCGCCCCATAGTCTCGGGTATGTCGCACCCGCCCGCCGCAAGGCGGCCGGGCGCGCCCCGAAAGGGGCGCGAGAGAAATGACGGCCGAAGCGCCGCAAGGCGTGGAACAGAATCCGGCTTACCGGCCCCAAAGCTAAGGCAATTTTGGGTTCAGTCCCAGGCGAGGTTGGGCGCGCGCAGCGTCGCGCCCGGCGGCACCTCGATGCCGAACGATTCCGCGAGGACGCCGACAAGCTCGCCGTGGGACGAGAGGATCCGCCTCTCTGCGGCGGCGCCCCTCCGTCGCACCGTGAATTCCCGGTTGAACAGCGAGCGGCGCTCGCCGCCCGCGCCCGCGATCGCCACCGAGAGGCTCTGGCGGAACTTGGACTGCGGGCTCGTGCTCGTCCACCAGTTGCCGATCTCCCGGTCTATGGCCGGCATCTCCTCGCCGGTGTATTCCGTGACATCGGCCCACTCGCCGCCAAAGAGGACCTGGTGGTACCAGCGGCCGTTCTCGCCCACGAGGCGGCGGGTCTCCCAGGGCGTCTCCTGCTCGGCCCCGGCGCCCATCCGGAGCGCTTGGCCGGGCGAAAGGCCGCCCACGCCGACGTCGGCCATCCAGGGCTCGCCGCCGATCGTCACCCGCAGGAAAAGGTGGGTCCTCGGGGTCACGAGCGCCCTTGGCTGCTGGAAGCGGACGCGGGCCGAGAGGGGGGCCGCGTCGAACCCGAGGCGCGACAGCACGGCAAGGAGGTGGCCGTTCTGCTCGAAGCAGTAGCCCCCGCGCCTCGAGCCCACCAGCTTGCGCTCGACGGCCCCCGCCTCGAGCAGCACGGGCTCGCCGAGGATGACGCTCACGTTCTCGAACGGGATCGCGCAGATGTGGGCCGCCAGGATTCCGTTCAGGGTGCCCAGCGTCGGCTCGCGGCCGCCGGAGTAGCCGATCCGGCGGAAATACGCGTCTATGTCAGGAGTGTGTCCGCTGGCCACGGCCCCCGGGGAAGCATTATGGATTGCCGCTGTCAACCCGCGGCCGAAGCCTCCAGCGCGTGCGTGTCCACCACGAGACCATCCGGATTCCGACCCGGGGCCAGGGCACCTATGAGGCGACGGGCCTGGTCGGGGAGGCGCTTCGCAACTCGGGGATGGCCTCTGGCCTCCTCACGGTGTTTTGCCCCCACACGAGCTGCAGCCTCGTCATGATGGAGAACGCGAGCCCGGAGGCTCGGCGGGACCTGGGGGCCTTCCTCTGCCGGCTTGTGCCCGAGGACCGGCGCTACGAGCATTCGATCGAGGGCGGCGACGACATGCCGGCACACATCAAGATGGCGCTCACGCGCACCAGCGAGTCGATCCCGTTCAGCGGGGGCGCCCTCCTCCTCGGGACATGGCAGGGCATCTATCTCTGGGAGCACAGGTCGAGCCCCCATGAGCGCTCGCTCGTCGTGACCGCGATGGGCACCTGACCCATGACGCTGGAGGAGTTCAAGGCATCCCTCGGCGGGAAGGCGCCGCCGGGCCTCGCGCCCGCCCTGGGCGCCCTGTGGCTCGACGCCCGCGGCGACTGGGCGGGCGCCCATGCGCTCGCGCAGGCCGACGGCGGCGCCGACGGCTCCTGGGTCCACGCCTACCTTCACCGGAAGGAGGGGGACGAGGGCAACGCCGGCTACTGGTATTCCCGCGCCCGCCGCAGGCCGGAATCGGGGCCGCTAGGGGCCGAGTGGGAAGCCATCGCGCGGGAACTGCTGTCGAGGCCACTGGCCTAGCCGCGCCGCTCGGGCACCGCGCCGGCAATGGCCCATGCGCTGCCGCAGTAGTAGATCACGACGAAGAGCATGGTCCACTGGAGCCGGTCATGGGGCCCCGAGGCGACGCCCGGGGCATGCAGCAGGAGCATGAAGCACGTGATCATCGCCGCCTCGGCGATCGCCGCGGACCTGCGCAGGACGCCGAACACGATCCCGAGGCCGGCGGCCATGTGGCCCGTGCCGGTCAGGTAGGCGAAGAACACCGGCAGCGGCACCCACTTGGGGATCATGCCGGCCGTTCCCTGGGTGTACACGTAGTGCGAGGCCCCGATGACGGGCAGGAGGAGCCCATAGAAGATGAGGAACCCGTGCCGCGCGTTCTCCAGGTACCCGGGATCTGAGCGGTCGATGCGGCGGCTGAGAATGTAGATCGTCCAGGCCCCGCTGACCAGGATCGTCGTCTCGCCGAACCCAAGCCACATGCCCTCGTCGGCCGGATGGCCCCAGACGCGCGGGACCTGCAGGAGGACGAGCCAGAGGCTCACAAAGGTGGCGAGGACCCCGGCCGCGACGCTTGCCGACTTGCGCCACAGCAGCCCCAACCCGCCGGCCACGAGGATGGCGCCGGAGACGTAGGCCAGCGCGGCGCGTCCCGGGACGCCTTCCGGCACGGGCTGCCAGACCAGCGCGAAGTCATCGTAGATGAGGCTGAGGAGTCCGAGTCCCGCCATGCCGACGGCGAAGAGATAGTGGCCCAAGCGCTTCAAGGTGGTTTTTGGGGCGGGGCTCCGCCTGCGGCGCATAACGCCGCCCCCATGCGAATCCCTTCAGGGCCCCGGCATCGCCCCAATGTGCGGGCTTTTCCCGGACGGGGCTTGAAGGGCGACGCTATCGCCGATTGGATGGCCCGCGAAGCACCATGAGAGCCGCCCCATTTGCGCTGCTTGCCGCCGCCCTCGCCTGCGGGGGCTGCCAGGGAATCACCTACACGCCGCTGGCGCCGCTCGACCCGCGCGGGGCCGCCCCCTACGCCATGAAGGGCGCGGGCTCCGTCACGGGCCAGGCCTACGCGCAGAGCAACGGGGACAAGAGCTGGGCGGCCGGCAAGAAGGTCTACCTCGTCCCGGACCTGCCCCATTTCCAGGACTGGCTGAAGAGGACGATCGTCCACGGCAACGGCCCGAACCTCGACCCGCAGGACTCGAGGTATGTCCGGATCGCGGAGGCCGACGACGCGGGCAGCTTTTCATTTGCGGGCGTTCCGGACGGAAAGTACGTCGTCCTCGTCGTGGCCTACTGGGAGTACCCTGACCCGACGGGCAACATGATTACGAAGGGCGGCCCCGCCTCGGAGGAGATCGAGGTCGCGAGGGGAGCCCCCGTGCAGGTCGACCTGCACTAGGAAGGCCTCAGGGCGCCCGGGCCAGCCCATCCTCGACGATCGCCGGCGCGCCCGGCCGGGGCCCGCGCCCCTCGAATCCTCCCAGGTCCGCGCCCCGGCACCCGTCCGCCTCGAGGGCCGCCGCGAAATACGGGGACGGCCCGCCGAGCCACGAGACCGAAAGCCCCCGCATCCGCAGGGCGTCCACGTTGACGGCGAGGACCGCGGACAGGCCGCGCCCCGTGATGCCCAGGGCCGCGGGCAGGATCGGGCGCAGGTCCAGGTTCCCGCCGTAGTAGGCGTCGAGCGGGCTCCGGCGCACGGCTAAGCTGCAGCGCTCGAAGGTGACGTCCGAGATGCCTCCGGGGCCGCTGCTGTACAGGACGACCGGTCCCTCGCCGACGCTGGTCACGTCCTTGAACCGGATCCCGCGGACGCGGCCCAGGGGCCCGCCCGACAAGTAGGGGGCCACCGAGATGTGCACCGGCTCCCCGAGGCCCCACCAGGCCCCGTCAACCAGGTGCGTGTCGATCGTGACGTCCGAGAACGACACGTCCTCGATCGACTCGCGGCCCCGGACGAAGATCCCGATGCCCCGGTTGCTGCCGCGGATCGCAATGTGGTCGAACCTCACGCGCCGGATGTCCCGTGCGGCCCACCCGAGCCGGATCCCGGCCGAGCGGCTCGTGATCACGCACCGGCTGACGGTGATGTCCTGCGCGACGGCGCTGCGGTACCCGTCAGCGCACGGGCTGATGGCTATCCCGTCGTCGCCCGCCTCGAGCGTGCAGCCGGACACGCGCACGTCGCGGCTCGAGGCCAGGTCGATGGCGTCCGCATTGGGGATCCGCAGGCTGTTGCGCACGGTGAGGCCCGAGAGCTCCGCGTGGCGGCAGCACGCAAGGTGGAGGCACCAGTTGGGCGCGTCGACGACCGTGAATCCCCTCAGGGTCACGTTCCGGCACTCGAGGAAGAGCGCCAGGATCCCGGGCCTGTTCCTCATCCTGTCGGGGCCATCACGGTCCTCCTGGTTCCGCTGGAAGAACGCGGAGCCCTGGCGGGTGGCCGCCGCGTCGAAGAAGCCCGCCGGGTGCGGCTGCCGAGGCTGGAAGACGAACGAGCGCCCGTTGCCGTCGATCGTCCCCTCGCCGACGATGCCCACGTTCTCCCGGCCCTCGGCGATGATGAGGGCCGAGGAACGCCCCTCCGTGGACCGGCCGACGGAGCGGTAGTCCCCGAGGTCGGGGCTCGCGAGCAGGGTCGCCCCGCGGCGGAGCTCGAGCGTCACGTTGCCGAGAAGAAAGACGGTGCCGCACAGGTAGGTGCCCCTGGGCACCGTGACCGTCCCGCCGCCGGCGCGGGCGCACGCGGCGACAGCCGCGTTGACGGCGGCCGAGTCGAGGCGGGTCCCGTCCCCCGCGGCCCCGAAGGCGCGGACGTCCCAGGCCCGCGGGGGGCCCTGCGCGCAGGCCGCTGCGGCGCCGATCAGGAGCAGCGCCGCGCGGAGGAGGCGCCTCGAGGCGGGGGCCGGGCGTGGGGCGTCGGTCACGGGGAGGGCATCGTGCCCGCCGCCGCGAAGCCGGGGCAAGCCCCTTCGCGGCGCCGGGCCTTCAGGCGGCTGGGCAGGGGAGAATGACGCAGAAGGTCGTGCCCTCGGGCCCCGTGCTCTGCAGCTCGAGGTGGGCCCCGACCTGCCTCGCCATGAGGTGGCTGAGGGCGAGGCCCAGGCCCGTGCCGCCCTCGCGCGAGGACACGCCGGGCTCAAACAGGCTGTCCTGCCTCTCCGGGGGGATGCCCGGGCCCTCGTCGCTCACGACGAGCCGCACCTGGCCGCGCTCGCGCCTCAGGTCGACGGCCACCTTGCGGCCCGCCGCCGTGGCCTCGATCGCATTCTGGACCAGGTTGCCCGCGATGAGGCAGAGGAGCCCCCCGCGCTGGCTGTCGAGGCTCTCCACGAACCCCTGGGACACGTCCAGGCGCACGCCCTTCTTCTGGGCAGCGGGCATGTTCCGGTCCCGGACGATCTCGGCCAGCTCGGCGCCCGTCAGGTCGAAGGACGTCCTCGCGTCCGAGTCGCGGAGCAGGGCCACCGCGTCCTGGATCATCGCCTGCATGTTCTGCGCGTATCCCCCGACGGAGCGCCAGTCCGAGGGCGCCGCCTCGCCGGCCTGCCTGGAGGCGGCGAGGCCCCGCAGGCTGGCGACCGGGCCCTGGAGGCCGTGCACGAGGTTGGAGGTGACCTGGCCGATCGCGGAGGCCTTGGCCGCGAGCGTCAGCTCGACGTTCGCACGGGCGAGGCGGGCCGTGCGCTCGGCGATCGTCCTCTGCGCGCCGCGCAGGCTCATGCCCGCCGCCGCCACGACGGCGGCGATCAGGGCGGCGCCGATGCCGAGCGTCGCCTCCGTCTGGCGGTTGATGCGGCGGTCGATCTGCTCCAGCTCGGCGGCGAGCGAGCGGCCGTCGATGAGGTACTGCGCAAAGCCCACGATCTTCTGGGGATTGCCGCTGTGGAGCGGCAGGAGCACCTCGAGGACGGGCGCCGTGCGCGGGGGGCTGGGAAAGCCGCTGAAGTAGCTGTTGAGCGGGAACTCGGGGCTGAACCGGCTGATGGGCTCGAACTTGAGGAGCCGGATGAAGTCCGACATGGGCAGCTCGGGAAAGAGGAGGGAGCCCGGCGCGTAGCGGATCGTCCTTCCCTGGGCGTCGAATATGGCCACGGCCAGCATGTCCTCCTGCTTTGCGCTCTCGAGGACCGCCGCGAGCAGGTCCGCCGGGTCGCCCGCGTCGGCCGCCCTCGTCGCCAGCTGGCGCTGGGCGACAGGCAGCAGGACCGACGCGTCGCGGCTGATGATCGTCTGACGGATCTCGTCCCTCAGGCTCTTCCGGAAGCGGGCGACCATCGCGCAGAAGATGGCGACGAGCAGGATGCCCGCCGCCAGGCCGATCGCGCGTGGGCGAGTGAACCGGGACATCACCGACGAGGGGGAGTCTTCACCGGTGTCTCACGCCCTAGTGCACGACGGGGCCGGTGCCGGTTCTCGAGCCGCCGCCGCCATTCCCCCCGTTGCCGTAGCCGGCGCCGCCGACCCCCTGGGCGAACTGGCGCACAAGGGAATCGAGCGTCTCCTGTCGGGGACCCGATGGGCCCGGGTTCGCCCTCGCCAGGTCCATCCGGATCCGCTGCGCCTCGCTCCCCAGCTTCGATATCACGGCCGAGTGCTCGGCGTTGAAGGCGTCGATCGCACGCCGCACGTCGTTGCCCGGGGGCAGGACGCTGATCGTCGCCGCAAGCCTGTCCCGCAGGTTCGCCGAGTCCCTGTTGTAGGCGTCAATCCGCTGGGCAAGGTCGGCGGGGATGGGCCGCTGCGCCGGCTGGGGCTGGCGCCCGGTCAGCGAGGGCGAGCCCGCGAACAGGGCGACCTCCGGGATGGCCGGCTCCTTCGAGGACGCGTCGGCGACCACCTTCGCCTCGCCGATCTCGACGTGCCCCTCGGGCAGGACATTGCGGATGAGGCCGCGGGTATTTTGGCCGAAGTACTGCGACGCGTAGGCCGTCATCCGGGGAAGCATCGCGCTGAAGTCGTTGCCCCGCTCGCGCAGGCTGTACCTCGCCTCCCAGAGCATCTTCCTCACCTTCTGCCTCGAGAGGAGCTGCAGGTCGTAGGCCAGGAGGATCACGAAGTACCTGCTCTCGCGTATGTCCGCGAGAAGGTCGTCCCGTCGTATGTTGTGGATGAGCCCGCTAGAGGCGGTCTCGGAAAGGTCGAGGGCGTAGCCGAGGAGCGCCGCGTTGTGCCTTTCCGCCTCGTCGTCGGAGAGCCGGGGATAGGCGATCCATGACGACGACGCGGTGCCGGTGAATCCCGTGTCGTGCCAGACGGGCCCGGAGCTCGCCGGGGCGTTCTGGGCCGGCGCGTCGAAGGGGGAGAACGGCGGCATGCTGACGTCCATGTTGCCCGGGACGGCGCCGCTCGTGACCCCCCAGTAGACCACCACCACCAGCTTGGCCTCCATCGGCTCGCGCGCGGGGACGTACCCGTGGCGGCGCATGGGCCCGACGAGCGAGCGGGCGATGTCCCTGACCCCGATCCCGTCCAGGGTGGGGTCGCGGACGGCGGACTCGATGCAGCCGCCGCTCTCCAGGGCGTAGGTCTCCGGCTTCAGGGTCCCGTCCGGCAGCCTCTCGCGAGTGTAATCGCTGTTCGTGGCGGCGTACACCGCGGTCGTGCTGTCCTTCAGGTTGAGGACGTCGCCGAGGAACGACTCGGACTGGGCGGGGCACCGCGCCGTCGCCAGCGCGGCCAGTGCGGACCCGAGGAGCGCGATCCTCCTAGTCATGGGCGCTGCCCGCGGGCGCGGCGGCCCTGGGCCTCGGGAGCCGGTAGCGGACGAAGTCGCGGGTGACGCCGAGGCGGCGCGCGGCCGCCGAGACGTTGTTGTCCGTCTCCCGCATGGCCTCGGCGATCAGCTCGTCGACGGTCGCCTCGAGCGAGAATCCGGAGGACGGCAGGCGCCACGCGGGGTTGCGCCAGGCCGAGGAGGCCCTTGGCGCGGGGCCGCCCAGCGAGGCGAAGTCCATCGGGGCCTCGCCGCCGAAGATGAGCGCGCGCTCGATCTCGTGGGACAGCTCCCGGATGTTGCCCCTCCAGGGATGCGCGAGGAGACGGGCCTCCCCCTGCGCGGTGATGGTCGGCGGCTTCATGCCGTGGCGCGCCGCGAGGATGCGGGAGAGGTGGCGGGCGAGGGCGGCCACGTCCGTCCCCCGCTCCCTGAGCGGCGGCAGGGTGACGCAGAGCAGCTTGAGGCGCTGCAGCAGGTCCTCCCGGAAGACCTCCTTCTGGACGAGCGACTCGAGCGGCCGGTTGCTGGCGACGATTATCCGCGCGTCGACCGAGAATTCCCGCGAGCCCCCGAGCCTGCGTATCCGGGCGTCCTCCACGGCGGTGAGGAGCTTCGCCTGGACCGCCATCGAGAGGGAGCCGATCTCGTCGAGGAACAGCGTGCCGCCGTCGGCGGCCTCGAAAAGCCCGACGCGCGCGCCCTTGGCGTCCGTGAACGCCCCCCTCTCGTGGCCGAAGAGCTCGGCCTCGGCGAGCGTGTCGGGCAGCGCGGCGCAGTTGATGTTGACGAACGGGGCCGCGGCGCGCGGCCCGTTCCTGTGGATCCAGCGCGCGAGCGCGCTCTTTCCCGTGCCCGTCTCCCCCTCGATCAGGACTGGCGGCGGCCGGCCGGCCATGCGCCGGTCGGCGGCGAGGATGGTGTCGAGGTCCGCGCGCAGGCTGCGCAGGCTTTCGCCGAAATGGAGCTCGGCGGGGGCGGGGCCCTCCTCCCAGCGGTGCTCTGCCCGCCGCTCGGCAAGCCGGCTCCGGCGGCAGCGCAGGAGCGCCAGCGGGATCTCGTCGGGCTCGAACGGCTTCGACAGGTAGTCGCCGGCCCCGAGGCGCATGGCCTCGACGGCCTGACGGATGCCGCCGAAGGCGGTCATGACGACGATCCCGGTGTTTTCCGAGACTGCGCCCTCCTTCAGGAGCGCGATCGCCTCGCCGTCCGGCAGGTGCAGGTCGAGGAGCGCGAAGTCAAAGCGGAGGTCCTTCAGGAGCCGGCGGGCCTCGGCGATGCACCCCGCCTCCGTGACGGAGGCCCCGGATTGGCGCAGGTGGGCGCCGATCCGCTTCCTGAAGGGAGCGTCGTCCTCGACAATGAGGACCTCGCTGCCGGGAGGCAGGCTGTCGTCGAGGCGCGTGCGCTGGTCGGAGTGGGGCAACTGGATTGGGGTTCCGGAACCTTTGGGTCAGGGGCTCCCGGGCGCATCGGGCAGGCCGCCTCTGGACAGCGGCGCCGCTGAATGACCCGGGGAAAAGTTGGATGAGTTCCCAAAGCCGGGAGCGTGCCATCGGCGTTGATAATAAGGTAAAATCTTTGTGGGCAACATGTTAACACGGAACTGGACGGGGTCGGCCAACATCCGGCATTGGGAACTTACACCCAATCCCGGCGTGTTGGCGATCCCGCATGGGATGCCCCGCGATCTTTGTCGCGGTGGCCGCCGGACGGCCTCAGGGGATGACGTAGATCTCGGCGAGGCCGACGCCGGTCGTGCCGCCGACGCCGGAGAGCTGCACGGTGTAGGCGCCGGAGGAGAGGTTGACGAGCGTGGCGCTGTCGGCGCTGCCTGCCTCGAAGGCGAAGGCGC
>DASXEV010000044.1:0-1546 GCA_036489955.1 Opitutaceae bacterium
GCGCCGAAGGTCGAACTATTCAAGCTGCTGCACGACTGGATGCTCAAGTTCTACCTGCTGCGCGACGACGAACGCTTCCACTCCGACCGCGGCACCTACGCCAAGAAGAAGCACCTTGTGGAGATCGGGCGCCGCCTGGTCGATCGGGGCGTCCTGACCAACGAGGACGACTTCTGGTATCTGTCCAAGAAAGAGCTGTACCGACTGCTGGACGGCGCCACGGCCAACATGCGGATCAGCCATGCCAAGATCGATGCTCGGCGGCGCAATTGCGACGAGATGGAGGGCGGCGCCCGGCGCCCGATGTACATCAACGGCGACAGCACCATCGCCGCCGAGGGGGACGATCACGGCTCCGCCCTCGGCGATGACGGCGTGCTCCGCGGAACCGGCACCAGCAGGGGCACGTATGTCGGCACCGCCCGCGTCATCGGGACCCAAAAGGAGATGGGCCGAGTCAAGAAGGGCGAGATCCTGGTCTGCTTCGCCACCGACCCCGGCTGGACCTCAGTGTTCATGGTGGCCGGCGCCGCGATATTCGAGACCGGCGGGATTCTCGCCCACTGCTCGTGCATCTCCCGCGAATACGGCATCCCCGCCGTCCAGATCGTGAACGCGACCAAGCTGATCGAGGACGGCTCGACCATCGAGGTCAACGGCGACACCGGCGAGGTCCGCATCCTCGCCGGACCTGTACTCGAGCCTGAGCTGGAGGCAGTGCCTGCGTGAGCGTGTTGCTGCAGGTCGAAGGAACTGTCGCTGTTCTCACCCTGGACGACGCGGCCACCAGAAACGCATTGGACGGCGAGACGGCACAGCAGTTCCTTGACGCCGTCGCTGAGGTGCAGGCTCGCAGTGAACTTGCGGCCCTGGTGCTGCGCGGGGCCAACGGGGCGTTCTGCTCCGGGGCGGCCCGGCCGCTGCTTGCCGCTGCCCGCGCGAATCCCGGTGACCCCGAGATTGTCGCGACAATGCAGAAGGTATACTCCTGTTTCGTTGCCGTGGGCACGTTGGAGTTACCGGTCATCGCTTGCCTGCGCGGTGCCGCCGTGGGAGCCGGTGTGAACCTTGCGTTGGCGGCCGACGTCCGCATCGTCTCGCCCGAGGCACGGATGCTGTCCGGCTTCCTCAGGATCGGCGTGCACCCCGGCGGCGGGCACTTCCTGCTCCTCGACCGCGTCGCCGGACCCCAGACCTCGGTCGCGATGACCCTGCTCGGCGAGGAGGTCAAGGGGCAACGGCTCGTCGATCTCGGGCTGGCGTGGGAATGCCTGCCCGATGAGGATGTCGATGCCCGAGGGCTCGAACTCGCCGGCCGGGTCACCGACGGCGAACTCGTCCGCGCCGCGATGTCCACCTTCCGCACCCAGGCCTCGTCCCGCCAATTGCCCTGGCTGGCCGCACTCAAGGCGGAACAGGCCGCGCAACTGTGGTCGATGGGACGACTCCCGTCCTGAGCGCGAACCACCGTGACGCCTCGACCGGATGCCGTAGCCACTACGCCTGACGGGGCATCCGGGGCCGTGCTCCCCTGTCTACGCGGCCC
>DASXEV010000016.1:0-252058 GCA_036489955.1 Opitutaceae bacterium
GGCCCTGCTGCGCAGGGCCGAGGCCCGAACTCATCCCGATCTGCTCCAGGCCATCACGCATGCGTTGCACGCAATTACCCCCGAAGATGCCGCCGGTTGGTTTACCCACTGCGGCTACAGTTTTATTTAAAATGCTCTAGCCCTTCCCAGAGCGAGCCCCCCGTCGCCTGAGCGCGGCGCCGGTCGCCGAGGCCGCGCAGGCCTCGATGGCGGTCCTCGTGCCGGCCGCGACGATCTCCCCCCCGTCCCCGCCGCCTCCCGGGCCCAGGTCGATGATCCAGTCCGCCAGGCCGATGACGTCCAGGTTGTGCTCGATGACGATTACCGTGTTGCCGGCATCGCGGAGCCTGAAGAGCAGGTCCATGAGGCGCTGGATGTCGACCCAGTGCAGCCCCGTCGTCGGCTCGTCGAGGACGTAGAGGGTTGCGCCCTGCTGCCGCTTGCTGAGCTCCAGGGAGAGCTTGAGCCGCTGGGCCTCCCCTCCCGAGAGGGTCACCGCGGACTGCCCCAGCGTCAGGTACCCGAGGCCCACGGCGTCCAGCGTCTGTAGCTTGTCCAGTATCCTCGGGATGTTCCGGAAGAGCTGGATCGCCTCGCGGACGGTGAGGTCGAGGGCGTCCGCGATCGAGCGCCCGTGGAAGAGCACCTCGAGCGTCTCGCGGTTGAAGCGGCGCCCGCCGCAGCTCGGGCAGGGCGCGTAGGCGTCGGCCATGAACTGCATGTCGAGCTTGATGACGCCGTCCCCCTGGCAGCGTTCGCAGCGCCCGCCCCGGACGTTGAATGAAAAGCGGCTCGGCTTGTACCCGCGCACCCGGGCGAGGGGCACCTGCGAGAAGAGGTCCCTCAGCAGGTCGAGGAGGCCGACGAACGTCGCCGGGTTCGAGCGCGGGCTCCGGCCGATGGGGTCCTGGTCCACCTGGACGAGCTTGTCGAAATAATCGAGGTTCTCGATCGCGCGGTGCTTCCCCGGCACGGACTTGGCCCCATTGAGGCGCCTCGCCGCGGCGGCGGCCAGGATGTCGTTGACAAGCGTGCTCTTGCCCGAGCCGGAGACGCCCGTGACGCAGGTGAGGAGGCCCACCGGGAACCTGGCGTCTATGCCCTTCAGGTTGTGCTCGCGGGCGCCGCGGACCGTGAGCCACGTCCCGTCCGGCGACTTGGCTGCCGCGTCCTTGTGCACGGACATCGCGCCCGAGAGGAACGGCCCGGTCTGGGACGAGCGGGCCGGCAGGGCGGCGCAGGCCTGCGGCGTGCCCTGGAAGAGGAGCCTTCCGCCCTCGGTGCCTGCCTCGGGGCCGAGCTCGATCAGCTCGTCGGCCGCGAGCATCGTCTCCTCGTCGTGCTCGACGACGAGCACGGTGTTCCCGCGGTCGCGCAGCCCCCGCAGCTGGTCCAGGAGCCGGCCGTTGTCGGCGGGGTGGAGCCCGACGCTCGGCTCGTCGAGGACGTAGATGACCCCCATGAGCCCCATCCCCAGCTGGGTCGCCAGGCGCACCCGCTGGGCCTCGCCGCCCGACAGGGTGGCGTAGTCGCGGTCGAGGGTCAGGTAGCCGAGGCCGGTGTCGAGGAGGAACCTGAGGCGCTGCTCGATTCCCGTCACCACCTCCCGCAGCGATTCGACCTGCCCGTCCGGGGCCGCCAGGAGGCCGGCAAACCGGTGGGCGGCCGCGACGTCGAGCGCCATGAACTCGGGGAAGCCGAGGGCGCTGCCGGCCGGGCCGGCGCGCACGGCAGCGCTCCGCGCGTTGAGCCTGGAGCCGCCGCAGGCCGGGCACGGCCCGGCGACCATGAAGGTCGACAGCCTCGCCTGGAAAGACTCGCTGTCGGTCCCGTGGAAGCTCTCCTCCAGGTCGGCGAGGACGCCGGCAAAGGGCACCGCGCGCGCCTCGCGCATGCGCCTCAGCTTGAAGGCGAAGAGGCGATCGCCGCACCCCCCCAGGATCGAGGCGCGAGTCGCCTCGGGCAGGTCCTTCCACGGCACGTCGGGGTCGAACGGCAGCTGCTCGGCCAGCTGCTTGATGACCAAGTTGTGCTTGATGATGAGATTCTTGCCCCCGATGCGCCACGCCTTGATGGCCCCCTCGCGTATGGACTTGTCGGGGTCGGGGATGACCAGCTCGGCGACCGGCCGCAGGCGCCGGCCGAGGCCCCCGCACTCGGGACAGGCGCCCTCCGCGTGGTTGAACGAGAAATGCCGGGGGGTCAGCCGCTCGAAGACGTCGCCGCAGATGTCGCAGGCGAGGTGCTGGGACAGGCCGAGCTCCCGCCAGGGCGCATCCGTGCTCGCCTGGTGCAGGATGACGGCCCGGTCGCCGCCCTCCCGGAACGCGAGCTCGAGGGAGTCGGCGATCCGGCTCCTGTGGTCGGCCGAGGCGACGAGCCGGTCGATGACGACGTCGACCGCGACCTCGGACGCCCCGGTCGGCACCAGGTTCGGCTCGTCGAGGTCGCGCACCTTGCCGTCCATCCGCACCCGCTGGAAGCCCCTCTGGCGGAGCCGGGGGAGCTCGTCCCGGAGCACGCTCGGCTTCGCGGAGAGGACGGGGGCGAGGATCATGATGCGCTGGCGGTCGCAGTGCCCGAGGACGCGGGCGACGTTGTCGTCGAGCGAGCGGCGCACCACCCTGCCCCCGTCCTTCGGGCACCGCTGGTCGCCTGCAAGCGCCCAGAGGAGCCGCGAGTAGTCGGCGATCTCGGTCACCGTGGCTATCGTCGAGCGCGGCGAGACCCCTCCCGTTCGCTGCTCGATCGCAAGGACCGGGGACAACCCGTGGATGAAGTCGACGTCCGGGCGCTTCAGCTGGTCCAGGACCTGCCTCGCCTGCGTCGAGAGGCTTTCCATGTACTTGCGATACCCCTCCGCATAAATCGTGTCGAAGGCCAGCGAGGACTTCCCAGAACCGCTTGGGCCTGTTATGACGACCAGCTTTCCGCGGGGAATCCGCAGATCTAGGTTCTTGAGGTTATGCTCACGAGCCCCCTTGACGTGGATATGTGTTGCCGCCTCCATGCTCGAAAACCTCAAACGTATTCAAAAACTGAACGGCGCAAATGGATTTCGTCGCCTACTGGGCGGATTGATGCTCCTCGGGCTCGCCGGCGCTGGCGCCGCGGGGGGCGAAGTGCTGCCGGCGATCGGCCTGGGAAACGGGGAATCCCTGACCTACAGCGTGCGCTGGGGCATCCTACCGTCCGTGGGCAGGATCAAGATCAGCGCCGAGACGATCGGCGACGTGATGCGGGTGACGACGACCACGGCGACCTGGGGCCTGGCGCGGGGGCTCTTCGCCTTCGACGGCCGGGGCGAGTCCATCTATGACGCCGGGACCGGCCGCCTCCGCTCCATCAGCGAGTGGAGCGCCTACAAGGACAAGGTGGTCAAGGACTCGGTCGTCTTCGACTACGGCCGCCTGACCGCGCGGTTCACGGACGACATACACCCCGAGAAGACGCGCGACCTGAGGATGCCGTCCGGCGACCCGGCGGACCTCATCCTCGCGCTCATCAGGACCAGGACCTGGAACCTGCGGCCTGGCCAGCAGCGGGACGCGCTCGTGGTCTTCAAGGACCAGTTCTATCCCCTCACCATCCAGGCGGAGGATGAGCCGGACTACGTCTTCACCTCGCTCGGGGTCTTCCGGAGCATCGTGCTCGTCCCCAGGATGAGGACGTCCCCCCCCATCGGGATGTTCAAGAACGGGTCCACGGTGCGGGTGTGGATCGAGGACAACGACGCCCGCCGCCTGCCGGTGAGGTTCGATGTGGGGTTCAGGTTTGGCACGGGGACGGCGACGATTATGACCTACGTGCCCCCCGGAGACCCCCCGGCCCAGAAATAACCCCATGAAAATCGCCAAACTTCTCATCCCCGCGGCCCTGGCCGCCCTCGTCCCTGCCACGACCTCCCGGGCCGACGACGGTCCCCGCGCCGAGGTGACGGGGGGCGCCATAGAGGGGTCGTACCTGCCCGGCGGCGCCGCGGTCTTCCGGGGAATACCCACGGCGCGCCCCCCGGTTGGCGACCTCCGGTGGCGCGAGCCCATGCCCGTCGAGCCCTGGAGTGGCGTCCGCCAGGCAAAGAAGCCCGGCCCCCCGGCAGTCCAGAGGCACGAGGGCTGGAACGACGCGTTTGCTACCGCGAGCAGCGAGGACTGCCTCTACGTGGACGTCTGGACCCCCTCCTTTGGCAGGAACGGCCGGCTGCCGGTCATGGTGTGGCTGCACGGCGGCGCCAACACCGGCGGCGCCGGGGGCTTTGACCCCGTCTATGACGGCAGGGCGTTCATCAGCCGCGGGGTCGTCCTCGTGGTGGTCGAGTACCGCCTCGGCATCCTCGGCTTCCTCGCCCATCCCGAGCTCACCCGCGAGTCGCCGCACCACGCCTCGGGCAACTACGGCTTCATGGACCAGATCGCGGCCCTGCGTTGGGTCCGCGCGAACATCGCGCGCTTTGGCGGCGATCCCCGGAACGTGACGCTCTTCGGCCAGTCCGCCGGCGGGACCGATGTCCTGGCGCTCATGGCCTCCCCCAGGGCCCGCGGCCTCTTCCAGCGCGCGATCGTCGAGAGCGGGATGTTCCTCCCGTCCCTGATCGGGTCCCTCGCCGAGCGCGAGGCGCAGGGCGAGGCGGAGGCAAGGTCCCTCGGCGCCGGGACGGACCTGGCGGCCCTCCGCGCCCTTTCTCCCGAGCAGCTCCTCAAGCTGCACACCGGCGGGCGGGGTCCCATCACCGTGGACGGCTGGGTGTTCCCGCGCTCGCCCCTCGAGGTGTGGCGGGACCACGGCGAGGCGCAGGTTCCCCTTATCATCGGAGGCAACGCCGTGGAGTTTGGCGCCTCCTCGCGCGAAGCCGCGGAGAGCGAGATCGCGGCCATGTTCGGGCAGTCGTCCGAGAAGGCCCTCGTCCTCTATGGCCTTCGCGGCGAGACAAGGGAGCCGGATCCCCTCTACGGGGACGGCCTCGACCAATGGGGAAGCGACCTCTTCAGGATCCCCTGCATCCTCCTTGGGGAGTGGCACAGCAGGGCCGGGGCGCCGACGTGGGAGTACGAGCTCGACCGCGCGATGCCGCCAGAGCCCCGCGTCAGGCACTCGGGCGACCTTCCATATGTCTTCGGCAACCTCCTGCCCACGGGAAGCCTCCCGGGCGCCTATACGCCCGCAGATCACGCCCTTTCGGCCACGATCCAGGCCTATTGGACAAACCTTGCGCGCACGGGCGACCCGGAAGGGCCGAACGTCCCGGAGTGGGACCAGTTCAGGCCCGCCGCCAGGGCGTACATCGACTTCGGGACCGACGCCTCGGTCTCGCAGAGGACGAACGAGCGGGTCCCCTTCTGCGACCTTTACAGGAAGGTTCTCCAGCGCGCCGACTGAGCCGATTCTGGGCCCTCGCAGGCAGGTATCGTCGCCCTGCAGGGGCTTACGCCTGAAATCCGTGTGGCCAACGGGGCGGGCTGACGCTGAAGATGGGGCTCCTTAAGCCGATGCGCCCTGCGACGACGATCCGAACTGCCAGGGCGGCGGCAGTGCTTGTCGCGCTGCTCATCGCCTGCCCTCTCCGGGCGCAGCTGTACCGCGCCACCCTCCTGAGTACCGACGGGGCGGTGACCGAGCTTCCGAATGCGATCAACAACCAGGGCGTCATTGTGGGGTCAACCCCTGTCGGCAACGGATACTCCCCGGTGGTCTACACGAATGACGTGCCCTCCCTCCTCGATACCCCATTTGGGTGGATGTTCGTGAACCCCGCAGGCGTTGACTCGGCGGGCGTAGTGTTCGGCTCGGCGTACGTGAATGACAACGACGTACTGGTGGCTTGGGTCCTTGGGAACGTCACAATACTCACCTCCGCACCGGCCGCGGTCCTCTTCGTGCACGCCGTCAATGATTCCGGGACCGTTGTGGGCGGCATCGAGGACACTGCGACCGATGGCTTTATCTACAGTGCAGGCAGCCTGACGGACCTCGGCTTGCTTCCCGGCGACGTCGATGACGCGCTAAATTCAGTGAACAATTCCGGCACGGCGGTGGGGACCGGCGTCACTCCCTACCCGGCGCTGGTCAACCACGCGATCGGGGCCACGCTCGCCGGGCTTTACGACCTGGGATGGGGTGCGGGAAGCCAAGCCGTCGCCATCAACGACTCGGGGACCATCGCGGGGCTCCAGCAGGTCGGGGGCGCCCAGGCCGCGGTCGTCTCCGTCAACGGTGTCATCAGCCCGATCGTGTCGACGAATTGGTCCGCCTTCAGTCCGATGGCCATCAACAACGGGGGCATGGTGGTCGGCACGGCGACGCTCAATGTCAGGGGCACCCCCGAGAATCTGGCCTTCACCTACCAGGACGGGGTGACCACGGACCTGAACACGCTCGTCAACATCCCCGGGGTCACGCTTGGGAGCGCCACGGCGATCACGGCCGCGGGCCAGATCCTGGCGGTGGCGCAGGATCAGGCAACCTGGTACGTCCTCTCGCCGGTAAGCCTTCACTTCAGCGTCAGCGCCCCGGCGTCCGCCTCCCTCGGCACGCCGGTCACGATCACCGTCACCGCACTCGACGCCCAGGGCAACCCGGCGCCGTACTACGACGGGACCCTGCAGTTCACGAGTTCCGACGGGGCCGCCGTCCTGCCCATCGTGCAGGGGCTCATTTCCGGCGTGCGCACATTCGACGTCACCTTCTCGACGCTTGGCAGCCAGACGGTGACGGTCACGGACACCCTGTATCCGTCCATCACCGGCACCTCGGCGCCCGTCGCGGCCACGCTTGGGCCGAGGATTTCTGCGCAGCCCGCCAGCCAGGCGGTCAATGCGGGATCGCCGGCCACGTTCTCCGTGGCCGCGACCGGCCAGCCGGCGCCCGCCTACCAGTGGAGCTTCGACGGGGCGGCGATTCCCGGCGCGACGGCGCCGAGCTACACGGTGGCGGACGCGCAGGCGGCCAATTCCGGCTCCTACGCGGTCGTCGTTTCCAACAGCTCCGGCAGCGTCGCAAGCGCCTCCGCGCTCCTGACGGTGACGGCCCCATCCGGGGGGCCCGCCATCGCCGAGCAGCCGTCGTCCTACAGCATCGTGGGCGGCCAGACGGTGGTCCTCACGGTCGGCGCGTCGTCCGGGACCGCCTCATCCTCCCTCCGGCCCCTGGTCTCGGCCGCACTCTCCTACAAGTGGTACCTCAACGGGAACCTGCTCTCGGATGGCGCAGGAATCAGCGGGTCGCAGGAGGCGACGCTGATCCTGAGCGGCGCCTCGGCCGTCCCGGGGAGCTACGCCTGCCTCATCGAGGATGCCTCGGGGTCGGTCCTCAGCCAGGCGGCCGAGCTCTCGCTTTCCAGCGCCGCCTATCCCTCGAGGCTCATCAATGTCTCCTGCCGCGCGCAGGTCGGCCAAGGGGCCGACATCCTCATCGCCGGCTTTGTCGTCGGGAGATCCGCCGGCAACGCGTCCCTGCCGGTCCTCATCCGCGGCTCCGGCCCGGCCCTTTCGGGATTCGGCGTGCCGGGCGTGCTGCCCGACCCTGACCTCGGCCTCTACAGCACCTCGCCCGCGCCGGCGCTCATCGCTTCCAATGTCGCCTGGGGCGGCGGCTCCGCGCTTGCGCACGCCGCATCCTCCGTCGGGGCCTTCGCGTGGACCGACCCTTCAAGCAATGACACCGCCCTCCTCGAGGACCTTGTGCCCGGGGCGTACACGGCGAACGTGTCGGGCAAGTCCGGGGACAGCGGCGTCGCCCTGGCCGAGGTCTACGACGCGACGCCCGCGGCGTCAGTGACCGCGTCGTCGCCGCGCCTCATCAACATCTCTGCCAGGATCCTCGTCGGCTCCGGCGCCAACTCGCTGATCGCCGGGTTCGTCGTCGGGGGAACCACGGCCAAGACCTTCCTCATCCGCGCCTCGGGCCCTGCCCTGGAGAAGTACGGCGTCTCGGGGACGATTCCCGACCCGGAGCTGCAGCTCAACGGCTCGTCGGGGGTCATCGCCACCAGCATTGGTTGGCAGGGGGATGCGCAAATCGCCTCGGCAGCGGCGCAGGTGGGGGCCTTCTCGTGGGGAGACGCCGCCACGCCGGACTCCGCCCTCCTCGTGACCCTGCCGCCGGGCTCCTACACGGCTAACGTGTCCGGGGCCTCCGGCGACACGGGAGTCGGCCTCGTCGAGGTCTACGAGGTGCCCTAAACGCTCGATGCTGCGCCCCCTGCATTTCCGCGTGCCCCAATCGGGAGAAATCTCTTGCGTTGACTCTGTCAAAACGGCTTAGTCACCGGTTTTATTTGATGAAAGCCACGATCAAAACCCAGGGCCAGCAGTTCACGATAACCGAGGGCGATATCCTCATCGTGAACCGTTTTCCGAACACGGAGGCCGGCGCGACGGTCGAGATCAAGGACGTCCTCACGGCCGGCGACGGAGCCAATTTCAGGGTGGGCAAGCCGACCCTTGCGGGAGCCTCCGTCCTGGCCAAGATCCTCGAGAACAAGCGGGGGGACAAGGTGATCGTCTTCAAGAAGAAGAAGCGCAAGGGCTACGAGCGGAAGCAGGGCCACCGCCAGGAGCTTTCCGTCATCAAGATCGAGTCAATCAACGTCTGAGGAGAACCTAGCCATGGCGCACAAGAAGGGTCAGGGAACATCCGTTAACGGCCGCGAGAGCCACTCCAAACGCCTGGGCATCAAGATGTACGGCGGTGAGAAGATCACGGCCGGCGGCATCATCGTCCGCCAGCGCGGCAGCCGCCACCATCCCGGAAAGAATGTCGGCGTGGGACGGGACTGGACGCTCTTCGCCCTCAAGGACGGGGTCGTCAAGTTCGACAAGCTGCACCGGCGGGTCTCCGTGGTGACGGAGGGCTGATTCCGGCGCACCGGGGCCCGTGTCGGACCGCGGGGACAGGCTGAAGCGGCAGAGGGATCTCCTCAGGGAGCATCTCGCATGGCTTGAAAAGGAGATCGAGGGCGCCGACGAGCGCTCCGGCTCCCCTCCCCCTCTGTCGGAGATTTCCGAGCCCAGGACCGAGCCCGAGACAGAATCCATTCTCGCCGAATACAGGCAGGCGGCCTCCGCGGCCGGAGCGAGGGCAAAGACCGGCTGCCTCATCTGGTTTGCCCTCGGGATGCTCGTCCTGCTCCTCGTGGGCGCAGCCTTCTTCCTGTCCTACCTGCGGGCCAGGCGCTGAGGCCCCCCGGCTAGTTGGCGGCGGGATAGCTGCCCAGCCACTTCACGACCGGGCAGAACTTTGTCAGCTCGCCCACGGCGGCCTTCATCGAGGGGTCCAGCTGGTGGCCCGTGACGTCGATGAAGAAGTAGTAATCCCAGGGCCTCTTCTTGCTCGGGCGCGACTCGATCTTCGAGAGGTTTATGCCGCGCCTGCCGAAGGGCATCAGCATCTTCAGGAGCGAGCCCGAGTGCGCCGACGCCTCGTCGCCGAGCGAGATGAGGAAGCTCGTCATGTCCTTGCCGTTGCCCACGGCGCCGGCCGGCCTGCGCCCGAGGACGAAGAACCTCGTGGTGTTGTCGGCCTTGTCCTGGATGTTGCGGAATAGGACTGGAACCCCGTGGTGGGCCGCCGCCGCCTCGCTGGCCACGGCCGCGGCGGTCGGGTCGCCCTTCGCGATCTGGACGGCCCGCGTCGTGCTCGGGGAGGCGACGAGCTCGGCGTGGGGAAGGTGCCGCTGCAGCCAGTGCCGGCACTGCGCCAGGGCCTGGTCCTTCGAGTACACCTTCACGATCTTGTCCAGCTGCGCGACGGTGACCAGGGCATGGGCGATCTCCATGTGGATCTGGGCGACGATCTTCAGGTCGCTCTCGACGAAGCAGTCGAGCGCCTCGCGCACGCTGCCCTCGGTCGAGTTCTCGATCGGGATGACGGCGACGTCCGCCTCGCCCTTCTCCACGGCCGTGAAGATGTCCTCGATGGTCTCCATCGGGTGGTAGTCCACGCTCGTCCCGAATTTCTTGATCGCGGCCGAGTGCGTGTTGCTGGCCTCGGGGCCGAGGTAGGCGACGAGGAGCGGCTTCTCGAGGGCGATCGCCGCCGACATGATCTCCCGGTAGATGGCCCGGAGGGCGTCGTCCTTGATCGGGCCCTTGTTCTGGCCGCACACCTTCCGCATGACCGCGTCCTCGCGCTCCGGGACGTAGATCTCCCCACCCGCCTCGCGCTTCACCTTCCCGATCTTCGCCGCGACGGCGAGGCGCTTGTTCACGATCTCGACGAGCCGCGAGTCGAGCGCGTCGATCCTCTTCCTGAGGGGCCCGAGGTCCTTCACGGGGACGGGGCCGGCGCGGGCGCGGGCGCCTCGCCCACCTCCAGCGCAAGCTCGGATTCGTCGAGGCCCATGTCGGCGTCGTTGGGCTTGTGCGCCGAGTCCGCGCCGCGGAGCCACTCGTCGATCTGGCGCGAGGACAGGACATCGGAGGCCGGGAGCTCGTCCAGCGCCTTGATCCCCACGAGCTCGAGGAAGTGGTCGGTGGTCCCGTACTGGATCGGCCGGCCGGGCAGGTCGGCCCGCCCCACGACCGCGATGAGGTCCTTCTCGATGAGCTTGGCGATGCCGGCGTCGGCGGAGACGCCCCTCACGGACTCAATTTCGGAGCGGGTCACCGGCTGGCGGTAGGCCACGACGGCCAGGGTCTCGACGGAGGACTGGCTCAGCTTCGCGGGAGGCGGCTCCTCCCTGAGGACCCGGATCCAGCGCGCGAACCTCGGCTGGGTGGCCAGCCGGTATCCTGCGGCCCCGTCGACAAGCGTCAGGCCGTCGTCGGCGACCGCAACCTCGGCCGCTATCTCGGCCATCACCTCGCGGATCTGGGCCACCGTGACGAGCGAGGGAACATCCTCGTAAAGGTCGGGCGAGTCTGGCGGCTCCGCGGGAAGGTCACCCGCCTCGGCGCCCGCGGGCGCCCCGGCCTCGGCCGCGGCCGGGGCCTGGCGGTGGAACTTCTCGAAGACCGACTGTATGTCCTTGGCCGACAGCGGCTGGCTCGACGAGTAGAGGAGAGCCTTCAGGACTTTTTTCAGGTTGAACGCCATTCTCGAAATGGACGACGAGTGAATGGCCTCGCCGAGCGCGCACGCAACCACGAAAACGCCGCTTGCCCGGCCCGCCGCACTCTGGTGGGCTCGTCATTTCCCATGAGCGCCCCCAAGAAGCCGGCCCGCAGGCACTCCTCGGTCCTCGTCGACGGTCCCGACAGGTCCCCAAACCGGTCCATGCTGAGGGCCGTCGGGTTCACCGACGCCGACTTCGGCAAGCCCGTCGTGGGGATCGCCTCCACGTGGAGCATGGTGACGCCCTGCAACATGCACATCGACCAGCTGGCGCGGGAGGCCGCCGCGGGCGCCGACGCCGCCGGGGGCAAGTCCATCATCTTCGGGACGATCACCGTCTCCGACGGCATCAGCATGGGGACGCCCGGCATGCGCTACTCGATGGTGTCGCGCGAGGTCATCGCCGACTCGATCGAGACCGTCTCGGGGGCCGAGGGCTTCGACGCCGTGGTGGCCATCGGGGGCTGCGACAAGAACATGCCCGGCTGCCTCATGGCGCTCGCCAGGCTGAACCGCCCGTCGGTCTTCGTCTACGGCGGGACGATCCTCCCCGGCATCAATCCCTCGACGAAAAAGGAATGCGACATCGTCTCCGTGTTCGAGGCCGTGGGCCAGCACGCGGCCGGAAAGCTGAGCGACGCGGGCCTGAAGGAGGTCGAGGCGTGCTCTATTCCCGGGCCCGGGTCCTGCGGCGGCATGTACACGGCGAACACGATGGCCTGCGCTATCGAGGCGCTGGGAATGAGCCTCACCAACAGCTCGGCGCAGCTCGCCATCGGCGCGGAGAAGAGGGATGACAGCCGGCGCGCGGGGGAGGCCGCCCTCGGGCTGCTGCGGTCCGGGACGACGCCGCGCGACATCATGACGCGCAAGGCGTTCGAGAACGCGATCTCGGTCGTCATCGCGCTCGGCGGCTCAACGAACGCCGTCCTGCACCTCCTGGCGATCGCGCACAGCGCGGGGGTCAGGCTGTCGCTCGACGACTTCACCCGCATCGGAAAACGGGTGCCCGTCCTTGCGGACCTGAGGCCTTCGGGCAAATATGGGATGGCGCACCTCGTCCGGATCGGGGGCCTGGCGCCGCTCATGAAGATGCTCCTCGAGCACGGGCTGCTCCACGGCGACTGCCTCACGGTGACCGGCAGGACCGTCGCCGAGAACCTGCGCGGCGTGGGCCCCTACCCCGCCGGCCAGGACGTCGTCCGGGGCTTCTCGGACCCCGTGAAGGCCGACAGCCACCTCCGGATCCTCTACGGCAACCTGGCGCCGGAGGGGTCGGTCGCAAAGATCTCCGGCAAGGAGGGCCTCCGGTTTTCCGGCAAGGCCATCGTGTTCGAGTCCGAGGAGACGGCGCTTGCGGCCATCCTCGGGGGCCGCGTCAAGGCGGGGCACGTCGTCGTCATCCGCAACGAGGGCCCCGTGGGCGGCCCCGGGATGAGGGAGATGCTCTCGCCGACGAGCGCCATCATGGGCAGGGGCCTGGGCGCAGGGGTGGGCCTCGTGACGGACGGCCGCTTCTCCGGGGGCAGCCACGGCTTCGTCGTGGGCCACGTGACGCCCGAGGCCGCGGTGGGCGGCCCGATAGCGGTCGTGAAGAACGGGGACCCCGTGACCATCGACGCCGTCGCAAACACCATCTCGCTCGGCATACCCGCCGCCGCCCTCAAGGCCCGGCTCAAGGCCTGGCGTCCCAGGAAACCCAAGGAGACGCGCGGCGCGCTGGCCAAGTACGCCCGCCTCGTGGCGAGCGCCTCGGAGGGCGCCGTGACCGACAAACACCTCGACCGATGAGCTGGAACCGATTCAAGGAGCATTACTGGCAGGACGCCTCCCTCGGCGTCAGCCTCGACATCAGCCGCATCCCCTTCCCCGACGGCTTCCTCGCCTCGAAGGAGCCCGCCATGCGGAAGGCCTTTGCCGACATGGCCGCGCTCGAGAAGGGCGCCATCGCCAATCCCGGCGAGAAGCGGATGGTCGGCCACTACTGGCTGCGGGCCCCGCAGCTGGCGCCGACAAAGGAGATCTCGGCCGAGATCTCGAACACCCTCGCGGCGATAAAGGAATTCGCGGCGAAGGTGCACTCGGGCGCCATCTCGGGCCCGAGGGGCGCGTTCACGCGGCTGCTCGTGATCGGCATCGGGGGCTCTGCGCTCGGCCCGCAGTTCGTGAGCCACGCGCTCGGCCAGCCCGGCAAGGACAGGATGCAGATGCACTTTTTCGACAACAGCGATCCGGACGGCTTCGACTACGTGCTCGACCAGATCGGTCGGGACCTGCCCCGCACGCTGGTCGTCGTGATCTCGAAGTCGGGCGGCACGCTTGAGACGCGCAACGGCCAGCTTGAGGCCGCCGCCGCCTTCAAGGCGGCCGGGCTCTCGTTCCCGGGCCACTACGTCGCCGTGACGGGCGCGGGCTCGAAGCTCGACAAGCAGGCCGTGGCGGAAAAGTGGCTTGCCCGCTTCCCGATGTGGGACTGGGTCGGCGGACGCACGAGCGAACTCTGCGCGGTGGGACTGCTGCCGGCCGCCCTCCAGGGGCTCGACATCGACGCCATGCTGGCGGGCGCGGCAGCCATGGACGCCGTCACGCGCAGGCCGGCCGCCCGCGAGAACCCCGCCGCGCTCCTCGCCCTCATGTGGCTGTTTGCGACGGACGGCAGGGGCTCGAGGGACATGGTCGTCCTCCCCTACAAGGACCGCCTGCTGTTCTTCTCGCGTTACCTGCAGCAGCTGGTGATGGAGTCCCTCGGCAAGGAGCACGACCTCTCGGGCAACGTCGTGAACCAGGGTATCGCCGTCTACGGCAACAAGGGCTCGACGGACCAGCACGCCTACGTCCAGCAGCTGCGCGAGGGCGTGAAGAACTTCTTCGTCACCTTCATCGAGGTGCTGAAGGACCGGGCCGGGAAGCCCTTCGACGTCGAGCCCGGGGTAACGAGCGGCGACTACCTGCAGGGCTTCTACCTCGGGACCCGGGACGCCCTGAGCGAGAAGGACCGCTGGTCCGTCTCCCTGACGCTGCCCGACGTCTCGCCGCGGACGCTGGGCATGCTGATCGCCCTCTACGAGCGCGTGGTCGGCCTCTATGCCTGCCTCGTCAACGTCAACGCCTATGACCAGCCGGGAGTCGAGGCGGGCAAGAAGGCCGCCTCGGGCGTCATCGACCTCCAGAAGAAGCTGGTCGCCGCACTGAAGTCGGGCGGCGCGCGCACCGCCGAGGCGCTTGCGGCCGAGGTCGGCGGCGACCCTGAGACCGCCTTCAAGATCCTGGAGCACCTCGCGGCCAACGGGCGGGCGCAAAAGAGCGCCAAGACGTCACTGTCGGAGACCACCTACGGATCCTAGGCAGTGGCGGCTTGATTTTCGAAACCGGGAGCATACCCTCGGCCTCGATGAATCTGACGATGAAGCGCGCAGCCGCGCTGCTCCTTCTGGGTGTCGCGGCATTCCTCGCGGGATGCGCCTCGGACAATCCGACGGCGTCGTCCATCCCATGGAACCAGCCCGCCGACTGGGAAGGCCAGATTCCCGGAATGACCGGGAGCGGCAGCCAGGTGCATTGATCCCGGGCCCCGGGAACACCTCGCTCTCGGCGCAGCCGGGCCACCTCTACGTTGTCGCCACCCCGATCGGGAACCTGTCGGACCTGTCGGAGCGTGCGCGGGCCATCCTAGGCTCGGCCGACGTCGTGGCCTGCGAGGACACGAGGACCACCGGTTTGCTCCTCGAGCGCCTCGGCCTCCACAAGCACCTTCTCGCCTACCATGAGCACAACGAGCTCGAGGCGGCCGAGGGCATCGCAGACCTGGTCGCCGCCGGCAATTCGGTGGCCGTGGCGACCGACGCCGGGACCCCCGGCCTCAGCGACCCGGGATTCCGCGTCGTGCGCGCCTGCCGCAGGCGCGGCCTTCCCGTGGTCCCCGTGCCCGGGCCGGTGGCCTTCGCCGCGGTGCTCAGCGCCAGCGGGCTGCCCACCAACGGTTGCCTGTTCGCGGGCTTCCTCGCGCCGAAGTCCGCAGCCCGCCTCGCCTTCCTGGAGAAGCACCGCGATTTCCCCTACACCATCGCCCTCTACGAGAGCTGCCACCGGGTCGACAAGGCGGTCGACGACCTGGTGACGGCCCTCGGGCCCGACCGCGTCGTCTGCGTCGCCAAGGAGGTCAGCAAGCTGCATGAGACGTTCTGGGTCGGCCGCGCGGGCGAGGTCCGGGCCGCGATGGCCAAGGCCAGCCTGAAGGGCGAGTTCACGGTGCTCATTGCCCCGGCGGGGTTCGCCCTCTAGGGATTCCCGCCATGCGTGTCGCGGCCGTCGATATCGGCAGCAATTCCATCAAGCTCCTCGTCGCCGAGGGCGCCCCGGGGAGCCCCGTGGAGGTCGCCTCCCGTGCCGCCGAGGCGCGCATCAGCGCGGGAATAGGCTCGGGCGCGCCCCGGCTCGGCGAGGAGGGGATGCGGCGCGGGATCGCGGCCGCGAAGGCGTTCGCGGAGGAGGCCCGCGCGCTCGGCGCCGAGCGGATCGCCATAGTGGCCACGAGCGCCGTCAGGGACGCGTCCAACGGCCCCGACTTCCGCGCCCGCGTCGCCGAGGCTGCGGGGCTTGAGCCCCGGATCCTGTCTGGCCGGCAGGAGGCAGAGCTGATCGCCCGGGGCATCGCCACGGACCCCCTGCTCAACGACGCCCCGCGCTTCTACGCCTTCGACCTCGGCGGCGGCAGCCTGGAGTGCATCCGCTATGCCGGCGGCAAGGTGGACTTTGCCACCAGCCTGCCGCTGGGCTGCGTCCGCCTGACGGAAAGGTTTGCCGAGCCCTCGGCCGAACCGTTTCCCGAGGAGGGCCGCATTGCCCTGTCGGCCCACGTGCGCTCGGCCCTCGCCTCAAGCGGCTTGCCGCTGCCCGTACCGGGCGGGATCCCTGTCGTGGGGACGGGGGGCACGCTGACAACGGTGAGGGCCATCGAGGCAAGGCGGCTCGGCGTGCCCCTGCCGGACTCGCCGGCCACAATCGCCTCGGGCCTTATCCTCAGCCTCCTCGCCCGCGCAGGCTCCGTCAGCGTCGGGGAGCGCCGCAGGATCGCCGGCCTGCAGCCGGAGCGGGCGGACGTCCTCCCGGCCGCGCTCGCCACCCTCCTCGCGGTCACGGAGGCCTGCGGCTTTGCGGAGTACCGACACTCGCTGAGGAACCTGCGCTGGGGAGTGGCCGCCCAGCTCCTCGGCGGCGCCTGACCGCAGCTCATCTCGTTCCTTGGGCAGAAGATTATCGCGCCTCGGCGGGAGGCCGGGCGCGCCTTCCGCCTAGGCGCCGCGAAGCGCCCGGATCATGGCCTTAAAGTCCGCGGGAATCGGCGCCTTGAGCTCCAGGCGCTTGCCCGTCTTCGGGTGGGCGACGACAAGCCGGGCCGCATGGAGCATGACGCGCCCCGGTTGCGCCTTCATGGAGCTGTCCGGCCTCCATCCGTAGATCGAGTCGCCGAGGATCGGGTGCCCAAGCGAGGCCATGTGAACCCGGATCTGGTGGGTGCGCCCGCTGTGGAGCTCGCAGGAGACGAGTGCCGCCGCACCGCCGAAACTCTCAGCGACAGTCCAGTCCGTCCGCGACGGCCGGCCGCCGTGGCCCTCGTCGAACGCAGCCATCTTGTACCTGTGGCGCGGGTTGCGGCCGATGGACTTTGTCGCCGAGCCGCTGAGGAGCCGGGGGACCCCCGCAACGAGGGCGCAGTACTCCTTGGTCGCCGTCCTTTCCGCAAACTGCACCGCGAGCGCCGTGTGCGCCGCGTCCGTCTTCGCCACGATGATGACGCCCGACGTCTCGCGGTCCAGGCGGTGGACGATCCCGGGGCGCTCGACGCCGCCGATGCCGCTCAAGCTTCCCTTGCAGTGCGCGAGGAGCGCGTGGACGAGCGTGTCCTCGCCGGTTCCCGCCCCAGGATGGACCACCATGCCCGCCTTCTTGTTGATCGCGATCAGCCACTTGTCCTCAAACAGGACATCGAGCCGGATCTTCACGGCGCGGAGCTCCGAGGGCGCCGTGTCGGGAAACGAGAAGTCGATCGGGTCCCCGGGAGCCACAGAGGAGTCCCGGCCGATGAGGGAGCCCCTCCGGGCGACGAGCCCGGCGTCAAAGGCCCTGTGGAATGCGGTCCGGCTGTGCTCCGGGAACGCCGCGGCGAGCGCCTTGTCAGCGCGCGTGGGCCGCGCCAAGTCCGGGACAACGTAGGTGACTGCGGCACTCACGCCGCGAGGGCCGCGTCGATGGCCGCCAGGTTGCGGTCACGGACGGAATGCGGGACATCGGCCACGGCCCAGCCGTTGCGGGCGACCCGGGCCAGGTCCGCGCGGCTGAAGCCCGCCCCGGCGAGCGCAGAATACTCCTCGGTCAGCGAGTTGGCGAAGCAGAGCGGGTCGTCGGTGCTGACCGTGCAGTTGACGCCGGCGGCCATCAGCCTCCTCAGGGGGTGCGAGGCCATGTCGGGGACGACCTGGAGTCCCACGTTGCTGATCGGGCAAACGTCGAAGGTCGCGCCCTCCGAGGCCGCGAGGCTGACCACCGCCGGGTCCTCGGCGGCGCGCACGCCGTGCTGGACGCGCCGGACCCCGAGCTCCTGGATCGCCTCCCTGACGCGCGGGGCGCCGTCAAACTCCCCGGCGTGGCACTTCGTCACCTTGCCCGAGGCCCGGATGCGCTTCCAGATCCGGGCCGACCAGGGCTCCGTCGGCATCAGCTCGAATCCATGGAGGTCCACGCCGGAGAGGCTATCCCAGTTCTCGAGCCTGTCGATCGTGTCGCGCAGGGGGCCGGAATAGGCGCTCCGCAGCATCCCCGCAAAGACGCGGACCTCGAGGCCGGGCGGCGCCGCCGAAAGGATGGCGTCAATGATCTCCGGCCCGGGTACATGGATGAACTCGGTGACGTGGAGGTGGAAGCTCGTCTCGACATACCGGACGTTCTGGCGCACGTGGCCGGCGAAGATGACCTTTGCGGCGTCATGGTAGCGGTCCGCCGAGGTGAACCAGGGGAGCGCGTGGCGCAGCAGCGTCTCCTCGAACTTCGGGAAGCTCTCGTAGCGGTAGGAGCGTTTTCGGAAGTCGGGGTTCGGGGGATAGGTGATGGGATCCTTCTTCACCAGCAGTTCGTAGGGAAGCGCGCCCTCGAGGTGCAGGTGGGTCTCGGTCTTCGGCAGCGCCAGGATGAACGGCAGGAGGCGGTCCAGGGGCTCGGATTCCATATGCATCAACAAATCCGTATTTGTCGATGCGATCAAGCACAGACCCGCAATAACCCCTCAGCCCCTTAGGCGGCCGGCCCGTGACGGCGGCCTGTCCGCCTCAGCCGGCCAGCAGGTATTTGGGATTCAGCTTCTGGAGCGCCTTCGGCACGAACAGGCCGTCCTTGCGGACCAGCTTGCCGTCGAAGCGGATCTCGCCGCCGCCATATTCCGGGCGCTGGATGCAGACCATGTCCCAGTGGACCTGCGACTTGTTCCCGTTGCCGCAGTCCTCATAGGCCTGGCCGGGCGTGAAGTGGAAGGAGCCCGCGATCTTCTCGTCAAAGAGGATGTCGCGCATCGGCTCCAGGATGTGCGGGTTGAACCCGATCGCGAACTCGCCGATGAAGCGGGCGCCGGCGTCGCTGTCCAGGATCTGGTTGAGCCGCGCCGTGTTGTTGCAGCTGGCCTCCACGACCCGCCCCTTCCGGAGGACGAGGCGCAGCTGGTCGAAGGACGAGCCCAGGTAGACGCTGGGCGCGTTGAACTGCACGACGCCCTCCGCGGAGTCCCTGACCGGGCAGGAGAAGACCTCGCCGTCGGGGATGTTGTACCGGCCCCCGCACTCCTTGGCGCCGATGCCCTTGATCGAGAAGCGCAGGTCCGTCCCGGGCCCGGTCACGTGGACTCGGTCGGTCGAGGACATGAGGTCCGCCAGCGCCTTCATGCCGGGGCGCATGCGCGCATAGTCGAGGGTGCAGACCTTGAAGTAGAAGTCCTCGAAGGCCTCCGTGCTCATCCCGGCCTGCTGCGCCATGCCCGGCGAGGGCCAGCGCAGGACGACCCACTTGGTCTTGTTCACCCGGTGGTCGATGACCGGCTTCATCAGGCGGCTGACGAGCTGCACGCGCTGCGAGGGGACGTCAGAGGCCTCAAAGATGTTCTCGGAGCCGCGGAGGGCGATGTAGGCGTCCATCTGGCGCATCCGCGCCAGCTCGACCTCGGACTGCGTGGCGATCTGGGCCTCCTCGGCGCCTAGCGCGATCTCGCGCGTCACGCGGGCCCGGTGGATCTGGACGTAGGGCAGCGCGCCTCGCGCGCGCGCCGCGCGGATGAGGGCGATCACCATGGCGTCCGGGACGTCGAACGCGTCGATGAGCACCCTCTCGCCCTTCTTCAGCGCGGTCGAGAAGCCGGCGAGGCCCTGCGCCAGCTGGCCAAATCGGGGGTCGATGATCATGGGGAAGTGCCAGTTACGCCGGGCGCCGGGCGGCCCGCAAGCGCGTTCTGGGGAAAGCAGATCCTGCTCACCGCCTCGTCGAAATCCGACGCGCCGCGGATGATTTCGATCTCTAGGCGGAGGTAGTAGATGGGCAGCGGGCTGCCGCGCGGGTCGCTGATGCGCACGGCGTCCTTCTCCGTCGTCACGAGGAAGTCCGCGTGCTCGCGCTCGGCCGAGTCGTAGAGGTTCTGGAGGTCGTCCGCCGTGTAGCGGTAGTGGTCGAGGAACCGCTCCCGCCCGACGAGGAGGGCGCCCAGGTCGCGCAGGAACTTCTCAAAGCTCTCGGGCGTGGCGATACCGCTGAAGGCGAAGACCCGCTTGCCCCGCAGGCCCTCCAGCGGCTCCCTCCCCTCCTGGGACCCCGCGGTGGAGTCCAGCCGCTGCAGGTACTTCGGCTGGTGCACGCACTCGATCAGGTCCGCGTCCGGCTTGTGCCGCGCGATCAGGGCCTCCAGGTCCGTGTCGCGCCGGCCGTTGGACTTGGTGAGGAAGATGTAGTTGGCGCGCTTCAGGTGCTTCACGGGCTCCCGGAGGATCCCCCGCGGCAGCAGGTGGCCGTTGCCGAACGGGTTCGTCTTGTCGACCAGCAGGAGGTTCAGCCTCCCCTTCAGGGAGAGGTACTGGAACCCGTCGTCGAGCACCAGGGTGTCGCAGCCGTACCTCTTGATCGCGTAGGCGCCGGACTTGACCCTGTTCTTGTCGACGAGGACGACGACGCCGGGCAGGTTCCTCGCAAGCATGTACGGCTCGTCGCCCGCCTGCTCGCTGTCGAGGTACACCTGGCTCCCGTCGCTCACGACGCGGGGAGGCGGCTCCTCGGTGTGCGTGATCCCGAACCAGGCCTTCTTCCAGAACGGGGGGGCCTTGCTCTTGTAGCCGCGGCTGAGGATCGCGACCTTCCTGCCCCGGTCGCGGAGCGCCCTGGCGAACTTCTCCACGACGGGCGTCTTGCCCGTCCCGCCGACCGTCAGGTTCCCGACGACGACGACAAGGCACCCGAGCGGGTGGTCCCTGATGATCCGGTTGCGGTAGAGCCAGAGCCTCGCCTGGACCGCGAGGTTGAAGAGCCACGAGAGGGCCTTGAGCAGCGTGCCGTAGATGGCCGCGCCGGTGTCGGCCCGCCGCCCCAGCACGACATCGACGGAGTAGAGCTCGAAGGCCTGAAGTTTTCTTTTGAGCCAGGGCAAGGGACGGGGGCCCGGGGGCCCCCGGGGGTAATGAAGGTTGACGCCGCGGGCGCCGTAAACAGTTTTCAACATTTCACGCGCACTACAATGGCCTACAAACTATTCATTCCCGGACCCATCGCCGTCTCAGACAAGACGCTGCGCGCCATGGCACAGCCCATGATCGGGCACCGAAGCACCGATTTCGTCGCCCTTTACCAGGCCATCCAGCCCGAGCTGCAGGCCCTTTTTGAGACGAGGGACCCCGTCTTCATCTCGACCAGCAGCGCCTGGGGGATCATGGAGGGCTCCCTCCGGAACGTGGCCCAGCAGAAGGTCCTCAACTGCATGAACGGCGCCTTCTCCGACAAGTGGAACGACGTGTCCCTGCGGAGCGGAAAGAAGGCGACGGCCCTGAAGTTCGAGTGGGGCCAGCCGGTCGACCCTGCGGCCGTGAGGGCCGAGCTGTCAAAGGGAGGGTACGATGCCGTGACCCTCATCCACAACGAGACCTCCACGGGGTGCATGACCGACCTGCCGGCCGTCATGGCCGTCATCCGCGAGTTCCCCGAGGTGAACTCGATCGTCGACGTCGTCAGCTCGTTCAGCGCGCTGTCGATACCGAAGGACCAGCTGGGCATCGACATCATGATCACGGGCTCCCAGAAGGCCCTCGCGCTGCCGCCGGGCATGGCCCTCGTGTCGGTTTCAAAGCGCGCGCTCGAGCGCGCGTCCAAGGCCGCCGACCGCGGGTACTACTTCGACCTCATCGAGTTCCAGAAGAACCACGAGAACGGCATGACCCCGAGCACGCCGGTCATCCCGCTGATCTACGCGCTCCGCTCCAAGCTGGAGGACATCAGGGCCGAGGGCCATGCCGCCCGGTTCGCCCGCCATGCCCGCCTCAACAAGGCCGTGCGCGACTGGGGCCATGCGAAGGGTTTCAAGCTGTTCCCCAGGGAGGGCCACGGCTCCGTGACGCTCAACTGCTTCGCCAACAACCTCGGCTACGACCTGCCCGCGCTCAACAAGGTCCTCAAGTCGAAGCACCAGCTCGTCATCGACGGCGGGTACGGCAAGCTGAAGGGAAAGACCTTCCGTATTTCCAACATGGGCGACGAGACGGACGGGACCATCGCGGCCCTGGTTTGCGCCCTGGATGCGGCCCTGGCAGAGACCCCGAAGCTCGCCACGTAGGCGCGCGCCCGGAAAACAATCCTTGTCATCGCGTCCCGCCGAGCCTATCGGCAGCAAAAGATGAAGTCGCTCATCATCGCCGAGAAGCCGTCTGTCGCCGCGGACCTGGCGCGCGCGCTTGGCAAGGTCCCGAAGAAGGGGGACCACTTCGAGAACGACGACTACGTCATCTCCTCGGCCGTGGGGCACCTGGTCGAGCTGCAGATGCCCGAGGACATCGACAAGAAGATGTACGGCTTCTGGCGCCTGGACGCGCTGCCGATCATCCCCGAGAAGTTCCCGCTGAAGCCCGTCGAGGACTCGAAGGCGCGCTACGACCTGCTGAAGAAGCTGCTCGCGAGGAAGGACGTCAACGAGGTCGTCAACGCCTGCGACGCCGGGCGGGAGGGCGAGCTCATCTTCACCTACATCTACCAGCTGACGAAGAGCAAGCTGCCAGTGAAGCGCGCGTGGATGCAGACCATGACCCAGGAGGGGATCCGCGAGGCCTTCAAGAACCTCCGCGAGGGCGACAAGATGCGCGGCCTGGCGGACGCGGCGCGCTGCCGCAGCGAGAGCGACTGGCTGATCGGCATCAACGGCACCCGCGCCCTGACGAAGCGCATGTTCGGCTCCAGGGCCGGCAATGTCGCCTCCGTGGGCCGCGTCCAGACGCCGACGCTCGCCATCGTCTACGCCCGCGAGCTGGAGATCCGGAACTTCAAGCCCCGCCCCTTCTGGAGGATCACAGCGTCCTTCCAGGTCGCGAAGGGCTCCTACGAGGGCGTCTACCAGAAGCCTGACTTCAAGAAGTCGGACGACGAGCACAACCGGGTGGACCGCATCTGGGAGAAGGCGGCCGCCGAGGCCGTCCTCGCCGCCTGCAGGGCCGGGTCCAAGGCCGATGTCTCGGAGGAGAGGAGGGCGAGCACGCAGGCCTCTCCCCGCCTCTACGACCTGACGACCCTCCAGCGGGAGGCCAACAACCGCTTCGGGCTCTCGGCAAGGCGGACCTCGCAGATCGCCCAGGCGCTCTACGAGCGCCACAAGATGATCACCTATCCCCGGACGGACTCCCGAGCGCTGCCCGAGGACTACATCCCCACCTGCCGCCAGGCCCTCCTAAACCTGGAGGGCGACCTGGCGGCCCATGCCCAGAAGGTCCTCGACGAGCAGTGGCTGGAGCCGAACAAGCGGATCTTCAACAACGCCCAGATTTCAGACCACTTCGCGATCATCCCCACCGTCGAGAAGCCGAAGCCCCTCGAGGACATGGAGGCGAAGATCTACGACATGATCGCCCGGCGCTTCGTCGCCGTCTTCCACCCCTCGGCCGAGTTCGACATCACGGTGCGGAGCTCGGTCGTCGCCGGCCACGCGTTCCGCAGCGAGGGCAAGGTGCTCACGTTCGCCGGCTGGCTCGCCGTCTACGGGAAGACGTCGGTCGACGACAACCCCGACGCGAAGACGCTGCCCGCCCTCGACGCGGCGGACGGCTCGCCGCCCAGGGCGGCCATGACCAGTTCCGAGCTCCACGAGGAGGCCACCCGGCCCCCGCCCCGCTACACGGAGGCGACGCTCCTGTCCGCCATGGAGGGCGCCGGGAAGCTGGTGGACGACGAGGAGCTCGCCGAGGCCATGAAGGAGCGGGGCCTCGGGACGCCCGCGACGCGGGCCGACACCATCGACGGGCTCATCAACTCCCGCTACGTCGAGAGGGCCCAGCGCGAGCTCATCCCGACGCCCAAGGCGGAGCAGATCCTGCAGTTCCTCGCGGCCGTGAACGCCGACGACCTGACGAGCCCGGCCATGACCGGCGAGTGGGAGTACAAGCTGCGCGAGATGGAGCACGGCAAGTTCTCCCGCGAGAAGTTCATGGCGGAGGTCGTCAAGACGACGAAGAGCATCGTCTCCAACGTGAAGGCCTTCGAGGAGGACAACTCGGCGGCTCGCGAGACCGAGATCCCCTCCCCGACCGACGGCAAGCCCCTCGTCGAGACGCTGCGCGGCTACAAGTCGCAGGACGGCGAGCTCATGATCTACAAGGTCATTGGCGGACGGAAGATGGAGGAGACCGAGGTGCGAGACCTCCTCGCCAAGGGCCAGATCGGCCCCCTGGACGGGTTCCGCTCGAAGAAGGGCAAGCCCTTCACGGCCGTGCTGCGCTACAATCCCGAGGAGAAGAAGGCCGAGTTCGTATTCGACGGCCAGAGGGACGCGAGCGGCGCCGTGAAGATCGACTTCACGGGGCTCTCGCCCATCGGCGAGGCGCCCCAGCCCAGGTTTCCCACGGGCTCCCAGGTCTTCGAGACGCCCCAGAGCTTCGTCGTCCGCAGCATCGAGAACGGCGAGGAGAAGGTCCTCACGCGCTGCTCGAAGCGCATCCTCTCGCGCGACATCCCCCTCGACCAGTTCATGAAGATGCTCTCGACCGGCAAGACCGACCTGCTGGACAAGTTCTGGAGCCAGCGCACGCGCCGGCCCTTCAGCGCCTTCCTGGTCCTCAAGGAGGACAACACCACCGGCTTTGAATTCATGCCCAGGGCGCCCAGGGACCCGAACGCCCCGAAGGGCCGGCGTCCGAGGAAAAAGGCCGAGCCCGGGGCCGCCCAGGCGCCCCAGGCCCCGCCGGATGGGGGGTAACCTTACCCGCGAGGATGCGTCTAGCCCGTCGCCAACGTGAAATCCGGTAAAAACGTCCTCGTCGCCTCGCTCTGCGCAGCCGTTGTCGCGCTGGGCGCGCTCGCCTGGTACCAGTACCGAGAGCTCGTTATCCTCCGTGTGCAAGTGGCTGACAATGATGTGGCTATGCTGAAGAAGGAGCTGGCCGACGCGCGAAAGACGATCCGCGACCTGGACAACCGCCTTGCGGCCATGCGCGGCCGGCGCGGCCCGGGCGAGGGCGAGAATGAGGCGGCAGATGGCCAGGGCGGCCAGCAGGCGCCTGCCCGCCGGGGCGGCCGCTTCGGCATGTTCGCCAGCATGGCCAACAACCCGGAGTTCCAGAAGCTGCTCGCCATCCAGGGCAAGGGCCGGATCACGCAGACCTACGCGGCGCTGTTCAAGCAGCTGAACCTGACGCCCGAGCAGCTCAACCAGTTCCAGCAGCTCCTTTCCGACAAGCAGCAGGCCCTCATGGACGCCATGCAGGCCGCCCGCGACCAGGGCCTGAGCCCGCGGACCGACCCGGAGACCTACAAGGCCGCCATCAACCAGGCCGTCTCGCAGAGCGACACGCAGATCCAGCAGATGCTGGGCGACGCGGCCTACCAGGAGTACCAGCAGTACCAGCAGACGCTGCCGGAGCGCAATGTCGTCAATTCCCTCCAGCAGCAGCTGAGCTACACCCAGACCCCGCTGACGGACGACGAGGCAAGCCAGATGATCGGCCTGTTGCAGCAGACCCAGCCCCAGCGCGCGGGAAGCGGCACGGCCGGCACGTCGAACGGCGGCGACGCGGGCCCCAGCCCCATGAGCCTCATCAACGGCGGCGGCACCGCCCGCGTCACGGACGACTCGGTCTCCCAGGCCTCCTCCATCCTCTCCTCGGCGCAGGTGTCCGCCCTCCAGCAGATCCAGCAGCAGCAGCAGGCGCAGCAGCAGATGCAGCAGATGATGCGCGCCCAGTGGCAGGGCAGCAACGGCGGCGCAGGCGCCACCGGGGGCGGGACCGCAGCACCCGCCGGCGGCACGGGCGGCGGCAAGGGCTGATCCCCGCCGGGGGGGATAAATTCTCTTGAGGGGCGGCAAACCCGCCCCGTACGATCATGACCTCCATGATCGTCACGACAGCCCAGCTCTTCAAGCACGCCTACGGCAAGTACGCCGTCGGTGCCTACAACATCAACAATGCCGAGCAGGCCATGGGCCTCTTCCGCGGGTGCATCCAGTCCCAGGCGCCCTTCATCATCCAGATCTCGAAGGGGGCGCGCAAATACACGGACAAGCGGATGCTGGAGGCCATCATCCGTGTCGCGGAGGTCATCTATCCGGACGCGATCTACGCGGTGCACCTTGACCATGGCGACGAGGAGACCTGCTACGACTGCGTCAAGTCGGGCTTCTTCAGCTCGGTGATGATCGACGCCTCGCACGAGGTCTTCGCGAAGAACGTCGAGATCACGAAGCGGGTCGTCGCCGCGGCCCACGCGAAGGGCCTGTCGGTCGAGGCCGAGCTGGGCATGCTGGGCGGCGTCGAGGAGGACATCAAGGTCGAGGACGGGCACGCGACCCTGACGAACCCCGCCGAGGCCGAGCAGTTCGTGAAGGAGACCGGCTGCGACTCCCTCGCCTGCGCCATCGGCACCAGCCACGGCGCCTACAAGTTCAAGGGAAGGCAGTCCCTGCACTTCGACGTGCTGAAGAAGATCCAGGCGCTGCTCCCGGGCTTCCCGCTCGTCATGCACGGCTCCTCGTCTGTCCCGAAGGAGGAGGTCGACCGGATCAACGCTGCGGGCGGCAAGATGGCCGACGCCGTTGGCGTCGACCCGAACGAGTACCTGCCGGCCGCGAAGCTCGGCGTCACGAAGGTCAACATCGACACCGACGGGCGCCTCGTCTGGACGCGCGTCCACCGCGAATTCTTCCGCGACCACCCGGGCGACTTCGACTTCCGCCCGCCGGGCAAGATCTTCATGGACGAGTACGCCAAGTTCATCGCCAGCCGGAACGACAAGCTGGGCTCGTCGGGCCAGCTGGGGGACCTGCGCAAGTCCCTCGGGATCTCGAAGTAGCCGCCCCGCTCAGGGCAGCCAGGGGAAGCGCCTCGCATCCGGCTGGCGCTTCTGGCGCTGGGCGGAGTGGAACTCCTTCGCCTCCTCGCTCATGTAATAGAGCAGCGTGGCGTTGCCCGCGAGCTCCTGGATGCCGGCCTGGCCGTCCAGCTCGGCGTTGAAGCCGCTCTTCAGCAGCCGGATGGCGAGCGGGCTCTTCTTGAGGACCTCCGCGGCCCATGCGAGCCCCTCCTCCTCCAGCCGCTCGACCGGAACGACGGCGTTGACGAGGCCCATGTCGAGCGCCTCCCGCGCGCCGTACCTTCGGCAGAGGAACCAGATCTCGCGGGCCTTCTTCTGCCCGACAATGCGCGCCAGGTAGCTCGACCCGAGGCCCCCGTCGAAGCTCCCCATGGACGGGCCGACCTGCCCGAACACGGCGTTTTCCGCGGCGATCGTCATGTCGCAGACGACGTGGAGGACATGGCCCCCGCCGATGGCGAACCCGGCCACGAGGGCGATGACGACCTTCGGCATCGAGCGGATGAGCTTCTGCAGGTCGAGGACGTTCAGCCTGGGGACGCCGTCGCCGCCGATGTACCCCGCGCTCCCGCGCACGCTCTGGTCGCCCCCGGCGCAGAAGGCGTACTTGCCGTCGGTGTGCGGCCCGGCGCCCGTCAGGAGGACCACCCCTATCGTCCGGTCATCGCGGGCGTCGGAAAACGCCGCGATCATCTGGGACACGGTCTCGGGCCTGAAGGCGTTGCGCTTCCCCGGCCGGTTGATGGTCACCTTGGCGACGCCGTCCGCCTTGTGATAGAGGATGTCGCTGAACTTCCCCGCCTCCTTCCATTGTGCGCTCATCGGTAAATTCCTAGCCGATACCCGCCGCCGAGGCAAATGCCTGGCGCCGCCATTCGGCGTCCCTCTTGCGGTCGGCGGCGATCTCGAGCACCCGGAGCCCCGGCCGGGGCTTCTCGGCGACCAGGGACTCGAAGTGCGGCCAATCCTCGACGTGGAAGTGCGGGATGCCGTGCGCGGAGCACAGCCGCGAGACGTCGACCTCCTGCGGCGTCGCGAAGTACTCCTCGAACACCCTCCCGAAGCGGGCGACGGGCAGGTGCTCGAATATCCCTCCTCCCCTGTTGTTGACGAGGACGACGGTCAGGCTGCCGCGCAGCCTGGGAGCGATGAGCAGGCCGTTGGAGTCGTGCAGGAAGGCGAGGTCCCCGGTGAGGAGCGCCGACGGCGGCCCGCCATGGGCGGTCCCCATGGCGCAGGAGAGGGTCCCGTCGATCCCGTTGGCCCCGCGGTTGAAGGCCACCCGGACCGCGTTGTCGCCCGCCGGCCAGAAGAACTCCAGGTCCCGCACGGGCATGCTGCTCGCCACGGAGAGGATGCTGCCCCTGGGCAGCCTGCCCGCGAGGAGCCAGGCGGCCTTCGGCTCGACGAGGGCCTCCTCCTGCGCGAGGCGCGCGTCGAGGCTGGCCCGGGCCCGCGCCTCGTGGGTCGCCCAGAGCTGCTCGTAGCCGGTCGCCTCCCATGAGCCGACAAGGCGCCCCGCCAGCGCGGCGACGGACGTCGCCAGCCGCCGGGTCGCGCCATGGAGGGCGTCCCTGTTCCCGGGCCTCTCGGAGACCAGGTAAACGGGCGCCCCGCTCGCCTCGGCCCAGGCGCGCAGGACCTTGCTGGTGGGCCAGTCGCCGAGGCAGAGCACGGCCTCCGGCCTAAGCGCCTGCGCGGCCGCCGGCGACCTGAGGATGGCGTCGTAGGCCGTCACCAGGTGCGGGACCAGCGGGGCGCGGCCCCGCAGCTGCGAAAGGGCGTCCGCGAGCACGGGCCAGCCGAGGCGCCGGGAGAGCTCCCCCACCGCGCGGGCGTGGTCCTCCGGGTCCGCGGCGTTGCACGGGCCGGCGACGATGACGCCCATGACCGCCGTGCCAAGCGCGGGCGCAGGCCCCTCGGGATGGGCCGGCACGGCGGGCGCGAGGTGAGAGAAGAACTCGTCCCAGTCCGTCCCCTCCAGCGCGGCCCTCGCCGCCCCGCCGTCGTCCAGCGGGGGCAGCGGGTCCCGGAAGGGCGCATTCAGGTGCACGGGGCCCGGGAAGGGCGACAGGGTCCTCTCCGCTGCGTGGGCCACGGTCTGCCGCAGGTAGCGCAGCATCGGGAGCGTCGCCTCGGGGACCGCGAGCTCGTGGTAGAAGTTGACGTGGCCGCCGTAGAGGCGCTGCTGGTCGATCGTCTGCCCGGAGGCGCACCCCCTCATCTCCGGGGGCCTGTCCGCCGTGATGACGAGGAGCGGGACGCCCGCCTCCTGGGCCTCGATGACGGCGGGGAAGTAGTTGGCCCCCGCGGTCCCGCTCGTGCAGACCAGCACGACGGGACGCAGCGTGCGCCGCGCGATCCCCAGGGCGAAGAACGCCGCGGACCGCTCGTCGAGCACGGGGACCGCCTCGATGGAGGGGTTCGCCGCAAAGGCGAAGGCGAGCGGCGTGGACCGCGAGCCCGGGGAGATGACCGCGTGCGCGACGCCGCACCTGGCGAGCGTCTCCGCGAGGACGCCGCCCCAGGCGGCGTTCGCGTTCGCCAGGTCGAGGCGCGGCCTGATCATGCGGGCCCGAGGAGCGCGTCCTGCATCGCCCTGAACTTGAGCTCGGTCTCGGCGAGCTCGCCCGCGGGCGTCGAGCCCTCGACGATGCCCGCCCCGGCATACATCCTCGCGCGGTCGCCGTCGATGAGCGCCGAGCGCAGGGCGACGATGAACTCCCCCCCGCCGCGGGCGTCCAGCCACCCCAGGGCCCCGCCGTAGAGGCCCCTCGGGAACGCCTCCAGCTCGGAGATGAGGGGCACCGCGGCCTCCCGCGGCGTCCCGCCGACGGCAGGCGTCGGGTGCAGCCGCGCCAGCATGTCGAGGAGGCGCACGCCATTTGGCAGGCGCGCCTCGATGGCCGTGTGGAGGTGCTGGACGTTCGAGAGGCGGCGCAGGCCGGGGCGGCCGGAGTACCGGAGCGACAGTCCCAGGGGGCCCAGGCTCTGCACGATGGAGTCGAGCACGATCCTGTGCTCCCAGAGGTCCTTCTCGCTCCGCAGGAGGGCGCTTCCCAGGGCCGCGTCCTCGCTGGCGCTCGCGCCCCTCCCGGCCGAGCCGGCGAGGGCCTCCGTGGCGACGACCCCCGCCTCCACCCTGATCAGGCGCTCGGGACTGGCCCCGATGAAGCTCTGCCCGCGGCCGTTGGCCACCGAGAAGGAGCAGCACCCGGGGAACCTCTGGCGCAGCCCGTTCAGGAGCCGGAGCGGGTGGAGCGGGCCGGCGGCGCGCGCGTCCTTCGCACGCGCGAGGACGACCTTCTCGATGCGGCCCGAGGCGATGCGCTCCAAGGCGCGGCCAACCGCGGCCTCGTAGCTGCGCCTGCCGCCGACCTCGTCGACGGCGGACGCCGACGGCGGCGCCCCGGCGGGCCCCGCGGCGGGGAAGTCGAACGAGCGGAACTTCGAGTGGGCCTTCCAGACCCGCGCCGCCAGGGCCTCCACGGCGGAGCCGGCCTCGACGACGATGTTCGCCACCGCCGTCGTCGACCCGTCCCTCTGCGACACCTGCCACTTCGGGACTAGGACGCACGCCGGCTCGAACGGCTCGTCCTGCCCCACGGCGTCGTGGAAGGCGAAGGAGGAGAAGAAATGCGGCCCGCCGAAGGGCGCGTCCTGCTCGCCGACGGCGACGGCGCGCCCAAGGACGGAGTCGATGAAGCGCTGGCAGTCGCCGAAACGGCCCGGGCCCGAGGACGTGAACGACAGGGCGGACTCGGCCCCGGCGACGGCCCATCCCTCGGACGGCCGCTCGGCGTAGAAATGCCTCTCGCCCGGCTCGAATATCGACTCGAGGACGGCCAGGGGGTCGAGGCTCTCGACGCGGACCGTGATGCTGGCGAGGACCGGCGCCCCCGCCTGCGCGGCCTGGTCCCTGCACTCCGCCAGGAAGCCCCGCAGGGCCTCGGGCGACGCGTTCGCGACGGGATCCAGGGGCAGGATGGTCACGGCGCCTTTCCGGCGGCCCCGGCGGGGGCGGGCCTGGGGAAGAGGACGAGGGACGCCTCGGGCCTCGAGCCGGCCAGCCTGCCTCCCCACTCCATCTCCTCGGCCCAGGTGCCGGAGGGGGCGTAGCCGAGGGCCGCGCCTATCCTCTGGGACGCGCGCGGCATGACGGGACGGAGCGCCACGGCGGCGAGGCGCAGGGCCTCGGCCATCGCGGCCAAGGACGCCTCGAGCAGGGCGCGGTCGGCGGGATCGGCGGACTTGCCGAGCTTCCAGGGGGCGCGCTTCTCGATGAAGCCGTTGATGGCCCGGACGAAGGCAAAGAGGCGCTCGAGGCCCGTGTGGAACTGGAACCCGCAGAAGAGCGTGACGTAGTCCCCGCGTGTCGACTTCCAGAGCGCGGCCAGCTCCGCCTCCGCGTCGCCGCCCTTTCCGGGCGCGGGGACCGCCCCGCCGGCGAAGCGGCCGGTCATGTTGAGCACCCGGTTGACGAGGTTCCCCAGGTCGTTCGCCAGGTCGCTGTTGTAGCGCGAGAGGAAGATCTCCCTCGAGAAGTCGCCGTCCTGTCCGACATTCATCTCGCGCATGAAGAAGTAGCGCAGCGCGTCCGGCCCGAACTCCGTCACCAGGTCCATCGGGTTGAACGCGTTGCCGGAGCTCTTCGACATCTTGGCGCCCTTGGTCATCCACCAGCCGTGGACGAGGAGACCCCTGGGGAGCGGGAGGCCCGCGGCGTGGAGCATGACCGGCCAGTAGACCGAGTGCGGCGGGACCAGGATGTCCTTGCCGATGACGTGCCAGTCGGCCGGCCAGGCGCCCGGCCGGTCGGCGACCGCCGAGTAGTAGTTCACGAGCGCGTCGAACCAGACGTAGGTGACGTACTTCTCATCGAAGGGAAGCGGGATGCCCCACTCCAGCCGCTCGCGCGGGCGTGAGATGCACAGGTCGTTGAGCGGCTCCTTCAGGAACTCCGAGACCTGCTTCTGGCGGAAGCGCGGGAAGACGAAGTCCGGGTTCTTCTCGATGAACTCCACCAGCCAGGGCTGGTACGAGCGCAGCTTGAAGAAGTAGTTGGGCTCGACGATCTCGCCCACCTCACCGTAGATCTCGGGCCAGGACCCGTCGGGGTTCCTGTCCTTCTCCTGGAGGAACTGCTCCTGCCGGGTGCTGTAGAACCCCCGGTACTCCCCGAGGTAAATGTCCCCCTTGTCGTGGAGCGCCTGGAGGATCTCGCGGACGACCTTCTTGTGGCGCTCCTGCGTCGTGCGGATGAAGTCGTCATTCGAGATGTCGAGGCTCGCCAGCATGGCCCGGAACTCCCCGCTGATCTCGTCGGCAAACTGCTGCGGGGACACGCCCCTCTTCTTCGCGGTCTGCTGCACCTTCTGGCCGTGCTCGTCGGTCCCCGTCAGGAAGTGGACGCGGTCGCCCTCCAGCCTGCGGAAGCGGGCGATGACGTCCGTCAGGACCTTCTCGTAGGCGTGCCCGACATGCGGCGACCCGTTGACGTAGTCGATCGCCGTAGTGATGTAAAAATCGGCCATGAAGGGGTTAATACAAGCACGGTTTACCCCCTGGCCGCAAGCCAGCCGACGCAGGAGGCGAAGGCGCGCCCCCGGTGGCTGAGGGCGTCCTTCTCGGCGGGGGCCATTTCCGCGATCGTCCGCGAGTCTCCCTCCGGGACGAACACCGGGTCGTAGCCGAACCCCCCGGAGCCCCGCGGCTCGCGCGCGAGGGTCCCGTGGCAGCGGCCCTCGAAGGCGCGGGCCTCGCCCCCCGGGCCGACAAGGTAGAGGACGCAGACGTAATGCGCCCCCCGCGACCCGTCGGGAACCGGGCTCATCTCGCGCACCAGCTTCCGCAGGTTGGCGCCCGCGTCGGCGGAGGCACCCGCGTAGTAGGCCGACTCGACGCCCGGGCCGCCGCCCAGCGCGTCGACGCAGATGCCGCTGTCGTCGGCCAGGGCCCAGTCCCCCGGGGGGACCCTTGGAAGGAGCGCCTCGGCCTTCTTCCGGGCGTTCCCGGTGAAGGTGCCCGCATCCTCGACGACGGCCGGCATCCCGCCGACCTCGGACGCCGGGCGGACGTCGACCGGGGAGCCGGCCCCGAGCGCGCGGGCCATCGCCCCCAGCTCGGCCGCCTTGTTGGGGTTAGCCGAGGCTAAATACAGTCTCATCGACCTGGATCCTCTCGGGATAGCAGACCGTCCCCCGGACGAGGCAGTCGTCGCCATGGACCTCGCGGCGGACGCCCGACAGGCGCACGGCCTGGGCAAGCCTGTCCGTTCGTATGCCCGAGAGGACCGGCTTGGCGCGCTCGTCCGCGAAGAGGACGGGCGCCGTGTAGGCGAGGAGGTAGTCGAGCTGCTTCTCCGCGACCGCGCGGGAGAGGAGCTGCTCCCCCCCCTCGAAGAGGACGCCGACGATGCCCTCCTGGGCGCACCGCGCCCGGAACTGCGCCAGCGGGACGGTGATGGTGGGCGACTCGAACGTCCAAACCGAGATGCCGAGGTCGCGGAGCTTCCTCGCGTAGCCGATGCCCCCGTGCTGCGTGGTGACGACGACCGTCCGCTTCGCGAAGCCGTCCGTGTAGAGGCTGGGAAGCGTCCCCGAGACGACCGTACGCAGGCGCCCGTCGAAGACGAAGCGCAGGGGCGAGCGCTCGGCGCGGCCCTCGACGCGGGCCGTCAGGCGGGGGTTGTCGGCCAGGACGGTCCCGGCGCCGACGGCGATCGCGGGGAAGAGGGTCCTCCAGCGGTGCACGTCCGCCCTGGCGGCCTCCCCGGAAATCCAGCGCGACTCGCCCGAGCGGGTCGCTATCCGGCCGTCGAGCGTGGCGGCTATCTTGGCCGCGAGGAGCGGCTCCTTGCGCACGATCCAGCGGTTGTAGAGGAGGTTCAGGTCGGCGCAGTCGTCACCGAGGACCCCCTCGGCGACCTCGACGCCCGCCGCGCGCAGCTCCCCAAACCCGCGCCCCCCGTGCTCCGGGTTGGGATCCCTGGCCCCGGCGACGACGCGCCGGATCCCGGAGTCGATGATGGCCTGCGTGCAGGCCCCCGTGCGCCCCGCAGTCGAGCAGGGCTCCAGGGTGACGTAGAGCGTCGCGCCCGGCGCCGGCCTGCGACCCAGGGCCGCAAGGGCGGCCTTTTCCGCGTGCGGGCCGCCGTCCCGCTCGTGGCGGCCCTCGGCGACCGACCGGCCGCCCTCGGCGATGACGGCCCCGACCATCGGATTGGGATGGGTGGCGCCCCAGGACATCCGCGCGAGCTCAAGGGCCCGGCGCATGAGCAGCTCGTCGTCAGGCGCTGACATGCGGGTTGTTGTCCCTCTCCTCGCCGACGGTGGTCGGGCCGCCGTGGCCGGGAAACACCGTCGTCTCCTCGGGCAGCGTGTAGATCTTCTCGCGGATCGAGGCCTCGAGGGTCAGGAAGTCGCCGCCCGGGAGGTCGGTCCGGCCGACGCTCCCGCGGAAGAGCGCGTCGCCGGCGAACGCCACGCCGGCCTCGGGGAAGAAGAACATGAGGCTTCCCGGGCAATGCCCGGGGACATGGCTCACCCTCACCTCCTCGCCCAGGGCCTGGAGAGTCTCGCCGTCGGCGAGCCACCGGTCGACCTGCGTCGGCTCGACGACGATCCCGGGCATCAGGTGGTCCCTCATGACCTCGGGGGTCTCGATAAGCGGGCGGTCGTCCTGGTGCGCGAGCACCTCGGCGCCCGTCCGCCGCACGACCTCGGCGGCGCCCTGGGTGTGGTCCCAGTGGCCATGGGTGATCCAGAGCCCGCAGAGGCGGCAGCGCTCGGACCGCAGGATCGGCTCCGCCTGCCGCCAGACATCCCCCGGCGCGTCGATGAGGACCGCCTCGCCGCTCGCCGGCTCGGTCAGCAGGTACGCGTTCGTCTGAATCGGACCCGCCGGCAGGACGTGGACATTCACGCCGCAAAGAGAGGGCAATTTCCCTCCTGTGCAACGGCGAAAATTCCCTTCCCCTTTGCCTGTGCAGCGGATACCGATTTTCCTTTGCCCATGCCGAAGCTCAAGTTTGCGGTCCTAGCAGGCGACTACATTGGCCCCGAGGTGATGTCCGAGGCCCTCCGGGTCCTGGAATACCTCGCGCGGGCCGAAGGCCTGTCGCTCGGGGCCACGGCCGCGGACGTCGGCGGCGCGGGGATCGACAAGCACGGCAAGGCCCTGCCCGACGCCACCTTGCGCGTCTGCGAGGGCTCGGACGCCATCCTCTTCGGCTCGGTGGGCGGTCCCAAGTGGGAGAAGCTGCCCCCCAAGGAGCAGCCCGAGCGGGCGGCCCTCCTGCCCCTGCGCAAGCACTTCACGCTCTTTGCGAACATCCGCCCGGGGCTCCTCTACCCCGAGCTTGCGGCGGCCTCGCCCATCAAGTCCGACCGGATACCGGACGGCATCGACATCGTCTGCATCCGCGAGCTCACGGGCGGGCTCTACTTCGGGAAGCCGAAGGAGACGACCACCCTCCCGGACGGGGACACGCAGGCCGTCGACACGATGGTGTACCGCCGGAGCGAGATCGAGCGGATCACGCGGACTGCGATCGACGCGGCCCGCGCCCGCAAGAAGCGCCTGTGCTCGATCGACAAGGCCAATGTCCTGGAGACCTCCGTCCTCTGGAGGAGGACCGTCACCGAGTTCGTGGCCAAGAACGCGCCCGACATCGAGCTCACGCACATGTACGTCGACAACGCGGCGATGCAGCTCGTCCGCAGCCCGAACCAGTTCGACGTCTTCGTGACCGAGAACATGTTCGGCGACATCCTCTCGGACGAGATGGCCGTCATCTGCGGCTCGCTGGGCATGCTGGCCTCGGCGTCCCTGGGGACCGGCAGGAACTCCCTCGGCCTGCCCTTCGGGCTTTATGAGCCGGCCGGCGGCACGGCGCCCGACATCGCGGGCAAGGGGATCGCGAACCCCTGCGCGCAGATCCTCTCGGCGGCGCTCATGCTGCGCTTCAGCTTCGGCCTCGACAAGGCGGCCTCGAGGCTCGAGGCCGCGGTCCGCAGGGCGGTGACCACGGGGACCCGCACGGGCGACATCGCCTTCGGGGGCCCCTCGGTCGGGACCGCGACCATGGCGGACGCCGTCATCGCCGCGCTATGACCTCGGCCGACATCCGCGGCTCGTTCCTCGACTTCTTCGGGAAGCGCGGGCACACGATCGTCCCGTCGGCCTCCCTGCTCCCGGACTCGCCGGGCCTGCTCTTCACGAACGCCGGCATGAACCAGTTCGTCCCCATCTTCCTCGGGGACAGGGCGCCGGACGTCTCCCACTGGGCGGGCGCGAGGCCCGGCAGGGACACGCGCGCCGCCGACACCCAGAAGTGCATCCGGGCGGGCGGCAAGCACAACGACCTCGAGGACGTGGGCTTCGACACCTACCACCACACGTTCTTCGAGATGCTGGGGAACTGGTCCTTCGGCGACTACTTCAAGAGGGAGTCCCTGGAATGGGGATGGGAGCTGGTGACGGGCGTCTGGGGCGTCCCCGCGAAGCGGGTCTTCGCGACGGTCTATTCGCCGGGCAAGGGCGACCCCTCCGAGTTCGACCGGGAGGCGGCGGAGGTCTGGGAGGGCCTGTTCAGGAAGGCCGGCCTGGATCCCAGGGTCCACGTCGTCCATGGCGGCAAGAAGGACAACTTCTGGATGATGGGCGAGACGGGCCCCTGCGGCCCGTGCTCGGAGATCAACGTCAACCTGCTGCCGGGCGACGACGAGGACGCGGGCCGGCGCCTCGTCAACTCGGGCTCCCCCCGCTGCATCGAGATCTGGAACCACGTCTTCATCCAGTTCAACGCGAACGCCGACGGCACGTATTCGCCGCTCGCCGCGAAGCACGTCGACACGGGGATGGGCTTCGAGCGGGTGGCGGGGATCCACGCGACGACGAAGGGATTCACGGACTTCTCGGCCGAGCCCTCGAACTACGACTCGGACGTGTTTGCGCCGCTCTTTGCCCGCATCGCCGAGCTTTCCGGCAGGACGTACTGCGGCACCGTGCCGGCCAGGCGGGCCGGGCTCGGCCCGCAGGAGCTGGACGACATCGCCTTCCGGGTCCTCGCCGACCACGCACGCTGCGTGTCCTGCGCCGTCGCGGACGGGATCCTCCCCGGCAACGAGGGGCGCAACTACGTCATCCGGCGGATCCTGCGGCGCGCGGCGCTCTACGGGCGCCGCCTCGGGCTTTCCAGCGGGTTCTTTGAGTCGCTGGTCCAGCCGGTCGTGGCCTCGCTGGGGCCGGTGTTCGCCGACCTGCGGCGCCAGGAGGACGTCATCCGCCGCGTCGTCAGGGCCGAGGAGGAGAGCTTCGGCCGGACGCTCGAGCGGGGCCTGCGGCGCTTCGAGGAGGCCTCGTCGGGCGGCACGCTCACGAGCCCGGTCGTCTTCGAGCTCTACGACACCTACGGATTCCCCCTCGACCTCACCCAGGTCATCGCGGCGGAGCGCGGCATCCAGGTCGACGCCTCGGGGTTCGAGGACCTGATGGAGCGCCAGCGGGAAAGGGGCCGCTCCGCCCAGAAGAAGGAGGTGCTCGTGGCCGCGACCGAGGGCTCCGCTGCGGCCCAGGCGCCGACGGTGTTCACGGGCTACGCGCTCGACCCCTCGTCCGGCACGCACGCCCTCGTGACCGACGTCGTCAGGACGGAAAAGGACCTCTTCGCCGTCTTCGACAGGACGCCATTCTATGCGGAGATGGGCGGCCAGCTCGGCGACACGGGCCACGCCCTCATCGCGGGCAAGGCCGTCGCCGTCACCGACACCGTGAGGGACAAGGCCGGGCGGCACCTCCACAGGCTTGCGGAGGGCGCCGCTGCGCCCGAGAGGGGCGCCGCCGCGGACCTGTCAGTCGACCTCCAGCGCAGGCGCTCCATCCAGCGCAACCACACGGCCACCCACCTCCTCCACTGGGCCCTGAGGAAGGTCCTGGGGACCCACGTGCGCCAGGCCGGCTCCCTCAACGCCCCGGACCGCCTCCGCTTTGACTTCTCCCACTTCGAGGCCGTGACCCACGCCCAGCTCCAGGAGATCGAGGCCCTCGTCAACCAGAGGGTCCTCGAGAACGCGGCCGTCTCGGCCTACGAGGCCGAGTTCGACAAGAAACCCGAGGGCACCCTCGCCTTCTTCGGCGAGAAGTACGGCCGGGTCGTCCGCGTCGTCGACATCGGCGGCTACAGCCGCGAGCTTTGCGCGGGAACCCACGTGGCGACGACGGGCGAGGTCGGGATGGTGAAGGTCGTCCACGAGGGGGCGATCGCCGCCGGCACGCGCCGCATCGAGGCCGTCGCGGGCGAGGCCGCCTTCCGCCTTGTCACCCAGGCGTTCGAGGCCCTGGACCTGGTCGCGCAGCGCATCGGCTCCGCGCGGGACGGAATCGGCAAGCGCCTTGAGGGCCTCCTTGAGGAGAAGGCCGCGGCCGACGGGCGCCTGCGAAGGTTCGAGGAGAAGGCCGCCGCGACCCTGGCCGGGGACCTGGCCTCCGGGGCGGCGACGCTGGGGGGCCTGCGGCTCGTCTCGGCCGTCGTTCCAGCCGAGACCCCGGACGCCCTGCGCTCGCTGGGCTCCCAGGTGCTTTCCCAGATCGGCGAGGGCATCGTGCGCCTCGGCGCCGTCCTCGGGGACAAGGCCACCGTGGTCGCCTTCTGCTCGCCCGCCGCGGTCAAGGCGGGCCACCAGGCGGGCAAAATCGTGAACGCGCTCTCGTCTTCCCTGGGCGGCAAGGGAGGCGGCAAGGCCGACTTCGCCATGGGGGGCGGCAGGGACGTCGCCAGGCTGCGCGAGGCCATGGAGTCCCCCTTGCCGAAGGGCTGAGCGGGCCCTACACTGGCCGGATGCCGACATCCGCCGGAGACGGCCCAGGGAGGGCCTGCATCCTCGCCTTTGACGCCAACAGCCGCCTGGCCGTGCGCGCCGGGGCGGACCGGATTGAGCTGCCCTTCTGCGCCGCCTCCCGCGCGGAGGCCTCGGCGCTCCTCGGCCGGGCGTTTGCCGGCCACACGGAGCCCAGGGAGAAGTTCACGGCGGCCGCGGGCGGCCGCGACATCCCGGTCCTCCTCTCGCAGGTCGACGGCCCCCCCTCCGATCCCTCGATCGAGTTCCGCTCGATAGAGCGCCTGGAATCCGCGCCCGGCTCGCTCGCGCCCACCCTGGCCGCGATCCTCGGCGGCCTCGTGCCGCACCTCGCCGAGATTCCCTACCTGGGGTTCGCCGAGAGCGACTTCATCTACAAGTTCAGGCCCGAGAGGGAGCGCAACACGGCGATCTATTCGCAGGACGACCGGGCGGCCGCCCTCTACCAGTCGCGCCTGTGCGCCGCCATCAAGGCCCTCGCGCGCCGCCACGAGCGCACGGCGGCCGAGCCGGTCCACCTGGACTTCGGCGCGGTGCGCTACCTTGTGCCGAGCCACTTCGGGTTCTGCCTCGGGGTGAAGAACGCGATCGAGCGCGCCTACGAGGCGCTGACCGAGAACCCCGGCCGGCGGGTCTTCATGCTCTCCGAGCTGATCCACAACCCGTTCGTCAACGAGGACCTGCTCCGGCGGGGGCTGCGCTACCTCCAGACGGACAAGGGCGTCCCCTACCCCTCGGCCCCAGGCGGCCCGCCGCTCTGGGACACGCTCACCCCCGCGGACGTCGTCATCGTCCCGGCCTTCGGCGCGACCGACGAGGACAAGCGCCGGCTTGTGCGCGGGGGGATAGCCGTCAGCCAGTACGACGCCACCTGCATGCTTGTCGAGAAGGTCTGGAAGGCCGCGCGCGCCTACGGCCGCGAGGGGTACACGGTGATCATCCACGGCAAGCACGAGCACGAGGAGACCAAGGCGACGTTCTCCAACACCCGCCGACACGCACCCGCGGTCATCGTGCGGAACATGGAGGAGGCCCGCGAGCTGGCGGCGATCATCCACCTCGCCGGCGCGGCGGCCGAGGAGCGGTTCCGCTCGGCCTTCGCAGGGCGGCACACCGAGGGCTTCAGCGTCGAGCGGGACCTGCGCAGGGTCGCGGTCGTCAACCAGACGACGCTCCTCATGAACGAGACGCGGGAGATCATCGCCTACCTGCGCGACGTGTTCGCCGAGAGGTTCGGCCCCGACCCGGCCGGCGGTCCCGCCCGCGTCGGCGGCCAGGGCCGCAACGACACGCTCTGCTACGCCACCCAGGTGAACCAGGACGCGCTCGCCAGGGCCCTCGCCGAGCCGCTCGACGCCGCCTTCGTGGTCGGCGGCAGGAACTCCTCGAACACCTACCAGCTCCACAGGCTCTGCGAGGAGCGACTGGGCGAGAAGGCGTACTTCATCCAGAGCGAGGCCAACATCCTCTCGGGGCGCGGGGTGGAGCACTACGTCTTCCCCGGCAAGGGGCATGGCGGCCACACGGAGCTGAGGCGCCTCTGGGACGAGCACCAGCCGGCGGACGGCGCGCCCAGGCATGTCCTCATCACGGGCGGCGCCTCATGCCCGGACGGGATCATCCAGCAGGTGATCACGCGGATCAACGGCTTCTATCCCGCGCAGTCGCTGCGCGGCGTCGACGAGGTGCTGGCCGGCCTCGCCGAGGCCTGATCAGAACCTGATCGTCATCCCGCCCTTGAGCCCCTCCTGGTCCCCGAAGTCGAGCTTCGAGGTGTACTGGTAGGTCTGGCTCGGGTTCACGGGGTTGAAGCCGCTGGCGACGGTCTGGGTGAAGCTGCCCGCGCCCTCGTAGACGCCGCCCAGGTAGAAGCCCGCCTTGTCGGTCAGCCTGTACTGCAGGTCGACGTCCACGTAGTAGCCGGGAAGGAACTTCGAGTTTTCCTTCTGGTAGAGCGTCTGGAAATCCTCGCCGGTGGCTATGGACAGGTCCTCAAGGACGTTGAACTCGTTCCCGATGTAGACGATGTCCGGCCCGGCGCTCACGTTGAGCTTGAGGCGCGAGCCGATCGGGATCGTCACCGTGGGGCCCACCCGGAGGGTGTAGTAGGCCCCCTCGTCAAAGTACCGGTTCGTCGTGAGGAGGTTGACCGTGTCGTACTGCCGGTTGAGCGGCACGTTGCCCAGGAGGATCTGCTGGGTGGCGTCCTGCGTCGCCGTTGTCGTCGTCGTCCCCGAGTTCACGGCGCCGCCGATGCCATAGACCGTCTGCGGCTGGGTCTCGGGCGAGGTGAAGGGGGGCGACGGGGGCACCTGCCCGAAAAGGTCGTAGGTGTCGGTGATCGTCGTCAGGGCTGTGGGCACCGCGAGGTAGGAGCTCGAGTGGATGTCCGCGATCGAGAACCCGGCCGTCATGCTCCAGGTGATCTTCTTGCTCTTGCCGATCTTCCCCATGTCCCGGTCCAGGACGAGCTCCATCCCCAGGTTAGGCTCGCCGGTCACGTCGTGGTCCGCGGTGTCGGTGATCTCGGCCTGGTACGTGTGGAAGGTGATGTTCCCGTCCGGGAGGACCTGGCTCGTGTTGGCGTAGCTCCACGAGTTCGTGCGGCCGTCGGAGGCGATGGGGACCGTCTCCTCACCTCCCAGGCCCGCGTCGACCGTCACCGTCCTCTGGTCGGGCTCCACCGTGCCGTCAATGTAGGTGCGGGAGATGTTCGGGATCAGCTGGTCCGGGCCCGGGTCGACCGTCGAGGGGTTCTCGCCCTGGCCGGAAAACGTCGTCTTCGGCCCATGGAGCAAGAAACGGTAGCCGAGGCTCAGCGTCGACTTCGGCACGTAGACGAACTCGTCCAGCTGGTTGAAGTTCGGGATCTCCTCGGGGACCGGGCCCTTGTCGTCGGCGTCGTCGGAGAATGCCGTAAGCGGCAGACAGGCAACGCACAGGGCGAGGATGAGTACTCTCATGCTTCTACGATGGATGCGGTGTGACGCCACTTCGTGGGAAAAGTTGCATCTAATTAAGCCGGCGCCCGGGACGGGCGTCAAGGCTCATGCCCTCATCTCGTCAGGGTCAGCCTGTCCCTCGGGATCCTCGCCGGCCACGGCGACGCCGCGCTTGCTTGCCGACGCCTTGAAATCCTCCTCGCGCTGGTCGAGCTCGATCTCGCGCTCCTGCTGGCTCTGCACCTTCTCGAACAGCTTCTGCTCGCTCTCGTCGAGGAACTGCTCCCTCTCCTTCACCGCTGCCCTCGCCTCGTTGAGGGCGCCCTCCTGGCGCTCCAATTCGGCGCGGAGGGCCTCGAGCGCCGCCTTCTCCTCGGGCGAGCTGCTGCTCGACGGCGCCGCCTTGCGGGACGCGGCCACGAGCTGCTCCCTTGCCGCGAGGAGGGCCTCGGCCTCCGCCAGCTCGCGCTCGTAGTCCTTGAGGCGCGCCTCCCTCTCCTGGACGATCCTCTCGCGCTCGGCCAGCTTCAGCTCAAGCTGGCGCAGCGACCGCTCGAGCTCGGCAACGCGGGTGTCCGCCGCGGCGGACCCGCCGGTGCCCATCGGCGGCCTCGTCGCCGAGACGATGGCGCGGATCGACTCGCGGGCCGAGGCGCTCGCCTCGGAAACGGAGAACGGGGACACGGTCCCCGTGCGGCGGCGGAGGGAGAGCGTCCCGACGGAGGACTCCGGCCTCTTGGTCGGGAAACGGATGTTGGACGGGTCTGCCATTCTGGTCGAAGGCCAGACTGTACCCTATTTCTTGAAGAAGCGCTTGAAAAAACCGGACTTGCTCGGCTCCGCCTCGGGGACGGCCGCGCCCGGCTTTATGAGCTGCCGGATGAGGTCGGAGACCTTTTTCTCGAGGGAAACGTCCCCGAGGACCCCCAGTTGGCGGGCGATCGTGCCAGCTGTAAAATCTTTCTTAATTTCAGCAAACTCGGCGGAAAACCATACCGAGGCCTCGTTCGCCTTGGGCATCGGGTTCTGCATGCGGCTCGCCTGCGCGAGGGCCTCGACGAGGTGAAGCCCCTTGGATCCCTTCCTGAAGGGGAGTATCTCGGCGAGGGTCGACTCATCCAGGTTCGAGAGCGCGTTCAGAAGCTTCCTGAAGTCGCCGCCGATGATGACATTCTGGGACATTCCCTGGGCGAAGACCGCGAATTCCCCAAGCGTCTTCAGCTTCTCGAGCTTGCAGAACTCGACCGTGTCGGGGCCGAGCGCGGTCAGCGAGATCGGGAAGTTCTCCGGGACCCCGACCCGCGCCATGTTCTTCAGGAGGGGATTGTCGCGGACGGCGGCGGCCTCCGTCTGCTCGACCATGTCGCCGAAGGGCGCGTCGAACGCGAGGGTCTCCTTCAGGATCCCGATGAGGACGTCGAGCTTGTCGGCCGCCTGCCCCTTCAGCGCGAGGAGCTCGAGGGCTTCCTCGTAGCTGAGGTCGATGTAGCGGGCGGGCGTCTCGTCCTTCGCCTTCAGCGGCCAGACGGGGCCGTCAAGGTTCTGGGCAAGGCTCGAAATCGACGTGTCGACCATGATCGAGCTGGCGAACGCAGTTCGCACCTCGTTCCAGTCCTTCTCCGTGTACGCGGGCTCCGACATTCCCGTTCGTTAGCCGGCAGGCTCGTGCTGGGCAAGCTCGGTCGCGAGCTTGCGGTAGTCGTTCGTGACCGAATCCGTGGTGTCGGCGGCGTCGCTGCCGACAAGGATGACGGGGAGCCCCAGGGCCACCGAGCGCCTGACGACCATCGCGTCGCGTATTTGCGTGTTGAAAATCTTCGAGCTCGGCGCGGCGCGCTTCGCGGAACGGAACTGGTTCAGCCGCAGCTGCATCCGCATCTTCGGCACCTCGATGTCGACCCCCGTCCTGATGGAGTTGAAGATGATCCCCTGGACCTGGGCGGGCGAGCCCATGGACGCCTTCCGGAAGCTGCCCGAAAGCGCGTGGAACTTCTGGAGCTTGTCGACGAGGAGCGTGAACCCGATGAGGCTAAGGGCGTCCGGGTTCGACGGCACGTAGAGCTCGTTGGACGTGAAGACGCCGCACTGGGAGGCGCGGAGGATGTTCGGCGGGCAGTCGAAGAGGATGAAGTCGTAGTTGGGCTCCAGCATCGCCACCTGCTCCTGGAAGACGAGGTAGGCGGGCCGCCGGGGGTCTCCCGTGTACTCCGCCTCCAGGTCGACGAGGTTGAAGGTGGTCGGCACCAGGTCGAGGCCCGGGAGCAGCTTCTCGCCCGCCTTGCCCTCGACGACGTCCTTTAGGACGAGGTCCTTGATGTGGACCTTGCCCGGGTCGAAGATCGAGTAGACCGAGCCCTCCCCCGTGGCATTGAGCTTGTTCCAGCGGTCGAGCTTCAGCAGCCAGATGCTCGCGTTCGACTGGGTGTCGAGGTCGAAGAGGAGCACGCGCTTGCCCATCTTTGCCAAAGCCGCGGCCGTGTTTACGATAAGAGACGTCTTTCCGACGCCGCCCTTGTAGTTGAGGAAGCTGATTTTGCGCGCCATCGGGGCCTATAAATCTATTTGTGAGCGCAATTTGCGGCTTAAGGGCACGGGCCGCGAGTCAAAAACGCCCCGCGGGAATTACCCATGCCCGGGGAACGCCAACTAGCCGGAGGCGGTCCACTTGAAAATGACGGTCGTGAGCGGCGGAAGGACGAGGCTCAGCGACTGGGTGTAGCCGTCGCACGGCTCGTCCTCGGTCGAGCGCCCGCCGTCGTTCCCCAGGCCGGAGCCCCCGTAGAACTCGCTGTTGGAATTGATGACCTCGCGCCACCACCCGCGCCTGGGGACGCCGATCTTGTGGCTCCTCGTCGCGCCCCCGAAGTGCCCGACAACGGCGAAGAGGGCCTGCTCCCCGCCGTCGGACCTCAGGTAGGCGATGAGGTTCGCGTCGGCGTCGAGGCAGCTCAGCCATCGGAACCCGTGCGGGTTGAAGTCGTTCGCCCCGAGGACGGGCTCCGACGCGTAGAGGCGGTTCATGTCTCGGACCAGCCGCCTGATCCCCTCGTGGTCCATGTACTGGCAGAGGTGCCAGTCGAGGCTCGACTCGTGGTTCCACTCCTGGGACTGGCCGAACTCGCCGCCCATGAAGAGGAGCTTCTTCCCCGGGTAAGCCCACATGTGCGCGTAGAGCGCGCGCAGGTTGGCTGCCTTCTCGGCGATGTGCCACGCCCCCATCTTGAACAGCATCGACGCCTTCCCGTGCACGACCTCGTCGTGGGAGAACACCGTGATGAACCTCTCGGCGTACTGGTAGAGCATGCCGAACGTGAGGTCGTTCTGGTGGAACCGCCTGTGGATCGGCTCCTTCGAGAAATACCGGAGCGTGTCGTGCATCCACCCCATGTTCCACTTCAGGTCGAAGCCAAGGCCGCCGTCCGCGGTCGGCCGGGTGACGCCGGCGAACGACGTGCTCTCCTCGGCGATCATGAGCGCCCCCGGGTGGTAGTGGTGGACGAGGTCGTTCACGCCGCGGATGAAGGCGATCGCCTCGAGGTTCTCCCTCCCGCCATAGCGGTTGGGTATCCACTGCCCGGGGCCCCGCGAGTAGTCCAGGTAGAGCATCGAGGCGACCGCGTCGACCCGCAGCCCGTCGATGTGGTACCGCTCGAGCCATGCGAGGGCGCTCGCTATCAGGAAGCAGCGGACCTCGTTCCGGCCATAGTTGAAGATCAGCGTCCCCCAGTCCATGTGGGAGCCCTGCCGCGGGTCGGCGTGCTCGTAGAGGTGCGTGCCGTCGAATTCCGCGAGCGCGAACGCGTCCCTCGGGAAGTGCGCGGGGACCCAGTCGAGTATGACCCCGATGCCCCGCTCGTGGAGGTGGCTGACGAACCATGCGAAGTCCTCGGGGCTCCCGTACCGGAAGGTCGGGGCGAAGAACCCCGTCACCTGGTAGCCCCACGACCCGTCGAAGGGGTGCTCCGCGAGCGGCATCACCTCGACGTGGGTGAACCCCATCTCGGCCGCGTAGTCCGCCAGAAGGGGCGCCGCCTCGCGGTAGGTGAGCGGCCGGCCGCCGTCCTCGGGCTTGCGTCGCCATGAGCCGAGGTGGACCTCGTAGACCGACATCGGCCGGTCGAGCTTGCCGGCGCCGGCCCGGCGGCCCTCCATCCACGCCGCGTCGCCCCAGGCGAACCGCCCCACCTCGCAGATGATGGCCGCGTTGCCCGGCGGGGCCTCGAAGCGCGTCCCGTAGGGGTCCGTCTTCACGCGTATGTCGCCCGCCTGGTCGCGGATCTCGAACTTGTAGAGCGCGCCCTCGCCGAGGCCGGGGACGAAGATCTCCCAGACGCCGGACGCCCCGAGCGCCCGCATGGGGTGGTAGCGCCCGTCCCACGCGTTGAAGTCGCCGACGAGGGAGACGCGCGTCGCCGAGGGCGCCCAGACCGCGAAGGCCGTTCCCCTCGTCTCCCCCAGGTCGCGCATGTGCGCGCCCAGCTTGTCGTAGATCCTGTGCTCGTTGCCCTCGTTGAAGAGGTAGAGGTCCTGCTCGCCCAGCGTCGGCAGGAAGCAGTAGGGGTCCCTGAACTGGCGCACGGCCCCCTCGTAGGACGTCGCGCGGAGCTCGTAGGCGCACACCTCCGCGACCTTGGGGATGAACACCTCGTAGAAGCCCTCAGGGGCGAGCAGCTTCATCGGGTAGGCGACCCTGGAGTCCGTGAGCACGGCCTCGCAGGCTGCGGCGTCGCGCAGGAATGCCCGCACCACCACGCCCTGGGAGCGCCGGTACGATGCCGGGTGCATCCCGAGGATGGAATGGGGCGAGCCGTGGCTCGCCGTCAGGATGGCCTCAAGGTCAGGCTTTTTGACGATCACGCGGTTACCTGTTGGGGCTTGGACAGTTATTCCGGCGACTGGATCGCGCGCCAGCCCAAAACCGCGCTCATCCGGTGTTCTTGAGGCCCCCGCTGATCCCGTTGATCGTCAGCTCGACGACGGAACGGATGGCCTCGGCCTCCGCGGGCGGCCGGCCGCCGGCGCGCAGGCGGCGCATCATCTCGACCTGGATGTAGTTGAGCGGGTCGATGTAGGGGTTGCGCAGCTCGACCGAGCGCAGGAGCACCGGCTCGCGGCCGAGCAGCCGCCTCTGGCCGGTCACGGCGAGGATCGCCTTCTCGGTCCTTGCGAACTCGGCCTCGAGGATCCCGAAGATGCGGCGCCGTATCCTCGGCTCCTCGACAAGGTCGGCGTAGAGGGCCGCGATCCCCATGTCGGCCTTGCGCATCGTCAGCTGGGCGTTGTCGACCAGGGTCTGGAAGAACGGCCAGCCGGCGTGCATCGCGCGCAGGCGCTCCCTCTCGCGGGGCCCCCGCCTGAGGACCGCCGAGAGCGCGCTGCCAAGGCCGAACCACCCGGGGAAGTTGAACCGGCTCTGCATCCACGAGAAGACCCACGGGATGGCGCGCAGGTCGGCCACCGACTGCGTCGCCCTCCGGTAGGTCGGCCTCGAGCCCAGCTTCAGGTTGCCGATCTCCTCGATGGGGGTCGCCTGGCGCCAGAAGACGAGGAATTCCGGGTCGTCGTGCACCAGGGCGCGGTAGGCCTCGAAGCCCGCCACGCTCATCTCCTGCATGGTGTCGCGCCAGTCCTGGGGCGCCGGGTCGTCGCCCGAGGCCGCGTGGATGCCGAGCATGACGCCGTACGCCATCTGCTCCAGGATGCGGTGCGCCAGGTCGGGGTCGTGGTAGCGCGTCGAGAGCACCTCGCCCTGCTCGGTCACCCGGATCTTCCCGTCGCCCAGCCCCGCCGGCTGCGCGAGGATCGCCTTCGCGGCCGGCCCCCCTCCCCTCGCTATGCTCCCGCCCCGGCCGTGGAAGAGCGTGAGCGTGATGCCCGCCTCGCGGCAGACCCGGGCTATCGCCTCCTGCGCCTTGAAGAGGGCCCAGTTCGCGGTGATGTAGCCGCAGTCCTTGTTGCTGTCCGAGTAGCCCAGCATCACGTTCTGGTGCGTCCCGCGCCGGCCCTCGAGGGCGAAGAGTTCGCCGAGGACCACGGGCGCCCGGTCGAGGTCGTCGAGGGTCTCGAAGAGCGGCGCGATCGGCAGCGAGGAGCCGGCCACCGCCTGGAGGAGCTCAACCTCGAGGATGTCCGAGAGGCCGTCCGTCATGCTGATGATGTAGATCCCGAGGGCCTCGGGCCCGAGCACGGCCTGCGCCCTGCCGGCCAGCACCATGGGCTCCACGACGTCGCGGGTCGCCGCGCAGAAGCGGGCGACGTCCCCGGGGGTCAGGGCCTTCGCGGAGGCCATCGCGCCAAGAAGGACAGCGCGCTTGCCCGCCTCGTCGAGCGACGGGTAGTCGGCCCGGCCGAGGACCTCGGCGACGGCGGCCTCGTGCTGCGCGGAGTGCTGGCGAAGGTCGAGCCGGGAGGCATGCAGGCCGAAGACCTCGAACTGGGTGGACAGGGAGGCCAGGTCGCCGCCGGCCAGCATCCCGCCGCGGCCGGCCTCGAGGCCGCCCCGGATGGACTGGAGGGTGTCCCGGACCGTCGCCTCCGAGAGGCACGAGCCGGCCCCGCCCTCAAAGAGGGCGCGGCCGCCGAGCAGCTCGTCGCGCGCCTGCCCCAGCCTCTCGTGGAGGACGCCCAGCAGCAGGCGGTAGGGTTCGTGCGGGAAGCGCTTCTCGAGCTCGGCCAGGTGCTTCGAGAGGTGCAGGTCCTCGCGCAGCTCGCGCTTCAGCGCCGGGACGACCGAGTCGCGCCGGTCGCTGACCGTGAGCATCCTGCCGAGCTCGTTGACCGCGCCCCGCAGCTTCTCGATGGCGAGGCGCCGGTGGAGGATGAGGACCTCCGAGGTCGTGTCGGTCGTGACCCCGGGGTTCCCGTCCCGGTCCCCCCCGATCCAGGAGCCGAAGGTGAGCCAGCGGGCGGGGGCGCGGACCCCGGGGTAGTGCCGGGAGAGCGCGACCTCCATGTCGCGCTGCAGGCGCGGCATGGTCTCGAAGAGGGTCATGTCGAAGTACCAGAGGCCGGTCTGCGCCTCGTCGGTCACCTGCGGCCTCGCCGTGCGGCTCCGGTCCGTCAGCCAGAGGGACGCGATCTCGCGCTCGACGGCCTCCTCGCCGAGGATGGACGCGTCGGGCGTCGACTCGGGCTGGCTCCTGAGCCTCAGCATCTCCGCCAGCCGCCGCAGCTTCGCAAGGAGGGTGCGCCTCTTCGTCTCGGTCGGGTGCGCCGTGAAAACGAGCTCGATGCCGAGCCGGTCGACCAGCCGCTGCATCGCCGCCGCCTCGACGCCGGCGGCCTTGAGCTCCATGACCGCAGCCTCGATGGACTCGCGGATCGGCCGGCCCTCGTCCCGGCCGAGCTCGCGGGCGACCCGCCTGCGGCGCAGGAGGATGATCCGGAAGTTCTCCTCGGCGAGGTTCACCAGCTCGAAGTAGAGCGTGAAGGCCATCGCCTGGTTGAAGGCCGCCTGGGGCTCCAGCTCGGCGACGGCCAGCGCCAGGCGCCGCTCGGCCCCCGACTCCCCGGCCCGCCTCGCCTTGGCCAGCCGGCGGAGGGCCTCCACGGTGTCGAGGGTCTCCCGGCCCTCGATGCGGGTGATCACCCGCCCAAGCGCTGCGCCGAGCGAGCGCACCTCAGAGCTGAGGGGCGCCATGTCGCGCACCGCCTTCGACATCCGGACTGTGGATTTTCTGGGCATGCGGACCGACACCATGGGGGGCCGTAGCCCGCTCCAGAAGCCAAAAAGTGGGGAATGTTCCCTGGGCAGGCCGCTTTTTGCGGGGCTGAGAGGCTTGCTTGGCCGTCGGGGCGCCCATTTGCTGGGGCGCAAGTGACGCGAAGTCTCGCCCTCGCCCTAACAGCGGCCGCGATCCTGGCCGGCCCCGCCCGCGCGGCCGGGCCCTCCGCCGACCTGTCGGCGGACTCGGCCATCTCGCTCGACTACGCGACGGGGGACCTGGTCGCCACGCCGAACGCCAAGCTCGTCGACACCGGGATCATCCTGGCTGCGGACGAGATCCGCTTCAACCAGAAGACCCAGGTCGCGGTCGCGACCGGGCATGTCACCCTCACCCGCGAGCAGGACCGCATCCTGGCCGACCGCCTGACCTACGACGCCGCGAACGGCAGGTTCTCCGCCGTCAACCTGCGGGTCGGCCGCTTCCCATACTACATCGCCGGCGCCTCCGCCGAGGGGACCCGCACCGAGGTCACCATCCACGACGCCACGATCACCTACCGGGAGCCCAGCAAGTGGCAGCCGACCCTCCACGCCTCCACGCTGATGTATTCCGCAGGGCACTATCTCCGGCTGGCGGGGGGCGACGTGGGCGTGGGCAACTTCCATCCCATCCCGCTCAGCCGCATAGGCCAGCAGCTCAACCGGCGCTCGAGCCTGACCGACACGTCCGTCGGCGCGGGCTACCGCCACAACCTCGGCCCGTGGGTCGACCTGGCCCAGCACATCCCCATCGCGGACGGCATCACCGCGGGCCCGGACCTGGGCATCTACGCCTTCAGGGGCGTCATGCTGGGGCCCACGGCCGCGTACAACTTCGCCAGCGGCTACAACACCATGGAGGGGCTCCTGAAGAGCGGCTACATCTACGACCTCGGCACTCGGTACACCGACATCCTGAACAACCCCGTCCCGCCCAGCCGCTCGTACCTCGAGTGGGTGCACAACGAGCAGATCACGGACGCCTTCACGCTGACGGGCGACGTGAACTACTCGTCGGACTCCGAGGTCGTCCGCGACTTCCACTCGAAGGACTTCATCCCGGTCCAGGAGCCCGACAACTACTTCGAGGCCGTCTACACCGGCACGAACTACTTCGCGTCGGCCTTCACCCGCTTCCAGCCGGACGCCTTCTATCCCGTCCAGCAGCGACTGCCCGAGATCCGCTACGACCTCGTGCCGACGGAGGTCCCCCTCGGCATCTACATCCGGTTCGACGCCGGCGTGGCCCACCTCGAGGAGGTTCCCCCCGACGGCGGCTCGTTCCTCGAGGACGACCGCTTCGACACGTTCTTCGGGGCTATGCGCCCCTTCACGTACAAGAACATCGTGGACTTCACGCCGGTCGTTGGCGGCCGCTTCACGGACTACTGGAGCACCGAGGGCGCGGCCGAGGCGGGCGGCGCCAGCCGGGCCGTCGGCGAGCTCGGGTTCGACGCCGACATGAAGATGAACGCCGTCTTCGACTACAGGAACGAGGCCTGGGGCATCGACGGGCTCCGCCACCTGATCACGCCGACCTTCAGCTACCGCTACATCCCCGACGCCGACAAGGACGCGGCCTACATCCCGCCCATCGACCGCAGCACCTTCACCAGCTACATGCCGATCCTGGACCTGGGCGACATGCGCGCCATCGACCAGCTCCAGGCCGAGAACGTCCTTCGGCTGGGGATCAACAACACCCTCCAGACCCGCGACGAGACGTACGGCTCCAGGGACGTCATGACCTTCAACGCGGACGAGGACTTCAGGTTCACGCGCGCCCCGGGCCAGACCGACTTCTCCGACGTCTACCTGCAGATGACGGCCAGCCCGGCGCACTGGCTGGAATTCCGCGTGGAGGACACCATCTCCACCGCGCGCGCGGCCCAGCGCGCCATGGACTCGACGGTCACCTTCCGGCAGGGCGACTTCTGGTCCATCGGCCTCGGTGTCGGGTATCTCTCTGACAAGTACGGCGAGTTCCTCGTGCCCGGCCTCGGGTACAACCCGATCGTCGGCGTCGATACCTTCCACTACGAGGCGCGCATGCGCATGAACGAGGTCTACACGGTGTTCGTCCGCGGCGACTACGACGCGCGCGACAGCCTCTTCGTCGACATGTACTACGGCGTCGACCAGCGGATATCCAACACCTGGAACCTGGAGTACGCGGTCGTGTTCTCGCAGGGGCCCAACAACCACATGGGACACTTTGGGATCGAGATGAACCTGGATGTGATCCGGTTCTAGCCCCGCGGTCCCCCAGCCCTTGAGCCGTGCGACCAGCCAGCAGCGCTCCCTTGGGGCCCTCCTCACGGGGCTCGCGCCGCACCTGCGCTCCGACCGGAACCTGCCGGCGAGGATAGAGGAGCTCCTGCGCTCCGACCGCCGGTTCGGGTCAACCGACCGGCGCCTGTACCGGGGCGCCCTTTACGCCGCCCTCCGCCACCTGCCCTGGGTGGAGCCTAGGCTGGCCGACCCCATGGCCGCGGCCATGTGGGCCGCCTGGCTCGCCACGGACACGCCAGAGGCCTCCGGCATCCGCGCCGAGGCGGCGGCGGGACTGCCGCCCTGCCCCCCGGACGCCGCGGGCCGCGCCCGGATCATGGGCGCGGACCCTGATGCGATGGGGCCCCCATGGCTCGCCGCCGAGTGCCCGGCCGCGCTGTCGAGCCCCCTGTGCGACACGCTCCTTGGCCGCGCGCCCCTGTGGGTCCGCCTCCAGGGCGACGGCGAGCCCCAGGTCCCGCCCGAGTTTGCGCAGCTGGGCTGGGAGTGCACCCGGAGCCCCCTGGTGGCCGGGGCCCTGCGCCTGCCGCAGGGGGCCGCCGTCGAGTCGACGCAGGCCCACCGGTCGGGACTCGTCGAGGTCCAGGACGCCGGCTCCCAGCGTGTGCTCCTCGAGGCCCGCGTCCCCGGCCCGGGCCGCTGGCTCGACGCCTGCGCCGGGGCGGGCGGCAAGTCGCTGCAGCTCGCCTTCCTCCTCGGCAGGGAGGGGCGCGTCGTCGCCCGCGACCCTCGGCCCGAGGCCCTCGCCAGGCTGCGCGAGAGGGCGCGGCGGGCCGGCCTTTCCGGGCGGATCACCACGGGCGCCGGCGAGGAGGGGCCCTTCGACGGGGTCCTCGTCGACGCCCCGTGCACGGGATCGGGGACCTGGCGGCGTTCGCCGCACCTGCGCTGGACGACGACGCCGGAGTCGATCGCCGCCAAGGCGCGGCTCCAGCTTCGCCTCCTGCGGGAGAACGCCCCCGCGGTCCGGCCCGGCGGCCTCCTCGTCTACTCAACCTGCTCCCTGTGCCGGTCCGAGAACGAGCGCGTCGTTTCCGCATTCCTCCAGGCGGAAGGGGGATTCAGGGCGGCGACGCCCGGCAGGATGCTCTATCCCGAGGAGCACGACGGCGACGGGTTCTTCGTCGCCACCTTCACCCGGGGCTGACTACTTCGCCGCGGCCTGCCTCAGCTTGCGCTGGTGGACGACCACCACGCGGAACATCTGCACCGCGAGCCAGAAGACGAGGGTCATGCAGATCGTCGTGTAAACCCCGAAGAACACCTTCATCCGCGGGTCCGTCGAGGGCACATGGGTCGACGTCACCGAGTACATGAAGATGAAGAACAGGACGACAAGAACCGCATCGACTGCGAGCGTGGTCTTGGTTACGAGCTTCCTTGGCTGCTGACTAAGATTCTGTTCCATGTGCTCCATAAAACATGCCCGGACAACGCCCCTTGTCCATGAAAAATGCCCCCGCAACGGGGCGGTAGCCGCCCGCCTGGCGGCGTGTCCCCGGCCTCCCGCCCCTTGAAGTCCATACTCATCATCGAGGACCAGCAGAACCTCCGCAGCGTCGTCAAGTCGACGCTCGAGAGGCTCGGCTACCGCGTCCATGAGGCGGGCAACGGGCGCGAGGGGATCGAGGTGTACAAGAGGACCGCCCCTGACCTGGTGATCACGGACCTTATCATGCCCGAGAAGGAGGGCCTGGAGACCATCCGCGACCTGAAGAAGATGGTCCCCGACGTGAAGATCATCGCGATGACAGGGGCCGGAAGGGCCAACTCGAAGGACTTCCTGAAGATGGCCCGCCTGTTCGGCGCGGCGATCGCGCTCTCTAAGCCCTTCACCTTCCCGGAGCTCGCGAAGTCCGTGGAGGCGATGATCGGCAAGGCCGCGCCCGACGACGTCGGCCCCGGGGCCGTCTCGCCGGGCATGGCTTAGGGCCGGGCGCGCAACGCTTTGTCTCGCAATAGGGCGCGGCGCCGCGCTAGCACCTAGGGCGATGAAAAACGCCCCAGCCCTGGCCGCAGCGCTCGTTGCCCTGGCCCTGCCGCTCCCCTGTTCCGCAGGATCCGCCTCGCTGACGATCGACGCCGGCGCGCCGGGACCGGTCATCAACAGGAACATCTACGGGCAGTTCTCGGAGCACCTGGGCCACTGCATCTACGGCGGGATCTGGGTCGGCCGCGACTCCAAGGTCCCCAACGTGGACGGCTACGACAAGGCCGTCATCGACGCGCTGCGCGAGCTGCGCGTCCCGATCCTACGCTGGCCGGGCGGCTGCTTCGCCGACGAGTACCACTGGAGGGACGGAATCGGCCCGATTGAGAAGCGCCCGTCCGTGTACAACTCGCACTGGGGCGGCGTCGTCGAGAACAACCACTTTGGCACCCACGAGTTCCTCAACCTCTGCGAGATGCTGGGGATCGAGCCCTACGTCTGCGTGAACGTGGGCAGCGGCACCGTCCAGGAGGCCATGGAGTGGGTGGAGTACATGACCTCCGACAGCGACTCGCCCATGGCGAACCTGCGCCGGGCGAACGGGCGGGACAAGCCGTGGAAGGTCCACTTTGTCGCCGTCGGCAACGAGAGCTGGGGCTGCGGGGGCTCGATGCGGCCCGAGTTCTACGCGGACAACTACAGGAGGTACAACACGTTCATCAAGGACTACGATCCCGCGAACAAGATCAGCCGAATCGCCTGCGGGCCGGCTTCCGACGACTACGACTGGACCGACACCCTGATGAGGCTCGCCGGCAAGCAGATGGACGGCCTGGCGCTCCACTACTACACCATCCCGTCGGGCGACTGGGCGAAGAAGGGCTCGGCCACGCATTTCGGCAGGCCGCAGTACCTGAGCGCGCTCGCCAACACGCTCCACATGGAGGAGCTCATCTCGAGGCACTCGGCGATCATGGACAAGTACGACCCCCAGAAGAAGGTCGGCCTCATCGTCGACGAGTGGGGCATCTGGACCGACGTCGAGACCGGCACCAACCCCGGCTTCCTCTACCAGCAGAACTCGATGCGCGACGCCATCATCGCCGCCCTCAACCTGCACATCTTCCAGTCGCACGCCGACCGCGTCCGCGGCGCGAACATCGCCCAGATGGTGAACGTGCTCCAGTCGATGATCCTCACCGACGGGGCGAGGATCGTCCTGACGCCGACCTACCACGTGTTCGACATGTTCAAGGTGCACCAGGGCGCCGTCTCCATCCCGGTCTCGCTGAAGACCCCCAACCTCGCGGACACCCAGTACGAGATACCCGAGGTCAGCGCCTCGGCCTCGCGTGGCGCGGACGGCAGGATCCACCTCTCCCTCGTCAACACGAACCCCGACGCGGCCGCCAGCGTGGCCTGCACGCTGGACGGCGCCCCCCTGGGACCCGTGTCCGGGACGATCCTCACGGCGTCCTCCATGACGGCGCACAATACCTTCGACGACCCCCATGCCGTGGAGCCGCGGCCCTTCTCCGGCGCCCGGTCCTCGGGCGCAGGCCTCGAGGTCTTGCTCCCGCCGCTCTCGGTCGTGATGCTGAACCTCTAGGCGCAGCCCATCAGGCTCCCGAGAACTGCCGGATCAGGGCCTCGAGCCTCTGGAGGTTGACGGGCTTGGTGAGGTGGGCGTCGAAGCCCGCCTCGCGGCACCGCGCGAGGTCTCCATCCCGAACCCCGTGAGCGCGATCGCCGGGATGCGGGCACTCACGCGCGCCCGCCGGATGCACCTCCCTCCCGTCCCTGCGGATGAGCAGGGTGTGGTTTGCGAAGCCGACGACAACCCCCTCGCGCAGCACCCGCGAGACGGGGTTCTCGATCGCCGTCCGGCTGGTCTCCGATATCACGTTGAAGACCTCGGAGCATGGCCGGCCGGCGGCCTCCGCGAGCCCCCACCCCGTCAGCTCCTCGGCAACGCTGTTGACGAAGGTGACCCGGCCCCAGGCGTCCGTGACGATCACCGCGTCGCCGATGCTGGCGAGCGTCACGGACAGGAGCTCGCGCCCCGCCTCCGCCCGCCGCTGCTGGCGGTCGCACCCGGACATCGCCGCCCTGATCTGGAGGTAGGCGTAGCCCAGGAATGCCAGGTTGATGCCCGCGACGATGATGAAGGCGAACGTGCGGGCGATCTCGACCAGGACGCTCCGCGCCCTGAGGCGCCCGACCAGCGCCGACTGGCGCCCGGTCTCGGCTGCGATGTGGGCCCGGATGGCGTCCATGGCCGCCTTGCCCCGGTTCGAGGCCACCATCGCCACCGCTGCCGCAAGGCCCCGCGCGCGCCGCTGGTCGATCGAGCCCCCAGCTCGGCCGGCTCCTCGTCCACGAGGCTGTCGAGGCGGCCGAGCCAGTCGGCGCCTGTCCCATAGGTGCCGGCGAGCCGGCGCACGGCGGCCCGGGCGTCGCGGATCCGCAGCAGCGAGGAGTCGTAGGGCTGGAGGTAGGACTCGTTTCCCGTCAGCAGGAAGCCCCGCTGGCCGGTCTCGGAATCCTTGAGGTCCTAGAGGAGGCCGTCCAGGCGGCCGACATAATCCAGTCGGCCTGCGACCTCCCCGTTCGCACGCAGCACCAGGACGCCCGCCCAGTACAGGACACCGATTCTCGCCAGCAAAAGCGCCGCCACCAGGGCAAAATAGGTTTTTACGGCGCGCATTCCTGCGTTCGCAAGGGACGGCGCAGTTTGCCCAGGGGCGGGCGGTTTCCAAGAACTAAGGCGCCGGGACCGGCAGGCGCCGCCGCTAGAAGCTTGGACGCCGGGGCGGTTCTCGGACAGCCTCCCCGCCGATGAGCGCAGACTCCAACGCGGGAAGGCGGGCCTTCCGGTTCGTCCTGGCCTTCGGGGTCGTCAACCTGTTCGCGGACATGACCTACGAGGGCGCCCGGAGCGCGACGGGCGCGTTCCTTGGCGCCCTCGGGGCCAGCGCCACGGCGGTCGGCATCGCCGCGGGCCTCGGCGAACTGATGGGCTATTCCTTCCGGCTGGTCACCGGCTACTTCGCGGACCGGACGCGGCGCTACTGGGCCTTCATCATCGGCGGCTACGCCGTCAACCTGCTCGCGGTTCCCGCCCTCGCGCTCGCGGGGAGCTGGCCCGCCGCGGCGGCGCTCATGGTGATCGAGCGCACGGGGCGCGCCGTCCGCAAGCCTTCGGTCGAGGCGCTCCTTTCCGAGGCCGGCGACTCCATCGGCCAGGGCTGGGTATTCGGCCTGAACGAGGCGCTCGACCAGACGGGGGCGACCGTGGGGCCGCTCATCGTGGCCCTCGTCCTCTACCTGAAGGGCGGCTACCGGGAGGGTTTTGCGGTCCTCCTCGTGCCGGCCCTGCTCTGCCTGGCGACGATCGCCGCGGCTCGCCTTTCGCCGGCCGGGCGCTCCTTCGCCGGCCTCCAGAAACCGCGGGGACTTTCGGCAAGGGGCCAGGCGGCGCCCTACTGGTGGTTCCTCGCCGCCGGCTGTGCCATCGCGGCGGGATTCTCCGACTTCGCGCTCATCGCCTACCGCCTCCAGACGGGCTCCGTCATCCGCGAGAGCATGATTCCGGCGCTCTATTCGGCGGCCATGGCCACGGCCGCGGTTGCTGCGCTCCTTCTTGGCCGGCTGCTCGACCGCCTGGGACGGCCGGTCCTTATCCTGGCGTTCGTGCCCTCGATCCTCTCCGCACCCCTCGTCCTCCTGGGCCCGCCCGGGGCCGTGCTCGCCGGCATGGTGCTCTGGGGCGTGGGGCTCGGCGCCCAGGATTCCCTCCTGAAGGCGGCGCTCGCCCCCTTGGTCGACCCGGGCAGGCGAGCCCTCGGGTTCGGCATGTTCGACGCGGCCTTCGGAGTCTCCTGGTTCGTGGGCAGCGTCGTCACGGGGTTCCTCTATGACCGGTCCGCGTTTTCCGCCGCGGCGTTCTCGGCCGCCCTGCAGCTGGCCGCGCTGCCCCTTCTCGTCGTCGCGACCCGCCCAAGGGCGGCGGCGTGACCCGGATCCGTCGTGCCCCAGTGCGCCGCATGCGGCCTGGCGCCGGCTTACGGCCTATTTCCCGTAGACCTCTGAACGGTGGCCCACGGCGACAATCACGATGATGAAGATGCCCTTTTCGAGGCGGGCGAGGATACGCCAGCCTGGAACGCAAGAACGCCCAAGGCCCTTCTAATTCGGCAGTCCTGGCTCGCCCCAGACCTCCTCACCGGTGAGGAGCCGTCCCTTGTTTTTCGTCAGCGGGAATGGCGGAGAGAGGGGGATTCGAAACCCCCTTTCGATCTTCAGCCTTCGACCACGACTACGCCTTTTCGAGCACCTCTGTGATGAACTGATTGAGACTGTCGCCCCGAGCCAATGCCTTCAGCGCAACCTTCCGATGCGTCTCTGGAGTCAGGCGCACAACAAATTTTCCGCTGAACTCTCGGTCAGTCGCTGATTTTGGTAGCGGCCTGCCATCGGCAAGAAGTGACTCCACCCATTCTTCCACTATTGTCCTTAGTTGAGCGAGAACCGAAGCCTCGCTACTACCATGGCAGCTATGGCCGATAAGCGGAGGAGCGCTACCGATGAAGCATTTGTCATCCTCACTCCATTCTACGATCTTAAGGTAACTCTTGGCTGCAGTTTCGATTTGAGCGCGAGTCGGTTTCATTTGAGGGATTCCTCGATTGTTTTGCGGACTATCTTCTCTTGGTAATGATGCACGTCATCACCCATGTGGCCGGATACGGTTACGCGGATTCCTTTGGGGTGTTCGTAGTTTCGGTGACTTCCCTTGCCCCCGCGATTTACAAAACCTGCCTTCTCAAGATCCGAGATCAGCTGGCGAAGTTTTCGCGGCACCCCATAGTAGTAGCATTGTGATACTATCCTGTCAACTGGCTTGCATTTCCGATAGACGGAAAGACGCGAACCGGGTTTAGCCGTCAATACACCGCCCAAACCCCCGGTGTCACCAATTCAAGCAGATGATTCTCGGTGTCCCGAAAATACAAACTTTTCCCGCCTGTAGGCCGAGTGACTTCACTTTCGATCTTAATCCCAACGTTTTCCAGGTGCAGTCGCCATGATTCGTAACTATCCGGCGTTATAGCGAAGCCAACGTGATGATCACCTCCCCCATTATGCGGAGGAATAATCCCACCGGCGACATGGGTCGCGTTAATTGTGCCCCCGCGTTTGAATAGAAATGAGGACGCAGCCTGATCCCGAATCGAAGGCCCGAAAGCGCTTCGAGCCGCCCGCTATTGGCCGGAATCCCAGAATCTCGCTATAAAATGCGATGGCTCGCAGGAGATCATCGGCATAAAGAATAGACTCAACAACCCTGTCGATTTTTGGGGAGTGTCCTAATTTGAAGCCTTCAACCCTAGATTAACTTAGGGTTTTGGGCGTAAGGCTTCTTGATGGCCAAACCATCCACTCTCGGGTCGCCATTCAGGTCCAATAGCCCGATGCTTTTCTTCGACTTACCGCCGTCGTCCATGGTCCAGAACTCCTCTGCCCGATAGATCGACGCAGTTGCAAGGTGGATCGCATCGGGTGTCGCGAGGTTCTTGGATGCCGCCAATAGGGCCGTCCGATAATCCCTAGCCTTCATCGCTACTGCAACATCAACGTCTCTTGCGCTATGCCGCTGCGTCTTGAACGTTTTACGGAAGAGAGTTTCTTGGTCGGCCGTAAGCTTCGCTGCAAGGACCTCAACAAAGGTTATCGTCGACGTGACGATCAAGAGCTTATTGCTCCAATTGTATTCAACAGCCTCTTCTATCCCTTCATTTACGAGCTTCCCGTTATCTTCCCCCTTTAACCAGGCGAGATAGACACAAGCGTCCCAATAAATTACTCGTTGGCCATCATTCCCACTCATCGCGTAATTTTCTTACAAATTCTGCGGCGCTTAACTCTCCAGTAGATTGAGGTGCAACGCCCTTAAGTCTTCCTAGGGAAACGGCGAAATCCTCATCTATCGGCTCCAAATCCTTTACCGAAATTCGGAACGCATACGAAGAATGTGGTCTAAAGAATTTCACCCCTTCGATGCGTACAAATTTGCCTAGATTCTCTCGGATTAGATCGCGCATACCGGGTAAGAAATCGCACCGAATCTTCTTGGCCCCAATCTTAGGGTAAATCCAGCAGGTCTGTCGGCCGTGCAAATTCACCGCGTCCAACATCCCCTCTTCGCCACCATAGGAGGCATCCTCCTCATCAAGCAAACGCCTGACGTTGGTGTCAAAAACCTGATCCAGTTCAACAGATACATTGGTGTTTGAAACTCGCGCGGTGGTGAATGTGGTTCCTACGCCCTCAACTAACCGGCGAAAATGATTTAAGAGTAATTCGTCAATTTCGGGGGAGATAGGCTCAGCATTTCGAATAGCGGTCAACTCGTGGAAGAACCTATTATTCCGCTTCTCGATATGATCTGTTCCCTCGATTATCACATTTTTCTTAATAACCGGCTCCAAAGTGAGACTTATCGGACTGCTGTGCCTAGCGTCCACAATCCGGTAATTCAGGGTAGGGCGCGAAGTCTGTCCTACGATGCAGTCGATCCCATTCAGAGCAGCCAGCAGTTCCTCGATCCGTTCTAGGAAATCGGCCACGGTCAAATGGCCGTGATTGTCAGCCGAACCTTCAATCTGGACCTTGATTAGGTTACTCATAACACGGGCTCCTTTGAGTTAATTGTATTGGTGGTGTAACGGTCGAGAAGCATTTCGACCAAGTTAGAAAATGGGCGAGTAAGGCTGTCGGTGGCTTTCGTAAGGACTTCGGTGTCAATGGACACGCAGACCTTGGTCTTTGTTCGTCCCTCCGGACGACCAGCCCCTTCCCTTGGGCCGCCGTGAGCAAATCTCCGTTTGTTTTTCTGCTTGCGCATACCCTTGATTCTGGTATGACTAGAATCAAGTTCAAGAAAAAAAATGCGCAATAATCTCTCCGACGAACGTAAAACTGCAGCGGTCTCCATGCTCTGCGAAGGCTCCAGCATTCGGAGCATCGAGCGCATAACCGGTATTCACCGGGACACCGTGATGCGCCTCGGCGTCCGCATGGGCGAAGGCTGCAAACGGATCATGGATGAGAAGTTCAGAAACCTAAATTCCCGCGTCATCCAGGTGGACGAGATGTGGGGATTCGTCGGGATGAAGGCCAAGGAGGCAAAACGAAAGAACGCCGATAGCTCTGTTGGGGACGTTTGGACTTGGGTGGCAATTGATGCCGAATCCAAGCTGGTACCCACTTTCGCCGTCGGTGAACGCTCTCAGGTTATGGCTGACGCCCTAATGGAGGACCTTGCCAGCCGCCTCGCCCATCGCGTGCAGATTTCCACCTACGCACTTCGTAATTACAATGCTGCAATAGAGCGCGCTTTCGGCGCAGAAGTGGACTACGGATCAATCGTAAAGACCTTTAGTCGCGCTCAACTGGAGGGCCACAGCCGTTACTCTCCGCCAGAAGTTGTGAAAGTGGAAAGGGTCCCGATGCGCGGTAATCCCGATGCCGATCTTATCTCCACCAGCTACGTCGAAAAGCAGAACCACACCCTACGGATGCATTGCCGCAGGCTTAGCAGGCTCACCAACGCCTTCAGTAAGAAGATCGAAAATCTTCGGGCGGCGGTCGCTCTGCACTATGGTTACTACAACCTCGTCAAGATGCACATCAGCATCCGTTGCACGCCTGCAATGGCGGCCGGCGTCACCACTTCTCCGTGGACTGTGGCAGACCTCGTGGACATGATTGAAGGGTGAGCCCAAGAATAGCCAAGATCAGGGACGCCATTCAGGAGACAGAGAAATGCCAGGCCGCGCATTTCGCGTCTGCTCCCATCCGCGAGATGTTCGGTAACAAGGTCGCGTGGGAGGGCGTGGTTGAATGTTTCGACCTAAAGGGCCATCCCAAGGCAAAGAGGGCCTACGGCTGGACCTACAAAGACGACCAGGAGGACCAATTCGTGATCGTGCTGGAGATTCCTCCTGTCGATTCGGCTCAGACCGCGGTAAGGGTTGCTATAGCAAGTGCGGCAAAATGAAAATTAGACGCGGACTGGAGAGGATTTTCATAGCCCTTTCGGTTGCATGGGGGTTTGTAATGTTCGTCGCGGGGCCTTGTTTTAGTCGCTTCGTTGCATATCCAAGGGATCAGGTCAGGAGACATGGTGGAGAAGCTGATCCATGGAGTTACCCGGGATCACATAGGGAGAGCTGGGAATTTTGGTTAGCGTCCCTTGGTCCCATAATTGGCCTTTGGGTAATCTATTGGGTTGTTTCTTGGATAGTGAAGGGGTTTAAGACCGATTCAAATTAGGACACTCCCGATTTTTGGGATAGCGACCATTGAGGGCTCTTACGGTCTTGATCGGGAAGAGCCAACATTTGCTAGGGCACTAGCACCTCTCGCAGGGACAAAAATCCTAAGTCGCTGACGCACTGCGCATTGAAATGGCGGAGAGAGGGGGATTCGAACCCCCGGTAGGGTGTTACCCCTACACCGGTTTAGCAAACCGGCCCTATAGGCCACTCAGGCACCTCTCCGTTCCGGGACGGCGAGCCAACCCCGGGGGGCCCGGCAGGGCAAGGCAGTATTTGGCAACGAGGAGGCCTTAGCGGGCGTCAACCGGCCTTGGGGGCCTCGGCAGCCGGTTCCGCAGCGCCGTCGCCGCCAATCTTCGACAGGGCGTCCGACAAGGCCTGCGTCACCTCGGTCTTCGTCGCATACTTGACGATGAAGGCGTGCGCGCCGAGGTCCCTGGCGCGGTTCATCGTCCTCATTGTGCTTTGCGCCGAGATGACGACGACGGGAAGACCCGGCTGCTCGGCCTTCACCTTCTCGAGGATCTGGAGGCCGCTCGGCCCAGGGAGGTTGATGTCGAGGAGCACGACGCCGGGCTTGTGTGCGGAAACCATGGCGAGGCCGGCGGCGCCGTCGACAGCCTCCCACACGCTCTTTACCCCAAGCTGCTTCAGGACGCCCGCGAGCAGGAGCCTCACGTGCGGCTCGTCGTCAATGATCAGCGCGCTTGTCGGCCGGGGCATGGATTGGGGCTTGGAGACTCGCCTGTCTGACCGCATCCGCCCCGCCTATTCGGCGGACGCCGGAGCCGGCAAGGCTCAGTCCTCTTCGTCGGCCTGCCGCTCGGTATCCTCCCGGCAGTCGCTGATGACGCGAAGCCAGATCTCGCGCAGGTCGAAGAGCTTGGTGCGCATCTCGTCGCGTGCGGAGCGGACGGCCTCGGTCCGCTCCGCGGCAGGCGAGGCGATGAGGGCAAAGCAGTCGTTGAGGGCGGCAAGCGCGCGCTTGAAGATGCACACCGCCATCGCGTAGTCGCCAAAGTCGAGGGCATGGATGGCCATGACGGCCTGCTCCTCGCACCTATGGAGGGCCGACAGAAACCCGACCGCGAGCGGCTGCGGCACCTTCCCGGCATCGGACGCCGCCTTCTCCCACGAGCGCTGCAGGCTGAGGAAGAGGGCCTTGGTCGCAATGTACACGGGGTTCTTCTGGAGCGTGTAGATGTCGTCCGAGTAGGTCACCTTCTCGGCGTTCTCGCGCTCACCGTCGTCGTCCGGCTCCCCCCTGTCCCACCCCATGCGGTCGGCCACCTCGTCGATCCTGTCGGGACTTGCGCTGAGGGACTCGTAGAAGCCCAGGTAGCGGTGGATGGCGCCTTCCTGCTCCCGGAGGTAGACCTCCCAGTCGAACTCGTTCCAAGCCAGGTCCCCGTTCTCCTCCCATTCATTCTCCGAGAGGCTGTCTGAGTCGAAGTCGCTCATCAGATGGGCGGAAGGGTTCCCCAGATCATAGGCCGAAGCAAATAAATTCACCCTCGGGATCCCCCGGCGGAAGGGGCGGCGCCGATTGCCTATTGAAGCGCCGCGCCGCCGTCCCGTAGGATTGCCGGCGATGGCCGAAGTGCACCACGAAACCGCGTTTTTCACGGGCCGGGTGCAGGGCGTGGGCTTCCGCTATGCGGCCCTCCAGGTCGCAAGGGAATTCGAGGTGTCGGGCTACGTCTCCAACCTGCCCGACGGCCGCGTCGTCCTGGAGGCCGAGGGCTCCAAGGGCGAGGTCGAGCGCTTCGTCACGGCCGTCCAGGAAAAGATGGACGGCTACATACGGAAGGTGGACCGCACCTCGAGCGAGCGGCGGCCCCAGTTCTCGGGATTCTCGATAAAGTGATGCCTTCCGACGCCCCGGCCCCCTGGCGGGTGTGGGCCGCCGCCGCCCGGCCCCGGACCCTTCCGGCGGCGGTGGCGCCCGTCATCGTGGGCACCGCGCTGGCGGCGCACGACCATGCGTTCGTGCCGGCTGCCGCCGCCATTTGCCTCGGGTTCGCCCTCCTCGTCCAGGTCGGGACCAACTTCGCGAACGACTACTATGACTTCGTCCACGGCGCCGACACCTCCGCGCGGGTCGGGCCGCGGCGGGCGGTGGCCTCGGGGCTCGTCCCGCCAGCCGTCATGCGGAACGCCATGAAGGCGGTGTTCGCGGCAGCCTTCATCCTCGGCCTGGGCCTCATCCACTGGGGAGGCCCCTGGATGCTGGGGATCGGGGTCGCGAGCATCGCCTGCGGCGTCGCCTACACGGGGGGCCCGTGGCCGCTCGGCTACCACGGATTCGGCGACCTGTTCGTCTTCATCTTCTTCGGGCTGGTTGCCGTGACCGTCACCTTCTTTGTACAGGCCGGGCGCATCGGCGCCGACGCGGTCCTCGGCGCCGTGCCCGTGGGCTGCCTCGCCTCGAACATACTCCTCGTTAACAATTATCGCGACGCTGACACGGACGCCGCCGCCAGGAAGCGCACCCTCGTCGTGCGCTTCGGCAGGCCATTCGCGCGGGCTCAGCACGCCGCCTGCCTGGCCGTGGCCTTCGCCGCGCCCGCTGCCTTCCTGGCGATCGGCTACCCGGCGTGGTGCCTGCTTCCACTCCTCCTCGTCCCCGCAGGGATATCCCACGCGAGGCGCCTGGCGCGCTCGGCCCTGCCGAGCGAGCAGATCGCCCTCCTCGGTGACACGGGCCGGCTTGCCGCCCTGTACGCGGCGCTCTTCGCCGCGGGCGTGCTCCTCTAGCCCAGCTGTGCGGCGAGCTTCGTCTTCAGCGTCGCCTTGGGCAGCATGCCGACGATCTGCTCGATCACGCGGCCGCCCTTGAAGAGCAGCATCGTCGGGATCGCGCGGATGCCGAACTCTGCCGCGATCGCCTCGTTCTCGTCGATGTTCACCTTTGCGATCGAAAGCTTTCCGTCGAACTCGGTCGCGAGCTCGTCGAGAACGGGCGCGATCGCCTTGCACGGCCCGCACCACGGCGCCCAGAAGTCCACGAGGAGGGGCGTCGCCGAATTGGTCACGGCGTTCTTGAAGGTGTCTGTGTTAAGCTGGGCGATTTTCTCGGACATAGTGTGTGTGTGGCTGGTGACGCAACAAACGCGCATCACCGAAAATTGCAAACCGGCCGCCTACCGGGGAGTGGACTTCCTGATGATCTCGGCCAGCTCCACCTTGCGGACCTCCCCGAGGGACTTGCCGCGGGTCTTCAGCTCCTCGAAGGTCTTCACGATGGTCTCCGTCATCCGCTCGTGGGTCTCGGCGGAGCCGCCGTAGATCGCGAACTGCTCGCCGGTGGTGATCCGGCGGTGGCCGTCGCTGTTGTCCAAGCCTAGGCCTAGGAGAGCGCCGGGGCGCTTGGGCTTCTTCTTGCTCACGCCTCAACCGTGGCTGCGGTCTCTGCCGTTTCAAGCGGCTTTTCGTCCACAGCGTCGCAGATGATGTCCGCGAACGCCGCGTCCTGGCGCAGCCTGATCCGGGATAGCCGGGTGAGCTCGAGCACCGCGAGGAAGGTGGCGACCAGCCGGCGCAGGGTCACCTTGCCCTCGAAGAGCGACGAGAACACGAATGACTTCTCGGCCCTCATGCGGCCGAGGAGCCATTCCATCTGGTCCGCCACGGTCACGACCTCGTCGTGGATTTCCCCGACAAGGAGCTTCTCGGCGAGGCGACGCAGGACCTGGTTGAAGGTGTTCCAGAGGTCGATGCGCCCGACCGGGGCCAGGGGCCTTTCCGGGGTGTCGCCGCGGGCGGTGACCTCCCTCTCCATGACGTCCCGCTGCAGCGTGGCCATCTCCGCCAGCCGCGCCGAGGCGTCCTTGAACTTCTTATACTGCAGGAGCTGGTGGACGAGCTCCCAGCGCGGGTCCATCTCGTCCTCCTCGGCATTCGGGTCGACCGCCTGGAGCCCCTTCGGTAGGAGCATCCGGCTCTTGATCTCCATCAGCGTGGCGGCCATCACGAAGAACTCGCCGGCCACCTCCAGGTCGAGCTCCTGCATCGAGTGGAGGACGGCGACGTACTGACGGGTCACGGACTCGATCGGGATGTCGTAGATCTCTATCTCGTTCTTGCGGATGAGGAACAGCAGCAGGTCGAGCGGCCCTTCAAATACCTGCAGCTTGATGCGGTGTTCGGCGTCTGGAAGCACGTGGGCGCAGTGTTGCTGGTCGCCGAGCGCCGTTGCGACATATTTTTGCGCCGACTGCGGCGGCCCGCGACGCGCGCGGGCGCCCTTCCCGCGTGGGCGGCGGCCCGCCGTGCCAAATTGCTGCACCGGGACGCATGCTGGACGGTTGACAGGGCAGCTTGCGAGGCGTTGGGATGGGCGTTTTGCGCACGGCGCATACCGATCATTTAAACCCAAGACCCACAGAAAAATGGCCGCTAAAGCAAAGTCCAAGAAGTCCCGCGCGAAGGCCGCGGTTTCCAAGAAATCCGCCCCCAAAAAGGCCCACAAATACGTGTACGGCTGGGGCGCCGGTAAGGCAGACGGCAATGGCGGGATGAAGAACCTGCTCGGCGGAAAGGGCGCGAACCTCGCGGAGATGACGAGGATCGGCCTGCCCGTCCCCCCGGGATTCACGATCACGACCGAGGTCTGCACCTACTATTACGCGAACAAGCGGACCTACCCGAGGGAGCTTCAGGCCCAGATGGAGGCAGGGCTGCGCAACATGGAGGCCGTGATGGGCTGCAAGTTCGGCGACGCCCAGGGCACGCCGCTCCTCGTCGCCGTCCGCTCGGGCGCGCGCGACTCGATGCCCGGCATGATGGACACCATCCTCAACCTGGGCCTCAACGACGAGACGGTCCTCTCGCTCGCGCGGGCGACGAAGAACGACCGGTTCGCATGGGACTGCTACCGCCGCTTCATCCAGATGTACGGCGACGTCGTCCTCGGGGTCCAGAAGCGCGCGGGCGAGGACCATGAGCCGTTCGAGACCGTCATCGAGGGGTTCAAGCACGAGAGGTACCACACGAACATCGAGGACTCTAAGCTGACCGCCGACGACCAGCGCGAGCTCGTCTCCCGCTTCAAGAAGTTGGTGCAAGAGAGGACCGGCAAGGGCTTCCCCAACGACACCTGGGAGCAGCTGCGCGGCGCCGCCGGCGCCGTCTTCGGGTCGTGGATGAATGACCGGGCCATCGTCTACCGCCGCAAGTACGGCATCCCCACCGAGTGGGGCACCGCGGTCAACGTGCAGGCCATGGTCTACGGGAACACCGGCGAAGGCTCTGGTTCCGGTGTCGCGTTCACGCGCAACCCGGCAAACGGGACGAACGAGTTCTACGGCGAATTCCTCATCAACGCCCAGGGCGAGGACGTCGTCGCCGGGGTGCGCACGCCCGAGCCCGTGATCAAGCTGAAGGACGAGATGCCCGAGGCCTACGCGCAGCTCCTCAAGGTCCGCGCGATCCTCGAGAGCCACTTCAGGGACGTCCAGGACATCGAGTTCACGATCCAGGAGGGCAGGCTATTCATGCTCCAGACGAGGAACGGAAAGCGGACCGCGATGGCCGCGCTCAAGTTCTCCATGGACATGTGCAAGGAGAGGCTCATCGACTGGAAGACCGTCATCCTCCGCAACCCGGCGGACCAGCTGGAGCAGCTCCTCGCCCCGGTCTTCGACACCGCCGAGGTGAAGAAGGCCAAGGCCATCGCGAGCGGCCTGCCCGCCGGCCCCGGCGCCGCCACCGGGCGGATCTACTTCAACGCCGACAGGGCCGTTGCGGCCGAGGCGAAGGGCGAGAAGGCGCTGTTGGTCCGCATCGAGACCTCGCCCGAGGACCTGCGCGGCATGATCGCGGCCGAGGGCATCCTCACCGCGCGCGGCGGCGTCTCCTCGCACGCGGCGCTCGTCGCACGCCAGATGGGCAAGGTCTGCGTGTGCGGGGCCTCGGCTCTCAATATCGACTACAACGCGAAGACGGTCAGCGTCGGGGGCCAGACCTTCAACGAGGGCGACTTCCTCTCGATCGACGGCACCCAGGGCGTCGTCTACGCGGGCCAGATCAAGACGGCCCCCTCGGAGATCGTCGCGGGCCTCATCCACGGCGACAAGGCCGCGATGGCCACCGAGAAGTTCAGGAACTACGCGCAGCTGATGAAGTGGTGCTCCAAGGTGACGAGGCTGTCCGTGCGGACGAACGCCGACACGCCGGAGCAGACCCAGAACGCGGTCGCCTTCGGCGCCGTCGGCATCGGCCTCACGCGCACGGAGCACATGTTCTTCGAGGGCGACCGCATCGACGCCATGCGCGAGATGATCCTCGCGGACAACCTGAAGGAGCGCGAGGCGGCCCTGGCGAAGCTCCTCCCCTACCAGCGCGCCGACTTCCTCGGGATCTTCAAGGCGCTGAAGGGCCTGCCGGCCACCATCCGCTTCCTCGACCCGCCGCTCCACGAGTTCCTGCCGAACACGCCTGAGACCCAGGCGGACCTCGCGAAGAAGCTCGGGATTCCCGTGGAGAGGATCACCCACCGGGTGCACGAGCTCCACGAGTTCAACCCCATGCTCGGCTTCCGGGGCTGCCGCCTCGGGATCAAGTACCCCGAGATAACGGCCATGCAGGCGCGCGCGGTGTTCGAGGCCGCGGCCGACGCCCAGAAGCAGGGATTCAAGGCGAAGCCCGAGATCATGATCCCGCTCGTCGGGTTCAAGAGGGAGCTGGACCTGCAGGTCGGGGTCGTCCACGAGGTGGCCCGCGCCGTCCAGGCCGAGAAGAAGATGAAGATCAGCTACTCGGTCGGCACCATGATCGAGATCCCGCGCGGCGCCCTCACGGCCGACGAGATCGCCCAGACGGCCGAGTTCTTCAGCTTCGGGACCAATGACCTGACGCAGACCTGCCTCGGCATGTCCCGCGATGACTCGGGCTCGTTCCTCGGCGCCTACCAGGAGGCCGAGGTCCTGAAGAAGAACCCCTTCGCCTCCGTCGACCAGACGGGAGTCGGCGAGCTGATGAAGATCGCCATCCAGCGCGGCTCGAAGACGCGGCCCGGCATCAAGCTCGGCATCTGCGGCGAGCACGGCGGCGACCCCGAGTCCGTGAAGTTCTGCCACCGCATCGGCCTCACCTACGTCTCGTGCAGCCCCTACCGCGTTCCCGTGGCGCGGCTCGCGGCGGCGCAGGCGGCGGTCGCCGAAGAGAAGGCGAAGTGACCTCCGTCGGGGAGTGACTGCCGCCCGCGAAAGCCTCGGCGGCATCACTTCCCGGCAGTGGAGGTCGGGCACGGCCGCGTGCCTCGGCTGGCTCTTTGACGGGCTGGAGCTCCACCTCTACACGCTCGTGGCGACGCCGCTCGTCATCGAGCTGCTCGGCGGCCGCGGCGCGCCGGGACCCGACGTAAAGGAGAAGAGCGCCTACATCCAGGGGGCGTTCCTCATCGGCTGGGCTCTCGGGGGCGCCTTCTTCGGGCGTATTGGCGACCGGCTGGGTCGCAGCCGCGCCCTCTCGCTCACCATCCTCACGTACGCGTGCTGCACCGGGCTGTGCGCCTTCGCGAGGACCTGGTGGCAGCTCATGATCTTCCGCTTCGCGGCCTCGCTCGGCATCGGCGGGGAATGGGCCGTCGGCGCCTCCCTCCTCATGGAGACCTGGCCCGCGACCTCGCGGCCGTGGCTGTCGGCCGTCCTCCAGAGCTCCGTGAACCTCGGTATCGTGCTCGCGGCCGGGATCGTCGCCGGCCTCCAGCTGCTGCCGCACCCCCCGCCGGAGAGGTGGGTCTTCCTCGTCGGAGTGGCGCCCGCCCTCCTCGTGTTCTGGATCCGCCGCAAGGTGCCGGAGTCGGAGACGTGGGCCGAGGCGAGGCGCCGCGACGACGCGGGGCCGCGCCTGCGCGACCTCTTCCGGGGCGCCGTGGCGCCCGTGACGCTCAGTACCACCGCCGTCTGCGCGCTCAGCCTCTCCGGCTGGTGGCTCATCCAGTTCTGGCATCCGCAGCACCTGCGCCGGCTCCTCGAGGCCGAGGGCTACTCGCAGGCGGCGGCCACGGGGGCCGTCTCCGCCGCGTTCTTCCTCATGAACCTCGTCGCCATCGGGGGGAACTTCTTCGCCGGCTGGCTCGCCAGCCGGCTCGGGAACCGGAGGGCCATCATGGCGATGTTCGCCGCGATGGCGATTTCTGTCGCCGGGGCGTTCGCTGTGCCGCGCGGCTTTTCCGAGCTGGCGTGGTTCTGGATGCCGCTCGTCGGGTTCACGTCGGGGGTCTTCGGCCTCTTCACCATGTACCTGCCCCCGCTCTTCCCGACGCTCCTCAGGACGACCGGGGCGGGTTTCTGCTACAACATCGGCAGGGTCTCCGCCGGCATCTCGTCGGTCATCTTCGGCTGGGCGGCCCCGGTCGGCGAGTACCGCATCCCCCTCCTCATCGCGGGCGTCCCCATCCTCGCCTCGGCGGCCTGCACGTTCTGGCTCCCCGACGACGCAGCCTAGGGCATTCGTGCGTCGCGGCTTGTGTTCGCAGCGAGGCGCCATTCCCTTCTTCGGATGGGAGGAAACAAGGGAACGCACCGGATCTTCATCGGCACGTACACGAAGGCGGGGAGCGAGGGCATCTACTCGATCAGCCTCGACGCCGCCTCGGGCGCCCTCGGGGAGCCGCGGGCGGCCGCCAAGGCCCCCAGCCCCACCTTCCTGGCGCTCTCCCCCGACAAGCGTTTCCTTTATGCCGTGTGTGCGAGCGGCGTCTGGGCCTCGTCCTTCGCCATCGAGCCGTCGGGCGACCTGAGGCCCGTTCGCCAGGACCCGCCCGGGAAGGGCCCGACGCCGTGCCACGTCAGGATCGACTCCACGGGAAGGCTGGCGCTCGCGGCGAACTACCACTCCGCGCAGGCCGCCGTGATCCCCCTGGGCGGCGACGGCTCCATCGGCGAGCCGTCGGTCGTCTCCCACTCGGGCAGCGGCCCCAATCCCAAGCGCCAGCAGCAGGCGCATGTCCACTCGGCCTACTTTTCACCGGACGGGAGGTTCGCCCTCGTCTGCGACCTGGGCCTTGACCGGATCTACACCTACGAGATCGGGCGCTCCCCCGCCTCGCTGCGGCCGGGGAACCCGCCCTACGCCTCGTCCGCGCCGGCCGCAGGGCCTCGCCACCTTTCGTTCAACCTCGAGGGGACGAGGGCCTATGTTATCAACGAGCTGGACAGCACGATCGTAACCTACGAGTTCCAGGCCGGGAACGGCGGCCTGAAGGCCAGGGGAAGCGTGTCCGTGCTGCCCGCGGGCTACCGCGGCGAGGCCACGGCTGCGGAGGTGTGCGTCCACCCAAACGGGCGCCATGTCTTCGGCTCCTGCCGCGGCCCGGACACGATCTCCGTGTTCAGCGTCGACCCGAAAAGCGGGGACCTTGCGCCTGCGGGGATCTACCCCTGCGGCGGAAAGGGGCCGCGGAGCTTCGCGCTCAGCCCGGGCGGGGAATGGCTCGTCTGCGCGCACCAGGATTCCAATACACTCTGCTCGTTCAAGGTCGACCCGGAGACGGGCGCCCTCGAGCGGGTCCCGGGGACCGTGTCGGTCTCGATGCCGGTCTGCGTGACCTTCCTCGACTGATGGGGGCCGGGGCCCTAAGGCATCTGGAGCACGGCTTCGATCGCGCCGAGGACGCCGGACTGGCTGAACGGCTTCTCCAGCAGGACGTGCGCCCCGAAATTCTTCGCGATCCGCAGGTAGGAGTCCCTGGCGATGTGGCCGCCCCCGGACATGGCGATGATCTTCACCGAGGGGAATTTCTTGCGGACCTCGGTGATGAACTCGAGCCCGTCGCGCTCGGGCATGAGGAGGTCGCTTATGACGACGTCGACGCTCTGGGAGGCCAGGATCTTCGGAGCCTCTATGCCGTTCTCCGCGGTGACCACGGTGTGGCCGGCCGCCTGGAGCATGAGGCAGAGCAGCTCGCGAATGCCCGGCTCGTCGTCAACGATCAGTATCGAGGAGGAAGCCATGGGTTAGGCGGCAGGGAATCGGTCGAAATTAGGTGCGCGCTTGCCGCTCGGCAAGCCCATGCACCAACGCGCACCCCTGCAACGACTTAAATGGCCGACTTTCTCCCAACACTGCCCAAGGCGGAGCGCGCATTCCTGATCGGCGTCCAGACGCCCGAGATGCCGGCTGGCGAGGGCGAGGAGCTCCTGGCGGAGCTCACCGAGCTTGTCGAGAACCTGAACCTCTCCATCGTGCGCTCGACCCTCGTGCGGCTGCGCTCGCCGTCGCCCGCCCTCCTGATCGGCAAGGGCAAGGCCGAGGAACTCGCCGCCATGGCCAAGGCGGACGGCGCCGAGGTGATCGTGTTCGACGCCGCGCTCTCCCCGGGGCAGCAGCGCAACTGGGAGGAGCTGGCCGGCATGGCCGTCATCGACAGGCAGGAAGTGATCCTCGAGGTCTTCGCCGACCGTGCGCACACGCGGGAGGCCGTGCTCCAGGTCGCCCTGGCAAGGATGGAGTATTCGCTTCCACGCCTGACCCGGGCCTGGACGCACTTGTCCCGCCAGCGGGGGAAGGGCTCCATGGGCGGCGAGGGCGAGACCCAGCTGGAGCAGGACCGCCGCGTCGTGCGCGACCGGATAGCGCACCTGAAGGCCGAGATCGCCGCGGTGGTCCGCCAGCGCGGCGTCCAAAGGACGCGACGGGTGCGGGTCCCGGTCCCGACGGCGTCCATCGTCGGGTACACGAACGCCGGCAAGTCCTCGCTCCTCAATTCGCTGACGGGGGCCTCGGTTCTCGCCGAGAACAAGCTGTTTGCCACGCTTGACCCCACGACCCGCCAGCTGACGCTCGGCGGCAACCATAAGCTGCTCCTCACGGACACGGTGGGCTTCATCCGGAGGCTGCCCCACGGCCTCGTCGAGGCGTTCAAGGCGACGCTGGAGGAGGTGGTCCTTGCCGACTTCCTGATCCATGTCGTCGACATCACGAGCCCGCATTTTGAAAAGCACCGCGCGACGACGCTGAGCGTCCTTGCCGAGCTGGGCGCCGGCGACAAGCCCGTCATCAATGTCTTCAACAAGGCAGACATTGCCGACGCCATCGAGGCCCGCGCCGCCCGCCAGGCCGTGCCGGACGCGCTCCTTGTGAGCGCGCGGACCGGCGACGGCCTGAAGGCGCTCGGAGAGCGGTGCCGCGAGATGATCGCTGACGGGCTAAAGACCGTGAGGCTCCTCGTCCCGCACGAGCGCTACGACATCGTCGCAAAGCTGCACGCCCTGGGCCACGTGCAGTCCCAGGAGCACACCCAGGACGGTGTGCTGGTCACGGGCCGCTTCCCCCCGTCCCAGGCCGGGCTCCTGGCCCCCTTTGTCCTTCCTGAGGGCAAGCCAAGGCGCCGGCTCAGGGCGTAAGCAGGCCAGGGGTCGCGCGGAGCCGGCGGGCCTACGGGGCGGCCCCCGAGTGGCGCCCTCCGGGGCCGTCACGCCGCGCCGCCAGCAGGTTGACAAATGACTTGCCCCGCAGGCCCCTTGCGAGGGCGCCGAATGCCGCCTCGGAAAGCGCGGGCGCCCCGACATCCAGCGAGAGGCCGTAGCCCAGTTCATCGAAGAACCCGAAGATGTCGGATGGCGTGTCCCCCGCCCGCGAAAGGCCCTCGGGCCAGAGCTCGAGGTGAACCAGCGGAGAGCTGTCGCGGAGCGTCGGCGCCATTCCGCGAAGCACCTTGAGCTCCCAGCCCTGCACATCGACCTTTATGAGGTCGGGATGGATGCCCGGCAGGACGCCTCCCAGAGGCTCGACGACGACATCGACGGGACTCCTGAAGGCGGCCTCGGGGCTTGGCCCCAGGTAATTGTCGCCGGAGTTGAGCGAGAACCGGTTGAGGACAAGCCGCTCGCTACGGCTACCAAGCGCGATCGCATGAACGTGGACGTTCGAGGCCTTGTTCGCGCCGCAGTTTGCGCGCAGAAGCGCCGACAGCTCGGGGTCCGGCTCGAACGCATGGACGCAGCCCGCGTTGCCGACCAGGTCGGCCATGAGGAGCGAGTAGAGCCCGACATTGGCGCCGACGTCGATCACCGTCATCCCGGGCTTTGCGAGCCTCGACAGGTAACGCCGGTCGGCCCTCCCCATGACGCCGAGCTGGTGCAGGAGCAGGTACAGCCACCGGTCGAACGTCCTTGAGGACATCCGCTTTCCCCAGACGCCCTGCTCGCAGCTCCAAAGGCCCAGCCCGTTGAACCAGCCGACCGCGCTCTCGGCCGCCGCCCTCATCCCCGGCCCCCGGCGCGTGTTTGACTGTGTGGTGCTTGCAAGGCCAGGCACATCGCTAGCAATCGCCATTCGGGGTTCAATAGCGAAGCGCTGGGAGCCGCACTTGCCGGGGGCCCCCGGATTGGGTAGTGCCTAACACGATGCCCGCACCGAACCCCGCAGGAGCCGGCCCGGCGGTCGCCGGGAGGCTCGCATGGCTTCTCCTTGCGCTTGCGGCGTCAGCTTACCTCTGGGTTGCGGCGTACATGGCCTTCAATGGCTCGCTCAACGTCGACGAGGGGTTCTATGGGCTGTCGGCGCGGGCAGCCTGGTCGGGGCTCCTCCCCTACCGCGACTTCGGCTACACCCAGACGCCCCTCTTCCCCTACATCAGCGGCGCCCTCATGAGGCTGATCGGGTTCGGCTTCCTGAAGCAGAGGCTGGCGGACGGAACCTGGGGCCTGCTGGCCGCCGGCCTTGGAACAGCTTTCCTATGGCGCCGGGCTAATTCCCGGGCCGCCCTCGTCTTCGTCCTCTTGGTCGTCTCGGACCTCCAGTGGATGTATTTCGCGGACATTGGCAAGGCGGACGGGTTCGTGGCCCTCACGATGATCGGCGCCGCCGTTGCAGCCCTGTCCGGCGCCAGCTTCGGCCGGCGAATAGCAGTCATCTCGGTGCTTGGCGTCCTCGGCGTCGGCTGCCGCCTGCCAAGCGCCGCCTACTTCCTCGTGCTATGGGCCGGCCTCGTGTGGAACGAGAGGTCCGGAGCCGCCCTTGGGAAGGCGCTCCTGTGGCCGGCCGCAGCGAGCCTCGTCCTCATCGTGCCCTTCATCGCCGCGTCGCGCAGGAACTTCTATTTCTGGACGATCGCGTTCCATGCGGCATCGAGGGGGGCCAAGGACTGGCACATCAGCGTGGCGGACCTTTTTCCCCTATCCCCCGCGGGCTGCATCGGCGCGGCAGCGGTCCTTGCCCTGGCGCTCATGGGCCGCGTCCGGCTCGGGCGGATGCCGGCGATCGTCCTGCTTGCGATGGCGGCATCCGTCGCCTGCAACGTCCTGCCGAAAGGGGCCTATCCGGAATATTCGGCGCCGCTCGTCCCGGTCGTGCTCATGCTGGTCGTCCTCATAGGGGCCCGTGCAGGGATTCCGGCACGGTGGGCGGCGGCCGTCGCGGCCCTTCTTGTGGCGTCCAGTCTCTGCATAAGGGCTCCCCTCGATCCCGGAATCTACTATAAAACGAGGAAGGCCGCGGCTTACTGGCGGCAGCTCCAGGGCACGCCTTTCCCGTTTTCAGGAAGCGCGAGCACGGTCGCCCTCGAAGCGATGGCGCCCGTGGAGCCCGACATGGTCATGTCCCCGTTTTGCTGCACGGAGACTATGCCGGAAGATAAGGCGGAGAATCTCCATCTGGCTACGCCCCAGCGCATCGGGCTCCTCATGGCCGACAAGCGCTGCCGGGTCGTCATCCTCTTCTCTGAACCGGTGAGGAATTTCGTGTGGTCCATGCCGACCTTCGAGATGATTTCGGATCGGGCCGTCACTGGCTGGAAGGCCATTTTGGAAAAGGACTACGCCCTCCAGTACGGGGATTCGACCTACGTCGTCTTCGCGCGGGTTCAACCCGCCAGGAAGCCGCTCTGACAGGCCTAAACGGTAGAGACGGCAGGCGATTGCTATTTAGGAGCTGGTGCGAATGCCGGGAGTCGAACCCGGATCAATGGCTTCGGAGGCCACTACACTATCCATTGTGCTACATTCGCGCTAACAGGAGGTGCAGCAAATCTTCGCCGATTGTGAGGGTCAAGCCGTAGCGAGGAAGCGGCTTATCCTCTGGGCGACCCGTTCCCTGCCGAGGACACGGAGAAGCCCGTAGAAGCTGGGTCCCACCGGGGTTCCGGAAAGGGCGAGCCGCGCCGGGTGGATGTAGTCGCCCGTGGACGCGTTGTTCGCCGCGGCGAGCCCCTGGATGAGGGCCTCCAGGGCCGCGTCGCTGGAGAAGTCGGCGCCAGGAGCCGCCGCCAGGAGCTCGGAAAGCCGGGCCTTGGGGTCGCCCTTGGAGAAGATCTTTTCCTTCGCCTTCGGGTCGATCGGGTAGTCGTCGCTGAAGAAGTAGCCGATGAATCCCGGCAGGTCCTCCACCGCGCGTACCTTGGGCTGGCAGAGGAGGATCACCTCCCGCAGGTAGCCCGTCTCCGGGGCGGCTCCCTTGAAGAAATCCACCGACTTCAGGTAGCCTGCGACAAAGTCCGCGCAGCGGTCCGGCTGCATCGCGTGCAGGTAGACCATGTTCACGTGCGACAGCTTCTTCTCGTCGAAGCGGGCATTGCTCTGGTTGATCCCCGGCAGGTCGAAGAGCTTCACCACCTCGTCCATGGCGAGGATCTCCCTGTCGTCCTTGGGCGACCAGCCGAGCAGGCACAGGAAGTTGACCAGGGCCTCGGGGATGAATCCCCGCTTCTGGTACTCCTCGATGAGCGCCCCCTGGTCGCGCTTGGACATCTTGCCCGGGCCGTTCTGCTTTAGGATGAGCGGAATATGCGCGTAGATGGGGAGGGGCGCCCCGAGCGCCTTGAACAACTCCGTGTGCTTGCTCGTGTTCGAGAGGTGGTCCTCGCCCCGGATGACGTGGGTCACCTTCATCGCGATGTCGTCGACGACGTTCACCAGGTGGAACACCGGGCTGCCGTCCTTGCGGACGATGACGAAGTCCTTCTCCTCCGTCCGCTCCACCCTGCCCCGGATCGCGTCCTCGATCACCTGGGGCTCGCCGGAGATCCTGAAGAGCAGCGCACCGTCCTTCTCGTAGGTGCGGCCGGACGCCTTCAGGCGGGCGATGTGGTCCCTGTAGATGTCCCCCCGCTCGCTTTGGCGGTAGGGTCCGAAAGCCCCCCCCTTTAGCGGGCCCTCGTCCCAGTCCAGCCCCAGCCACCTGAGGCTGTCATAGATGACGCGCAGGAACTCGTCGCTGTTCCTCTCCTTGTCGGTGTCCTCGACCCTCAGGATGAAGACGCCCCCGGTGTGCCTCGCATACAGCCAGTTGAAGAGCGCCGTGCGGGCGCTTCCTATGTGGAAAAACCCCGTCGGGCTTGGTGCGAATCGTACTCTGACCTGGGACATGGGCGGCTCTTTTTTTTGCGGCTTGTGAAGAGGGGAAGGGAGCAGCAAGAACCATCGCATGTCCCCTGTCAAAGCCGCTCCCCTGGACCCGCTTGCGCTGGTGGCGCACCTCCAGGACGGGGGCGCCAGGGCCGGCTTCAAGGCCCAGGCCTACGGGGCCGCCGGGAACTGCCCCCTCATTGCGCTCACCAGGCGGGCCAAGGGCCCGCGGCCCAGGATCTACCTGTCCGCCGGCATCCACGGCGACGAGCCCGCCCCTCCCCTCGCGCTCGCGGAGCTGATTGACTCCGGCGAATTCGACGGGCGGGCCACCTGGTTCCTGTGCCCGCTCCTCAATCCAGCCGCCTTTGTCCTCGGGACCCGGGAAAGCCCCCAGGGCCTCGACCTGAACCGCGACTACCGGCACCTGGAGTCGCCTGAGATCCGGGCCCACACCGCGTGGCTGGGGCGCCAGCCCAACTTCGACCTGGCGATCTGCGTCCACGAGGACTGGGAGTCCGTCGGCTTCTACCTTTACGAGCTGAACCCGGACGGCCTGCCGAGCTGCGCCCCGGCCATGCTGGAGGCGGCAGGCCGGGCCTGCCCGATTGACCTGAGCCCGGTCATCGAGGGCCGCGAAGCGGCGGCCGGCGTCATCCGCCCGCCCTTCAACCCGGCGGAGCGCGAGAAATGGCCCGAGTCGGTCTTCCTGCAGGTCCACCACTCCCGGCTCTCCTACACGATCGAGACGCCGTCCCACCTGGCCATCGGCACCCGGGTCAGCGCGCTCGCCGCGGCGATCCGGGCCGCCATAGGCGTCGTCGCCGGCCCGCGGTCCTAGCCGGGGGGGAGCGGGATGCCCGTCCTCGCGCAGAATTCGGCCATGTCCCTCGGCAGGGGAGCACTGAGGGCAATCGGGAGGCCCGCCTCCGAAAGGTCGACCTCGGCGCAGTGCAGGGCCTGTCTTGGCAACAGGAGGACGCGCTCCAGGGCCTCGGTCCAGCCCTCGGTGATGAAGCTGAGATAATGCCTCGCGTCGGGGCCGTAGATCTTGTCGCCGACCACCGGGTGCCCCAGCCACTGGGCGTGTGCCCTGATCTGGTGCTTCCTGCCGGTCCCGGTCGTGACCCGCACGAGCGTGAAGCCGCCGGCCTTCGCAAGGGGCTCAAAGTGGCTGACGGCCCTCTGGCCGTCCGGGACCACGGCTGACTTCATGAAGACGGGGCTCCCCGTGTCCGGGCCGAGGGGCTGGTCCACCGTGGCCGCGGAAAGGTCGCCCGACAGGATCGCCAGGTAGGACTTCCGCACCCTCCTCTCCTGCATGGCCTTCTGGAGTCGACTCGCCATGCGCGCATCCTTGGCCAGGACGACAATCCCGCTCGTCTCCCGGTCCAGCCGGGAGACCAGGTGGAGGATGTCGAGACCCAGGCGCTCGCGGGCGGCGCCGACGAGGCTGGACCACGGCCCGTGCTTCGAGGGATGGCAGACGACGTCGCCCGGCTTGTTGACGACGAGGAGCCGGTCATCCTCGAGGAGCACCCACGACTCCAGTTCCTCCGGGGCGATGATCCGTGCCGGGCCCTGCTGGAGGCGCCTGGGCCAGGCCGAGGCCCTCGGGCCTGAGGGTTCCCCCGGGCTCATCGGCCCTTCTGCTTCATCCGGAAGTGCCCGAGGGCCAGTCCCGCAAAGTACGCGATCACCGGCCGGGGCAGCAGCGACACGAGGGTGGTCATCAGCTTGTTCTTCCAGCCGCTGACGACGAGGGCCTTCCCCGAGGCCAGCGCCTTCAGGCCGGTGAGGACGACCTTCTCGCTCGTCTCGCCGAACATGTTGGGCACGGAGCCCTCCTTGAGGCCGGCCCGGTTGAAGAAGTCCGTCGAGGTGGGTCCCGGGCAGAGGGCAAGGGCCCGGACCCGGGTCCCCCGAAGCTCGGCATTGAGGGCGAGGCTCCAGTTGAGGACAAAGGCCTTGGTCGCCCCGTAGGTCGAAAGGTAGGGGGTCGGCTGGAAGGCTGCCGTCGAGGCCACGGTGATGACCGCGCCGCCCCGCTCCTTCAGCAGCGGCAGCAGGGCCGCCGTCATCTGGACGACGGCGCGCACGTTGAGGTCGATCATCTCAACCTGCTGGTCGGGGCCGGGATCCGGGAATCGCCCGTAGATGCCGAAGCCGCTGTTGTTGACGAGGAGGATACCCCCGGCCGGTGCGTCCCTCTCAAGGAAGTCACGGACCTCGAGGATGCCGCGCGCCAGCTGGGAAATATCCGTCAGGTCGCACGGCACGTGGCGCAGCTTAAGCTGCATCCCACCCATGTCGGGCTCACGCCGAGAGAGGTTGCAAAATCTGAGATCCGGGCGGAACCTGCTGCACAGTTCGATGAACGATTTTCCTATCCCGGAAGATCCGCCCGTGATGACTACCGCCGAGATGTTGGAGAGCGCGGAGTGCGGGGATGGCATCGGGTTCTACCTATTGAATTTAAGCGTGACGGCCTTCCGCCGCTCACATGGGGAACAACGAAAAATAAAAGCACTGCTATGAACAGACAAAACAATCCGGAGCTGATCGTATCGGGCATTCACCTTGAGCTCACCCCCTCCCTAAAATTCTTTGTCCAGGAGAAGGCGACCCGATTATTCCGGCACGAGGAGCGCATCCACCGGATGCGCGTCGAGCTGGAATGCGACCCGAACAACGCCTTCGGCGCCCGCTTCAAGGCGAAGGGCCACGTCGCGATCGATGGCCCGGAACTCAATGCCTGCGTCGAGTCCGACGAGTGCCACAAGGCGGTTTCCCTCCTTGCGGACAAGCTGGACCGGATGCTGAGCCGCCGCGCCCAGATGGTGAAGGTGAAGCGCCACCATCCCCACGCCGTCGACCTCGGGAGCGCGATCCCGAAGGCCGTCTAGGCCTACCACTTGACCTCGTCGGTGAGGCCGAGCCTCTCGACGACGTCCGCCGGCGGCCCGTCGAAGGTCGCCAGGGGGACGTTGCCCACGTAGCCCAGGTCCTTCATCCCGTCGGGCGTCGTGTAGTAGCCGATCGCCGTCAGGTCGCGGAAACGTCGAAAGAAGGCGGAAGGCGCCGCCATCTCGCTGCCATCGGCCGCCTCGGGCGACATCGCCGCCGCCAGGGTCGCCCGCTGCTCGGCGGAGGCATCGGCGTACGCCGAGCCGAAGCGGCGCCGGGACTCCGCGTCCACCCAGGCGAGGCCGCCGGACACCAGGGTCCTGTCGCTCGCCTGCTCGGGATACGGCGCGCTCACCCACTCGTCCAGGAAATCAGGGACGCCGACGCCGAGGGCGCCCGGGACGGCCCCCTCGGCCGGAAGGACGATGTCGCACAGCGCGGCGGCGGCGCGGCGCTCCGCGGGCGTGAGGGTGAGCGGCCAATAGTCGCCCGGTTTCGACGCCTTCATGACGTCGGGGTCGGTCCCATACCCCTTTGCAGTGCGGGCCTGCGCCGCGGCGCCAAGGAGGCGGCCGCGGGAAAGGAGCGCCGCCCCGGCGCCTGCGGCCATGATCCACTTGATCGCGCTGCGGCGGTCCATGCGCGGGGTGTCGAATGCGTCCATGGGTGGCTCCCCTAGATGTTGCCGCGGCCCAGTTCGCCGAGGAGGTGCTCGGACGCCCGCCAGGCGAGCGCCATTATGGTGAGGGTCGGGTTCTTGTCCGCGTTCGACGCGAAGACGCCGCCGTCCGCGACGACCACGTTCGGGACGTCCCAGCATTGGGACCAGGAATTCGTGACCGAGTTCGCCGCCGAGGAGCCCATGATGGTCCCCCCGACCTCGTGGATGATGGAGCCGCCGGGCTCGATCGCGGCGGTCCCGTCCGGGTTCGGCTGGTCCTTCCGGACGCTGCCCATCGCGGCCAGCCAGTCCGCGAAGGTCCTCTGCATGTGGGCCACCTGCCTCGTCTCGTTCTCCGAGAACTTCCAGTGGAATCGGAGCACCGGGATCCCCCACTTGTCCTTAACGTCCGGGTCGATCTCGCAGAAGGAGTCGGCGTTGGGGATCATCTCCCCCCTGCCCGTGAAGACCACGTAGGAGCCGTAGTAGCGGCGCGCCTCGCCGCGCAGCTTGGGGCCGTAGAGCGTGCGCCCGTTGTCGTCCTTGGCGTAGTCGCCCCAGGCGCCGGGCATCTGGCGGCCGGTCGTGTATTCCACGTGGTAGCCGCGGGCAAAGCCGAGCTTGCCGGCGAGCTGCTCCTTGTAGAGCCACCAGGGCGTGTAGCAGTGGTCGCCGCCCGCGCCGTCCTCGTTGTGCGGCGGCAGGCCCTCGAGCGCCGGGATGTAGCCCCCCCAGCTCGCGCCCACCGTGTCCATGATGTACTTGCCGACTAGGCCGCCCGAGTTGCCCAGGCCGTCCGGAAAGCCCGCGGGCCTGGAATTTAGGAGGATCCTCGCCGTCTCGCAGGCGCTCGCCGCCAGGACGACGGCCCTCGCCGAGGCGTGGTGCTCGCGCCCGGTCGCCTTGTCGATCCAGGTGACGCCGTTCGCGCGTCCCGACGGGCCGACCGTGATCTCACGGGCCATGGCCGAGGAGACGATGTCGAGGTTGCCCGTCGCCAGGGCGGGCGGGATGTGGACCGTCGAGGACTGGTAGTTCGCCCGGATGGAGCAGCCGCGGCCGCAGGGCGTGGCCCAGAAGCACTGGGCCCTCCCCTGCATGTCCTCGGCCAGGATCCTCTGGGCTTTGGCGTTTCCCGGATGGAGCCTTGCCGGCAGCCGCTTGTGGTCGAGCGGCCGGGTGAGCACCGCACGGTGCGCCGGGACGACGGGGATCCCGAGGCCCCGGCCCCTCTGCCGGGCCAGGAGCTCGCCGATCCTTGCCCTCGGCGGGGGCAGGAGCACGCCCTCGGGGGAACTCGGGGTGTTCTCTAGGCCCTCGTTGGTCCCGTAGACGCCTATCAGCATCTCCACCTTGTCGTAATAGGGGGCGACGTCCTCATAGGAGATCGGCCAGTCGAAGCCGAGGCCGTCCCGGCTCCTCGGCTTGAAGTCGTAGGGGCCGTTCCGGAGCGAGATCCTTCCCCAGTGGTTCGTCCTGCCCCCCAGCATGCGGGCGCGCCACCACTTGAACTGCCTCCCCTTCTCGCTGGATGCGTTCGTGTAGGGCTCCCCCGGGACGGACCATCCGCCGTCGATCGTCGCATCGTAGAAGCCGAAGGGCTTGTCGGGCGTGCCCGCGCCGCGCAGGGGCGCCATGTCGGGCGTCTGGAACATCGGCGTCTCCGAGCGCGGGTCGTACTTGCGGCCCGCCTCCAGCATGAGGACGCGCGCGCCCTCCATCGAAAGCGTGTACGCGGACTGGCCGCCGGCGGCTCCGGAGCCGACCACGATCACGTCATACTTGTCGGAGATGGACTCGGGGGTGACAAAGGCCATGGGGTCGTGGGAATTGTGGAACCGGGCTCGGCGCCCGTCACCAAGCCACCTCGTCCGTGAGGCCCAGCTTGGCTATCATGTCGGCCGGCGGCCCGTCGAACCGTGCCAGCGGCACGTTGCCCACGTAGCCCAGGTCGCGCATGCCGGCCGGGGTAGAGAAGAAGCCCCCAGTCGTGAGATTCCTGAAGCGCCTGAAGAATTTTGACGGCGTCTCCAGCGCCGACCCGTCCGCGGCCGGCTGCGCCATCTCCGTGCACAGCGCCAGCCTCTGGCCCGCCGAGGCTTCGTAAAACGCGCCCCCAAAGCGCCTCTTGGACTCGGAATCCACCCACGAGAGGCCATCCACGACCGGCTTGCGGTCCTTGGCGAAATCCGGGTACGGCGCGCTGATCCACTCGTCGATGAAGTCCTGGACGCCAAGGGCGGAGGCGCTGGGGACTGCGCCCTCCGCGGGAATAATGACGTCGCACAGCGCGGCCGCCGTCCGCCGCTCGGCATCGTTGAAGGTGAGCGGCCAGTACTCCCCCGGCTTGTGTGCCGGCATGAGCACCGGGTCGGTGCCATATCCCGTTTCGGCGGCCGGCGCGGCGGGCCCTTCCGCGGAGAACCCGATCCGGTCGGCGATCATTGCGCCCGCGCCGGCGGCGAGCATCCATTTGATCGCGAGGCGCCGGTCCATTCGTTCTGGGAGGGGTCCTTCCATGGGCTTCGTCAGATGTTGCCCCGGCGCATCTCGCCGAGAAGCTGGTCCGTCGTCCGCCAGGCCAGCGCCATGATGGTCAGCGTCGGGTTCTTGTCGGCGTTGGATGCAAACACGGCGCCGTCGGCGATGTAGACGTTTGGCACCCCCCACACGCGGCCGGTGGAGTCGGTGACCGCCGAGGAGGCGCTGGAGCCCATGATGGCTCCACCCACCTCATGGATGATGTACCCGCCCGGCCTGATGGCCTTCGTGCCGTCGGGATCGGGCTGCGTCCTGTTCGTTCCGCCCATCGCCTCGACCCAGTCGGCGAACGTGCGCTGCATGTGGGCCACCTGCCTTATCTCGTGCTGCGACCATTTCCAGTGGAAGCGCAGGACCGGGATCCCCCACCTGTCCTTCACCACGGGGTCGAGCTCGCAGAAGGAATCCTCGTTCGGGATCATCTCTCCCCTCCCGCTGAATCCCATGTACGACCCGTAGTAGCGCCGAGCGTCGGCCTTCATCTTGAGGCCGAAGCTGGTCCTGCCGTCCATGTCGGGGACGGACGTGTAGGGGCCCGGCATGCCCTTGCCCGAGCCGAATTCGATGTGGTAGCCGCGGGCGAACCCCAGCTTTCCCGCAAGCTGCTCCTTGTAGAGCCACCACGGCGCATAGACATGGGCGCCGCCCGCGCCGTCCTCGTTGTACGAGGGAAGGCCCTCAAGCAGGGGAATCTGGCCGCCCCAGTTCGCCCCGACCGTGTCCATGATGTACTTCCCCACGAGGCCGCCGGAGTTGCCGAGGCCGCTTGGGAAGCCCCGGGACTTGGAGTTGAGGAGAAGCCGCACGGTCTCGCAGGCGCTGGCCGCGAGGACGACCGAGCGGGCGCTCACGCGGTGCTCGGAGCCCGTCTTCTTGTCGACATAGACGACGCCGGTCGCCTTTCCGGACGCGTCGACGGAGACCTCGCGGACCATCGCGCCCACGAGGACGTCCAGGTTCCCGGTCGCCATGGCGGGCGGGATGTGGACCGTCGTCGACTGGTAGTTCGCACGGATGGCGCATCCCCGGCCGCAGTTGGTGGCCCAGAAGCACTGCGCCCGGTTCTGCATGTCGCTTGCGAGGATCCTCTGGGCCTTGGCGTTTCCCGGGTGGAGCTTCGCAGGGATCGTCCTGTGGTCCAGCGGGCGGGACAGCACGGCCCTGCGGATCGGGATCACAGGGACGCCGATCTTGCGGGCCCGCTGCTTCGCGAGGAGCTCGCCTATCCTCGCCTTCGGCGGCGGAAGCAGGCAGCCCTCGGGCGAGTCGGGGGTATTCTCAAGGCCGTTGTTGTTCCCGTAGACGCCGATAAGCATCTCCACCTTGTCGTAATAGGGTGAGACGTCCCCGTAGGAGATGGGCCAGTCGAACCCGAGCCCGTCGCGGCTCCTCGGCTTGAAATCATAGGGGCCGTTTCGCAGCGCGTGCCTGGCCCAGTGGTTCGTCCTGCCGCCCAGCATCCGGGAGCGCCACCATGTGAACTGCCTTCCCTCCTCCTGCGACGCGTTCGTGTACGGCTCGCCCGGGACGGACCATCCCCCGTCGACCGTGGCGTCGTAGAAGCCGAAGGGCTTCTCGGGGGTGCCGGCCCCCCGGAGCGGCGCCTGGTCCGGTGTGTTGAACATCGGCGTCTCGGCCTGCGGGTCGTAGTTCCTGCCGGCCTCGATCATGAGGACCCTCGCCCCCTCCATCGTGAGCGTGTACGCCGCCTGGCCCCCTCCCGCCCCGGAGCCGACAACGATCGCGTCGTAGTTGTCAGCTGTGGTGGTCGGCGAAACGAATGCCATGGGGTGTCGGCTAGGGGGGAACTAAAGAAGCCATTCGCGCGCGCGATGTCCACACCTGCCCTCCGATTTTTTTCGGGGACTCGCCTCGCCCGGTAGCTGCCGGGATTGATTGTCACGCGCAAAATGGATACCGTCGGCTCCGGTGCGCTTCTTCCACGCCTTCGCAGCCCTCGCCCTGCTCCCCGCCGCTTTCGGCCAGGTCCAGGTGCTGGACCCGATGACCGTGAGCGCCACGCACACCCCCGAGCCCGTCTCGGAGGTGCCGTACACGGTGGAGATCGTGCAGGGCGACGCCTTCGTCGAGGGCCCGTCGGGCACGGCGGACGACGTGCTGCGCGACTACCCGGACTTCAGCCTGTTCCGGCGCAACGACAGCATGACGGCCAACCCGACCTCGCAGGGCGTGTCGCTCCGGGGCCTGGGTCCCAGCGGGGCCAGCCGCTCGCTCGTCCTCCTGGACGGCGTACCCCTGAACGACCCCTTCGGCGGATGGGTGCCCTGGAGCCTCGTCCCCGTCGACTCGCTTTCCGGGGCCGAGATCGTCCCCGGCGGCGGAGCCTCCATCTGGGGCGACGAGTCCCTGGCCGGCGTCATCGAGCTCTTCACCGCGCGGCCCGCCCCGCGCTCCGGCGACGCGTCGCTCCGCGTGGGCGACTTCGACACCCGCAGCGTGGACATCGCGCAGTCGGTCCCGGCAGGCCCGGGGGCGATCGAGCTCCGCGCCGAGGACTTCTCGACGGGGGGCACCGTCCTCGTCGCCCCGCAGGACCAGGGCCCCATCGACGTCGACGCCGCGAGCCGGCACAACCTCGAGGAGGCCGCGTGGCGCGGCACCGTCGGGCGCGACACGGGCCTCGTGGCCACCCTGCGCCGGTACGATGAGTGGCGCGACAACGGGACCCCCTACCAGCAGAACGGATTCGACCAGCTCTTCAGCTCCCTCGCCCTCAACGGGCATGCCGGCTCCGACGCGACGTGGGACGTCACGGGTTACGTGATCAGCCAGGACTCGTGGCAGACCTTCAGCTCGGTCAACGTCACCCGCACGGCCGAGACGCCGGCGGACGACCAGTTCGGGGTGCCGACGACGGCCCTCGGCCTGGCGGCGACCACGACGATCGATGAGCCCGCAGGCGGCCGGACCACCCTCGGCGTCGACGGACGCGACATACGCGGGGAAACGCGCGAGGACTACGCCTACTCGAACGGCGCGTACGCCGACCAGCGCTTTGCGGGCGGGGCGCAGACCTTCGCGGGCCTGTTCGCCGAGCAGAGCCAGGCGGTGGGCTCCTCGGTCCACGTCGTCGTGGGCGCCCGCGTCGACAGGTGGGAAAACAGCGACGGCCACCTGAGGACCTCGTCGATCGCGTCGGGCACCGTCCTTTCCGTGACACCCTATCCGACCCGGGCCGGCACGGAATTCAGCCCAAGCGCAGGCGTTACGTGGAAGGCGGCGGAGGGCCTCGAGTTCCACGTCGGGGCGCAGCGGGCGTTCCGCGTCCCAACGCTGAACGAGCTCTACCGGCCGTTTCGCCAGGGCAACACGACGACGCTCGCCAACGCCGCCCTGGCGACCGAGCACGCCGACAGCGCGGAGGTGGGCGCCGCATGGAAAAAGGGCTCCTTCTCGGCGACGGCCGACGTCTTTGCCGCGAGGCTCGAGAACGCGGTCTCGAACGTCACGCTGGCCCAGGGACCGGGCACCTTCCCCCTCTTCGGCACCCTGGCCGCGGGTGCAATCGGGCAGGAGCGCCTCAACGTCGGCCAGGTCGACACCCGCGGCGTCGAGCTCGGCGTCCACTGGAACCCGTCCGATTCGTTCTCAGTGGACATTTCCGCCATAGATGAGGAGGCATTCGTCGCCTCGGCACCGGTCTCCCCGAACATCGTCGGCAACACCCTTCCCGAGGTTCCGCGGTGGAACGCCAGCGCCGGGGTCACCTGGCGGCCCGTCCGCAGGCTTCGGGCTGAGGTCCAGGTCCGCTGGACGGGAAGCGAGTTTGACGACGACCAGAATCTCCTGCCGCTCGCCTCCGCCGTCGTCATTGACGCATCGCTCCGCTTTCAGCTGACGCGGAACGCGGAACTCTTCGCGAGCGCCGAGAACCTCGGCGACGCCCAGGTTGAGACCGCGCACAGCGCGCTCGGCGTCTTCAACGTCGCCCCTCCCAGGATCGTCGAGGCCGGGGCGCGGCTTACCTGGTAGGATAGGGCGCGCCGGTGCGTTTAGCGCAGTCTTAGCGGTTTGCCGCCGCTAATTAACTGATCATCCGGGGCGCACGGTGTTATTGTGGGGCCATGAACCCGCCCGACCAGGACCGCTGCCCGAGGGGGGCGCTCCCGTGAGCGACACGCCCTACCTCCTGATGACGCTCGGATTCTTCGCCGCCTGCGCCGCCTTCGCCTGGTTCTGCGGGAAAATCCGCTAGGGACGGACGGCCCATGGAAACCACAGTCATCACCATCCTCTCCCTGGCGCTGCTCGCCTACCTCGTCGTGGCCGTGCTCCGCCCGGAGAAATTCTGACGCCGCCGTGCACTCCCCCAACTCATGGCTCCAGCTGGGGCTCTATGTCGCCGCCCTGCTCGCGGTCACCAAGCCCCTCGGGCTCTACCTCGTCCAGGTCCTGAATTCCACGGGCCGGACGTTCCTCGACCCCTGCGTGGGGCCCTTGGAGCGGCTCACCTACCGGGTATGCGGCATCAACCCCGCCGAGGAGCAGCGGTGGATGGGCTACAGCCTGTCCCTCGTCGCGTTCAGCCTCGTGGGAATGCTCGGCACCTACTTCATCCTGCGGTTCCAGGACCACCTCCCGCTTAACCCGCAGGGCTTTTCGGGCCTCGCCCCGCACCTGGCGTTCAACACGGCGGCCAGCTTCACGACCAATACGAACTGGCAGAGCTACACCGGCGAGGCGACGATGTCGTACTTCTCGCAGATGGTGGCGCTGGCGATCCACAACTTCACGTCGGCCGCCGCCGGCATCGCGGTCGCAGCCGCCCTCGTCCGCGGGATCGCGCGGCAGTCCGCCGGCACGATCGGCAACTTCTGGGTCGATACGGTCCGCGTCACCTACTACTTGCTGCTGCCCCTTTGCCTTGTCTACGCGGCCTTCCTCGTTTCACAGGGGACGATCCAGAACTTCAGGCCCTACGTCGCCGCGAAGACCTACGAGCCGTACACGATCCAGGTGCCGAAGCTCGACCCCTCGGGCAGGCCGGTCATGGCCGCCGACGGCAAGACGCCCGTCCAGGTCGACGAGTCCGTGGACACGCAGACCATCATCCAGGGGCCGATGGCCTCGCAGGTGGCGATCAAGATGCTGGGCACGAACGGCGGCGGCTACACGAACGCCAACGCGGGGCATCCCTACGAGAACCCCACCCCCCTCTCGAACTTCATCCAGATGCTCTCCATCCTGGCGATACCGAGCGCCCTCACCTACTACCTGGGGCGGATGCTGCGGAACCAGCGCCACGGCTGGGCCGTGTGGGGCGCCATGTTCGCCATGTTCGCGGCGGGCCTTTTCGTCTGCTGGGGCGCGGAGGCGGCGGGCAACCCGATACACCAGGAGCTCGGGATCGACGCCTCGGGCGGCAACATGGAGGGCAAGGAGGTCCGCTTCGGCATCTTCAACTCGGCCCTGTTCGCCACGGTGACGACGGATGCCTCCTGCGGCGCGGTCAACTCGTGGCACGACTCCTTCACGCCGCTCGGCGGCCTCGTGCCCCTCTTCAACATGGAGACCGGGGAGGTGATCTTCGGCGGCGTGGGCGCCGGCCTCTACGGGATGCTGATCTTTGTCGTCCTCGCCGTGTTCATCGCCGGCCTCATGGTCGGGAGGACCCCCGAGTACGCGGGCAAGAAGATCGAGGCCTACGACGTGAAGCTGGTGATGGTCGTCCTCATGGTCCTCTCGGCGACGATCCTCGGATTGACCGCATGGTCATGCCTCGCGGGCTGGGGCCTTGCCGGGCTCAACAACGCGGGCCCCCACGGCTTCAGCGAGATGCTCTACGCGTTCAGCTCCTGCGTGGGTAACAACGGCAGCGCATTTGGCGGCCTCACCGTGGCCCCGGCGGACAACAACCCGCACTGGGACATCACGCTCGGCCTGGCGGCCCTCATCGGCCGATTCTTCATGATCATACCCATCCTCGCCCTGGCCGGGAGCCTCGCCTCCAAGAAGCTGATTCCCGTCAACGCCGGGACGTTCAGGACCGAGGGGCCCACCTTTGTTGCCCTCCTCGTGGGGACCGTGGTCCTCGTCGGCGCCCTCACGTTCCTGCCGGCCCTGGCCATCGGCCCCATCGTCGAGCACTTCCTCATGCGCGCCGGCACCCTCTTCTGACGGCGATCGCCTCCATGAGCACCAAGACCATCTCCCTCGCTGACGGTGCCATCCTCAGGAAGGCCGCCGCCGACGCCTTCTCAAAGCTCGACCCGCGCCAGCAGCTCAAGAACCCGGTCATGTTCGTGACCCTCGTCGGCGCGCTCCTCACGTTCGAGCAGCTCTTCACGTCCAAGGAGCCCTTTGGTTTCGTCCTCCAGATCGCCCTCTGGCTCTTCTTCACGGTCGTCTTCGCGAACTTCGCCGAGGCCGTCGCCGAGGGACGCGGCAAGGCGCAGGCCCGTGCCCTGCGCGCCTCCAGGAAGCAGCTCGTGGCGCGCCGGCGCCGCAGGGACGGGGCCTCCGAGCCGGTGGACGCCTCGCTTCTGCGCCGGGGCGACATCGTGCTCGTCTCGGCCGGGGAGCTGATCCCCGGGGACGGCGAGGTCGTCGAGGGCGCCGCCTCCGTCGACGAGTCGGCCATCACCGGCGAGTCCGCGCCCGTCATCCGCGAGGTCGGCGGCGACAGGAGCGCCGTGACGGGCGGCACGGGCGTCCTTTCCGACCAGCTTGTCATCCGGATCACGGCAAACCCCGGACAGGGCTTCCTCGACCACATGATCAGCCTCGTCGAGGGGGCCACGCGCCAGAAGACGCCGAACGAGATCGCCCTGACGATCCTCCTTTCCGCCCTGACGTTCATCTTCCTCCTGGTCATCATCACGCTGCGCCCCTACGGCATCTACTCGAAGGTGGACTTCACCATAACGGCGCTCATCGCGCTGCTTGTCTGCCTGATCCCGACGACGATCGGGGGCCTCCTGAGCGCCATCGGCATCGCCGGGATGGACCGGCTCCTGCAGCGCAACGTGCTCGCGATGAGCGGCCGCGCCGTGGAGGCCGCGGGCGACATCGATGTCCTGCTGCTCGACAAGACGGGAACCATCACGCTCGGCAACCGCATGGCGTCGGACTTCGTACCGGCACCGGGCATCTCGGCAGACAGGCTGGCCGAGGCTGCGCAGCTCGCCTCCCTGGCCGACGAGACACCCGAGGGCCGGAGCATCGTCATACTCGCCAAGGAGCGCCACAACCTCCGCGCACGGGAGATCAGCGGAGGCAGGGCCAACTTCGTCGCCTTCTCGGCCCAGACGCGGATGAGCGGCGTGGATTTCGAGGCGGCTTCCGGCGCCGGGCCGGGCCGCTCGATCCGCAAGGGCGCCGCCGCGAACGTGAGGGCCTGCGTGGAGGCGCAGGGGGGCGCCTGGCCGGACGACGTCGGCGCCGCGGTGGACGACATATCCCGCAGAGGCGGCACGCCCCTCGTCGTCGCCGAGGGCCGCGAGGTCCTTGGGACCGTCCACCTGAAGGACGTCGTCAAGGGCGGCATAAAGGAGCGGTTCGCCCAGCTCCGCGCCATGGGCATCCGCACGGTCATGATCACCGGCGACAACCCGCTCACTGCGGCGGCGATCGCCGCCGAGGCCGGGGTCGACGACTTCCTGTCGCAGGCCACGCCGGAGATGAAGCTCGCGCGCATCCGCGACGAGCAGGCGGCCGGTCACCTCGTCGCCATGACGGGCGACGGCACCAACGACGCCCCGGCGCTCGCCCAGGCCGACGTCGGCGTCGCGATGAACACCGGCACGCAGGCGGCGAAGGAGGCCGGCAACATGGTCGACCTCGACTCCAACCCGACGAAGCTCATCGACATCGTCGAGATCGGAAAGCAGCTGCTCATCACGCGCGGCGCGCTGACGACGTTCAGCATCGCGAACGACGTCGCCAAGTACTTCGCCATCATCCCCGCCATGCTTGTCGGCGCCTTTCCCGCGATAGCGCCCCTGAACGTCATGCACCTGGCCTCGCCCCTCAGCGCAATCCTGAGCGCCGTCATCTTCAACGCGCTCATCATCATCGCCCTGGTCCCCCTCGCGTTGAAGGGCGTGGCCTACAGGCCCATCGGCGCCGGCGCGATGCTCCGGCGCAACCTCCTCATCTACGGCCTTGGCGGCATAGTCATCCCGTTCGCTGGCATCAAGGCCATCGACCTGCTGGTCAACGCGGTCCACCTCGTCTGAGCCATGAAATTCATCCTCAATGAGCTCAAGGTCTCGGTTCTCCTGACCCTCGTCCTCGGCCTCCTGCTCTGCGGGGCCTACCCGGCGGCCGTCTGGGCTGTCGGTCAGGCTCTGTTCCCGCGCCAGGCGAACGGCAGCCTTGTTCTCGACAAGTCGGGCGCCGTCCGGGGTTCCACCCTCCTCGCCCAGAATTTCTCCGGAGCCGGCTACTTTGCTCCCAGGGCCTCCGCCGCGGGCACGGGCTACGATGCCACGAGTTCCGGCGGCACGAACCTCGGCCCCACCAGCCAGAAGCTGAGCGATAGCATCAAGGCCGCGGTGGAGGCCTACCGCTCCGCCAACGGCCTGCCAGCCGGCGCACCGGTGCCGGCCGATGCCGCCACGGAATCCTGCAGCGGGCTCGACCCGCACATCAGCGTGGCGAACGCGCTCGACCAGGCCCCCCGCGTTGCGCGGGAGCGGCACCTGCCCCTGGACGAGGTGACGGGCCTCGTCGCGCGCTACACGGAAGGCCGGAGCCTGGGGGTGCTCGGCGAGCCTGGCGTGAACGTCATGCGCCTCAATGTCGCCCTGGATGCGGCGACCTACGCGGGCCCGAGGTGACAGGCCCGCCATGCATGCCGAGTTCCAATCCCGGCGGAACTGGCCCATGCTGCTTGTCGCCCTGGCCACGTTCCTTGTCGGGGTCGCGGTCGGCCAGTACGGCGCCGCCCGCCCGCACGGGCCCTCGAGGATCGGGTGGCCGGCGCCTGCCGGGCCCCGCCCGCGCTCGCTCCAGCCCTGACGTACCGCTGGGGCCGCCCGGCCGCGGCTTGCGCCCGGCAGCACCCCAGTCAGCCTCGTAGGCCGGACATGCGCGACGAACGCCCCGACCCGGACGCCCTCCTTGCGTCGTTCAACCGTGAGCAGCAGCGGGAGCAGCGCGGAAAGCTGAAGGTCTTCTTCGGGATGTGCCCCGGCGTCGGCAAGACCTACGCCATGCTGAGGAGCGCCCAGCAGGAGCTTAAGGACGGCGCGGACCTCGTGGTGGGGGTCGCCGAGACCCACGGCCGCGCGGAAACCGAGGCGCTCCTGCAGGGGCTGCCCGTCGTGCCCCGCAGGAGGATCGGCTACAAGGGCATCGATCTCGCCGAGATGGACCTGGAAGCCATCCTCTCCCGCCGCCCGCGCCTCGTCCTCGTCGACGAGTTCGCGCATACCAACGCGCCGGGCTCGCGCCACCCGAAGAGGTACCAGGACGTGGTCGAGATCCTCGACGCAGGCATCGACGTCGTGACCACCCTCAACGTCCAGCACATCGAGAGCCGCGCAGACGCCGTGCGGCAGATCACGGGGGCGCCCGTCCATGAGACCGTGCCCGACTCCGTTTTCGGGCTCGCCGACCAAATCGAGCTGGTCGACATCACCCCCGAGGCCCTGCGGGGGCGGCTGGCCGAGGGCAAGGTGTACCTGGAGGGCCGCGCGGCCGTGGCCGCGGAGAACTTCTTCAAGGACACCCACCTGACGGCCCTCAGGGAGCTGGCGCTCCGGTTCGTCGCCGAGCGCGTGGACACGAGGCTGCGCGAGCTGCGCTCCGCCGGCACGCTGAAGACGATCTGGAGGTCGGGGGAGCGGCTCCTCGTCGGCGTCGGCGCCAGCCCCTCGTCGACCCAGCTGATCCGCTGGACCCGGCGGATGGCGGCGTCCCAGGGAGCCAGCTGGATAGCCGTCAGCGTCGAGCCGTCGACCCCGCCGGACCCCGAGTCCCAGAGGAGGCTCGAGGCCAACCTCAGCCTCGCCCGGGAGCTGGGGGCCGAGGTGGTCGTCACCCATGATGCCAACGTGGCCCACGCCCTCGTCCGCGTGGCGCTCCAGAACAACGCGACGCAGATCGTCGTCGGAAAGTCGAGGAACCCGCGCTGGCTCGATGTCCTGCGGGGCGGCAACCTCGTCGACAGGCTCCTGCGGAGCTCGGGCGGCATCGACATCTACGTTGTCCCCGCCGAGCGCGCAGCGGAGAAGGCGGGGACCTGGATGAACTGGAGGGCCATCGAGGCGCCAGCCGGCAAGGAGTACATGGAGGTCGCCGTGGCGCTCGCCGCGCTGACCGCCCTCAGCTGGTTCATCGTCCCGCACTCGGGCTACCTCTCGGTCGGCCTCTTCTTCCTCCTCGCGGTGATCGTGCTCAGCCTGCGGGTGGGCCCGGGGCCGGTCTTCGTCGCCGGTGTCGCGAGCGCGCTCATCTGGGACTACTTCTTCATCCCGCCAAGGTTCACGTTCAACATCGCGCGCTTCGAGGACTGGCTGCTCTTCATCAGCTACTTCGTCGTGTCGGGAATCTCGGGCCAGCTGACGGCGCGCGTCCGGGCCCAGGCGAAGAACGAGCGCATGCGCGAGGACCGGGCCACCGCCCTCTTCCACCTCACGCAGGCCGTGAGCGCCGCACGCACCCTGGACGACGCCGTGTTCGCGGCACTGCGGCAGGCGGACGCCTACTTTGGCGCGACGACGGCGCTGCTCCTCATCGACGAGAACGGCTCGGCGGTCCTCCCCCACTTCGCGGGCTCGTTCCTTGTCAGCGACAAGGAGAGGGGCGTCGCCGAGTGGGTATGGCGCAACCGCAAGAGGGCCGGCCGGTTCACGGACACCCTGCCCTCCGCCGAGGGGTTCCACCTGCCGCTCGTGCGCGACGACGTGTCGATCGGCGTCCTCATCCTGCGGCTGCCCCCCGACAAGACGCTCAACCTTTCCCAGCGGGACCTGGCCGAGAGCTTCGCCGCGCAGCTGGCACAGTTCGTCGAGCGCGAGCACCTGCGGGCGGCGAGCGAGCGCGAGAAGCTCCTGGCGGAGTCGGACAAGCTCCATAGGACGCTCCTTGACGGCGTCTCCCATGAGCTGAAGACGCCCCTGGCGGTGCTGAGCTCGGCCGTCGAGAACCTCTCGTCCGCCGACGACGCGACCCGCTCGGAGCTCGCCCATGAGATCAAGACCGCCACGCGGCGCCTCAACCGCCTCGTCGGCAACCTCCTCGACCAGACGAGGCTCGAGTCCGGGGCCCTGAGGCCGCACCTCGACTGGTGCGACGGGCACGACCTCGTGAACGCCGCCATCGACGGGGTCAGCGAGGCCCTGGACGGGCACAGGTTCGAGTACGACATCCCGGGCGACCTTCCGCTCTTCAAGGCCGACGCCGCCCTCATGGAGCAGGTGATCGCCAACCTCCTGCTCAACGCGGCGTTGCACACGCCGCCCGGAACTGAAATCTTCCTCACGGCGGGCGTCGACCGGGGCAAGTCGCGGATCTATTTCACCGTGGCCGACCACGGACCGGGCCTGCCGGCGACCATGAGGGACCGGCTCTACCAGAAATTCCAGAGGGGCGACGCCGCCAAGGCGGGAGGCCTCGGGCTCGGCCTTTCGATCATCCGCGGGTTCATCACGGCCCAGGGGGGCGACGTCGTGGCTGGCGAGAACCCGGGCGGCGGCGCCGTCCTCACCGTCTACCTGCCCTTCACCGAGCACGGAAGCGTCCCCCAGGAGTAGCCCATGCCATCCCCATCGCCGACCATCCTTGTCGTGGACGACGAGGTCCAGATCCAGAGGCTGCTGCGCATCACGCTCGAGGTGGCGGGCTATGCCGTCATCGAGGCCGATACCGGCACGTCCGGCCTGGAGGAGGCGGCGCGCTGCCAGCCCGACGCGGTCATCCTCGACCTCGGGCTTCCGGACATGCCCGGCCTCCAGGTCCTGCGGCAGCTACGCGAATGGTCGAAGGTGCCCGTCCTCGTCCTCACCGTCCTTGACGCCGAGCGCGACAAGGTGAGCGCGCTCGACTCTGGCGCCGACGACTACCTCACGAAGCCCTTCGGGTCCGAGGAGCTGACCGCCCGCCTGAGGGCCATCCTGCGCAGGGCGCCCGGCGAGAACGAGCCGTCCGTGGTCGCCTTCGGGGACATCGAGGTCGACCTGGCGGCGCGAGTGGTGCGCAAGGCGGGCGCCGAGGTCCGGCTTACGGCAAAGGAATACGCCATGGTGCGCCTCCTCGTCATCCACCGGGGAAAGGTCGTGACGCACAGCCAGATGCTCCGGGAGCTGTGGGGGCCGAAGGCCGAGGAGAACACCCACTACCTGCGGGTCCACATGACGCACATCCGCCAGAAGCTGGAGAGCGACCCGCACAAGCCCCGGCACCTGCGGACGGAGTCGGGGATCGGGTACCGGCTGGTGGAGGACTACGCCGGGCAGCCGCCCCGCGGCGCCGCAAGTGCGTGACACGGGCTCAAATCCCCGTAGAACCTGTCTGTCAGGCTGATCCCCATGCCCTCCGAACGAGCCATAGAGGTTTTTGCAATGCTGAATTTCGCGCTGGTGGGCCTGTCGCTGGTGTTCCAGCCGCGCGCCTGGGCGCGCTATTTCCTCTGGATGCGGCGCGAGGGCGAGGCGGGGATGGTGATCCACGGCCTCTTCTGCGTCCTCTGGGGCTCGCTCATCGTGGCCTTCCACCCGGACTGGAATGGCCTGCTCGTCATCCTGCCGGCGTTCGGCGTCCTCCAGCTGCTTGAGGGACTCGTGTTCCTCGTCTTCCCGACGATCGGCATGCGCATCATGACCATGCTTTCCGAGGAGCGGCTCTTCATCACGCGCATCCTGGGCCTTGTCGCGCTTGCCATCGCGATCTGCATCTTCGCCGTCCACATGGCGGCGCGGGCGGTGGTCTAGGGCGTCCCGAACAAAATTCTGGAGACCTTCGGAAAGGCGGCCAACATGGTCGGCCATGGGTCCCGCCCCCCGCCACGCTTTCGCCCCCGCCCTGCTGGCCCTTCTCCTGGCGGCCCCGATGGCCGCTTCGGCGGAGCCGGCACAGCCGCCCGTCATCCCCGTTGGGCTTGATTGCTACCGCAACTGGGACGAGTGGCCCGTCCAGCGGATCGGGGCCCGGGCCTACATGCGGAGCACCTACGACCGGAGCGGGGGCAACTCCGATGCCAGCCATTTCCTCTACCAGCTCTCGGATGACGACAACGTGACGCTCGACGTCGAGGGACCCGGCGTCCTCAGCTTTGCGAGATACAACCACTGGCATGGGAGCCCCTGGTGCTACACGGTCGACGGGATCCTCCATGTCGTCTCGGAGACGTCGACCGCCAACCCGCTGCACCCGACGCCCGGGTCGGTGATCATCCCGGCCGTCGCCTTTCCGTCGCCCCTCACCTACACGTGGTCGACGACCATGGGCGCGGACCTGAGCTGGGTTCCCATTCCCTTCGAGCGCTCGTTTCGCATGGGCTACTCGCGCACGCACTACGGAACCGGCTACTACATCTATTCAACCTATGTCGGCGGCTCCCGCCTGTCCCATCCGATCAGGACCTGGGACGCCTCCCCGCCCGACGCCGGCGTCCTCAGGCTGATCGCGAGCGCGGGCTCGGACATTGCGCCCAAGGCCGGCGAAGCGGGCACCACCGAGACCCACGGCCACTTCGACCTTTCCGCCGGCCAGCCGTTGACCTTTGGGGGCAAGGCCCTTGGAGGGTCTCCGTCCACGGAACTCCGTGCGCTCGAGCTCAGTGTCCCGCGGTCCGAGGCGATTGCTTTCGGCGAGGCTCGCCTGAGCATCACCTGGGACGGCAGGAGCTCGCCCTCCATCGACGCACCGGTCGCCCTCTTCTTCGGCGCGGGGACCCTCTACAACCGGGGCGGCAAGGAATACCTTGTCAGGGCCTTCCCGATGGTGGTGCGTTTCGACTCCGAGCGCGTCTACCTGTCCTGCTACTTCCCGATGCCCTACAGGCGGGAGTTCAGCGTCCGGCTCGCCAGCAGCAATGGAAAGCCCGTCGGGGACGTGCACTGGAGCGTGCGGACGCAGCCGGTCGCCCAGCCGATGCGCGACCTCGGTTACTTCCATGCGACGTACAAGGACCACGGCATACCGGTGCCGGGACAGGACCTTGAGCTCCTCGACACGGCGAAGGCCGAGGGCGGCGGAAACTGGACGGGGAGCTTCGTCGGCACGTCGTTCATCTTCTCCGACCGCGCGAACCTCGCGACGCTCGAGGGCGACCCGCGCTTCTTCTTCGACGACAGCCGGACGCCCCAGGCGCAGGGAACGGGGACCGAGGAGTGGTGCGGCGGCGGCGACTACTGGGGCGGCAGGAACATGACGCTCCCGTTCGCCGGCCATCCTGCAGGGGCCCACGATCCGGCAGCGGCAACGGCGCCGGAGGACATGACCGAGTCGGCCTACCGCTTCCTCCTCGGCGACCTGATGCCCTTCGGCAGGAACGCGCGGATCTGCCTCGAGCACGGCGGGTCGGACGAGTCCACGGAGCACTACCGTTCCGTCGCCTATTGGTACGGGATACCGGGCGCGTCGCTCGTCCTTACGGACCGCCTGAAGGTTTGTGACGCCCGGGACGAGGAGTACCACCGCTACGTTTCGCCCCAGGCCTCGGCGCCCTATTCGATCACCTCCCGGTACGAACTCGGTGTCGACCACCTCGCCGGCCCCGGCTCGCCGGAGGCATTTCCGGCCGAGACGGACACGGGGCGCACGACGACCGGGACATCGGAATTCACGCTCAATATCAACCCGGCCAACGTGGGGGTCCTGCTCCGGAGAAAACTGGACTACGCCTTCCCGAACCAGCGCGCCGAGGTCGACGTCGCAGACGACACGCCGGGCGCCCCGGCCTGGCACAGGGCCGGCACCTGGTACCTCGCGGGGAGCAACGCCTGCATCTACTCCAATCCCGACGGCGAACTCGGGGCGGCCCAGCACGTCGTCCAGGTCTCGAACCGCCGCTTTCGCGACGACGAGTTCCTCATCCCGCGGCCGCTGACGCAGGGCCGCTCCAGGATCCGCGTCCGCGTGCGGTTCACACCCGTGCGAATTCCGCTCTATCCCGGACGTCCGTTGCACGAACTGGCGTGGAGCGAAATCCGCTACGACGCCTACTGTTTCGTGATGCCGGACTTTGACCCCGACAGGACCGCGGCGGCTGCGCCCTAGCCTCCGCCCTTCTGGGTCGGCTCGCCCGACGCTTCCCATCCCCTGATGCCCGGCGCAAAGTGCCGGACGTTGGTGTAGCCGAGGTCGAGTGCCTTGTAATAGGCCTGGCGGTAGGCCGTGCAGTGGACGTCGCCGCAGTAGGCGACAATGAGCGCGGTCTTGTCTGCGGGCAGGAGCTTCGCGATGTCGCCCCTGTGGGCAACGAAGTCGATTGCGCCCGGGATGTGCCCCGCGGCGTAGGACTCCGTTCCGTTCACGTCGAGGATCGTGGCCGACTTGGCCCGCACGGCCGCGTCGAGGTCGGGTTGGGAGATGTCGACGATCGCCGGGCCGGCCGCAAATGCGACCGTCGCCGCGGCGGCGAAGGCCAGTATGGCAAGGGCTTTCATGGTGCGGACAAGTTGGGCGGCGCCGCCCCGAATGCAATGGCGCCAGGGTACGTCAATTTTTCGTCAAGCGGTGAATTCTTAATTTATTATTAAACAATATCTTATGAATCGCCCATGGGGAAAGCCCCCATCACCCCTCCCGTGGGGCCAAGTCCGGCCTACGTAGTCTCCCCCCCGGATACGTAGTTTCCAAAACTGCGCCGAATTTAGGGGGGACCCATGGTGTCGACGTCAGCCAAATCATAATACTCAAATGAAGAACCAGACCCTCTCCCGCACCGCTACCGCCCTCCTCCTCACAGCTGCTGCTCTTCTCTCGAGCGCCTGCTCGACGACGACCATCGCGAGCCGTGAGGCCAACAGGCCGGTCGCCTACGCACAGCTGCACGGCATGATGACGAAGCTCGCCGACGAGCAGTCCTCATGGACTGCAGACGGCTCGAAGGCCGACAGCGCCTCCGTGGCCGCGAACACGGCCGGGACGCTCGCTTCCAACCCCTAGGGCCAACTCGCAGGGCGCCGCACCAGCCGGCGCCCACCGAAAGGGCTGGAATCGGGCGCCCCGGCCGTTTGGCGCCCTGTTAGCTTCAGGCCTGCCTGAACGCCGCCCGGCGGCGCAGGCGTTGCTCCTCAGGGAACGATGTCGTGGTAGAGGCCGTTGCTCACGATCGAGCGCATCTTCGGAAGGCTGGACAGCCATCCGGCGATCCAGGGGGCCGACATCGCGTCCATGAGCGCGTGGATCCGCTCCTCGGTCGGCGCGCAGATGGCGACCTCGTGGGTCACCTCGGAGCGCCCCAGGGACACCTTGTAGAGGTTGATCTTGATGTCCTTCAGGCCGTGCGCGTCGAACAGCACGCGGCCGTCTCTCATCGCCTGCAGGTAGGCCGGGTCGTTGGTCACATGGGCGAAGGTCAGGTAGACCCACTCGCCATCGTAGTCGCCCTCGTAGTATTCCGCCTTGAGGGCCACCGATCCGCCGTGCCACGTGAAAAAGGCCGCGTCAGCGGTTTCCCTCGCCAGGAGCTTGTGGGCAAGGTTGGTGGCTGCGGTGATGTCGGCAAACGAGTCGGCCTCGATGGTGGCGTAATACTTGCCCGTGTCGGGACCGGCCACGACGCCCTGGTAGAGCCGCATGAGGCGGCCGCGCCCGGTGGACGCCTTCGCTGCTGCATCGGTCCTTGAGATCGCGCTGACCAATGAGCCCGACGCTTGATTCGGATAAGCGCTGCCAACGATCACCGGGAGGCGGGCCTGGTCGTCCGTAGCACCCCTGGCCACGCACCCGATAATGAGGAGGGAGGCCAGAACTTTCAGGGTCCTGAGGGTCATAGGGAGCGCAGCCTGGGAGCCGCCGCACGTTGGCGCAATGTCGCGCTTGGCAGGCGATCCTCTGCGCCGTGCCCGCGGCGAGTCCCCCGGGGCCCGCACGCGGGCCTCAGCGCGCGCCGCCCGAATCGGCCTGCGGCTGGTCCCGCTCCGCCAGAGGAGGCAGGCCCGGGCCGCCCAGCAGCGGCCAGTCCACCTGCAGGAGGGTCCCCGTGAACCTCCGGCCGAAGGCCGCATCGTCCGGGCTTTCCCCCACGAACATCCTGGCTTCCACCGGGTGCGGCTGAGCCAGCCCATCAAGAACCACCCGGCCATCGACCTCCACGCGGACGGCCCCGCGCTCCTTCCTGAGCTCGGCCTTGTCCACCCCCCCCAGCCACGGATGGCCATCCGGCGGAAGGAAACTGCCGAGGACAATGTCGACGACATGGGGGCGACCGTAGTCCACAGGGAAAGGCGCCGACACCGGGCCGCCGTGGCCCATCGACTCGAACCCCACCTGCATGAGCCCCGGCGCCGTGTAGTAGAGGTACAGGAAATCCTCGAGGCCAGGGTCTCCGCACACCATCAGGGGCTCGGACTTGCCGAACCGGCCAGTGGGCAGGACCAGGCGAATGCGCAGGGCGCGGGGTCCGGTACGAAGGACCCATTCGAGGGCATACGCGGCATTGTCGAACGGCGGTTCCATGGCGCGGGAAAGCCTGGTGCTTTCGAAACCCTTCGGGTGGTTGCTCCGGCTTATCGAGGCGAGCTCGCAGGCGCCCATGGCCGTGCTCCAGAGAAGGACCGGCACGAGGGCCGCGACAGCCGCCCGACGAAGGAGCCGTCCCGGGACGTCGGCCATGCCGACGATTCCGATTCCCGCGGCGAAGGCCAGCGGCCCCAGGAAATCGCAAAGGTACCGGTAGGACCCGAATCCGAGCAATGAGAGGAAGAGGAGGTTGCCCAGTCCGGAAAGCAGGAGGACCCATCCCAGGCCCCTCCGGGTCCGAAGTACCCCGGCGGCCCAGACGAGGACCGGAAAAAGCGTCAATGCCCCGTAGACCCGGTCCATCGGCTCGTGCGCACCCTTCGGAAGCGCAATGAGGCCCTCCTTCATCCCCTCGATGAACGGGAAATAGGCGCCCCAGCGGACACCGCCAAAGACATAGCAGTCGAGGTTGTACGCCAGGTTTGAGACGCTGAGGGCGCCATTGGCCGCGCGGCTGGTGACGCCGGTCCCGTACCGCATCCCGAATTCAAGGGCGCTGCCGAAGCGCGCAAGGTTCCAAGCCCCGAGCCCCAGGAGAACCAAAGCCAGCGGCGCGCCGCAGGCCGCTGCGGCGCCGAGCCTCTTGCCAATGGTGCCTTCCGGCCGGGCGGCGGAGAGGACCACCGCTATCCCGACGACAGCGGCTGCGGGCAGGCAGTTCGGGCGGCAGGCCACCGCCACGCCTGCGCAGAAGGAAGCGGCCGCCAGCATCACCTTGCGCCTCCCGGCCAATGAATGGGCCGCGGCGAGTGCCGCCAGGGCCCCCGCAAGGCTCGCGTATCCGAAGGCTGACTCCAGCTCGTTGATCCGCGCGTAGTCCGTGAGCGGCCAGGTGCCGCTTGCCAGGATCAGCGCCAGGAAGGCAGCGGGCAGCAGCAGGTCGACGATGGGCCGGTTGTCGCCCCGGAAAAGGATCAGGAGCCCCGCGCCGTAGGCTGCATATCCTACCCAGAGTGCCGCGAGGATGCAGGCTTCACTCGAGAGAAAGGTGTGCGTGAGGGCATGCCATGGGACTAGGGGAAAGATGAAGGGCGCCAAACCGTAGTAGACGTAGTCTCGGCCCTTGAAGAAGGAGACATCGTGCAGCCTGCCCGCGCGGGGATCGTTAAAATAGCTCTTACCGTGGGCCAACGCCGCCGTGTAGGAGTCGGTCAGGTCCCCGCTCGACTGCCCGTGGATCAGCGCGGGAAGCGGGGCCTGCCTCATCCATACCTGGAGGAACCCCATGCATGCCAGGACCAGGGTGAATGCGAGGACCCGGCGTGCCTTGAGCCTCATCGCTTTGTATCCCAAGGGGAGCGGCGTAAGGCCTGGTCAAACGATCCGACTCACAAGTGTCGCACGATCCTTGTCGGCGAGCTCTCTTAGAATGAAGTCGATCGAAATTGGTTCGCCGTCGGCGTTAACGACACAGTTTGCGGGATGGACATCGAACAGGCCGAGATCGCCCCGAATGTAGGACAATGATTTGTAGTTGCCCATGGGCGGAATATCCAGGCGCATGAAATACTCGGATCGCAAGAGGCGATCCATCTCGTCGGGAATGGGGGCTTCCCCTGCGAAATCGGGCTGTTCGGTAACGATTCTCAAATGATGCCCGCGCTGCTGAGGCCGATCAAAGCAATCTGGTCACCGAAGACGGTTTTTTGCAGGCAAAGGCGCCGGTAAATACTGAAGTGGCGTCGCCGGAAAAAAGACCGGTTCTCCTGTTTCCAGATCTACGGGGCGGCCAGCGCGGTCCCATTTTTTGGACTTTCACTTCTATTGCACTCTCGTTTCCCTGATGCAGGCGTTTCGAGAAAGACCTACGCGGATTCATTAACGAAGCTATTAGGACATAAATACAAGAAGAATTAGTATGGTAGCATTGCATTGCTAATCGCGAAACAGAAAGATGCGCGCACTCTCGTCGAGTGCCTCAATCTGGTAGAACGCATTCGAATCGTTATCTTTCGCTCCGCATGCAAATCAATCAAATCTGCGTTCCATAAAGTGGCGACGACACCAATCGACGCATAATTCCAAGCGCCAGAAGATCGTCGTGCTGGTTGATCGGATCCGGTTTATCGAGCCACCCTCAGAGTCGGTCTGGATGGTTGGTTGGTGTTGATACAGCTGACGTCGGTTGTCCATCCCTGGCGGAGGGAAGGCCTGGCTCGGCAGGTCTGACCGGAGCCGGGGATAGATATAAACACTCGTGTAGGTCGCAGGGCTCTTGCAGCCGAGCTTAAGGCCGGCGACTTCGGCCCCACGTACCCTGCCGTCACCAGGGACCTCTAGGAGCCTCCTAGCCTGCTTATCGCTAATCGCCGGGGACTTCCCCTGGTTCGCGCCTTCCTTGGGGCGCTGGATTCTGGAGGTCGGATTACCAGAAACCGTGTTCCGGTCGCAAAGATAGTCGAAAAGCGAGGAGATGGCCCCCAGCTTCCGGCGGACGGTTGCCGGTGCATGGGCCCCGAACCACCTTTCGTAGGTCCTGCCCCTGCTCGATTCCTAGGAAGCCCATGAACGACCGGACGTCTCCCTTGTAGGACCGCCGCGTATTCGGGTTCGTAAGGTTGGCAAACCAATCGGACTCTGGCGGCACGTCAGCCAGCCGAGAAAAGCCTTTCCCGCTGAGCGTCGTCGTAGTCCTGACCGCCAAACCCTGATTCCATGTCCTCCTTGTATTTGGGCCAGGAAAACGGTCAACGCCTGTTAGCCGGTTTTACCAGACGTTAGGTCCGTCGTCTGCATTTTCATTTAAACGCGTTCATTCAAGCTTCCTTTTTCTCCGCGACGATCGACTCTCTTTTCCTATATTCGGAATGTACTCTTTTACCGAGGTGCGTCCAATGGTAAGCATAGGCCTTTTTCATCGGATCTGAGTTACAATATATTAGCTTTAGATCGAGCAATCGATCTATAACCTGCCCGTATTTGTCCAGATCCCAATTGAAATATTCGTGGGGCCCGAATACGTCCAGAAAAGTAAGACAATCTCGATTTAGTCGCCGAAGAGCTCTTTCTACTTGCGCATGAAGAGCTTCTAGGCACAGACCGATGCGCTGCCAGAGTCCTCCTGCAAGCTGTGCATCAGTTTCGGGTCTAACTTGTCGTTCATCTCCTAACGAATAGATCTGAGGAAAGCGGCGAGAGCGGACATCAAAGGGCAATTCTTCCGGTTTGCCTCCAAAAGCGGTGTTCATCACCGTAACTATCCTTTCCCAGCCTATGGCGTGCGCAGCGTACCCCAATTCAATCATGACATTGGGATTCGGAATCGATTTCCGCGGAGGTCCTTCAAGAAAGCTAATCGGCGTTACGTCAAATACGGCAACTTCACATAGCGACACTTTCTCGAAGATTGTAGCCGCAATATCAGGCGATCCGGCGGCGCCGGTAGTGTCGGAATCATACCGAATTGCTTCCTCAATCGTTGCCGACGTATTGGCCTTCTCCAATGATTGGTGAATTATTCTCCTGAGATAGTACCGATTGCACTTTTCGTTTACATCAGACTGCCACGAAAAGAAAAGCGTTGGATCCACGGAGTCTACCTAAGGATTATAGCCATTGGTTTCTCGCGAATCCCTTGATACCAATTAGATAAATTACCACCAGAATCCAGAAGATATAGCCCAAGATACCAGCCTTTGCACTTGGACGCCTTCGATGCTTCTTATTCCATCTCACGTACGCCTTAAACTCTGATTCCTCCTCCTCCGTGCGCCACCTCTTCTTTCGAAGTTCGTTATACCTGCGAATGAGTGGGTGGGCCTGATTCTGCTTTTCGGAGGCGAATATCACGAGTAGCGTTATGCAGCCCAGTAATCCTGGGATCGCAGGCAAACTTGCCGCTATCATGGAGCCTACTAGGAGCCATTTTCCAAAGCGCTCCAGTACGTCGTCCCAGCTAAACCACGGAATTGGGCGTTCGTTGATGCTCATGGGTATCTTTTGCCACGGGAGGGAATATATAACCTTCACAAGCGTCAATCCCCTCCCCTGGCGCATCGTTCGCACCAATGTTCCCTTTTTAAGGAAACGTGACATTGGAGCGCGCATTTTCCGCGATAATGGGGCTTTTGCAGAGCACAGCATGAATACCACGAACCGAGCACTCGATTGTTCGTCCGGTACCGAAACCCGTGATTTCGCGCAAAATCTGCGCAGCAGGACAATTTTTTGGCTGCCGTAAAGCCATGCGGCAGCTGCAGCCGGCATCAAAGGAATAAAACTGAATGGATTGGCGATGGTCCGGTTCCCAAATTCCCTAGCAGAGCCTCGTCGATGGAGTTTCCAGGATACCGCGCGATAAATTCCCGGACTGCAGACTGCTTAGCTCCCAACCTTCTGATTCGCCATTCGGCTGTTTTAGGTTCGACTCAACAATCTTTCCAAGACCCCACCGAATCCTCAAAAAAGGCCACCCCAGCCAAAAATTGGCACTGGGGTGGCACTAGCGGTCTTAAAAGTGGTGCACCCGGAGGGAGTCGATTAGCCCGGTCACCCTCTGAGGGGTAAAGCCTCATCTAGCCTTGTCAAGGTACGTCTGTCCCCTATTGTCCCCTTTATGGGCAGGAAGACCAGCGACTGGCCGAGGTCTATCACGGTCTCGAATGTCACCGTTAAGCTCTACCGAAACGCCCACACGACAAACGCCAGCGGCTGGGCCTACGTGCTTGCATGGAAATCCGCTGGCGGCCGCCTGCGTGAAAAATTCGCCGACGAGGACGAGGCAATAAGGGCGGCGCGGTCGAAGGCCGAGCAGCTGGCAATCGGCCGCGAGGAGGGAGCGCAGCTAACCAGGTCGGACCGAGACGAGCTCGAGATTGCGCGTGCCTTAGCGGGCGAATCAACAGTCAAGGCGGCGCTCGAGGAGTGGGCCCATGCCCGGCAGGTTATCGGCGGCCCGCTCCTACCGGCTGCGGAATTCTGGGCGGCCCGAAACCGTGGTGGCCACAAGCATATTAAGATCGGGGAACTCGCGACTGTATATCTGAAGGCGAAGACGGCGGCCGGGATCCAAACGGTAAGAAACCACAACCATATTTTTGACGAGCTAAAGGCCGATTTCGGTGACCGGAGCTTGGACGGCGTTGGCGCGGCCGAGCTCGGCACCTGGTTGGCACGTCGCGAGCACCCATCGACGCGTAACACCTTCCGCAAGCAGCTGGTTGCGCTCTGGCGATGGGCGCAGCGCCAGGGTAACCTGCCGCGCGAGGTGAAAACCGAGGCAGAGCTGACCGATCGCGCAGCCGAAGCGCCACTAGAGATTGGCATTATCTCGCCGGCGACCTATCAGAAATTGCTCGAGCTATTCCGCGCCAAGCATCACGAATACCTCGCCCCCCTCGTCCTGGCCGGCTTCTGTGGTCTGCGTCGTGGAGAAATTCATGCCCAGAGATGGGAGGATATCGAGCTCGAGCGCGGCCACCTTCGCGTAAGCAAAGGAAAGCGCGGGACGCCTGCCCGTCGGATTGTCACCATATCGGATTCCGCTGTCGCCTGGTTACTGCTATGCGCTGACCGCAAGGGCGACGTATGCACGAATCTCGCGATTGATCGGATCCGAAATATAGCTCGTTGTGCGAAAATCACGCTACCGGAAAATTGCTTTCGCCACTCGTTCGTCAGCTACAATGTCGCGGCCACTGGCAACATTGCTGAAACGGCCCTAGAAGCGGGCAATTCGGTAGCCGTAATACACAAGCACTACCGCGAGCTCGTTACAAAGGATGAAGGCGCCGCATGGTTTGGAATTCGGCCCGGAGCGCTGGCCAACATTGAAAAATTCGGCGCCGCATGAGGACGAAGGGATTCGATTTCAAGCAGCTGTCCGGAGCCGACTCTATTAGCGCGGGAATATTCGGTAATATAGCCGGAACTCCCGCAGCAAAATTTATTCGATCCAAGAGAAAAGAAGGGCTGACTGATGGCCAGATTCTCGACGCAGTAAGTGAATTTATCGAATGCGACGACGGGCCTAGCGAAGAGGCGAATCAGCTCCGTCGAAAGTATGCTTCCCAGGGAAGGGCCGTTAATATCCGCGAAATGAAAAGCAATCTGGTATATGTAATTCGCCGAGACGTTCTTCTGTATTTTATCGCCGAGTTTGATGCGAAATGGGAGCAGATCGGCAATGTTCACCCGGCATTCGCCCAAACCGCTCTCTTTGTCCAAATTTGCACTAGCACATGCAGCGTCGGCAGAAAGCCCAAATCGAAAAATGAGATAGAGGAAGATTTTTTTTGGAAAAGCCGGGGAAGCAAAGGACCAATTGCCGATTGGCCGCCCTTCAAACCTTCGGCAAGCCTCACGCTAGATTTTTTGAATCACACCATGCCGAGCGACGCAGCTCTTCCTGATCATCGAACAGTCGAACGCTGGATAAAGCGCATATCCCCGACAATAAACCACCGGGTAACGCCGCGACGGAACTAAGCGATTAGTATAGTTTTGTCGGCAAATGACTGCCGACGACAAGCTGTTGATTCGCGACACCGCTTGGGCTATGAAGATCCTTGGCTACAGTCCGCACAGAAAGTGCGCATTCTGGGATTTTGTTCATAGGAACAACGTGCCGTTGATTCGGCTTGGTCTTCGCAAAATCGTCTTCAGCGAATCGGCCATTCTGGAGTGGCTCGCCAAGCGATCGTCTACCCGGAGACTTTAGTGAGGCCAATGAGCGATGGCCGCCCGTTCATTCCAGCCTGGCTGGATTCGCTTGGCCTGGAACCCTACGCATTTCGGGTCCTGCTGAGCCTCTGGAGCCGCGGAGACGGCTGTTGGCCAACGGTGGAGACGATCTCCAGGGATTGCGGTATTAAGAAGGTCCAGACGGTTTCCGCCTGTCTTAAGCAACTCGAGCAACGCGGCCTGATCCGCCGTAGTCTCGCGATGCGAAGCGAGGGGCGGCGCTCGAACACCTACAAACTGATCGTCCCTTCCGGCCACCAGTCCATGAGACGTAGTAGTACTCTAAACGGACTAGTACCAGAAGCGGATGCCTCACCAGTCCGTCAAACGGACCTGACCCTAGTCCGCCAAACGGACTACAAAGGTACTACAGGTAAGGTACCCCATGAAGGTCTTGCCCGGCCGCCAGCGGCACGGGCGCGAGATCCCTTGTTCGACGCCTTGGCGATCGCCGGCGGATCGGCGCCAATGCAGATGACGCAAACAGCGGCTCGCGCGTGCGCTGTCGCGTTGGCAGAGATCAGGCGCGTCACGCCAGAACTCGACGCCGCCGAGATCACCAGGCGGGCCCAGGCATACCGCCAGGCGCACCCGACATGGACGCTGACGCCAAACGCGCTGAGCAAGTACTGGGGCAATTTCGCTCAGCGGCCAGAGGAGGCCCGGCAATCATTCGCGACGCCCACTCGATGGAAGCAGCGGATGCTCAGTGACTACCCAAACTGGGTTGGCCACGAGTCGGGCGACGACTGGACGCGTCTCACTCTCGGCGAGCAAAAGCAGGTCGTCCAGGCGCTGGAGCAGCTCGACGCCAAGGCCAAGCTACCCCCATAAGGAATCTTTTTAACCTGCCGGCCGTGCACAGGTGGGGCGCCTCTCGACCCGCTCTCTCGCGCGACCAATCTTCAGAAACCACGTCATGTCGTGAATACGCCTAAGCCGCCCAGGAAGATCACCCAGGAGGACAGCGCCTTTTTCTGGCGCGCGAACGTCCGTACCATCCAGCGATGGGAGGGCGCGGGCGTGAACCCGGCCAATGCGATGCAGGTCGCCGATCTCTACAACCGCCAGGGCAGCATGAGCCAGCGCATAAAGGAGCGCCTGGAGGAACTGGAACAGGCTATAAACCGCGCCTGCGTCGTCTGGTGGGTCGTTTGCGACCGAGATATACCCAAGGACCCACTGGCGCAGACAAGTCCCTACCTGGTTGGCCCCTTTTGGCTTAGGCTCTGTTTAGACCGCAAGGGCGACGTCGTAATTGTCGCTTGGGTGCGAGATCTACTGCCTTGGGGCGATGAATTGAACCCGGCCCGCCTAGATTTGGCGCCAAATACCGCCGACGCTACGCCAGCTTGAGCAGCTCGGCTCCCCGGATCCGCCACTCGCCGGTTCGCCGGCTGCCGGTGATCATCCCGGTCCTGAGCTTTCGCCGCAGGGTGTCTGTGTGCATCGCCGTTAGCGCCGCGGCCTCTTCGACGGAATAGATGGCGCCGGCGTCGATTGTCCTGGGCGAAGCCGCGCCGCGGCCGATCAGCTCGGCAACGCGGCGGGCAATCGCCTCGATATCTTCGTCTGTGAGGGTGCGGGCCACGCCTTATTTGGCGCCGAATAATCGCTCTGCGGACCTGCCGATCAGCGGCACGTCGATATACCGGGCTCCGCGCCCGCAGCGGCCGTAATAGAGGTTGGGCTTCGGGATGAATTCCCCGAAACGGCTTTCGATGATACGTCGCTCGGCCGCCGCCGCTTGGTTTCTCGTCGGGTACTCGATGTACTCAAGGATCCGCTCGGCCTTTCCGGCGAAGATGCCATGCGTCAATTCGACCAGGTGGTAGTTCACCTCGAGGCGTATGGCTCGCTCGGCGGGAAGGCCAAGGAGCTCGTAGAATGGCACGAGATTTTCGGCCACAAAGGGCGCGAGGTGGCTTTCTGAATTTCGGTCGTCGGGATTATTCATGGCTCAGGCGCAGGCGCGCATTTGATTGTTGGTCGTCTCGATCAGGCCTCTAACGAGCCGGCGCCGATCGGCCGCCTGATGCCTGGCCTGCTCGAGCTCAGCGATCGTCCGGCCCTCCGGGTCGCTGTACATCTGCCGGAGCCTGGCGATCGAGCCGATGACTAGATCGGTGCCGACGTCGGCCGGCCGGCGGTTCTGACGCGCCGCCAGGTGGGCGAGGACCTCGAGATCCCGCCGCGGGACCTGGGCCTCGATAACTAGGCGCATGGACTGTTCAGTCTGGACTGCTTTCATCTTACCTCCAAAGGGCGGCCGCACCTACTGGCAGGGGTAGAAGTTGGGCACGGAGTGCCCTCCCCGCTTTCGATGCGGCCGCAATTTTGGTCTCCGTTTGTCGGGCTTCTACCCCCGATGAATCATCAAGATTCACGAGGCCATCCTGAGCGCCTGGCGTCGCCTTGGCAAGTCCCGACAATAAACCACCGGGTAACGCCGCGACGGCGGCGACCACTTGGGAGTAAGATGCCGCCCATGATTATTACCTCAAAATATCCCGGGAGCGCCGCCGGGCGCACCGATACGTCGCGGTACGATCCGATGATCAAGAGAGCGGCCGAAATCAATGATGGCCGCTGCGCGCGCCGCCTCCTCGCAGAGGCCGGATTCAATATCGATTCCTTGGTCTCGAGAAAGGATCCCCTCGCTTTGAAAAAGGCGATCGAGGAACACGTATCCAAGGCAGTTCGTAATGCGACAGGCGACGTGAGCCAGCGAATCAGTCAGGCGGTCCTCGAGGGTGAACGCCGCGAGCGCTTTGCATCGTTCGGACGCCAGGCCGCCGAGGCCTCACCGCGCACGAGACCGTGGTTGGCAGAAGAAACCAGGAAGGCAAAAGACGAGATCGCCCACGCAAATCGCAGCTTTCGCCGAATAATGGCTTCTCGCGTTCGGAAGCCGGCAGAGGGTCAATCATGACCGGCCACAAAGCACTTGAGCGCCTGATGGACTCCGGCGTTCGGCTCGACACGCCGGAAACCCGCATGGGCCTCGCCAGTGAGCTCGCTGAAGCCGGCCTTTGCGAACGCGGCGCCGCCGAGCAGATGGTTGAGATCCTAGCTCGTGAACGCCGCGGCGAGGCACTGCCGCCAGCTCTTCAGAAGATTCTGGACCGGCGCCGGCGCCATATCATCGAGGCGGCTGCGCTAAGCGGAGAATTCGACCAACAGATGGAAGCCGTATATGCCGCAAATCGCGCGAATGCCCAGATGAAGGCCCTTCGCGGGGAACTGGAGGACGAGCGGAATGTGCTTGTGGTGCTCAAGGAGAGCTTGGAACAGCATAATCTCGGGGAATGCTACATGAGGCGCCGGCGCGGCTCATGTAGTGGAATGCAAGGGGTCGACCGGCATGTCGGCCTTGGCCAATGGATCGCCGGCGCCCGCGAAGCGGCGAAGTTGCTCGAGCGGGAGATAATCCCGCGTCTCGAGCGCGAGCTCGCAAAGGCGATCGAGGATGGGCGCCTAGTGAGCCAGGAGCTTAACGCCGAACCGAAGGATTCGGCTGCAACCTGAATTTGGCCGGCGGCGCGGTGAAAGGGTGCTGAAGACACCCTCCACCCAGGGAGCGGGCAATTCCCTGTGAATTCATACGGCGCCGCCGGCCTCTCCTTCCATGACACAGGACGAATACAAATCGGAGCTCGAGGAGATCGATATAGAATTCCTTCGGCTGCGCGCAGAGCTCGCCGCGATCAAGCTCGAGCGCGCCGAATTGATTAAGCGAAACGAAACGGTGATGGCCGGGAACGCCGCTCTATCGGCCAAGGTCGACAGCCTGAAAGAGCGTTCAAGGTTGGCGATCGAAGCGGCGCGACAAAAGGCCGCCAAATGAGCTTCGACAGCGCGATCGTCGCCCACTTCGGGGGCGACACCACCGACCTGCGGGCCTCCACCGAGGAGGCCTCGATCATGATGAAGGGCTTCTCCACCGGAGCCAGCAGGGCCGTGAATGAGATCGGCCAGGGCTTTGTCGGCGCCGTGGTCTTCATGGAGGCCGTGAAGGGAATCCGCGACCTGTCGTCGGCCGCGATGGACGCCGCGGAGCAGGAGCGGCAGGCCGCCGAAGTCACCGGGCAATCGATCAGCGACCAGTCCCAGGCCTGGCTTGATCTCAAGGACGGCATCGGCGACGCGAAGAGCGGGGTCGTCGGGTTTTTCACCAGCGCGATCGGGATCTTCCCGGCCATCGGCGACGGCATCGGCGACATGATCAACACGATGCGCGGGATCTCGCCCGAGGCCCAGGCGCAGTACACGCAGATGGCGAACACTGCGACCGAGACGCTGGCCCGCATCAAGGCCGCGCATGACGCCTACCTGAAGAGCCTGCCGGCGGAGACCGCCAAGGTTAATGCGGAGATGGGGGCTATTGACAAGCAGCTGGCCGACCAGGAGATGAACCTCCAGGACAAGATCGCGGCCAATCTGGACGAGCAGGCGCGGATAAAGGCCCAGATGGAGGCGACCAATCCCGCGTCGCTCGCCTATCTCAAGGAGGAGCTGGCGCTGAAGCAGGACGAGCTCGCGATGGCAAAGCTCCAGGCCGAGCAGGACAAGCAGGACCAGGACGAGAAGGCCAAGATCCAGGAGCTGCTCGTCGAGAGCGACACCAAGATGGTGCAGCGCCTGAACGACGAGCAAAAGGCCAAGGCCGACACCCAGACGATCGACGAGCAGATCGTGTCGCTCCGCGCGCTCGAGGCCCACTACACCGAGCTGTCGGCGCAGAATACCAGCAACCAAAAGGACACCGAGCTGTTCCTGAATGCCGCGGCAGCCGCCCGCGTCGAGATCGCCGCCAAGGAGGAGTCGATCCGCAAGGCGACCGCGCTGTCCGAGCAGGACCAGCTGGCGATCTTCATCAAGGAGAACCCGGCGCTGGAGAACCTGAATTCGCTGTCGGACGATCAGCTGAAGCTGCTGAAGCTCCAGTCGCAGGAGAAGCAGGTGCAGTACCAGATTGACCAGCTGGTGGGCCTCGGGGTCGACAACCTCAATGCCAAGCAGAGGGACCTGCTGACGGCGCTGATCCAGCAGAACGCGAAGCTGCAGCAGGCGGTCGACCTGACAAATCAGGCCATTGCCGGCGAAACAAACCTGGGCGACGCCTCCATGCAGACGGCCGACCAGATGCAGAGCCAGGCCGATTCCACGCAACAAACCTTAACCGCCCAAGGGCAGATGATCGACGGCGCACAAAAGCTTTCGACCATCATTTCGAACATGCCGCAGTACCCGCAGCCGCCGACGTCCGGTGGAGGCAATGGTGGGGGCGGGGGTGGCAAAGGCGACAAAGGTAAGGCCCCCCCAGATTACTCCGGATGGGTCCATGATGCGGATGGCAAGCCGCTCGCGCAGTTCGATGCCAAGGCCTTCGCCGGCTACAACCCCAACTACACCGGCTTCTACGGCGTCGGCTTCGGCAACCAGCAGCTTCAGGACAAGTATTCGGCGTCAAATAACCAGGCCTGGCTGGGCGGCGAGACGGCCGACCTGCAGAAGCAGCTGATGGTGGACAACAATGCCGACACGCCGGCGGCCAGGGCGGCCGTCCCCGGCATCGAGAAGCGGCTACAGGACCTGCACATGCAGATGATCGGGCAAGTGCCTCTCAGCGCGCCAAACGCCACTCCATTTGCTCAGACGCCGAGCAACGAACTATTCCAGAAGCAGACTGATATCCTGCAGGAAATCCGCGATCACCTGAAAGATATAACCGGGGGTTAACCATTTTATGTACCAGGTAAAATCGTTCGTCATCGACTCGAATACTCAAAACCTCGACTCGATCGTGAACACCTGGCTGACCGCAAATCCCAGCATCACTAATCCGCAGATTACGTTCCAGCGGCCGGACGGCCAATCGACCATCTGGATCGTGATAATGTACCAGCCGAGCTAGGCTCGATATTCGGCGCCAAATAATGCGTCTTTGGTCGGTAGCAGCCTGTCCCCTTTCCGTCCCCTGTTTTTCATTCTCCCCTGAAAGTGGTGCACCCGGAGAGAGTCGAACCCCCAACCTTCTGATCCGTAGTCAGATGCTCTATCCAATTGAGCTACGGGTGCGTATTTGAACCAGACAAAAAGCTGCCTTGGCCCCGGAAGCGCAAGCGAGAAAAGCCGCCTAGCGCGACGGCTTCCAGTCGATGAGCTCAAGCTGCAGCAGCCTCCTGTCATTGAAGAAGTTCCAATTGAGCTCAACCGCCAGGTCAACCGGTACGCCGACGGGGGGAACCCGGTCGGCCATCTTCCAGGCGACGCCCGGAACCTGCCGTCCCCGCGAATCCCCCACCCAGAACCTGAAATGGCGCTCCTTGAATACCTCGGGCCTGCGCCGCAGGGTAACCCTGCGGATCCCGAACACGGGCTCGGGATTCCCCTGGCCGTAGGGGTGGAGCGCGTCCAATTCCTCCATGAAGTCCTCCGTGATCTGGTCCGGGGAAAGCCAGGCCGCGATGTCGAGGCTCGCCTCCTCAATGCCCGAGCCGACGTGGTCGCGCACGGCGGCGGCAAAGCGCGCCCGGAAGCCCTCCAGTTCCCCCTTCGCAAGCGAGATGCCGACCGCCATCGGGTGCCCTCCCCAGCTGGCGAGCCCGTCGGCGCACTTGGCCAGGATCTCGACGAGGCTGACGCCGTCGACGCTCCTGCCCGAGCCCTTGGCCAGCTCCCCCTCGTTCCCGAGGACGATGCAGGGCCGGTTATAGCGCCGCGACGCCCGGCCGGCCACGATCCCGACGACGCCGGGGTGCCAGTCGTCGCTGTAAAGGACAATGCCGGCATCCGAGGCGTAGCGCTGCTCGACCATCCTCTCGGCCTCCTCGGTGATCTTCCGCTCGATGTCCTGGCGCTCGCGGTTGAATGCGTCGAGCTGCGCCGCGGTGGTCCTCGAGAACTCGGGATCCTCGGAAAGAAGGAGCTCCACCGAGAGCGCCGCGTCCGCCAGCCGGCCCGACGCGTTGATCCGGGGCCCCAGGCGGAAGGAGATGTCGACCGGCAGGATCATCTGGGCCGGAGTGATTCCGGACACCTCCATCAGGGCCCGCAGGCCCGGGCGGCCCGTCTCCTGGAGGATGCGCAGGCCGTGCTTCGCCAGGATGCGGTTCTCCCCGAGGAGGGGGACCAGGTCCGCTATGGTCCCCATGGCCACCAGGTCCAGGTGGTCGCGCAGGCGGATCCTCGCCGCCACGGGGTGGTTCTCGGCCCTCAGCTGCTTCAGCAGGCCGTGCATCAGCTTGAACACGAGGCCCACCGTGCAGAGGTTCCTCCACGCGGGCTCCGCCGCGCCGTCTTCGTCCGCGTCGACGTGGGGATTGACGAGTAGCCCCTGCCTGAGCGGCTGCTCCTTCGAGCGGTGGTGGTCGACGACGAGGACGTCGATCCCCTTCGCCACCAGGTAGGCCACCTCCTCGTGGGAATTGGTCCCGCAGTCGAGGGCGATGAAGAGGGCTGGGTTGCCGGCCTCCAGGGCCCGGTCGATGGCGCTCCTCGAGAGGCCGTAGCCGTCCTCGGAGCGTCGGGGCACGACGATGGCGGGGTTGAGCCCGAAGCGGCGCAGGACGAGGACCAGGAGCGCGGTGCTGCTGACGCCGTCGACGTCGTAGTCACCGAGGACGACGACCAGCTCGCGCCCCAGGATGGCCTTCTTGAGCCGCTCCACGGCGGGGACAAGGTTGCCGACGAGGAATGGGTCCTCGAGGAGCGAGAGCTCGGCCTTCAGGAAGCGCTCGGCCGCGGCGGGATCGCCGTGCCCGGCGCGCACAAGCAGCTCCGCCAGCACGGGGCCGACGCCCCCGAGCTTGCTCAGGGCCTCGGCCTCACCGGCCGAGACGGGAGTGTGGACCCAGCGCACGGCGCAGGATCCCGGCTAGCGCGACGCCTTGCTGGCCCCCGTCCACTCGTACTTCGGCGCCACGTCGGCGTGGGCCTCGACGTGCTTCCGGTCGCCCTTGTGCCACCAGTAGAACACCTGGGCCGCCACGAAGATGGCGGAGAAGGTGCTGGTCAGGATGCCGACGAGGAACGTGAAGGAGATGTCCTTGAGGACGCCGCTCCCGAAGAGATAGAGCGACAGCGCCGCGAGGAAGGTCGTCGCCGCGGTCATGATCGTCCGGGCGAACACCTTGTTGATCGCCGTGTTGACGACGTCCCTCAGGGAGCCGGTCGGGTTGATCTTCAGCTCCTCGCGGATCCGGTCGAAGACGACGACGGTCTCGTTGATGGAGTAGCCGGCGATGCACAGGATCGCCGCCACCATGGGCGCCGAGAACTTGTGCCCCGTCAGCACGAAGACGCCGATCGTCATCATGATGTCGTGCAGCGTCGAGAACATGGCGCCCACGCCGAAGCCGAACTCGAAGCGGAAGGCGATGTAGACGAGGATGGTCAGCATCGAGACGCCGACGGCGAGCGCCGCGTTCTCGAGGACCTCCTTGCCGATCGAGGCCCCGACGTTCTCCTCGCCCGCGAAGGCGAAGCCCGCGGACGGATAGGCCGACTGGAGCGCCTTCACGAAGGTGTTCGAGCGCCCCTCCGGCGTCTCGACCTTCAGGACCTCGTTCGTGCCCGTGATGGCGCTCTCATAGTTGACGTTCACCTCGCCCACCTTCGCGGCGTCGGCGACCGAGCGGATCTTGCCGACGTCGAGGTGCTCCTTGTAGGTCAGGGTCACGATGTCGCCGCCCGAGAAGTCGACCCCGAAGATCGACCTGCCCTGGTAGAACGTCACCGCCATGCCGAGGATGACGAGGAGCCCGGAGCTGATGAAGGCCGGCTTCCCGTACTTCACGAAGTCGACGTGGATCGCCTTCAGGAGGTGGTTCATCCTGATCTTCTTCACCAGGCCGCCGTCGATCATGAGCTCCATGAGGAGGTGGGCCGTGACGAGCACCGTGAACATGGTCGAGAGGACGCCGATCGCGAGCGTGACGCCGAAGCCGCGTACCGCGCCCTGGCCGAGCCAGATCATGATGGCGCAGATGATCAGCTGGACGATGTGCGCGTCCACGATGGTCATGAGGGCCTTGAGGTAGCCCTGCTGGTTCGCGGTGGAGAGCGACTTGCCCGCCGCGAGCTCCTCGCGCATGCGCTCGAAGATGAGGATGTTGGCGTCGACGGCCATGCCGATCGTGAGCACGATGCCCGCGAGGCCCGGGAGCGTCATGGTGACCCCCAGGTAGGCCATGGATCCGAGGACGATGACGAGGTTCATCCCGAGCGTGATGACGGAGACGACGCCGCCCTTCGTGTAGAACACGAGCATGAAGCTGACGACGAGGAAGAGCGCGATCAGGGAGGCGCGGATGCCGCTCGAGATGGCGTCCTCGGCAAGCGACGGGCCGACCTCGTACTGGGTCTTGACGATGAGGGGGAGGTCGAGGGGGTTGTTGAGGACGTTCGCAAGGTCGAAGGCCTCGCGCTCGGTGAAGTAGCCCGTGATCTCGCAGGTGTCGCTGTCGATCTCCTCGTGCACCGTGGCGACCGAGTAGAGCGTGCCGTCAAGCACGACGGCCATCTCGCCCGGGTGGAGCTTGTCGCCGCTCTGGGAGATGTCGCGGGTGACGACGGCGAACCGCTTCTGGCCGGCCTTCGTGAAGTGCATGCCGATGGACGGCTTGCCGTAGGTGTCGTGGAAGACGTACGCGTTGGAGATCATGTCCCCGGTCATCTCCGGGATGCGCTTGACGAAGTACTCCTCGTTCACGTCCGTGCCGTTCGGCAGCTCGCGGTCGTAGCCCTTGACCTCGTAGCCCGGCGGGATCTCGCCCGGGGGGGCCGTCTCCGGCGTCGCGAAGGGGTAGACCTCGCGGAAGTCGAGGCGCGCCGGCTTCTTCACGTTGTCGAGGATGTCCGGGTTGTCCTTCGTGTTGATGTTGGGGAGCTGGACCTCGATCCGGTTGGCGCCGACGGCGCGGATGAGGGGCTCGGAGACGCCGAGCGAGTTGATGCGGGCGCCGATGATCTCGATCGCCTTAGTCAGCTTCTCCTTGTTGGCCGTGTCGGTGTCGTATCCGGAGTTCTTATTGCCGAGGTCGGCCTCGAGCGTGAAGCCGACGCCCCCGCGCAGGTCCAGGCCGAGCTGCAGCCGGCCCTTGGAGTTGTCGAGGAGGTACTTCAGGAGGATGTCGTTCCTCTTCGAGATGTTCTTCAGCGACGACTCCAGGTTGACGTCCGGGAAATACTGGGAGAGGTCGATCTTGCGCTCCTGCCCGATCTGCCGCAGTGCGACGTAGACGCTGGGCGACTGCTTCGAGTCCTTCCGCGCCTCGGCCTCCTTCAGGAGCTTGTCAAACCCGTCCTTGTCGGCCGTGACATGGTCCTTCACGTAGCGGTCGAAGGGAACATCCTGGAGCGGGATGAGCGCGTAGATGACCGCGCCCAGGACCAGCAGGCTGACGATAATCTTGAAGGCGTTGCGTTTGAACATTTCTGATTTGGGTTGAGGGGTTGTCGGGCCGGGCCGGGCGCCCATCCCGGCATCGGCGACGGGGAACGGCCCCGCGCCTCCTGGGCGGCGCTAGGAGGACTTCTTCTCCTCGGCCTGGGGCTTCTTGGTCGTGCCCTGGATGAACGCCTTTCCGACCTCGATCTTCGTGTTGTCGGAGACCCGCACCACGAACCGGTCGTCCTTCACGTTCGTGATGACGCCGTAGATGCCCCCCGTCGTGATGACCTCGTCGCCCGTGGAGAGCTTCGAGAGCATCTTGTCATGCTCCTTCTGCTTCTTGCGCTGCGGCGCGATCAGGAAGAAGTAGAAGGCGCCGCAGAACAGCGCCATCTCGACGATGAAGACCATTCCCGGGCCGCCCTGCTGGGGGGCGGCGGCTTGGGCAATCAATTTGAGCATTTCGGATTGCGTATTTATAAAGAGAAAACACGCATCTAACTAAATACGCGCTCGCGTTGGCAAGCCCGCAGTGGCGCCGCCTGAAAACACCGTGAAAAGCAAATCCGCATCCGCCTGGTCGGCAGCCAAATCCGAGGAGCTCTACGGGTTCAAGCGCTGGGGGGCGGGACACCTCTCCGTCGATGGGGAGGGCTTCGTGAACGTGCAGCCCCGTTCCGACGGGAAGTCCATCCGGGTCATGGACGTCATCACCGAGGCCCTCGGGATGGGCCTCAGGGCCCCGATGGTCATCCGCTTCCAGGACCTCCTGCGGCACCGCGTGATACAGCTGAACGAGACCTTCCGGCGCGCCATCAAGGAGGAGGGCTACAGGGGGGAATACCGGGGGGTCTTCCCCATCAAGGTCAACCAGCTGCGCGAGGTCGTCGACGAGATCGTCACGGCCGGGCGCGACTTCCACTACGGCCTCGAGGCGGGCTCCAAGCCCGAGCTCATGATCGCGCTGGCGATGAACGAGGGCCCCAACCGCCTCGTCATCTGCAACGGCTACAAGGACCACGACTACATCCGCCTCGCGCTCCTCGGCCGCAAGCTCGGGCGGCGCGTCATCCTCGTCGTCGAGCAGCTCTCCGAGATCGACGACATCATCCGGATCTCCGAGGAGACGGGCGTGAAGCCGATGATCGGCTTCCGCGCCAAGCTCCAGACCCGGGGCGAGGGCCGCTGGGCGCTCTCGACCGGCGACGACGCGAAGTTCGGCCTCAACACGGCCGAGATCCTCTTCGCCTGCGAGAAGCTGAAGGCCGCCAAGCTGAAGGCGTCGCTCCGGCTCTTCCACTTCCACATCGGCTCCCAGGTCCCGAACATCATCACGATCAAGAACGCCGTCATCGAGGCGACGCGCTTCTACTGCCAGCTCGTCAACATGGGCTTCCCCATGGGCTACCTGGACGTCGGCGGCGGCCTGGGGATCGACTACGACGGCTCGCGCTCGAACTTTGAGAGCTCGATGAACTACTCCCTGGAGGAGTATGCGAGGGACGTGGTCTTCAACGTGCGCGAGATCTGCCGCTCTGCGGGGGTGGCGGACCCCGACATCGTGAGCGAGTCCGGCCGCGCCGTCGTCGGGCCGCACTCGATGCTGGTCATCGAGGTCTTTGAGCGCATCAACAAGCGCGAGTCGTTGGGCAAGCAGCACCAGCCCAAGGAGAAGCAGAAGATCGTCACCGACCTGGAGGTGCTGCTGAAGAACAAGCCCAAGCTCGGGCGCCTCGAGCGCTTCCACGACGCCCTACAGAAGAAGACCGAGGCCTTCTCGCTCTTCAACCTCGGCTACCTGGACCTCGAGAACCGGGCGGCGGCCGAGCAGATCTTCTGGCAGATCTGCGAGCAGATCGCCAAGGAGGGCGAAAAGGCCGGCTACCAGCCCGAGGAACTCCACGACCTGAACCGCCTGCTGGCGGACCAGTACGTCTGCAACTTCTCGGTGTTCCAGTCGCTCCTCGACCACTGGGCCCTGAAGCAGCTCTTCCCCATAGCGCCCCTCCACAGGCTGAACGAGAAGCCGACCGTGAACGCCATCCTGGTCGACATCACCTGCGACTCGGACGGGAAGATCGGCAGCTTCATCGACCTCCAGGACGTGAAGGACTACGTCACCCTCCACCCCCTCAACAACAAGCCGTACTACCTCGGGATCTTCCTGACGGGCGCCTACCAGGACATCATGGGAGACCTCCACAACCTCTTCGGGCGCGTGAACGAGGTCCACGTCTTCCTCGAGGAGGACGAGCCGAACGGGTTCTACATCGAGGAGGCCCTGAGCGGCAGCCGCATCGCCGACGTCATCGAGGGCGTCCAGTACCAGCAGGAGGACCTCTGCCGCAAGATGAAGGCGCAGATCGACGCGGCGACGAGGAAGGACATGGTGAAGCCGCGCGAGGGGGTCCGGCTCCTGGAGCTCTACGAGAGCCAGATGCTGAACAAGACCTACCTCAACATCGAGCGCTCGGGCGGGCGCAAGAAGAACCCTTTATGAAACGCGTCACCCTCCCCGCGCTGGCGGGCCTGCTCTGCATGGCCCCGATGGCCGCGGCACAAGACACCCCCGCCCCGCAGGACACCCCCGCCGTCGAGGCGAGGGTCTCAGACCTGCTGGGCAGGATGACGCAGGACGAGAAGCTGTCCCTCATCGGGGGGGACCAGGACTTCTTCATCCGCGCTGTCCCGCGCCTGGGCCTGCCGGCCATAAAGATGGCGGACGGCCCGCTCGGCGTCCGCAACTGGGGGCCCTCGACCTCCTACCCCGCGACCGTGGGGCTCGCCGCCGCCTGGGACCCGGGCCTCGCGCGCCAGTTCGGCGCGGCCGTGGGCAGCGACGCGCGCGCGCGCGGTGTCAACATCATGCTCGGGCCCGCGGTCGACATCGCCCGCGTGCCCCAGAACGGCCGCAACTTCGAGTACCTCTCGGAGGACCCCTACCTGAACGCCACCATGGCCGTCCAGATCGTCGAGGGCATGCAGAGCAAGGGCGTCGTCGCCACCGTGAAGCACTTCGCGGCCAACAACCAGGAGACCGAGCGCGACACCATCGACGCGCGCGTCGGCGAGCGGGCCCTGCGAGAGATCTACCTGCCTGCCTACCGCGCCGCCGTCGACAAGGGAGGCGCCTGGGCCGTCATGTGCGCCTACAACAGGCTGAACGGCACCTACTGCAGCGCCAACGATTGGCTGAACAACACCGTCCTGAAGGGCGACTGGGGCTTCAGGGGCGTCCTCATGTCGGACTGGGGCGCGGCCCACGACACCCTTGGCGCCGCAAACGGCGGCCTCGACCTGGAGATGCCCTCCGGGCAGTTCATGAATCCCGCGAAGCTCGGGCCGCTCGTGGCCTCGGGCAAGGTGAGCCAGGCCACGATCGACGACAAGGTCCGGCGGATCCTCCGCCTCGAGGTGGCCAACGGGTTCCTCGACCGCCCCCAGCAGCTCGACACCCCTAAGGACGACCCGAAGAGCGACGCAGCGGCGCTCTCCATCGCGCGGGAGTCGATCGTGCTCCTCAAGAACGAGCGCAGCACCCTTCCGCTCAACGTGAAGCGGCTGCGCCGCCTTGTCGTGGTCGGGCCCAACTCCGACAACTACCCCCAGGGGGGCGGCAGCTCGCACGTCGAGCCCTTCCACTACGTGAGCCTGCTCGAGGGCCTGCGCAAGGCTGCGCCGATGAGGATGAAGGTCGAGGCGATCCAGGGGCCCGGCCCCGAGATGCTGGACACCCTCGCCAAGAGCTCCGCCTACGACTCCCTGAAGGTCCAGTTCCTGTCGGGCCCCTGGTGGGGGCACAAGGTCCTGGCGACCCTCGCCGACGAGAGGATCGACCATGACTGGGACAGGGCGCCGGCGCCCGGCGTCGACCTGAAGAACTACTCCGCCCACTGGACGGCCACGATCCGGCCCCCGGCCGCGGGCAGGTACATCTTCCTCATCCGCAACCACGGCGGCTCGAACGTGAAGCTCGACGGCAAGGACATCGTGGGCAGCTGGTTCAACGCCGGCCAGACCCTCTATGCCGAGGCCGAGCTCCAGGGCGGCAGGAGCTACCCCATCGAGGTCGACGCCAACTATGACGGCCAGGGCTCGCCCGCGGTCCAGTTCGGCTGGGGCGCGGCGCCGCCGGTCCTCTCGGAGGCCGACGCCAAGCTCGTCAGGTCGGCGGACGCGGCGATCGTCTGCGTCGGCTACAACCTCGTCCTCGAGGGCGAGGGCGCCGACCGCACCTTCGCGCTACCGGCGGGCCAGGACGAGCTCATCCGGCGCGTGGCCTCGCTGAACAGGAGGACCATCGTGGTCGTCGACTCCGGCGGGGCCTACGACGCCTCCGGATGGGTGGACCACGTGCCCGCCCTCGTCCAGGCGTGGTACCCCGGCCAGGAGGGCGGGCGCGCCCTTGCCGACGTCCTCCTCGGGAAGATGGACCCGGGCGGCCGCCTGCCGGTGACCTTCCCAAAAAGGATCGAGGACACCTGCGCCTACGGGAACTACCCCGGCAAGGACGGCCGCGTGGACTATGCCGAGGGGATCTTCGTGGGCTACCGCTGGTTCGACATGAAGGGAATCCAGCCGCTCTTCCCCTTCGGGCACGGGCTGTCCTACACCACCTTCAACTACCGCAACCTCCACGTGGAGCCGACGGGGGATGGGAAGTGGACGGCGTCATTCGAGGTCACGAACAACGGCTCCATGAAGGGGGACGAGGTCTCGGAGCTCTACGTGTGCCCGCCCGTCACCTCGAGGGTGAGGCGGCCCATCCGCGAGCTGCGCGCCTTCAACCGCGAGTCGCTGGCCCCGGACCAGACCATCACGGTCAACATCGTGCTCGACCGGAGCTCCTTCTCGTATTTCGACGAGAAAAGGCACGACTGGGCCGTCGAGCCCGGCTCGTACACGGTCGAGGTGGGCTCCTCCTCGAGGGACATCCTCCTCGATGACGCGGTGCCGGTGGATTAGCCGGTGGACGCCATGGACGACAAGGAGCCGGCAGGCAGGCGCGCCCCTCTGAAAAAGGGCTCCTATGTCGCCCTGGGCATCGCGCTTGGGCCCGCCTTCGGCCTGCCGTTCGGGTTGGCGCTGGGAAAGGCCCACCACAACCCTGGCGCCGGCGTCGCCCTCGGCCTTGCCCTCGGCTCCGCGTTCGGCCTTCTGGCGGGCGCCATGATCGAGGCGAGGCGGCGGAAGGCCGGCTAAGGCCGGCGCCTTGGGCGAGCCCGCCTCAGCGCCACTCGTGGCGCGGGTAGCGGCGCGAGAGTTCCGGCTTAATCCTGGGATAGATCTCGCGCCAGAACGTCGTCAGGTCGTCGGTCACCTGGATCGGCCTCTGGTTGGGCGCCAGCACCTCGATCTTCACGGGCACCCTGCCACGCCCGAGGCTGAAGCGCCCCTCGATGCCGTACAGCTCCTGGATCCGCGCGCTGAGGACCGGCGGACCCTCCTTGGGGTAGGCCAGCCTGGACCGGCGGCCGTTCGCCATCGTGAGGCGCTCGGGGACGACCTCCTCCATGGCGGCCAGCTGCTCGGGCGTCAGCCAGTCCCTCAGGATCGGCATCACCTCCTTGGACTTGACCGCCCGCGCGGAGGTTTCCCCGTAGCACACCTGCTCGATCAGCGTCTTGCGGTCGGCCTCCCCTATCGGGTTCACCTCGTACTCGGGGAACCATTCGGCCATCCTGTTAACGCGGCTGATCCAGTGCTCGGCGGCCTCGTCCCACCCGTCGATCGCGATCCTGCCCGCCATCACCTCCCTCGCGAGAAGGTCGGCCGCCTCGTTGGCCGGCACGTCGTCGGACCCCGCCTTTGACTCGAGGACGAGGTCCCTGAACCGCTTCAGCCTCCTGGCGACGACGCGCTTCGCCTCCGGGTCGTAGGTGACCTCCCGCTCGTCCCTCAGGTCGCCCGGGAAAAGCTCCCTTAGCCACGCCTCGTCGATCGCCGTCGCGATCCCCAGGATCGTGTTCACCTCCCCGGAGCGCCCCCCGACCTCGGTGATCTCGGCGGCCACGAACAAGGGCGAGCCCGCGATCGTGCTCTCGCGGGCAAGGACGCCGCGTCGTCCGTGGACGACGTCGCAGCGCAGGGTGGTGCTGTCGAGCCGCCGGGCCAGGTGGTCGGGAAACCCCGCGAGCACGCACCTGCGGACCTGCGTCCCGTCGGCCCGGCGCTCCGAGGTGTCGAGCCCCTCGGCGGCCGCGATTCCGACAAACTGCTCGAAGAGCGGCCCCACCTGGCGCGCCGCCTGGGCGTGGATACCCAGGCGCCGGCAGGCATCCAGAGAGTAGCTGCTGCGGTCCGCGTACCGCCACGCCCTCATGAGGAGGAAGAAGTCGCTCTCGTGCTCCTCCCCGAGGACGTCCTCCCTCGCCTGCTCGACGGACCGGGGCACGCCGCGGATGAGGAAGCTGCGCCCCTGCGTGAGCGCCGCCATCATGGCGACCGGCCTCACGCATCCCCTCTCCTGCCCCTCGAGGAACATCCGCGCGTAGCGCGGGTGCACGGGAAAGCGCAGCATCCTCCGTCCGGTCTCGGTGATGGCCCTGCCGGGGCCCTCCAAGGCCCCGAGGTCCGAAAGGAGGGACTCGGCCTTGGCGAGCCCCCGGGGGTCGGGCTTCTCGAACCAGTCGAACGCCGCCATGTCCGCGATTCCCGCGGCCTTCAGCGTCAGCACCACCTCGGAGAGGTCGAGGCGCCTCACCTCGGGCAGCTCGTGCGCCGGCCGCCGCTCGTGCTCGCGCTCCGTCCAGAGCCGCACGCAGATCCCGGGCGCCGTGCGGCCCGCCCGCCCGGCGCGCTGGTCGGCGCTCGCGGCGGAGATCTTCTCCACGAGGAGGGTGTTGATCCCGCGCGCCGGGTCGTAGCGCGCGATCCGCGCCAGGCCGCTGTCGATGACGGCCGTGACGCCGTCGATGGTGAGCGAGGTCTCGGCGACGTTGGTCGACACGATGATCTTCCTCGACGCGGTGCGCGCCACGGCGCGGTCCTGCGCCTCCGGAGGCAGTTCGCCGTGGAGCGGCAGCACCGCGAAGTCGCGCAGGGCGCGCAGCCCCTGGACGGCCTGGACCGTGCGGCCGATCTCGTAGGCCCCGGGCATGAAGACCAGCATGTCGCCGCCCGTCTCCCCGGCGACGCGCTCGCACTCGCGGGCGGCCGCGTCCCACGGGGGCTCCGAATCGAAGTCGACGGCCCTCGAGAGGTATTCGACCTTGACCGCGAAGGTGCGCCCCCGCGACTCGAGGACGTCGCAGGGCGCCAGGTAGTCGCGCAGGGCCCCGGCGTCGAGCGTCGCCGACATGACGATGATCTTCAGGTCCGGCCTCACCGTGCGCTGGATCCGCAGCGCGCGGGCGAGCGTGATGTCGCCGTAGAGGTGCCTCTCGTGGAACTCGTCGAAGACGACGGCGCAGACGCCCCTCAGGGCGGCGTCGAACGTCATCTGGCGCAGGAGGATTCCCTCGGTGACGAAGCGGATCCTCGTCGCCTCGCTGACGCGCGACTCAAGGCGGATCTGGTAGCCGACCGTCTCGCCGAGCCCGGTACCCACCTCCTCGGCTACGCGCCGGGCGAGCATCCTCGTCGCCAGGCGCCGCGGCTGCAGGACGACGGCCTGCCCTCCCCCGAGGAACCCGGCGCGCAGGAGCATCTGCGGCACCTGCGTCGACTTCCCAGATCCCGTCGGCGCCTGGACGACCACGCGGCCGCTCGCGCGCAGCGACGCGACGAGGGCGCCCTCTAGCTCATAGATGGGCAATTCGCGGGGGTTCATCGCCCGTGTGAATAACCGGTGAACAATTTTGCTCTCAGCTTATTAACAGGCATCAGGTGTGAGCGGATTGTGGATAAGAAAAGCTTCACGATTTCGTAACTGCGTCCCAACGTCGACCTCGTTCCTTGATAGAACAGTCGCAGCGCGAAGGCCTGAAAAACCCTTCGAAAGCACGGCTGGGATAATCCCGGGCGACCGGGGAAAGGATGGCGGCAGCTGGTGCCGCGATCCCCTCAGCGCAGTGATGCGTGTGGAGGCAATATCACCAGCTCCTCTGACCGGTGTCATGACCGGTTAGATACATGAACTCAGGAGCTGAGCGGCGAGGCGCGATTAGAAACCGCAGCCGAGTCGAGTCAGGCGCACGGGAAGTTTCGAACCGGGCGCCGACGCAGTTACCCAGAGGGTATGGTTGCTACTGCGCAGACCAGAACGCAGTCGCGTTTCCCGGCGGGACGACCCCGCCAAAAGGCCCAGGACGGCAAGAACGACCAGGGCGCGTAAGGGAGGCGTGACGGCGGGGAGGGAGCGGGCCAGGCAAAACCCGCAAAAACTCCTCAATTGGGCGGGGCGAAAAACGCCTCACCCAACTGCAAAGCGAACGCAGCCTGAGAGTTAAGAGGTCAGACCCGTAACGCGGGGCAAACGGCCGGCCAAAAGCTGGCGCCGTCCCCGTGGCAACGGTGCCGACGCGAAATCAACGCACTTGTAGGCGTGTCTGCACCACGTCCGGCGTGCCGCCCCTGGCAGGGGGCGACCGAACTGGGCGAAGAGGCCTCACTCGATAAACTCCAGCCGGTGAAACGGCAGGAGCGATCCCGCCATGAGATCGAAATCTTCGCATGCCGCGAAGAGTGGCGTCGGGGAGCACACGGCCCGCGAAAGCGAGAGCGCCCAACGTGTGTGACGGGAAAGAGCGCGTGGCGAGCGCCCACCCCCAAATTTGGCCCCGGAACCGCAAGGTTCCGGGGCCATATTTTTTTATGCGCCCGCGCAGGCCGGCGCGCGGCGGCGAAGGGTCATTTTTTCCCGGACAGGAATTCTATCACGGTCGGAGTGCCGACCTCCACCCGCCCGTCGCCGACGCGGTCCCTGACAAGGCCGTTCGTGGGCTGCCCAAAGAACCTGGACGCCATCTTCGCCATGACGGGCAGGGCCTGGTCGAAGGCATTATGCCTCTCGTTGATGCTGAACCGAGTCTCCCAGAGCAGCGTGTGCCGCTTCTGCTTCCACACGGCCTGGAAATCGTAGGCCAGGAGGACCACGAAGTACCTATTGTCCTCGATTTCGCCGGTCTCGTCCCGCTGGTCCTCCCCAAGGGCCGAGTGCGAGATCATCCTGCCGTAGTCCGTCGCCACATTCCCGTAGTCCTCGCCGTCGTACCCCAGGAGCTTGGCGTTCCTGTAGTCCATCCGGTCGCGGATGCCGTTCTCGATGTTCAGCTGCAGGAGCCCGGCGTTGTAGACGGACACCGCGGCATCCACCGCGCCGTCCGCCATCAGGATGTTGTACTCGTCGATGGCGTGCCGGTAATTCTGGTACATCGGGTCATTCCCATAGGGCGGCGGCACCCTCGTCGTGCCCCAGTAGACCATGATGAGGAGCCTCGTCGTGCCGGCGTTCCTTGTCGCGGTGTATTTCCGGGACGCCAGCGGCCCCGCGATGACGCGTGCGACGTCGATGAACTTCAGCTTCTCAAAGGTGGCGTCCTTGACCTCGGTTCCCCAGTTGCCGCCCTCTCCGAAGGCATACGTCTCGGGGACGAACGAGCCGTCGGCCAGCCTCGCTCGGACGTAATCCTTCGAAACCCGGGAGGAGACGGCGATGATTCCGTTGGCGGCCTCCGGTCCAAGGGCGCCCGCCTGGCACCCGAACACGGCAGCGCATCCGAAAGCCCCGAATAGGAGTGTCTTCATCCCGCGGCCTTTCGCATCGTGCGTGCCGCGCGGCGCATCCGGGTCATTATTTGCTAGGCAGTAACATGTTGAGGAACTCGCAAGGGGGCGGGCGGTCTCGGCCCCGGCAAGCCAATGGGGATATTCGCCAAGACCCGGCCCGTCCGGGGAGCCCGGGCCGGGGATGCGGTCCCAACCCGCCCCGCGACAAATGGGTGACATGGCCTCCGGCCGCCCCCTCGCGGCCCCCTGGGAACATGCCCTGCCGCAGGGACTTGCGCCGGGGCCCGTTCGCCCTTGCGTTGGCCGCGTCCGGGTGGCAAGTTCGCCCTCTTTTTCCATTCAAGGAGCCGCGAGCAGAATGAACCAGAACATACGCAACATCGCCATCATCGCCCACGTCGACCACGGGAAGACCACCCTCGTCGACAAGCTATTGAAGGAGGGCGGCGTCTACCGCGCCAACCAGCACATCGAGGAGCGCGCCATGGACTCCATGGACCTCGAGAAGGAGAAGGGCATCACGATCAAGGCGAAGAACACGTCCGTCCACTGGAAGGACAAGACGATCAACATCGTCGACACGCCCGGCCACGCGGACTTCGGCGGCGAGGTGGAGCGTGCCCTGCGGATGGTCGACGGCGTCCTCCTCCTCGTCGACGCCTACGACGGCCCCCAGGCCCAGACCCGCTTCGTCCTGCGCAAGGCGCTCGCCCACGGCCTCAAGGTCGTGATCGTCATCAACAAGATCGACCGCGAGAACGCGGAGCCGAGGAAGATGTACGACAAGGTGCAGGAGCTGCTCCTTGAGCTCAACGCCACCGAGGAGCAGTTCGACGCCCCCGTGGTGTTCGGATCGGGCCGCGACGGCTACATGATGAAGCACCTGGGCGACGAGAAGAAGGACATGTCGCCCCTTTTCGAGACGATCCTGGAGCACGTCCCGCCCCCGTTCGCGAAGCCGAGCGAGCCCTTCCACATGCTGGTCTCGAACATCGACTGGAGCGACTACGTGGGAAGGATCGCGGTCGGCAAGATCCTCGGCGGCTCGGCGACGGTCGGCGAGCCCGTCTACGTCATCCGCAATGCCGACGGAACGAAGGTTAAGGCGAAGATCACGAAGGTGATCGAGTTCAGCGGCCTAGGGACATCCGAGTCGCAGAGCGCGACGGCCGGCACCATCGTCGGCGTCTCCGGGTTCGAGGACGTGGACATCGGCGACACCATTGCGGCCAGCGAGGAGCAGCACGCGCTGCCGTTCACGCAGATCGACCCGCCGACGCTCGAGATGCAGCTGTGCGTCAACGACGGCCCGCTCGTGGGCCGCGAGGGCAAGCTCGTCACCTCCCGCCAGCTCCGCGACCGCCTCTACCGCGAGGTGAAGACGAACGTCTCCATCCGCATCGAGGACACGGACGCGGCCGGCGTGTTCACCCTGAAGGCGCGCGGGGCCATGCAGATCGCGGTCCTCGTGGAGACCATGCGCCGCGAGGGCTTCGAGCTCCTCGTCTCCCGGCCGACCGTCATCGAGAAGGAAGTGGACGGCAAGCGCCTCGAGCCCTACGAGACCGTCTGGATCGAGGTTCCCGACGAGTGCGTGGGGACCATCGTCCAGAACCTCGCCAACCGTAAGGGCGTCATGACGAACCTGGAGAAGCACCCGCACTCCACCATGATCGAGGCGTCGATCACGACCCGCGGCCTCATCGGCCTGGAGATCGACGTCGTTAACGCGACGAGCGGCCAGGGCGTCCTCAGCCACCTTTTCAAGGAGTACGGCCCCTACGCGGGCGAGCTCCTCACCCGCCTGACGGGCACCATCATGGCCACGGAGGCCGGCGTCACGACGGCGTACGCCCTCGACGGCGTGCGGGAGCGCGGGAAGCTCTTCGTCGGCCCCGGCGAGGAGGTCTACGAGGGGATGATCGTCGGGGAAAATCCCCGCAACGAGGACATCTCCGTCAATGCCGTCCGCGCAAAGCAGCTGACGAACTTCCGCTCTCAGGGCGAGGGCAAGGGCATCCAGCTCTCCCCTCCCCTCAAGCTCTCGCTCGAGCGCGCCATCGAGTACATCGCCGCCGACGAGTTCGTTGAGGTGACGCCGAAGAGCCTGCGCCTGCGCAAGCGGATCCTGAAGGCGACCGAGCGGCGCAAGATGGACCGCAAGGCCGCGGCCTCAGCCTAGCTCCGGAAAATCAAGAACCTTGTTGCGGCGGACAACTAGGGGGCCCTCCTGCCCGTCCCCAGGGAATTCCTGCGCGAGGCGGTCCATTCTGCCGATGCCGCGAATGTGAGTCCCGCATGACGCTCCTCGCGGGCGCCGCTGGAGTGCTCACCCATCCCGACGCGCGGGCCTACGCTCGCAAGAAGGGAACCCCCCATCGGCCGTGTCTTCCGGTGGGGGAACTCGAGCCGTCGCCGTCGCCGCGGATGGGGCGATTGCGCCAGCGATACCTTGCCCGGCACCTGCCGGGCTTAGGTCAAACGGCGATTGTTGCGTAGGCCTCGGCGTCGAGGAGGCCCGCGTCGCCGCCGGACGGCTTCACCCTCATGATCCAGCCGGCCCCGTAGGGGTCGCCGTTCACGGCCTCCGGCCCCGCATCGAGCTTCGAGTTGACGGCCGTCACAGTGCCCGAGAGCGGCGCGTAGACGTCGGAAGCCGCCTTCACGGACTCGACGACCCCGAATACGGAGCCCTGCTTGAGGGCTGCCCCCACCTTCGGCAGCTGGACATAGGTGATGTCCCCGAGCGCCGCCTGGGCGTAGTCGGTGATCCCCACGGTCACCGTGCCGTCGGGCTCGGTTCTCACCCACTCGTGGGACTTGGCGTAGCGGAGGTCGGCGGGGACTTGGCTCATGCTGGCTTCTTTAATTCGACAAAGGGCGGCTTGACGAGTTGCAAGTGGATGAGGGCGCCCCGGACGTCCACGTGGAGCGGCTTCGCGGCATCGCCCCTCTCGACGAGCGCGCTCCCGATGGCCTCCGAGAGGATGGGCGACATCGTCCCGGAGAGGACGCGCCCCACAATGGCGCCGTCGGCGCCCACGACGGGCACCTCCGGCCTCACGATCCGGCGGTCCCCGGTCCTGAAGAAGACGACCGTCCTCGGCGACCCGTCCTTCTTCTCGGCCGCAAGCGCCGTCCTCCCCGAGAAGTCGCCCTCCTTGTCGAACTTGACCGTCCAGCCGAGGCCCGCCGTGAGGGGGCTGATCTCCCGGGATAGCTCGTGGCCGTAGAGGGGAAATCCGGCCTCGAGCCTCAGGCTGTCGCGGGCGCCAAGGCCGCAGAGCTCGAGCCCGTCGTCGCTGCCGGCGGCGAGGAGCGCCCCAGCGAGGGCAACGGCGTCCCCTGGGCCGTGGTAGAGCTCGAACCCGTCCTCCCCCGTGTATCCCGTGCGGCTGATGAGGCACCTCTTTCCGGCGACGGCGCCCTCCGTGAAGTGATAGGTGCGCAGCGCTCCCAGGGCTGCGTCCGTCAGGCGGCCGAGGATGGCCGCGGCCCTGGGCCCCTGGAGGGCCAGGAGCGCCCAGCCGTCCGAGCGGTCGCTGACCGTCACCTCGCGGCCCGCGGCGCGGGCCTTCATCCAATCAAGGTCCGCGGCGGTGTTGGACGCGTTCACGCAGAGGAGGAAGTCCTCGGGGCCCCTCATGTAGACGAGCAGGTCGTCGAGGGCACCGCCGTCCGGGTGGCACATCGGCGAATACAGCACGCGGCCGGGGTACATCCTGGAGACGTTGTTCGTGACGAGGGAGTCGAGGAAGGCCGCGGCGCCGGGGCCCGCGACGTCCACCTCGCCCATGTGGCTCACGTCGAAGAGGCCGGCCGCGCGCCGCACGGCCTTGTGCTCCTCCAGGATGCTCCGGTACTGGACCGGCATCTCCCAGCCGGCGAAGTCGACGAGCTTGGCTCCCTTGGCGGCGTGGAAGTCCCGCAGGGGCGTGCGTTTCAGGTCGGCCATCGCGAACCACTAAAGCGCCCAAAGGCCGGGGTCCCGCAACACTCTTTTGTGGTCGGAAACCTCCCCACGGGCGCGCTAGAGTGGGACGGATGCTCAGGTACGCCCTGCCCTTCGCCATCGCGCTCACCGTGGGCACGTCGTTCCTCTGCTCGGTCTTCGAGGCCGTAATCCTGTCGACGACGATCGCCGAGATCGAGGCCCTGAAGCGGACCCGCCCGCGCCGCGGCGCGGCCCTGGAGCACCTGAAGCGGGAGATCGACGACACGATCTCGGCCATCCTCACCCTGAACACGGTGGCCAACAGCCTGGGCTCGATCGTCGTCGGCGCCGTTGCGGTGCAGTTCTACCGGGGCTCCACCGTGGCCGCGATCTCCGTCTGCTTCGGCGCCATCCTCCTCGTCTTCTCGGAGGTCCTCCCGAAGAACATCGGCGTCGCCCACCGGGCGGCTCTCCAGCCCTTCGTCGTCTACCCCATCCTCTGGCTCCGCCGGGTCCTGGCCCCCATCACGTGGGTCTGCGCGCTCGTCGTCCGCCCCTTTGTCGGCAGGCCGAAGCAGCTCCACGGCTCCGACGTGGAGATCATGCTACTCGCCGAGAGGGGCGCCAAGGACGGCACGCTCTCAAAGAGCGAGTCCAGCATCATCGCGAACGCCCTGTCGCTCGACAACGTGCGGGTCAGCGAGATCATGACGCCCCGGACGGTGATGGCGGTCCTCAACCGGTCGTCCTCCGTGGGCGAGGTCTTCAGCGAACACACGACGCTCCCCTTCGGCCGGATGCCCGTATTCGGCAAGAACATGGACGACGTCCTCGGGATCGTCCGCAGCCGCGACCTCCTGAAGGCCAAGGCTCAGGACCAGGACGCGGCCCTCGTCGAGCAGTTCATGCAGGAGGCCCAGTTCATCCCGGAGACGGCCACGGTCGCGAACGCCCTCCAGCTGTCGCTGAAGACCCACAGCAAGATGCTGGTCGTCGTCGACGAGTTCGGGGCCACGGTAGGCGTCGTCACCATGGAGGACGTGATCGAGCACCTCCTCGGGCGCGAGATCTTCGACAAGGACGACGTGGCGGTGGACATGCGCGAGCTGGCCCGCACGAGGCTCCAGAAGCAGGAGCGGGGCCGGCGCCCATGACGCCGCCCCTCGCCTACTGGGTCGACAACCTCGACCCGTTCATCGTCCGCATCCACGGGAACTTCGGGCTGCGCTACTACGGGCTGGCCTACGTGCTCGGCCTCCTCGCCGGGGGATGGCTCCTCGTCCGCTATTCGAGGGCGGGCCGCTCGCTCCTGCCGGCGGCCGTAGTCGGCGACTTCATCGTCACCACGGCGATCGGCGTCTACGCGGGGGGCCGGATCGGCCTCTTCCTGCTCTACGACGGCTGGCGCGAGCTCCGGAGCGACCCCCTGGCCCTCTTCAAGGTCTGGGACGGGGGCATGTCCTTCCACGGCGGCCTCGTCGGGGTCATCATCGCCGTGTGGTGGTTCGCCCGCAGGGCGAAGATCCGCCTGCTGCACCTCTGGGATGTCGTGGCCACCGCTGCCCCGGCCGGGCTCTTCTTCGGGCGGGTCGCCAACTTCGTGAACGGCGAACTCTGGGGAAAACCGTCCACGGTCCCCTGGGCCGTCATCTTCCCAAGGAGCGCCACCGAGGACCGACCCGACCTCCTTGTCCCGCGCCACCCGTCGCAGCTGTACGAGGCCGGCATGGAGGGCGTCCTCCTCTTCGCCTACATGCAATGGCGCTTCTGGAAGACGGACGCCGTGAGGCGCCGGCCGGGCGCCCTGTCCGGGGAGTTCCTGGTCCTCTACGGGTGCCTGCGCATCGCGGGCGAGGTCTTCCGCGAGCCCGACGCCTCGCTCATCCTGGGCCTCAGCCGGGGGACGTTCTATTCCTGCATCATGATCGTCTTCGGGCTCTTCCTGCGGCTGCGGCCCTCGAAGCCGCTGGAGATGCCGGCCGCCGGGAACGCGGCGTAGGCGGCGCCGGCAGGGCCGCCCCGCAATCCATGCCGGCCGCCGGGAATCCTAGACCACCGTCCCAGGGGGGATGATCGCCCCCTTGGGCACCACGAGGACGCCGTCCCGGATGATGACGGCCCCGTCCGCATAGCTGCCGTCCGCCTTGCCGGCGGCCGCGAGCCTCGTCCCGTCCCCGATCCTCGTGTTCTTGTCGATGATGGCGCCCCTGATGTTGCAGCCCTTGCCGACGCCGATGTTCGGCTTGCCGCGGGCCTGGTTGGCCGCGATCTGGTCCGGCGTCTCATAGTAGTCGGCGCCCATCATGACCACGTCCTCCAGGTCGGAGCCCTCCCCCACGTACGAGCGGATCCCGAAGAGGCAGTGGTGCAGCGACGAGTCAGTCAGGATACAGCCGTCGGCGACGACGACGTTGTCGACCCGGCACTTGTTGAGCTTCGAGGCCGGAAGGTACTCGTAGTGCGAGTAGACGGGCGTCGTCGCGTCGAAGAAGTTGAAGGGGGGCAGCGGCTGGGCGAGCGCCAGGTTTGCCTCGAAGAACGCCTTCACGGTGCCGATGTCCTCCCAGTAGCCCTCGAAGACGTGGGCGTACATCTTCTTGTTGCCGAGGAGGCTCGGTATCACCTCCCGGCCGAAGTCGGTCATTGAGTTCTCGAGGGCCGCGGCCAGGGCCGAGCGGGAGAAGACGTAGATGCCCATGGAGGCGAGGCAGCGCTTCTCGCTGCACTTCTCCGTGAGGGTCGCCTCGACGACCGGGCTGAGGGCCAGCCGGTCGATGACCGCCGGGTCCTTGGGCTTCTCGGCGAACTCACGGATCGCAAGGTCGTCGGACACCTTCATCAGGCCCAGGCCCTCGACGTGCGACACCGGGAAGGGCTTCGCGCAGATGGTCACCTCCGCGCCGCGGGCGATGTGCTGGTCGACGATCTCCCGGAAGTCCATCCGGTAGAGCTGGTCCCCCGACAGGATGAGGATGAGGTCGTGGGGGTACTTCCGGAAGTGGATAATGTTGCGCCGCACGGCGTCGGCCGTCCCCTGGTACCAGTCCAGGCTCTTCTCCGTCTGCTCCGCGGAGAGGATGTCGACAAAGCCCCCGCCGAACGGGTCGAACTGGTACGCACCCTGGACGTGGCGGTGGAGCGAGGCCGTGTTGAACTGGGAGAGCAGGAAGATCCTGTTCATCTCCGAGTTGATGCAGTTGCTGATCGGTATGTCCACCAGCCGGTACTTGCCCGCCAGCGGCACCGCTGGCTTGCACCTCTCGTTGGTCAGGGGCGCAAGCCTCGTCCCGCGGCCGCCCCCCATGATGACGGCAAGGACGCGTTTTTGGGTGGTCATGCGATTTTGGTATTCTATCGTGTTCGGCTACTTCGCGAGACTAAATCGTTTCGAAAAGTCCACCATCACCAGCTAAGTAGACCATGTGCGGCATCGTCGGTTACGTCGGAAACCGCAAGGCGGCGGCCATTATCCTCGAGGGGCTGAAGCGCCTCGAGTACCGCGGCTATGACTCGGCCGGGCTGGCCATAATCCAGGACGGGGGCCTAACCGTCGTCCGCCGGGTCGGGCGCGTGGACAACCTCTCCAAGGAGGCCGCGAAGACCCGCCTTTCGGGCACGGTGGGCCTCGGGCACACGCGCTGGGCGACCCACGGCGGGGTCACGGAGGCGAACGCCCACCCGCACGTCAGCAACGACGGCAAGTTCGCCCTCATCCACAACGGGGTCATCGAGAACTATTCCGAGATCAAGGCCTTCCTGATCGGCAAGAAGTACACCTTCAGCTCCGAGACCGACACCGAGGTCCTCTGCAACCTGATCGCCTACCACTACGCAAAGGAGCCGGAGGCGGAGGACCAGAGCCGCTTCCTGGAGAGCGTCCGCAAGGCGCTCTGGCACGTGGAGGGCACCTACGGGATCGCCGTCCTGTGCACCGAGTGCCCGAACGAGATCGTGGCGGCCCGCAAGGCGTCCCCCCTCATCCTCGGCGTGGGCGACAATGAGTACATCGTGGCGAGCGACGCCTCGGCCCTGGTCAGCCGCACGCAGAACGTGGTCTACCTGAAGGACGGCGAGCTCGTCCACATCACGGGCGGCGACTTTGCCGTCAGCACGCTGGACCAGGCCGACGTCGAGGCGAAGGTCGACCGCATCGACTGGACGATCGAGGCGGCCGAGCTGGGCGGCTACTCCCACTTCATGGAGAAGGAGATCTTCGAGCAGCCGCAGGCGCTCGAGAACACGATGCGCGGGCGCTTCTCCGAGGACGGCAGCACCGCCCTCTTCGGCGGCCTCAACCTGACGCCGTCCGAGCTCCGCCAGATCGACCGCTTCCTCTTCTGCGCGTGCGGCACGGCATGGCACGCCTGCCTCGTCGCCGAGCACCTCATCGAGCGCTACGCGAGGGTCCCCGTGGAGGTCGACTACGCTTCCGAGTTCAGGTACCGGAACGCGCCGCTCGACCCCCAGACGCTCTTCTTCGTCATAAGCCAGTCGGGGGAGACGATCGACACGCTGGCGGCCCTGCGCGAGGCCAAGCGCAAGGGCTACCGCGTCCTCGCTATAGGCAACGTCGTCGGCTCCACGATTGCCCGGGAGGCGGACGGCGGCATCTACCAGCATGTCGGCCCGGAGGTCGGCGTCGCCTCGACGAAGGCCTTCACGTCCCAGCTGCTCCTCGGGGCCATGATCGCCCTCTACGTGTCGCGGATGCGGGACATGAGCTTCAACGACGGCGTCGACTACGTGAAGGCGCTGCGTGGCGCGCCGGGTCTGGTGAAAACTGCGCTCGCCCAGGCGCCGCACATCCGTGCCATCGCCAAGCGCTACGCCCACCACAGCGACTTCCTGTTCCTCGGCCGGCTCTCCCTCTTCCCCATCGCCCTCGAGGGCGCCCTGAAGCTGAAGGAGATCTCATACATCCACTCCGAGGGCTACCCGGCGGCCGAGATGAAGCACGGGCCCATCGCCCTCATCAGCGAGAAGTGCCCCAGCGTTTTCCTTGCCCCGAAGGGGGAGATCTTCTCGAAGATCGTGTCCAGCATGCAGGAAATCAAGGCGCGCAAGGGCCCCGTCATCGCGATAGCGACCGAGGGGGCCGAGCTTCCCGCGGGCCTCGCGGACGAGGTGATCAGAATCCCCGAGTGCCACGAGGCGGTCCTGCCGATCGTGGCTACGATCCCCGTCCAGCTCCTCAGCTACTACATGGCCCTCGAGCGCGGCTGCGACGTCGACAGGCCGCGCAACCTCGCCAAGTCCGTCACGGTGGAGTAGCCGCCGGGTCGCCTGGCGGCCTGAGCCGATGCGCCCGCAAAGACATGTCTTTGCCGCGAAACAAGGCGCCGGGCTGCGCCCGGACCTCAGAGGAAGTTAGTTCGTGTAAGCCTCAAACAAGGCCGTTCCGGAATTTCCGCCCGCCGAAGTCACTTCGGCCGTGTACGCGCCCGGCGGAAGCGTGAGGAGCAATGCCGAGTCCTTGCCTGGGTTTGGCAAGGCGAAGGCGCCTACCTCTTGGGCCGCTGCGGAGACAGACGCAGGATTTGAGTTCGTCGTCCACCCGGTGTTCGTCGCGATCACGTTGCCCTTGTTGTCGAAAACTGTGAGGACGGGATCGGCAAGAGGTCCAGCCACGTTAAAGGTACCCAGTACCGGACCGTCGGCCCGTATGAGGACTGTCCTCGGGGCCGTGCCTTCGATTACGAAGCCGCCGATGAAGGTTTGGGCGCTGCTGACGTAGCCACGCGTCGAGACGTTCGCGAAGACCGTGGGCGGCGGGTTGGAAACAAGAATGGTGCCTCCGGCCCCTGTAACCACAAAACGCTGGAGGGCTGCGGAGTAAGAGGCGCTCAAAAGCGTCGCGGTGCTGAGCGTCGACGGGCTATCACCCGAATAGCTCTGCACCCAGTTTACGCTGTCGGTGGACCTGAAAATTGCGCCCTGCTCTCCCGCCGCAATGTAGTATCCGTTCCCGTAGGTTAGGCCCCGCAGTATGACCGCCGGGCTAAGGCTGGCAACCTGCGGCGGGGAAGCGCCACCTCCAAAGCTGTGGGAAGCATAATGGCCGTCGGAGACGACGGTCCCGCCCTCGCCTGCCTCTACGGCGAGCCCGGGTGTCACCGGGGAGACGATCGCAGCCTCAAGGTCTTGCGCGGTCCCCGCAAGATACAGTGCGTCACCGGAAGGATCTCCGGCGGGATTTAGCAGCAGGACTACCCCACTTTGGCCGCAAACGATGGTATCGCCCTGATACACGGATGTGGGCTGGCCAGTCGCGGTGACCAGGGCCAGTCCGTGAAGAAACCCGGTGACGCCCGGAACCGCCGGCTTAAGTGTCCAATTTAGCGCGTCGGATGAAGTGACGATCGTTCCGGCCTCACCCACTGCGATCCAAATGGAACCGTTATAAAGGACGCCGTTCAGCTTATTGCTGGTGGCGGAGGATGTGGCGTGAGTCCACGTCTTGAGATCGCTCGAAACGAGAATGGAGCCCTTGTCGCCAACGACGACCCAATTGCCGTTTCCATAAGCGATCGAGACGAGCCATACACCTTGGTCGATAGCCTGACTGTTCCAATTAGTTCCATTCGATGAAGTCAGCAAGTTCCCTTGGTTTGTGACGGCGGCAAAGGTGCCATTCGCGCAGGTCACGCACCAAATGTCATCCGTCACACCCGAGGGACTATAGCTGCTCCAAAAGACCTGGGCTCTGGCGGGGCCCGCGATCGCCGCGAAAATCAGAACGAAAAATGACAGGAAACTTTTATACTCCATAGCGAAGGCAATTTTGGGGTCGATGGATCGCCGTAGCGTCTTGAGAAGCAATATTGGGCGTTGGATTCGGAAAGCGTACCGGGCCAATTACCCAGCGTTACGACAACCCACCCAAGGATATCCGCTATTGGGATAGACCCCGCCCCAGGCAGGTGTGCGTTGTCCTGAGAGGCCTTGACGCTCCCGGGTCAAACAAAGACCGCGTTTGTTATGGTGCCCGCTGCAAACACGTTACGGGAAACTCAGATTGCCACCACGGTGGAGTAGCCGCCGGGTCGCCTCCCGCGGGCGCCGAGCGGTCCCAGTCAAGGCCTCAGGGCCAAGCGGCAATGATGCGCCTCGCGCAGGCGCCCCAGGCGGACGAGAAGTAGAGCGAAAGCGCCAGCATCTGGACCCCGAAGATCCAGGCGACGCCAGCGGCATAGGCCGGGTGCAGCCTCCTGCGGGTCGCAAGGTCATAGAGGCCAGCGAGGGCCACCAGGACGTTGGGCCCGAAATAGAGGGCCACCCAGAAATGCCAGTAGGACATGCCGAGAAGGTGCAGCCAGGGGTCGGCCAGCCAGCGGGCGAAACCCGCGTCGGTGATGTAGAGGGTCCCGAGCAGGATGAGGCGCTTGTGGGCGGAGGGGGATCTTCGCAGGACGATGGCCGCGCCTGTCAATCCGACGAAGGCCAATATGTCCGTGAACTGGACGCTCAGGAAGCTGGGATCGGCACCCGGGTCCGCCATCGAGTGGTGCTGCACCGTCAGCGCAGTTGCGGGCCCAATGACCGCCATGAGCCCTGCCAGATAAACGAGCGCGAAGCCAAGGCGCTTGTGTACCGGGATCTTCTTCGAGCGGATAAGAAGGATCTGGACGGTGAAGAGGACGAGCCAGAGGACAAAGACAACGGCGTGGATGTGGACGATGAGGGCAAACGCCGGCTTGTGCTTCTGAACGTGGTCGACGATGTCGCCCCCGAAGCCCCGCAGGATCCCGACCCAAGCCAGGGCAACCATGGCGAGGAAGAAGTTACGGTCCCAGGGATGATTGGGCGCGAAGCCCCGGCTTGGGGCCCTTGGTGCAGGCGAAGCGGGCACGGAAATACCTTAAGATCGGCAGCTGGAGCGGCAGGCGGGGTGGACACCCGGCTGAAGGGTCAACCCAATCGCCCGCCGGGGGGCCCCGCAAGTGCCAAGAAAGCCGTGCGCGGCCAAGGATCCGAGTTTCCCCTCATGGCCGCCGCCGCGGAATGTTCTTTATCGCGTCGATTGCGGAAATCGTGCCAACCTCCCGGGCGTCTATACCGATGCACTTTCCCCCCAATTCAAGAGGCCGCCGTGGGTTGCAGGAGTCCCGGGCTCGCGCCCTGGCCTAGCGCATGGAGATCCATCCGAACAGGGACGAATTCGCCGCGCTTGCCCGGAAGGGCAACCTGATACCGGTCTACGCGGACCTGCTTGCGGACTTTGAGACGCCCGTCTCGGCCTATGCGAAGCTCCGCGCCCATGGGCCCGCCTATCTCCTGGAATCGGTCGAGGGCGGCGAGAGGCTGTCCCGCTACAGCTTCGTCGGCTGCCGGCCCCGCAAGACCTTCGCCTGCGGCCCCAAGACGACCGAGATCCGCGAGGGCGGCCGGCCCGCCAGGACGGTGCCGACGCCCCAGGACCCCCTGAAGCTCATCGAGGAGGAGCTCGGGCACTTCAGGCCCGTCTCGATCCCCGGCCTGCCCCGGTTCACGGGAGGCGCCGTCGGGTTCCTTTCCTACGAGTACGTGACCCGGATCGAGCCGACCGTGCCCCTTGCCGGCAGGGACGAACTCGGGATGCCAATCGCCTACTTCATGCTGTCGGACAGCCTGCTCATCTTCGACCGCGCCAAGCAGACGCTCCGGCTCTGCGTGAACGCCCACGTCGCGGACGGCCCCGAGGCGGCCTCGAAGGCCTATGCCGGCGCGGAGGCCGAGCTCAGGAAGCTGATCGAGATCCTCGCCGAGCGCAGCTCGCTGGCGCCGGCGCCGCTTTCCACGCCCCCGAAGGTCGAGGTTCCCCATGGCAACTTCACTCGGCCCCAGTACGAGGAGCTCGTGGACAGCGTGAAGGAGTACATCCGCTCGGGCGACATCATCCAGGTCGTCCCGTCGCAGCGGTTCGTGCGGCCCTTCAGGAAATCGCCCCTCGACCTCTACCGGGCCCTCCGGACCGTGAACCCCTCCCCCTACACCTTCATCCTCGACACCGGGGAGTTCGCGCTCGTCGGGGCCTCCCCGGAGGTCCACGTGCGCCTCACGGACGGCCTCGTCGAGATCCGTCCCATTGCCGGGACGACGAAGCGGGGGGCGACCCAGGAGGAGGACCAGGCCCTCGAGAAGCAACTCCTTGCTGACCAGAAGGAGCGGGCAGAGCACCTCATGCTGGTCGACCTCGCCAGGAACGACATCGGCCGGGTCTGCTCGTTTGGGTCCATCCACGTGCCGGACTACATGTTCATCGAGCGCTACTCGCACGTGATGCACATCGTCTCCCAGGTCGAGGGCCGGATCGCCCCGGGAAAGAGCGCCTTCGACCTCATGCGCGCCACCTTCCCCGCGGGCACCGTCAGCGGGGCGCCGAAGGTGAGGGCCATGCAGATCATCGCCGAGAAGGAGCCCGTGCAGCGGGGCTTCTACGCCGGGGCCATGGGCTACTTCGGCTACGACGGGAACCTCGACTGCTGCATCACCCTCCGGACGGCGCTCCTGCGGGACGGCAAGATGTACGTCCAGGCGGGCGGCGGGGTGGTCGCCGACTCCGACCCGGCCTCCGAGTACCAGGAGACGGTCAACAAGGCCGGGGCGCTCCTCAAGGCTGCCGAGATCGCCGCCGGGCTCTAGCCCGGCCCGGCAAGGCCCCGCCCGGGCCGCCCAAAAGGAGGGCAAAACGGGTCATTTTGCGCGGGCCGGGCGGCCTTTTGAGCCATTTTAGCCCTCGCTGGCCGTGGGATTTGCGCAACTTCAGAGGGCGTCTGTGCGTCTGTCACTGGGAACGGTTTACGCTCTGTAGGGGAACAAGAGTCCGTTTCATTCCTCAAATAGAACAGTAGTACCCAAGACCAGTACTCGACATGCGCATAAAATACAGGGCCGATGGCCCAACCGCAGACGAGACCGAGGCCGCAACCGCGGCCGCTCCCGTCCCCGTTCTCGACGCCCCGCCGTCGTTCCTCGAAAAGCCCGAGCCTGCCGCCGCCCCGGCGGCCCCGGCCGAGCGCAGCAACCTGCAGATCTACCTCCAGGAGATCGGCAAGACCGCCCTCCTCACGATCGAGGAGGAGGTCTCGCTCGCCCGCAGGATCCGGCGCGGCGACAAGTCCGCCCGCGACCACATGATCAAGGCCAACCTGCGCCTGGTGGTTAAGATCGCGATGGACTACAAGGACTTCGGGCTGCCGCTCCTGGACCTCATCAGCGAGGGCAACATAGGCCTCGTGAAGGCCGTCGAGCGCTTCGACCCGCGCAAGGGCGGCAAGCTCTCCACCTACGCCGCCTGGTGGATCAAGCAGTCGATCAAGAGGGCCCTGGCCAACCAGTCGAAGACCATCCGCCTGCCGGTGCACCTCGTCGACAAGATCTCGAAGATGCGCAAGATGGCGATGACCCTCTCCGAGAAGCTCGGCCGCGAGCCGACGGACGAGGAGCTCGCCATGGAGCTCCAGATCCCGACGGCCAAGGTGGCGCACCTGAAGTCGGTGTCGGTCCGCCCGGCCTCGCTCGACGCCCCCGTGGGCGACGACGGCGATTCGGCCACCTTCGGCGAGATCGTCGGCGACGAGAACGCGACCAGCCCCTACGAGAACCTGCGCGGCAAGAACCTGAACAGCGACCTGCACTCCATGGTCGACTCCCTCGACAAGAGGGAGGCGGAGATCATCCGCATGCGCTTCGGCCTCGACGGCCGCTCGGAGCTGACGCTGGAGGAGGTCGGCAAGAAGTTCAACGTGACCCGCGAGCGGATCCGCCAGCTCGAGTACATCGCCCTCGGCAAGATGCGCCGCGCGATGACCAAGCACGAGGCCGTCCGCAACGCCGACGACGTCGAGCAGGAGGAGCGCCAGCGCAAGCGCATGAGCGTCATCAAGGAATTCATCGAGTCGAAGACGAGGGTCCGCGGCCGCGCCGGCTGAGGAGTCCCCCGTTTCCCCTTAAGCGCAAAGAGCCGCCGGCCTCATCGGCCGGCGGCTCTTTTGCTTAGGGACTGAATGGGGCCTACTCGCCCTTCTTCGAGGCCTCGTCGAGGATGTCGCCGAGGTTCATCATGTCGTTGCTGGCGCTCCGGTTCAGGGCCTCGTAGGAGGCCGTCTCGGCGGCGAGCTGGTCGGCGTTGTAGTTGGCCGCCTTGATGGACAGGCCCAGCCTGCGGTCCTCGCGGTCGATCTTGATGACGCGCGCGGTGACCTTCTGGTCGGGCTTGAGGACGTCCTTCACCTTCTCGATGCGGTCCTCGCTGATCTGCGAGATGTGCACGAGGCCGTCGATGCCGTCCTTCAGCTCAACGAAGGCGCCGAAGGAGGTCACCTTGGTGACGGTGCCCTCGACGACGTCGCCGATCTTGAAGAAGCTGTCGATGTCGGACCAGGGGTCGACGGCGAGCTGCTTCATGCCGAGGCTGATGCGCTGCTGCTGGGGGTCGATGTCGAGCACGATGGCGTCGACCTCGTCGCCCTTCTTCAGCACCTCGGACGGGTGGTTGACCTTGCGGGTCCAGCTCATGTCGGAGACGTGGACCATGCCGTCAATGCCCTCCTCGAGCTCGATGAAGGCGCCGTAGGTGGTCATGTTGCGGACCTTGCCGCGGACGCGGGCCCCGATCGGGTAGTTGTGGCGGACCATGTCCCAGGGGTTGGGCTCGAGCTGGCGAAGGCCGAGCGAGATCTTCTGCTCCTCCTTCTGTATGCCGAGGACGACAGCGTCCAGCTCCTGGCCGACCTTGAGCAGCTCGGAGGGCTTGGTGATGCGCTTGGTCCAGGACATCTCGGTGATGTGGACGAGGCCCTCGACGCCGGGCTCGATCTCGACGAACGCGCCGTAGGGCACGAGGTTGACGACCTTGCCGCGGACCTTGGCCCCGACGGGGAACTTGCGGTCGATCTCGTCCCAGGGGTTCTTCGTGGTCTGCTTCAGGCCCAGGGAGACCCGCTCCTTCTCGCGGTTCACCTCGATGATCATGACCTCGACCTCCTCGCCCTGCTTCAGCATCTCGCTCGGGTGGGAGATCCGGCCCCAGCTCATGTCGGTGATGTGGAGCAGGCCGTCCATGCCGTCCAGGTCGATGAAGGCGCCGAAGTCGGTGATGTTCTTGACGACGCCCTTCCTGAACTGGCCCGGCTGGATCGAGTCCAGGAGCGCGCGGCGCTTGTCGGTGCGCTGCTGCTCGATCAGCTCGCGGCGCGACAGGACGATGTTCTTCCTCTCGAGGTTGATCTTGAGGACCTTGAAGTCGTAGGTCTGGCCCACGTACTGGTCGAGGTTCTTGGGCGGCTGCACGTCGATGTGCGAGGCCGGCATGAAGGCGTCGACGCCTATTGAGATGATGAGGCCGCCCTTCACCTTGGCCTTCACGCGGCCGGTGGCGACGGATCCCTCCGGGAACTTGGTGAGGATGTTGTCCCAGTTCTTCTTCTGCTCGGCCTTGTCGAAGGAGAGGACGGGGCTTCCGTTCCTGTCCTCCAGTTTCTCGACCATCACCTCGATCGTCGAGCCGATCTGCAGCTCGCCGACGTCGATGAACTCGCCGGCGGGGATGACCCCCTCGGACTTGCCGCCGATGTCGACGACGACCTCGTTCTGGCGGACTTCTGTGATGGTGCCGGGGACGATTGCGCCCTCCTTCAGCTTGTCGAAGGACGACTGAGCCAGCAGCTCTTGCATTAATGAACTCATATGCTTTTTCCGTGACGATGCGCCTTCCCGCCTGCTCCCCCGGGACGGTCCGGCAGCCTCGTTAGGGACCCGCAAGGGCCCCGGGTTGAGGGTTGTCCTGAACGTTGGGCCCGGCGGGGAGCACGCGGCGGTGCCGGACCTTCCTATCCAAATTGCCGCGAAGGGTCAGACTCTCACCCCGTCCGATCCCCCCGCAAGCACAATCGGCGCCGAAGGCGGGCCGGGACGCAAGTGACTGTTCTCCAGAAGCCTACGTCCCCGCCTTGGGAGCCGTGAGAGCCTGCTGGACGTTCCGGAAAAAGACCTCGTAAAGGGGGGTGTCCCGCAGGGGGACCTCCGTCGGCATGGCCGGCGTGTTCGTGTTCTCGTCCTCCTCGATCTCGGTCATCGACACCGTGACGTCGGTGCCCGTCTCGGCCGCCGGCTCCAGCTCGACCCTGATCCGGACCTGCCGCGAGGTGCCGACGTCCTCGCCCGTCTGGATGGGGCTCAGGGCCTCGAGCGTCCCCTCCGCGGGGCCGCCCTTCCCCGCCCGGTAGCCCATCTCGGCCACGGCCGCCTTCACCGCCATGAAGGTCGCCCGCTGGTCCGCCTGGAAGGTGCGCGTCTTCGGCGCCTCGCGCGGGCCCAGGGCCTTGCCTAGGTCCTCGGAGACGTCCGAATTGCAGCCGCCGAGCGCCAGGGCGCCGAGGGCAAGGGCTAGGGTCAGGGGGTGTCTCACGGTCGGGCTGCGGGCTGCTGCTGGGAGATGCAGTGGAGAGTGCCGAGGCCCCACACAAGTTCCAAGCAATCAATCGGCACGATCTCCCGGCCGGGGAAGCACGAGGCCAGGATCTCGGCCGCCTTCCGGTCCCTGGAGCGCTGCCCGAATGTGGGCATGAGGACGGCCCCGTTTATGATGAGGAAATTGGCGTAGCTCGCCGGGAGCCGGTAGCTGCCACGGTAGCAGGGCTCGGGCATCGGCAGCTCTACCACCCTGAACGGGCGCCCGCCGGGCGTCCGGAAGGACCTCAGGCGCTCCAGGTTGTCCCGCAGCGCGCGGTAGTTGACGTCCGAGGGGGAATCCTCGGCCACGGCCAGGATCCCCGACTCGGAGAAGAACCGCGCCAGGTCGTCGACATGGCCGTCCGTGTCGTCGCCCGCGATGCCGGCCCCGAGCCAGAGGACCTTCGTCACCCCGAGGTGGGCCGCGAGGCGGGCCTCGATCGACCGCCTGCCCATCCGCGGGTTGCGGTTGGGGTTGAGGAGGCAGGACTCGGTTGTCAGGAGAAGCCCCCGGCCGTTGACGTCGATGGAGCCGCCCTCGAGGACCATGCGCGGCCTGAAGCGCGGCAGGCCGAGCTCCCTGGCGATGCGCCCAGGCACCGCGTCGTCGCTGTCGCAGGGGGAATACTTCCCCCCCCAGGCATTGAAGCCCCAGTCGGTGACGGCGAGCCCCCCCTTCCGGTTGCTGATAAAGATGGGGCCGTGGTCGCGGCACCACGCGTCGTTCGTCGGGTTGGGGTAGAACTCGACGTTGGCCATGAGGCCCCCCGCGGCCGCGATGAGCGCCGTTGCCCGGCGCTCGAGTCCCGGGGCCGCGTTGATGCGCACCTTCTGGCGCTCGCTGATCCTCGCCGCAACGTGGCCGAAGACGCCGGGTATGCCGCGGAACGCGCCGGGCCAGCTCGCGCGGCGCACGGGCCAGGACAGCCAGACGGCCTCCTGCCGCTCCCATTCTGCCGGCATCCGGTAGCCCAGGGCCGCCGGCGTCCTTGTCGTGGCGGTCATACCGGGCCCCCTAGGGGTTGAACCGCCGGACGAGCCCGCCGTAGGCGTCGATGCGCCGGTCCCGCAGGAACGGCCAGTAGGTCCGCGTGGCGTCGACGCTCCCCAGGTCGACCGGGACGACGAGGATGCTGCGGCGGGCCGCCGGGGCCCTCGCGAGGACCTCGCCCGAGGTGCCGGCGACGAAGCTCCGGCCCCAGAACTCGAGGCCGGCCCCGCCGGCCGGCCGCTCCCTGCCGATGCGGTTGCACGCGGCGACGAAGCACCCGTTGGCGACGGCGTGCGAGCGCTGGATGGTCTCCCAGGAGTCGTGCTGCGAGGCCCCGAGCCTTTTCTTCTCCCTCGGATGCCAGCCGATCGCCGTCGGGTAGAAGAGGATCTCCGCGCCCTCCAGGGCCGTGAGGCGCGCCGCCTCCGGGTACCACTGGTCCCAGCAGATGAGGACGCCGATCCTGCCGAACCTCGTCGTCCACGCCCTGAATCCCGTGTCGCCCGGGGCGAAGTAGTACTTCTCGTAGTAGAGCGGGTCGTCCGGGATGTGCATCTTGCGGTAGATGCCGAGCATCCTGCCGTCGGCGTCGATGACGGCCGCCGTGTTGTGGTAGAGGCCGCTCGCGCGGCGCTCGAAGACGGAGACGACGACAACGACCCCGCGGCGCCGCGCCAGTTCCGAGAAGGCGTCCGTCGTCGGCCCGGGGACCGTCTCCGCGAGGGCGAAGTTGGCCCGCGACTCCTCCTGGCAGAAGTACTGCGAGGCGAAGAGCTCCTGCGTGCAGATGACCTGCGCCCCCCTGTCCGCCGCCTCCTCGGCCATGGACAGGGCGAGGCGGAGGTTGTCCTTGCGCTCCGGCGCGCAGGCGTGCTGCAGCAGGCCGATGCGGACCCGGGCCATCGTCAGTAGACGACCTTGTTGAGCGGGTACTCGACGATGCCCTCGGCCCCGAGCTCCTTCAGCCTGGGGAGGATCTCGCGGACGACGCTCTCGTCGATGATCGTCTCCAGGGCCACCCACCGCGGGCTGCTGAGCGGCGAAAGCGTCGGGTCGCGCAGGGCCGGGATGGCGGCGATGATCCGCTTCACCGACTTCTTGGGGGCGTTCATCTTCAGGCCCACCTTGGACTCCGCCTCCAGGGCGCCCCGCAGGAGGAGGGCGATCGTCTCGATCTTGCGCCTCTTCCTCGGGTCCGACCAGGCCTTGCGGTTGGCGATCAGCTTCGTGTTCGTCTCAAGGAGGGTGTCGACGATTCGCAGCTTGTTGGCCCGGAGCGAGGAGCCGGTCTCCGTGATGTCGACGATGGCGTCAACGAGGTCCGGCACCTTGACCTCGGTGGCCCCCCACGAGAACTCCACGAGGGCGGGGATTTTCCTCTTCTCAAAGTACCGGCGGACCGTCTGGACGAGCTCCGTGGCGACGCGCTTTCCCGCGAGGTCCTTGGGCGACTGCACCGGCGAGTCCTCGGCGACGCAGAGCACCCAGCGGGACCTGACGGCGGAGGCCTTGCTGTAGATGAGGTCGCACACCTCGACGACGTCGGAGCCGTTCTCCTGGATCCAGTCCAGGCCCGTGAGGCCGCAGTCGAAGAAGCCGTTCTCCACGTACCGGCTGACCTCCTGGGCCCGGACGAACCGGCCGTCGAGCTCGGGATCGTCGATGGAGGGCCGGTAGGACCGCGAACTGACCGTGATCCTCCAGCCGGCCTTGGCGAAGAGGCTCCGGGTGGATTCCTCGAGGCTGCCCTTGGGCAGCCCGAGCATGAGAAGGGGCTTTTGCGACGGCACGGGCTGGCTAGCGTCGCGCCCGGCTAGGCCGCTTCAAGCAAAATGCTCGTTGCCCGGCCCCCAATCCCACTCGACACGCGCCAAATCAATCATCATAAATCATTGTCCCAAAGATTGATATATCAACAGATCAGTGATGACGTTCCCGGTCTATATCCGCGTGCTCGGCCTGGCGATCCACCCGCATCCGCTGTTCGAGGGCCTGGGATACCTGGCCGGGGCGCGGCTCTATTTTCGGGCGCGGGGCCGTGAGAGGGCGCCGCGGCAGTCGGCCGACCAGACCGCGTGGCTCTTCCTCGGCTGCCTTGCCGGGGCCCTCCTGGGGGCGAAGCTCATGGCCTGGACCGAGTCGGCATCCTTCTACGCAAGGGCGCTCTCGCATCCCTCCATCCTCCTCACGGGAAAATCGATCGTGGGCGGCATCCTTGGGGGCTGGGCCGGGGCCGAGGTGGCAAAGGCCTGCCTCGGGAACAAGGAATCGGTGGGAGACGCCTTTGTCCCGGCGCTTGTCGCCGGGACTGCCATCGGGCGCATCGGCTGCTTCCTCACCGGCCTGAGCGACGACACCTACGGGATCCCGACCCGGCTGCCGTGGGGCGTCGATTTCGGGGACGGGATCCGGCGACACCCGACGCAGGTCTACGAGATCATCTTCGTCCTTGCGGCCGGGGCCGCGCTGCACGCGCTGCGCGGCCGGCTCCGGGTGAAGGGCGAGCTCTTCCGGGCCTATGTCGCGGCCTACCTCGCATTCCGCTTCCTTGTCGAGTTCATCAAGCCGAGGGAAATCGTCCTCGCGGGCCTGAGCGCCATCCAGGTGGCCTCGGCGGCGGGCGCCGCCATCTCGCTGCTCTCGTGGGCGCGCCTGCACCGCGCCGCCGGCGCCACGCCGCATGTCTGACCGTCCCTACCTCTTCGCGGACCTGACGATCAGCCTGTGCTCCGCGTGCCTGCGCCGCGTCGACGCCAAGGTCGCCTACCAGGACGGCTCGGTGTTCCTCCTGAAGACCTGCCCGGAGCACGGCCACGAGCGGGTCCTCATCTCTACGGACGTCGAGTACTACAAGCGCTCCCGCGCGACGCTCAAGCCCGGCCAGCTGCCCGCGGTGTTCAACACCCCGACGCGGTTCGGCTGCCCGTATGACTGCGGCCTTTGCCCCGACCACGAGCAGCACAGCTGCCTCACCATCGTCGAGGTGACGGACCAGTGCAACCTGCAGTGCCCCGTCTGCTACGCCGAGTCCTCGCCCCGGAGGCTGACGCACCGCTCCCTGGAGCACGTCGAGTTCATGCTCGACTGCGTCGTGCGCAACGAGGCCGAGCCCGACATCGTGCAGGTGAGCGGGGGCGAGCCGACGATCCACCCTCAGTTCTTCGGCATCCTCGACGCCGCGAGGCGCCGGCCCATCAGGCACCTCATGGTGAACACGAACGGCCTGCGGATCGCTCGCGAGCCGGAATTCGCGCGCAGGCTGGCCGAGTATTCGCCGGGCTTCGAGGTCTACCTCCAGTTCGACTCGCTGCGCGAGGCGCCCCTGCGGGCCCTGAGGGGAGCGGACCTGCTGGACGTCCGCCGGCGGGCGATCGACCGCCTGAACGAGCACAACATCTCGACGACGCTCGTCGTGACCCTCAAGAAGGGCCTCAACGACGGGGAGGTGGGCGAGATCATCGACTACGCGCTGCGCCAGCGCTGCGTACGCGGGGTCACCTTCCAGCCGGTGCAGGACGCCGGGCGGGTCGAGGGGTTCAACCCGGCGACGGACCGGCTGACCCTGGGCGAGGTGCGCCAGGCCATCCTACGGCAAAGTCCCGTGTTCAGGCCCGACGATATCATACCCGTCCCCTGCCATCCCGACTGCCTCGCCATGGGCTACGCGCTGAAGACAGGCGGCGGGGCGACCCCGCTGACGGGGCTAATCCCGCCGGACATGCTCCTCAAGTCCGAGGGAAGCACCATCGTGTACGAGAGGGACCCGCGGCTGCGCGAGGAGGTGTTCCGGCTCTTCTCGACGCACCATTCGCCCGAGTCCGCAGCGGGGGCGCTGCGCCAGCTGCTGTGCTGCCTGCCGCTCGTGAAGGCGCCGGCCAGCCTGGGCTACGACAGCCTGTTCCGCGTCCTCATCGTCCAGTTCCTCGACGCCCACAATTTCGACGTCCGCAGTGTGAAGAAGAGCTGCATCCACATCGTGCACCCCGACGGGCGGATAATCCCCTTCGACACGTTCAACCTGTTCTACCGCGGCGACCGGGAGAAGCGGCTGAGGGAGCTCCAGGCGATGCACGGGCCCGCAGCGCGAAACCCATGAATGCCGACCCGGAACCCCCACGGGACGCCGCCCAAAAGGAGCCTGCGCCGCGGGCGCGGCCGGCCTTCCTTGATTATGCGGGGGGATTCGTCCTCTGCATAGCGCTCATCATGGGCCCCTTGATGCTTTTCGGCCCCGTCTTCCAGTCGAGGCTCACGCCCGCGATCCTCATTGCCTATGTGGCCTGCGGGCCCGGCGTCGGCCTCCTTCTCTTGTGCCGCAGGGGCACGCGGCGGATCGGCGCCGGCGTCCTCCTCACGTACCTCGTCCTGTTCCTCGCGGTCCTCACCATCTGCGGCAGGTCGTTTCTCTGACGGGCGGCCCGCTTTTCCCCGCCACCCGTTGGCGATTGATTAGCCGCGTAAATACATGGGTTCAGGTTGATTGACATTCCCCGGGCCAAATGTAAAAAGGTCCTCCTGCCGGAAATGACAGACTCACAGACGCGGCCCAGCCCCAAGCCACTCATCGTCGTCGTTGAGGACGAGCCTGACCTCGCTTCCCTCGTCGCGCAGCACCTGGAAAAGGCGGACATGCGCGTCCAGGTCTGCAACCGGGCGGCCCATGCGCTCAAGTTCCTGAAGAAGAATTTCGCGAACCTCGTCCTCATGGACCTCGTCCTGCCCGACCAGGGCGGCTTCGAGCTCCACGAGGAGCTGAAGGCGAACAACATCAACGTCCCCGTCATCTTCCTCACGGCGAACATCGAGGAGGAGAGCAAGGTCCACGGCCTGGAGCAGGGGGGCGACGACTACATCACCAAGCCCTTCAGCTACGCCGAGCTGACGGCGCGCATCAAGGCGGTCCTGCGCCGCGCGGACTACAAGGAGGACCTCAACCTCACGAAGAACGTGAAGGTGAACACCGAGCCCTTCGACTTCTGCGGCGCCCGAATCATGCCCGAGCGCCTTGAGGTGGAGTTCCCCGGCGGCGAGTTGATCACGATCGGCCGCAAGGAGCTCGGCATCCTCTCGTACCTGAACGAGCACCAGGGAAAGGTGATCACTAGGAAGGCCCTGATCCACGCCGTGTGGGGGCAGCACGCCGACGTCCGCAGCCGCTCTCTCGACCAGTACGTCGTCAAGGTGCGCGACCTCTTCAAGAAGAAGGGGCTGGACCTCGCGGACTTCCGCACGGTCCACGGGATCGGCTACATCTTCGACCCGAAGCAGGTCGCCAGGGAGTCCTCCTAGAAGAGCTCCCGCTGGCCGCTGTAGCGCCTCCTCGCCTCGACGAGGGTGCCCTTCATCTCCATGGCCTCGAGGAGCGCGAAGAGCTCCTCCGTCCTCGGGCCGCCGTCACCGATCTTGGGCTCGGGAAGCTTGAGGTTGAGGGTCGTGATCCTGAGGTTGAGGCGCAGCCTGCCGGCGGACTCGGCAAGCGGCGCGCGGAACCTCTCCGGCGTCACCTGGGCCGCGGCCGCGATGACGCCCTCGAGGCTCCCAAACTCCGCCAGCCACTTGGACGCCGTCTTCGGGCCCACGCCTGACAGCCCGGGGATGTTGTCGGAGGTGTCGCCCACCAGCGCCAGGTAGTCCGCGATCTGGCGGGGCGGCACGCCGAACTTGGCGGCGACGCCCTCCGCGTCGAGGAGCCTCCAGCCGAGCTTCGGATTCGCGGTCGGCGGCGGCAGCATGATTCGGATCCGCTCGCCCACGATCTGCGCAAAGTCCTTGTCCGAGCTCACGATCAGGGCCTCGTCGCCCTTGGACGCCAGGTGGACGGCGTGCGAGGCAAGGAGGTCGTCGCTCTCCACGCCGTGCACCTCGACGCCCCCGAGCCCCATGGCGAGCGTCAGCTTCTTGATGTAGGGGATCTGCCTGGCGAGGGCCTCGGGCATCTCCTCCCTGTGGGCCTTGTATTCCGGGTGGAGCGCCAGGCGGTCCTGCGCCCCGCCGAGGTCAAAGAAGACGACGGTCCCCTTGGGCTTCTCCTGGTCCTCGAGCTTCCAGAGCGAGCGCACCCACCCGTGCAGCGCGTTCGTCGGCAGGCCGTCGGCCCGCGTCAGCTCGGGGATGGCGTGGAAGCAGCGGTACGCGAGGTTGAAGCCGTCGACGAGGAGCCACCGGTCCATGGCGGTCCTTCCCCGGGGCGCGCTAGGCGCCGGCCGGCGCCGGCGCCAGCGGCGCCGCGTTCATCACGGCCTCGGAGATGGGCACCGGCTGGTGCGCCTCCGCCTCGCCGTGCTCCTGGTTGAACCGCATGGACACCGTCTTCGAGACACCGCGCTCCTCCATCGTGACGCCGTAGATCGCCTTCGCCGAGGCGACCGTGCGCTTGTTGTGCGTGATGATGATGAACTGCGAGTCCTTGACGAACTTCTTCAGGAGCTCGGTGAACCGGCCGATGTTCGACTCGTCGAGCGGGGCGTCCAGCTCGTCGAGGAGGCAGAACGGCGAGGGCTTGACGAGGTAGAGGGCGAATAGGAGCGCCACGGCGGTGAGCGTCCTCTGCCCGCCAGACAGGAGCGAGATGCCCTTCAGCTTCGTGCCTGGCGGCTGGGCGACGATGTCGATCCCGCTCTCCAGTATGTCCTCCGACTGAACGAGCTCGATGTTGGCGCGGCCGCCGCCGAAGAGCGTCTGGAAGGTGTACTCGAAGTTCTTGCGGATCTGCTCGAAGGTGAGCTCGAACTGCTTCTGCGAGGTGCGGTTGATCTCGTCGATGGCGGCGATCAGCTCGGCGCGGGCCTTCGCGAGGTCGTCGCTCTGGTTCTTTAGGAAGTCGTGGCGCTGGCGCAGCTCCGAGTACTCCTCGATGGCCACCAGGTTGACGGCGCCCATGCCGCCCATCCGCTGCCGCAGGGCGTCGACCTCAACCTTGACGGCGCCCCAGTCGGTCCCGTCCATCGCCGCGAGGTCCTCCTCCGAGGGGCTCTCCGGCCGCTTCTTCCTCTGGCGCCTGGGCGCAGGGTCGGGCTCCTCCTCCTCGTCGAGGTCGAGGGCCTTCAGCCCCTCGGGCTCGTCCTCGGAGCGCCAGAGCATCGCCTTCCAGTCGACAGATGCGACCTCCGCCTGGAACTCGCGCTGCACGTCTTCGACGAGGAACGCGGCGCGCTGCCGGGTCTCGGCGAGCTTCACCTCCTGGGCGCTCAATTGGTCGTGGGCCGAGTCGGACTCGTGGCGCAACGCGGACTGCGCGGACTCGAGCGTCGAGATCTCGGACTCCGCGCCGACGAGGTCGGCCCGGATCGCCTCCACCTGGGCCTGGGCGACGCCGAGCGTCTCCGCGACCTGGGCGGCGGCCCCGCGCTGGCGGGCGTCCTCGCGCTCGAGGTCGGCAATCTGGCCCGTCCAGGCCTCGATCTCCTGCTGGCGCTCGACCAGAAGTTCGTTCAGCTGCTCGCGCCTGCGCTCCATCTCGCCGAGGCCCTTGTCCAGGACCTCCACCTTCTGCCGGCGCTCGGCGAGCTCGAGCCTCGCCTGGGCGAGGGCGTCGCGCTTCACGTCGCGCTCGCCCCTCACGGCCGTGAGGCGCCTCTCGTGCTCGTCGATCTTCCCGCGCTGGGCCACGGCGGCGGCCTCCGACTCGGCAAGGCCGCCGACGGCCTTTTCCCATCGGGCCTGCGCGTCGCGGCGCGCCCTGTCGAGCTCGGCCAGCTCGGCCTCCATCCTCTGTGCGCGCGCGGCCGCGTCCTCGGCCGCCCTCTTGGCCGCGCGCTCCTCGGCCTGCGCGGCCGCCAGGGCCTGCGTGGCCGCGATGACGCCGGCGCGCCTCTCCTCGAGGGACTGCTCCGCCGCGGATATCCGGGCGTTCAGGGCCTCGCTCTGCGCCTTGAGCTCGTCGGCAAGCTTCTGGTCCTCGGCGAGGGCCCGCGCCGTTTCCCTGAGGTCGATCTCCCGCTGGACGATGCCCCCCGTCTGCCTCTTCGAGGCCGAGTGGCCGCCGCTGACGAGGCCCCGCCGGTCGACGACCTCGCCCCGGCGCGTGGCGACGCTGAGGAACGCGAAGGCCGGGTTCTGCCTCCAGAAGTCGAGGAACGCGCCTAGGTCGTCGGCGATGTAGCAGGACGAGAGGACCGCGCGGGCCGGGTGGGCGTCGTCGGGCAGCGCGAGCGCCGCCGTCGCGGGGATGAGCCCCTCCGGCAGCGCCGGGGCCTCGTGTGAGGCATGGCCGAGCTCGCCTACCCGCAGGATGACGGAGCCGATCTGCTCGGACTCGAGCCGCGAGAGGATCCTGCGTGCGGTCGCCAGGTCGGCGACGTCGATGGCCTCGGCTGCGGAGCCGAGGAGCGCCTCCACGGCGCGGCCGAACTCGGCCTTCACGTCAATCCCCTGCGAGACGGGAACGGCCCTCGCCCCGCCGAGCGTGTCGGAAAGCCGGCCCTGGAGGATCGCCTTCGCGCCCTCGCCGAAGCCCTCCATCCGCTCCTGCAGCTGCTGAAGCAGCCTCAGGCGCGCGCCGCGCTGGGCCATGTGGCGGTCGTTCTCCTGGATCTTCCTCTGCGCCTCCCGGAATTCCCTCGTGGCCTCGGTGACGGCGCGCTGCGCCTCGGCGGCGGCCTCGTTGGCCGCATTCCGGGACAGCAGGGCCTCTGCGGACCTTGCGGCGGTCTCCTGGGCGGCGGCGGCCGCCGCGGCGGCGCCAGCCGCCGCCTGGCCGTGCTCGCCTGCAAGCGCCCCGTGCCGCAGGAGGCTCGTCTTCTGGTCGACCTCGTAGCCCGAGGCCTCCGTCCGCAGCCGCGCGACCGCGCTGTCGAACTGCAGGAGCTCGAACTTCGCCTGCTGCAGGTCGCGCTCAAGCCGGCCAAGCTCGCCCTCGGAGACGGCGAGCTCCCGGTTGTGCTGCTGGTACACGGCGTCGCTGCTCCCCAGCAGGCCCAGCTGCATCTGGCGGTCCTGGGAGCCGGTGTCGACCTGCGACGCCACCTCGCGGAGCTGCATCTCCAGCTCGCCGATGGAGTCGCGACTGCCGTCCAGCCGCTCGGAGAGACCCGTCCCCCGGATCCGCGCCATGTTGGCCGCGTTCTCGGCGTGCTCCCTCTGGGAGCGAAGGTCGTAGACGGCCTGCTGCGCGTCCTGGACGCGCTGGTTGAGGCGGCTCCGGTCCGCCTTGCGGGCCTCGAGGCCTGACTGCTGGCCCTCGAGCGCGGCACGGCGGCTCTGGGCCTCCGCGCGAAGGCCGGAAAGGGACGTCTCCAGCGCCGTCAGCGCCGCCGCGAGCTCGGCGTGCTGGAACGAGCTCCACGCGAGCGACAGGTGCCTCAGCCGGTGGGCGAGGCGCTTGTAGCGCATGGCCTTCGCGGCCTGGCGGCGCAGGCTGCCGATCTGGCGGCCGACCTCGCCCACCACGTCGGCGACGCGGGCCAGGTTCTGGTCGGTGAGGGCGAGCTTGCCCATCGCCTCGCGCCGCTGGCTCTTGTAGCGGGTGATCCCGGCCGCTTCCTCGAAGACGGCGCGCCTTTCCTCGGGCTTGGACGAGAGGACCTGGTCGATGTGACCCTGGGCCATGATCGAGTAGCTCGTCCTCCCCACCCCCGTGTCCATGAACAGCTTGTGGATGTCCTTCAGGCGGCACGCCTGCCCGTTGAATAGGTACTCGCCCTGGCCGTCGCGGTACACCCGCCTCGTGATCTCGACCTCGTGGAATTCGCTGCCGAGCTGCTTCTCGCATTCCGTGAGGAGGAGGGAGACCTCGCACATCTGCGCGGGCCTCCTGGTGTCGGCGCCCTCGAAGATGACGTCCTGCATCTTCGAGCCGCGCAGCGCCTTCGCGCTCTGCTCGCCGAGGACCCACCGGATCGAATCGGCGATGTTCGACTTGCCGCAGCCGTTTGGGCCGACCACGGCGGTCACGCCGGGCTCAAAGCTGAGGGTCGTCTGGTCCGCGAATGACTTGAAGCCGTGTAGCCTAAGAGCCTTGAGATACATTTATCCTGTCCAAGTGGAGAGGGCGCCGCTGGCGCGGGCAAACGCAAAAGGAAACCTCAAGCGTGGTCCCATGGCAGGCGCACGCTTACGCGCGGACTTTTCCACACGCGAAAAACCTCGAACATCTTGCCCGGATTGAGTATCCCGCGCGGATCGAGCGCCCGCTTGACGGCGCGCATCGCCCGGATCGCCGCCGGGGAGTGCTGCAGCCGGAGGAAGGGCGTCTTCGCCAGGCCGATGCCGTGCTCGCCCGAGATGGCGCCCCCGAGGGAGACGACGGTCCCCATGAGCTCCTCCACCGCCCTCTCGGCGGCGGCCGACTGCCGCGCGTCGGCCTTGTTGTACATGACGTTGACGTGGAGGTTGCCGTCCGCCAGGTGGCCGAAGGTGGGTATCGGCAGGCCCGAGGACCTGCGCAGGCCCTCCAGGAACTTGGCGAACCTGAGGTACTTCCCCATGGGCAGGACGACGTCCTCGTTGAGCTTCGAGTCGCCCATCTGGAACATGGCGCCCGAGCACGCGCGGCGCACCTCCCAGAGGCGCTCGGCCTCGGCCCGGCCGGACGCCTCGCGGTGGGCGGCCCCGTGGCGCCTCGCCCAGCGGAGCGCAAGTGCGCGCCTTGCGCGGACCTCCGCGCGGCTGCCCGCAAACTCGATGAGGAGGACGGGCCGGCCCGCCTGGCCGGCGAAGACCGCCCGGCCGGTTGCGCGCTCCGCGCACTCGACGGAGTACCGGTCCAGGAATTCGCAGATGGCGGGCTCCGCCCGCAGGCTGAAGAGGGCGAGCGCGGCGCGGAAGGCGCCGGGCTCGCTGTCAAAGGAGACGAGGAGGGTCCAGCGCGCCTCGGGCCGCGGGATGAGCCGCAGGACGGCGTCCGTCACGACGCCCAGCATGCCCTCGCTGCCGATCCACAGGTCCCTCAGGTTGAACCCCGCCGAGAACTTCTTCGTCGCCCTGCCCCATTCCACCCATTCCCCCGTCGGCAGGAAGCCCTTCAGCGCGAGGACGAAGTCCCGGGTGACGCCGTAGCGCCCCCCGTGCATCCCGCCGGCGTTGCAGGCGATGTTGCCCCCGATGGTGCAGTATTTCCGGGACGAGGGGTCGGGCGGGTAGAACCAGCCCTTCGCCTGTGCCGCGGCCTGGATCCTCTCCACCGTTGCGCCCGCCTCGACGTGGGCCATGCCCGCCATGGCGTCTATCCGGACCCGTTTCCAGCGGTGCAGGTCGAGCACCCAGCCCCCGCGCCTCGGCGACGCCGAGCCCGTGAGGCTGGTGCCCCGGCCCCGCACCGTCACCGGCACCCGGGCCTGGTTGGCGAGCTCGAGGACGCGGGCCACGTCTTCCCTCGTCCGCGGCAGGACGACGGCGTCCACCTCGAAGGCGATCTTGCTGCTGTCGAACGAGGCGGCCCAGGTCTCGGCGCCCGTCCGTACGACCGAGGGGCCGAGGGCGGACTTCAGGCGGCGCGTGGCTGCGGAAAATTGCATGGGCGGGAGCCCGATCCCGCTACACGGCCTTGCCGCGCGGCGCAAGGCCCGGCAGGAGCCTGCGGGCGTTTGCTCCGAGGACGAGGCCGAGCTCGGCCTGCGTGAGGCCCGAGGAGCGGATGTCCCGGATGAACCGCGCCAGCTCCGGCCTGCGCGACTCGCGGAAATGGAGGAGGATCGGATAGTCCGAGCCGTAGAGGATCCTGTCCGCCCCCACCCGGTCCGCGGCCTGCCGGAACACCTCGCCCCCGTAGAGGAGCGGCGAGGCCGCCGTGTCAAAGAAGAGGTTGTGCGGGAGGCCCTCCCCGCCGGGGAGCCCCCGGAAGGCCATGCCGCCGCCCCAGTGGGCGAGGATGAGGCGCGTCCGCGGGTGGTCCCGCGCAAGCCTGGCAAAGTCCCCGAGGGGCGTCGGCGGGCCCGCCCTTGCGCCGGCGGCAGGGTCCGTGGCGTGGAGGTTGACGGGGGCGCCGCGGCTGCCGGCGAGTTCCAGCACCTCCCGGAAGGCCGGGTCGTCTATGCCGTAGCCCTGGGCCTGCGGCAGGAGTTCGCCGACGCCGACGAGCCCGCCATCCAGGGCGCGCTCGAGCGAATGCACCGCGCGGCGCCCCTCGGCGGGCTGGACGGCGGCGAAGGCGGCCAGCCGGCCCGGGTGGCGCCTCACCCATTCCTGGTGCCAGCCATTCTGGAGGTCGCAGGTGTCCTGCCGCTCCCAGTACCAGCCGAGGAGGACGCACGTGGCGACGCCCGCCTCGTCCATGTGGGCGATGAGCGCCCCGGGGTCCGACCAGCCCTGTATGCCCCGCCGGCCCGGCGGCGCGACGACAGCCGACCAGCCCGGTTCGCCGTGGGCCGCAGCCCATCCCGCAGGGTCGGCCGAGGCCTCCCCGGGGTAGAGGTGCACGTGGATGTCGACGACGTCGCTCACGGGCGGGCGGCCTCCGCGGCCACGCGGCGGCAGGCCGCCAGGTCGAGCTTACCGGTGCCGAGGACGGGGATCGCGCCCACGCGGACAATCTCGCGCGGGATCCAGAGGTTGGGAAGCCCGGCCGCCGACAGCCTGGCGCGCAGATCGGCGGCGTCGACCGGGCGCGTCGAAAGGAGGACGAGGCGCTCGCCCTTCGCCGTGTCCGCGGCCGCCGTGACCACGAAGGCCGGCGCCTCGGCGGGGTCGGCGCCGAAGGCGGCGGCGACCGCCTGCTCGATGGTCCCGTGCGGCACCATCTCCCCCCCGATCTTGGAGAAGCGCGCGAGCCTGCCCTCGATGGCGACAAAGCCGTCGGCGTCGATCCGGGCGAGGTCCCAGGTGACAAACCAGTCCCCGCGCAGCGAGGCGCCCGGCCTCTCGTCGCCCAGGTAATGGGAGAAGATGTTCGGCCCGCGAAGCAGAAGGATGCCCGCCGCGCCGTCCGGCACCTCCCGCCACGTGTCCGGGTCGACGACGCGGGCTGCGATGCCGGGCAGGAACCGGCCGACGGTGCCCGGCCGGTTCCCCTCCTGGGGCTCCCCCGTCGCCGTCAGGACAGGCGGGTCGGGCTGGTTGAGGTTCGAGACAGGCGAGGTCTCCGTGAGGCCGTAGCCCTGGAGGACCGTGATGTGGAACGCCTGGGCAAAGCTCGCCCGGAGATCCTCGGGCAGGCGCTCGGCGCCCGTGACCACGAGGTCCAGGCTCCTCAGGTCCGCCGGGGACGCCTTGCGGAGAATCGGCCGCAGGAAGGTCGGCGTCCCCAGGAAGACGGAGACGCCCTCCTCGCGGATCGAGTCCACGACGGCCCGCGTGTCCAGCGGGCTCGGCGTCGTCACCAGCCGGCAGCCGTGCCAGAGCGGGTACCAGAGGGTCACGGTGAAGCCGAAGCTGTGGAAGATGGGGAGGCACCCGAGGAGCACCCGCGAGCTCGGCAGGACGGCCGTGTCGGAGACCTGGTTGAAGTTGGCGAGCAGGTTGCGGTGCGAGAGGACGACGCCCTTCGGCGCCCCGCCGCTGCCGCTCGTGAAGAGGAGCGCCGCCTCGTCGCGGCCGCGGGCCGAGCCGTCGCACGCGAGGCGCGCAAAGACGGAGCCCGGCAGGAGCCACGCCGCGAGGAGCCAGGGGGCCATCGCCTTCCTCCCCCCCGCGGCCTCCAGCTCGGCGCGCAGGTCCGGGGCGTGCTCCGGCCAGGGGAAGTCGGCGAGCCTTGCGCGCATGGCGTCCGCGGTGATGACCGTGCGGACGCCGGAGGCCTCGAGGCTCGAGAGGAGCGCGGCCCGGCCCGCCGTGAAGTTGAGGTTCACCGGCACCTTGCCCGCGCAGGCCACCGCCAGGTTAGCGATGGCCGCGCCGGCCCCGGGGGGGAGCACAATCCCGACGCGCCGCTCGGCCACCGTCCGGCGAAGCCGCCGGCCGAGGAGGGCCGCGGCCGCGACGAGCTGGGCCGCTGTCAGCTCGCGCCGGCCGAGGGTCCGGTCGACGAGCGCCACCCTCCCGCGCCTCCGGGCGAGCGCCTTCACCGTCTCGCGCCCGACGTTCCCACCGAGGGCGGGCCGCTCGCCAAGCGCGTCCGCCCAGAGGCCCAGGATCGCGGCGCGGGCCACGGGCGTGCGCGCCGAGGCGTGCGCGATCGGCTCCCCAAACGCCACGCAGACGTCGGTGGGCGCGAGGCGCGGCGTTTTCCAGAGGTAGCGGCCCCCCGAGGGCGAGAAGACGGAGCCCCAGAGCCCGTCGATGGCCGCAGGGACGACGGGGACCCTGCCGCGCCTGGCCACGAGCTCAAAGCCCCTGCGGACGGCCATCAGCTGGCCGGTGCGAGAGATGCCCCCCTCCGGGAAGATGCAGACCAGCTCGCCGTCGGCGAGCGCCCGTAGGGCCTCGCGCAGCCAGCCCCAGGGCCTCTCGGCGGAGACGGCGATGACGCCCGCGCGTCTGAAGATCCACCTGAGGAGCGCGCCGTTCCCCTCCCCCGTGTACGCGACGAACCGCAGCGGCCTCGGGCAGGCGAGCTGCAGGGCGACGGCGTCCATGTAGGACCCGTGGTTCGCGATCACGACGGCGCCGCCCGACGCCGGCACCCTGCCCGCGCCGAGCGCCCTCACCCGGTAGAGGGCACGGGCCGCGGCGACCGCCGGGACCTCGAGCCAGGTCGGCAGGGTCGAGCGCCTCCTCATCTTCACGGCCGGCGGGTGCTCACTTGCCGAGGAGCTTGTCGATCAGGCCGGACCCCCTGCGTAGGGGCGCCTGCTCGAGCATCTCCTTCCACTGGCTCTGGTCGACATGGCTGAGGGTGCCCCCGAGGTGAACCCCCTGGTAGAGCGGCGTGTACCCGAGGCCGTCCTGGCCGTCCTTCAGCATGCCGACCGTGTCGAGGAACTTCGCCAGCTGCCCCCGCGCGGCGACGTCGAGGTCGACCGAAAGAGGCTGGTCGCGCACAGGGACGCCGTCCACGTGGGTGATGCGCGCCGTGCCGCCGATCCGCACCTCCGGGGAGAGCAGCGTCAGTTCGCCGACGGCGATGTCCAGGTCGCCGGCGCGGTGCGCCGAGAGGCTCATCTGGTCGTAGCGGATGTCGGCGAGCGCCTTGGCGGACTCGACGAGCGCCGTCCCCAGGTTCTCGGTCTTCTTCCCGAAGAGGGCGGAGACCGAGTCGATGGCACCGACAAGGCGGGAGGGGGCCTGCCTCACCTGCTCCACAAAGCCGGCGTCGAGCGCCCGGAAATGGCCGCCGCGGCTTGTCAGCCTCACGTCCGCCTGCGCCAGCCGCAGGAGGTCCCGGGCCTCGCCGGACGAGGACACCTCGCCCACGGCGTCGAAGGCGCCCTCGACGACCGGGGGCCTGCCCGGGCTCGCGGCCGCAAGGTACGGCCCGGCCTCCACTCCGGCCGCCGAAAAGTCTGCCGCCAAGGTGTAGGGCCCCGGCTGGCCGGACGCCATGAAGCCCAGGGTCCCGCTGGCCCTCAGGGTGCCGCCCTCGCCAACCTGCGCGGACGCGTCGCCGAGGGAGAGGGAGTCCGGCGCGATGCCGAGGACCCCGCGCACCTGCGAGAATTCCGCCTTCGGAAGCGCGAGGCGGGCGATGTCGAACGCCACGCGGCCGGTTGCGGCCGGCCAGAAGGGCCGCGGGGCCGCGGCGGCGCTCCCCGGCGCCGCGGCGGGTGCAGCGCCGGCAGAGAGCGCGCAAAGGGCCATCAGGTCGTCGGCGTCCAGCGCCGGCGAGGAGACCGCGGCGTCAAAGGGGGCATGGGCGGCGGCCGATCCCGTCACCCGAAGGTCGGCTGACCTTGTCCCGTAGTCCAGGTGCACGGGGGCCCCGAAGGAATAGCGCCCGGCGCCGGCCTCCTCGACGCGCAGCTCCGAGGAGACGGCGGGAATGGGGCCCGCGCCGTCCGCGGCGAGGCCCTTCAGCGCCATCCTGATGTCCACCGCCCGCGGCTCGCCGAGGCTGGCCTCGAAGCTGCCGCTGGCGTCGCCGGCCGTGAGCCTCGGGAGCGCCCGGAGCGCCGGCATGGAGAGGAGGAGCGGCAGGGACGCGCTCCAGGAGCCCGCAGCCTTGAGGGCCCCCTCATGACCCGAGAGGCGGCCGAGCCTTGCCTCGACGGCGAGCATCTCGATCCCCTGGGTGCGGAGCGAGAGGGGCGCCAGCTGGAGCTGCCAGCCCTGGGCGGCGTAGTCGGCGACCACGAAGGCCGAGGCGGAGACCCCTGACAGGACCGGGCGGCCTCCCGCGGACAGGGACACCCCGTCCGCCGTCAGCGGGGCCCGCGTCCGCAGGGCGAGGCGGCCGTCCTCGGCGCGCAGGACGAGCTCGCCGCGGGCGGCGCCGCCCCCAGCGGAAAGCCGCGGCGCCAGGACCTGCAGCCACGCGAGCGGCAGGGCCCTCACGGAGATGCCGACCAGGTCGTCCGCCGGGGCGGCGACCTTGAGCTCCCCGCTCGCCCGGTTGAACTCGAATGACTGGAGCGCGCGGACGCTGGCCACCTCCTGGCCCGAGGAGACCGAGGTGTCGAGCCGCTCGACCCTGAGCGACGGCCCGCGCCGGGCGACGTCGAACTGCGCCGACACGGCCACCCTGCCGAGCGCCGAGAGGCGGCTGCGGATAACGCCCAGGCGGTCCAGCGTCGCCCGCAGGCTCCCCTTCACGCGGACGTCCCCGCTCGGCGGGTCGGCCTCGTAGGAGCCGCCGCCCGCCGCGTAGAAGGCCGGCAGGCTGCGCCCGAGGGCGAAGGGCGCCAAGTCCGTGTCCCGCAGGTCGAGCTTCCAGGTGCCCGCCATCGCCGGCGAGCCGTCCGCCTGCGCGGCGTCGATGGAGGCGACCGGCTGCCCCGCGCGGAAGAGCGAGAGAGAGAACGCGTCGCGCCCGGCCGACCGCGAGGCCGAGCCCGCGCACGACAGGCCGATGCCAGCCGGCACGTCGCGGCCCTCTGCCGTCGCGTCCGCCCGGAGGTCCGCCCGGTCGAAGGCCCCGGAGGCGTCCATGGAGACGCTGAGGACCGCGGAGAGGCCGACCGTGGACACGGGGGCGGCCGGGTCCGTGGACACGGCCTGCGCCTCGCAGGAGAAGCGGCCCGTCGCGCCCGGCGCCAGGCCGCCCCCCTTGAGGTGGACGTGCAGCGTGGCGGGCGCCCGGCCCCGGCCGCCCGGCAGGAGGATGTCGCCCTCCAGGTCGGCCGTCCCCAGGACAAGTCCGGCGTGAGCCCTGAAGGCCGCGATCGCCCCGCCGAGGGCGCGCGCCAGCCAGGGGTAGCCCGGCTCCCGGCCGGCCGCGGGCGGCGCGCTCAGGTGCGAGAGGTCGAGCGTCCATCCGCGGGCGACAAGCGATCCCACGCGGTAGCGACGGCCGAGGAGCGCCCGGACGACGTCAAGGTGGGCCTGGACGAGCGGCGCCGTGAGGACGGCGCCGCCCGACTCGGCGCGCAGGCCCGCCAGGAGCGCCGTCCCGGGGCCGAAGGAGGCGGCGGCCAGTGTCGCCGAGGGGCCCGCCCTATCCCTGAGGACCCGCCGCGCCGCCCAGGCCTGGACGCCCGGTAGGAACGCCGAGACAGCAAGGGCCGCGGCCGCGGCCGCGGCCGCGGCCGCGGTGATGGCGGTTCGCTTTGCTGTCATGGGGGGCCGCCCGGCTCCCGGCCGGGCGCCGCCGCCGCTCTGGTCAGGGGGACACGAGCGCGTCGGAGAGCCCTATGGCCTTCCGGACGTTCGCGACGGCGACGATGTAATTGTAATTGGCGGAGAGCTTGTCGGTCTTTGCCTGCTCGAGGGCGACCTGGGACGTGAGGACGTCGAGCTGCGTCGCCGAGCCGGCGTGGAACTTGGCGTCCGCGAGCCGCAGGGCCTCCTCGGCCTGCTCGACCGTCTGCTGCGACGCGGTCACCAGCTCGCCGGCCTCCTGGAGGGTGGAGAGCGTCTGGCGCACCTCGACGTCGATCTCCAGCTCCTCGGTCGCGCGGGAGAGGCGGGCCTGCTCAAGCTGGGACTTGGCCTGGCTCACCCTGCCGCTCGTCGCCCGGCCGTCAAAGATCGCCCAGGAGGACTGCAGGCCGAAGAGCCAGCCGTTCGCCGACGAGGGGGCCCCGAAGGTCTGCGTCACGTAGTTGAACCCGTCCCACTGGTAGCCGCCGAAGGCCTGGACCGTCGGGTAGTACGCGGCCCGGGCCGAGGTGACGGCCCGCTCGCCTGCGGACTCGAGCTTGGACAGGCGCATCAGCTCCGGCCGGTGCTCGTGCGCCGAGGCGATGGCCGTGTCCGCGTCGAAGCTCGCCACGTGGACGTCCAGGTCGCCGGCGACCTCCGGGAAGGGCGCGGAGCCCGGCGCGCCGATCGACTGGCGCAGCTGCTCGATGGCGATGCGGTAGCCGTTGCGCGCCGAGATGAGGTTGGGCTGGGCGTTCGCAAGGGCGACCTTGGCGCGCAGGACCTCGAAGTTGGACACGCTGCCCGACTCGAACTGGTTCTTCTCGTCGTCCAGCTGGTGCTGGTAGAGCTTCACGTTCTCCTCCTCGACGCCGATCTTCTCGCGGTTGAGGATGACGTTGTAGAACTTCGTCCTGACGTCGAGGAGCGCGGCGTCGATCGTCGTCTGCAGGTCGAAGGCCGCGGCGTCGCGGTTGAGCTTCGCCCCCTCGATGGAGGCGTGGATGCCGCCGCCCGCAAAGAGGTTCTGGGTCGCCTTGAGCCCGACGTTCCAGAAGCTGTTCGCGGGGGGATAGATCTGGGAGATCGACGTGTCGTTGCGCTGCCACTGGCCCTGGGCGCTCACGTTCGGTATCTCCTGGGCCCTCACCTGGACGACGAGGCCCTCCTCGAGGCGTATGGTCTCCTTCGCCTGGAGGATGGAGAAGTTGTGCAGGAGCGCGTAGCCGACGGCGGCCCGCAGGTCGAGGGGCGACGGCACCGGCGCGTCTGCCGGGGCCGCGGCGGCCGCCGTGAGAAAGAGGGCCGCTGCTGTTGTGAGGCGTGTCTTCATGCGTGGACGGCTTTCTGGGCGGCGCCCCCCGACGGCGGCTCTTCCGTCGCCGCGCGCTCTTTCGAGTGGTCCTTGGCGACCAGCATGTAGATGGACGGAAGGACGACGAGGGTGAAGAAGGTGCCGATGGACATCCCCCCCACGAGCGTCAGGCCGATCGAATTCCTCGCCGCCGCGCCGGCACCGGTCACGAGGGTCAGCGGGAAATGCCCGGCGACGGTGGCGACGCTTGTCATGAGGATGGGGCGCAGGCGCGTCAGGGCGGCGTCGTGGACGGCGTCCAGCTTGGACCTGCCGGCCAGCTGCTGCTTGTTCGCGAACTCAACGATGAGGATGCCGTTCTTGGCGATGAGGCCCACCAGGGTCACGAGTCCCACCTGAGAGTAGATGTTGAAGGACGTCGTCCACCCGTCGGTGAAGTAGTGCATCTGCGGGTTCGGGAACTTCAGGAACATGAAGATCGCCGAGCCGAACACCGCGAGAGGAACCGAGCCGGCAAGGATGACGAAGGGATCCCTGAAGCTGTTGAACTGCGCAGAGAGGACGAGAAAGATGAGGACCACCGCAAGGAGCATGGTCGTCCAGAATTTCGAGCTGCCGCCCTCCTTGCGCAGCTGCCGGGACTCGCCCGTGTAGTCGAGGTTGTAGCCCTTCGGCAGGATCTTGGCGCCCTCGTCCTCGAAGGTCTTCAGGGCGTCGTCGAGGGACATGCCGGCCTGGCCGCTGATCGTGACCGAGTTCAGCTGCTGGAAGCGGTTGAGGGCGCGAGGTATCGTCGAGTACTTGATGGTCGCGACCGTGCTGAGGGGAATGAGGCTGCCCGCGGGGCCGGTGACGTAGAGCTTCTCCAGCTGCGAGGGATTGAGCCTGTCCTCGCGCTTGATCTGCGAGATCACCTTGTAGCTCCTGCCGGAGATGTTGAACCAGTTGATGTAGTTGCCCCCGATGGCCGCGGAGAGGTCGTCGCCGATCTGCTGGAGGTTGAGGCCCATGGCTGCGACCTTGTCGCGGTCGAGCACCACCTCCGCCTGCGGCTCGTCGTACTTGAGGTCGATGGTCGTGAAATAGAAGCGTCCCGTCGCCATCGCCGCCGCCTGGAGCTGCCTCGCGAAGCCCAGCATCTGCTGGGGATCCGAGGTCGACGTGAGGACGACCTCGATCGGGAAGGTGCCGCCGCCCGGCAGGACCGGCGGGTTGATGAGCTGCAGCTGGATGCCCGGGATCTGGGAAACCTTGGGCTGCAGGCTCGCCATCATCGCCTTGATCGTGCGTCTACGCTCGCCCCAGGGCTTGGCGACGAGGCCGGCGATCGTCGGGCTCTGGCCCGAGCCCGGGCTCGTGATCTGGAAGACGAAGGCCGTGTCCGGGTCGGAGAAGAATGTCTTCTCGATCGCCGACGCGTACGGCAGGTTCTGGTCGAGGGTCGAATTCGCCGCGGTCGTGCCGAAGCCGAACAGGAATCCCTGGTCCTCGGCGGGCGCCAGCTCCTTGGGCGTAAGCTGGTTGGCGATCATCGCGACCCCCAGGAAGCCGATCACCACCCATACCACGTAAACGACGCCCCGGTTCGCGAGGGAAAAGTCGAGGGCCCTGGCATAGCCCCTTCGGATGCGCTCAAACGTGTGGGTGACGACGCCGGCAAAGCCCTTCTCCTCGTCGCCGCGCCGCAGGAGGTTGGCGCTCATCATCGGCGACAGCGTCAGGGCCACGATGCCTGAAATGATGACCGCCCCGGCAAGCGTGAACGCGAATTCCCTGAAGAGCGTGCCCGTGAGGCCGCCCTGGAGGCCGATGGGCGCGTAGACCGCCGCCAGCGTGATCGTCATCGCGATGATGGGCCCGACGAGTTCGCGCGCGCCGACCAGCGCCGCATTCATGGGCGTCAGCCCGTTCGCGATGTGGCGCTCCACGTTCTCCACGACGACGATGGCGTCGTCGACGACGAGGCCCACCGAGAGCACGATGGCTAGGAGCGTCAGCAGGTTGAGCGAGAAGCCGAACACCTGCATGACGAACAGCGCACCGATGAGGGAGAGGGGGATGGCGACAAAGGGGATGAGCGCCGACCGCCAGGAGCCGAGGAAGAGGAAGATGACGACGACGACGATGAGGAGCGTGTCGAGGAGCGTGTGGAACACCTCGTGGATCGCGTCGCGGATGTAGGCCGTGGCGTCGTAGGCCACGCGGGCCTCCATGCCCCCCGGCAGGTCCTTCTGGATGGACTCCATCTCGTCCTTCACGGAAGCGATGACGTCGAGGGCGTTCGCCGTTGGGAGCACGTAGACGGCCATGAAGACGGCCGTCTCGCCGGAGAAGCGGACATCCGTGTCGTAGTCCTCGGCGCCGAGCTCGACGTCGGCCACGTCCTTCAGGCGGACGACGGCATTGTTCTGCTGGCGGATGACGAGGTTCTTGAAGTCCTCCACGGAGCGCAGGTCCGTGTTGGCCGTGAGCGCAACCTGGACGAGGCTTCCCTTCGTCGTGCCGAGCGCCGAGAGGTGGTTGTTCGAGGCCAGGGCCGCGCTGATCTGCGACGGGCTGACGTTGAATGCGGCCATTCTGTCGGGCCTCATCCACACGCGCATCGCGAACGTGCGCCCGCCGAGGATGTCGGCGCGCTGGACGCCGGCCAGGGCCGACAGGCGCGGCTGCACCACCCGGACGAGGTAGTCGGTGATCTCGTTCGGCTTAAGCGTCTGGGACGTGAAGCTGAGGTACGCCGACGCGATCTGGGAATCCGCGGGCTGGACGTCGATCGCCGGGACCTGCGCCTCGGCGGGAAGGTTGCTGCGGACCTGGTCGACCTTGGCGCTGATCTCGGCCAGGGCCTTGATGGGGTCGTAGTTGATCTTGAGCCGCGCCGAGATGACGGAGACGCCCTCGGAACTCGAGGACGAGAGGTAGTCGATCCCGTCGGCGGCCGCGATCGAGCGCTCAAGCGGCGCCGTGATGAATCCCTTGACGAGCTCGGCGCTCGCCCCGACGTAGACCGTCGTCACCGTGACCGTGGAGTTCTCGCTCTTCGGGTACTCGCGGACGTTGAGGGTCCGGTACGCCTGGATGCCGGCGATGAATATGAGGAAGCTGACAACCAGCGCCAGCACGGGGCGCTTGATGAAGATATCGGTAAAGGTGCTCATGGGCGGGGGCTCCTTGGGGCTCCGCTCAGGTGTCGGCGGGCGTCGGGGCAAGCTGGGCGTCCGGCGCCAGCGTGTTGTTGACGTTCACCGGGCCGTTGCCCTGCAGCTGGAAGACTCCGGAGGACACGATCGTCTGGCCCGCCTTGAGGCCGGAGGTCACCTCGACGAAATCGCCGCGGCGGGCCCCGAGCCGCACGATCTGCTGCCTGGCCATGAAGACCTTCTTGCCGGTCTCCTTGTCGATCTGCTCCTCGACGACGTAGACGTTGTCACCGTAGGGGGCGTAGAGGACCGCGGTCGCGGGTATGGCGACAATCTTGTTCACGACGGGCAATTCTACGGCCACGTCGACGTACATGCCGGGCCGCAGCTTGTGATCCTTGTTCGCGATCGTCGCCTGCACCCGGACGTTGCGCGTCGTCGCGTCGATGTCCGGACTGATCGCCGTGACCTTGCCTTCTCCGGTGCCCTTGGGGATGCCGTCGCCGGAGATTCTGACGGACAGCCCGAGCGCAAGCTGCCCGATCTGCTCCTGCGGGATGTAGAAGTCGATGAAGATGGGATCGAGGGCCTGGAGGGAGACGATGGGGTCGCCCGCCTTCAGGTTCTGGCCGAGGTTGACGAGGCGGATGCCGAGACGCCCGGTGAACGGGGCCTTGATGGTCTTCTTGGCGATCGTCGCCCTGATGTTGTCGGCGCCCGCGCTCGCCTGCTTCGAGCCCGCGAAGTCGGAGTCGTACTGGGCCTGGGAAACCGTGGCCTTCTCAAGCAGCTCCTTCGTGCGCTTCAGGTTGACGCGCATGAGCTCCAGCGAGGCCTCCGCGGAGCGCAGCTGGGCCTCCTCGGCGCTCGTGTCCTGGCGGACAAGGACGTCGCCGGCCGTCACGCTCTGGCCGGCCTGGAAATCGATTTCGGTGATCCTGCCGTCCAGCTCGGCTGCGACCGTGACGCCCTGGACCGCCGAAAGGGAACCCACCGCGGTCAGCGTCTGCTGCCAGTTCTCCGCGGTGGCCTCGGTCGTCGAGACCGTCATCACGGGAATCACCTGCTTCGTCGCCATCAGCTTGCGGATCTGGGCCACCTTGATCCCAACGATGACGGCGATGACGCCAATAAGGCAGAGAATGACAACGAACTTTTTCATGGGCTGGACGAGGGTGTGAGGAGGGAAAGGACTAGTTGGACGCCGCGGATGCGGGATGGGCCTCGATGTGCGCTGACGCAGGGTCCGTGCCGAGTTTGGCAAGAAGCTTCACAAGCGTCCTGCGCTCGGGCTCGGAGAGGGGCGCCATCTGGGTGGCCATCTGCTTGAAATGGAGCGGAAGGACCTTCTCCAGGATGGCCTGGCCCTTCTGCGTAAGGTGGATGAGCATCATCCGGCGGTCGCCGGAGTCGTGCTTGCGGGTGACGAGGCCGTCGCGCTCAAGCGTGTCGATGAGCCCCGTGATGGTCGCGCGGGTGACGCCCGCCTTTTCCGCGAGGTCCGCGGGCGTGAGCGGCACGGGGCTCAGGGCCAGCTTGTCGTAGAGGAGCATCATGACCGTGAACCTGCCCGGGGACATGCCGTGCTCGGCGAAGAAGTTCTCGCTCCTCCTGTAGGCCTCGTCCCCAGCGCGCAGGAGGTTGAGGTAGGCCTCGCACGCCGACGGGTCCAGGTCGGGGTGCTTCCGCACGGCCTCGAGGAGGCATTCGTAGCGGGGGAGGTCCTTGAGCATGAGAAGTGGCATGGCGTGCGGGTTTCCCGTAACGTAAGCGTACTAGTTAGGTGGCTAATTAGTCGCCTTCAAGAGGGAAATAATGTCTCGTCTGCCGGGATTCCGGTAGGCGGGACCCGACGGAGCCCCCAAAGGCGGTCAGGCCCCAAGCGAGCGCGCCGTGGCGACGAGGTTCTCGGTCGTTATGCCCAGCTCCTTAAAGACCAAGGGAGCGGGCGCGCTGAGTCCAAACCGTTCAATGCTAACGACTTTCCCATCAAGGCCGACGTACTGGCGCCACAGGGCGCCCACACCCGCCTCGATTGCGACCCGGCGCTTGCAGGATGAGGGCAGGATCCCCTCGCGGTATTCGGGAGACTGGCGGTTGAAGACCTCGAAGGACGGGATGGAGACGACGCGGGTCCCCTCGCCCAGCTCCCTGGCGGCGGCAAGCGCGTACTGCAGCTCGCTGCCAGAGGCCAGGAGGAGGGTGGACAGCGGGGCCGTCTCCTGGACGGCGATGTAGCCGCCGCGCAGCGTGCCTGCGCGCCGGATCGACGCCGGGATCTCCTTCAGGTCCGGAAGCGACTGGCGGGTAAGCGCAAGGAGCGTCGGCCCGTCCGTCCGCTCGAGGGCGAGGGCGAACGCGGCGGCGGTCTCCTCCCCGTCCGCGGGGCGGATGACCTCGAAGCCGGGGATGAGCCGCAGCGAGGAGATGGTCTCCACCGGCTCGTGCGTCGGGCCGTCCTCGCCCACGCCGACCGAGTCGTGCGTGTAGATGTAGATGACGGGCATCTTGGAGAGGGCCGCCAGCCTCATGGAGGGCCTGGAGTAGTCGGCGAATACCAGGAAGGTCGCGCACGAGGGGCGGAACAGCCCGTCGTAGGCGATCCCGTTGCACATGGCCGCCATGGCGTGCTCGCGGATGCCGAAGCGGATGTTCCTGCCCGAGCGGTTCGAGGGATTGAAGTCCTTGTCCGAATTGATGTAGTTGTACGTCGAGCCGTGGAGGTCGGCGCTCCCGCTGATGAGGAGCGGCACCTCGGCGGCGATGGGCTGCAGGACGTCGCGCCCGGCGGCGCGCGTCCCGTTCTTCACCTCGGCGCCCTCCGGGAAGTGCGGGATCTTCTCCATGAGCCGCGCGGCCCCGGGCCCGGCGGCAGAGGAGTCGAGGAGCGTCGCCCGCTCGGGGGCCGCCGTCCGCCACTCCTTGTAGAGCTTCTCCCACTTCTTGTATCGGCGGATGAGCGTCCGCTTGTGGCCGGCGAAGTGGGCCTGGACCTCCGGGCTCACGTAGAAATGCTCGGCCGGCAGGCCGAGGCGCGCGCGCGCCTCGTCGGCGAACTTTGCGCCGCCCTCGCCGTGCGCCTTCTGCGTCCCCTGCACCTCGGCGATCCCCTTGCCGATGATGGTGTGCGCGATGATGAGCTGCGGCCTGCCGCTTGCGGCCTTCTTCGCCCGGTTGAAGGCCTTCAGGAACGACCCCATGTCGTGGCCGTCGATCGTCTGCACGTCCCAGCCGATGGCCTTGAACCTGCCGGCGGTGTTCTCGCTCTGCGTCTTGTCCGCCATGGCGTCCAGGGTGACGTAGTTCGAGTCGTAGATGAGGATCAGGTTGTCCAGCTTCTGGTGGCCCGCGAATTCCACGGACTCCATGCCGACGCCCTCCTGCATGCAGCCGTCGCCGGCGAGGCAGACGACGTGGTAATCGAAGATCGGGTGCTCCGGGGTGTTGAACCTCGCGGCGGCCATCTGGCCCGCGATCGCCATGCCGACGGCGTTGCCGACGCCCTGGCCGAGGGGGCCCGTCGTCGCCTCGACGCCGGGAGTGTGGCCAAACTCCGGGTGCCCGGGGGTCATGCTGTGGAGCGAGCGGAACCTCTTGACCTGCTCGAGGGGCAGGTCGAATCCCGCCAAGTGCAGCCACGCGTAGAGGAACATGCTGCCGTGGCCGGCGGAGAGGATGAAGCGGTCCCGGTTGATCCAGCGGGGATCCGCGGGATTCAGGGAGAGGGAGTGCCCGAAGAGCACGGCGCCCATGTCGGCGCAGCCGAGCGGCAGGCCGAGGTGGCCCGAGCTGCAGGCGTGGACGGCGTCGATCGCGAGGCCGCGGGCCTCGTTGGCCGCCTTCTGGAGGATTTCTGTTTGTAGGGACATCGGAAGAAAATCCGACAACCACTACGGTGAACCGGGTCCCCCGAAAAGGCTAATCTCGGTGAAAATCATTAGCCGAGGCCCGATTTCGCCCTGGACCGCGTTCGTCTGCCCCTCAGCTGATCTCGGGGCCAGGGCCTTCCTTGGTCTTTGGCGGGGCAAATCCCTTCTCGGCCGCCTGCTCCAGTGCCCGGTCCCTTTCGGCAACCCGCGCGACCTCCTTGCAGATCAATTCTATGCTCTGGCGCACGGGCGGCAGATTGCCGACGTAATTTGAAAGGGCTTCGGTCGCCCTCCGGCGGAGCTGGTCCGCTGAAAAACGGGTAACCGACGCCAGCGACCGGATATCCGCCACGTCTGTGTCGGCATACCGTGAAATCTTCGTCACCGCCAAATCGAGCGGCGACAACACCATCAGCCGCACCAACCGCCCCTCGTTTCCAATGCCCGGCCACTCCCGGGCCGCCGCTTCGTAGTCGTCATGGAGAAGCCCGAAGGTCGGGTTGTAATTCGGGTCGAGATAGAGGCTGGCAGAACTTCCATCCCGGTGACGATAGGCGACGGCGCATCGGCCGAGTTGGATCCGGCGGTCAAAAAAAGCGTCCACATCCTCGGTGTACCGAGTGCCGCAGTAATAATTCACGGCCAGACCGCCTGCCAGGTACATCATTACGGGCGTCCCGCTGTATCCGGCCTTCCTGAACGACGAATCGATCTCGTCGAGCATCCGGCCAAGCGCCTCCGCCAGCTCAGGATACGCTTTGTTGGCAGGCGGTCCGGCCATTGAATCTGCCCCGGAATCTGCCGGGTTCGAAGCCCAGACGGGCCGAGGTGCCGATGTACGAGCTGAGTGAGCCGGGGCTCACCCGCTCGGCAATTCTTTGCAGCTCGGCGCGGTGGCCGAACCATGTCGTGTCCGCAAGGTAGGCGGCCAGCACTGCCTTGGCCTCGGCAGGGGCCTGGAAATCGATCCATGCGTCAGCGCCAAAGGACTCCTTTTGGCGCAGGGCGAACTCTAAAAGCTGGTCTTCGAGTTCACGGGTCATCGGATTTGCCGTCCGACCAATCAGTAGCCCAAGGGACCCAATCCCGCCACCTAATTCCCGGGCTGGAATCCCAGGGGACTACGAGCTCGCAGCCGGGGCTGCCGCGGGGGCCGCAGCCTCCTCGGTGCGCCTCGTCTTCACCTTCACGGCCACGGCGGCCTTGCCGGTGCGTCCGCGTAGGTAGTACAGGCGGCGCTTCATCGGCTCCGACTCAATCTCGACCTCGATGGCCTCGATGTTCGGGGAATTCACCGGGAAGACGCGCTCCACGCCCTCGCCGTAGCTGATCCTGCGGACCGTGAAGGTCTCGTGGATGCCGGAACCCTTGCGGGCGATGACGATGCCGGAAAAGACCTGCACCCTCTCCTTTTCGCCCTCGCGCACCTTCGTGTGCACCTTCACGCCGTCGCCGACCTTGAAGGGCGGGATGTCCTTTTTCACCTGGTCCGAGGTGATTTCCTTGATGATCGGGTTCATGGCTTAATGCTTGATTTTAAATTAGTTGAGCAGGTCCGGCCGGATGGCCTTCGTCTTCTCCAACGCACGGGCCGCACGCCATTTCTCGATCTCGGCATGGTTGCCTGACAGGAGGACCTGCGGCACGGACATGCCCCGGAATTCGGCGGGACGCGTGTATTGAGGAAAGTCGAGCAACTTGCCGCTGAAGGATTCGTGCGTCAACGACTTTTCCTCCCCGAGGACGCCCGGTATGAATCGGGACAGGGCGTCGATGACGACCGCGGCGGCGAGCGTGCCGTTCGTGAGCACGTAGTCGCCTATGCTGAGCTCGAGGTCGATCACGCTGTCGCGGATCCGCTGGTCGATCCCCTCGTAGTGGCCGCTGAGGAGGACGAGGTGCTTCTCGCGCGAGAGTTCCAAGGCGATCGCCGGGCTGAAGGGGACGCCGTCCGGCGTCAGGTAGATGCGCTTGCATCCGGGGCTCTGGAGGGACTCGATCGCCGCGACCGCGGGCTCCGGCTTCATCACCATCCCCGCCCCGCCGCCGAACGGCCGGTCGTCGGCCGTGCGGTGCTTGTCGGTTGTCCAGGCCCGGAGGTCGTGGACCTTTACCGAGAGCAGGTTGTTCTCGATTCCCTTGCCGAGGATGCTCTCGGCCAGGAAGCCGCCCAGCATCCCGGGGAAAAGCGTGAGTACGTCGATGCGGGGCATGTGGCCCCACCCTTCCGTGCCGGGGGTCCCGCCCTTACGAGGCCGGGGCCGCCTCCGTCTTCACCGTGGACTGCCCGCGGCGGTACCGCTTGATGATGGCGTGCATCGTGTCCGTGGGCTTCGCGCCCTTGCTGATCCAATAGTCGATGCGGTCGAGCCTCAGTTTGACCTGCTGGCCCTTGGTACGGGGGTCGTAGGTGCCGACCGACTCCACGGAGTCGCCGTCCCGGCGCGAGCGCGTCTCGGCGATGACGATGCGGTAATGCGGCTGATGCGTTGCGCCGATGCGGGAAAGGCGGATCTTGAGGGACATGGAAGGCGTGTGGTTCGGTGGGTTCTGACTCGAAAAAGGGTTCAAATAACGCGAACGGCGGGGGTCATGTCAATGTTGAGTTGATTAGGGACCCTTCAGCCGCCTCACGCGCCTGTTCACTGTGGGCCCACGGCCTCTCGATCTCCTTGAGCCTCATGTGCTCAGCGCAAGGCGCCCCCCGAGCCAAAACCGGGCATTCCGCCTGCCGCCGGCGCATTGCTCGTTGTGAGCGGCAAAAGAACCCGCACACTCGGCGCCCGGTGATCCGCCCCCTATTCCGGCTAGCTGCCCTGGCCTCAAGCCTACTGCTTGCCGCACCCCTTGCCGGCACCGCACAGGTCCTGAGGCGCCCCGTGGTCTACAACGACATGGCGGGCGACGCGAACGCCGAGCTGGATGGCTATATCCGGCAGGCCTACGGCAAGAGCCGCACCATAGTCGACACGGGCTCCTCGCAGGGATTCGTGGACCCGGTCCCAACGGCGGGCGACCTCCCGCGCTACGTGAAGGCGCCCGGCGGCGGCTATGTCTCGGGGTACGCGCTCATCGTCTACATCGTCGACGAGGAGGGCCGGGTGGCCGAGCCCGTCATCGTGAAGGGGCCCGACCCGGGCCTCTGCCAGGTTGCGCTGCAGGCGATGGCCCAGTGGAGATTCCGGCCCGCCACCCTGAACGGCGTGGCCGTCGCATCCACGGCGGCCCAGGAGTTCAACTTCGGACCCAGGGCCGGCGACCAGGGATTCAAGATGGACAGCGTCATCGAATACCAGCCGAACGAGGTCCTCATCGACCGGCTGCCGCCCAACGAGAGGATGAAGCAGTACATCCGCCAAGTGACCGAGGCGGCGCACAATTTCTTCGTCGGCGACACGAAGCCGGAGACCCTCAGCCTCATCTTCCTCTTCGGCCCCTCGGGCCGCCGGCGCCTGTGGCTCGTCTCCTCGGTGAGGCCGGACGATCCGCCGGAACTGGCGCCCCTGGAGAAGCTGATCCTCGCGGTTCCCACCCTCGAGGTTCGCAACGGCCCCGTCGCCATCTGCATGACCGGCGTCATCGCGGGAGGCGACGGCGCCCAGCGTGCCATCGGGGAATTCAGGCGAAACCCCATCCCGGAGGAATGGCGGGCGGTGGCCAAGACCATGGACAATCCCCCGCCCTTCTCCTCGGACGAGTTCCTGAACCGGCTTCTTGAGAAGCCGTAGGCGCCTCGGGCCTTTGCCATTGACCGGCACCCGGGCGCCTAAGAGCGTCATCCCTCTATGCTGAAGGCAGGCATCGTCGGCCTCCCCAATGTGGGCAAGTCCACCCTCTTCAACGCCCTCACGCGCTCGCGCAAGGCCGAGGCGGCCAACTACCCCTTTTGCACCATCGACCCCAACGTGGGCGTCGTCATGGTGCCCGACGAACGTCTCGCGGTGCTTCAGAAGATCGCCAAGACGAACGTCGTCATCCCCGCCGCGATCGAGTTTGTCGACATTGCGGGCCTCGTCGCCGGCGCCAGCAAGGGCGAGGGCCTCGGGAACCAGTTCCTCGCGAACATCCGCGAGGTGGACGCCATCGTCCACGTTGTCCGGTGCTTCGAGGACCCCGATGTCGTCCACACGATGGGGTCCGTGGACCCGGTGAGGGACATCGAGGTCGTCTCCACCGAGCTCGTCCTCTCGGACCTGGAGGCGGTCCAGAAGCGCATCGAGAAGAACGCAAAGAAGGCGAAGAGCGGCGACAAGGAGGCCCAGGCCGAGCTGGCGCTCCTCGAGCGGCTGATCCCGCACCTGAACGCCAACAAGCCGGCCGGCACCCTCCAGGCGAGCGAGGAGGAGCAAAAGCTCATCAGGCTCTTCCAGCTCTTGTCGGCGAAGCCGGTCCTCTATGCCTGCAACGTGGCCGAGTCCGACCTGGCGGCCGCCGAGGACAACGCGTTCGTCAAGAAGGTCGCGGAATTCGTGAGGGCCCACCATGACGCGGCGTACGTCCCCATCAGCGCGCGGATCGAGTCCGAACTCATCGACCTGGCCCCCGAGGAGGCGAAGGCCTTCCTGAAGGACCTCGGCGTCGACGACTCGGGCGTGTCGGCGCTTATCCGGGGGACCTACGCTCTCCTCGGCCTGCAGACCTACTTCACGGCCGGCGAGAAGGAGGTCCGGGCCTGGACCATCAGGAAGGGCTGGAAGGCGCCGCAGGCGGCGGGCGTCATCCACACGGACTTCGAGAAGGGCTTCATCAAGGCCGAGGTCGTCTCCTACGAGGACCTGGCGAAGCTGGGGAGCGTCGCCCATGCGCGCGACGCCGGAAAGTACCGCCTTGAGGGCAAGGAGTATGTCTTCAGGGACGGGGATGTCGCGCTCTTCAGGTTCAACACCTAGGAATTCGTGCGGGCCCGGGGCCGGCGGAATGGGACGGAATCCTTTTAGGCGGCAGCCGGGGCGGGAAACCCGCGCGAAGTTCCTGCGCGCCTAGGACGGCTGGGTTCCGGACGCATCCGCCCTCTTCCCCAGGTAGGCCGCGATCAGCCCGAAGGATTTGAAGTTCACCAGGTCCTCATCCGGGACCTTGATGCGGAACTCCTCCTCCACGAGCGCGAGGATGTTGATCGTCGCCAGGGAGTCCCACGCGGCGACCGTCTCCATTGAGGCCGACCTGGCCTGTTCGCGATGCACGCCCGGCAGCGCGAGCGCGAAGCAGTCCTCGAGGCGGCCTTGCAGGGTGTTCATCCGGCGAGCGTTTTCGCAAAGAGCCTCGGGCATTTCGAGAGGAATTCCTCCCTACCGATCGGCACGGGACTGCCGGCATCCGGGGCGCCGATCGACCGCAGGAAGCCGTGGAAGGGACCGTTGCGCTCGGTCGCGGCGTAATCCAGATCGACGGCGGCCACCCCAAGCGAGTCAAAGAGTATCCTGAGCGTCTGGTGCTCGATCCGGCGCGAGAACGCCCTGCAGCTCATGACCCACGTGAGGACCCTGGCCCGCGCGCCCTCCTTCCTGCCCGCGACGACGGCTACGGTCCCCAGCGGGCCAAACTTGTCCTGGTAGGCGATTCCCAGGACGAATGAGCCGGCCTCCGATGGCTGGCGTCTCCATGCGGCCTCGTCGAGGCGCCTCCCGTTGAGGTTGAATTGGTTCGTCTTGTTGACCAGTTCGAACATCCGGGCGTCGGGCTTGTTGAAGACCGCGGTCACGGTGGCCTCGGCGCCCGAGAGAAAGTCATCCTCCGACGTTCCAGCCGCGCTCGTGTTCCTCTCCCAGTTCTGGCGAAGGCTCCCCAGCCGGAGGCGGTCGTCGCTCGTGACGTTCCGCCTTCCGAACAGCTCCTTCAATCGGTCCACGAATGGCCCGAGGCCGCCCGCGTCCTTCGGGAACGGCAGGCACGTCACGCCCGGAAAGGCCCCCTTCACCTCGGCCAGCTCAAATTCGCTGTCGTCGACGAACACGGCGCCGTCGGCGCCTATGTTCCACGCCTTGAGGAGGCTCCCCACCGACGCCGATTTTGGGCCCCAATTCGCCTCTACGGGAAAGATCATCTTGCGGCCCACCACGAGATCCTTTCGGGCGAGGGCCTCCTGCGCCAGCTTTGGGTCGTTCTTCGAGGCGACCCCGACCAACACGCCGGCGTCCGCCAAGGCGCAGAGCATCCTCTGGTAGATCGCATGGTGGTGGCTGCCGCTCCCTAGGTCCCAGGAGATTCCCTCGACGCCGTCGTCGCCGAGGACGCCGTGCCAAAGGGTGCCGTCGAGGTCGGTGATGATCGCCTTCTTTGCGGGAGCCGGGGCAATCGCCCTGGAGAGCAGCTGCGCGAGGGCCGATGCGTGGGCCTGGTGGTAGGGAAAGTCCCACCTCAGGTGGCCTTGCGCGTCATGGCGGGAATGGGCGGGCGAAAGGCGGCCCAGCGCCTCGGGGCTGACCAGCCGGATGCTTTTCAAGGCCGCCAGCAAGGCTCCGAATTCCGCGGCCTTGGCCTTCAGCTCCAGGGCGGCCGGGGCCGCCTCGGCCAGCGGCTCGGCCGTCATCGGCGCCAGGGGAAGCGTGGGCAGCGAGACCGCGACCGTCACCTTCTCTGCAAGGGCGCGCAGGGCCCCGGCCAGCGCCTGCAGGCGCGAGGCGGCGCTCTGCAGGACATCCGCCGGAAGGGACGCTGAGCCCGGCTGGCTGCTTCGCAGCCCAAGGCGCGGGTCGAGGTCCTCCCACTCGATCGCCACGGCCGCCGCCTCAAAGGCGGCCCCGTCAACCTGCCGCAGGGACGCGAGCAGGTCGCCGTACGGCCCGGCGCCCACCGTGACCCTCCGGCCGGGCAGCCTCTCCACGAGGTGCGCGGCAAGGAGCGTCCGAAGGTGCAGGGGCGTGAAGCTGCAGGAGAGGAACACGCGGAATTCGGCCCCGGCGCTGGCCGCGCCGGTGTTGGCCAGGCTCATCGCCTCGGCCAGGTTCATGCCTTCGGCGCGCCGTTCCCCTGGCGCGAACGGTCTTCAAATATGAACTGGGGGCCCCTCAGGCACAGGAATGCCGCGACCTTCTCGGCAAAGGGCGTCCAGGGCCCGGAAACGCCGAGGGTTTCAAAGCAAAAGCAGGTTTTCCCCTCGACCCGCCCTTCCCTGGGCAGGGTCCAGACCAGGGTCTCCCCGCCCGGGGCCTCATTCTCGTCGCCCGGCGCCGGCTGGCGCAGCAGGCAGATCGCGCGGCCGCCGGGCAGCTCCAGGCGCCAGCGGCCCGCCGCGCGCTCGTCGAGTCGGCCGTGCTCCTCGTCGGCAAACACCCTCAGGAGCGCCTCGATCTTCGGCATCTGCTCGGCAGGGGTGACCCCGATCGTGAGCCTCGATGTGGAGACCGTCCTGTGCTCGGGCTGAACAGGGACGACCGAGGTGTCATCCGCCACAGGCCCGCGCACGGCCAGCCCCGAGAAGACGATGGAGCGGCTCCCGATCTCCGCCCCCGCCTGGATAACGCATCCCATGCCGATCCAGCTGTCGGAGCCGATGGTGACCTTCCCCTCGCGATACGGATAGCGGACGTTGTAGAAGAGATGGCATCCCCCGTGGCTGTAGACGGTGCACCGGGGGCCGAGCTGCGACCGGTCGCCAAGCTCGAAGCCGGCGGTGCTGTCGATCAGCGTACCCAACCCGACAAAGCTCTGCGGCCTGAGGCGCACCGAGCCCTGGTGGCCGATGATCCTGACAAAGGTCGCGATTCGCGACCTCTCGCCCAGGTGCAGGAGCGTTGGACGGTAGATGAGCGTCAGCGGATCGATCACGGCCCCCGGGCCGATCTCAATGTCACCGGCGACGACGATGCTTAGAATAGAGACGTGGCTTCCGGGGCCGACCTTGAATCCCAAGAGCCGCCACACGGCCAAGCGCAGCACCGAGGGCATGAAGGTGCCCGCGAGCAACAAGACCTCCTTGAGTAATCTCATCTATGTCGGCTGCGGCCGCGTGATCTGGTCCCGCACATGCTCTGCGATGCGGTCAGGGCGCGCAATCCAGACGCCAGGCTGCGCGGAAAGGACACGCAGGGCGCGGTCAACCTGCGCTAGGGTTGGGTAATTGGCGGCCTGGTGGGGCTGGGGATGCAGGGAGATCGTCACCAGGCCCCCTTGTTCGATAATCTTGAGTGCCAAGTCAATCTGCCTCTCCCAGAAGGCCCCGATCTCCAACCCATCCATGTACCTGTTCTCGTCCATCGGCAGCGTCAGCGGCAGCTCCACGAGGTTGCCCTCGGTGAGGTAGGGCCTGCAGGTCCCGCAGCCGTTCCGCGTCATGCGCGTGAACAGGGAGCTGACCGTGGGCACTGAGCTGTCGTAGTCGAAAACGGTGGCAATAGCGGACAGGAAGCGCGGTGTCCGCCAGAGCCATTCCGACCGGAAGCCCTTGATCCCCCACCGGTCGCGAAACGCACTCGCCGCCCGCAGGCGCCTGTCGAACCCGGCTCCCTTCAGCAGAGGCCACTTGGCGTCATGGTTGTAGCCGTGGCAGCCGACCTCGCATCCGCGCGCCCTCAGGCGCTCGATGGCCCTCTCGGCCCTCGCCCCGGCCGAGTGGCACGGGACGCAGTACCAGGCCCCGAAGAACCCGCTGTTCTCCTCCGCGTCGCAGATGCGCTCCAGCCAGTCGGGATTCGCGAACAGCCAGCCCGTGTCCACGTCGTGCGTGATCGTAAGGGCCGCGCGGAAACCCTCGGGCCACCGGATCAGCGCAAGCCTGCCGCTCGCGGGCAGGCCGGCCCAGCCGGCCAGCTCGGTCAGCCAGTCGGCGGCGAATTTGGGAACCGTGGCTGGGAAGCCGGTTTCCGCGCTGTGCGTAATCCTTCCCGACCGGGCGGCGAGCCCGATGCCCTTCACCCATTGGGGAATGCGCGAGTAGTTGAAGGGCAGGCGCATCTCCAGGGTTGGGAGCATGCCGGAATGGTACCTCTCAAGGAGGATGTCCTCGATTGTCCGGGGGAGGTCGAAATGGCACCGGATCTCCCCGTCCGGCACCCTCGACACCAGGACCTCCTCCCCGGCATTTTCCGCCGAGCTCGGCCGGCCGGTGACGATCGGGACGCCGCCCCCGCCGGGCCGCAGGCCGCTGATCCAGGTCAATTCCGGGGCCGCCCGCCGGAGGCCGGCGGGAAGGTCCTCGGAAATCTGCAGCCGGTAGAAACTCAAGTGATCGCGGGCTTTATGGGGAGGCTCACCGGCCCAATCCGGATCCCTGAGGCCTCGAGGCCCGTGCGGACGAGGCCGGCGAGCCGCACCGCACACGGGCCGTCCCCATGGATGCAGATCGTGTCCGCATCCAGCCTCAGCCTGTCCCCGTTGGCGGCCGCGACCGTCCTGTCCCTCGCGATGCCGAGCGCCTGGGCCGCGGCCTCGTCGGCCGAGGCCTTGACGGCCCCGGCCTCGGACCTGGGAACCAGGCTCCCGTCGGCCCGGTAGCCCCGGTCGGCGAAGGCCTCGCCGATCACGCTCATTCCGAGCGCCCGGGCTGTCTCGATGAAGGCACTGCCGGCGAGCGCATAGACGAGCAGGCCGGCGTTCCCCCCCGAATCCGCCAGGAGCGCCGCGCATATCCCCTGTGCGAGGACCCGGTCACGGGCCGCCATGTTATACAGTGCGCCGTGGAGCTTCACGTGCCCCACCGAGGCGCCGCATTGCACCGCGACCGCCCTCAGGAGGCGGAGCTGGCCGACCACGAGGGCCCCCGCCGCAGCCGGGTTGATGGCGATCTCCACCCGCCCGAAGTTCTCCCTGTCCGCAAACCCGGGGTGCGCCCCTATGGCGACGCCGTGCGCCTTGGCGAGAAGGACCGCGTCCCTCATCGTCTGCCGGTCGCCCGCGTGGGCGCCGCAGGCGATGTTGACCGAGGAAACGAGCGGGATCAGCTCCTCGTCGTGCCCGGAGCCCTCGCCGACATCGGCGTTGAGATCGATCGAGGGTCCCGTCACGGCGCCCTCACCTTTTCCGCGAGGCCCTGCCGCAGGAGCGCGAGCTCGTGGGCCCACTTTCCGTTGAGGGCCTGGGCCTCCTCGAGCGTCGACCTGGCGAACCGCACGCCGTCGCCGGGCGCCAGCTGCGCGAGCAACGGGAGGTCCACCGTGGCCACGTGCCCGATCCGCGGATATCCCCCCAGGGTCTGCGCGTCCGCCATGAGGACGATCGGGTTGCCGTCCGGCGGGACCTGGATGGTCCCCGGCGCCACGGCGCTCGAGACCAGGTCCGCGCTGGCATGCCTCTCCAGCCTCGGGCCCTCGATGCGGATCCCCATCCGGTTCGAGCGGGCGCTGATGCCGAAACGCGCCACGTAGAGATCGCTCCCGAACTCGGCGGAATGGGCCCCCGGTATAACCCGGACGGTCGGCTCGCGCGAGTACCTGGGGAAGATCCGCTCGTCGAGCGTCCAGCGCCCCGTGAGCTGCCTCTCCGCCTTCACGGCGTGAAGGACATCCCCGTCCCTAAGCGCCCGGCCCTGGAAGCCGCCGATCGCCGCCGCGAGGAAAGTGCCCCTGCCGTCCATCACGGCCGGCACGTCGATGCCGCCGGCAACCGCCAGGTACGTGCGGCAGCCCTGCAGGCGCTTCTCAAACCTGAGGCGTTCCCCCTTCTCCACGCGGACCGGCCGCCAGGACGCGATCCCCTCGAATCGCGCCCCGCATACGGACACCCATCCGGCCTCGGAGAACTCGAGCTCGGGGCCGGTGAGGGTGATCTCGAGCGTCGGCGCGTCCTCGGTGTTGCCGACCAGCATGTTCGCGATGCGGTGGGCGAAGGGGTCCGCAGCCCCGCCCACGGGAACGCCGTCCGCCAGGTGACCATGGCGGCCCAGGTCCTGGACCGTCGTCAGCATGCCCGACCGGATGACCGTTATTTCCATGTCTCGAGCTCGGCGGCCGAGATCGGCCGGAACCGCACAAGGTCACCGGGGCGAAGGAGGGCCGGCGGGATGCGCGCCGCGCTGAACAGGGCGAGGGGCGTCCGGCCGATGAGGTGCCAGCCGCCCGGGGAATCGATCGGGTACACCCCCGTCTGCGCGCCGCCGATCGCGACCGAGCCCGCGGGTACGTGCGCCCTCGGCGTGGCCCTCCGGGGTGTGCGGAGCGACTTCGGAAGGCCCGCGAGGTAGGGAAAGCCCGGGGTGAAGCCGATCGCCTGGACGAAGTAGTCGGCCTTGGCGTGCAGGAGCACGACATCCTGGGTGGAAAGGCCGTTGTGGGCGGCGACCGAGGCCACGTCCGGCCCGAATTCCCCCCCGTAGCACACGGGGATCTCGACCAGCTTCGGCTTCTCGGAGGAGGCGCCCGTCTTCAGCCTCGCGCAGGCGCCGATGACGGCGCACGCGGACGCGTAGGGGCTCTCCGGGCCGGGAAACCTCACCGGGTCGTAGAACACCGTCACCGTGGCGTAGGCGGGGACGACGTCCGTGATCGCGGGATGCGCGGCGGCCCGGACGGCGGCCGCGAGGCCCTGCACGGCGGAGAGCGTCGACGGGTCGATGCCTGTCCCCAGCGTGGCGACGACCGCCGAATCGCCCAGGGGCTCGAGCTTCATCCGCGCCGCCTTCTTCCTAGCCCGCCCGCAGGAGTTTCTCGGCGTGGGCGATGGCGCTCTTGGCTCCGCGGTCGCCCAGCATGCGGGCGAGCTCTCCCACCCTTTCCCCCCGGTCGCCGTGGATGGGCCGGATGGTGACGACGGCCCGCTCGCCCGACTGGTCCTTTGCGACGAGGAAATGCGCCTGGGCCTGGGCGGCCACCTGCGGGAGGTGCGTCACGCACACGACCTGGTGCCTGCGCCCGATCTCGGCCATCCTTTCGCCGACGACGACGCCGATCTCGCCGCCCACGTTGGCGTCCACCTCGTCGAACACGAGGACCGGCACGCTGTCGAGGTCCGCAAGGATGGCCTTCAGGGCCAGCATGACACGCGCGAGCTCCCCGCTGGAGGCGATCCTGCCGAGGGGAAGCGGGGGCTCGCCGACATTGGGGGAAAACAGGAACTCGCAGCTGCTGTCACCGGCGGGGCCGAGGCCCGGGGCGCTGGTGACGGCCACCCTGAATTCCGACTTGGCGAAGCCGAGCTCGGCGATGCCGGCAGCGGCGGCGCGCGAAAGGCTGCGCGCGGCCTTCTCGCGCACGGAGCGGAGCTCGGCGGCCGCCTTGCGGGCAAGGCCCGCGGCGGCCTGGGTCTCCCTGTCGAGCCTGGCAAGCGCCCCCTCGATGTCGCCGTGCGACGAGACGCGCAGGCGCATCGCCTCGCGCGCGGCCGCGACGGAGCGGACGTCGGGCCCGTGCCTCCGCCGAGCCTCCAGCCAGCCGTTCATCCCTTCCTCGAGCGCGCCCTCGCCGCCCGGCTCCGACTCGAGGCCCGCCGCCAGGGACCCGAACTCGGCCGCGAGCTCGCCGAGCTCGGCCGCGGCCGCGGCCAGCCGCTCCGAGAGGGCCCGGCTCTCGGGGTCGGCGGCCTCCAGCTTGCGCGCCTCGCGCAGGAGGGCGCCGATCCGCTGCAGGGCCCCGTCCTCCCCCGAGAGGCCGGACTGGATCGCCGAGGACAGCCCGATGATCTCCTGGGCGCGGCTCATCCGCTTGAAGTCCCGTTCCAGGGCGCCGACCGCCTCCTCCGTCAGGTCGAGCCGGTCCAGCTTCGCCAGCTCCGACTCCATGAACGCCAGCTCGTCCGGCGACATCTTCGACTCCGAGGCGAGGCTCTCGGCCTCCGCCTGGAGCTCCTTCCAGCGCCGGTAATGTGCGCCGTAGGCCTCCAGGGCCGGCCCGGCCTTCCCGAAGAGGTCCAGGAGTTCCAGCTGGCAGGACTCCCTGAGGAGCCTGCGGGGCTCGCTGGGGCCGTGGAAGTCGATCCAGAGTTCGCCGAGGCGCTGGAGGGCGGCCAGGGTCGCCAGGCCGCCGTTCACCGTGATCTTGGGCGCCCGCTCGCGCGAGAGGGTCCGCTTGAGGACGAGGAGGCCGTCCTCGCAGGGCGGCAGGTCGAGTTCGCCCAGGAGCGCGTCGACCCGGCCCGGCGCCTTGAAGTGCAGCGACGCCTCGACCTCGCACTGGGGCGCGCCCTGCCGGATGACGCCCTTGTCGGCGCGCTCGCCCGCCAGGAGCGAAAGGGCGCCGATCAGGATGCTCTTGCCGGCCCCGGTCTCCCCCGTCACCGCGAGGAAGCCGGCGTCGAAGTCCACGGACACGTGGTCGAGGAGGGCCAGGTTGCGGATGCTGAGGGACTGCAGCATGGGGCCCCTAGACGTGCTGGCGCGGCAGGAGCGGCAGCAGCTTCTTGATGTCCTGCACGCTGTCGCGGTGGCAGACGAGGACGGCGTCGTGGGTCTCGACGACCACGAGGTCGCGCAGGCCGCAGAGCGCGATCACCCGCCCGTTGCTGACGGCGATCGTGTTCGCGGTGCCGACCGAGAACACGGGCCCGCGGGCCACGTTCCCGGACTTGTCGGCCCCGTGGTGCTTGGGGAGCGCCGTCCACGAGCCGACGTCGTCCCAGTCGAATTCCGCGACGACCGTGGCGACCGACGACGCCTTCTCGAGGATCGCGTAGTCGACCGACGTCTTGGGCAGGAGGTGGAAGCGCTCGGCGAGGAAGCGCTCGTGGCGCCCCCTGGGAAAGTCCCGGATGAAGGACGCCAGCTCGGGGGAGCTCCGGTCGGCCTCGGCGAGGAAGCTCCCGACGGACCAGAGGAACATCCCGGAGTTCCAGGCGTAGCGCCGGCTCCGCAGGTAGCGGCGCGCGGCCGCGGCGTCCGGCTTCTCGACGAACCGCTTGACGCGCAGCAGGCGCCCCGCGGCGGACTCGGCGACCGGGCCGCCGAGTTCGAGGTAGCCGAAGCCCGTCGCCGCGTAGGTCGGGCGGATGGCGAAGGTCAGCAGGTTCTCCCCGGTCCCTCCCTTGCCGGCGGCGCCCGCCCAGCGGAAGGCCTGCCGCAGCTGGGCCCCCAGCCGGACGCTGTCCTTGATGAGGGCGTCGGCCGGCAGGAGCGCCACGACCCCGTCCGGGTGCCGTGCGCGGACGAGCGCCGTGGCGAGCGCCGCCGCGGGCGCCGTGTCCCTCTTCGAGGGCTCGCCCACGATCCTGGCGCGCGGGAACCTGGGGAGCGCCTTCCGGATGAGGGGGACCTGCGCCCGGTTGGTGAGGATCCAGATGTTGCCGCTCCGGACGACCCCCTTCAGCCGACGGATCGTCTCCTCGAGGAGGGTGCGCTCCGAGAAGAGGCGCAACAGGTGCTTCGGCGCGCTCGTGCGGCTCATGGGCCAGAAGCGCTCGCCGCTGCCGCCGGCGATGATGCAGGCGTGGTACCTGGGATCTGGCCTCATCGGGAACGCCGAGACTCGCCGGACGCGGCGCCCGAGCCAAGAAGGAATCGTCCCCAATCGCTCGCCTAGTGCCGCACCACGATCTTGCCGAACTGACCGCCCCGCTCCATGAGGCCGAAGGCCTCGGGCGCCCGGTCGAAGGGGAAGACGTCGCTGACGACCGGCCTCACCCCCTGCCGGTTCACGAAGTCGGTCATGCCGGCCCAGTCGGCGGGGCTCCCCATGGTGGAGCCGAGGATGGAGAGCTGCTTCCAGAACACCTTGCGGAGCACGAGCTCTGGCGCGTTCCCGCGGGTGGCGCCGAAGAAGGCGATCCGCCCCCCCGGCTCGGCGGCGTCGACCAGCCCCGCAAATCCCGCGCCGCCGGCGCTGTCGATGATGACGCCGAAGCCCATCTTCGCGGCCTGGGCCGCCCAGCCCTCCCGGTCGTAGCGCAGGCCGCCCATGGCCCCCAGAGCCACGGCCCTCGCGATCTTCTCGTCGGAGCCCGAGGTGACCCAGACCTCGTTCCCGTTCGCCGCCGCGAACTGCAGGGCGAAGAGCGCCGTGCCGCCGCCGATGCCGGTCACGAGGACCCGGTCGCCGTGCCGCAGGGCCGCCCGGACCATGAGGGCGCGCCATGCCGTGAGTCCCGCCAGGGGGAGCGCCGCGGCCTCCTCCCAGGACAGGTGGGCGGGCCTCGGCGAAAGCTGGCCCACGGGCACGGCCACCTTGTCCGCCAGCGTCCCGTCGAGGGGGAGCCCGAGGATCGTGAAGTCCCTCGCCTGGACGGCCTCGGAGGGTCCCCAGCCCAGGGACGGGTTGATGATCACCTCGCGCCCGACCCACGAGCGGTCCGCCCCCGGCCCCACGGCCGCGACGACGCCCGCCCCGTCGGACCCGGGAATGCAGGGGAACCTGAGGCCCGCGTACTGCCCGAGCTTGATCCAGACGTCGCGGTGGTTGAGCGCGGCGGCGCGCAATTCGACGAGCGCCTCGCCCGCCTTCGGCACGGGGTCCGGCACCTCGGCCACCCCCATCTTCCCCACGGCCTCTATACGTACGGCGCGCATGACCGGGCTAGACGCGGACGATGACGTCCTGCGCCCTGAACCTCACCTTGGGGACCCGTGCGTACTTGTCGTCCTGGGCGCGGTAGCCGGCGGCCGCCGCGCACACGGTTCCGAAGCCCTGGGCGCCCAGCCCGAGGACCTCGTCGAACTTGGCGTGGTCGAGCCCCTCCATGGGGCAGGCGTCGACGCCGAGGACGGCTGCGGACGCGAGAAACTGGCCGAGGGCGATGTAGACCTGGTGCGTCATCCAGGTATCGACCGTCCCCTCCCTCCTGGCGCGCTCGATGCTCCCCTTGATGGCGTGGGACTGGGCCTGGAGGCTGTCCCTGGTCTGCCCGCGCACCTCGGCGACGCGCCCGATGTAGCGGTCGACGTCCGCGTCGGACAGGTTCCGGCGGACCGCGAAGACGACGAAGTGCGAGCTGTCGACGGGCTGCCTCTGCCCGCGGGCGGCGGCCGATAGGCGCGCGCGCACCCCCGGGTCGCCGACCTCGACGAACCTCCAAGGCTGCAGGCCATAGGAGGACGGCGAGAGGACGAGCGACTCCTCAAGCGCCTCCCAGGTGCCAGCGGGGATCCTGCGGCTGGGGTCGAACTTCTTCGTCGCATAGCGCCAGTGGAGCGCCTCGGTGAGCGTCCTGTCGGGGATCGGGCTTGGCATCGCCCACAGAACGAGCTTGTGAGCGGGGATTTGTCAAAGCTGTCCGCAGGCCGGGCCCCGCCGCGGCGGCGGGGTCCTACGCCCGGGGGGATGCGAACAGCCGGCCCGCGACGGGGAGGCGCGCCAGCATGGCCGAGATCTCCTCGCGTCCCTCGATCCGCAGGCGCCAGAGGACAAGGCCGTAGGCCGCCACCCCCGCCGGTATGAGGACCGCGACGGCCAGGAGGCTCGCCGGGCGCGCGCCCAGGTGCGCCAAGAGGACCGCCTGCCAGCCGCCGCGCACGACGAGGGCCATGGCCGCCGTGGCGCCCAGCACCTTCCAGAGGGAGGGCAGGAGCGGCGCCAGGCGCATACCCGGCATCCGCCGGGTGATGGCGCGCGACAGCAGGACCGCCTGCGCGATGATCGCCAGCGTGCTCGCGACCACGATCCCCACGACGCCCCAGTAGCGGATGAGGACGAGGCTGACGCCTATGTTGATCACGAAGTCGACGAGCGCCACGCGCACCGGCGTCCTCGTGTCCTTCACGGCGTAGAAGGCCCGCACCATCAGGTTGACGACGGAGAAGAACGGCAGGCCGACCGCCATGACGGCGAGGAGGATGCCCATCCGCAGGGCGTCGTGCGCCGAGACCTGGCCGTGCCTGAAGATGAGCTGGACGATGGGGCCGGCGAGGAGCGCCAGGCCCACGGCCGCCGGGATGTTGATGACGAGGATCAGCCGGATCCCCTTCTGGAAGTCGGCCGCGAGGCTGCCGAAGTCGCCCTTCACGGCGTGGCGCGCGATCAGGGGGTAGACGACCGTCGAGACCGCCACGGCGAAGACCCCGATCGGGAACTCCATCAGGCGGTTGATGGCGTAGAGGTACGTGGCCGACATGTCGTCGAGCGAGAACGCCAGCAGGCGCGAGACCGAGAAGTTGATCTGGTAGATGGCGGTCCCGAAGATGCCCGGGGTCATGAGGTGCGCGATCTCGCGCACCCTCGGCGAGAGGCCCAGGTCGAACCGGGGCCGCCACCCGCCGTGGATGAGGACGCCCGCCGGGACGGCCATCTGCAGGAACCCGCCGGCGAGCCATCCCGCGCAGAGCCAGTGGATGGCCGCGATGGGGCTGCGCGAATAGGCCGCCCCGGCGCCGCCGAGGGAGACGAGGACGCACAGGTTGAGCCAGATCGGCGAGAGCGCCGGCTCGAAGAAGCGCTGGTGGACGTTCAGCGTCGCGCTGAACGCCGCCGAGAGGCTGATCATCGCCAGGTATGGGAAGAGGAGGACCGTGAGGTCGGCCGCGAGGTACCAGCGGTCGTCGTGGCCGGGCGCCAGACTGCGCGACCCGGAGAAGAGCGCCATCGCGGTGACGACGAGGACCCCCGTGATCACGAGGAGCCACGAGGCCACCTTCGAGAGGAGCGCAAACGTCCCTTCCTTCCCGTTCGCGTGCAGCTCCTCCTGGAGCGTCGGCACGAAGGCCGCGGTCATCGACCCCTCGGCGAGCAGCCGCCTGAAGAGGTTCGGGGCGATGTTTGCCGTCGTGAACGACGACATGACCTCGCCGGCGCCGAAGATCGCCAGCTGGAGCGAGTCCCGGAAGAGCCCGAGGACGCGCGAGACGGCCGTGAGGGACGAGATTACCCCGATGCTCTTGAGGCTCTTCGACACGCGGGCCCGCCCGGCCTACTGCGCCTTGAGGCGGAGCTTCGCGCCCTCGATCGAGACGGCGGCCAGCCTCGACCAGGCCGCCGCGACGTCGGACGGCACGTCCTGCGCGAGGACGAGCCTGCCGAGGACGAAGCCCTTCAGGAAGGGGATGCGCTGGACCTGCAGGCCCCCGACAAGGACCTTCTCGGCGTCGAACACCCACTGCGAGCCGTCCCTCTCGATGGTGCCGGTGGCCTGGACAATCACGCTCGTCGACACGCCGAAGTAGGAGATGCTGACCGGGTCGGCGAGCTGGAGCCTGCCGTCGGCGATCCTCGCGTTGAGCGTGCCGGGGACGATGCCTCCCTGGTCGGCCGCCGGAGCGCCCTTTTCGCCAGGCTTCGCGGGCGCGGGCGACGAGGGCTTGGAAATGCTGGAAAGGTACGCGTTCAGCTCCCCCTCCGTGAGCTCGACCGTCACCCCGCTCAGGAAGGACCTCCTCACCTCCGCGACGGAGGTCTGGTTCACGTCCGTCGAGCCCGCCACGTAGAAGACGGCGTTCGATGGGGCGTCCTTTGGTATCTCCTTCACGGCCTTGACGGGCTTCTCCACGAGGAAGGCGACGGCGCCGAGGAGCCCAACGACGGCCGACAGGAGGGCCGCGAGGATCACCTCGGTCCAGCTGGGCCCCTTCCCCTCCGCCTTGTTCTTCCTCAGCATCGGGGCCTCACGCCTTCTTCGGCGCCTCCGCCGGCGCCGCGGGCTTCGCGGGGGCCGATTCCGGCTTGGGGGCGACAGGCTTGTTCTTGTAGTCCGTGATGTAGAAGCCGCTGCCCTTGAAGATGAGGCCCGCCCCCTCGCCGATCAGGCGCTTCAGCGCCGGCTTCCCGCACTTCGGGCACTTGCGCAGCGGCGCGTCCTTCATGGACTGGAATTTCTCGAACTGGTGACCGCACTTGGTGCACGCGTAGTCGTAGGTGGGCATGGACGGGAACCGCGCCCTGTATGGAGGCGGCCGGGGGCGTTGGCGAGTTTGTTCTCGGCAGGCGGCGGCGGTTGCCGCTGACTCTGGGTCCCCCAAGAACCGATGGACCCAGCCGAAGACCTCCAGCGCCTCGTGGCCAGGATCGACGCCGCGGTCCCGTCGCTGCTTCCCCCGCCCGGCGCGCCCTCGCGGCGCCTCCACGAGGCCATGCTCTATGCGATGCAGTCCGGAGGCAAGAGGCTGCGGCCGGTCCTTGTCCTGGCGGCGGCGCGCCTGCGGGACGGCGGCGCCGACCCGGTGCCGGCGGCCGTGGCCGTGGAATGCGTCCACGCCTACTCCCTCGTCCACGATGACCTGCCGTGCATGGACGACGACGACCTTCGCCGCGGGCGGCCCACGGTGCACAGGGCCTTCGACGAGGCGACGGCGGTCCTTGCGGGAGACGCGCTCCTCACGGAGGCCTTCGGCCTGCTGGCGCGCTCCTATGGTTCCAGGCCCGCCCTCTGCTCGGCCCTCGTCGGCGAGCTCGCGGAAGCGGCCGGGAGCCGGCGGCTCGTGGGCGGCCAGATGGAGGACCTCCTGGCGGAGAGGGGCGCCGGCGCCGGCGAGGAGACCCTCGTCTACATCCACCTCAGCAAGACGGCGGCCATGGTCGAGGCCTCGCTCACCATGGGGGGCCTCTGCGCCGGCGTCGGCGACCCGGTCCTCGCCGACCTGAGGCAGGCGGGCCGCGAGCTCGGCCTCGCCTTCCAGATCGTCGACGACGTCCTCGACGCCACGGCCGACACGGCGACGCTCGGGAAGACGGCCGGCAAGGACGCCCGGGCCGGCAAGGCGACCTTCGTCTCGGCCCACGGCGTCGACGGCGCCCGCAGGATCGCCGCGGAGCGCTCGGAGGCGGCCGCGGCCGCGCTGCGCCGCCTCCCCGGGGACACCTCCTTCCTCCTCTGGCTCGCGCAGTCCCTCGTGACACGCCGGCGCTGAGCCTTGCCAGGGGCGGCCGCGACGCCCCACTTTCCGGCACACCCCGAATGATCCGCCGCCTCTCCGGAGCCGCCCTCATCGCGGCCGTCCTGGCCCCCGCCCTGCGCGCCGCCCCCGTGACCCGCGCCGAGGCCCTCGCGGCCGTGGCCGCGTTCGAGAGGGACTCCCCCGCGAACCTCGCCCCCGCGGCGCCCGGCGCCCGCGAGGGGGCCGCCGGGGCGGCGCGGATCCTGACCCGCTTCTGCCTGGAGAGCGACGCCGTCGTCGTCGACCTCGGGCCCGACTCGGTCCCGTGGTGCGGCAGGAGCGGGGGCACCCCGGACGTCTCCCAGGGGGGCGAGCGCGGCCTCCTCCTGGCGGCATACCTCTGCGGGTGCGTGAAGGCCCAGCTGGCGGCCGGCGCCCCCGACCCGGACCCCTGCCCCGGCTGGGTGCGGATGCTGGCCGCCTACCGGTCCCTCCGCGTCCAGGGCGCGGCCAGGATTCCCGAGGTGGACCGACTGCTCGCCCTGGAGGACAGCGGCGGCCTCAAGGCCGCCGCAGCCAGGGCGCTCGCCCGCTCCATGAAGGCCCTGAGGCGGGCCTACGGGGAGCCGGCCGCAGGCCGGGCCCCGCTCGTCGCCTCGTCCCGGCCGGACCGCTAGGCCGCGGCCGCCGCCTCGACGAGCTGCGTGAAGCTGCGGGCCTCGAGGCTCGCGCCCCCGATGAGGCCGCCGTCGATGTCGTTCTGCCCGAGGAGCTCGGCCGCGTTGGCGGGCTTCATGGAGCCGCCGTAGAGGATCCGGACGCGCTGGGCCGCGGGCTGGCCGTGGGCCTTGGCAAGCAGGCCGCGGATGAAGCCGTGGACCTCCTGCGCCTGCTCGGCCGTCGCCACCTTGCCGGTCCCGATGGCCCAGACGGGCTCGTAGGCGATGACAACGCTGGCCGAAAGCTCTGCGCTGACGCCCTCGAGGCAGCGCTCGGTCTGGGCCTGGACGACGCGGAGCGTGGCGCCGGCCTCGCGCTCGGCAAGGCTCTCGCCGACGCAGAGAATGGGCCGGAGCTGGTTCTTCAGCGCCGCGAGGACCTTCTTGTTGATGAGCTCGTCGGCCTCGCCGAAGAGGGTGCGCCGCTCGCTGTGGCCCAGGATGACGTGCGTCGCAAAGAGGGCGCGGAGCATCGGCGCCGAGACCTCGCCGGTGTAGGCCCCGGAGGCCTCGAAGTGCATGTTCTGGGCGCCGAGCTTGATGAGGGAGCCGTCGATCGCCTTGGCGACCGACTCCAGGGCCGTGAAGGGCGGGCAGACGACGACGTCGACGTCCTTCTGGGCGCCCACGGAGGCGACGAGCTCGCGAGCGAGCGCGGCCGCGTCCGCGGACGTCTTGTTCATCTTCCAGTTTCCGGCGATCAGCTTCTTGCGCATGGGCGGGGGGAAAAAATTCCTAGGACTCGAGGAACGCGACGCCCGGAAGGACCTTGCCCTCCAGGTACTCGAGGCTGGCGCCGCCGCCGGTCGAGCAGTGGGTCACCTTGTCCGCGACATTGAACTTCGCCGCCGCGGTCGCCGTGTCGCCGCCGCCGACGACTGTCGTGGCGCCGTGGGACGTGGCCTCGGCGATCGCCGCTGCCATGGCGCGGGTGGAGGCCGCGAACTTGTCGAACTCGAACACGCCCGAGGGCCCGTTCCAGACGATCGTCTTCGCGCGCTTGACGGCGCCGAGGTAGAGCTCCGTCGAGCGCGGGCCCGCGTCGAGGCCCATCCATCCCTTGGGGACGCCTGTCCTGTCGTCGGCGGGCCTCGTGGCCGCGTCGGGCCCGAACTTGTCGGCGCAGACGAAGTCGACGGGGAGCACGATCTGCACGCCGCGGACCTTGGCCTTGGCGACCAGCTCCTCGACGATCTTCGCCCCCTCGGGGTCGTAGAGGCTCTCGCCGATCTCCATTCCCTGGAGGACCTTCTTGAAGGTGTAGGCCATGCCGCCGCCGATGATGATCTCGTCCGCCTTCTCGATCAGGTTCCGGATGAGCGGGATCTTGTCGGCGATCTTCGCACCGCCGAGGATCGCCAGCAGCGGCCGCCTCGGCGACTGGATGACGGCCTCGAAGGCCTTGAGCTCGGCCTCCATGAGGAAGCCGGCCGCCTTCTCGGGCAGGGCGACGCCGACCATGGACGAGTGGGCGCGGTGGGCCGTCCCGAAGGCGTCGTTGATGTAGACGTCGCCGAGGCGCGACAGGCTTGCCCTGAACTGCGCGACCTTCGCCGGGTCCGCCTTCTCGCTCGTCCCGTCCTCGAGCTTTACCTTGCCCTCCTCCTCGATGTGGAAGCGCAGGTTCTCGAGCAGGATGACCGAGCCCGGCTTCGGGGCCGCGCAGGCGGCCTCCGCGACGGGGCCGGCGCAGTCGTCGACGAACGTGACCGGTCGGCCGAGGAGCCTCTCCAGCTCGGCGGCGACGGGACGGAGCGAGAACTTCGCCAGCCGCTTGCCGTCGGGCCGGCCCAGGTGGCTCATCAGGATCGCCGAGGCGCCCTGGTCGAGGATGTAGCGGATCGTCGGCAGCGCCGCCGCGATCCGCTGGTTGTTCGTGATCGCTCCCGTGGCCTTGTCCTGCGGGACGTTGAAGTCGACGCGGACGAGGGCCCGCCTTCCCGCGAGCGGGAGGTCGCGGCAGCTCTTGAAGCTCATGAAGCCGACGCGATCTTCCTCAGGAGGTCGACGCAGCGGTTGCTGTAGCCCCACTCGTTGTCGTACCAGCTGACCAGCTTGAAGAAGCGGGGGTTGAGCTCGATGCCGGAGCCGGCGTCGAAGATCGAGGAGCTCTTGTCGTGGATGAAGTCCGAGGATGCGACCTCGTCGGACGTGTAGGCGAGGATGCCCTTCAGGTAGGTCTCGCTGGCCCTCTTCACGGCCTCGCAGATCGCCTTGTAGGAGGTCTCCTTCACCGTGCGGACCGTGAGGTCGACGACCGAGACGGTCGGCGTCGGGACGCGGAACGACATGCCGGTCAGCTTGCCCTTCACCTCCGGGCACACCAGGCCCACGGCCTTCGCGGCGCCCGTCGTCGACGGGATGATGTTGATGGCCGCGGAGCGGCCGCCCTTCCAGTCCTTCTTCGAGGGGCCGTCGACCGTCTTCTGGGTCGCCGTGTAGGAGTGGATCGTCGTCATCAGGCCCTCCTCGATCCCGAAGCCCTCCTTCAGGAGCACGTGGACGAGCGGCGCCAGGCAGTTCGTCGTGCAGGAGGCGTTCGAGATGATGGAATGCTTGGTGGCGTCGTACTTCGAGTCGTTGACGCCCATGACGAGCGTGATGTCCTCGCCCTTGGCCGGGGCGGAGATGATGACCTTCTTGGCGCCGGCGGCCAGGTGGCCCTTCGCCTTCTCGGCGTCCGTGAAGAGGCCCGTCGACTCGATGACGATCTGCACGCCCAGGGCGCCCCACGGCAGCTCGGCCGGGGTCTTGGCGCTCACGACCTTGATCTCGTGGCCGTTGACGACGAGGACATCGTCCTCGGCCTTGTCGGCGGCCGACTTCTTCGAGGCCACGGTGCCGGCGAAGCGGCCCTGCGTGGAGTCGTACTTGAGGAGGTAGGCCAGGTTGTCGGCCGGGACGATGTCGCCGACGGCGACCACGTCGAACGTGGTGCCCAGGAGGCCCTGCTCAACGAGGGCGCGGAATACGAGGCGGCCGATTCGGCCGAAACCATTGATAGCTACTTTTACAGCCATGGTGGGAGCGGAGTGTGGTATGCGGTTTGTATTTGGACTGCAGTCGACCGCGCGAGCGCGGGGAGCGTCCAAAAAAACAAACGCGGTCGGCGAAGGCAAGGGCGATCATGGCCCGCTGCGTGTCCTAAGCGCGGGAGCCCCCTCCGCCTCGCGGGGAAGCCCGGAGCAGGAGCTCCTCGCGCAGGACGGCCAGCGTCCGGTCCGCGCCCCCCGCGGTCTGCGCGCGCCACGCGGCAGCCGCCGCGGCAAGGCGGCCCCGCGCCGCCCCGTCCGCGAGGAGCTCCGCCGCCTGCGCCGCCAGGTCGGCCTCGTCGCGGACCGTCCTCGCGGCCCCGCTCGCCAGCAGGTCGCGCTCGATCTGGCGGAAGTTGGCCATCCCGGGGCCCATGAGGACGGGCTTTCCCAGTGCCGCGGCCTCGACCGGCGTCTGCCCCTGCGTGTGCGGGGCGAGGCTCTTGCCGACGAAGACGACGTCCGCGGCCTGCGTCAGCCGCCGGAGCTCGCCCGTCGTGTCGGCGAGCGCGGCGTCCACCTCGCCGGGGGCGGCCCCCGCCGAGCGCACGTGGTGCCTGAGGCCGCTCGCGGCGAGGAGGGCTGCGACCTCCGGCCCGCGCTCGGCGTGCCGCGGGACAAGGAGGAGAGCGCAGCGGCTGCCCCGCGCCCGCGCCGCCTGGAGGGCGCCGATCAGCGCCGCCTCCTCGCCCGGCCACGTCGAGGACCCGAGGAGGACGAGCGCGCCCGGGGGCAGGCCAAGCTCGGCCCTCAGCGCCAGGAGCTCCCCCTCGGACAGGAGGGGGATGCGCACGTCGAGCTTCAGGTTGCCCGTCACCTCGACCCGGCCGGCGGGCATGCCGAGGCGCCGGAACCTGTCGGCGTCCTCCGCCGAGCCCGCAAGGAGGCGGTTGACGCCCCCGAGGACAAAGGCCGCCGCCCCCGGGAAGGCCCCGAGGCGGGAGAAGCTCCGGTCCGAGAGGCGCGCGTTCACGCAGACCAGGCGCACGCCGCGGGCCCGGGCCTGGTGCATGTGCTCGGGCCAGCGCTCGCCCTCCGCGACGACGGCCACGTCGGGGCGTATCCGGCGCCAGGCGAGCGCGGAAAAGGGCGCCCAGTCGACGGGGAAGTAGCCGATCGACGACACGAGGCCCGCATAGCGCTCCCTTGCGAGGCGGTAGCCCGTCGACGTCGTCGTGGTGAGGACGACCTGGGTCCCGTCCCCCGCCAGCCCCCGCAGGACGGGCTCGATCGCCAGGAGCTCGCCCACGCTTACCGCCTGGATCCAGATCCTGCGCCCGCCCGGGCGGGGGGGCGGCGGGACCGGCACGAGGCCGAAGCGGTGCGCGAAGCCCGCCCCGTACCCGCCCCGGCGGCGCATCCGCAGGAGATAGTAGGGCGAGGCCGCCAGGAGGGCGAAGGGGAACAGCAGGCGGTAGATCCAGATCATCGGGTCCCGGCCCAGTAGAACGCCGAAACCCCCCTCCAAGGCCAGAGGCTTTTTTGCTGCACCTTTCGCGGCGGTTGGGCAAGGATGGGCCCTTCATGCGCCGTACCGACCTCCTCTCCGCGCTCGCCCTCGCCCTCGTCCTTGCGGTCCCGGCCCGGCCGGCCGCAATCCCCTTCCCGCAGGCCGAGAGCGACCTGAAGCCCGACGCCGCCCTCATCTTCGGCACCCTGCCGAACGGCGTCCGGTACATCGTGATGCCCAACCACGAGCCCAAGGCACGGGTGTCGCTTCGCCTCCTCGTCCTTGCGGGCTCCCTCGACGAGACGCAGGCCCAGCGCGGCCTCGCGCACTACCTCGAGCACATGGCCTTCAACGGGAGCACCCACTTCGCCCCGGGGACCCTCGTCGAGAGGCTCCAGCGCCTCGGGATGGGTTTCGGTGCCGACACGAACGCCGCGACGTCCTTCGACCACACGATCTACCAGCTGGAGATGCCCGACACGTCGGACGCCACGGTGTCCGAGGGGCTCCAGATCCTGGACGACTACGCGGGCGGCCTCCTGCTGCAGCAGAAGATGGTCGACAAGGAGCGGGGCATCATCCTCTCCGAGAAGCGGACCCGCGACTCGGTCGACTACCGCACGATGCTCGCCCAGTACGAGTTCATGGGAGCCGGCACCCTCATCCCCGAGAGGATGCCCATCGGGCTGCAGGAGGTGATCGAGAAGGCCGACCGCTCCCAGTTCGTCGACTTCTGGAACACCTGGTACCGCCCCGAGAACATGGTCGTCATCGTGGTCGGCGAGGTCGACCCGGCCTCGGTCGAGGCGAGGATCCGGCAGGACTTCGCGCCGCTCGCACCGCGGGCGCCCGAGCCCAGGGGGCCGGACCTCGGCAAGGTGGCCCAGTTCACGGGCGTCCGGACGTCCTACCACGCGGAGCCCGAGGCCCCCGAGACCGACGTCGTCATCGCGCAGAACGTGCCCTACTCGCACGAGCCGGACACGGCGGCCATCCGGGTCAGGTACCTGCCGCGCTTCCTCGCCGTCGCGATGCTGAACCGCCGGCTCGAGATCCTCGCCAAGAAGGAGAACGCCCCCTTCATCCGGGCCAGCACCTCCGTCGACGAGTGGTTCGACTTCGAGCGCAACTCGGAGATCAGCATCTCCTGCAAGCCCGAGCAGTGGACGGCCGCGCTCATCGTGGCCGACAACGAGCTCCGGCGGGCGCTCGCCTTCGGGTTCAGGCCCGACGAGGTGAAGGAGCAGGTCGCCAACTTCCGCAACGAGCTGGAGCAGGCCGTAAAGACCAAGGCCACGCGGCGCTCGCCGGACCTGGCGGGCGACATCGCCGAGAGCATCGTCGAGAAGAACGTCTTCACCTCGCCCGAGACGGACCTGGCGGTCTACGGGCCGGCCCTCGACAAGGTGAGCGCCGAGGACTGCAGGCTTGCCCTCACGGCGGCCTGGTCGAGCCCCGGCCGGTACGTCTTCGTCGCCGGCAACGTGAAGCTCCCCGTCGAGCCGCAGACCATCATCACGAACGTCTACGACCGGGCGCAGGTCCAGCCCATCCACCCGACCGCCGCCGCGCTGGCGGGGGACTGGGCCTACTCCAACTTCGGGGCCGCGGGCGGCATCGAGAAGAGGACGCACGTCGACGACCTCGACCTGACGCAGGTCACCTTCGCGAACGGGGTCCGACTCAACCTGAAGCGGACCCCCTTCGAGGCCGACACGATCCACGTCGCCGCCCGCTTCGGGAGCGGCCAGTTGACCGAGCCCCGTGACGAGCCGGGCCTGGCGATCTTCGCCCGCCTCACCTACACCCAGGGCGGCCTCGGGCGGTTCTCCGCCGACGACCTGGAGCGGATCCTCGCCGGCAAGACCGTCGGCGTCGCATTCCAGCAGTCGACTGACGCCTTCACGCTCTCCGGAAGCACCAGCAGGGAGGACATGCTCCTCGAGCTGCAGCTCCTCGCCGCCAGCCTGTCCGACCCCGGCTACCGCGGGGAGGCCATGCGCACGGCCCGCAAGCGGATCAACGAGGCCTACATCTCCTACGAGCACACGATCAACGGCCCCCTGGCGCTCCAGATCCAGAGGCTCCTCGTGAGCGGCGACCCCCGCTTCGGCCTTCCCCAGCGGGACCAGATGATGGCGCGCACGCTGGACGAGGTGAAGGCGTGGGTCGGCCCCCAGGCGGCCTCGGGTCCACTCGAGGTGTCGATGTGCGGCGACCTGGACGTCGACGCCGCGATCGCCGCCGCCTCGAAGACGATCGGCGCCCTGCCGGGCCGCCGGCCGCGCCCCGACCTCTCGGCTTACCTCAGCGTGGCCTTCCCGTCCAAGCCCTTCACGGCGGAGTACGGGATCGAGTCGCAGATCCAGAAGGGCCTCGTCGCCGTGTACTACCCGACGACCGACGGCCTCGACATCCGGATGCAGCGCCGCCTGAACATCCTGGCCGAGGTCTTCTCGGACCGCCTGCGCGTCAAGGTGCGCGAGCAGATGGGCAGCACCTACTCCCCCTCGGTCCTCAGCGTCGCCAGCGACGTCTTCCCCGGCTACGGCTACCTCGCGGCGTACGTGGAGGTCGACCCCAAGCGGGCGAAGGAGGTCCAGGACGTGGTGGTCGCCGTGGCCGCCGACCTCCAGAGGAACGGCGCGGCGCCGGACGAGCTCGCCCGCGCCCTCAATCCCTCGCTGAAGCACATCGACGAGTCAGCGAGGACGAACGCCTACTGGATGACGGTGCTCGGCGAGTCACAGCAGAAGCCCGAGGTGCTGGACTGGGCGAGGACGCGGCGGGCCGACACGGCCTCCATCTCGAAGGCGGACATCGACCTGCTGGCCAGGAGGTACCTCTCGGCCGGCAGCGCGAGCCGTGCGATCATCAGGCCCTATGCGGCCGTGGGGACGGGCCCCATGCGCTCCGCGCCGGCGCCGCAGGCCACTCCCCCGCCCGACGGGATGTAGGGCCCGCGCGGGCCGGTCAGGCCCGCGCGAAGACGAGGGACGCGTTCGTGCCGCCGAACCCGAAGCTGTTCGCGAGCGACGCGCCGACGCTGCACTCGGCGGCGCGGTTCGGCGTGAAGTCCAGGCCCAGGGCCGCGCACTCCGGGTCGAGGTTCTCGAGGTTCGCGGTCGGCGGGACGACGCCCCTGTCGATCGCCATGACGGCCGCCAGGGCGCCCAGGGCGCCGGCGGCCCCCAGGAGGTGCCCAGTCATCGACTTGACCGCGCTGACCCGCAGGCCCGGCGACCGGCCGAGCACCGCCTTGATGGCGGCCGCCTCCTCGCCGTCGCCGCCCGGGGTCGAGGTCGCGTGCGCGGAGACGTAGGCGATGGACTCGGGCCCCATCCGGGCGTCGGCAAGCGCCAGCTCCATCGCCCGGCGCGAGCCCTCGGCATGGGGCGCAAGGGCGGAGAGGTGGTGGGCGTCCGCGGTCGCCCCGTAGCCGCAGAGTTCCGCGTAGATCCGCGCCCCGCGCGCGCGCGCCCGGCCCATCTCCTCGAGGACGAAGACCACGGCGCCCTCCCCGACCACGAACCCGTCTCGGTTGGCGTCGTAGGGGCGCGAGGCCCGGGTAGGGTCGTCGTTGCGGGTCGACAGGGCCTTCATCTGGGCGAAGGCGCCGACCGCGACTTGGGTGATGACGGCCTCCGCGCCCCCGGCCAGCATCACGTCGGCGTCGCCCCGGCGGATGGCCCGGGCGGACTCGCCGAGCGTGTGCCCGCTTGTCGCGCAGGCCGAGGCGATGCTCATGTTGGGCCCGCGGCAGTCGAGCAGGATGGCGAGCTGGCCCGAGAGGATGTTCGGCGCCGACTGGAGGATGAAGAACGGCGATATCTTCCTGAAGCCCCCGGTCCGCCAGACCTCGTGCATGGCGACGATCTCCGGCAGGCCGCCTAGGCCCACGCCGATGTTGACGCCGATGCGCTCGGCCGGGAGGTCGCCGCGGTGGGCGTCGATCCCGGAGTCGATGTAGGCCTCCAGGCCAGCGCCCAGCCCCAAGTGGCTGAAGCGCCCGAGCTTGCGCAGCTCCTTCGGCTGCATCGGCGAAACGACCGGGCCCGAGGCGGGCCCGCGGGGGCGCACGGGGGAGCCCGTCGGGGCAAGCGGGTCATACCCCTTCACCTCGCCGGCGATCCTTGCCGTGCATCCCGTTGCGTCAAAGTGGGTTATTGGGCCGATCCCGCTCCGCCCGGCGATGAGGCTGCCCCACGTCGCCGCGACGCTGTTGCCCACGGGCGTCACCGCGCCCAGGCCCGTCACAGCCACCCTTCTTGGCATAGGAGAATCCGGCATAGCAGCCCAAAGGACATGAACCCGGCGGCGCAAGGCAAGTCTTTGACTTTGGGGGCCCCGTGTGATCGGATACCCGGCTCTCCACGATGCAGCAGCTTCACGCCTACTGGCGCATGGACTACATAGAGGCTCCGCGCTACCCGGCATCGATGAAGCGGCCCTTCACGGAGCTGCCCCAGATGGGCGACGACAAGGCCGCCATGATCGTGCACCGCTCGGCGCTGTCCTACCTGGTCCTGAACCGCTTCCCGTACAATCCCGGTCACCTGCTCGCCGTGCCCTTCCGCGAGGTCGCCGAGCTGGACGAGCTGGGCGCCGCCGAGCGGGCGGACCTCATGGAGGAGATCGTGCTTGGGCGCCGGATCCTCGCGGCCGCCATGAAGCCGGACGGGGTCAACATCGGCTTCAACCTCGGCTCCTCGGCGGGCGGCAGCATCGCCCACCTCCACGGGCACATCGTCCCGCGCTGGAACGGGGACAACAACTTCATGCCCGTCATCGGGCAGACCCGCATCCTGCCGCAGTCGCTCGAGGCCACCTGGGAGCGCCTGAGCGGGGCAGCGGCGGGCGCCGCGCTGCCCGGCTGACCCCGATGCCCGCAAAGACCCTCCATTTCCAGAGCCCGAGGCACCTCTCCCAGCTGTACGCCGGCAGGGCCGAGAACCTCGCGCACGCCGAGCGGGCGCTCGGCGTGAAGCTCGTGACCCGCGAGGACTGGCTGAAGATCGAGGCGACCGACGAGGCCCTCGCCAGGGCCGAGGAGTTCTTCGCCTTCCTGGACGCCGCACGGGGCCAGGGGATGAGCATCCGCAACGCGGACTTCACGCGGCTCGCGGACGCCTTCGCCCGCGGCGACGGCCGCCGCTGGCACGCGCTCCTCGAAGAGCCCCTCGTCATCGCCACGAACCGGCGCAGCGTCGTCCCGAAGACGATCGGGCAGAAGGAGTACCTCCAGTCGGTCCTGCGGGAGCCGATCACGTTCGGGATCGGCCCGGCCGGGACGGGCAAGACGTACCTCGCCATGGCGGCGGCGGTCTCGGCCCTCCTCAACCACGACGTGGAACGCATCGTGCTGACAAGGCCCGCAGTGGAGGCCGGCGAGGCCCTCGGGTTCCTGCCGGGCGACCTCCGCGAGAAGATCCTCCCCTACCTCCGGCCGCTCTATGACGCCCTGCACGACATGCTCGACCCCGAGGAGGTCATAAAGCTGACCGAGAAGGGCGTCATCGAGATCGCCCCGCTGGCCTACATGCGGGGCCGGACGCTGACGCGCGCGTTCGTCGTCCTCGACGAGGCCCAGAACACGACGCCCGAGCAGATGATGATGTTTCTCACCCGGCTCGGCGAGGACTCCCGGATGGTCGTCACGGGCGACATCACGCAGATCGACCTGCCGCGCGCGAAGCTCTCCGGGCTCCTCGAGGTGCGGCACATCCTCAAGGACGTCCCCGGCGTCGCCTTCCACGCCCTGACGGGCGAGGACGTCGTCCGGCACCCGCTCGTCCAGCGGATCATCGAGGCCTACGACCGCTACAAGAACCCGATGGCCGGGTCCGTGGCGCCCCAGCGCTGACCATGTCCGTCCGCAACCAGCTGAGGCTCCTCGTGGGCGGCATAGGCAAGGGCCGGGAGCCGGCCCCGCACGCGGGCCTGCGCGACTTCCTCGACCAGAGCCGCCTCGTGGCCGGGCTCATCTTCATCGTGACCGTGGCCGCGATCGTGCTCGTCAGCTCCGCCGGCATGCGGGTCATGGACCAGCCGGTGCTCCCCAACCAGATCGCCCCCGTGCGGATCGTCGCAGGCTTCCCGTTCTCCTACGTGAGCACCGAGCGGACCCGCGCGGACAGGGAGCAGCGCCTGGCGTCGCTTCCCGCCATCTACCGCCTGGACACGCAGCCCCTCGACCGCTTCGAGGGCGCCGCCCGGGACCTCCTCGGCAGGCTGGCGGCCTTCGAGACCGAGCATCCCGGGCGCCCGGCGATCGTCTTCGACCCGAGGAAGGGCCTGTCGGCCATCGCGGACGAGTTCAACTCGGAGGGGCCCTACGAGACCAGCGCCGACGACCTGGCGGCGCTGCTCACGGCGGGCGACGCCGCCGCCCGCGCCGCGCTCTTCGAGAACGGGTTCGCGGCCCTGCGGCAGATCTACGGCGAGGGCGTCCACGACGCCGTGACCAGTCCCGGCGCCCCGGACTCGGTCGTCATGCTCGAGGTCGAGAGGCCCTCGGGAGGCGTCGCCGCCCGCAGCGTGCAGTCCCTCGAGGATTCCCTCACCTTCCTGCGGGTGAGCCTCGCCTCCGAGGACGTCCCCCGCCCCGCGGCGCAGGCCCTCTTCCGCCTCTTCCGCGGCGGCGTCCAGCCGAACCTCGTCTTCGACCGGGCGGCCACGGCCGCCCGGGACGCCGGCGTCCTCTCCCGGATGAAGCCCGTGGTCGTCAAGGTCATGCCCGGCCGCACGATCGTCGACGCCGGCGACCGGGTGAGCGAGGACCAGTACGAGATGGCGGGAGCCTACCGCAAGGCGGCGCTGGAGGGCGGCTCGGAGCAGATCGACGACGGCCTCGAGCTCTTCGGCCGGGTGCTCCTCGTCCTGGCGATGGTGCTGGCGTCGGTCATCTACGTGCGCCTGGAGGACCCCGAGACCCTCGCTTCGAACGTCCGCCTGGGGCTCCTCGCCCTCGTCGTCATCGTCAACCTGGCCCTCGTCCGCTTCGTCTACTCGGTCGGCGGCGCGGAGATCTTCGTCCGCGACCCCACGTGGGCCTCCGCCCTGCCCTACGTGGCCCCGACCGCGCTCGCCCCGCTCATCGTCGCCATCCTCATCGACGCCGGGTCCGCCATCTTCATGGCGCTCCTCATCTCGATCTTCACGGGCGTCATCTATGGCAACCGCCTCGACCTGCTGGTCCTCACGTTCCTCGCCTCCATGGTCGCCATCTACGGCTGCCGGGAGGCCCGGCGCCGCGGCAGCGTCGTGCGCGCCGCGGGGATGGGCGGACTCACGGTGGCCGCGTTCGCGGCCCTGATCGGCGTCGCCCAGCAGACCCCCGCCGAGACCCTCGGCTGGCAGATGGGCGCCGGCCTCCTCACCGGCCTCCTGACGGGCGTGGCGGTCGTGGGCCTCCTGCCGGTCCTCGAGTCGCTCTTCAAGCGCACGACCGACATCACGCTCCTCGAGCTGACGGACTTCAACCACCCGCTCCTGCGCCGAATGCAGCTGGAGGCGCCGGGGACCTACCACCACTCCCTCGTCGTCGCCCAGCTCTCCGAGAACGCCTGCAACGCCATCGGCGCCAACCCGCTCCTCGCCCGCGTCTGCGCGCTCTTCCACGACATAGGCAAGACCGCGAACCCGGCGTACTTCACCGAGAACCAGCGCAACGGCGGCAACCCGCACAACGAGAAGGAGCCGGCGGTCTCCGCGGCCATCATCCGCCAGCACGTCGCGGACGGCCTCGAGATGGGCGCCCGGCACCACCTGCCGCGCGCCGTCATCGACGTCATCCGCCAGCACCACGGCACGACGCTGGTGAAGTTCTTCTACGAGCGGGCCCTCGCCCTCTCGCAGTCCCCCTTCCCCGGGGTCGAGCCCCCGCCCGTCCCCGACCAGCCCTTCCGCTACGAGGGCCCGAAGCCCCAGTTCAAGGAGAGCGCCGTCGTCTCCGTGGCGGACGGCGTCGAGGCGGTGACGCGCTCGGTGCGCACGATCACGGCCGAGAAGCTCGGCAACCTCATCGAGCGCATCATCTCCGAGCGGGTCGCCGACGGCCAGCTGGACGAGGCGCCGCTCACCTTCGAGGACCTGGCGAAGATCAGGAACAGCTTCACGTTCACCCTCCTCAACATGCTCCATTCCCGCGTCGCATACTCCCCCGCCGGCGACCTGCCGAACGAGGCGAAGGCATGACGGGCGGGCGGACCGTCCGGGTCGCCCGCCGCCACGCGGGCCTGCGGATGGCGAGGGGGGGCGTGGCGGCCGCGGTCCGGGCCCTTGACGAGGGCGCGCGGGAGATCGGGGGCGCCTGCCCGCCGGGGGAGCTCTCCGTGGCGCTCCTCTCGGACCGGGGGCTCGCGCTCCTCCACGGCCGCTTCCTCGGGGACCCCTCGGCGACCGACGTCATCACGTTTCCGGGCGACCGGGCCCACGGGACCGCCGGGGAGATCTGCGTCTCCGTCGACGCGGCCGCGCGCCGCGCCGGGCGCTCGGGCCGCCGCCTCTCGGCCGAGCTCGCCCTCTACATCGCCCACGGCTGGCTGCACCTGGCGGGCTTCGACGACAAGGCGCCGGCAAAGAGGCGCGCCATGCGCCTCGCCGAGGGCAGGGCCCTGCGCGCGCTCGGCCGCCGGGGCGCCCTCCCCCGCTTCAAGCTGGCGTAGCCCCCGGGGTACCCGCTAGGGATTGGCCCCGAACACCATGGCCGGAGAAAGCCCGCTACCGCCCGTCTCAAGGTACGTCACCCTGAGGAACGCCTTCCTCTCGGGCGTCATCCTCGTCGCGCCCCTGTGCCTCACGGTCTGGTTCTTCGGCTGGATCGTGAACTTCGTGGGGGGGGCCTTCAGGCCGTTCTTCTTCTTCTTCCTGCCGTCCCACTGGCGCGACCGGCCCGGCCTCGACACCGCCTGGTCCGTGGTCGCGACGCTCATCGTCATCGTCCTGGTGACGCTCTTCGGCTACGGCTCGCGGTACGTCCTCGGGAAGTTCTTCCTCGGGATCGGCGACCGGTTCATCCAGTCGATCCCGGGCGTCAGCGGCGTCTACAACACGGTCCGCCAGATCGTGAACACCTTCGGCTCCCAGAGCAGGCACATGTTCAACAAGGTGGTGCTGGTCGAGTGGCCGCGGAAGGGCTGCTGGACGATCGGCTTCCTGACGAACACCGTCCAGGGCGAGGCGCAGTCCCTGGCCGGCGCCGGCAGCGAGGTCTGGACCGTCTTCGTGCCGACGACGCCGAACCCCACGGCGGGCTTCCTCCTCATGCTTCCCCGCTCCGAGATCGCCGAGCTCGACATGGCGGTCGGCGACGGGATGAAGATGGTGATCTCGGGCGGCGCCGTCGTCCCCCAGTGGCCCACGGCCGAGGCGGCCCGAGCCCGCCTCGCCAGGTAGGGAGCACCGAGCCCGTGCCCGGGCAGTCCCTCACGACGGAGGCGTTCGTGATCGAGAGGCGCCCGCCCTCGGACGCCTTCCAGCCGCTGCTCCTCTTCTGCGCGGAGCAGGGGAACCTGCTGGCGATGCTGCGCGTCCCGGGGAGGCCGTCGGCGGCGCACGTCGCCCCCGACCTCTTCGACGAGGTGTCCGCGATCCTCGAGACCTCGAACCAGGGCCGGACCTGGTTCGTGCGCGAGATCCGGATCGCGAGGCGCCGGCCCGGCATCGGCCGCAGCTACGAGGCCCTGAGCGCCGCGAGCGCGCTGGCGGCCGTCATCGCCCGCAACCCGTTCCACGAGGAGGGGCGGGCGGGCGTCGCCCGCGCCCTGCGCTCGGCGCTGGACGCCCTCGCCGCCGGCAGCCGGCCCGACGTCGTCCACCTGAAGAGCCTCTTCCTCTTCGCGCGCGACGAGGGCTACCCCGTGCGCCAGGAGTGGCTGCCCTCCCTGGGGGCCGCGGACCACGACACCGCGGAGGACATCCTGGCCCGCCCCGTCGCGGGCCAGGGGGCCGACCCCGCGCTCGTCGGGCGCCTGCTTCGCTCCCTCGAGTCCTACCTGCGGGGCCACACCGACATCGTCCTGCCGTGAGGTTCGACCTCGACCAGCGCAGGATCGAGATGGGCGTCGGGGAGCTGTCGGCGTTCCTCATCGGCCCCCAGGGCTCCACCGGCGGCGGGGGCGGCATCTGGCGGGCGCAGCTCGGCACCCACTGGCACAGGGAGATGCGCGAGCAGGCGCTCGCCGAGGGCCCCGCGCAGTTCGAGGTGGCGGTCTCGGGGGAGCTCGCGCGCCGCGGCTGGCGGGTCGCGCTCTCCGGGCGGATCGACCAGGTCGTCCTCCGGGGCGGCGCCGAGGTCCTGCGGGAGATAAAGACGGTGAGCGCCAGGGTGCCGCAGGACGAGGCCGCGCTCCGGGCCGAGTACCCGGACTACTTCGTGCAGCTGGCGGCCTACCGCGCCCTGCGCGGCGGCGGCGGCGCCTGCGAGCTCGTCTTCGTGGAGGCCGACACGGGGCTCGCCCAGACGGTCCCGCTGCTCGCCCCGGACGACGCGCTCCTCGAGGAGCGCCTCGCGCGCGTCGCCGAGTTCCTCGACCTGCGCCTGCGCTCCAGGGAGCGGCTCCGCGGCCTGCGGTACCGGCCGCCCTTCGCGTCCCCGCGCGCGGGCCAGGAGCAGGCGGCCGCGGACCTGCGCTCCGGCCTAGAGGCGGGGGACGCGGCGGTCCTCTTCGAGGCCCCGACGGGGTTCGGGAAGACGGGCGTCATCCTGGAGGCGGCCCTTGGCCGGCTCCGCTCGGGCGCCTTCGAGCGCGCGCTCTACCTGACCGGCAAGTCGACGGGCCAGCTCCACGTCGCCCAGACGCTGCGCGCGATGACGGAGCCGGGCGCGGACCTCTCGGGCAGCCTTCCCCTCTCCGCCTGGCACGTCCGCAACAAGCAGGAGCACTGCGTGAACGGCGTCTTCCAGTGCGTCCGCGAGGCCTGCCGCTTCCTGGACGGCGCCGAGAGGCGCTGGCCGTCCAGCGGCCTCTCGCGCTTCTACCTCCTGGACGGCCAGCCGAGGGACATCGCCTCCCTGCGGCAGGCCGGCGAGGCGGCGTCCATCTGCCCCTACGAGATCACGCGCGCCGCGCTCGCCTTCAGCGACGTCTGGATCGGCGACTTCAACTACGTCTTCTCCCCCGACAGCCGCGGCCTCTTCTACGAGCGGCCGGGCTTCGAGCCCGCGCGCTCGCTCCTCGTGGTCGACGAGGCGCACAACCTCCCCTCCCGCGCCGCGGACGCCCTCTCGCACGGCCTCGGCGCCGACGCCGCCTTCGCGGCCGCGCAGGGCCTGCGGGACGCGGGCGCGGACCGGCGGTGGGCCGGCGAGTGGGAGTCCTTCGCCCGGTTCCTCGCAGGCCTGCCGCGGACGGGCGGCCTCGGCGCAGCCGAGGAGGACGACGCGCGGATCATGATCTCGCGGCTGGCCGAGGGCGCCTCCGCGCATCCCGTCGACTACTCCGAGATGGCGCCGGAGGCCTCGGCCATCATCTGGAGGATGCCGTCCCTCCTGGGGCAGCTGGAGACGCTCGACGTGCCGCGCCTCTGGTGGTCGCCCGAGGGCCGCGCCCTGCAGGTCACCTGCCTCGACGCCGCGGCCGCCGTCGGCGCCGCGGTCGGGGAATACGGGGGGGCGCTGTTCTCGACCGCCACGCCGGGGCCGCCCGAGCGGTTCGCGGCGGCGTGCGGCCTGCCGGCTATGCGGCACGTGCGCGCGCCGGCGCCCTGGCGCGACGGCGCCTACGATGTCGCAGTCGACGTCCGCGTGGACACGACCTTCCATGAGAGGCGCAGGCACCTGGCCCTCACGGCCTCCACCGTCGAGGCCCTGCACGCCTCGGCGGGCCCGGGAGAGCCGATCGCCGTCTTCTTCCCCAGCTTCGCCTATGCGGAGGCCGTGGCCGAGGCGGTGCTCGCGGCGGCCGTGCAGCCCAGGCGCGCGGACCTGGCCGCCCAGGGCGCATGGATCGAGGGCTGCCTCGGCGCCGGCCGGGCGCTCTTCCTCGTCCTCGGCTCCGGCTTCGCGGAGGGGATCGACCTCCTCGGGGGACGCGTGCGCCGGGCCATGGTGGTCGGGCCGGCGCTCCCGGAGGTGAACCCGGTCCAGAAGGCCAGGCTCGCGGCCCTCGCGGCCGGCGGGCGCGACGCCGCCTTCGACCGGGTGTACCGGATCCCCGGGATGCAGAAGGTGAACCAGGCCCTGGGGCGCCTCGTCCGGGCGCCCGGCCAGGGGGCACGGGTCATCCTCCACTGCCGCAGGTTCGCGGAGGAGGGCTACGCAAGGCTCCTCGCCCCCGAGTACCAGGGCGGCCGGGTCGTGGACGACGACGCCTCGATGGCGGCCTGGCTCGCCTCCGGGTAGCCGCCTCGGGGGACCTATTTCTCTTTACCGCGCTCGCGGCCGCAGGCATTCCTAGTGGCAGTGGCCCCGCGCAAGACCATCGGCTCAAGGGACGTCCATGCCGCCATAGAGCGGCTCGCGGCCGCCATCCGGGCCCGGCACCCGGAGACGGATGTCATTCTCATGCTTGGGATTGCGAACGGGGGCATCGCGCTCGCGAGGCGGCTGGCGAGGCGCCTGGGGATCCGGCGCGTCGGCGACCTGGACATCTCCTTCCACAGGGACGACATCGCCACCCACCCCATCCCGAAGGAATACACGCCGACCCTCCTGCCCGGGGACGTGAACGGGGCCTGCGTCGTGATCGTGGACGACGTCCTCTTCACCGGCCGCACCGTGAAGGCGGCCCTGGACGAGCTCTTCGACCACGGCAGGCCCGCCCGCGTCGAGCTCGCGGTCCTCGTCGACCGCGGCAGCCGCACGCTCCCGGTGACCGCGGATTTCTCGGGCGCCAGGATTGACGCGGCGGACGACGAGGACGTTGTCGTCCGCCTGGACGACGACGAGGCCAGCGACCGCATAGAGATCCTCGCCCGCGGGCCCGAGCGCCGCCGGGCCGCCGCCGCCCGATGACCTGGACCCGCCGCCACCTCATCACCGTCGAGGAGCTCAGCCTCTCCGAGATCGAGCAGATCCATGCCACGGCGTCGGCCTTCAAGAAGATCCTGCGCCGGAGCGTGAAGAAGGTGCCGGCCCTGCGCGGCAAGACGATCGTCAACCTCTTCCTGGAGCCGAGCACGCGGACGCGCCTCGCGTTCGACATGGCCGCGAAGCGCCTGTCGGCGGACGTCATCGCCTTCGACGCCTCGAGCTCCTCGACCCAGAAGGGCGAGACGCTCCGCGACACGGCCGAGAACATCCAGGCGCTCGACGCCGACATGATCGTGATCCGGCACGCGGCGGCGGGCTCCCCGCTGTACCTCTCGCGGATCCTCGACATCCCCGTCATCAACGCGGGCGACGGCTCCCACGAGCACCCCACCCAGGGCCTCCTCGACACCTTCACGATGCGGGAGCACCTGGGCTCCCTGAAGGGCAGGAAGGTCGCGATCCTGGGCGACATCCTCTTCAGCCGCGTGGCCCGCTCCAACATCCACGCGCTGACGAAGATGGGGGCGGCGGTGACGCTGGTCGGGCCCTCGACGCTGGTCCCCGCGGGCTTCCAGGCGCTCGGGGCCAGGGTCTCCCACGACCTGAAGTCCGCACTCGCGGACGCGGACGTCGTCATGCTCCTGCGAATCCAGCACGAGCGCCAGGGGCACGCCCACTTCCCGTCCATCGGCGAGTACACGAGCATGTTCGGCCTGAACAAGACCCGTGCCTCCTGGCTGAGCCCGAAGGCGATCATCATGCACCCCGGGCCCATCAACCGCGGCGTCGAGATCGACAGCGAGCTGGCCGACGGCGAGCGCAGCGTCATCCTGGAGCAGGTGACGAACGGCATCGCGGTCCGCATGGCCGTCCTCTACCTCTGCGCGGGCCACCAGCCCGAGCACGTCATCTCCTCCACCGAGTAGCCATGGCCTCCCTCTGGATCTCCAAAGCGCGCGTCGTCGACCCGTCCTCGGGGCGCGACGCCACCGGCGACATCTTCGTCCGCGGCGGCGTCATCGTGGACGGCCTGCCTGCAGCGGAGCGCAGGAAGGCGAGGAGGATCGACGGGCGGGGCCTCGTCGCCGCGCCCGGGCTCGTGGACATCCACGTCCACTTCCGCGAGCCGGGCCAGACCCACAAGGAGACGATCGCCACGGGCTCGCGGGCGGCGGCGGCGGGCGGCTTCACAACCGTCGTCTGCATGCCCAACACCTCGCCGCCGGGCGACAACGCCGGCACGATCCAGTTCATCCGGGACGCCGTGCGCCGCGACGCGGTCGTCAAGGTGCTGCCGACCGGCTGCATCACGGTCGGGATGAAGGGGGACACGCTGGCGCCCATCGGGTCCCTCAAGCGCGCGGGCGTCGTCGCCATCACCGACGACGGCGACTGCGTCCAGTCGAACGAGCTGATGCGCCGCGCGATCGAGTACGCGAGGATGTTCGACCTGCCGGTCATGGACCACTGCCAGGACGAGTCGATGACCGTCGGGGCCGTCATGAACGAGGGCGAGGTCTCTATCCGGCTGGGCCTGCGGGGCTGGCCAAACGCGGCCGAGGACATCATCGTCTCGCGCAACGTCATCCTGTCCGCGGCCACGGGGGCCCACATCCACATGCAGCACGTCTCCACCGCGGGCTCGGTCGAGATCCTGCGGCGCGCGAAGAGGGACGGCGTCCGCGTGAGCGGCGAGGCGACGCCCCACCACATCGCCCTCACCGACGGGTCGCTCGGCGCCTACGACACCAGCTTCAAGATGAACCCGCCGCTGCGGACCGAGGCGGACCGCGCCGCGGTCATCGCCGGCCTGCGCGACGGCACGCTGGACTGTATCGCCACCGACCACGCGCCCCACACCGACTACGAGAAGGACAAGGAGTTCGACTACGCCCCGAACGGCATTATCGGCCTCGAGACGGCGCTCCCCGTCGTCCTTGACGTCCTCATGCGCAGGAACCGGTTCCCGCTGAGGAAGGTCGTCGACCTCATGACGCGGCGCCCCGCGCGGCTCCTCGGCCTTCCCGCCGGCACGCTCGCCCCGGGCGCGGCGGCCGACATCTGCCTCTTCGACCCCGACGAGGAGTGGACCTACGACGCCAGGGCGGGCCAGAGCAAGTCGTCCAATTCCCCGTGGAGCGGCCGCCGCCTGCGCGGGCGCGTCAGGGCGACGCTGGTCGACGGCCGCCTGGTGCACGAGACGGCCGCGCCGTGAGCCGGGCCGGCATGAGCGGGGCCGACGCCACGGCGCTGGCGCTCGAGGCTGCGCTCCTCCTTGGCGGCGTCGCCCTCATCGGCTGGCTCCTCTTCTCCCCCCGCGGACGCGCGGCGATGGCGAGGCGCCTGCCTCCCTGGGACATCGCCGGCGTGGACTTTGCGGCCTTCGTCTTCCTCGTCATCTTCGGGGCCCTCGGCCTCAGCGCCCTGGCGAACCTCGCCACGCGGCGGATGGCCCTCAGCGCTGACGCCCTCATGGTGGCGGGGAGCGTCGTCATGGAGCTCGGCTTCCTCGCCGGCATCGCCGCCTTCCACGGGATGTACAGGGCCCGGGCCCGGGGCGCCCCCGCGCCTGGCGGGCCGTCCGTGCTCGCAAGCGGGCTCGTCACCTTCCTTGTCGCGATACCGCTCGTCGACGCCTCCAGTGCGGCGAGCGGCTACGTCTTTGAGAAGCTCGGCCTGCCCAGCGAGCCGCAGAACTTCGTGGACATCCTCGCCAGCTCCCACTCGGCCTGGCTGAAGGGGCTCCTGATGGCCGCCGCCGTCCTCATCGTGCCCCTGGCCGAGGAGGGCGTCTTCCGCGCCGGGCTCTTCCGCTTCCTGCGCACACGCATGCCCCCGTGGGCCGCCATCACCCTCACGTCCCTCCTCTTCGCCGCCATGCATGTCGACTGGAGCGGGCACCTGGCCGGGCTCGCCGTCACGCCCCCCCTCTTCATCCTCGCGGCCGTGTTCTGCCTCGCCTACGAGCGCACCGGGCGGATCGGCACCTGCGTCGTCGCCCACGCGCTCTTCAACTTGCACACGATCCTCTACGTGGCCTCCGGGACCGTGAAATGAGCGGGATCTATTCAAGGACCCGGGCGGGCTCGGCCGGCTCCATCGGCGAGGAGGAGCTGATCGGCCGGATCCGGCGCTGGCTCGGGAAGGCGTCGCCGCCCCCGCCGGCGGGGATGGGCGACGACTGCGCGGTCCTGCCGCGGCCGGGGGGGCGCCTCCTCCTCACGGTCGACCCCCTCATCCACGGGATCCACTTCGACGGGCGGGTCCCGCCCGCCGCGGCGGGGGCGAAGCTCCTGAGGCGCAACCTGAGCGACATCGCCGCCATGGGCGGGCGCCCGGGGGCGGCCGTCGTCGCGCTCGCCATCGACCCCCGCGTCTCCCTGGCATGGCTGGGGCGGTTCCACCGCGGCCTTGCCGCCGAGGCGCTGCGCTGGGGCGTGCCCATCGCCGGGGGGGACGTGGCGCGCCTGCCCGGGGCCTTCTGCGCCACCCTCACCCTCGCCGGAGAGGCGCCCGGGCGCGCCATGACCCGCGCCGGCGCGCGCGCGGGCGACTGGATCTACGTGACCGGCCTCCTCGGCCGCAGCCTGCAGAGCGGCCACCACTTCCGCTTCACGCCCCGGCTGGCCGAGGGCGCCTGGCTCGCCGGCCGCGCCGAGGTGCGCTCAATGATGGACGTGAGCGACGGCCTGGCGAAGGACCTGCGCGCCCTGACGCCGCCGGGCCTCGAGGCCGCCGTCTTCGCCCCCCTCCTGCCGAGGCGGCCGGGCGCGGGCGTGCGCGACGCGCTCTGCGGCGGCGAGGACTACGAACTCGTGTTTTCCGTGGCCAGCCGGGCCCGGCGGCCGCGGTTCGAGGCCGCGTGGAGGAAGGCCTTCCGCGGGACGCGCCTCACCTGCATCGGCAGGTTCGCGCGCGGCGGCGGACGCCCCCCGGACGCCCTGGCGCTCGGGGACTACCATGGCTACGAGCACCTGCGACAGGCTTAGGGCCGGGGTCCAGACGGCGAGCGCCGAGGAGACGCGCGCCCTCGCGGCCGCCTTCGCGGCCGAGCTGCCCGCCGACGCGACCGTGGCCCTGCACGGCGACCTCGGCGCCGGCAAGACGACCTTCGTCCAGGGCCTGGCAGCGGGGTTCGGCGTCGAGGGGCCGGTGACCAGCCCCACCTACACCATCTACAGCCTGCACCCCGGCTCCCGGCGGATGCTCGCGCACCTGGACGCCTACCGCATCGGGTCGCCCGAGGAGGCCGAGGACCTCCTCCTCCACGAGTTCCTCGAGAGCCCCTGGTGCCTCGCCGCCGAGTGGCCCGAGCGTCTGGGCGGGTGGCTGGCGCCGGACGCCTGGCACCTCGAGTTCTCCATAGGCGCCGACGGCAGGCACCTCATCACCCTGCGCTGAGGCCCCCCGCAGCCACGGAATCCGGGGCGGGAAGGGGCGCTTTTGTCCGTGCCAATGTCGTCCAACGCGGGTCTAATGGGGTGATGGCGCCCACCAGACCATGCGGCCCCCGGCCGCTGTGCCATGCCCCGGCACGCCTGACCGCGCCCGCATCCCGACCCCTTCGTGTCCAACGCTGATCGCCGAGCGGCAAGCAGAAGCTGCGCACCCGCACCGGAGGCGCTCCTGGCCGCAATCGTAAACTCGTCCGACGACGCCATCATCAGCAAGGACCTGGACGGCACGATCACCAGCTGGAACGAGGGCGCGCAGCGGCTCTTCGGCTACACCGCCGAGGAGATGCTGGGCGAGTCCATCATGAGGCTCATCCCGCCGGACCGCCAGAACGAGGAGCCGAGGATCATCGAGCGCCTTCGGCGCGGCGAGCGGGTCGACCACTTCGAGACGCAGCGGATGCGCAAGGGCGGCGGCACCTTCCACGTCTCCCTGACGATCTCGCCCGTCCGCGACGCCGGCGGCACCATCGTCGGCGCCTCGAAGATCGCGCGCGACATCACCGGCCTCAAGGCGGCCGCCGCGGAGCGCGACAGGCTCCTCGAGAGCGAGCGCGCCGCGCGCAGCCTTGCCGAGCGCGCCAACCGCATGAAGGACGAGTTCCTGGCCACGGTGTCCCACGAGCTGCGCACGCCGCTGAACGCGATCGTCGGCTGGACCGACGTCCTCTCCCATGCCGAGGGCGCCAACGCGGAGGTCATGCACGGCGTCGACATCATAAGGAAGAACGCGATGATGCAGGCGCAGCTGATCGACGACCTTCTGGACCTCGGGCGCGTCACCTCCGGCAAGCTGATGCTCCACGCCGAGCCGATGGACCTCCCGGAGACGATCTGCGAGGCGGTCGCCTCCCTCCAGCACGCGGCCGACGCGAACCGGGTCTCGATGCACGTCGTCATGGACTATGCCGGCGGCCGGATCTTCGCCGACCCGAAGCGCCTGCGCCAGGTGATCTGGAACCTCGTCGCCAACTCGATCAAGTTCACGGGCAAGGGCGGCACGGTGACCGTCTCCGCAAGGAGCGCCGGCGACCGCGTCGAGATCACGGTTTCCGACAACGGCCGCGGGATCGCGCCGGAGTTCCTGCCCCACCTTTTCGAGCGTTTCAGCCAGGCCGACTCGACGTCGACGCGCCAGCACGGGGGCCTCGGCATCGGGCTCGCCCTCGTCAGGCAGCTGGTCGAGATGCACGATGGGACGGTGTCCGCGCAGAGCGGGGGCCTGGGCAAGGGGGCCACGTTCACGGTCAGCCTGCCGGCCGCGAAGATGCGCGTGAAGGGCGCCGCGTTCCTGCAGGAGCGCGCCCAGGAGCCGGGGATTGCGCGCCTCACGGACCTCTCCGGCCTCAGCGTGCTCGTGGTCGACGACGACGCGGACTCGCTCGAGGTCGTGGCGCGGATCCTCACCTCGCGCAAGGCGCGGGTGCGGACGGCGACCTCGGCGGCGAAGGCGATGGAAGTCCTGAAGGACTTCCTGCCCGACCTCGTCATCAGCGACATCGGGATGCCGGAGACCGACGGCCACGAGTTCGTGAGGTGGATCCGCAGGCTGCCTGCGCTGGCGGACGTGCCGGCGGTGGCGCTGACGGCCTTCGCACAGGCCGATGACAGGAGGCGGGCGCTCAGCTCGGGCTTCCAGGCCCACATCTCAAAGCCCCTGTCGGCCGCCGAGCTCGTGGCGGCCGTGGGGTCGATGGCGAGGCGCCGCGCCCCGGCCGATCCCGGCAACGAACCGCGCTGAGGGAAGCGCGGGCCGCGGTCAGGCGAGCGATGGAGGAGCCGCGGGCTCGGAAAGCGGCGCTGGCACGGCCTCCACCGCCTGCGGCGCGGCCTCCAAGGCCTGCGGCACGGGGGCGGCATCCTGTGCCGGCGTTTCTGGTGCCGGCGCCTCTGCTGCGGGAATCTCGGCGGCAGGGGTCTCTGACGCCGGGTTCTCCGCGGCCGGCGCCTCCGGGAAGTTCTCGGGGTCGACGTCCTCGGCCTCGACCTCCTTCTTGCGGGCCTCGACCATCGCGGGCGGGGCGTAGAGGCCGCCGTCGATGAATTCCGTGACGTAGCCCTCGCGGACGAGCCAGATGAGGTCGCCCTGCATCCGGACGATCTTCTCGCGCTGCTCCGGGGTGAGCGTGCCGTCGGCGGGAACGGCGACCTCGAGCATCCGGGAGGCGAGGTCGCCCGCCTTCACGAGCGCATTGGCCTCGATGAAGGAGAGGAGCCTGCCGATGCTCTCGCTGAAGACCTGCCCGGGGATCCTGAACTTGCGCTTCACGGCGCAGACGTAGGAGACGCCCTTCGAGCCCTTCTTGAAGATCGTGAAGTGCTCGCGCCGGAGGCGGCCGCGCAGCTGGTTGGCGGTGTCGAGCGGGAACCGGAGCTGGCGCTCGTAGGCGCCCTCGATGGCCGCGAGGATCTCGCCGCGCGGCATGTTCTCGAGGGCCTTGCCGTGGAAGCGGGCGTTCTCGACCGGGCGCACCACGTGGTCGCGCGCGCTGGAGAGCACGTGCGCCTTGGCGTCCTCGAGCGTGTCGAAGGAGGGAACCGCGGCGCCGTCGGGCTGGGCGGCCTTGGCCGTGTACCGGGTCACCTTCTTCATCTTCTCCAGCCACTCCTTCACGACCTCCGGGTCGCGGACGGTCTCGATGCGCGCCTTGAAGGCGTCGAAGGGCATCCGCGCGACGTGGGCTGCAAAGTGCTGCTGGACGAGCTGGTTGTAGCGGTGGTAGTTCGGCGGCCCGAGCAGCGCGCCCGTGACCCCGCACTTGTTGATGACGAGGAAGTTCCCCTTGGGCGGCTCGACCTCGGCCTCGGCCTGGTCGAAGAAGGCCGAGAGGTGCTGCCCCATCACGTGGGCGATCGCGGCGTCCTCGGACTCAAAGGGGAGCCCGTCTGGGACGGAGATGTAGATGGGCTGGACCGGGGCCTCTGGGGTTCCTGGGGCGGCGGCCGGCCGCGGCTTGCGCGAGAGAACGACCACGAAGCGGTCGGGCTTTCCGAGGACGGTCCGGGCGATCTCAAAGAGCTCGATCGTGCGCGCGGAGGTCCGGATGGTGCGGACCAGGGCGTTGAAGCTCGTGTCCTCCGGGAAGAAGGCCGCGCTGAAATAGGGGCTGTCGTAGGGGGCCCGGTCGAAGCGCTCGGGGCCGGGAGCCCTGCGCGGGGCGCGGTCGCCGCCGTCGCGCCTCGGGCGGTCCTGGCGGCCGTCGCCGGGACCCTGGGACGGCGCGGGGTCCGTGTGGGGCCTCTTGAACGCCCGCCGGTCGCGGCGGTCCTGACCCGGGCCGGCCGACCGGTCGTCCCGGCCTCCCCGGTCCTGGTGGTCCCTCGACGGGCCAGACGAGTCCTTGTCCTTGGCCCACTGGGTGCCAAAGCTAAAGCCTTGCAACTGGCTTAGGTCGATCTTGTTGAAATCCGCCGTCGGATTGTCCTTAGGAGCGGCGTCGTCCATGTAGTCAGAAATAAACGGTGCTCGTCCGGTGACAGACGCCCCGGAGTGTCCCGCCGCCGGCTGGGCGATGCAAGCGCTTTTCCCGCTGGCGTGAAAACGCAGGCGTGAACCCCCTGCGCGGGCAGCCCCGCGCCCGGGGTGTTGCGGCGGGCGGCCGGCTGCCTAGCCTGCGGGCGTTCATGCCGAAGACCCTGTCCCCGACCGCCCTGAAGAGGCTGCTCCCGTGGCTGGTGGCGGTGGCGTTCTTCATGGAGGCGCTCGACATGACGATCCTCAACACGGCCGTACCGACCATCGCTGACGCCCTTGGTATCGCGCCGCTTGCCATGAAGGCGGCGCTGACGAGCTACACGATCAGCCTGGCGGTCTTCATCCCGATCAGCGGGTGGATCGCCGACCGCTTCGGGACGCGCTGGGTGTTCTTCACCGCGATCGCCATCTTCACGGCCGGTTCCGTCCTCTGCGGCCTGTCCGTCAACATGCCGATGCTGGTGGCATCGAGGATCGTCCAGGGCTGCGGCGGGGCGCTCATGACCCCCGTGGGGAGGATAACCATGGTCCGGGCGTTCCCCAAGGGGGAGCTCGTCCGGGCCATGAGCTTTGTCGCCATTCCCGGGCTCATCGGCCCCCTCCTCGGGCCCCTCGCGGGGGGCCTCATCGTCGGCTACCTGCACTGGCGGGTCATCTTCTTCGTCAACATCCCGATGGGCCTCCTCGGCCTCTGGCTCGTCTACCAGTACATGCCTGACTACCGGGCCGAGCGGAGCGACCCGATCGACCTGGTGGGCCTGACGCTCTTCGGTAGCGGGATCGCGCTCCTCTCCTACATCCTCGAGGTGTTCGGCGAGCACTCGCTGGGCACGGGGGAGGTCGTCTTCCTGCTGATCCTCGCCCTTGCGCTCATCGCCGCGTACGGGCGCCACGCCCTCGGCGCCGAGCACCCTCTCCTCAACCTGGGGCTGTTCCGCAAGCGGACGTTCAGGATCGCCGTCGTCGGCAGCTTCGCGACGCGCCTCGGCCTGGGCGGCATGCCCTTCCTCCTGCCCCTCCTCTACCAGCTGGGCCTCGGGTACAGCGCTGTCGCCTCCGGCCTCCTCATCATGCCCCAGCCCCTGGCGGCGATGAGCCTGAAGATGCTGATGCCGAAGCTCCTCACCCGGTATGGCTACCGCACGGTGCTCCTCATCAACACCCTCGCCATCGGCGCCATGATGCTCCTCTTCATGACGATCGGCGCCGGCGCGCTCCTCGCGCACATCGTCGTCTTCGCCTTCATGCTGGGCTTCCTCTCGTCGCTCCAGTACACGAGCATCAACACGCTCGTCTTCGCCGACCTCTCGGGGGTCGAGGCGAGCCCGGGCAGCACGATCGCGAGCACCGTGCAGCAGCTCTCGATGAGCTTCGGCGTCGCGGTGGCCTCGCTGCTGGCGGCCGTCTTCCTCGGCGGCGAGCACCGGGCGGGGTCCCCGGCCCCCGCGATGATCGCCGGCATCCACTGGACCTTCCTCGTCCTGGGCTGCATGACGGCCGCCACGTCGATCATCTTCGCCCGGCTCAGGCCCGGCGACGGCGCCGCCGTCAGCCTCCACGGCCGTGTGGCGCCCGACTCCCCGGCGCACGCCACCGGGGCCCACGAGGAGCTGGTCGCCTGACGCCGGAGACCGGCCGGTTGATTTCCGGGGGCTTTTCCAATCGAATGCCCCCGCCGCCCCAGCCCGTGCAGCCCCCCAACCACCAGCGCCTCCTCTTCGCTTCCAGCGAGGCGCGCCGCCTCTCCCAGGGTTGCGTCATCCTGCTCCTGCTCCTCGCCCTCCTTGCGAACGCGCGGGTCCTCGGGTTCGGGTTCCTCTACCTCCGGGACGACGACATCAACCTGGCCCTCAACCCGCACATGGGCGCGCTCTCCGCCGCGCGCCTGCACTGGATGTTCACGGACTTCTCCTACGTGCGCCGCTACATCCCGCTCGGCTGGCTGGGCTTCTCGGCGACGTACACGGTGGCCGGGCTCGACCCCGCGCCGTACCACGCGGTTTCCCTGGCGCTCCTGCTCCTGAACACGGCGCTCGTCTACGCGCTCGTCCAGCGCGCCGTGCGCCTCCTCGGCCCGCGCCGGCTCCGCGGCGGCCTCGACTCCTGGTCGGTTGGGGCCGGCGCGCTCGCGGCCGCATGGTGGGCCCTCAGCCCCATGCGCGTCGAGACGACGGCCTGGGTCTCCGGAAACCTCTACGGGCAGGCCGCGGCCCTTCTCTTCTTCAGCATCATCGCCTACCTGAGGACGTACGAGACGTCCGGCGCCCGCCGCGCGCTGTACCTCGCGCTCTCGGCGGTTCTCTACGCGGCCTCGCTCCTCACCTATCCCCTCGCCCTCGGGGTCCCTGTCCTGCTGGCCGGCCTCGACGTCCTCAGGGCAAGGGAGGCGCCCCGGCCGGCCCTTGGCCGCCTTCTCGCCGAGAAGGCCGTGTTCCTCGTCCCCCTGGCCGGCGTCCTTGCGGTCACCCTGTGGGCCCGCGTCGCCGCCTCCGCACTCTACGGTGGCCTTCCCGGGGGGGCCCAGTTCCCGCTGGCAAGCCGGGCCGCGCAGGCGGCCTACGTGGCCCTGTACTACCTCGCGAAGCCCTGGTGGCCGACCGGCCTTTCCCCGCTCTACGACCGGCTGATCGGCTTCAACCCCTGGTCGCCCCTCTTCGTCGCCGCTGTGGCCGCGGCCTCGGCGATCTCGGCCCTTGCCCTCGCCCGGGCGAGGCGGGCGCCGGCCCTCGCCGTGCTCTGGTTCGGCTACCTCGCCTGCGCCGCGCCCTTCTTCGGCCTCACGGAGACCTCGCACATGACGAGCGACCGCTACTCATACCTGCTCTCCGCGCTCGCGGCCGCCGTGCTGGCCGCTCTCCTGTCGATGCTGGCCGGCCGGGCCGCCCGCCTCGCCGCCACGTCGGCCCTCGCCGCCCTCTGCCTCTTCTTCGCGGCGCAGAGCCGCGCCCAGCTGCGCATCTGGGCGACGGACCGGGCCCAGCACGCCTATGTCGCCGGCCGGCTCACCAACCCGGGCCTCCTCGACGACTTCAGGAGCCGCATGGCGATCCTCGAGTTCATGCGGGGCGACGAGGCGGCCCCCGAGAAGGCGGTCGCCGAGCGCCTGGCCCGCGCGTCGGGCGACGCCGGGTTCCTGAGGGCCGCCAGGATCATGGACGACAAGCGGCGGCTCTCCGGCTACTACGGCAAGGCGAGCCTGCTCGCGATCATGCACGAGCAGATGGGCATCGCGTTCGCGCGCGCCGGCGAGCTGCGGGAGGCGGACGACCACATGGAAACGGCGCTCAGGATGGGCGACGGCTTCTACCAGGCGGCCTATGACCGGGCGTTCGTCCTCATCGGCCTGGGCCGGCCGGAGGACGCCCTCGACAGCTTCCTCGCGGCGGAAAGCTGGGCGCCGGCCCCGCTCCCCAGGAACGGGTGCGCGGCCTTCCTCGGCGACCTGGCTTCCCAAGCGGCCGCGGACGGCAAGCCGCGCCTCGAGGCCGCGGCGCGGGCCGCGGCACGCCGCCTCTAGCTTTTTGGGATTTGCCCGCGGGGTCGCCCCCGTCACCATCGGCCCCGATGGAAGGAGCCCCAGCCTGGACGGCCGACCCCGCGCGCGACTCGTCGGGCCTATGGGGGCATCCGACGGGGCTCATGACCCTCTACTTCACCGAGATGTGGGAGCGTTTCAGCTACTATGGGATGCGCTCCTTCCTCACGGTCTTCATGGTGACGGCGGTCGCCGCCGGCGGCATGGGCCTCGACGTGAAGGAGGCCACGCTCGTGTACGGGACGTACACGATGTCGGTCTACCTCCTGTCCATCCCTGGCGGCTTCCTCGCCGACAACTTCCTCGGGGCTCGCCGGTCCGTGCTCCTCGGGGGAATCGTGATCGCCCTCGGGCACTTCGTCCTCGCCGTCCCGGCCAGGGGCACCTTCTACGCCGGGCTCGTCCTCGTCGTCCTCGGGACCGGGATGCTGAAGCCCAACGTCAGCGCCATGGTGGGCGGCCTCTATGCGCCGGGCGACGAGCGCCGCGACGCCGGTTTCTCCATCTTCTACATGGGTATAAACCTGGGCGGGTTCATGGCCCCTTTCGTCTGCGGCTTCCTCGCCCAGCATGAGTGGTTTAGGAGGTTCCTCGCCTCCCACGGCCTCGACCCCGCGTCCAGCTGGCACTGGGGATTCGGGGCGGCGGGGGTCGGGATGACGCTTGGCCTCGTCCAGTACGTGCTGGGGGCCCGGCGCCTCGAGCGGGTCGGCGGGCCGCCCACGCCGGGCGCGCGCCCGCGGCTCGCCATGGGCCTCATCCTCGCCGGGACGGCCGCGCTCCTCGCCGTCGTCCTCGTCTCCGACATCGTCCGGGGATTCGGGTGGCTGCGGTACGCCTACCTCGGCGCCCCGCTGGCGGCCATATTCTGGTTCGGCCTCAGGAAGGACGTCACCTCGCGCAGGATCGCCGCCATCCTCGTCTTCTTCGCGGCGGCCACGGTCTTCTGGGCCATCTACGAGCAGGCCGGCTCGACGATCGCCCTCTTTGCCGAAAAGCTTACCGACCGGCGCATGCCGCTCGTCGGCGAGGTCCCGTCGTCGTACTTCCAGTCGGTCAACACGGCGTTCGTCCTCATCCTGGCCCCGGTCTTCGGCTGGCTGTGGATCAGGATGGGCAGGTTCCAGCCGTCTAGCCCCACGAAGTTCGTCCTCGGGCTCGTCTTCGCGGCGCTGTCCTTCCTGCTCATGGTGCCCGCCGCGAAACTTTCGGCGCACGGGCTCGTCAGCCCCTGGTGGGTGATCGGACTCTTCTTCCTCCAGACGCTGGGCGAGCTCTGCCTGAGCCCGGTGGGCCTGAGCCTCATGACAAAGATGGCTCCCAGGGACTTTGTCGGCCTGGCGCTCGGGATATGGTTCCTCGCCTCGGCCTACGGCAACAAGCTGGCCGGCATCCTTGCCGGCGGCTTCACGGCCACCGATCCCGGCCTGCTCGCAAGGTCCTTCCTCACCCAGGCCGCATGGACCGGGGTCACGGCGGCCGTCCTCCTCGCCGCTGGCCCCTGGATGCGGCGGCTCATGGGGGGCGTCCGGTGACGAGGGCCTGGTTCCAGACGCTCGTCTACTCGGAGCCCCTCGCAAGGGGGGCGGGGACCCGGTTCAACGCCGAGCTCGCAAGGGAGTGCCGGTCGCTCCGCGACTTCGACAAGGCGGGCCGGGCGTGGTCCCGGCGCAACTACCCTGGGGGCTACACGAGCTATGCCTCCATGAACGAGCTCCACCGCTTCTCGAGCACGTTCGGGAACCTCGAGCGCAGGATCGGGCGGCACGTGCGGCGCTTCGCGGACGCGCTCGAGATGGACCTGCGCGGCAGGGAGATCCGGATGACGGACTGCTGGGTGAACATCATGCCCCCGTCGGCGGCGCACTCCCTCCACCTCCACCCGCTCTCCTTCATCAGCGGCACCTACTATGTCGCCACGCCGGCCGGCTGCCCGGGCCTCAAGTTCGAGGACCCGAGGCTCGACCGGTTCATGGCGGCTCCGCCGCGGAGGGCCTCCGCGCGCGGCCCCAACAGGACGCACGTCACCTATCCGGCCCGCGCCGGCCAGCTCATCCTCTTCGAGAGCTGGCTTCGGCACGAGGTCGCGCAGAACCGGGTGGACTCGGAGAGGATCAGCATCAGCTTCAACTACAACTGGAGCTGATGCCATGAGGGGGATTTTCGCCATAGTCGTTGCCGCCGCGGTGCTCTGCGGCTGCCAGGCGCCCGAGCCGTCGGCCAGCCGCTGGCGCGCCTCGGACGAGGGCGGCGACGGCCCCGGCATCGGCTACGAGCTCTGGGCCGCCGGCCAGGGCTACGCCGGCAACTTCTACGTGATGAGCGCCGACCATCCCATGGACTTCTCGGCGGCCTCGAGCGTGCGGATGGTGTACCTCGGGCACACCCAGGGCGCGCTCAGGTTCAGGATCCCGCTGAAGCGCGAGGAGCCCTCTACGATGCTGATCACGGTCCCGCCGGAGCCGTGGCCCGACTCGTTCCAGGCGGTGGCCACCGAGGTCCTCGGGGACACGAAGGGCGAGCCGGAAACCTTCGAGTTCACGAGGGTGAGGCCGTGAAGGGGCGCCGGAGGCGGCCGGCCGCCCTCGTCACAGGCGCCGCGCGGGGGATCGGCCGGGAGATCGCCCTCTGCCTGGCCAGGCGCGGCGTGAGGGTCGGCGTGGGGTTCCACGCCTCGGGAACGGCGGCGAGCCGGCTCGCGGCCCGCCTCCCCGGCCGGGGCCACGCCGCCATAGGCGCCGACATCTCGGACCCGGCCGCCGCCCGCGCGATGTGGGAGGAGGCGCGCGACCGGCTGGGCAGGATCGACATCCTCGTCAACAACGCGGCCGTCTATTTCGACCACCCACCGCTCTCGTCCTCGCCCGAGGCGTGGCTTGCCGCGTGGCAGGCGACCCTCGCTGCGAACCTTGTCGGGCCCGCTGTCCTCTCCCAGCTCGCCGCCAGGGACATGGCGCGCAGCGGCGGCGGAAGGATCGTCAACCTCTCCTCGCGGGGCGCCTTCCGGGGCGAGCCGGATGCGCCTGCCTACGGCGCCAGCAAGGCGGCGCTCAATTCGCTCGGCCAGTCGATGGCCCGGGGGCTTGCGCCCAAGGGCGTCCTCGTCTTCTGCGTCGCGCCGGGCTGGGTCGACACGGACATGGCCGCCGAGTCGCTCACGGGGCCGAAGGGCCCGGAGATCCGCGCGCAGCATCCCCTGGGAAGGGTGGCCACGGCCGCGGAGATCGCGGGCACGGCGGCCTACTGCGCCCTCGACGCCCCTGCGGTCCTCACGGGCTGCATCATCGACGCCAACGGGGCCTCATACCTGCGCACCTGACGGGTGCCGCCGTTCGGCTTGCCGTTGGCGGCTATCGCATCCTCGAGAAGAGGTAGGCCGCGAACCCCGTCATCCCGATGTTGGGCAGCCACGCGGCGAGCGCCGGCTCGATCAGCTGGTTCGTCGCCAGGGCCGCCGCCACGTTCTGCAGGGTGAGGTACAGGAAGAAGAGCCCTATGGCCTTCGACACGCCCACCGCGGGGTTGACCCGCACCCCGGTCACCGCGAATGGGATCGCGATCGCGATCACGATGAGCGGGACTAGGATGTCGGCGATGAGGCCGTAATAGCGCACGGCGTAGGGGATGCTCTTCGGGTTGGATTCCCTGGAGAGGTAGTCGATGAGCTCGCTGAGCTCGGTCGACGAGAGGTCGATCGGCCGCCTGTCGATCAGCATCATGAGCTCCGGGTCCTCCCTGAACCGCGTGACGAGCTTGAGCGGGAACGGGACCGAGCTCACCTCCCGCACGTCGGAGTCGAACCCCATCTCCCTGCCGTCCTTGAAGACCCAACCGTGCCGGTCCGGGTCGAACCAGGCCTCGTGGGCCTCGATCTTGTTGAGCTCCCGGCCCTTCACGTCGAGCTCGGTGACGGAGACGCCGTAGGCCTTCCTGGTGTACCGGCTGTACCGGTCGAAGAACCACATGCGCCTGGGGTACGGGTTGTCGAACCCGACGCTGTACACGGCGCCGATGAGGTCCTGGGGAACGGTGAGGGCCTGCTTGCGGTACTGGAACCCCTCCTTCATCTCCCTGGCCTTCTCCACCGAGTGCGGGACGATGTAGGAGTTGAGCCAGTACGAGACGCCGCAGCAGGCGACCCCGACGATCCAGACGGGGGCCATGAGGCGGATGTATCCGACGCCCGCGGCGCGCATCGCCGTCAGCTCGTTGGCCTTGTGGAGCTTGCCCAGGACGAAGAGCGTCGAGACCAGGAGCACGATCGGCAGCGTGAGGGCGAGGAAACCGGGCACGGCCACCATGACGTAGAGGCCCAGGTCGGCCGCGCTCGCCCCCGCGTCGTGTAGGTCCCTGAAATCGTCGTACATGACCTGCACGAGAAGCAGGCCGCAGGCGAGGACGAGCGCGATCCCGAGGATGTACAGCCACTCCCGCAGGAGGTGCCTGTCGAAGGTGTTCAACGGCGGGGAGCGAAGCAGGCCCCCCGGCGCTAAGCAAATAAGTAAGCCAATTCGGTTGAAACCGGGCTGGGCCTGCAATTTGCTCCGGGCACGCATCCCCGAATGAAACGACCCCCCCGCATGTGGTTGGCGGCGCTGGCGGCGGCCGCGGCCGTCGTCGCCGGCTGCAAGCCCGGAGAGCACGGAATAAGGATCGGCGAGTACGCGTCCCTGACCGGCAAGGAGGCGGCCTTCGGCCAGTCCTCCCACAAGGGGACGCAGCTGGCCATAGAGGAGATCGACGCGGCGGGCGGCGTCCTCGGGCGCAAGGTCGAGCTCGTGACCGACGACGACGAGACGAAGCAGGGCGAGTCGGCCACCATCGTGAAGAAGCTGATCTTCCGCGACAAGGTGGTGGGCGTCCTCGGCGAGGTCGCGTCGTCGCGCTCCCTGGAGGCCGCGCCCATCTGCCAGGCGAACAGGATCCCCATGATCTCGCCGTCCTCGACGAACCCGCGCGTGACCGAGATCGGCGACTACATCTTCCGCGTGTGCTTCATCGACCCCTTCCAGGGCACCGTGATGGCCAAGTTCGCGAAGGACACCCTGAAGCTGCACCGCGTCGCCGTCATGACCTCCGTGTCCTCGGCCTACAGCGTCGGCCTCGCCAAGTACTTCAAGGAAAGGTTCCTCGCAGACGGCGGCGAGATCGCGATCGAGCAGAAGTTCCAGGAAGGGGACAAGGACTTCAACGCGCAGCTGACGGCGATCAGGGCCGCCGGGGTCGACGGCATCTTCGTCCCGGGCTACTACACCGAGGCGGCGCTCATCTGCCGCCAGGCCCGGGAGCTCGACATGCACATCCCCCTCTTTGGCGGCGACGGCTGGGAGGCGCCCGAGCTCATCTCCATCGGGGGACCCGCAGTCGAGGGCTGCTACTACTCGACGCACTATTCGCCGCAGGTCGACACGCCGGTCGTCCAGTCGTTCGTCGCCCGCTTCAAGGCCCGCTACAACGGCGAGGTGCCGGACGCCATGGCGGCGCTCGGCTATGACTCGGCCGAGGTGATGGTCGACGCCATCCGCCGCGCCGGATCCACGGACCCGGCCGCGCTCCGGGACGCGATCGCGGCGACGAGGGACTACAACGGTGTCACGGGGACGACGACCATCGACCGCGAGCGCAACGCCACAAAGTCCGCCGTCATCATCGAGGTGAAGGACGGCAAGTTCAAGTTCCTCGAGACAGTCGCCCCCTAGGGCGCTCCGGCGCCAGGCATGACGGAATTCCTTCAGCAGCTCCTGAACGGCATCTCCCTCGGCGCCATCTATGCGCTGATCGCGCTTGGGTACACGATGGTGTACGGCGTCCTCAGGTTCATCAACTTCGCGCACTCGGACGTGTTCATGGTGGGGGCGTTCATCGGCTACTACGCCGGCCAGCACCTGCCGCACGGGACGATCGGCGGCGGCCTCGCGGCGATGGCCGCCGCGATGGTCGGGTGCGCCATCCTCGGGATCGCCATCGAGCGCTTCGTCTACCGGCCGCTCCGCAGCAGCTCGACGCTCAACGTGCTCATCACGGCGATCGGCATGTCGCTCTTCCTGGAATACACCGGCCAGCTGGTCTTCGGCGCCACGCCGCGGGCCTACCCCGCCCTCTTCCCCTCGACGATCGTCTCGGTCCACGGGCTCATCATCTCGATGAACCAGGTGGTCGTCATCGTGGTCGCGGCGATCCTCATGGTCGCCCTCCAGTTCGCGGTGTTCAGGACAAAGATCGGGACAGCGATGCGCGCCGTCGCGCTCAACCCCGCCGCCGCGCGGCTCGTCGGGATCAACATCGACGTCGTCATCTCGTTCACCTTCGGGCTCGGCTCGGCCCTCGCCGCCGCGGGCGGGGTCCTCTATGCCATCAACTACCCCTCGATCGACCCGCTGATGGGGGTCGTCCCGGGCCTCAAGGCATTCATCGCGGCCGTGCTGGGAGGGATCGGCAACATCCCCGGCGCGGCGCTCGGCGCCCTCATCCTCGGCCTCGTCGAGACCTTCGTCGACGGCTCCCACTGGTCGACCTACAAGGACGCGATCGCGTTCGCGATCCTGATCGGCATCCTTCTCTTCCGGCCGGCCGGCCTCCTCGGCCGCTTCACGGCGGAGAAGGTCTAGGACGATGCCGAGGCCCCTCGCCGCCCTCCTCCTCGCGGTCCTCGCGGCGGCCGGCGTCTCCCTTTTCTCGGGCCACATCGACCCGTACTACCTGGATGTCCTCATGGGGGTCGGGATCAACGTCATCCTCGCCGTCTCGCTCAACCTCGTGAACGGGTACACGGGGCAGTTCTCGCTCGGACACGCGGGATTCATGTCGGTCGGCGCCTACCTTTCGGCGTGGATCACCCTCATCGAGGGCCCGCGCATCCTCGGGGCCTCCGGGGGCACCGCGCCCGAGCAGGCCGCCCTGTTCCTTTGCGCCCTTGTCCTCGGCGGCCTCGGCGCGGCCGCCGCCGGGCTCGTCGTCGGGATACCGTCCCTGCGCCTCAAGGGGGACTACCTGGCCCTCGTGACGCTCGGGTTCGGCGAGATCATCCGGGTCATCTTCCAGAATATCGATTCCCTGGGAGGGGCCCTGGGGCTCAATGGCATCCCGAACTACACGACCGTGTTCTGGGTGTACTCCTTTGCGGCCCTCACGGTCTTCACCGTCGTCTGCCTCGTCCGCTCGACCTACGGCCGCGGCTTCATCGCGACCCAGGACGACGAGATCGCCTCCGAGGCCGTGGGCCTCAACACGACGCGCTACAAGATCGTGGCCTTCGTCGTCGGGGCGTTCTTCGCCGGAGTGGCCGGCGGCCTCTACGGCCACTTCAAGCTCACGATCACCCCGGACGGCTTCGATTTCACGAAGAGCATCGAGATCGTCGTCATGGTGATCCTGGGCGGCATGGGCAACACGACCGGCGTCATCCTGGCGGCGATCCTCCTCACCCTCCTGCCCGAGGTCCTCCGGGCCGCGGACCAGTACCGCATGATCATGTACTCGGTGGCCCTCATCGTCCTCATGCTCGCGCGCCCGAAGGGCCTCTTCAACTTCGACTACGCCAGGCTCGTGCGCCGCCTCCTCGGCAGGGCGCGGACGGCGCCCTGACCCCAGCGCCATGGCCGGTCCCATCCTCGAGCTGGACAAGGTGACGATACGCTTCGGGGGGCTCACCGCCGTGGGCGGCCTCGACCTCTCGGTGGGCGACGGCGACCTGGTGGGCCTCATCGGCCCCAACGGCGCCGGAAAGACCACGGTGTTCAACATCGTGACGGGGGTGTATTCGCCGACGAGCGGGGCGGTCCGCTCGCAGGGGCGCAGCCTCACGGGCCTGCGCCCCGACCAGGTCGTCGCGGCCGGCATCGCGCGCACCTTCCAGAACATCCGCCTCTTCAGGAGCCTGTCCGTCTTCGACAACGTCCGGGTGGCCTGCAACCTCCACCGCGGCACGGCGGCCGTGCAGTCGTTGATCAGGATGCGGGCGTTCCGCGACGACGAGGCAGCGATCACGAGGCGGGCGGAGGAGCTCCTCGACATCTTCAACCTGCGGCGGCACCGGGACGCGCCCGCCACAAGCCTGGCCTACGGCGAGCAGCGCCGGCTCGAGATCGTGCGGTGCCTCGCGACGGCGCCGAGGCTCCTCCTCCTTGACGAGCCCGCGGCGGGGATGAACCCCACCGAGAAGACCGATCTCATGGCCCTCATCCAGAGGATCCAGCGCGACTTCTCGCTCTCCATCCTCCTCGTCGAGCACTCGATGAGGGTGGTGATGGGCCTCTGCCGGCGTGTCGCCGTCCTCGACTACGGGGTCAAGATCGCCGAGGGGACACCCTCCGAGATCCAGAGCAACCCCAAGGTGATCGAGGCTTACCTCGGGGAGCCGAGCGGGACGGGGGGCACATGACGCTCGAGGTGACCGACCTCTCAGTCTCATACGGCGCCATTGCAGCCGTCCGTGGCGTCAGCCTGCGCGTCGAGAAGGGCTCCATCGTGACCCTCATCGGCGGCAACGGCGCCGGCAAGACAACGACCCTGCGCACCATCTCGGGGCTGCTCAGGCCCGCCTCCGGGAGGATCACCTTCGGCGGCGAGGACGTGACCCGGCTGCCCGCCCACCGGATCGTCGCACGGGGGCTCGGCCACGTGCCCGAGGGCCGGATGGTGTTCGCGAACCTGACGGTCGACGAGAACCTGGAGATGGGCGCGTACCTGCGGAACGACAAGGCCGCAATCGCGCGGGACAGGGACTACGCCTTCGGGATCTTCCCGCGGCTGAAGGAGCGGCTGCGGCAGACGGCGGGGACACTCTCGGGCGGCGAGCAGCAGATGCTCGCCATCGCCCGGGCGCTCATGGGGGACCCGAAGCTCCTCATGCTCGACGAGCCGTCCCTTGGGATCGCGCCGAGGCTCATCAGCACGATCTTCGAGAAGATCGTCGAGATCAGCCGCGACCGGGGAATCTCGATACTCCTCGTCGAGCAGAATGCGAACCTCGCGCTCGAGATCAGCTCGTACGGCTACGTGCTGGAGACGGGGCACGTCTCCATCGAGGGCCCGAGCGCCGAGCTGCGAAGGAATCCCCAGCTGCGGGCCGCCTACCTGGGGGGCTAGCGGCGCGCCGCCTCGTCGAGAAGGGAATCCAGGTCGAGCCTGCGCGTGTACATCGCAACGCCCCCCTGCCGGTCGCGCGGCCACGCCTCGCGCGGCCTGTCCCAGTAGAGCTCGACCCCGTTGTTGTCCGGGTCTCGGAGGTAGAGCGCCTCGCTGACCCCGTGGTCGGAGGCGCCGTCCAGGGGGACGCCCGCCGCAACAAGGCGCTGGAGCGCGTCCGCCAGCTCGCGCCTGTCCGGGTAAAGAATGGCCAGGTGATAGAGCCCGGTGGATCCCTCGGGCGGCGGCGAACCCCCCAGGCTCTCCCAGGTATTGAGGCCGATGTGGTGGTGGTAGCCTCCCGCCGAGACAAACGCCGCGCCGGGCTCCAGGCGCTGCATGAGATCAAAGCCCAGGACGCCGCAGTAGAACCGGAGCGACCGGTCGAGGTCGGCCACCTTGAGGTGCACATGGCCGATGCGAACCCCGGGGCTGATCGGGCGGGTCTCTGGCTTCATCCCCGGGGAGGATGCCCCCTTTCCCGGCGGCTTCAACCTCCCGCATTGGGTTGATCGCCCCGCCCGGGACGGCCAAGGTCAGGCCCATGCGCACGAAAGGTCCGGGAGCCGGGTACTCCATCAGGGAGATGACCATGGCCGACTATCCCCGCGTCCGCCGGATCTGGGCGGGGACGCCCGGCATCTGCCTCGTGGCGGACGACGCGAGGGCGGGCATAGCCGTGTACCTCAGGCGCAACCGGGGCCTCTGCTTCGTGGCCGCCGCCGGCACGGGCATCGTCGGCACCGTGCTCTGCGGCCACGACGGCCGGCGGGCCATCCTGCGCCACCTGGCGGTCGTCCCCGGGCACCAGGGCCGCGGCCTGGGCCGGGCCCTCACGCAGCGGTGCCTGCGCGCCCTGACCGCCTGCGGCATCCCCCGCTGCAGCGTCTACGTGCTCGACGACAACGCGGCGGGAATGGATTTCTGGAGGCACCTGGGGTTCGCGGAGCTCGCCTACGACTACCGCACGCTCCAGGCCCCCACCCGGCCAGGGCGGCGGCGGCCCGCCGCCGGGCGGAAAGCCCACGGACGGCCCCATTGATTTTTCCGCCGTCCTCGCTACGCTTCGCCTCCCAATTTCCAGAACCATGCCCGCAGACGCACCACAGACCTTCGAATTCCAGGCCGAGATCAAGCAGCTGCTCGATATCGTCATCCACTCGCTCTACACCGAGAAGGAGATCTTCGTCCGCGAGCTGGTCTCCAACGCGTCGGACGCGCTGGAGAAGCTCAGGCACTTGAGGCTGACGGAGAAGGAGATCTACGACGAGAAGCTCGAGGCCGAGATCAACATCACGACCGACGACAAGGCCAAGACGTTCACGATCCAGGACTTCGGGGTCGGCATGACCCGAGCCGAGCTCGTCGAGAACCTGGGCACCATCGCCCATTCGGGCTCCAAGGCGTTCGTGAAGGCCCTCGGCGAGGGCGACCAGAAGGCGGCTGGGCTCATCGGCCAGTTCGGCGTCGGGTTCTACTCGGCGTTCATGGTCGCCAAGTCCGTCAGGGTGTACACGCACTCGTGGCGAAGCGCGGAGCCGGGCCTCGTGTGGACGAGCGACGGCGGCGGCAGCTACGCCATCGAGGAGGGCCAGGGAGAGCGTCGCGGCTGCAAGATCGTCGTCGAGCTGACGGACGAGTGCTCCGAGTTCAGCCAGGAGTGGCGCGTCCGCGAGATCCTGGAGCGCTACAGCGCCTTCGTCTCGTTCCCCGTCAACCTGAATGGAAAGAGGATCAACACCGTCCAGGCCCTCTGGCTGCGCAGCAAGTCGGAGGTCAAGGAGGAGGAGTATGAGGAGTTCTACAAGTTCCAGGCCCACGACACCGAAAAGCCGCGGCTGCGCCTCCATTTCAGCGCGGACGCCCCCATCTCGATCAACGCGCTCCTCTTCGTCCCCAGGGAGAACACGGAGAAGCTCGGCTTCGCGCGGCTGGAGCCGTCGGTCGCCCTCTACTGCAGGAAGGTGCTCATCGACGCCCGCCCGAAGGACCTCCTGCCGGAATGGCTCCGGTTCCTGAAGGGCGTCGTCGACAGCGAGGACCTCCCGCTCAACATCTCGCGTGAGACGATGCAGGACCGCTCGCTGGTCGAGAAGCTGAACCGCGTCCTCACGAAGCGGTTCCTCAAGTTCCTCGACGAGGAGGCCAAGGACCGGCCCGAGGCGTACGCCGAGTTCTACCGCGAGTTCGGGGTGTTCCTGAAGGAGGGCGCCGCCCTGGACTTCAGCCACAAGGACGCCCTCACGAAGCTGCTCAGGTTTGAGTCGTCGCTGACCGACAAGGACAAGACGACCTCCCTCGCAGACTACGTCACGCGGATGGGCGCGGACCAGAAGGAGATCTATTACCTCGTGGGGCCCAGCAGGGCGGCAATCGAGGCCGGCCCCTACCTCGAGGGGTTCAAGGCGAGGAACCTCGAGGTCATCTACTGCTTCGAGACGGTCGACGAGTACGTCATGAACGCGGTGCGCGAGTTCGACGGCAAGAAGCTCACCGCCGCCGACCATGCGGACGTGAAGCTGTCGGAGCAGCCGAGGGCCGAAGGGTCGCTTGGCGAGGACGAGACAAAGTCCCTCGTGGGATGGCTGAAGGAGTCCCTGGGCCCGAGGGTCACCGAGGTGCGCGCGAGCGAGCGCCTGGTCGACTCTCCCGCCCTCGCGACGAATGCCGACAAGATGGGGTCGCCGCACATGCGCAGGCTGATGAAGGCGATGAAGAAGGACGGCGCCGAGGCAACGCTCCAGGTGAACCTCGAGATCAACCCGCACCACGCGGTGATCAAGCGCCTCGACAGCCTGCGGGCCTCCTCGCCCGAGAAGGCGAGGCTCGTCGCCGAGCAGATACTGGACAACGCGCTCATCTCTGCCGGCCTCCTCGACGATGCGCCCGCCATGGTGAAGCGGATGTACAAGATCCTCGAGACCGTCTAGGAGGGCCTGCGCCGCCGCGCCGAGGCAACGCCGCGCCGAGGCAACGCCGCCCCGCACGCAAGCTGAAGGCGCGCGCCGGCGCACCCGGTGTGACTGCTTCCGCCGAACGGCCCTGAGCGTAAGAATCCCTAAACTGTTATATTAGACACGCTATTTGCACAGGCATCATGGATTTGGCTTTGGAGGTGACACCGCTACGTTTCCGGCCATGCAAACGCCCCGCCTCCTACCCCGCATCATCCTTGGCGCCGCCCTGGCTGCGCTCCTCAGGCCCGCAGCCCCAGCCCAGGACGCCGACGGCAACCTCACCGACCGCGCGCCCGCCAGCATGCCGCACGCGCTCCCGGCACCGGCTGCCGCTGAGGGGACCAGGCTGATGCGCTTTCCCGCCACCAACGACCGGGACATCGTTTTCGAGTATGCGGACCAGCTCTACTCGGTCGGCATCGACGGCGGGACCGCGCGGAGGCTGACGAATGGTCCCGGCTACGCCCTCTTCCCCCGCTTCTCCCCGGACGGGAGGACCCTCGCCTTCACGGCGCAGTACGACGGGAACACGGAGGTCTATGAGATGCCCGCGGAAGGCGGCACCCCGCGGCGGATGACCTACACGGCCACGATCGCACGCGACAGCCTCGGTGACCGGATGGGTCCCAACAACATCGTGATGGGCTGGATGCACACGAAGCCCGAGGTCGTCTTCCGCTCGAGGATGCGCTCGTACGATCCCTTCAACGGCCAGCTCTTCACCGTTGGGCCGGACGGCGACCTGCCGGGCCTGCTGCCCGTGCCCCGGGGCGGATTCGTCTCGTTCTCCCCCGACGACACCAAGATCGCGTACAACCGGATCTTCCGGGAGTTCAGGACCTGGAAGGACTACCGGGGCGGGATGGCCGACGACATCTGGATCCTCGACCTGAAGACGGGCGCCATCGAGGACATCACGAACAACCCCGCCCAGGACATCATCCCGATGTGGTCAGGCAACCGGATCTATTTCCTCTCCGACCGCAAGGCGGACGGCGCCAAGAGGATGAACCTCTACAGCTACGACCTCTCGACGAAGGAGACGGTCCAGCACACCCACTTCAAGGACTACGACATCAAGTTCCCGTCGATCGGCACCCGCACGATCGTGTTCGAGGAGGCGGGCTACATCTGGGCCTTCGACACCCGGGCCGGCTCCGCGCACAGGGTCCCGATCGCCGTGCGGGACGACTTCGAGACCTCGAGGCCCGAAAGGATTGAAGTCGCGAAGTACATCGAGGGCGTGGACGCCTCCCCTGACGGCAAGCGCGTCGTCATCGCCGCCCGCGGGCGCCTCTTCAGCGTCCCGGCGAAGGACGGCCCAACCCGCCCCCTGGACACTGCCGTGGGCGTCCACGAGCGCGACGCCACCTGGTCCCCCGACGGCCGGCAGATCGCCTACATCTCCGACGAGGGCGGCGAGAACGAGCTCTACGTCCGCCCCCAGGACGGCACGGGCTCGCCGGTCCGCCTGACGAGCGGGGCCGACACCTACTACTACGCGCCCCAGTGGTCGCCCGACAACAGGAAGCTCCTCTGGGCCGACCGGCTGCAGCGCCTGCGCTTCGTCGACGTGGCCACGAAGGCCGTGACCCTAGTCGACACCTGCCCCGTCTTCGAGATCAGGCAGTTTGACTGGTCGCCCGACAGCAAGTGGATCACGTGGGCCCGCTTTGAGCAGGACTCCCTGCCCCGGGTCTGGCTCTACTCGCTCGATTCGGGGAGGAAGTTCCCCGCGACCGACGGCTGGTACGAGGCAAGCGCCCCGGCCTTCAGCGACGACGGCAAGTTCCTGCTGTTCGCCTCGGGCCGCGACTTCCACGTCTCGTTCAGCGAGCTCACGACCGCCAACTCGGACGACGGCGAGCTCGAGGCCGTCTTCAAGAACCTGGAGCGGGTCTATCTCGTCGCGCTCTCCAAAGACACCGACTCCCCCTTCAAGCCGAAGAGCGACGAGGTGCAGGTAGCCAAGGCAGACGAGAAGAAGCCTGGCGACAAGGGGGGCGCCGCCACGGCGGACAAGCCCAAGGACGAGAAGGACGGAGACAAGGCTGTCGCCGTCAAGGTGGACGAGGACGGCCTCGCCGGCCGCATCATCGGGCTGCCGGTCGCCGCGGCCAACTACGATGACATCCACTCCGTCAGGGACAAGGTGTACTACACCCGCGTCACGACGACGGCGGACGACGGCGCGCCGCCCCCCAAGACCCTCCTCGTCTACGACCTGAAGGAGCGCAAGGAGACCGACCTGGGAACCGTCGGCAACTACGACATCACGGCGGACCGAAAGAAGATGCTCGTGCAGGTCGACCAGGACTACGGCATCATCGACCTGCCGACGTCGAAGGTGGAGATAAAGGACAAGATCCCGACCGGCGGCCTGGTCATGGAGGTCGATCGCCACGCCGAGTGGGCGCAGATCTTCAACGAGTGCTGGCGCCAGATGCGGGACTTCTTCTTCTCGCCCACGATGAACGGCGCCGACTGGCCGGCGATGCGCGAGAAGTACGGCGCCATGGTCCCTTACGCCCAGACCCGCTACGACCTCACCTACCTGGTCGGGGAGATGATCGGCGAGATCCACAGCGGCCACACCTACGTGGGCGGCGGCGACGCCCCAGAGGCGCCGAGCGTCCCGCTGGGCCTGCTGGGCGCCGAGCTCTCGCGCGACCCGCAGAGCCGGGCCTACCGCATCGACCGGATCCTGCCCGGCGAGAACTGGACGAGCGGCGTCCGCTCGCCCCTCACCGAGATCGGGGTCAACGTGAAGGTGGGCGACTACATCCTCGCCGTGGACGGCAGGCCCGTCCGCGACATGGCGAACATCTACGCCTCGCTTGTCGGAAAGGTCGACGCCCAGGTTGTCCTGCGGGTCAATTCAAGGCCGTCCGACGAGGGCGCCAGGAACGTCACCGTGGTCCCGACCGGCGACGTGTCCCCGCTGTACTACCTCGCGTGGGTCGAGCACAACACCGCCTACGTCTCCCAGAAGACGGGCGGCCGCGTCGGCTACATCCACATCCCCGACATGGAATTCGAGGGCCTGGACGCGTTCTCCCAGCGGTTCTACCCCCAGCTCCACAAGGAGGCCCTCGTCATCGACGACCGCGGCAACGGCGGCGGCTTCGTCTCGCCGATCGTCATCGAGAGGCTTTCCCGGGGCCTGGCGATGTACGAGAAGCCGAGGAACGCTACGGCCCACAACAACCCGGCCGCGCTCAACTCCGGGCCGAAGATCGTCATCACGGACGAGTTCTCGGCCTCTGACGGGGACATCTTTCCCTACCGCTTCAGGACGCTCGGCATGGGCAAGATCGTCGGCAAGCGCACCTGGGGCGGCGTCGTCGGCATACGGGCGACCCTCCCCATCGTCGATGGCGGATTCCTCAACAAGCCCGAGTTCGCGCCCTACGCCCTGGACGGCAAGAGCTGGCCCGTCGAGGGCCACGGCGTCGACCCGGACATCGTCGTCGACAACGACCCCTCCAAGGAATTTGCCGGCACGGACCAGCAACTCGACCGCGCCGTCGAGGAGATCCTCGCCGAGCTGAAGACGCAGGCCCGCCCAATCCCGCCGCCCCCGCCCTTCCCCGACCGCACCTGATCGCGGGCGGGGTGTCCAAGGGCCCGGCATGGCGATCATGACGACCAACCCCGCGACGGGGGCGCGCCTGCGCTCCTACCGCGGGGACAGCCGCCGGCGCGTCGACGCGGCCCTGGGGCGATCCGAGGCGGCGTTCGGGTCCTGGCGGGCCCTGCCGCCCTCCCGGCGCGCCGCCGCCCTCCGCCGCCTGGCCGCGGCCCTCCGTCGCCGACGGGGCGCCCTGGCCAGGCTCGCCACGGACGAGATGGGAAAGCCGCTGGCCGAGTCCCTCGCCGAGGTCGACAAGTGCCGCCTCGCCTGCCTGCACTTCGCGCGGCATGGCGCCCGCTTCCTCAGGGACGAGCGGCCGCCCGGGGCCCCACGCGGCTCCAGGGTCGTCTTCCAGCCCCTCGGGCCCGTCCTCGCCGTCATGCCCTGGAACTTCCCCTTCTGGCAGCTCTTCAGGGCCGCGGCCCCGGCGCTCATGGCCGGCAACACGATGGTCCTGAAGCACGCGCCGAACGTGACCGGGTGCGCCCTCGCGATCGGGCGCCTCTTCAGGGAGGCGCGCGTGCCGCGGGGCGTCCTGGAGGTGATCGTCGTGGAGAACAAGGCCGTAGGCGCCGTCATCGCAGACCGGCGCGTCGCCGCCGTGACGCTGACCGGCAGCGTCCGGGCCGGGATGGCGGTCGGCGCGCAGGCGGGGGCCGCGCTCAAGAAGGCCGTGCTGGAGCTCGGCGGCAGCGACGCCTACGTCGTCCTTGCGGACGCCGACGTTCCCAGGGCGGCGGCGACCTGCGCCGCCTCGCGCCTCATCAACGCCGGCCAGACCTGCATCTCCGCAAAGAGGTTCATCGTCGTGCGCCCGGTCCTTGCCAGGTTCGAGAGGGAGCTCACGGAGCGCATGGCCGAGCGAAGGCTGGGCAGCCCCCTCGACCCCTCGACGAGGCTCGGTCCCCTCGCGCGCGCCGACCTGCTGGAGAACCTCGACAGGCAGGTTCGCGCGAGCGTGAGGAAGGGCGCGCGGGTCCTCTTGGGGGGCAGGCGCGTGCCCGGGGCCGGGTTCTTCTACCCGCCCACGGTCCTCGCGGGCGTGCGCCCCGGGATGCCGGCGTACCATGAGGAGCTCTTCGGGCCCGTCGCAGCCATAATCCCCGCGAGGGACGAGGCCGACGCCGTGCGCATCGCGAACGACTCGGACTTTGGCCTCGGCGCCGCGGTCTTCACCCGCAGCAGGGCGGCCGCCCGGCGGGTCGCGGCGGCGCTCGAGGCCGGCTGCGTCTTCGCGAACGACCTCGTCCGCTCGGACCCCGCCCTGCCCTTCGGCGGCGTGAAGAGGAGCGGCCACGGCCGCGAACTCGGCCCGCAGGGAATCCGGGAGTTTGTGAACGTCAAGACGGTCGTCGGCGCCTGAGTCCCGAGGGGCGAACCCTTTGTTACAAAAGGGTTAACATGCGCAATATTCCTCGTTTGGCTCCGGGAAAATGTTGATGATCCCCGGCTTGTCCCCGCCGGCAACCACCTGAGCAGATGCCCACCCAGCACAAAAGGAAGACCAAGGAGCCCGGCAAGGTCGCGTACTTCAACCGCGAGCTGAGCTGGCTGGCCTTCAACCGGCGGGTCCTCGAGCAGGCCCAGAGCGGGAGGCACCCGCTCCTCGAGCGCGTGCGGTTCCTGGCGATCGTCAGCTCGAATCTGGACGAGTTCTTCGAGATCCGGGTGGCGGGGCTCATGCAGCAGGTCGATTCCGGCCTGACGGAGTTCGGCTCGGACGGCCTCTCCCCCCTTGAGCAGCTGAAGCGGATCCACTCGGTCGTCGCCTCAATGGTGGAGGACCAGTACGCATGCTGGAACCACCAGCTGGTGCCGGCCCTCGCCCGCGAGGGCATTGTGTTCCGCTCGCCGCACGACCTCTCGAAGGCAGAGCTCAACTGGGTCTGGGCCTACTTCAGGGACCAGATCTACCCGGTCCTGACGCCGCTGGCCCTCGACCAGTCGCACCCCTTCCCGCAGCTGGGCAACAAGACGCTCAACGTCGTCGTCTCCCTCGAGAGCCCGGACGACGGCGCCGACGCGGGCCCGGCGCGGCACGTGGCCATCCTTCCCGTCCCGCGCATCCTGCCCCGCCTCGTCACGATCGCGCCCTCGAAGTCGGGCCCCCAGAGGACGATCTTCCTCTCCGACATCATCAAGCTGTGCGCCGGGGACCTGTTCCCGGGCTACCGCCTGAAGGGGGCGCACGCGTTCCGCGTGACGCGCAACAGCGACCTCTACATCGACGAGGAGGAGGCCGAGAACCTCCTGAAGAAGATCGAGGACGAGCTGCGCAACCTGCGGAGGGGCGCGGCGGTCCGACTAGAGATCGAGAAGGGCGTCGACGACGAGATCTTCAGCACGCTCTGCCAGCACCTGAGCCTGTCGCAGGAATACGTCTACCAGCTGAACGGCCCGATCAACCTGATGCGGCTGCAGAGCCTCGCCGACATCGACAGGCCGGACCTCAAGTACCCGCCATTCACGCCGGTGAACGCATCCCCGCTGCGCGACCCCGCGAGGATCTTCGAGGTGATGCGCGAGCAGGACGTCCTGCTCCACCACCCCTACGACGCGTTCACGCCCGTCGTCGACTTCGTCGAGCAGGCGGCCAGGGACCCCCAGGTGATCGCGATCAAGCAGACGCTCTACCGCACGAGCGGCGACTCCCCCATCGTCCGGGCGCTGATCGAGGCCTCGCGCAACGACAAGCAGGTCACCGCCCTCGTCGAGCTTAAGGCACGGTTCGACGAGGCGAACAACATCCAGTGGGCAAAGCAGCTCGAGGAGGCCGGCGTCCACGTGGTCTACGGGCTCGTCGGCCACAAGACGCACTGCAAGCTGTGCCTCGTGGTGAGGAGCGAGGGCCGGGTCATGAGGAACTACGCGCACCTGGGGACCGGCAACTACAACCCCCGGACCGCAAGGCTCTACACGGACATGAGCTACTTCACGTCCAGGCGCGACATCACGAGCGATGTCGCGCAGCTCTTCAACACGCTGACGGGGTTCGGGAGGACGCAGCGCTTCAGGAACATCCTCGTGGCTCCCTTCAACCTCCACCGGCGGGTGGGCGACCTCATCGAGGCGGAGAGCGCGAACGCGAGGGCCGGGAAGCCGGCCCGCATCCTCGTGAAGATGAATGCGCTCGTCGACAAGGCCACGATCGACGCCCTCTATGCGGCATCGAGGGCCGGCGTCCGGATCGACCTCGTCGTCCGCGGGGTCTGCTGCCTGGTGCCCGGCGTTAAGGGCCTGAGCGAGAACATCACCGTAAGGAGCATCGTCGGCCGGTTCCTCGAACACGCCCGCTGCTTCTACTTCGAGAACGGCGGCGAGCCCGTCATCCTCGCCGGCAGCGCGGACTGGATGCCCCGCAACTTCTTCCGGAGGATCGAGGTGCTCTTCCCCATCCGGGACCCGGCGCTGCGCCAATGGATCACGGGCGAGCTTTTCCCGACCGAGATGCGCGACAACGACAACGCGCACGTCCTCGACCAGAGCGGCGCCTACCGGCCCGCCCCGCGGGGCGCCGACGAGCGGCCGTTCTCGGCCCACGCCCATTTCATGGCCGGCGCCCTCCACAGGGCCGACGTCAAGCACTGAGGGCCTGGGCGCGCAGGCCGCCGTCGGCGCCGGCGACGATCACCGACGCCGGGACGCCCGGCGCGAGGACCCCGGCGAGGCGCCCCTCGACGAGCGCGCCCCGCAGGCGTCTCTCCACAACGTTGCGCATGGGCCTCGCCCCCAGCCGGCGGTGCCAGCCCTCGCTGACAAGCACCCTGCAGACCGCGGGATCCGCGGTCACCTCGTGCGGATGGCCGAAGGCGCGGGAGAGGACCGCCGACTGGTGCCGGAGCTCGTCCCCCAGCATCTTGCTGCAGATCCCCACCTGCACCTCGCGCGGCAGGTGCCGGAAGACGAGGACCGCCGTGAACCGTGCGAGGACCTCGGGCCTGAACTGCGACGCAGCGGCCTGCTCCACGTAGCGTCTCACTGAGGCGGGCGGCAGGGAGTCCATCTCGATGACCCCCGAGGAGCCGACGTTGGAGGTTGCGATGACGTGCATGTCGGAGAGGTCGAGCTCGCCGCCTGCCGTCGTGAGCGAGGCCTCCTCGATGCCGAGGAGGTGGTCGGCCACGCTGGGATGGGCCTTCTCGATCTCGTCGAGGAGGAGGATCCTGCCGCCGCGCGCGCGCGCGGCGCATATCCGCAAGCCGAGGAGCCCGTCCTCGCCGCGGCCCCTGCCGAGGAGGAGCGGGACGCGCTCGGCGGACGAGAACTCCGCGCAGTTGACCCGGGCCACGCCGCCCTCGCCGAACAGGTGGGCGCTGGCGGCCAGGACGGACCTTGTCTTCCCCGTTCCAGTCGGCCCAAGGACGAGGATAAGGCTCCGCGGCCGGCCCGGGGACCCGTGGCCGAGCTCGCCCGCCAGGAGCGCGTCGGAAAGGGCGTCCATGGCCCCGTCCTGCCCGAGGACGGCGAGCCCCAGGGCCGCGCGCAGCCCGCGAAATACACCGAGGCCGTCTGCCTGCTCCTCATCGCCCATGGCGCGGTTCGTGGCCCGCGCCGGACGCCGCGTCAAGCAACCGATGTTCGCCCTCTCTCCCGCTCCGCGTAGGCGGCCCTCACCGCCGGGGCCACGGAGACCTCAAACTGCCCGTCGGCCGCCTCGCTGACGACGACGGCGTTGCGCTGGCGCCTCCCCGCGAGGCCCCCCTCGCGCAGGAATTCCCTGAGCGAGCGGTGCAGGGCCACGGCCACGTCCCGGCCGCCGACGGCCAGCGAGCCCCTCTGGAGGACGAGGAGCCCGAGCGCCCGGTAGCGGCCGCGCTCGCCCGCGGTGGGGTCCGCGGCGTCCAGCTCCCCCGGGCTCCGGGCATCTCGGACGCGCACAAGCCAGCTGTGCCCCTGGCCCGGGCCGCCGGCGCAGCGCCGGCTGGTCAGCTTCGCGCCGACGCGCGAGGCGGCCTTGTAGAGGCCGCCCCGGTCGCTCTCCCTGTGCACGCGGATGACCAGGCCCTTCCTCTTCATCCCCTGGACGATCACCTGCCAGCGGACGCAATGGACCTGGACCCCGAGGAGCGGGTAGACGGGCAGCGGCAGGAAGTCGACGATGTCGGGCTCCGACATCGCCTGGCCAGCGGCGACGGCGGCGGAAAGCCCGCGCTGCCTGACCTCGGATAGTTTGGTCTTGTCACTCATGGCGCTTTCTTGGGATCAAATGGGTAAGGATGATGGTTGAAAACGAATGAAAACTTAGATAGCCATGTTAGACAAGTTTATCAACCGCTTTCTCTTCAGGTTTTCCCCCACATGACACCCGCGCAGAGGCAGGCCGCCTTCGACCGGCACCTGGTCGGCGTCGCCCGCTCGGCCGCGCGACGGCTCGGCCTCACGTTCATGGGGACGATCCGCAAGCTTCCGCCACCGCCGCTGCCGGGGGAGGATCCGGGCGCCACCCGGTACTACCTCAATGCAGGGGCGCCCGACGGCTCCAGGGCCGGCCTTGTCGAGCTCGGGGCGGCCTCGGACGCCGCACTGGCGAGGGCGGAGCATTGGGTCGCCTCCGGTGAGGGGGCTCCTCCCTTCTCCGCCGGCGCAAGGATTCGTTAAGTCACTAAGTTTTACTTGTCATACTCTAATCCGGGCGCTTTTGTGCGCGCCCGATGAGCGCAGAGCCTTCCGCCGAGCCGACGATCGCAACCGTGGCCGCGAATCCCGGCCCGCGGGGCGCGCCCGCGGCGTCGACCTTCACGCCGGCCGCGCGATGGGTGGCCGAGCACCAGGTGAAGGTGCTCTGCATGGTCGTCGCCGCACTCTCGCCGCTCGCCTCCCTCTGGATGCTGGAGGCCGGCACCGCAAACCTCAGGCGGGGTGTCTGGGCCTACTCCGTCGACGGCTCCGGCACCATCCACTACGGGCCCGTTAAGCCCGCGGACGCGAAGAGCGCCCTCTTCCGCGAGATCCTGCTCCAGGCCGCGCAGGCCTGCTTCACGCGCAACCCCTCGGGCCTGTCCTACCCCGAGTTTGCCAGGAGGATCTTCGTCGGCGACAGCTGGAAGGCGCTCCAGGCCGACGTGCGCGCCGAGGCAGCCGAGAGGAAGCGGCGCAACCTCTTCGACCACCCCGAGGTGGAGGGCATCGACGTCCTCGACGACGGGGCCCTGCCCCGGTACCGCGTCCGTGGCTTCATCGTGCGCTCGGGAGCGGTCGAGGGCCTGCCCTACCAGCCGCCCCCGGGGGAGTTCCACCTCATCGTGGAGCTTGCCCCGCAGGAGGACGCGCTGCAGCAGGGCCGCTACCCGTTCGTCATCGTGCACCACCGCTCGGCCGTCCGCTGGCCGCAGGAGCAGTCCGGCCAATGAGGGCGCAGGCCATGGCCACCGCCCTGATTGCCCTGGCGCCTCCCCTCGTGGGCGCCGACGGTCCGCCTCCCAGCATCGTCCGGCTGCCGATGCCCGCCGAGGCCGACCAGAGCAGGCCGGTCGAGGTGCCGACCGAGCCCGACAACACGGTCGAGGTGGACTTCCCGTGGGGGGTGTCGGACTGGGCCGGCCGGGGGTTCACCCCCGACCCGGACAAGTACGCCGGCGACTTCGTGATCGAGGCGGCCCGAGGCAGCCCGCGCATCTTCGTGACGCCCGTCGCCCCGGGGGCGCACCGCGTGCTCGATGTCGTGCTCCTCGGGCCAGCCGGACAGGCCCAGAGCGTCCCCGTGGAGTTCGTGCCCGCGCCGGCTGGCCTGGCCTGGCGAAAACTCCGGCTTGTTGCCGGGTCCCCGTCCGGACGGCCGGCGCCGGCCGTGAGCCTCGAGGACGCGCCGCCGCCGCCCGGCCGCCGGGCCCCTGGGCCCGACGCTGAACTGGGGATGCTGCGGACGCTCCGCCTCGCCGCGGGCATGACCCCCGCCGGGGCGCGCGCCCTGGAGGGGGCCAACCCCGCCCTCACGGGCGCCTGGGCGCCCGGCGACCCCGTGGGTTTCGGGGACTTCACGCTGACGAGGCGCTTCGCCATCAGGGACGCGACGACGGGCCTCGTGGGCCTCTGCGTGAGCGTCCAAAATCCGACCCACAGGCGCCTTTTCTTCGGGCCGGGGAGCTGGGTCGTGCGCGCAGGGACCCGCGTGTATCCCGTGCGGACGGTCGATTTCGCCTCCGAGGTGCAGCCGGGGGAAACCGCCTGCGCCTTCCTTGTCCTCGGCGACGCCGAGGACGGTACACCCACGCGGCTCCTTGCCGGCAACGACTTCGCCGTAAGCGTCGTCGAGTCCGGATCGGCCAGCACGAGGCCCGTGGTCAGCATGCCGGTGGCGGAGTCCGACCCATGAGCCAGGAAAAGGACGACGCCTCCGGCCCCTGGAAGACCCGGATCGCGCTGGCGGCCGCCCTTGCGCTGGCCGCCTACGCATGGGTTTCGCATGGGCGCACGGGCACAGGGCCGGCGGCCGTGGCCAAGCCCCCGCCGGCGCCGCCCCTGCCGACCCGGCTTGCGCCGGACTCCCCGGGCGCGGACGAGGCCGTCCGCGAGGCGGCGCCGGTCGGCGCCGCCTACCGCCGGGACGTCGACCGGCCCAGGCCGGTCCAGAACGTGGCCCCCGAGGCGCCCGCGAGGGACGAGCCGGCGGGCGGCCCGCCGGGGAGCCCCACCAGCATGCGCAGGGACGAGAAGAAGACGCTACCCGAGATCTTCCACATGCCGCCCGGCCCGGCATCCGCAGCCGCCCCCGCTGCGGCCCCGGCGCCCGCGGCTCCCCCCGCGCGCCCCGCCCTGTTCACGCAGGGATTTGCGCCATTCGGCCGGCTCATCAAGTGCGAGCTCGTGAACACGCTCGACAGCGCGACGGCGCGGGCCGAACCCATCGTCGGCCTCGTCACCGAGGACCTGGACTGGAATGGGCGGGTGATCATCCCGGCCGGCACCGAGGCCTTCAGCTATGCGCGGCCCGAGGCCGTCATCGACACCGCCGGTGCCGGGCGCCTCGTGGACAGCGGGGAATGGACCCTCGTGCTGCCCGGGGAAGGGGGCCAGAACGGCCGCGAGCTCATCCTGAAGGCAAGGGCGGTCGACCGCAGGGAGTCCGCCACCGGCCCCACGGGGCGGCCGCAATCCTGGGAGGCCGGCGACGGGGCCGACGGCCTTTCCGGGCGCACCGTCTCGACGGCCGGCAGCGGGGAGGCCCGGCTGTTCGCCTCGGCCGCCATAGGCGGCATGGCCCAGGGGATCGCGGCCGTGGCCGAGAGGCAGCAGGCCGCGCCGGGCATCTCCGGAGCCCTCGGCGCCACCGAGATCGCCCCGACGCTGGGCAACGCCGCGGTTGCGGCGGGCGGGAACGGGGCGGTCGCCGTGATGAACGAATACGCGGGAAGGATAAGGGACGAGATATCGAAGCACGCGGTCTATGTCCGCGTCGACGCCGGCAAGCCCTTCTATCTCTTCGTGGAGCAGACGATCGACCCGCGGGCCGCAGGGGTGGGCCTGCGCCTCTCATCGCCCGGAGGGACGCAGCGATGAGGCTCATCCTTGCAGGGCTGGTCGGCGCCCTTGCGGCCGGCTGCGCCGCGACGCGCCCGGCCTCCCGCACCGCCGCACCTTTGCCGGCGCCGGCCGCCGTCCCCGCGCAGTCGGACCTGCGCCTGCCGGACCGCCTCACGCTGCCCTCATCCTACCGCCTCATCGTCCTCGACGGCCACATGACCCTCGTGCGCGAGTCCGACGCCGAGGTCCTCGCGGCGCCGCCCGCATCCCTGCGGGTCGTGACAGGCGAGGTCGAGCGCGGTCAGCTCGCCTACCAGCCCGCGCTCCTGCCGCAGGAGCTCGCCGCCCAGGTCGCGGCTAGCCGGGAAAGCACGGCGCGCATGGACGGTGCGCTGCAGTCCGTCCTCGCCCGCAGCCGCGAACTGGCCGGCCAGGCGCTCAAACTGGAGGCGCAGTCCGCGGACCTCGCGAAGGCCCTTGCCGCGGCGCAGGCGCGCATCGCCCAGCTGGAAGCCGCCGAAAAGGCGCAGCCACGGCCGCCTGCGCCGGCCTCCGAGGACCCGGGCCCCCTTCCCTAGCACCCCAAACACAAACCCGCAGCCATGCCCTACCTGAACCGATGCTCCTTCGTTGGGAACCTGACCAGGGACCCTGAACTTCGCCTGCCGCCGGGCCCCGACCGCCAGGCCCTGTGCCTCCTCAACCTCGCGGTCAACCGGGACGGACGCGACCGCGAGGGCGTGAAGCGGACTCGGACGACGTTCATCAATGACATCGAGGTGTGGGGCCCGCCCGGGGAGGCCTGCGCGGAGCACCTGCGGACGGGGTCGCTCGTGCTCGTGGAGGGACGGCTCGACCTCGACAAGTGGGAGGACAAGCAGAGCGGCGCCCGGCGCTCGCGGATGAAGGTCGTGGCCGACAACGTCCAGTTTCTGCGGATCCGGCGCGAGGCCCAGGGTGTACCAGCGCCGGATGGCGAGCCGGCCGCGGAACCCGCGCAGCGGTCCCCAGGGAAGGCTATGCGGCCGGCTGGGGCGCCGGCTCCAACACGGGGGCGGGCGCCTGCGCGGGGCTCGGAAGCGTGAGGTTCGGAAGATAGCCATCCGCCCAGCGCTCGGGCACTTCCTGCTCGGGAAGGGATGTCAGCTGGACGAGGCTCCTCATCGAGGAGAAGTGCTGGCTCAGGTCGAAGTCGCCGCCCAGGCCCCCGACCAGCTTGTCGAAGAGGTCCTTCTTCGTCTCCTTCAGCGCCTGGATCCTCTCCTCGACGGTGCCCGCGGTCACCATGCGGTAGACGAACACGGTGTTCGTCTGGCCGATCCGGTGGACCCTGTCGACGGCCTGCGCCTCGACGGCCGGGTTCCACCAGGGGTCGAGAAGGAACACGTAGTCGGCGGCGTGGAGCGTGATCCCCGTGCCCGCCGCCTTCAACGAGACGAGCATCGCCGCGGCCCCGGGGGCGCCCTGGAAGCCCTGGACAGGCTTCTGCCTGTCGAGGGTCATCCCCGTCAGCTCGTAGCGGGGCAGGTCCGGGAAGTTGTTGATGAGCGCCGTCCTCACGCGGTCGAGCAGCATCACGAACTGCGAGAAGATGACGACCTTGTGGCCGTTGCCGACGACCTCGGCGAGCTTCTCGACAAGGAGGTTGATCTTGCCCGAGTCCGAGAGGGGCGACTTTAGCCACGGGAGCATGTCCGGGTCGCAGCAGGTCTGGCGCAGGCGCGTGAGCAGGGCCAGGAACCCGAACGACTTTTCCCGCATGGCGGAGCCGACGTCGTCGCCCAGGCGCTCCAGGCCCTCGGTGCAGATCCTTGCGTATTCCGCGCGCTGGACGTCCGTCAGCGGGCAGATGAGGTCCATCTCGACCTTCGGCGGGAGCTCCTGCGCGACTTCCTTCTTCGTCCTGCGCAGGATGAACGGCGCCAGCTGGGCCCGCAGGCGGGACAGGGTCCCCTCGCGGTCGGCCCCGAGCGAGGCCTCGAACGAGGAGCGCGAGCCGAGGAGGCCGGGCAGCAGGAAGCGGAAGATGCTCCAGAGGTCGAGCTGGCGGTTCTCGAGAGGCGTGCCCGTCAGCACGATCCGGTGCCGCGCCCGGATGGCGAAGCACGTCTGTGTCACCTTCGCGTCGGGGTTCTTGATGAACTGGCCCTCGTCCAGAACCGCGTAGCCGAAGTCGACGCCGTCGAGGAGCGCCCGGTGCTTGCGCAGCTGCGTGTAGCTGCAGAGCCAGATGACCGGGTCGCGCCTGGTTGTGAAGTCGTTCCCGGTCTTGAGGACGTCGACCCTCATCTCGGGGAAGAACCGCGCGATCTCCTCCCTCCAGACCGGGACCACGCTCGCGGGGCACACGATGACGCTCGGCTTCTCCCGGGAGGGGCGGACGGACAGCAGCGAAAGCACCTGGAGCGTCTTGCCGAGGCCCATCTCGTCGGCCAGCAGCCCGTGGCAGTCCACCTCGCAGAGGTGGTGCATCCACTCGACGCCGCGGCGCTGGTACGGGCGCAGCGCGGCGGGGGTCTGCGGCGGGGCGTCGGGGCTGGCGACGACCTTCTGGCGCCACGCCTCCATCTCCGGGGAAAGCGTCAGCTTGAGGCGGGCGTCGTTGAACAGCGAGAAGACCAGGTACTGGAGCTGCGAGCCGCCGCCATCCTGCGTCTCCTGCAGGTTCCGGCGCCAGGAGCTGAAGGATTCCCACTTCTCGGCGGAGAGGGCGACGATGCCGAGGTTGGGGAGGATGACCGGCTGCCCACCCCTCTTCAGGAGCGCCGAGACCTCGCTGTCCGTCAGCAGCCTCTCGCCGGCCCGGAAGATCCACCGCAGGTCGAGGCCCGCGTCGCCCTGGGCCCTCTGGGCGACCGCCTCGATCTCGACGCTCCTCGTGCCCTTCAGGAGGTTGGCGGCCTTGTCGTCCAGCTCGACGGAGAACACCCGCCTCCACAGCGGAAGCGTCACCTTGAGGAAATTCGGGATCTCGACCAGCGACTCCATCAGGTAGACGCCGGTGTCCTGGTTGTAGTGGAAGTGGGCCTTCCTCGCATACGCCGCCAGGCCGATGAGCTTCGCCCTCTCCCCCGAGGAGACGTGGCCGTTGCCGCCGGCGTGCGCGTCGGGGCCGAGGGCGGGATGACGCCCCTTCTTGTCGGGCTGCACCCAAAGGGCCTGGAACGAGAGGCCCGAGGACTTAATCCTGAAGAGGAGGAGAAGCGGCCTGGAGGGGCCGTTCAGCCGGGAGGGCGGCGGGGCCGCCCCGGCGCCCTGGGCCGCCGGCTTGTCGCCGTGGCCGTTCGCGTGCCCGTTGCCGTCGCCGTTGGAAAGTGTGCCCTCACCGCCATCGCCGTTCGAGCCCTCCGCCGCGGCGTGCGCCACCTCGGCCGGCAGGGGCGAGATCTCGTCGGCCACCAGTTCCTCGATCTCATGGAGGCCAGCCACCGCCAGCGCGTGGGCCACCTCGCGGTCGGTGGTGGAAGAGCGCACCGACAGCGTGCCAGAGTCCCACTCGATCACCGCGTACTCGTCCTTCTTCTCTATCCGGCGGTGGATAATCGCGTCCCGCTCAGTGAGCTCGAGCTCCCGGATCTCCCCGTCGCGGTAGATCCGCCTGCCCTCGTCCAACTGGCTCGAGGAGAAGGTCTCGGACCAGTCGCCCGCAAGCTTGTCGAACCAGTATTCCAGGGAATTTGGAGTGTAGACGCGCTTCGGACCGTGGGTCTGCATTTACCTAAAAGGTTGAACGTAGAGAGCCGCCTTTGGGCCCGGCAACAGTAATTTGCGCTGTGAAAAATGGCCGACGACGGCGTTTGCAGCTTGCGCCCGCCTTGCGAAAGCGGTTGGCGTTGCACCCCCCCGACCGATGAATGAAGCGCGACCAACGGCGGCGACACGGGAGCACACGAATCTGCTGATGGACTTGGCGATTCTGGGGGGCTTCGTGGCGCTTTTCTTCGGCATCGTGATGGTGGCGCGCGAGTGGCGCCACCCGGTGACGCAGGCCGTCCAGATCGACCTATCCCTCTCGGCGATCCCGAAATACGCCCTGTTCTCCTTCGCCCGGGGGTGGATCGCCTACTTCTTCTCCTTCCTCTTCACGGTCGTCATCGGCTCGTGGGCGTTCTACGACGCCCGGGCGCGGCGCCTCATCATACCGGCGCTCGACATCCTCCAGAGCATCCCGGTCCTCGGCTTCCTGCCGGGCCTCAGCCTGGCGCTCGTCGCCCTGTTCCCCCACAGCACCGCGGGCCTCGAGCTCGTCTGCATCCTGGCGATCTTCACGGGCCAGGTGTGGAACATGGTGTTCAGCTACTATGACTCCCTTCGGGGAACACCGGGTGACTTCCGGATGCTGGGCAAGCTCTACAACCTGAATTGGTGGCAGCGATTCTGGCGCCTTGAGCTGCCATTCAGCGCCCAGGGCCTTCTCTACAACAGCATGGTTTCGATGGCGGCCGGATGGTTTTTCCTGAGCGTCTGCGAGGCGCCGCCGCCGGTCAACGGGGTCTCCCTGCGCGTGCCGGGCCTCGGCTCGTACATCCAGGCCGCGACGGAGAGCGGGGACAATCGGGCAAAGATATTCGGCATGGTCGCCATGGGCATCGTCATCCTGATCGTCGACCGGCTGATCTGGTGGCCGATGGTGCTTTGGTCGCGCAAATTCAAGCTCGACGACTTCGGGGGCAGCCGGGCACCCCGGAGCCAGCTTCAGCTCTGGCTCGCCCGTTCGGTCGCCTTTCAGACGCTCGCCTCGGCCTGGCAACGGATTTCCGAAAAGGTTCTCGGCCCCCCCATGCCGCCGACGGCGGAGACGTCCCTTCTCGATCAGGGTCAGCCGCTGCCGAGGAAAAACCCGCTCGGGCGGATCGTGTATTACCTTTTTGTCTGTGCCCTGATCGGCCTGCTCGCCTGGGGCGCCTATTCCCTCGTCCTGCTGCTCAAGGGGGTCCATCTCTCCGATTGGCGGGAGATCCTGGTCGACACGGGCCTGAGCTTAATGCGTGTTCTGGCGGCCGTCATGATCGGCACCATTTGGACGGTTCCAGTCGGCATCTGGATCGGGCTGAACCCGAAGCTCTCCAATCGGCTCCAGCCCTTCATCCAGTTTGCGGCCTCCTTTCCGTCGCCCATGCTCTACCCCTGGCTCGTGGCGGTCATCCTTTTCTTCCACGGCACGCTCCAGACGGGAGCCGTCCTTCTCATCCTATTCGGCACCCAGTGGTACATCCTCTTCAACGTCGCCGGCTCGGCGGCCGGAATTCCGAACGATATCATCAGCTGCTCGGAAATCCTGCGGCTGCGCGGCTGGACCCGCTGGAGAAGGTTCCTCATCCCGGCGATCATGCCTGGTTTGGTCACGGGATGGATCACGGCGGCGGGCGGCGCCTGGAATGCGACCATCGTCTCGGAGATCGTTCCCGTGGGCACCACAACCTACGCCGCGACCGGGCTCGGCGCCTACATCACGACCGCAAGCAACAACAGCAATTTCGCGCACTTGACCGCGGCCGTGATCGTGATGGCTGTCGTCGTCGTGGGCATCAACCGCGTCCTCTGGAAGCGCCTCCAGAATCTGGCCAACGACCGCTGCCGGTTCATAACCTGAAGCGCACCCCATGAGCGATCCGAGCTGCCAGCCCCTGATCGAACTCCGGCATGTGAGCCACGAGTATTTCGTCTCCAAGAACGAGAACGACCTCGTGTTGAGCGACGTCAATCTGACGGTGTCCGAAAACGAGACCGTTGTCCTTCTCGGCCCATCCGGATGCGGGAAGTCGACCCTCGAGCGGATCATGGCCGGCCTCGTCATGCCGACCCGCGGCGAGGTCCTCTACAAGGGCAAGCTCCTTATTGGCGTCTCGCCCGGAGTCTCGATGGTTTTTCAGAATTTCGCGCTTTTCCCGTGGCTCACCGTCCGCGGCAACGTGCTCCTTCCGGTCGAGCACCTTGGCGCCGAGGAGCAGCAAAGCCGCCTGGAGAGGGTTCTCCAGACGGTCGGCCTCGGCGCCTACGAGTACGCCTACCCGCGCGAGCTTTCTGGAGGGATGAAGCAGCGGGTCGGGATCGCGCGGGCCCTCATCGCCGAACCCGAGGTCCTGGCCATGGACGAGCCGTTCAGCGCGCTCGACGTGCTGACCGCCGAGACCCTGCGCAACGAGATCGGCCGGCTGCTCGCCGATCCGAACCATCCGCTGCGGACCATGGTCATGGTGACCCACAACATCGTGGAGGCCGTCTACTTCGCGACCCGGATCGTCGTCATGGCGGCCAACCCGGGCCGGATCGATGTCGTCGTTCCCAACGCGCTGCCCTACCCGCGCGACACGGACAACCCGGAGTTCAAGAAGATCGTCGAGCAGCTGCACGCGATCCTGACCCACACCAACCTGCCGGATACGGTGACGGCAGACGGCGGGAAGGTGACGACGAAGACGGCCGACAACAGAAAGCGCATCGCGCCGGTGTCACTCCCTTATGTCAATGCCGCCGAGGTCCTGGGGCTCATGTCGCTTCTGGGTGACGAGCCCTGCGATGTCTTCGACCTGGCGGAGAAATTCGGACGGGAATTCGGCGCGGTGGTCCGCATGGTCAAGGCTGCCGAGCTTTTGGACTTTGTCCGCACCCCCGGCCAGGACGTGGAGATCACCCCCTTGGGCAAGGAACTGGTGTGCGCCTCGACCGCCGATCAGAAGCGGATCGTCCGCGAGCAGCTGATGAAGCTGAAGATTTTCGAGCTCTTGGTGCGCCTGATCAAAGTCCAAGAGAACCAGACCCTTGCAAGCGAGGAGCTCGTGCGGGAGCTTCAGGCGGCTCTTCCCCACGAAAAGGCCAAGCCCCTCTACCGCACGATCTTAAGCTGGGGCCGCTATGCTGAAATCATCAGTCTCGACCAGCGCCGCCATCTGATCCGCCTCTACGAAGCCAGACCTTCCGG
>DASXEV010000029.1:0-212570 GCA_036489955.1 Opitutaceae bacterium
CATGTGATCGAGCGTGATGATGTCCACGTTGCCGGTTGTGGTGACGTAGATGTCGCCCTCCGCCAGCGCGTTCTCGATGGTCGTGACCTCGAAGCCCTCCATGGCGGCCTGGAGCGCATTGATCGGGTCGACTTCGGTGACGATGACCCGGGCGCCGAAGCCGCGCAGCGAATGCGCACAGCCCTTGCCCACGTCGCCGTAGCCGCAGACGACCGCGACCTTGCCCGCGATCATGACATCGGTCGCGCGCTTCAGGCCGTCGGCCAGTGATTCGCGGCAGCCGTAGAGGTTGTCGAACTTCGACTTCGTCACCGAGTCGTTCACGTTGATGGCCGGGACGAGGAGCTTGCCCTTCTCGTGAAGCTGATAGAGGCGGTGGACGCCGGTCGTTGTCTCCTCGGAGACGCCCCGCCAGTCTTTCACCATCTCGTGGAAGGCGAAGGGCGAATCGGCGTGGATCCGGCGCAGGAGGGCCTTGATCACGCTTTCCTCATGCGAGCCGGAGGCCTCGTGGACCCAGTCGCTGCCCTCCTCCATCTCATAGCCCTTGTGCAGGAGCAAGGTGACGTCCCCGCCGTCATCAACGACGAGCTGGGGACCCTTGCCACCCGGATGGCTGAGCGCCTTCCAGGTCAGGTCCCAGTAGTCCTCGAGGGTCTCTTCCTTCCAGGCGAAGACCGGGACGCCGGACTTGGCGATGGCCGCCGCGGCATGGTCCTGGGTCGAGAAGATGTTGCAGGAGGCCCAGCGCACCGAGGCGCCAAGCTCGACCAGGGTCTCGATCAGGACCGCGGTCTGGATGGTCATGTGGAGCGAGCCGGTGATGCGCACGCCCTTCAGCGGCTTCTTCGGGCCGAACTTCTTGCGGACGGCCATCAGGCCGGGCATCTCGTGCTCGGCGACGGCGATTTCCTTGCGACCCCAATCGGCCAGGCCGAGATCTTTAACCTGGTAGTCGTTTGCGGTGCGGGTGGCGGTGGTCGTGGTGGACATGATTGGAGTGGGTTTGCCGATGATGGGCCTATTTGGCGGCGGCGATGAGTTCCTTCGTCTTGTTGGTCTGCTCCCAGGGCAGCTCCGGCTTTCCGAAGTGGCCGTAGTTGGTCGTCGAGCGGTAGATCGGCCGCAGGAGGTCGAGCTGCTTGATGATGTTCGCCGGCTTGAAGCTGAAGACCTTCTGGACAGCCTGGGTGATCTTGTCCTCCGGGACCTTGGCGGTTCCCATGGCGTCGACCCAGACGCTGACCGGCTCGGGGAATCCGATGGCGTAGGCGACCTGAAGCTCGCAGATGTCGGCCAGCCCCGAGGCGACGATGTTCTTGGCGACCCAGCGGCACATGTAGGCCGCCGAGCGGTCGACCTTGGACGGATCCTTTCCGGAGAAGGCTCCGCCGCCGTGGCGGCCCCAGCCGCCGTAGGTGTCGACGATGATCTTGCGGCCGGTCACGCCGGAGTCGCCTTCAGGACCGCCGACGACGAACCGGCCCGTCGGGTTGATCAGGAACTGGGTCGAGCTGTCCATCATCTCGGCCGGAATCACCTTTCGGATCACGTATTCGATGAGGAAATCCCTGATGTCGGCGTGCTTCGCGCTTGCCGTGTGCTGGGTGGAAATGACGACGTTCTCGACCTTGATCGGCCGGTCGTTCTCGTAGCGGATCGAGACCTGGGACTTGGCGTCCGGCCGCAGCCAGCCGACGACGCCCGCCTTGCGCACCTTGGTCAGCTCGCGGCCGAGGCGGTGGGCATACATGATCGCTGTCGGCATCATCTCCGGGGTCTCGTTGCAGGCGTAGCCGAACATGAGACCCTGGTCGCCGGCCCCCTGCTCGGCCGTGGCCTTGCCCTCGGCGCCGCGGGCATCGACGCCCTGGGCGATGTCGGGCGACTGCCGGGTCAGAAGATTGTGGATGAAGACCCGGTCGCAGTGGAAGACGTCGTCGTCGTTGACGTAGCCGATGTCCCGCACCGCCTCCCGGACAACGTGCTCATAGTTGAGCTTCGCCAGGGTCGTGATCTCGCCGGCAATAACGACCTGGTTCGACTTGACGAGGGTTTCGCATGCCACACGGCTCGTCGGGTCCTGCGCCAAGCAGGCGTCAAGGACGCTGTCAGAAATTAGGTCGGCCACCTTATCGGGATGGCCCTCACCCACGGACTCGGAGGAGAAAACGAATGATTTGGACATGGAGGTCGACTGAAGCGAACGGAGGTTCGAAACTCAAGGCAAGCATTATATCAACATATCTCGATTTTGTGATGCGTCCATCTATCGCCTTTTTTGGGATGCGTATGTTCCGCGTTCGTATTTCACTGGCATGAGGCCCGGCCTGCCTGTCTGATAAGCTCAATATCTCGTCCATGGATGAACCGCCGCTAACCGCATCCATCGATCTCAAGGGACGCAGAATCCTTGTTGTCGACGATGACCGCATCAACCTCCGGATCATCACAGGCATCCTCCGGAGTGAGGGATACGAGATTTCCGAAGCCGTTTCCGGCGAGCAGGCCCTGGAGCTGTATGCCGAATCCCGGCCCAATCTGGTCCTCTTGGACGTCATGATGCCAGGAATCGACGGGTTCGAGACCTGCCGGATCATCAAGCGGACCTACAAGGCGACCAGCGCGCCCGTGGTCTTCATCACTGCCAAGAGCGAGGCCGACGACGTCGTCATGGGCTTCGACGCCGGTGGCGTCGATTATCTGACCAAGCCTTTCCGGCCCAAGGAAGTGCTGGCCCGGATTCGGACTCACCTTTGCAACCAATTGCTGGTTGAGCAGTTGAGCAAGGCGAATGCTGCCAAGGACCGTTTTCTCGGCATGTGCGCCCATGATTTGCGAAATCCCCTCTCGTCCATCCGCGGGCTCGCCGAGCTCATGAACGAAAACACGATCGGACCTTTGAATCAGGAGCAGCGGGAGGTCGTACACACCATCCAGGGGGCAAGCCAATCCATGCTCCAGCTCGTGAACGAACTCCTTGACGTGGCGACGATCGAGGCGGGCTATCTCAAGCTGGCCAAGGAGCCGACCCCGATCGGGGACATCGTCGAGCGTTCCGTCCACTTGAACAACATCGAGGCGGCGAAGAAGGACACCCGGATCGTGATGGCGGAAGGCCCCGAAAACCCGGTGATCAACGTCGACCGGAACAAGATACGCCAGGTCATCGACAACCTGATCACCAATGCAGTCAAGTATTCGCCGCGCAGTTCGGTGATCACGGTGAAACTTCTCTCCGAGCCGACAGTGGCCGGTTTCGCCGTTCGCGACGACGGGCCAGGCATTCCGGAAGACGAACGCCATCTCCTCTTCAAGGAATACGGGCGGCTCTCGAGCCGGCCGACCGGCGGCGAAAAGAGCACCGGCCTGGGTCTCGCCATTTGCCGCAAGATCGTCGAGGCCCACGGCGGCACGATCGGCGTCCTGAACAACGCGGACCGCGGCTGTGAATTCGCGGTGCGCCTTCCCCGCTTGAGGTGAACTTTAGCGGCAGCATCCTGCTCGTCGACGACGAGGCCCATATCCGCAAGTTCATCTCGCTCCTCTTGCGCCACCTCGGGATGCGCAACATTTTTGAGGCGAAGAACGGTGTGGAGGCCCTTGAGGTCTTTCAGCGGGAGCGGCCCGATCTGGTCATGCTCGACGTCAACATGCCGGTCCTCGACGGCATCCAGACGCTGCGCGAGCTCAAACGGATCGACCCGGATTGCGTCGTCATCATGCTCACCTCCCTCGTCAACCGGCAGACGATCGACGAGGCGTCGGCCTATGGGGCGGCCAACTACATCCGCAAGGACGCCCCCTTCGAGGAGATCGGGCGAACCCTTTCCGAGACGATCGAGGAATTCGTCGAGCCGCGCCGATCCGACAAGGGAGGGGGGGCCGGATGAGCGTCTCCGAGGCGAGCGCCCCGGCCAAGGGCAACCCGGCCGGCAAGGTCGGCATGCTGACCGAGGTCAAATATTCCCTGCCCGAGCTCCTGGCCGAGCTCGAGGCCGAGCGGGGCTCGGCCTCGTTCGCCATGGAGAAGCTCGACCAAGCCGAGATCGGAAAGCTCTTCAAGGCCAAGAAGCCCGCCCGTGCTAAGCCCAAGAACTGAGCATTTCGTCGCCCGCCTCAAGGAGACCCCAAACTTCGTGGGTCACGCGGAACTGCGCACGCTCGGGGACCACTTCGGTGACAACCCCGAGATTGTCCAGGCGGTGATCGACGCCAAGATGATCCTCAAGGAGGAGGCCTGCCGGTTCTGGGCCGACACCATGAACGTGGCCTACGTCGATCCCTTCGTCTCCGTCGTCACCGATGAGGCGATCGAGCGGATCCCGCTCGAGGTGGCGAAGAAGACGAAGGCGATCGGCCTCTACATCTTCAACGGCGTCCTCACGGTCGCCATGGCGGCCCCGGATAGCGCCGAGACGGTCCGACGCCTCGGCCAGATCGCCCGGATGCCGGTCTCCCCGGTCTTTGCCCTGCCCCGGGAGGTCGACGATGCGATCGCGATCCACTATTCGACGGAGGAGCGGCTCGAGGACAGCCTGGGCCAGCTCGAGCGCTCGACCCTCTTCGACCAGCCGGAGCTCGCGGCCGACAAGCTGGCGCTCCTGGCCGAGAACAACGCCCTCGTGCAGATCCTGGACGAGATCGTCTACTATGCGATGCGGGAGCGGGCCACCGACATCCACATCGAGGCCCAGGAGATCAACTCGAGGATCCGCTTCCGCATCGACGGAAACCTTCGCGAGATCCTCGCCTTTTCCCGCAAGCTCCACCGCGCCCTGATCTCCCGGATCAAGATCATGTGCAACCTGGACATCGCCGAGTCGCGCATCCCGCAGGACGGGCGCTTCTCCCTTCCGATCGGCAATCAAACCTCGAACTTCCGCGTCTCGTCCATCCCTTCGGCCTATGGGGAGAAGGTGGTCATCCGCGTCCTCGCCATGTCGGGCAAGAAGTCGATGATCACCCTGGAGAAGATGATGGTGTCCCAGAGCATCCTCCAGCCGTTCCGGCGGCTGATCGAGAACCCGAATGGGATCATTTTCGTGACCGGCCCGACCGGCTCGGGCAAGACGACCACCCTCTACGCGGCGCTCCACGAGATCAACAAGCCCGAGCTCAACATCTCGACGATCGAGGACCCGATCGAGATCCAGCTCGAGGGCGTGACCCAGAGCCAGGTCAATTCCGCGATCGACCTGAAGTTCTCGAACCTCCTGCGGGCGCTCATGCGCCAGGATCCGGACGCCATTCTGATCGGCGAGATCCGCGACCTCGAGACAGCGAAGATCGCGACCGAAGCCGCGCTCACCGGCCACATCGTCTTCGCCACCCTCCACACCAACTCCGCGCCCCAGGCCATCACCCGCCTGATCGAGATCGGGGTCGAGCCCTACATGGTGGCCCCTTCGGTCATCGGGGTCCTGGCCCAGCGGCTGACGGCCCGGATCTGCGAGAACTGCAAGGAGGCCTACACGCCCACCCGGGAGATCCTCTCCAAGTATTTCCAGGAGGATGGCCTGAGCGACGTTAAGTTCTACCGGGGCCGGGGCTGCACGAAGTGCCGGGGGACCGGCTACAAGGGCCGGGTCGCCATCCATGAGCTGGTCCTGATCACCGAGGAGATCCGCGCCCTCATCTCCGAGGGACGGAGCGTCCAGGAGATCACCCGCGCCGCGGCCAAGGTCGGCTACCGGCCGCTCCGTTACGACGGGCTGAAAAAAGTTCTTCTCGGCCTGACCACAATTTCCGAAATTGAGCAGAACACGTCGTTCGAATGGGCTACTTAGATAGGTGACCCAGCGAACCCGCACCCAGAATCCCGCGAACCCGCACGCCCATGCCAGACCCGACGATCATCAACCCTGACGCCATTGCCGCCCTCCGGGACCTCAACCCAGGCGACAATGACGCGTTCCTGAAGGAAATCATCGGGATCTACGTGGAGGACACGCCGAAGCGGTTCGCCGACCTGAAGAAGAGCCTGGCCAGCGGAGAGACCGCGCTCTTCACCCGCGCGGCCCACACGATCAAGGGGAGCTCGGCCAATGTCGGGGCCATCGCCGTCGCCGCCTCGGCCGAGCGCCTGGAGGCAAAGTCGCGGACAGCCGGCCTGGCCGGGGTCGAGCCCCTCATGGGACAGTGCGAAGCCGACTTCGCGAAGGCCGTGGCCGAGCTGCGCACGCTGACGGGGAGCTAAAGCGGGCCACGCCCCGAGCCCGGCGAAACCTCCGCGTCCTCGGTCGGTGAAGGCCGCAGGCCGGGAATGACCGAATTATCCCTCGGTCGACGGGAACGCCTTTTCCTGGAATTGGCGCGCCGCGGTTCGGCCCTGAGCCGGCGTCCGGTGCGCTTTACTTGGCCCCGCGGGCCCACTACCACCGAGGGCACTCGTGAAATACGCCCTTCGCCAGCTGGCTAAGAACCCGGGCTTCACGGTCGCGGCTTTGGCCACCCTCGCCCTGGGCATCGGGATCAACACTTCGGCCTTCACGGTCCTCAACCGCTTTCTCCTTCAGTCGCTTCCCTTCCGCAATTCCGAGCGTCTGGTCCAGCTCTGGTTCGCCTCCAAGGGCCAGAACGCAATCTACCAGGGCTCCGGCGACTACGTGGAGGAACGGGCCCAGACGACCGTCTTCGGGGAGATGGCGGCCTACAACGTCGCGCCGCGGTCCAGCCTGGCCGACGGGGGGCAGGCGCCCCTCCAGCGCGTCGCCTTGTTCTGTTCCGCCAGCTTCTTCCCCATCGTGGGCATCCAGCCCCAGATCGGGCGCCTGTTCACCGACGAGGAGGCCAAGCGGTTTGAGTGGGTGACCCTTATCAGCAATGCCTTCTGGCGCGAGCACTATGGCTCCGACCCGAAAGTCCTCGGGCGCACGCTGAAGATCGTCGGCCGTTCCTATACGATCATCGGAGTGACGCCGCCCTCGCTCGACGACCCGGTCCTTTTCGGCGGGCCGGTGGCCGTTTTTCCGCTCGACCCCTTCACCCTGGTCGACGAGACCGGCCGGCGCGGCCGGCAGTGGTACCGGGTGATCGGGCGCCTCAAGCCTGGCGTGAGCCTGGATCAGGCGCAGGCGGAGATGACCGTCGTGGGCCGGCGGCTGGCCCGGGATCACCCGAAGAGCAATGCGGATCTCGACCTCAGGGTCATACCCTTTCCCACCACGGTGGTGGACAATAACGATGCAAAGGTGGCCTGGCTGGTCTCCGCCCTCTGCGGCTTCATCCTGCTGATCGGCTGCGCCAACCTGGCCAACCTGCAGATCGTCCGGACCACCCGGCGCAGCCAGGAGATCGGCGTCCGCCTGGCACTCGGCTGCTCGCGCGCCCGGCTGATCGGGATGCTGCTCGCGGAAAGCCTGCTCGTCTCCTCGACCGGGGGCGCGCTCGGCATACTGGTCGCCGCGACGAGCAACGCTTTCCTCGCCCGTTTTTTCGAGGTCGAACTACCGATCAACCCAAGGGTGCTCGGCTTCGCCCTGGTCGCCTCCCTGGTCACGGGCGCCGCCTTCGGAACCGTTCCCGCCTGGATGGCGACCCGCGCGGATGTCGCGGCCACGCTCAAGGCGGGCGCCCGCGGCATGACGGCCGACCGCTCCCGGCACCGGCTGCGCCTGGGCTTGGTCGTGGCCGAGCTGGCGCTCGCCCTGACGCTGCTGGCCGGGGCGACCTTCTTCGTCAGCGGCATCTACACGCTGACCCACCAGGAGCTGGGCTGGAAAGCGGACCACGTACTGGCCGGGTACGTCGAGCTGGACCACGACCATTTCGGCGAGTTTGGGGACCCGAGGATCCTGGCCTACTCCCGGACGGGCGGGGAGCGCCTGCGGGCCCTGCCCGGCATCGACGCGGTTCAGTTCGGTGGGGCCTCCCCCTTGTCGGGCTTTGGGGGTGCGCCGGTCCGCCTCGAGGGCGAGGCCGTGCCGGAGCCGGGCAAGGGCCTGGTCGCCGGTCAGGCCATCGCCACCGGGGACTTCTTCCAGGTCTATGGTATCCACCTCCTCCAGGGCAGGGCCTTTCGCGACTCCGACGGGCCCGGCGCCCCCCTGGTCGCCATCGTCAGCGAGTCGCTGGCCAAGAAGGCGTGGCCGGGCCAGTCTCCGCTCGGCAAGAGGATCGGCAACGCCGATCCCGACAAGCCCGACTGGGCGGAAGTGGTCGGAGTCATGGCCGACTACCGGGGTGTGGGGGATTTCTACAACCCGTCGGCCAGCGGCCTCCGCGTCCTGCGGTCGTTTGCACAGAATACCAACCGCTTCATCAGCTTCAGCATCCGCACGGTCGGACCGCCTGAGGCCATGAAGGACACCGTGCGCAAGACGATGGGGCTCATCACGCCGGACATCGCCCTGAGCGGCCTCTGGTCGACCCGGGAAATGATGGACGGCTGGATCGGGTTCTTCACCTTCCTGCGGCGCCTCCTTCTGGAGATATCCGTTCTCGGCCTGCTTCTCGCCGCGGTCGGCATCTACGGCGTCGTGGCGGCCCTGGTCTCCGAGCGGACGCGGGAAATCGGCATCCGGATGGCCCTCGGCGCGAGGCCAGCCAGCCTGGTTTGGCTCTTCCTGAGGAAGGGGCTTCAGCTGTCCCTGATCGGCGCCGCCCTCGGCCTGGCGGCGTCGGCCGCGCTCGTGACCCTGCTCGGAAAAATGATGCCCGTGGTGCCGGGTAAGAATCCGGGTGCCGTGGCCGGAGTGGCCCTCCTCTTGGTCGGCATCGCCCTTCTTGCGTCCTGGCTGCCGGCGCGAAGGGCCACGAAGACCAATCCCATGGTCGCCCTTCGGGCCGAATAGCGGCCCCTACCGGTAAAGGGCCGTCGTCGGCGCCGCCGCCAGCACGTTGTACTGGCGCATGGCGAGCCGCCACCAATCGGCCAGCGACTCCGAGGGAAGGCTCCAGAGCTCGCGGTGGAGGCGGATCATCGACTGCGGGTCGAGGAGAACGGCCATCTTTTCCTTGGTCGTGAACTTTCCCGGGCCCTCCCGCAGGAGCCGGGCCTGGAGCTTGGCGAACCATTCCCGGGCCCCGGCGCTCGGCCGGCGCTGGCGCAGAAGAGCGACGTGCATCGCGTTGATGTACGGGTCGAGGACGGCCTGCATGAGGCCGTAGTCGTTGCGCAGCGGCTCAAACGGAGGCAGGTGGCGGAAGCAGGCCTCGAGGTTTGACTCCAGGAGGCGGAGCTCGGCCGGCGGATTGGTCTCCTCCGGGGTCAGGAAGAGGCCGACCTCGCGGGCCCGCCGCCCGAAGCCGACTTTGCTCAGGAAAATGGAGAGCGGAATCGAGCAGACGAGGCCGACCAGAACGAAGGCGAGCCACATGAAGTAGACCGGGATGAGGATGAGGGAGGAGACGCCCCAGACGACGCCGAAGAGGGTCTGCACCCCGTGGGTGATGATCGCCTCCCGCCAGTCGGTCCCGTCAATGTCGGCCGCCCGCTTTTGCGCCACCCAGGCCACGCCTTGGCCGAGCAGGGTGAAGATGACGAACTTCGTGTTGAAGAGCATGTTGATCGGGGCAAGGAGCATCGAGATCAGGGTTTCGAGGATCGCGCTCGCGACCAGCCGGCCCCGCCCTCCGTAGCCCGCCACGTCGGCCGGGCGGCCGAGCATGACGACCACGCTCACGAATTTGGGGAGGAAGAGAAGGAGCATGGTGAGCGAGAAGAGGGTCAAGGCCTCCGGCACCGCGACCGAGTATCCGAAGAGCGAGGTCGTGTCGTCGGGGACGGCGAGGGTGTCGGGCGGCCGCCCGATCGTCGAGTTGACCATTTCCAGGGTTGAGAGGACGAGGAAGAGGAGCCAGAGCGGGGACGAAGCATAGGCCATGACCCCCATGAGCAGATGGAACCGGTTCGCCGGCCGGAAGCCGCGCGCCGTCAGGAGCCAGGTGTGCTGGAGGTTCCCCTGGCACCAGCGCCGGTCGCGCTTGGCGCTCTCGATCAGGGTCGGGGGCCCCTCCTCGTAGCTGCCGTCTACATCGTGGGCCAGCCAGACGGCCCACCCGGCCTTGCGCATGAGCGCCGCCTCGACGAAATCATGGGAGAGGATCCGCCCGCCGAAGGGCTCGTTGCCGGGCAGGTCCGGCAGGGCGCAGTGGTCGATGAAGGGCTGGACCCGGATGATCGCGTTGTGGCCCCAGTAGTTGCCCTCGTGCTGCTGCCAGTAGTTGAGGCCCGCCAGGTAGAGGGGGCTGTAGACCCGGTTGGCGAAGGCCTGGAGGCGCGAGTAGAGGGATTCGCCCCTCACCGTGCGCGGGGCCGTCTGGATGATGCCCGCCGCGGGGCTCGACTCCATCATGGTGACGAGGCGGGCGAGGCACTCGCCCGTCATGACCGAGTCGGCGTCGAGGACCACCATGTAGCGGTAGTTCCTGCCCCAGCGCCGCAGGAAGTCCGCCACGTTGCCGGCCTTCTTGTTGATCGACTGCCTGCGCTTGCGGTAGAATATCTTCCCGAACCCGCCGACCTGCTTGCAGAGCTCGGCCCACGCGACCTCCTCGCGGATCCACTGGTTCGGCTGGTTCGAGTCGCTGAGGACGAAGAAGTCGAAGTTGTCGGCGCCCGGCAGCGCCTGGACGGACGTGAAGACGACGCGCAGGCCCTCGAACACGCGGCTCACGTCCTCGTTGAAGACGGGCATCACGACGGCGGTCGACGCGAGCCTGTGCGGGCCGCCCGGCGGCGCGCAGACGGAGATCCGGCTGCTGTCCCCGCCGCGGTTGATGACGTAGAACCCGGCGAGCGCCGTGCAGAAGCCCACGGCGATGTGGGCGAACAGGGGCACGAAGAGGGCGAGGAGCACCATCTCCAGCCCCGAGAGGCCCCCGGCGTCGCTCCAGTAGAGGTCGGCGACGAACCAGGTCGCCAGGCCCGTCAGCACGAAGACCGACGTGAACAGGGCGAGCCGGCGCCGCCCGAGGCGCGCCGGGTCCATGCTCTCGTTGAGGAAGACGCTCATCCGCTAGCGGGTCATGTAGAAGATGCCCCCCAAGGCGCCCGCGAAGGCGAGCCAGAGGAGCAGGGCGCGCATGGCGGGCCACCTCTCGAAACGCTCCAGGGTCTCGCCGGCCGCCTCTGTGATGGGCCCGAGGTCGATGGGCCGGGGGACCATGCTCGAGACGGCCAGGTCGGGGCCGGCAACGAGGATGCTGCTCCTCATGGCCCGGGCGAAGTCGTCGGGGATGCTCCTGTCCTCCATGAACGCGAACGGCCAGCGCTCCGGCCCGTCCGACAGAAGGAGGGCCACCCGGCCGTCGACGGCGAGGCGCTCGTGGGGCTGGTCCCTCGCGTCCAGCACGTCCGCGAACCAGGCGTCCATCATCCTCTCCGTCTCCTCCGCGGCGAGCCTGGTGGGGTCGAGGGCGGGGTGAGCCGCGTGCAGCCGCGCCGCGCGCTCAAGTATCCGCTGGATCAGCCTGCTCTGGTGGAGCCGGTTGTGGACCCGGTGGGCGCGCAGGTAGTCCTCGACGCGCACGTAGGCGGCGTTCCACGAGTCCATCGTCCCGGTCTTCGGGCGGAACGCCTCGGGCAGCCCGATGGCGGGCGCATCCTCGCCGCCGGGGTCCGCTACGGCTGCCACAGGTAGCTCCACGTCTCCGTGAGGACGTGGGGCGGCTTCTGCAGGAAGCAGCGCATCTCTACGGGATGGCCGCTGCCGTCCGGCTTGATGGAGAACATCACCCTCCAGGTTCCGTTGTACGGGTTCTTCTGGATCGTGGAGTTGACGAACTTGGCGCCGCTGCCGACGGTGATCACGGGCTTGATCCGGGGATCCGGCCCCTCCTTGCTGAGGTAGGCCCCGTCGAAGTCGACGACAAACCGCTCCAGGTCGCGCTCCTGCGTCGCTGTCTTGCCGAGCCGCGTGGAGACGGCGTACCCGGCGGGGGGGCGGACCTGGTCCATGAACCAGTGCAGCTTGTACGAGAGCTCGATCGGCTCGCCGGGCTCGGGCAGGGTTTCCGGTACCCAGAAGGCGGCGATGTTGTCGGCCGTCTCGTCCGGGGCGTGCAGCTCGACGAGGCGCACGGCGCCCCTGCCCCAGCGCCCGATGGGCTCCACCCAGGTGCTCGGGCGCAGGTTGTACATGGCCTCGAGGTCCTGGTAGTCCTCGAAGTTGCGGTCGCGCTGGAGGAGCCCGAAGCCCCGGGGGTTCTCGTCCGAGAAGGACGACACGCGCGTGAACGCCGAGTTCGTGAGGGGCCGCCAGATCCACTCGCCCGAGCCCGTCTCGACCATCATGCCGTCCGAGTCATGGACCTCGGGGCGGAAGTCGTCGTAGCTCTCCGTCGAGTTCTCGCCGTGCCAGAACATGCTGGTGAGGGGCGCGAAGCCGAGGACGGCCGGGTTGTGGCGGCAGTAGACGACCTCGTGCACCTGCACGACCGTCTCCGCGCCCGGGGTGATCGTGAACTGGTAGGCTCCCGCCGCCGTCGGGCCGTCCAGCAGGGCGTAGACGACGAGCGTCCTGGCGTCGGCCGAGGGCTTCCTGACCCAGAAATCGCGGAACACCGGGAACTCCTCGCCGCCGGGCTCGCCGGTGTTGATCGAGAGCCCGCGCGCCGACTGGCCGTAGTACGCGTGCTGGCAGAGGAACCTGAAATAGCTGCTCCCCTGGAACGCCCCGAGCTCGTCGCCCGGCTTGTTAAGGGCGTAGAGGATCCTGAACCCGGCGAAGCCCATGCTTGAGGACGCCGAGGGGACCTTGTTGCGCCCGTAGTCGAACATCGAGGACGAGAAGGCCACGGGCTCGGAGGACCTTCCGTCGATCACGTTGATCTGGACCGTGCGGTCGAAGCTGAACCCGGGGTGGAAGAACTGGAGCTCGAAGGGAAGCCGGTCCCGGCGCCAGAGCGACTCGGAGGGCTTGAAGCGGATGTCCCGGTACTGGTCGTAGGTCAGGCGCAGGAGCGACTGCGGGACCGTGATTGGCTGCTGCTGGAACGCCTTGGAGGCCAGTATCTTGGCATGGTAGCGCAGGACCTCGAAGTCGACGGCGCCCTCGCCCGCCGCGCGCAGGCGCGGGGCCAGGAGGGACGGGGCGAGGACCGCGGCGAAAACGATGATGCGGATCAGTTTCATGGGGAGAGGAAGAATCCGCGCTGTTTCGGCGTCACGGGCAGCCTGGCGGTTTCCATGACCTTGAGCAAATCCTCCCAGATCAGCCGCTTGCTGCGGTTGGTGGGGTTGCGCAGGATGTAGCTCGGGTGGTAAGTGACCATGAGGGGCCGCCCCTCGAACTGGTGCCAGCGGCCCCGCACCTCGCCCAGGGCGCCGAAGGAGCCCGCCCCGAGGAGGGCCTTCGCGGCCGAGGCGCCAAGCGCCACGAGGATCTTCGGGCCCACGACCTGGACCTGGGCCCGCAGGTAGGGCATGCAGTGCGCCATCTCGGCCTCCGTCGGCGGCCGGTTGCCCGTCTGCATCCCGTCGGGCCCGGCCGGCAGGTCAGGCCTCCAGTTCATGATGTTGCCGATGTAGACGTCCGACCGGCTGAGGGCCATTCCCGTAATCATTCTGGTGAGAAGCTGACCCGCGGGACCCACAAATGGTTCACCCTGGATCTCCTCCTCCGCCCCGGGCGCCTCCCCGATGAACATGATGTCGGCATCGAGGCTCCCCACGCCGAGGACCACCTTCTTGCCGGGCCTCAGCTTCGATCGGCAGTGCGGGTCCTCCTGGACAATCCCGAGGAGCGCCTGCCAGCGGGCCTGCTTGTCGCCCTCGGGCAGCACGACAACGGGGGGCGGGGGGGCGGCGGGCTCCGCGGCGGCCTTCGGCCTCGGGGCCGCCGGGGCGGCCTTTGCCGCGGGCCGGGCGGCTGCCGCCGCCGGGGGCGGAGCCGCCTCCGGGCGCGCGGCCGATGCCTGGGCCGCCAGCTTCTTCAGCGCGGCCATGCCCTCGTCCGAGAGGTTTACCGAGTCGACGCCGGACGCCTTCAGCCGGCGCAGCTCGTCAGCGATCGCGGAAAGGGCCCGGCGCATGGCTAGGGCGACTGCGCCCGCGGCGCCGCCGCCAGGAGCTTCTCCACGTACTTGCCGAGCATGTCGAACTCGAGGTTCACGGCGTCGCCCGCCGCCCTCCCCCCCAGGTTCGTCGCCGCATGCGTGTGGGGGATGATCCATGCCGCGAACGCGTCGCCGTCCACCTCGGCGACCGTGAGGGATATCCCGTCGATGGCGATGCTGCCCTTGTGGACGACGAGGCGGCCGCAGCCGGCCGGCCCCCGGACGCGCAGGTACCGGTCCGCGCCGCGGGGCTCGTAGGCGAGGATGGCGCCCGTCCCGTCGATGTGCCCGGTGACGAAGTGGCCGCCCATCCTCGCGTCGGCCCGCAGGCTGCGCTCGAGGTTGACGGGGGAGCCCGGGGCCAGGGCCCCGAGGTTCGTGAGGCGCCGCGTCTCCTCGAGGACGTCGAACGCGATCCCGGCCGTGCCCGCCGCCACCGCCGTCAGGCAGCAGCCGTTGACGGCGACGCTTTCCCCGAGGGCCACTGACGCCTGCATGGACGGGGCCCCGACGACGAGGCGCCACCCGCCGGCCACCTTCGCGAAGGACGCCACGGTCCCGGACTCCTCGATGATTCCCGTGAACATCGCCGGCGGCCTACCTCAGCTTGATCCGCAGGACCGCGGTGTCGCTCCCGCGGCTGACGAGGAAGACCGTCTCGGCCCGGAGCATGTCCTTCTCGATCCCGGTCAGCTTCGCGACGGCCGTCGCAAAGTCCGGGATGTCCGCCCCGTCGATCTCCTTTATCCAGTCGTCGGGCCGCAGGCCCGCCTGGTCGGCCGGGCTGTTGGGCTTGACGAGGTGGGCGACGACCCCGGAGAGGTGCCTCGGGTCCGAGTGCCTGGCGATCGCGTCGCCGTAGACGAATTCCCGGGCGGTGAGCCCGATCCTGTCGAAGTACTTCCTGTCGGCCTCGCGGACGAGCCTGGGCTCCTCCTGGAGGGTCGCCTTCAGGTCCAGGCGGCTCGTGCCGCGCAGCACGGTGAGCGTGATCGGGTCCCCGGGCCTGCGCCCGGCGATCAGGCGGTCGACGTAATCCACGACCTCCCGGTCGGGCTGGAAGCGTGGAAGGGGCTTCCCGTCGATGGAAAGGATGATGTCGTGCGCCTTGAGGCCCGCCTTCTCGGCCGGGCTCCCCTCGAGGACGTCGCTCACGACGGCGCCGGACTGCGAGGCCAGCTTCAGGAACGCGGCCACCTCGCGGTCCATCGGCTCCAGGCCGTAGGCGCCGAGCCACGCGAGGGGCCTGCCGAACACGTTCGTCGGGACCCGGCCCAGGTTGGGGAGCACCTCCGAGGCGACGAGGAAGGCGCTGCTCTCCTCGATGTTGACCAGCATGACGGGGGAGCCGTCCCGGTCCGAGCCCGTGAATTCCAGGAATGTCTGGCCGAAGGAGCTGGCGCCGATGCCGACGAACCGGCCCTCGCGGTCGAAGACCGGCAGCCCGGGCCCGGCGACCTCCTGCTGCGCGATCGCGGTCCTCTGCGGCAGCATCTGGACCAGGGCCACGCTGCTGCGCAGGATGTAGGGCATGAAGTCCTCGTCCTTGTTGCGGATCCCGATCCCCCAGACCTCGTCGGCGAGCCCCACGTCCGCCGCGCCGTCCCCGGCGAAGGCCGTGACGGGCACCAGCCGGGAGCGGATGGACGCCGCCGCGCGCACGAAGTTCCAGCCGGTGTAGGCGTCGCGCCCCAGGTACTGGGCGGGGGTCCCGTCGGGGTCGCCGGGGATGTAGACCTTGAAGTCCTTCATCTGGTCGGGGGCGAGCCTCAGGTCGACGGCCGCGGACGGCAGGATGATGGTCCCGTTCGTGTCGACGACGGTGCCGTAGGCGACCGTCGGCCGCCTCTCGAGCTCGGTCTGGGTCACGTACTCGACGGCGACGGTGCACTTGACCCGCTGCGCCCACAGGGCCGGCAGGTCCGCCGCGCGCGCGGCCACGGGCAGGAGAACCGCAAGGAGGAGCGCGGGTGCCCTCACGGCTTCAGGACGACCAGGGCGACGCGGCGGTCGCGCTCCACCTCGAACAGCGTCGGTGCGGGCTTGCGCGTGTAGGCCGCGTCCGTCGAGCTGATGACGCCGATCGATGTCACGGGGCTCTGGTTGATCTTCGTGATGATGTCGCCCCGCGCCAGGCCCGCAATCTCGGCCGGGTAGCCCCTCTGGACGCCGATGACGAGGACCCCGGTGTCGTCGCCGAGCTGGTTCTCCCTCGCGAACTCCCTGGAGACCTTGCGCACGCCGATCCCCCAGGAGTCCGAGACCCATTCCTCGCCCATCCGGCTCTCAAGCCGGGCGGTGACGACGGTCGCCTCGGAGAGGGCGGCGCCGCGCTTGTACTCGAGGCGCAGGGCCGAGCCGACAGGCTGGCTCGCAATCGAGTTCTGGATCGCGGGGAGCTGCTCGGGGAATCGGCCGTCGACCCTCTTCCCGTCGATGGTGAGGATGATGTCGCCGGCGCGCAGGCCCGCGGCCGCCGCGGGCGAGCCCGCCTCGACGCTGTCGACGAGGACGCCGGCGTTGGCGGCGAGGTCGTAGAAGCCCTCGAGGTCCTGGAGGTCGCGCGGGACGATGCCGATCGTGCTGCGCGTCATGGAGCCTTCCTTCACGAGCGCCGCCACGACCCGCTTCGCCGTCACGGATGGGATCGCGAAGCCGAGGTTGTTGGCGCCGAGGTAGGCCCGGGACGTGATGCCGACCACCCGGCCGTCCTCCGTCACGAGGGGGCCGCCGGAGTTGCCCGGGTTGATCGCCGCGTCGGTCTGGAGCCAGCTGTTGAAGTTGCCGGTCTCGTACCCGTCGACGCCCTCCGTGTCCTCGAAGTACCGGTTGTTGTTCGAGATGATCCCGCGGGTGACGGTCCGGGTGAGGCCGTGGGGCGTCCCGACGGCGTAGACGGTCTCGCCGACGTAGAGCTTGTCGCTGTCGCCGAACTCGGCGTGCTTGAAGGAGAGGCCCCGCCGCCTCACGTCGTCCAGGTTGAGGCGCAGGAGCGACAGGTCCGTCCAGTGGTCCCACCCGACGAGCCGCGCGTTCACCCGCTCCAGGCTGGCCAGGGTCACGTTGATCTCGACGGCCCTCGGGCCCACCACGTGGGCGTTCGTCAGCACCAGGCCGTCCTGCGACAGGATGACGCCCGAGCCGATGCTGGCGTCGATCCTGCGGGTCCCGTCGTCGTAGTTCACCTCGCTGACGTCGATCCGCACCACGGAATCCAGCAGCTTCTCAAAACCCCCGCTCATCGAGGCGCACGCGCGGGGCGCGAGCGCCACAATCGCCAGCAGGCCGGCCAAGATTGACCGGAAGGGTGATTGGTTCACCATGGCGGGTTTCACGAGATGGATTCGCTAAGCAAAGACTACGACTTTCACAACATCGAGCGCCGCTGGCAATCTTTCTGGGACCGCGAGCACTCGTTCAGGGCCGGGAGGGACTCCGCGAGGCCCAAGTACTACATCCTGGACATGTTCCCCTACCCCTCGGGCGCGGGCCTGCACATCGGCCATCCCGAGGGCTACACGGCGACCGACATCATCTCCAGGTACCGCCGCGCCCGGGGATTCGACGTCCTCCACCCCATGGGCTGGGATGCCTTCGGGTTGCCCGCCGAGCAGCACGCCGTGAAGACCGGGACCCACCCCGCGTCGAACACCCGGAACAACATCGCCAACTTCGCCAAGCAGATCCGGGCCCTGGGCTTCTCCTACGACTGGGACCGGGAGATCAACACCACCGACCCGGAATACTTCCGCTGGACGCAGTGGATCTTCCTGCAGCTCTTCAGGAAGGGCCTGGCCTACGTCGACGAGCGGCCCGTCTGGTGGTGCCCGGAGATGCGGACGGTCCTCGCCAACGAGGAGATCGTCGACGGCAGGAGCGAGGTGGGCGGCTACCCCGTGGAGAGGAGGAACCTGCGCCAGTGGGTCCTTCGGATCACCGCGTACGCGGACCGGCTGCTCTCGGGCCTGGACAAGGTCGACTGGCCCGACTCGACGAAGCGCATGCAGGAGGCGTGGATCGGCAGGAGCGAGGGGGCCGAGATCGGCTTCGGACTCGAGAAGCCGGGCCTGGGCGAGCTCCGCGTGTTCACGACGCGCCCGGACACGCTCTACGGCTGCACCTACATGGTCCTGGCGCCGGAGCATCCCCTCGTGGACGCCCTGACCGATCCCTCCCGCCGCGCGGAGGTCGACGCCTACCGGAAGGCGGCGGCCCAGAAGAGCGACCTGGAGAGGACCGACCTCGCGAAGGAGAAGAGCGGCGTCTTCACGGGCGCCCACGCGGTGAACCCCGTCAACGGGGCGAGGATACCCATCTGGGTCGCGGACTACGTCCTCACGGGGTACGGGACCGGCGCCATCATGGCCGTGCCCGCCCACGACGAGCGGGACCACGAGTTCGCGCTCAAGTACCGGCTGCCAATCGTCCGGGTGATCGCCGGCGGCGACGACGACGCCCTTCCCTACACGGGCGACGGCAAGCTGGTGGGCTCGGGGGCCTTCGACGGCCTCGACTGGCAGACCGCCAAGCGGCGGATCACCGACCTGCTTGCGGCAAGGGGAGCCGCCAGGGCCGCCGTGAATTACAAGCTGCGCGACTGGCTCTTCTCCAGGCAGCGGTACTGGGGCGAGCCGATACCGATCGTGTGGGTGGACGAGGCCTCCTACAGGAAGGCCGCGGCCAGCCTCGGCGCGTCGCTGCCCCCCTCGCCGGTGACCTTTGAGGAGGGGGGAAGCGCCCACTACGCCCTGCCCCTGCCCGAGTCGGCGCTGCCCCTGCGGCTTCCCGAGGTCCAGTCGTACCTCCCGAGCGGCACGGGCGAGAGCCCGCTCGCCAACGTGGCTGACTGGGTGTCCATCTGGTTCAACCCGGCGACGGGCGAGTCGGCCCCCGGCTCGGCGCCCGCACCCGCGGGCCCGGGATGGGTGCGCGGCCGGCGGGAGACGAACACGATGCCCCAGTGGGCGGGCTCCTGCTGGTACTACCTCCGGTTCACGGACCCGCGGAACGACCGGCAGCTGGCCTCGCCCGAGGCGCTCCAGCGGTGGGGCGGCCCGGACCTCTACGTCGGCGGCGCCGAGCACGCCGTCCTGCACCTGCTCTACGCCCGCTTCTGGCACAAGGTCCTCTTCGACATCGGCGCCGTCCCGACGGACGAGCCGTTCACGAGGCTCTTCCACCAGGGCATCATCCTCGGGGAGGACGGCGAGAAGATGTCCAAGAGCCGCGGGAACGTCGTCAGCCCGGACACCATCATCGAGAGCCACGGCGCCGACAGCCTGCGCCTCTACCTCATGTTCCTCGGGCCGCTCGAGGCCATGAAGCCCTGGAGCCCGAGGGGCATCGAGGGCGTCCACCGCTTCCTGCAGAAGCTCTGGCGCGACTGCGTCGGCGAGGACGGCCAGGCCAGCCAGAGGGTCTCGGGCGGGGCGGACTCCGCCGAGTTCGAGAGGGTCCTCCACGAGACGATCCGCAAGGTGGGGGACGACATCGACGCCCTGCGCTTCAACACGGCGATCTCCCAGATGATGATCCTGGGGAACGCCCTCCACAAGGAGCAGGCCGTCACCCGGGGCTCGGCCCTGGCCTTCGTCCAGCTGGTTGCTCCCTTCGCCCCGCACTTCGCCGAGGAGGTCTGGGGCCGCCTGGGCGGGCGCGGGCTCGCCTCCGAGGCCGCGTGGCCGGCCTTTGACGCCGCCAAGCTCGTCTCCGACAGCGTCCGGCTCGTCTTCCAGGTGAACGGCAAGCACCGCGGCGACCAGCTGGTCCCCGTGGGCCTCAGCGAGGAGGACGCCGTCGCGCTCGCCAAGGCCAGCGAGAAGGTGGCGCCGTTCCTCGCGGGGCGCGCCATAAGGAAGGTGGTCTACGTCCCCGGCCGCATCCTCAACCTGGTCGTCCCGCCGTGAGCCAGCAGACCTGGGAGGCGGTCGACCGCTACTTTGAGGGGAAGCTTCTGGGACCCGACGAGGCCCTCGGGGCCGCGCTGGCCGCGAGCGCGGCGGCCGGCCTTCCCCCCATCCAGGTCACGGCCGCGCAGGGCAAGGCGCTCCACATCCTCGCCCGCTCGGCGGGAGCCCGGAGCATCCTCGAGATCGGGACCCTGGGCGGCTACAGCACCATCTGGCTCGCGCGGGCCCTGCCCGCCGGGGGCAGGCTGACGACGCTCGAGTTCGACCCGCGCCACGCCGAGGTCGCCCGGGCCAACATCGCCCATGCCGGGCTCTCGGACCGGGTGCAGGTCGTCGTCGGGGACGCGAACAGGACCCTCCCCGTCCTCGCCGCCGAGGGCCGCGGGCCCTTCGACCTCATCTTCATCGACGCCGACAAGGCGGGGTATCCCGGGTACTTCGAGTGGGCGGTCCGGCTCGCCCGCAGGGGGAGCCTCATCATCGCGGACAACGTCGTCCGCGCGGGGGCGGTTGCCGACCCGGCCGGCGCGGACGAGAGCGCGCGCGGGGTCCGCAGGATGACGGACCTGGTGGCCGCCGAGGGGCGGGTCTCGGCGACGACGCTCCAAGTCGTGGGGGCCAAGGGCCACGACGGCCTGATGCTCATCCTCGTCACCGGCGACCCGATCGGCGTTTGAAATTGCGGCCAAGGCGGGTATCATGGCCGCAGAACATCCCAAAACCATGGCCACGAACCTCAAGGAAGCCTACATGAATCCCGCCGAAGCAGCAGCTAGCGGCACCAACTACAAGGCGCCGGACCTCACACGGCACCCCCCGCGCAGCCCGCGGACGCGCCTCGGCGGCTACGCCCACCTTCCCCGGCTGCTCGACAAGGCCCGGGCGGTCGCCGCCGGCAAGGGCGGGGACTTCCACTACAACTGCCCCTTCGACCAGAAGTTCTTCGAGTTCACGGGAATCGACCAGGAGGCCTTCATGGCCGAGATCAAGAAGGGCGGGAGCGACTCCGAGATGCTGGCCTACGTCCGCTCGAAGTCGCGCCGGCAGCCGTTCGAGATCTCGGGCTGGACGCGCGAGATGGAGTCCTGGGTGCCGTCCGTCCCCGACACGCGCGCCTTCTTCAACGACGTCCACCGCAAGAACGCGGCCGGGCGCGACGACATCGGCACCTGGTTCGACTGGCTCGAGTTGGACGACTTCGTGACCTACGGCGGACAGCCGTGACCCCCGCCTTCACGGCGCAGGCCGCGCGCGGGCTCCTCGCGCGCAGCCCCGGCGCCGCCTCCGTGAGGCTCCTGGAGAGGGGCACCCTCCTCCTTGAGTACTACCGGCCCGACCGGGTCGACCGGCAGGCGCCGCACGCCCAGGACGAGGTGTACGTCGTCGTCTCGGGCTCGGGAACCTTCCTGAACGGCCCCGCCCGCCACGCCTTCGGGCCCGGCGACATGCTCTTCGTCCCCGCGGGGACCGAGCACAGGTTCGTCGACTTCACCGAGGATTTCGCCACATGGGTCGTCTTCTACGGCCCCGAGGGCGGCGAGAAGCCTGTCACAAATGGCTGAATACAAGGCAGCCGTCTCGTGGAGGCGCCGCGGCGAAGGCTTCCTCGAGCAGCGCTACTCAAGGGAGCACACGTGGACGTTCGACGGCGGGGTCGTCGTCCCGGCCTCGCCGGCGCCGACGTCCGTGCGCCCGCCCTTCTCGAACCCCGAGTGCGTCGACCCGGAGGAGGCCCTTGTGGCGGCGCTGTCGAGCTGCCACATGCTTGGCTTCCTCCACCTGGCGTCGAAGCGCGGCTTCCTCGTCGACGCCTACGACGACGAGGCCTCGGGCGTGATGACGGCGAACGAGCGCGGCGTCCTCTGGGTGAGCCGGGCCACGCTCCGCCCGCGGGCGGCCTACGGCGAGGGACGGGGCCCCTCGCCCGACGAGGAGAGGCGGCTTCACCACCAGGCCCACGAGGAATGCTATATCGCAAACTCCGTGCGGACCGAGGTCGTGGTCGAGCTCTAGACTGTCAATATTTCCGACGTTTTTGCGCCGCTTTGGCGCGGCCCGCCCGGGGAGCCTCCGATGTGCGTTTTCCCTCTGAAACGGCGGGACCTACGCAATTATACTCTCTTGCTTGGGGCAGCGGTAATTTGTATTGTGGACGCGTGATCAAGACCTACCAGCGCCTTCAGTTGCTCATCGCGGCCACTTGCGTCTGCGCCGCCGCGCATGCGAACAAGGGCCCCGCCAGCAAGATCTACGTCGCCGACACGATCGGCGAGACGCAGATCGACACCGGCAACGAGGTCGACGACCTGACGAAGAGGTCGGTGTACAGCGCCGAGGGCACGACGATCGGCACGAAGGCCAACTCGAACGCCTCCGTCGTCTTCTCGAACGGCACGGGGGTCTTCTTCGACGTGGACACCCAGGTCCAGATCAAGACCTTCGAGCAGGAGGCGTTCAAACCCAACCGGACCGACATCGAGGACGAGCCCTCGGTCTCGGAGACACGGATCGTCCTGGACCACGGCGTCGTCGGGATCTCGACGAGCAAGCCGGTCGCGGGCAGCACCACGGTCTACGAGACGCCGCTCGCGACGGCCGAGATCCGCGGCAGGCAGGCGGTCATCCTTTCCGAGGACAACCTCACCGTCATCTCCATGGTGCAGGGCGAGGCGACGGTTCAGCCCGGCCCGCTCGGGCCGCCGCTCCTCATCAAGAACCGCCAGCAGATCATCATCAAGCCGGGCAAGAAGGACGGGGAGAACGTCTACGTCATCCAGGACATCCCCGACGGCCAGGCCGAGGACGACGAGGCCTGGGTCGAGGAGCGCGTCCTCACCGCTGACGCCGCGCGCAAGCTGGTCTATTTCGAGACACAGGACGTCAAGTCCGACTCCGGAACGGTCTCCGTCTTCGACGGGGCCGACGGGGCCAATTCCTCAAGCGGAGCCAACTCGGGCAACAAAGAGATCGTGCCCGTGCCCGTCGTGCCGGAGAATCCGACGGTGCAGCCGAACGTAAGCCCGGCAAACCTTGTCAGCGGCTAACACGGCTTCCCCATCCTGCGCGGAGTCCATGAATTTGCAGCCCCGATTGCTCACGGCGGCCGCCGTGACCGCGGTAGCCGTGCTCGCAGCCCCGGCCCGGGCGCTGGTCGCCCTGGAGGACGGCCGGGACCACATCTTCGTCGATGGTTCGTTCGAGATGGGTTATGACTCGAACGTCTTCGCCAACGCGGAGAGCGGCGGCAGCGTCTCCTACCGCGAGACCCTAGCCATCGCGTTCTCGCGCCACGCGGGACTGATCGGGGTCAACGCAACGGCCTCCCTTGAGGCAGGCCAGTACTCGAGCTTCCGGGGCCAGAACTACGTCGACCCGAAGGTGACGGCCGAGCTGACGAAGCTGACCGGCAGGACGACGGGAACGCTGTCGGCCAGCATCCAGCGCGAGGACCACGCCGACGTGACCACCAACACGCGCGACACCTCGTGGGTCTACGACACCGGGCTCAACTTCCAGTACCCGGTCATCGAGCGCTACTCCATCTCGGGCACGGTCGACTACAACAAGACGGACTACCTCGACCAGACGCTCTTCACCAACCTCGTGACCTACACGGAGGACGTCTACCTCTACTACATCCTGAACGAGCAGCGGGACCTCTTCGTCGACTACCGCAACCGCTACACGGAGGAGGAGAGCGGCGTGACGGACTCGGACAACGACCTCTCGGGCGGCGTCAGCGGAAAGGTCTACGGGCCCTTCAACGGCTCCGTCCAGTTCGGCTACCAGCAGCGCTCCACCCGCGGCGGGCCCGAGGCCGGCGACGTGTTCAACGACGTCTCGGCGAACGGTGCCACCACGTGGAACATAGACCGCAGGATGACGCTCACGGCGAACCTCAGCCGTGATTTCTCGACAACGGCGACGGCGCAATCCATCGATACTTCGAGCGCGGGGCTTGTTTTCCAGGATTCGCTGACCGCAAAGGCGAGCACGACCCTCACTGCCGAGGGCGGCCAGAACCGCTTTCTCGGCGCCGAGGGGGACGTCCAGCCCGGCGGGGCGCAGAGGGTGGACTGGTTCTACGAGCTCGGCGCCGCCTATTTCTACACGGTGAACCAGCACCTCAAGTTCTCGATCTCCTACGACTACTACAGGTCCTATTCCACCCTAGCCTACGCAGAATTCGGCCGCCACCAGGTCGACTTCACAGTCTCGTCCCACTGGTAGTCCCCCCCCATCCCCGTGAACCTGATTATCAAGTCCCTTGCAGCGTGCGCCATCGGCCTATTGTGCCTGGCGCAGTCCCGTGCGGACGACGCGACTGCAAATCCCGGCGGCGCCAAGGTCTACAACATACGCGCCACCGACAAGCTGCGCATCACCGTTTTCCAGGAGGATGACCTCTCGACGGTGTGCCGGGTTGACGCGAAGGGGACGGTGAACCTGCCGCTCGTCGGCGAGGTGCGCGTGCGCGGCCTTACGCTCGACGAGGCCCAGGGCGTGATCGAGAAGGCCTACAAGGACGGCCGCTTCCTGAGGAAGCCCGATGTCACCGTCGCCGTCGACGAGTACGCCCCGCGCGAGGTCTCCATCCAGGGCCAGGTCAAGAACCCGGGCCGGTACCCTCTCCCGATCGAGGCCACGATGAGCGTCATCGACCTGGTCACGAAGGCCGGCGGGTTCACGGACACGGCCCAGGGCACCGCCGTCAGGGTCACCCGAGTCCTTCCCGACGGGACGACCAAGGTCATCTCCCTCGACGTCGAGAGCCAGATCAAGGGCAAGAACTCCGGCAAGGGGGGCGAGGCCTTCCTGCTCGAGCCCGACGACATCGTCTACGTCCCCGAAAGAATAATCTAAGCACGCAACACCGATGGCCGACGCCGCAAATAGCCGCTCCAATAGGCCGCCCACGCACGGGCGAGACGACGAGGATGTCGTCGAACGCCGGACGCTGCGCGACTACTACATCATCCTGCGGGAGCGCATCTGGATAGCCGCGCCCATCGCGGTGGTGGTCTCGCTCGCGTTCTTCTACGTCCAGGCCCGCAAGCCGAAGATCTACGAGTCCACGGCCTCTCTCCAGTTCGAGAAGCCCGAGACCGTGGTGACCAGCCAGGGCGTCGTCGACCCGTCGGTCCGGTCCGAGATGGACCTGAACACCTACATCCACGACATCAACAGCAACAAGGTCCGGGAGAAGGTGATCGCGTCGTTCACGCCCTCCGAGGTCCGGGTCCTCGAGCGCGCCGCGATGCGGAACGCCCCCCCCGGCTCGCCGCCGCCCCCCGTGGGCGCCCTGCTGGGCACTGTGGACGCCGAGCCCCTGCGCAGCAGCTACCTCATCACGGTCTCCGTCCGCCACCAGGACCCGGAGGCGGCGGCGCTCATCGCGAACCGCTACGTCGACGAGTTCATGGACTACCTCTTCGAGAGCGTGGGCGGAAAGAACGAGGAGGCCGTCACCTACCTCCGGGGCCGCGCCGGCCAGCTCGAGAAGGACTCGCAGGAGGCCGACCGGCAGCTCCAGGACTACATGCGCCAGCACAACCTCGTGTCGCTGGACAACAGCATGAACATCGTCGTCGACCGGCTGAAGGCGGTAAACACGGCGCTCACCTCGGCCCAGCTTGACCTCCTGCAGACCCAGGAGCTGGTCCAGGAGATCGGCGACTTCAAGAAGGCGGGCAAGAACCTGCTCGAGATCTCCTACATCTCCACGCACGGCGCTGTCCCGGCGCTCAAGTCCCAGCTGAGCGACGAGGAGCAGACGCAGTCGCTGCTCCTGGACCGGTACCTCGAGCGCCATCCCAAGCTGATCGAGAACTCGGACAAGATCGCGATAACGAAGGGCCAGCTCGACAAGGCCGTCGACATGGCAATCGCCGACCTGCAGACCCGGCTCTCCTCGTCGGAGGCCAACGTGCAGCTGCTCCAGAATGACTACAAGGAGCAGGAGGAGCAGGAACTCAGCCTCAAGTCGCTCAGCGTCGACTACAACTCCCTCCAGAGCAAGGCGACCGTCGCGAAGCAGTACTACATGGAGATCCTCGACCGCCTGAACCAGACGACGACCTTCAAGAACCTGGACAAGATCTCGCTCCACCCCCTCGACAAGGCGCAGATCCCGGGCGGCCCGATCTCGCCCAACATCCCCGGGATCACCAGGACCAGCATCGGCCTGGGTGTCATCACGTTCCTCGCGATCGCGATCGGCCTTGGCTTCGTGGACGACCGGATCAAGAGCGCCTGGGATGTCGAGTCCTTCATCGGCGTGCACCTCCTCGGGATCATCCCGCAGCTGGGCTCCATGAGGGACGACGAGAAGGTGTCCCTCTCCGACGTGCGCGCGGGCAACGAGTCGGGCAACGAGGCGTTCCTCGGCCTCTACAGCTCGGTGAAGATCCAGTCGAAGCTCGATTTCCCGAAGTCCATCCTCATCACGAGCACCATCCCCGGCGAGGGTAAGACGCTGATCTCGTGCAACCTGGCCGCGTGCTTCGCGCGCCACGGCAAGCGGACCCTCCTCGTGGACTGCGACCTGCGCCGCCCGATGCTCCACCGGCACTTCCGCCAGCAGAACAACGCGGGGATAATCTCCTGGTTCGAGCACGGCGCCCACCTGGACGGCGACGTCGTCACCAACGCCGAGCTCGGCATCGTGAAGCTGGGCGAGAACCTCTGGATCCTCACCTCGGGCGGGCGCTCCAAGAGCCCGACGGAGCTCCTCGAGAACCCGGTCTTCCCGCAGCTCCTCGAGCGCCTGAAGAAGGCCTTCGACCTGGTCGTCATCGACTCGCCGCCCATGGGCGCCGTCACGGACGCCATGCTGATCGCCGAGCGTGCCGACGAGGTCATCTACGTGTGCCGCTTCAACCGCGCCTACCGCAAGCACATCAGGCTGTACGTGAAGGCCCTCAGGGAGGGCAAGAACGAGGTGCTGGGCATCGTGCTGAACGGCCTGTCGCCCCGGAGGATCGAGTATTACTCGAACTATCGCTACTACAGGAGCTACAAGAAGTACTACGGCGCGCAGACGTAGCGCACGCCTTGCCCGCCCCCTCGGCCTACCTCCCGCAGGACTTCGACGCGACGGCCCCCCTTGCGCTCATCGCGGGCCAGGGCGTCTACCCGGCCCTTGTCGCAGCCTCCGCGGCGGCGGCGGGCGTGCCGGTGCGGCTCATCGGCTTCGAGGGTGAGACGGACCTCGGGCTTGTCGGGCGGTTTCCGGAGTCCGAGCGCCACCTGGTCCACGTGGGCCAGGTCGGGAAGACCCTGCGGATACTCGAGAAGACGGGGGCCAAGTACGCCATCATGGCGGGCCAGGTGACGCCGAGGCGGCTCTTCGAGGGGCTCAAGCCCGACCTGAAGGCCGCCCGGATACTCCTCTCCCTCAAGCGCCGCAACGCCGAGACGATATTCGGGGCGGTCGCCAGGGAGATCGAGGCCCTGGGCGTCCGGCTCCTCGACGCTCGCGCCTTCCTCGACGGCCAGATGGCCTCCGAGGGCTGCATGACGGGGGGGAGGTTCCCGGTCGAGAAGGACTACGTCGACCACGGGGTCCACGTCGCGCGCGAGTGCGCGCGCCTGGACATCGGGCAGGGCTGCGTCGTCCGCAAGGGGACCGTCCTCGCGGTCGAGGCCTTCGAGGGCACGGACGCGATGCTCGCGCGCGCCGGCTCCCTGAAGGCCGACCAGGCCCTCTTCGTGAAGACCGTCAAGGCGAGGCAGGACTTCCGGTTCGACGTCCCCTGCTTCGGCCTGCGCACCCTTGAGGCCATGCGGGAGGCGGGCCTGCGGGCGGCGGCCCTCGAGGCCGGCGGGGTCATCATGCTGGACAAGCCGGCCGTCATCGAGAAGGCCCGCTCCTGGAAGATCAGCCTCCTCGGCTTCTAGGACCGGCGCCGCTTGCCCTTTGGGGGCGCCGCCCTCAATTTGGGTTTTCCGGGCCCAGGGCCGCAAATCACATGCAAAACGACGTCATCGAGGCGACCGTGAAGGGGGTGGCGCCCACCCCCAACAGCTGCGCCGTGTTCCTCGGGAACGACGAGAAGACGTTCGTCATCTACGTGGACCGGGCGGTCGGCAGCGCCATCCAGATGACCATGGACGGCGTCAAGAAGCACCGGCCGATGACCCACGACCTGATCGGAAGCATCCTCGTAGGGCTGGGCACCAAGCTGGAGCGCGTCGTCATCAACGACGCCAGGGAGCGCACCTTCTTCGCCCGCATCCTCCTATCCATGGAGAACGAGCTGGGGACGAAGATCATCGAGATCGACGCCCGCCCCAGCGATTCCATCGTCCTTGCGCTGCAGCACAGGCGGCCGATCTACGTCGCCCGCGCGGTCTTCGACGCGGCGGAGGACCGGACCGACAGCCTCGAGCAGTGGCGGGCCCAGCAGGGCGAGCCGGGCGCCGAGCTGCCCTAGCCCACCGTGGCCCTGCCCCAGCCCATCGCCCCGGGCCAGCCGCTCACGGCGCTCGCCCCGATGCAGGACGTCACCGACCTGGCGTTCATGGGGGTCATCTCGCACTACGGCGCCCCCGACTACTTCTTCACGGAATTCTTCAGGGTCCACTCCCAGTCGCGCCCCGAGAGGCACATCCTGCGCAGCATCGACGAGAACGGCACGGGCCGGCCCGTCTTCGCGCAGCTGATCGGCGAGGACATCCCCCACATGGTGCGAACCGTCCGCGACCTCCTTGTGCACCCCGTGGCGGGGATCGACCTCAACCTCGGCTGCCCGGCACCCAAGGTCTACAAGAAGAACGTGGGCGGCGGCCTCCTGCGCGACCCGGACAGGATCGCGGAGATCCTGGCGGCGCTGCGCGCCGCCGTGCCGGGCCTCCTCACGGTCAAGATGCGCATCGGATTCGAGGACGACCGCGACTATGAAAGGATACTCGGGATCGTGGCCGCGAGCGGCGCCGACCTCCTCACGGTTCACGGCCGTACGGTGCGGGAGATGTACCGGAGCGAGGTCCATTACGACCATATCACCGCCGCCGCCGCGCGCGTGCCGTGCCCGGTCCTCGCGAACGGCAATGTGACCTCGGCCGCGAAGGCGGCCGAGGTGGTCCGCCAGACCGGCGCCGCCGGCGTCATGATCGGCCGGCACGCGATCCGCAACCCGTGGATCTTCCGGCAGTGCCGCGAGCGCTTCGCCGGGGGTTCAGAGACGCCCGTCTCCCTCGCGGACGTCCGCGAGTACGTCGAGCGCCTCTATGGGGCGACCCGGCACGAGGGCGTCCCCGAGCGCGCACACGTCAACAAGATGAAGAAGTACCTCAACTTCGTCGGCCAGGGGGTTGACCCGCGGGGCGAGTTCCTGCGCGAGATGCGCGTCGCGCAGACCGAGGCCGAGCTCATGGGCGCCTGCGACCGCCACCTGCTCCAGGGCGGCATGTTCGCCGCGGAGCCCCATCCCGGGGTCATCGCCAGGCCCAACTGCGAGACGCCCGAGAACGCGGACGGCTGCATGCTCGAGGCGATCCCGGCGTAGGGAAGCCCGGTCCCCCCGCGGCCTCCCGTCACCTCCGCCTCGAGAATTGCTTCAGGTAGATCGCTGTCTCGGCGCGGGTCGTGAGGCGGACGAAGTTGCCCTCCTTGAAAAGCCCCAGCCATATGATGACCGGGCCCAATGGGTTGCGGTCGTCCTCGTCAGCCGTGAACACCTCCACGACATGGTAGGTCGGCGTATTTGGATAGAAGGAGAAGTCGACCGCCCTTGAGACCCGGATGTCATCGATGTGCCACTCCGGGTGCTGTTCATGGATCCCGATGGCCATCCAGTTGAGGTAGTACCTGTCGGATCGCCCCGGCAACGGCCCGGCAACGGCCCGGCAGCAAACCCCGAAATGGACAAGCCGAGAGCTCCCGCGAGCATTGCGATCACCGTCTTCGCGGGGATTTTCGGAGGGGCCGATCCTCGCGGGATCTCATCCCCGTTTTTTTTGTCTTCTTTTCCGAACTCACGAAGCGCCAAGCCGCCCCCAATAAATCCCTAAGCGAGGCCCGGTCGATCCGCCCAAGGCGCACAAGCACGGCCGGGTGCTTAGCGTAATGATCGGTCACATAATAGATGTCCGGATAATCGGCTATCAGCGCTGCGCGCTCCTCGATGCCCATCCGCACCACAACCGAGCCGGGCTCGGCCGATTTATGGATCGCGAGGCAAGCCAGCAGTCGGCCGGACACCTTCAATGAAGGAACGCCATGCAGGCTGCTGCCGGACACTCCAGGCAATGCCTTGGCCATATCCCGAACAACCTGAAAATCAGTCCTCTTGGTGGAGATTCCCATGTCCAGCCCAAGCTAGGGATGGAAGGAGGTCCTTTCAAATCCCATAGACATGAGTAATACACGGAAATAGGGCACGAACACGAGGAGGCCAACGATGACCGCCGCCACTGCTGCAATGAGGACCGCACCCGCGGCAACGTCCTTCGCCTTGCCAACCAACGGGTCGATCTCCCTCGTCGTCGCGTCTGACAGGAACTCGATCGCGGTATTCAGGGCTTCCGCCGTCCATACCGCTGCGCACGCCAAGGCTATCGCGCACCATTCGAGGTGGGAGATCCCGAGAAGGTATCCTAGGATTACGACGGCGGCCGTGGCCACGGCGTGAATCCATGCGTTATGCTGGGATCTCAGGGTCAGCCATACGCCCCGAAACGCGTACCGAAAACTCTTCCGGCGGGCTGCGAATGTGAATGGCTGCACCACGGCTTTACTAGCGCCGGAAAAGCCCGGAAGAAACGTAATCCCTATTGCTCATCAGCGAATGACAAGTCCTCCGGGCGAAACAGCTTCTCCGCTCTGCGCACGTGCAAGACATAGATCCTTTCGCCATCGATGCGATAATATACCCAACACGGGTTAATCCAAACCTGACGGTAATTTGTGCGCGGGAACTCTGGGACGCGCCTTCCCAATTTCACAAATTGCTCGACCCGATCTGTTGCTTCAAAGACGCGAGCGACAACCATTCTCGCCGCCTCGGGCTTATCCAAGGCGATGATGCTCGCGATCTCGTCGAGCTGGGATAGTGCCGGCTCCGTCCAGGCTAGCTTAGCCATCTGCTAAGCCGCGCCTTCGCCGCCTTTTGCGACAATAGCCTTCCCGAACGAACCGCCTGCTCTCCAAGCGCGATACCTTCCAAAACGGAAATCCGCCGGTAGATGGCTTCGTAGGTTCCCACATCCATCAGGTAGGCCGCGGGCTTCCCATGTTGCGTGATTAGCACGGGGTCCCGGTCCTGCTGAAGATCCGCAATGATTTCCGTGGCCTTGCGCTTGAGTGACGTGACCAGCTGGGTCTTCATAAGTAGCACTAAAGTAGCACTTCTTTCACCGGTCAAATAAGTTGTGGGATGCTCCTAACGAATATGGGAACCCGCTATGAATTGGTGCGGGACGCGTCGAGCATTGGTCGAACTTCCACCCTCGGCCCAATTCGGTCCAGATCATCTGGTGCGGCGCAACAGATAGAATGCCACGAGACCGGCATCGATGATCGCCACAATGGCTGTGTAGGCCACGCCCGTAGCAACCGCAGCAAAATGGTAACGAGATGTCGTTCGCTTCGAGCGCGCGACCAGCGCCATGGTTCCAACAAGGAATGGGGAAACCAAGACCAGGAACCCGGCGCCAAGACTCGCCATGCCAGACCATTCCCAAAATAGGGCCGTCAAACCAACCATGAGCCATCCGCCGATGCAGAAAAAGAGGACAAAAAAGGTCAGAAACGGCGGCGACAAAATAGCCGAGCGTTTCATACGGCGACAAAGCAAAATGAAAAGGACAATCCCGACGGCAGGCGGAATGAGGTTTACGGCGAGTCCCGCTGCCCAGTCGATTCTCATCTTGGCCTAACGACGGCTTAATGCATCTGGAAGACGTCCAGCCAACGACGCAGAGACGGGCTCAAGCCTTCCCGCCGGCCTACTCGATCCCGAGCGTGCGACGGCCCGCCTCGGAGATCATCCTCGGGTTCCACACGGGATCCCAAACAATATGGACCCTGGCCTGCTCGACCGTCGGCAGCGCTGCGATCTTCCTGCGGGCGTCGTCCGCGATCACCGGGCCCATGCCGCATCCAGGCGCAGTCAGAGTCATCTTGACGTCGATAGCGTTCCCGCCCGCCGGCGTCTTCTCGATCGCCAGGTCGTAGACGAGGCCGAGGTCGACGATGTTCACCGGTATCTCTGGGTCGAAGCAGGTCTTGAGGGCGTCCCAGACGGCCCTCTCGCTGAATTCCCCCGCCGCAACGGGCGCCGGGGCCGCGGGCGCGAGGCCGTCGACGCAGCCGGCGTCCTCCTGGGCGATCCTGAAGAGGCCGAGCTCCGTCCGCACCGTGATGCTCCCGCCGAGCGTCTGGGCCACCTCGACCGACTGGCCGGCGCGCAGCGTCGTGGGCTCGCCCGAGGGGATGGCCGTGGCGGGGCAGTCCCGGGTGATCGTCCTGGGCGTCTCGGCGCTCATCGGATGACGAGGTCCGCCGGCATCTTCGCGTAGACGCCGCGGGGGTCGTTCAGGCCTTGCAGCCAGGAGACCTCGCCCTCGGCCAGGTCGGCGACCTGGCCGACGAGCCCCGTCGGGCGAAGGCGAAGCGTGATGGGGGCCACCTTGCCGAGGGCCTCGGCGATGGCCTGCGAAAGGTTCCTAGAGGTCGGGTACTCGGTCACCCGGTAGTGCTCCATGATGCCGGCGCGCTGCGCGGCGTAGCGGACCGCGGCGTTGAGGCCGCCAATCTCGTCAACCAGGCCGATCTTGACGGCGTCCGAGCCGGACCAGACGCGGCCCTGGGCGATCTCGCGCACGCGATCGGGCTTCATGCCCCGTCCCTCGGAGACCTTGGCGATGAACTCGTCGTACATCCAGTCCACCGAGTTCTGGAAGATCGCCAGTTCCTCGGGCGTCCTCGGGCGCGAAATCGTGAGGAGGCCGCCCGCGAATTTCCCGGTCTTGACGCTGTCGAAGGTGACGCCGTGGTCATTGGCGAGCTTCTGGATGTTGGGCAGGATGCCGAAGACGCCGATGGAGCCCGTCACCGTGCTCGGCTCGGCGAAGATGTGGTCGGCGTAGGCCGAGATCCAGTAGCCGCCCGAGGCGGCGTACGAGCCCATGGACACGATGACGGGCTTCACCTTGCGCGCCAGCCGCAGCTCGCGCTGGATCGTCTCGGCGCCGGAGGCGCTGCCGCCCGGGCTGTTGACGCGAAGCACGATCGCCTTCACGGACGAGTCCTCGCGCAACTGGCGGATCTCGCGGGCGAACTTGGCCCCGCCGATGTCCGACGGGCCGCCCTCGCCGTCGACGATGTCCCCCTCGGCGTAGACGATCGCGACCTCGTCGCTCCCGAAGCCCCTGGGCGAGGAGAGCGTCCTGTCGTAACGGTCCATCTCGACCTGCTTGAAGGAATCGGTGGGCGAGGTGACGCCGGTCTCCTTCTTTAGGGAGTCGATCAGCTGGTCGCGGTAGGCGACCTTGTCGACGAGGCCGCCCCTCAGGGCGGCGGAGGCCTTGATGAGCCCCTGGCTGTCGACGATCGACTGGATCGACCCGCTCCTCAGGTTCCTCGACTTGGCGACGTCACCGACGATGGTGCCCCAGACGTCGTCCAGGAGCTTCTGCGTCTCCTCCCTGGCCTCGGGGCTCATGTCGCCCCTGGTGAACATTTCGGCGTAGGACTTGTACTTGCCGACCTTGGCGACCTGGACGCCGATGCCGTACTTCTCGAAGGCGCCGCCGAGGAACATGGGCTCGGTCGCCAGGCCCGGCATGATGAGCTCCCCGTAGGGGTCCATGATGACCTCGCCCGCAGCCGAGGCGAGGTAGTAGTCCCGCGTCGTCGCGTATTCCAGGTAGGCGATGACCGGCTTCCCGGCGGCGCGGAAGCCGCCCAGGCTGTCGCGCAGCTCCCGGAGGGCGGCATATCCCGAGCCGAGGCCGTTCGGCGACAGGTTGCCGAGGAGGAGCATCCCCTTGATCTTCGGGTCGTGCGCGGCCTGGTGGATCGCCCTCATCAGCGTCCTCAGCTGGGCCGTGTCGCTGCGGCCGTCCGAGAGCTGGCCCAGGTCGAATTCGGGCGGCGAGTCGGTGATGTTCGTGGACAGGTCGAACACAAGGTAGGAGCCGCTTGCGATCTCGGGCGTCTTCTTCTCGTGGCCCAATGCCACGATGGCGCCCACGAACCCGATGAAAAGCAGCACGGCGGCCGTCGCGAAGACGATCAGAGCCACCAGCGAGCCCAGCATCGAGGTGATGAAATTCTTCATGAAGGCCCAAAGCTACCCCGTTTGCCCTCTACCACCAGTCGAAACCGACGACGCGAATCCGTGACACAGGAACGGGTTGCATACGCGAAAGGCGGGCCTAGTGTCTCAGGCATGAGCGAGCAGAAGGAACTGCTGACCACGACTCAGAAGGCCCTGACGATCAACCTGGATCCGCCCAAGTACGGCACCTTTGCCGAGATTGGGGCGGGCCAGGAGGTCGCAAGGGAGTTCTTCCTTGCGGGGGGGGCCTCCGGGACGATCGCCAAGTCGATCTCGGCCTACGACATGGTCTTCAGCGACGCGATCTACGGCAAGGCGCCGAGGTACGTGTCGCGCGAGCGCCTGAAGATGATGCTGGACCACGAGTACCAGCTCCTCATCGACCGGCTCTCGTCCGTCCGGGGCGAGCGCACGTGCTTCTTTGTCTTCGCCGACACGGTCGCCACGACCAACTTCAAGCTGAACAACGAGGCGCACGGCTGGTTCGGCCTCAGGTTCCAGACCGAGCCCAAGGGCGTGCCGAGCGAGATCGTCCTCCACGTGCGCATGTGGGACAAGGAGGCTGTCCTGCAGCAGCAGGCCCTCGGCATCGTGGGCGTCAACCTGATCTACGGGGCGCTCTACTACCGCACCGACCCGGGAAAGCTGATCGAGTCCCTGCGCGACAACCTGACGGGCGACCGGATCGAGGTCGACATGCTCCGGTTCTCCGGACCGGCGTTCGAGAACGTGGACAACCGGCTGATGTCGCTCTACCTCGTCAAGTACGGCCTCACCAACGCCGTCATGTTCGGGCAGAAGGGCGAGGTCCTCCAGCCCTCCGAGGTCCTCTACAAGAAGGCGATCCTCGTCGAGCGGGGGAGCTTCCGCCCCGTGACGCACGTCAACGTCGACATGCTCAACTGCGCCACGGCGCAGTTCGTCCAGGAGCCGCTCGTGAAGGGCAAGGAGATGGTGGTCCTCATGGAGATCACCATGAACAACCTCCTGTCCGCGGGGGCGCTCGACGCCCAGGACTTCCTCTCCAGGGTCGACCTCCTTGCGGACATCGGCTTCACGGTCCTCATCTCCAACTACTCCGAGTACTACCGGCTGACCTCGTATTTCCGGAGGTACACCAAGGAGATGATCGGCGTCTCGATGGGGATCAACAACCTCCTGGAGATCTTCAACGAGAAGTACTATGAGAACCTGGAGGGCGGCATCCTCGAGTCCTTCGGGCGCCTGTTCAGGAACGCCGTGAAGCTCTACATCTACCCGATGCGCAGGGAGGCGTACGAGCTGTACATCGCCCAGACCATGGGGACGGCGCCGGCCAACGCGAACGCGTTCTCCTCGAACGTCCTCATCACGGCGAAGAACGTGAAGATCACGGACCACCTGGCAAACCTCTACGCCCACCTCCTCGAGAACCACTACATCGACTGCATCGTCGGCTACGACGAGGACATCCTGAGCATATTCTCGCGCGACGTGCTGCGCCGCATAAAGGAGAAGGACGCCGCCTGGGAGAAGATGGTCCCGACGCCCGTCGTGAACGCCATCAAGCGCCGCGGCCTCTTCGGCTACTCCGACACGCCGGTGCTCCGGGGCGACAGGTGATGCGGTACCGCAAGTACCACGCGCTGGGAAACGACTACATCGTCCTCGACCCGGCGGACTTCCCCGGGCAGGCGGAGCCCTCCGCCCACCAGGTCCGCGTCATCTGCCACCGCAACTTCGGCGTAGGCTCCGACGGGATCCTCTGGGGCCCCCTCCCCTCGTCCAAGGCGGACTTCGGGCTGCGCATCTTCAATCCCGACGCCTCCGAGGCCGAGAAGTCGGGCAACGGCCTGCGCATCTTCTCGCGGTTCCTCTGGGACGAGAAGCTCGCCAAGGGCGCGGCCTTCACGATCGAGACCCCGGGCGGCGTCGTCGCCTCGAGGGTGAGGGACAACGGCTCCCTCGTCACGGTCGAGATGGGCTGCGTGAGCTTCGACAGCGCGATGATCCCGGTCTCCGGCCCCAAGAGGGAGGTCGTGGCCGAGGAGCTGGAGGTCGACGGGCGCAGGTTCAGCTTCAGCGCGGCCACGATCGGCAACCCGCACTGCGTCATCCCGGTGGATGACCTCAGCCCCGAGCTCGCGCGGCGATACGGGCCCGGGATCGAGGTGATGCCCCTCTTTCCCAGGCGGACGAACGTGCAGTTCATGCGGGCGATCGACCGCTCCACGATCCAGATCGAGATCTGGGAGCGAGGGGCCGGCTACACGCTGGCCTCCGGGAGCAGCTCCAGCGCGGCGGCCGCCGTCGCGCACCGCCTCGGCCTCGTCGGCCGCAGCGTCGCCGTCAGGATGCCGGGGGGCACGATCGGCATCGAGATCGGCGAGGGCTACGCAATCACGATGACCGGGCCCGTGACCCGGGTCGCCGACGGAACGCTGGACCCCGAGATGTTCACGGCCAGCGCCTAGGGTTTTTGGCCGTTGCGGTCCCCGCGGGCCCCGGGCAAGGTGGCGCGGTGACTGGCAGCGGAGCCCCGCTAAGGCTTCCCATCCCGGCTTGGCTCTGCCTCGCGGCTTTGGCGGCCGCGGGGTGCGCGCTTTGCGTCCACCTGTGGCCGGAGTGGACGGGGGACCCCGACCTTTCCCACGGGCTCCTGATGCCCGCGGCCTGCCTGCTCCTCCTGCGCCTTTCCCTCAGGCCGGCGACCGGCGACCTGCTGGAGCCCCGCGCGGCGGCGGCGCTGGCCGCCGCGTTCGGGGCCGCCTCCCTCGCCTGCCTCTGGGCGGCGGGCCTCTTTGCGGCGAGCCTCGACTGGGAGAGCCCGCTTGTGGACGCGGCGCTTGCGGCCGCCTTCGCGCTCCTCGGCCTCTGCGCGCTCGCGGCGTTCGCGAGCCGGAGGGTCGGGCTTGTGGGCTGGACGTGGACGGCCGCCGCCGCCGCGGTCCTTTGGGTCCTCTGCGCCCCGCTGCCCCCCGGCACCTATGCCAGGCTCGCCCTCTTCCTCCAGTTCCGCGTCACGGACGCCGTCATGGAGACCCTCGGCCTCCTCGGCGTCGCCGCCCGCCAGCACGGCAACGTGATCGAGCTCGCACGGGGCGCGGTGGGGGTCGAGGAGGCCTGCAGCGGCGTGCGCAGCCTCGTCTCCTGCGTGTTTGCCGGGCTGTTCCTCTCTGCCGCGCTCGTGAGGCGCCCCGTGGGCCGAGTCCTCCTCGTGGCCCTGTCGGCGCCGCTCGCCCTCGCCATGAACTTCCTGCGCTCGCTCCTGCTCACCCTCCTCGTCAACTCCGGGGCCGACGTCGCGGGCGGATGGCACGACGCGACGGGCTACGGCATCCTGGCCGTGACGGCGCTCATCCTCTTCGTCGTTTCGGCGGCCCTTGGCCGCGGGGACACGGACCCGGCGCCGGCCCCCCGCCCCGCCCGGCCCGCGCCCGGCGGCGCCGGCGCGGCCCTGGGGGCCGTCCTCGCCTGCGCGGCGGTAACCCTCGCCTTTTTCCTCGCGCATACCGGCCCGCCTGCGGCCGTCCCCGGGCCCGCGCCCGACCTCCTCTCCATGATGCCTGGGCGCGTCCCCGGCTGGTCGGTGGCCACGAGCGGCGACCTCTACCGGTTCGCCGGGATCCTGAGGACACGGCACCTGGCGCAGCGGACCTACCGGCGCGGCGGCGAGCAGGTCACGCTCTACGCCGCCTACTGGTCCCCCGGGCAGGCCTCCGTCGGCCTTGTCGCCTCCCACACGCCCGATGCGTGCTGGCCGGGCACCGGCTGGACGGCGCGGGCCGTCGACGACCCGCACCCGGCGCTTTCCGCGGGGAACGAGAGGCTTCCGCCGGCCCAGCACAGGAGCTTCGTCAGCGAGGGATACCCCCAGCAGGTCTGGTACTGGCAGCTTGTGAACGGCGGCCCCGTGCAGGTCGGCGATCCCCGCTCGGTGACCTCCCTCCTGCGGATCGCGTCTAGGTACGGCATCCGGCGGGCGGGCGCCCAGGCGTTCGTGAGGATTTCGAGCAACAGGCCCTGGGACGAGATCTCGGGGGAGCCCTTCGTGGCCCAGTTCCTCGGGCGAACGAAGGCCCTCGGGCTTTACTGAGGGCGCGCCTGCCTGCAATCATCGCGCCCGCCCATGGATGAGACCCCGATTTCTCTGCCGCCCTGGCTGCCGTGGGCCACGACGGCCTGCCTCGCGGCGCTTGCGGCCTGCCTGGGCGAACTCTGGGCCATCGAGAGGATGAGGGTCCGCCAGATGGGCGACGAGGCCGCGCTTGCCGCGGCGTCGCTGCAGGCGACGCAGAACCAGCTGGAGGCCGAGCGGATCGTCAGCCGGCGCGAGATCGACGACCTGAAGGGCGCGGCGACAGGCCTGGCGCCCCCGGCCGCCCTGCTCGTGCCGCCCGGCGGGGGCGGCGGCGCGGGCCCGTGGGGCGTCGTCGCAGGGGACCAAAGCCTCCTGTGCGGCGGCCTCGCGCGGGCCGACGCGAACCACTACGAACTCTGGGCGGTCCTTGGCGACGGCAGCTCGGTCGCCATGGCCGCATTCGAGGGGACCGGGAGCGCCCAGCGCGTCCGCCTCCGGGCCATCAGGCCGGGGTCGGTCATCCGGGATTTCCTCCTCCTGCGCACGCCAGGGGGCGCCTCCCTCACTCTGGAAGATGCGAAGGCCCAAGGCTTAATCATCCTTGCCAGCGCGTCAGACACCCCAAGAAAATGAGGCGATGATCATCAGACCCAAGGTTCGCGGATTCGTATGCGTTACGGCGCATCCCGAGGGCTGCGCCGCCCATGTCGGCGAATGGATAAGCCACGTGAAGGCGAAGGGTCCCATCAGCGGCGGACCGAAGCGGGTGCTGGTGATCGGCGCGTCGACGGGCTACGGGCTGGCCTCACGGATCACGGCGGCCTTCGGCTCGGGAGCGTCCACGGTCGGCGTCTTCTATGAGCGGCCTTCCGAGGAGGGCCGCCCCGCGACCCCCGGATGGTACAACTCGATCGCGTTCACGAGGGCGGCCCGCGCGGCGGGCCTCAGGGCCTCGAACATAAACGGCGACGCCTTCTCGAACGAGATCAAGGCCCAGGCCCTGGAGGCCGTCGCGCGCGACCTGGGCCAGGTGGACCTTGTCGTGTACTCCCTCGCCTCCCCGCGGCGCACGCACCCCGTCACGGGCGCCGTCCACAAGTCGGTCCTCAGGCCCGTCGGGACGTCCTACACCAACAAGACGGTGGACACGGACAAGGGCATCGTGAGCACGGTGACGATCGAGCCCGCGAACGAGCAGGAGATCGCCGACACGATCACGGTCATGGGCGGCGAGGACTGGGAGATGTGGATGAAGGCTCTCTCGGACGCGAAGCTCCTGGCGCCCGGCGCGCAGTCCGTCGCCTATTCCTACATCGGGCCCGAGGTCACCTGGGCCATCTACAAGAACGGCACGATCGGACTTGCGAAGAACGACCTCGAGCGCGCGGGCCGGCAGGTCGACGCGCTGCTGAAGGCGAACGGCGGCGGCAAGGCGTTCATCTCGGTGAACAAGGCCCTCGTCACCCAGGCGAGCTCGGCCATCCCCGTCGTGCCGCTCTACATCGCGATCCTATACAAGATCATGAAGGCCCGGGGCACCCACGAGGGCTGCATCGAGCAGATGCAGCGCCTTTTCGCCACGCAGATGTACGCGCCCGGCGGCCCGAAATTCGACGAGGCCGGCCGCGTGCGGGTGGACGACCTCGAGATGAAGCCGGACGTCCAGGACGAGGTGAAGCGGATCTGGCCGGGCGTCACGACGGAAAGCCTCGAGGCCTCGACGGACATCGCCGGCTACCGCCGCGAATTCCTGAAGCTCTTCGGCTTCGGCCTGGCAGGAGTCGATTATTCGGCGGAGACCGAGCCCCACAGGTCCATGGAATAGGGCGCCGCGTTTACGCAGGCTTGATCCGCGTTGCGGCAAGGGCGGCAGAGATCCGCGGCGGCGGACGACGGCGACCACACAGACCTCCTTGCGTTCGCCCGGGGCCGCTGAGCCCGTCAGCCCTCGGAGCCGCCGACGCTCAGCGAGCGGCCGTTGTCCTTCGGGCCGAGGCCCAGGATGAACGGGCCCGCGCGCTTGGCCCATTCCTCGGGCTTCGGGTAGGCCGAGGCGGCGTCGGCCCAGCAGGCGCGCAGCATGTCGGTGTCGATGACCCCGGGGTTGAGCGGCACCGCGGCCATTCCCTCCGGGAGCTCCTCGGCGAGCGCCTTCGTCAGGCCCTCGATCGCCCATTTGGTGGCGCAGTAGGGCGCCACCTCGGGCGAGACGCTCCGCCCCCACCCCGAGCTCAGGTTCACGATGACCCCCCTGCCCCTTTCCACCATGGCGGGCACGAACGCCCGCAGGACGTTGTGGACGCCGGCGATGTTGACCGCGACCACCTTCCCGAACTCCTCCGCCGGCACCTTCCACAGGGGCGCCGGCCTGTTCATGAGCCCGGCGTTGTTGACGAGGATGTCCGGGGCGCCCATGGCGCCCAGGACGCGCTCCGCCCAGAGCGTCACCTTGACCGGCTGCGTGACGTCGACGGCGTCGAACGAGTGCGGCTCGGGGTGCGTGAAGCGCAGGTCGAAGATCGCCGGCCCGGTCCTGCCGCAGCCCGCCACCGCGTGGCCGTTGGCGATGCACCACTCGGCGAGCGCGCGGCCGATGCCGCGCGTCACCCCGGTGATGACGACGTTCATTGCCGCGACTGGAGGCTGAACTTGGGCAGGCCCGAGCTCCGGCACGCGTCCATGACGAAGGTCAGCCTCTGGAGCTGCGTCGTCTGGTCGGCCTTGATGAGGACCGGGATGTCCTTGTTCGCCTCGCTGACGGCCTTCAGGAGCCCCAGGAGCTCGCCGTCGGAGACGACCTTGCCGTTGAAGGAGATGACGCCCTTGTCGTCGATGCCGATCGTGACCGAGCCCTTGAACTCGTTCTTCCCGGCGGTCGCGATCTTGGGGAGCGTGATGTTCAGCATCGTCGCCGAACGGAACTGCATCGTCACGAAGGCGAAGAAGATCAGCATCACCAGGACGTCGATCAGCGGCACGAGGTTCAGCTCGGGCCGCTTGCGCTGCTTAACGCGGAACCCGCTCATTGGCCATGCGGTTGATGATCCGCTCGAGGAGCACGTCCAGCTGCGCCGCGTAGTTGTCGATCTTGCGCTGGAGGTAGCCGCTGCCGACGAGGGACGGGATGGCGATCGCCAGGCCGATGACGGTCGCCGAGAGAGCGAGGGCGACGCCCTTCGTGAACACGACGGGGTCCGGAAGGCCCGTGTCCGGGGCGATCTCCGAGAACACCTGCAGGAGGCCCGTCACCGTGCCGGAGAGGCCGATGAGGGGCGCCGCGGCGTAGATGACGTCCAGGTAGGGGATGCCGCGCTCCATGCGGTTCACCTCCAGCCTCGCGAACGCCTTCAGGGAGTCCGAGTCGTTCTCGTGCTGCTGCGAGAACTCCACGATCCGCGACAGGACCGTGTGCCGGCCGCCGACGAGCGTCTTGCCGCTCATGACGGAGTCGACCAGGTCTGGCGGCAGGACGGCCGCCTTCCTCAGCGCGTACAGGCGCTCAAAGATGATGAAAACGGCGAGCGCCGAGCACACGCCGAGGGGGTAGATGAGGAGACCCGCCCCCTTGAAAACCTCGATCATTCCAAGTGTCATGATTTGGGAAGTGGCAGTTTGACGCTGCCGACTAGGAAAAGGTCCCTTAAACTGGGCGGTAAGTCGGCAAACTCCAAGCTGATACCGGCGAGCCGGCCATAGGGCGCCGCCCTAGGCCCCCCGGGCAGGCACAGGCGTGCCCCGGCCAAGGCCTAGGGGGCCATGTAGGCGAGGCCGCCGGCCACCCTCACGGCCGCGGGCGCCCCCTCGAGGAGCTCGCCAATGGGATCCCAGCGGCCGTTGACGAGGGCGTCGCGGGCGCTGGGGCGCAGCGAGGCCGGGACGGACTGGCCGCCAAACGTGATCCGCAGGGCCGCCAGGTCTATCACCACCTCCGTCGAGGGGTCCGCCTCGATCGCCGCGGCGATCCTTGCGATGTCCTCCCGGGCCGCGGAGACGCACGGCATCCCGAGCGTCGTCGAGTTCCCGTGGAAGATCTCCGCATACCCCTCGGCGATGATCGCCTTGAAGCCGTGCTTCTGGATGGCCTGCGGGGCGTGCTCGCGCGAGGAGCCGCAGCCGAAGTTCGCCCCGGAGATGAGGATCGTGGCGCCCTTGTGCCTCGGGTCGTTGAGGGGGTGCGGCCTCTCGGAGCCGTCGGCGTTCCTGCGCACGTCGTAGAACAGGAACTCGCCGAGCCCGTCGAAGGTGACGCACTTCAGGTACCGGGCCGGGATGATCCGGTCGGTGTCGATGTCGTTGCCCGGGACAAACACGGCGCGGCCGGCGACGCGGGAGATCTTTTCGAGTGCCATGGGTGGAAGGGTCTAGTTGGAGCCGACGCCGAAGACCTCGCGGGCGTCGGCCACGGCGCCCGTGACGGCCGCGGCGGCGACCATGATGGGGCTCATGAGGATCGTGCGGCCGGTGGGGCTCCCCTGCCGGCCCTTGAAGTTCCGGTTGGACGAGCTGGCGCAGACCTGGTCGCCAACCAGCTTGTCGGGGTTCATCGCCAGGCACATGGAGCAGCCCGCGCTGCGCCACTCGAACCCCGCCTCGCGGAAGATCCGGTCGATGCCGAGCTCCGCGCAGAGGAGCCCCACGCCCTGGGAGCCCGGGACGGCGATGGCCTTGATGCCGGGCGCCACGTGCCGGCCCTTGATGAGGCGCGCCACCTCCTGGAAGTCGCTCAGGCGCCCGTTCGTGCAGGAGCCGAGGAAGGCGACGTCGATCTTCGTCCCCTTGATGGGGGCCCCCGGCGTCAGCTTCATGTAGGCCAGGGCCTCCTCGATGGACGCGCGCTCGTCGGCGCTCGCGGCCTTGGCGGGGTCGGGCACGCGGCCCGTGATGGGGAGACCCTGGCCCGGGTTGATCCCCCAGGTGACCGTGGGGGCGATGTCCGAGGCGTTGATCCTCACCACGTCGTCGTACGCGCAGCCGGGGTCGCTCGCGACGGCCCTCCAGCGCATGACGGCGGCCTCCCAGGCGGCGCCCCTCGGGGCGTAGGGACGGCCCTTCAGGTAGGCGAACGTGGTCTCGTCGGGATTCACGTAGCCGGCGCGGGCGCCGCCCTCGATCGACATGTTGCAGACGGTCATCCGCTCCTCCATGGAGAACCGGTCGAAGACCTCGCCCGCGTACTCGTACGCAAAGCCGGTGCCCCCGTTGACGCCGAGCCTGCAGATGATATGGAGGATGACGTCCTTCGCGTAGACGCCCGGGCGCAGCCAGCCGTTCACCTCGATCCGGCGCACCTTCAGCTTGCCGAGCGCCATCGTCTGCGTGGCGAGGATGTCGCGGATCTGGGTCGTGCCGATGCCGAAGGCGATGGCGCCGAAGGCGCCGTGGGTGCTCGTGTGCGAGTCGCCGCACGCGATCGTCGTCCCGGGCTGGGTGATCCCCTGCTCGGGCCCCACGATGTGGACGATGCCCTGCTTGCCGGTCGACCGGTCGAAGAACGTGATGCCGGAGTCCTGGCAGTTCCTGCGCAGCTCCTTGATCATGGCGTCGGCCATGGGGTCCGAGAACGGCTCGCTCACCTGGTCCGTCGGCACGATGTGGTCCACGGTCGCGAAGGTGCGGTGGGGCATCGCCACCCGCAGGCCCAGGTCCCGCATCATGCCGAAAGCCTGGGGGCTCGTCACCTCATGGATGAGGTGGGTGCCGACGAGGAGCTGGGTCTGGCCGTTGGCCAGGCTGCCGACGGAGTGCGCGTCCCATACCTTCTCAAAAAGCGTGCGTGCCATGCCCATCCTTATATCAGGTCTTGCGTTGCTTGATAATTACTTGTTTCGGTTAGACTGATGCCCAGGGAGTATCAATTCGGGTTCGAGCTGCGGCACCTCGTGTACTTCCGGGAGGTGGCCCGCCTCCTGCACTTCCGCAAGGCCGCCGAGGCCCTCGCGATCGCGCAGCCGGCGCTGAGCCGCCAGGTGGCGCACCTCGAGTCGGCGCTCGGCGTCCGCCTCTTCACGCGCACGAGCCGGCACGTCGAGCTCACGGCCGCCGGCGCGGCCCTCCTCGAGCGCGCCGAGCCGCTCCTCGCCCTCCTGCAGCGGACCCCCTCCGACCTGAAGGCCGTGGCGGAGGGCCGGGTCGGCCGCCTGCGCGTGGCGTTCACCGGCCTGGCGATGGCGACCGTCCTTCCCGACATCCTGCGCGGCTTCCACCGGCAGTTCCCGGGGATAAGGCTGGAGCTCAACGAGTCGCCGTCGGCGGCCCAGATCTCGGCGCTCCAGTCCGGGGAGATCGACTGCGGCTTCTTCCACCCCGACGGCCCCACCCCGGGCCTCGAGACATCGATGCTGCTGCGAGAGCGCAACGGCGTCCTGCTTCCCGCCGACCACCCCCTGGCCGCCAAGAGGACCCTCCGCCTCCACGACCTCGCCGGGACGCCCTTCGTCCTCTTCCCCAGGGCCAACAACCCGGGGTTCTACGACCGGGTGCTGGCGGCCTTCGCCGCGAGCGGCGTGGCCCCCAGGATCGCCGAGGAGGTCTGGCCGCGCTCGAACGGCTTCGGGCTCGTGCGCGCGGGCGTGGGCGCCACGTTCGCCTCGCCCTCGGAGGCGCGCGACCTGCCGGAGAAGGTGGTCTTCCGCCCGCTCTCCGGCCCGGCCCCCGAGAGCCGGCTCGTCGTCGGCTGGAGGCGCGAGCCGCCGCCCCAGCCCCTCCTCGAGGCGCTCCTCAAGGCCGCGAGGCAGCAGGCCGGGTAGCTGCGCACGGGCGCCGCCGGCGCCTGTGCGGAGGCAACCAATCCCCCGGGGCCGTGCCGGGGCTGTTTCCTGCATGGTAATTTATTATCTATTCCCCATTAATTGCTTATGCAGCCCCGCGTCCCGCTGGCACGTGCCATGCAAACAGGCAGGAACCCATGACCCCACTCCCCCGATGACGCGCGCCCGCGGCCTTCTCATCTTCGCCCTCGCGCTCGTCCCCTGCGCCCTGGCGCGCTCGCAGAACATCGTGGCCACGGTGCCCACGGCCGCCGGCGGCTACGCCATGGCGTTCAACCCGGCGACGAACAAGCTCTACGTCCTCAGCAACACGAAGAACGTCGTCACGGTCGTCGACGGCGCGACACGGGCGACGGCGACCGTCAATGTCGGCCAGGGCCCCACGGCGCTCGATATCGACCCCGGCACGAACAAGGTCTTCGTCGCCAACACGCTGGACAGCACCCTGACCGTCATTGACGGCGCGACGAACGCCACCTCGACGATCGCGCTCATCGGCGAGCCGATCTCGGTCGCGGTCAACCCGTCGACGCACATGGTCTACGCCGCAGCGTCCACCTACAACGGCGACTTCGCCTTCGGCGTCATCGAGGTCGTGGACGAGTCCACCGGGGCCGTGGCGCATGTCGACGCCGGCGTCACGCCGACGACGGCCATCGCCCTCGATGCCGCCACGAACATGGTCTACTTCGGCAACGAGAACCCGGACCCCAACAACGTGATGCCGATCATTGTCGCCCTGAACGGCGCCAGCAACGCCGTCACGACGGTGGGCCCCCTCAACCGCTGCTCGGCCCTCGCCATCGACACCGCCGAGAACCTCATCGTCGCCTCGACCGACTCCGGCATCAACTTCTACAACTTCTCGACCGGGCTGTCCTACGAGCTCGGGCAGGGCGCGCACGAGACCTCCATCGCGGTCGACCAGGCGACCCACACCTCCTACTTCAGCGACGGCCTCGTCCTGGATGACGTGACGCGCCTCACCGCGCGGGTGAGCGCCGTCGACGGCACGACGGGCGTCCTCGTCGACAGCGCGAGGGGCAAGGTCTACTACGCGAGCTTCCCGCCCAGCCCGGCCGGCATCCTCGTCCTCGACGTGGCGACGCAGGCCACGACGATGATCCCAACGAGCTCGGGGCCGGCGGCCATGGCGGAGAACGCCTCCGCCGGCCTCCTCTACGTCCTTGGGAGCGACGCCGCCGGGACCCTGACCGTGATGGACGTCTCCGGGAACTCGGCGGCCCTGTCCATCCTCTACGGGCCCCAGTCCCAGACGGCGGCCGTGGGGGTCCCGGTGGCCCTGAACGCGGTCCCCCAGAATCCCTCCGGCGTCACGTTCCAGTGGTACCTGGACGGCGCGCCGCTCTCCGACGGCGGCGGCATCTCCGGGTCCCAGTCGGGCACCCTCTACATCAGCCGCGGCGCCGGGGCGTCCGACGCCGGGAGCTACACGTGCACCCTCACGAGCCCCGCGGGAAGCATGTCGACCCAGCCTGCGGCGCTCACGGTGAACGCGGGCGCCCCGGGCCGCCTCGTCAACCTCTCCTCCCGCGCCGAGATCGACTTCACGGCGGGGCCGGAGCCGATCCCCGTCACGGCCGGCTTCGGGGCCTCCGGGACCGGCACGATCGGCCTCGTCCTTCGGGGCGTCGGCCCTGCCCTCATCTCCCTCGGCGTCGACACGGTGGTCACGCAGCCGACCCTCAGCCTCTATGACGGGTCGTCCAGCCCGCACCTCATCACGACCGACACCGGCTGGCAGAACCCGCCCTCCGCTCCCGCGGCGCCCTGGGCCGGCGCCGCCTTCCCCGTCGACGCCACCGCGGCCGACTTCCAGGCGGTGGGCGCCTTCGCGCTCACGAACGGCTACGGCGACGACGCGGTGAAGGTGAGGCTCCCGGTCGGCACGTACACTGAGGTCATCACGGCCCCGCCCCTCCAGGCGCCGACGACGCTCCAGTCCACGGTCCTCGCCGAGATCTACAACGCCGACGCGCCGGGGACGGGCTCCGCCCTGACGAACCTCTCGACGCAGGCCTACACGTCCGGGGCCACCATCCCCATGACGGTCGGCTTCGTGATCGCCGGCCCCTCGTCCATGACCGTGCTGGTCCGCGTGTCGGGGCCGGCGCTGGCGCCATTCGGCGTCACGAACTTCAACTCCGCGCCCATCCTCAACCTCTACGACTCCAGCCAGGCCCTCATCGGGTCCAACGCCTCGTGGCAGGGCAACGCCCAGGTGGCCGCGGCCGCCGCCCAGTCCGGGGCGTTCGCGTGGCCCAATGCGTCGAGCCACGACGACGCCATCCTCGTCACGCTCCCCCCGGGCTCCTACACGGCGAGCGTCGTCGGCCAGGCGGCAGGCATGGCGCTCGTCGAGGTCTACGCCGTCTCCGCGACGCCCTGACTTGCGGCGGCGGCCGCAGGCACGTGCCTGTCGTCGATCCGGAAGGACCGCATCGCCAGGGCGATCGCCACCAGCAGGAGCGCCGATCCCTCGTAGAAGGCAATGCCGTGGAGCTGGATGACCGCGGACGGCCCGACGCAGTACCCGAAGCTCCAGGCCCCGATCAGGGGCCCCAGGATGAAGGCGAGGCTCGAGAGCCCCGACAGGGAGCCCTGGACGCCGCCCTGCTCGCTCGGCGGCACATGGCGGGTGATGATGGCCTGGGAGGCCGGGCCGGCGATGCCGCCCCAGCAGCCGACGAGGATGACCGCGTAGACCATCCACCCCCTCGGCACGAGGCCGTAGCCCGAGAAGGCCGCCGCCGAGACCGCCAGCCCGAGGATGAGGCCCCTCCTCTCGCCCGTGGCCGCGATGATCCGCTTCACGAACCCGCCCTGGACCACGGCCGTCGCGATGCCGACCACGGCCAGCGACAGCCCGAGCTGGAACGAGGTCCACCCGAATTCGTTCTGCATGTAGAGGATCCAGACGCTCTGCAGGAGCATCTGCGCCAGCATGTAGATGAAGTACATGAGGGCCATGTCGAAGACCCCGCGGAAGCTGCGGAGCGTGAGGAGCGAGCCGACGGGGTTGGCGCGCCTCCATGAGAAGGGCCGGCGGTGGCCGGCCGGCAGCGACTCGGGCAGGAGGAGCGCCCCGTAGAGCCAGTTGGCCCCCACGAGGCCGGCGGCGACGAAGAACGGCAGCCGGAAGTTCTCCTGGCCGAGGTAGCCCCCGATGAGGGGGCCGACGGCGAACCCGAGGCCGAAGGCCGCCCCGATGAAGCCGAAGGCCTGCGCCCGCCGCTCGGGCGGGGTCACGTCGGCAATGTAGGCGTTGCATGTCGCGAGCGCGCCGGCCGTCGCACCGGAGATGAGCCGGGCGACAAAGAGCCATCCCATGCTGGGCGCCAGCCCCATGATGACGTAGTCGATGGCCGAGCCCGCCAGCGCGATGAGGAGCACCCGCCGGCGCCCGAAGCGGTCCGAGAGCGAGCCGAGGATAGGGGCGGCCACGAACTGCGCCGCGGCGAAGCAGCTCATGAGGAGCCCGTAGTACCTCGAGCCCTGGGCGACGTCCCCGCCCTCGAACGTGGTCACCAGCTGCGGCAGGAGCGGTATGATGATGCCGGCGCCCATCATCATGAGGCACAGCGTCACGAAGATGAACCCGACCGCCGGCTCGCGGGGCTTTGCCATGGCCCCGCGATGCTGCACGAGGGGACCGCGTTGGGAAGCCAATCCCGTCAGTCCTGGAGGCGGGAGAGGAGGCGGTCGAACTCGGTCGCGACCTGCGTGTCGGGCTGGACCCCCATGGCCTCGCGGGCCCTCTCGACCGCCCCGCGGGCGTCCGGCTTCATCCCGAGCTGGGCCAGGTGCTCCGCGAAGCCCATGACGATCTGCTCGAAGAACGCGGCGCCCGAGTCGGGCGCGAACTGGGCCAGGATGGCGTTGTAGGTCGCGATCTGGCCCGGGACGGGGTCGTGCGAGACGCTCCGGGCGAGGATCGCGGAGGCCTGCTCGATCGCCAGGTCCGAGCGGTCGGCCTTCAGCCTCTGCGCGAGGCCCCTCTCCTCGAAGTCCGCCAGGCTCGTCTCTCCCCTCGCCCTCAGGCTGTCGCAGACCATGCTCGTGAACGACCTCATGAGGTCCGGGTACTTGGGCGTGAACGCGAGGGCGCCCTCGCGCAGGATGGCCTCCTGCTCCTGCGGGGCCTGCCCCAGGGCCCGGCTGGCCGAGTAGAGGGTCTGCCACCCGTCGAGGTTGCGCCGCTCGAAGTTGACGGCCTGCCGCGCCGCCGCCATCGCCGGGGCCGGCTGCCCCAGGGCGAGGAAGTCCGCCGCGAACTCCTCGTTGACCCGCGACTCCGTGAAGCTCGGGAGCGCCCGGAAGCGCTCGGTCAGGAACTCAAGCTCGTGGTCCGACATCGGCAGCCAGGTCTCCGGGTCGATGGCGGAGCCCACGATGAAGCGCTGCTCGGCGTAGCGGCCGGCGTCGAGCCGCCAGCGGCCGCCCGGCTCCAGGTAGCCGAACCAGGCGTGCCAGGAGTCCTGGCCGGCGCCCGAAAAGAGGATCGTCGGGACGCCCCTCGCCTTGCCGACCTCCGTCGCGAAGTACGCCTGGTCGACGCAGATGCCGCCCCTCGCGCGGATCGCCTGGAGCGTGTAGGGCCCCTCGGACCAGGTCATGGCGGCCTCCCTCTGGGCCCTGTCCCGGCGGTACCCGATCCCCATGTAGACGTCCTCAAGCGTGGCCGGCGTGAAGGGGACGTTCGCCTCGGACCAGTAGAGCTCCTGGGCGGGCGCCGCCGTGTCGACCACGAACTTGAGCTCCTCCAGCCTCAGGCGGTCCAGGTGGAAGAAGGTGCGGCCGAGCATGTCCTCGCGGACAAGCCGGTCGAAGGTCTCGGCGGGGTTGGCCAGCTGCCGCGGCAGGTCCCTCGCCAGGACCTGGGGATGGGGCCAGTACGGGGGCGGCTTCACGTCGTAGACAAGCGCGACCGCGAGGGCCAGGGACGAGTACCGGGCGAAGAGCTCCGGGCTGCGCCGCCAGAGGCCGTCCAGGATCGAGAAGGCGTTCGGGACATGGTCGACCGCCTTCAGGTTGGAGAAGAACTGCTCCGAGAACCCGTCGTGCCCGAGCATCCAGTCCTGGAGCCCCGGGGACAGGCGGACGCCCATCGGCTTCGGGTCCAGCTCGTAGGAGCCGGCGACCCCGTCGTAGTTGAGGTGCGCCGCGACGACCGCGGCCATCCAGTCGTTGACGAAGCGCCCCTCGGGTTCCGAGAAGAGCGCGGCCCAGCGGTAGACGTGGAACCAGGCGTCCGCCGCGGCGTACCGCTGCAGGCGGTAGGCCCCCAGCGCCTCGTCCCGCAGCGGCAGGACGACGCCGTTCCAGCCGGCGGCGGCGGCCTGCGCCTCGATGGACACCAGCCGCGCCGGCGTCGGCGGGTCGGCCGCCTCGGCGGGGGGCACCGCGAACCGGGGCCGAGCCCCCTGCGCCCAGGCCGGGGCCGCGCAGAGCGCTAGGAGGACGGCGATCGCCGGGTGCAGGCGCTTTCCCACAGGGGGATGAGAGCAGCCGGGGCGCCGGGCCGCGACTGAAAACCCCGCCTCCGCTCGTCGCGGGGCGGGGCGTGTTCGGCGGCGGGTGGCCGCCTTTTTATCAGGGCGCCACCCCGGTTGCCGCGGGTGGCGTCTTCTGCTTGAAACTGAGCACCTCTCCGTCGCGGCCGACGAGGACGGACTCGCCCTCCTTGATGTCGCCGCGCAGGATCGACTCGGCGAGCGGGTCCTCGAGGTAGTGCTCGACGGCGCGGCGCAGGGGCCGCGCGCCGTACTTCTCGTCGTAGCCCTTCTCGATGAGGAGGTCCTTCGCTTCGGGCAGGAACTCCAGCGAGATCCGGCGATCGACGAGCCGCAGGACGAACTTGCCGATCTCCAGGTCGACGATCGCCGTCAGGTCCGCCTTGTCGAGGGGCCTGAAGAAGACGATGTCGGAGATCCTGTTGAGGAACTCCGGCTTGAAGACCCGCTTGGCCTCCTCGAGCACCTTCTCGCGCATCCGCTCGGCGTCGTTGAAGCTCGCGGCAGCGGCAGCGAAGCCCATCGACGTCTGGCGCTGCAGCAGCTGCGCACCGACGTTCGAGGTCATGATGATGATGGTGTTCCTGAAGTCCACCGTGCGGCCGAGCGAGTCGGTGAGCCGGCCGTCCTCCAGGATCTGCAGGAGGATCTGGAGCACGTCCGGGTGCGCCTTCTCGACCTCGTCGAAGAGGATGACGGCGTAGGGCCTGCGGCGGACGGACTCGGTCAGCTGGCCGCCCTCCTCGTAGCCCACGTAGCCCGGGGGGGAGCCGATGAGGCGCGAGACGGAGAACTTCTCCATGTACTCGCTCATGTCGATCTGGACGAGCGCGTCCTGCTTGCCGAACATCTGCGCGGCGAGCTGCTTGGCGGTCTCGGTCTTGCCGACGCCGGTGGGCCCCACGAATAGGAACGACCCGATCGGGCGGCGCGGGTCCTTCAGGTCCGCGCGGGAGCGCCTGAGCGCCCGCGCGATCGCCGAGGCGGCCACCCCCTGGCCGATGACGCTCTTGTTGATCTCGCCCTCGAGGTTGAGGAGCTTCTCGCTCTCCTTCTTCTCCATCCGCGAGAGCGGGATCCCGGTCCAGTCGGCGACGACCTGCACCATGAGCTCCTCGTCGATCGTGACGCGCTTCTCCTCGCGGGCCTTCTTCCACTGCTCGGTCGCCTGCTCCTGCTTCGCGCGCAGCTGCTTCTCGCGGTCGCGGAACTTGGCGGCCTCCTCGAAGTGCTGCTCGCTGATGGCCTTCTCCTTCTGCGCGCAGACCTCCTCGATCTCCTTCGTCAGGCCCTCGATGTCCGGGGGCCTGGAAAGCGCCGAGATGCGCGCGCGCGAGCCTGACTCGTCCATGACGTCGATCGCCTTGTCGGGCAGGAAGCGCCCCGTGATGTAGCGGTCCGAGAGCTTCGCGGCGGACTCCAGGGCGGCGTCCGTGAAGATCACCTTGTGGTGGTCCTCGTACTTGCCGCGGATGCCCTTCAGGATCGTGATCGTGTCGTCGACCGACGGCGGCTCGACCTTTACGGACTGGAAGCGGCGGTCGAGGGCGCTGTCCTTCTCGATGTACTTGCGGTACTCGTTCAGCGTGGTCGCACCGACGCACTGGAGCTCCCCGCGCGAGAGGGCGGGCTTGAATATGTTGGAGGCGTCCATGGCGCCCTCCGCGGCGCCGGCGCCGACGATGGTGTGCAGCTCGTCGATGAAGAGGATGACGTTCCTCGCGCGCTTGATCTCGTCCATGACGGCCTTGATGCGCTCCTCGAACTGGCCGCGGTACTTGGTGCCCGCCACCATGAGCGCCAGGTCAAGCGTCACGACCTTCTTCTCCAGCAGGATCTCGGGGACGTTCCCGGCCGCGATCTCCTGGGCCAGGCCCTCGACGATCGCCGTCTTGCCGACGCCGGCCTCGCCGATGAGGACGGGGTTGTTCTTTGTCCGCCTGCAGAGGATCTGGATCACGCGGCGGATCTCGTTCTTCCTGCCGACGACGGGGTCCATCTCGCCCTTCCTGGCGAGCTCCGTCAGGTCGCGGCCGAAGGCCTTCAGGGCCGGGGTCTTGACCTCCTTCTTCTCGTCGGCCTGGCCGGCCGGGCGCTGCGGCGTGCCCGCCGCGGCCTCCTCCCCGCCCTCGCCGCCGCCGGAAAACTGGGGGTCGAGCTCGCGAAGGATCTCGTTGCGGGTCCTCTCGATGTCGACGTCGAGCGACTTGAGCACGCGCGCGGCGACGCCCTCGCCCTCGCGCAGGAGCCCGAGGAGGATGTGCTCCGTCCCCACGTAGGAATGGTTGAGCGCCTTCGCCTCCTTGCCCGCAAGGGCGAGGACCTTCTTCACGCGCGGCGTGTAGGGGATGCTGCCCTGGGCCTTCGTCTCCTGGCCGGTGCCGACCTGCTTCTCGACGGCGGCGCGGACGGTCTCCAGGTCCAGGCCCATCTTCTGGAGGACGCTGACGGCGACGCCCTGGCCGAGCTTGATCAGCCCGAGAAGGATGTGCTCCGTGCCCACATAGTTGTGGTGGAAGCGGTCTGCCTCCTTGCGCGCGAGCGCCAGCACCTGCTGGGCCCTCGGCGTGAAGTTGTTCATCGGTTCCTGCGACATCGGGAAATTGATTGCTGGATCAGTTGTTCGCGTTGGCTGACAGAGTGAAATCCGGGCGGCTGAAATTGGCAAACTCGGAACGCAGCTTCTCGGCCCGGAGCAGGTCCCGCTGGCCGGCGTCGAGCTCGCCCTTCTGGGCATGCTGGAGGTGGCCCGGCTGGGCCTCGATGAAGAGCCGGTCGGTGACGCACCTGCGGGCGTCCGGGAAGACGCCGATGTCGACCCCGAGGCGGATGAGGGAGAGCAGGTTCATGGCCTCGTTCGACGAGAGCACGTGGCCGTTCTGGAGGATGCCGAAGGCCCGGCCGATCTTGTCGAAGAGCTTGGCGGGGTCGGACTCGAGGAGCTTCGCGCGGGCGTTCAGCTCGTGCTCGATGATGGACTGCAGGACCCCGGAGAGGCGCTTGATGATCTCCTCCTCGGACTCGCCGAGCGTCGTCTGGTTGGAGATCTGGAAGATGCTGCCGCTCGCGTCCGAGCCCTCGCCGAAGAGCCCGCGGACCACCATGCCGAGCTGGTTCACCGCGCGGACCACCTTCTCCATCTGGTTCGAGATGACGAGGGCCGGCAGGTGCATCATGGCCGAGGCGCGCATCGCGGTGCCGAGGTTCGTCGGGCACGCGGTCAGGTAGCCGAGCTCGGGCGAGAACGCGAAGTCGAGGCTCTCCTCGAGGAGGGAGTCCAGCTCGTTGACCGAGGCCCAGGCCTTCTTCAGCTGGAAGCCCGAGCGCAGGACCTGGATCCGCAGGTGGTCCTCCTCGTTGATCATGACGGAGTACGCCTGGTCCCTGCTGATGACGACGCCGCTCCCCTGGCGCGAGCCGCTCAGCTCGCGGCTGATGAGGTGCCGCTCGACGAGGATCTTCTTCTCCAGGTCGGAGAGCTCGCCGACCCCGATGGAGAGCCCGCGCTTCATGGAGGGCGCCGCGTTGACGGCCGCCGCGCAGGACTCGAGCACCTTGTCCCGCTGGGCCGGCTTCGCCCAGCCCGGGAAAGGCAGGCCCGAGAGGTTGCGGGCGAGCCGGATCCTCGTCATGAGGACGATCGCCAACTTGCTGCTCGCCGTGTCGGTCAGCTCGGAGGGGGTGTCGATGAGGGCGCCGATGGTCATCTGGATGGCTTGTCCCCCACCGCCTGCTTCACCTGGTTGATCTCGTCGCGGCACCGGGCCGCATCCTCGTAGCGCTCGGCCTTGATGGCCTCGGTGAGGTCACCCTCGAGGCGGGTCAGGCGGTCATAGAGCGACTTCCTCTCCAGGGCCCTCCTCGGGACCTTCCCCGAGTGGCTCGTGCCCTTGTGCATCCCCTCCAGCATGGGGTCGAGGATGCCCTTGAAGGCCGAGTAGCAGGCCGGGCAGCCGAAGCGCCCCTGCTTCTTGAAGTCCGCCGGCGTGAACCCGCACTGCTCGCAGCGGACCCCGCCCGTGGAGGCGTCCGGGGCGAGGGAGGCCTTGAGGAGCACGTCCGCGAGCGAGAAGCCGCTCGGGTCCGTGACTCCCTTCTCCTGGGCGCATTCCTCGCACAGGTCCACCTTGTGCACCTTATTGTCCAGGATCTGGGTCAGGTGGACGGTGGCAGGCTTGGAGCAGAGGTCACACTTCAGGGGATTTGCCATTGTCGGTTGGTTGTTAGGCTATGCACCAATTGTGCCACGGGACGCCCCATAGGGCAAGCCACTGGCGCACGAGGCGCCACACGGGGCAATACGGCCCGCTCTCGCGGGTGCTGAGCGCCAAAGAGGCGCGTGGGGCCGCCGCGTCACCTAGAGCTTCGTGCCCTCGACGAGGACCCTCTTCCGGAATTCCGCGAGGACCCGGCGGGTCACGGGGCCGGGCTTGCCGTCCCCGATCACCCGCCCGTCCAGCTTCACGACCGGGATGACCTCCGCGCCCGAGCCGGTGAGGAAGCACTCGTCCGAGCACCAGAGGTCGTAGCGTGTCAGGTTCGCCTCGCGGATCGGCTGGCCGAGGGCCCTCGCTATGTCGATGATCGTGCTGCGCGTCACGCCCCTCAGCGCCCCCTCGGAGGCCGCGGGCGTCAGGAGCTCGCCCTTGTGGACGATGAAGACGTTGTCGGCCGTCGCCTCGGCGACGTAGCCGTTCTCGTTCAGCATGATGGCCTCAAGCGCCCCGAACTGCCTGGCCTCGATCTTGGCGAGGATGTTGTTCAGGTAGTTGAGCGACTTGACGGTCGCCGGGAGCGCGGCGGGCCCGATCCGGCGCGTCGGCACGGTCACAATCGCCAGGCCCTTCTCGTAGTGCTCGGCGGGATAGAGCGAGATCTTGCTCGCGATCACGAAGTAGGAGGTCTTCTTGCAGAGCCAGGGCGCGAGCCCCAGGTCGCCGACTCCGCGCGTGGCGACGAGGCGGATGTAGCCGTCCGTCAGGCCGTTGGCCCGGCAGGTCTCGCAGACCGCGTGGCTCCACTCGGCCCGCGTGAGCGGCAGCTCGAGGAGGATGGCCTTCGCCGAGTACTCGAAGCGCTCAAGGTGCTCCTCCAGGCGGAACACGTTGCCCCCGTAGAGGCGTATGCCCTCGAAGACGCCGTCCCCGTAGAGGAGGCCATGGTCGAACACCGACACCTTGGCGTCGGCCTCGTCCACCATCTTTCCGTCGAGATAGACCTTCATAAGTACACCTTACGGGCCCCCGAAACGCGTTGTCGAGTCCTTGAGTTCGGGGGCTTTTGGCGCAGAGTCCGGGGCCATGTCGAACGCGCCCTTCGCGCCCGTCTCCGCCTCCACCCTCGTCATCGGCCACCGCAACCCCGACGCGGACGCCATCTGCTCGGCGATCGCCTACGCGGCCCTAAAGGAGGCCCGCGGCGAAAGGGGCTTCGTCGCCGCCCGGTGCGGCAACTCGAACGCCCGGATCGACACGATCCTCGCGCGGTTCCGGCATCCCCTGCCCCTCTACGTGAGCGACGTCTGGCCGAGGGTGAGGGACCACATGGAGGCGAACGTGGTGACCGTGCCCGAGGACGCCACCTGCGCCGAGGCCCTGGAGCTCATCGACCGGCACGACATCGCGCTCCTTCCCGTCGTCGACGCCTCGAGGCGCGTCATCGGCACCCTGTCGCTCCCGAGGCTGGGCGGCATCTTCATCCCGCGGGTCAGCCGCCCGAAGCTCATGCGGCAGGTCCAGGGCACCCTGGCCAACATCGCCCGGGCCCTGAAGGCGAACGTCATCCACCTCGTCGACGGCGCGCGCGACGAGGAGCTCTACGTCCGGGTCGGCACCATGGACATCCGCTCGTTCTGGAAGATCTCCGAGCGCGAGGGCATCCCGGCCGCCAAGTCGCTCATCATCGTCGGCGACCGCGCCGACGTCCAGATGCGCGCCATCGAGCTCGGGCTGCGGGGGATCATCGTGACAAGCGGCCTCCCCGTCGACCCTGCGGTCGTCGAGGCCGCCCGCAGGGCGGGCGTCAGCGTCATCGGCAGCCCGTACGACTCGGCGACGACGGCCTTCGTCGTGCGGACGGCGTCCAGCATCTCGAGGGTCATCGAGCGCACCTTCGGGACCGTGAGCCGCGACGCGCGGATCGGGGAGGTGAGGCGCAAGATCGCCGCCCACGAGGGGCCCGCCCTCGTGGTCCTGGACGAGGGCGGCTGCCTGGCGGGCGTCCTTTCGAAGAGCGACGTCCTGAAGCCCGTGCGGACCCGCCTCGTCCTCGTCGACCACAACGAGCTCACGCAGGCCGTGAGCGGCGCCGAGGAGGTGGAGGTGACGGAGATCATCGACCACCACCGCCTGAGCCCCGTGGCGACGCCCTCCCCCATCCTCTTCATCAACGAGCCGGTGGGCTCCACCTGCACGATCGTGGCCGGCCTGTTCCGCTCCTCGGGCCTCACCCCGACGCCCGAGATCGCCGGCATCATGATGTCGGGCCTCATCTCCGACACGCTGCACCTGAACAGCCCGACCACGACTCCGAAGGACGCGGAGATCCTCGCCTGGCTGGCCGGCGTCGCCGGCGAGAACCCGCGCGAGCTCGCCGAGGCGATCTTCTCCTCGGGCTCGGTCATCCAGGCCCAGAGCCCGGAGCAGATCGTGCGCGCCGACCAGAAGGCCTACGACGAGGGCGGCTACCGGTTCTCGGTCTCCCAGGTGGAGGAGCTCGGCTTCGCGAGCTTCTGGGGCCGGGCGAAGGAGATCTCCCTCGCCCTCTCCGAGCTGCGCCGGTCCGAGCGCCTGGGCTTCGCGGCCCTCCTCGTCACGGACATCAACACCCAAAACTCGCTCCTCGTCGTCAAGGGCGAGCCCGACTTCATCGAGCGGATCAGCTACCCGCACCTCGAGAAGGACGAGATCTTCGAGCTTCCCGGGATCGTGAGCCGCAAGAAGCAGCTGATCCCGTACCTGACGGGGATCGTGCGCGAGGTCCGGGGCCTCGGCTAGGGCGAGGACGCCTGCTCCAGCTCCTCGAGCCTCGGGCCGACAAGCGTCCCCAGGCGGTTTCCGGCCGAGTACAGCGCCCAGGCGAAGCCTGCGACGGCCAGGGCGAGGAGGGCGAAGGCCCACCGGTGCCGGGACCCCAGCCTCTCGATGGAGCGGACGTAGGCGAAGAAGGCGATGATGGCGGCGACGACGACCACCATGTCGATGCTGGCCCGCTGCCAGTAACTGCCGCCCAGGTGGAGCCACATCCCGAACTCGTCGAACGTGAGGGCCATCGCGATCCCGTAGACGAGGGCCGCCAGCTCCGCCGCGCGGCCGCAGGGGCGGCGGAAGACGGCGTACCCGCCGACGCCCGCCAGCAGGAAGATCCCGTAGTTGAGGTGGTGGACGTGGGTCCCGCTCATGAAGAAGTACAGGTTCGGCATCTTGCGGGCCATGATCATGAACACGCAGATCCGCGCCCCGATGAAGGTCAGGATGAACCCGAAGAGCGCGATGCGCGCCAGCTTGTGGACGTTGACGTGCGGCGGGACGCGGTGGGCGGCGGGCTCGGCCATCGCGGAAGCCTTGCCCAAGGCCCCCGGAAAACGCCAGACCGGCCTTCGGGGCGGCCGGGGTATTCCCCACGCAAGGTAATTAAATGTAAATACTTGCGTTTAGGACATGGTACGTAGTTCCCAAGGCTGACTTGGCGGGCCGGACGCCCCACGCTCCCGGGTGTGATTCCAGAACCGCTCATGGGCCGACTGCCCGGAATCTCCGAACGAGCAGCACGGATCGGCCGCTCGCTTTCCCTCTTCGTGATGTCCGCCTCGGCCGTCATGGCGGTCAACGTGGGCGACAGCATGGAGAAGGTGATCGCCGAGAAGGGCCGGCCCAGGAGCACCATCGACGCCGGCTCCGTGAAGATCCTCAGCTACACCGACGTCGTCATCAAGGTGCGGGACGACCTCGTGGTCTCCATCAGGCCCGCGGCGGCCGCACCCAAGGCAGCGGCCCCGGCGCCGCCGCCCGCCGTCGCCGTGCCGCAGGGGCCCGCCCCCCTCGTCCCTCCCGCTGCGGGAATCGACGAGGTGAAGGCGATGCTGGACCAGGCCGTGGCGAGGGTCGTCGAGATCGTGAACCAGGAGGTCCCCCACGAGGAGCGGGGAAGCCGGCAGGCCCCGGAATGGCACTACCATGACGGCGCCGAGCGCCCGGACTTCGCCCACGTGGACGTGAGGGCGTTCCAGGAGCTGAGGCCTGCGGACCCGGCCCTCATCACCTGGAGGGGCCACGACGACTGGGTCTGGAACAGCTCGGACCTCGAGTTCAACTCGAAGCTGAAGTACTTCTACAGGGACAGGACGCTGCCGACGAAGCGGCTGACGCAGGAGGAGATGGTCGAGATCAACGCCGAGTACCGCAGGATCGCGGCCTGCGAGGCGAGGCTCGCCCAGCTGGGGTACTCGGGGACGGTGCCCTGAGGGGCCCGGACGCCCCGGCCCTACATCCCGTGGGCGGGCGTCCCGTCCGACCAGCGGCCGACCGGCACGAAGAAGATGGTCTCCGGCTCGGGCATGTCGGTGTACTGGTCATTGTACACGACTGGCGAGCCCGGGAGGTTCGCGCCCCAGGTGGCGCCCCCGGCCCTGGGGATGTGGAACATGAGGTGGGGATGCCAGTGGCCCGCGTCGTCGCCCAGGTACCCGTTCCTCGCCATCATGTAGGACATGGCGCCGGGCGCGGGCACCTGCAGCTCCCCCCTGGCGACCGCGGCCTTCACGCTCTCCCTGAGCCGCGCGAGCGGCAGCCCCTCCAGCGCAAGCCTCGTCCGGTAGATCGTGTACGGGAGGACCGAGCGGACGGCGGCCGGATTGTAGCAGATCGGCGCGCGCACCTTGGGGTTCCAGAAGTCGGGGCTGTCGAACGGCGAGGTCCATCCCCGCTCCACGATGCAGGTGAAGCCGTTCCTGCCCTCGGCCGCGGTCTCGTACCCGGCCTTGCCGAGGACAAGCACGGCCGCGTCGCGCGACAACGCCTCCGGGGCCGCGCTGCGCGCGAGCGCGATCTCGGCATCACGGTCGGCCATGAGGTACTGGTCCACCGGTGCCATCACCGGGTACGGGTTCTTGGGCGCCTGCGCCCGCGAGGCGGCAACGACACAGAATGCCAGGATCAGGCACTCTGCCTTCATGAGGGCGCCAATCCTGCCAAGACGGGACCGTGGGGCATGTTTCGGCTTCATTAGGGATAAGACACCCCTGCACCGGGACCTACTTCACCGATCCTGGCGAGGGCCTCCAATGCGAGGGGGGGTTGGGGATTTGCTTTCCGGCCCGGCCTGTCTGCCGAGCCATCCGGACCAGCTTGGCGGTTTGCCGCCGCAGGCACAACGGGAGAGTTGGGCGTTAATCCGGGAGGGGAGCCCAGAAGCCGCTGAGGCGGGGCAATGCCGGGGACCGTTGCAAGGCCGCTTCCATCCGTCTCTTGGCCGACTCCCCGGTGCGGCAGTGTTCGACACCCGAAGGTTACAAATGTGTTTAGCTTCTGTTCGGCAACTAATGCACCTTGCAAGGGCCTGCACAAAATTGCTTTCTGAGGGTCGGGCCGAACGCCGGCAAAGGGCACTTTACCCAAGAGGAAGGCTTCAACCATGGATGACTCGCTCTATTTCTCCACACCCCCGTGCGCGCTGCATGGCCTGCGCAGCAGAATCGCCTCCGCATTGATCGCTCTTCTCGCGCTCGTCTCCGCGCAGCAGGCGGCGGCGCAGACCTACACCTTCGCGACGCTGCACACGTTCGCCGTCTCAGACGGGACAAATCCGATTGACGGCGTGTTCCAGACGAGCGACGGCACCCTCTTCGGCTCAACGTACGGCACCGCGAACACGAGCTCGCCCAGCAACGACGGCGGCTCGGTCTACTCGATGAAGACCGACGGCACGAGCTTCACGGTGCTGCACGCATTCAGTGTCACGAACAGCGGCGGCGCTTTCAACACCAACGGCGCGAACCCAGAATACAATCCTGTCCTGGCCTCTGACGGTAAGCTTTACGGCGTCACGGAGCAGGGCGGCCAAGGCGCGTACGGCGTCCTTTACCAGCTGGGGACGGACGGCAGCGGCTTCACTCTCTACAAGCAGTTCGGCTATCCCACCCCCGGCACGCTTGCCGAATACCAGACAAACGGACTTGCGATCGGCAGCGATGGCTTCCTCTACGGTGCCGGCGACTCGGCGGGGAACGCAGATTCCAGCGACGGCGGCGCGATCGACGAGTGGCAGATCTACAAGCTGAGCATCACCAACACGGGCTACGTCGACCCGTTCAAGCAGTTCCACGAGACTGACGGGGGAGTCGGGTTCAATACACTTCTCTCCGCCAGCGACGGGAACCTTTACGGCGTGACCGACGGCGACGAGGACAATTCGACGCCGGCGTCGGCGCCGGTCATCTTCAAACTAACGACCGGCGGCACGTACACTCAGCTCCACATTCTTCCCTCGGGCTGCGAGCCTCTGGCCGCCTTGATCCAGGGTAGCGGGACCGCGCTCTATGGCTCGACCTCCGAGGGGGGAACCAGCGCATGGGGAAGCGTCTTCACCATCAACACGGACGGCACCGGGTTCACGACGCTGCACTCCTTCAACGGGACGACCGACGGCGCCTACCCCCTTGGCCGGCTGCTCCTGGCCAGCGACGGCAAGCTCTACGGGACCTGCTACCAGGGAGGGACCTCCGCCAGCGGGACCGCGGGCAACGGCTACGGGACTATCTTCAGGATTAACACCGACGGCACCGGCTTCACCGTAATCTACAACTTCACGGGGGCCACGGGTGCGGGCGGCGACCATGCCTACCCGAACGGCGCGCTCATCCAGGGAAGCGACGGCAAATTCTACGGGACCACGAACGACCAGGACTTCAACTACGATCCGGCGATTGGAACGGGCACGATCTTCTCCCTTGCCGGGACCAGCCCGTCGGTCACCAGTCCCCTCACGGCCAGCGGGTCCTACGGCGCGCCCTTTTCATACACGATCTCCGGCTCCAACCTGCCCACGAGCTACAGCGTGACGGGCACTCTCCCGGCGGGCGTGACGCTCACCAGCTCCTCGGGCCTTATCAGCGGAACCCCGACAAACAACGGCTCCTTTTCCGTCACGATCGGAGCGATTAACGGCGGTGGCACCGGCACGGCAACGCTCCTGATCACGATCGCCAAGGCGACGCTGACCTACCACGCGAACGCGGCTTCATCGGTCTATGGCGCGGCGACCTCCTCGTTGGGCGGAACGGTGACAGGGTTTGTCAACAGCGACAACCAGTCGACAGCCACCACGGGCACGCTCTCCTTCACGACAACCGCCACCCCTTCAAGCAACACCGGCACCTACGCGATCGACGGGACCGGACTCACGGCCAACGGCGGCAACTATGTCTTCGTCCAGGCGGCAGCAAACTCGACCGCCTACACTGTCGGCGCCGCCATGCTGACATACGCGGCGAATTCCGCGTCGTCGGCCCACGGCGCGAGCCTCGCGGCCCTGGGCGGCACGGTCACCGGTTTCGTGAACGGCGACAACCAGACGAGCGCCACCACGGGTACGCTCTCCTTTTCCACCACCGCGACGGCCACGAGCGTCGTCGGCAACTACGCCATCACGGGCTCGGGCCTCACCTCCGACCACGGCAACTACACGTTTGCGCAGGCCTCGGGCAATTCGTCTGCGTACACGGTCACCACGGCAACGCTCACCGTGTCCGGAATCACGGCAAACGGCAGACCCTATAACTCGTCTACGGCTGCAACAATCAATTTGACCGGCGCCGCGCTGGTCGGCGTCATGCCCGGGGACACGGTGACCCTCGGCACGGGCGGCGCTACCGGCTCTTTCCTCACGAAGACGGTCGGCACGCTGAAGACCGTGGCCATCTCGGGCCTCACCCTCGGGGGTTCCAACTCCTCGGAATACACCCTGACCCAGCCCATGGCCATGGCATCGATCTCCTCGGCGGGGCTCACCGTCTCCGGCGTCACCGCGAGCGGCAAGGTCTACGACAGCACCCAGACGGCAACGATCAACACGGGGAGCGCAGCCCTGGTTGGCGTCTTCTCGGGCGACACCGTCACCCTCGGGACGAGCGGGGCCACCGGATTGTTTGCAACGAAAACGGTTGGCACGGGCAAGACCGTGAACATCGCGGGCCTCACCATCGGGGGAGCGGATTCCGGAAACTATTCGCTGACCCAGCCCACGGCCACGGCATCGATCTCCTCGGCGAGCCTTAACGTCTCCGGAGCCACGGCCAGCAACAAGGCCTATGACAGCACGCTTTCGGCAACGATCAACACGGGGGGAGCCTCACTGGTCGGTGTCTTCTCCGGCGACACCGTTACCCTTGTGGCGAGCGGGGCCACCGGCACATTCGCCACAAAGACGGTCGGCGCGGGCAAGACCGTGACCATCGCGGGCCTCACCCTCGGGGGTGCGGACTCCGGAAACTATTCGCTGACCCAGCCCGCGGCCACGGCATCGATCTCCTCGGCGGGCCTCACCGTCTCCGGGGTCACGGCGAGCGGCAAGGTCTACGACAGCACCCGCACGGCAACGATCGGCACAGGGAGCGCAGCCCTGGTCGGTGTCTTTTCCGGCGACACCGTCACGCTCGGGACGGGCGCAGCCACCGGCCTGTTCGCGACGAAGACGGTCGGCGTGGGCAAGACCGTCGCCATCACGGGCCTCACCATCGGGGGGGCGGACTCCGGAAACTACTCGCTGACCCAGCCCACGACGACGGCGACGATCTCCTCGGCGGACCTCACCGTCTCCGGGGTCACCGCGAGCAACAAGGTCTACGACGGCTCGACCCTGGCTACGATCGGCACCTCGGGCGCAGCCCTCGTGGGAGTGCTGGGCGGGGATTCCGTGACGCTGGTCACGAGCGGCGCCTCGGGCGCCTTCACCGACGCGAATGCGGGCGCGAACAAGACGGTCACGGTCGCCGGCCTGACGATCAGCGGCGGCGACTCCGGAAACTATATCCTGACGGAGCCCACGGCGACGGCCACCATCACGGCTGCGGCCATCACGCCGACGCTGGGCAGCCTCGGCCAGACCTACGACGGCACGGTCAAGAACGCCTCCATCACCACGGTCCCGCCCGGCCTCACCGCCCTCTATACGTACAACGGCGTGCCCCAGGCGGTGACGCTCTCGGGCGGCACCCTCTCCTCCTATGCGGCGGCCATCGGCCAGGACATCTACGTGAGCGTGACGGGGTCCACCGCCGGAACTGTCTACGGGACGACGACCTACGGCATCAATTCGGACGTGGCGACCGCGGCAGTGCACGACGGCGTACTCACCTCCGGACAGCAGGCGGTCATTGAGGTGAGCGTCTTGGCGGATCAGGGAAGCTACACCGGCAGCACGCAGAACGGGGTGTCCAGCCTTTCGGAGGGCGCCGCCGGCGGAAGCTTCGAGATCGTGGGCATAGCGACGAGCGGCTACACGATGGGGCCGGTGGGGGCCGGAACCTACTCGGTGGTCGCCACGATCGTCGACCCGAACTACACGGGCTCGGTCTCCGGCACGCTGGTCATCGGCCAGGCGACGCCGGTCGTCACCTGGGCCACGCCCCTACCCATCGTGTACGGCGTCCCCCTGAGCGGTACGCAGCTGGACGCCACGGCGAACGTGGCGGGCACCTTCGCCTACACCCCGGCGGCAGGCAACCTCGTCCCCGCAGGCAACCCGGCGCTCAGCGTCCTCTTCACGCCCACGGACGGGACCGACTACACAACGGCCACAGGCGCAGTGACCCTCTCGGTCAGCACGGCCCCCGCCGGTGTCACCCTCGGCAGCCTCAGCCAGACCTATAGCGGCGCGGGTGAACCCGCGACGGCGACCACGACCCCGAGCAGCCTAACGGTCAACTTCACCTACAACGGCTCATCCACGGTGCCCATGACGGCGGGAACCTACGCCGTGGTGGGTACGATCAGCGATCCCGACTACACGGGCACCGCGTCCGGGACCCTCGTCATCGGGCAGGCGACACCCGTGATCACCTGGCCGCAGCCGGCGAATGTACCGGCGGGCACGGCGCTCTCCGGGACCCAGCTGAACGCCACGGCCAACGTCCCCGGCGTGTTCACCTACAATCCGCCGAGCGGGGCGGCGGTCGCCTCGGGCGGGGTCACGCTCGGAGTCCTCTTCACGCCCAGCGATACGCTCGATTACACGACGGCGACGGCGTCGGTCCTGCTGAACACCCAGGCGCTGTCGCAGACGCTCAGCTATGTCCAGCCGATCAACCTGCTCACCAACGCCGCCCCCCTGACGCTCCAGGCTATGGCAAGCTCCGGCCTGCCGGTCACGTTCACGGTCCTCAGCGGCCCGGCGATGATCAACGGCTCGACGCTCACGGTCACCGGGGCGCCGGGGCTGGTCACGATTCAGGTGAGCCAGCCGGGGAGCGACTTCTACAATCCGGCCCCCAGCCAGACGTTCACCCTGTCCGTCCAGGCCGTCGGACCGAGGATGTTCTTCGCCTCGACGGGCGGCTCGACGAGCTCGTCGACCGCAAGGGGCGGCCAAACTCGCACTGCCGGGCCGGACACGAACGTCGCGGCCTACGTGGCCCCCGACGACAGCACCGGGACGCTTGTCGCCTACTTCCCGTCCCTGTCGGAGGGCATGGTCGTCACCTTCACGCCCGACCAGAACGGCAATTTCAGCGCGACGACGACCGCGCTGACGGGCGGCTCAACGCCTGGACCGACCCTGACGCTCACCGGCCAGCTTGCGGGGAACACGCTGAGCGGGACCATCTCGCAGCTGGGCATCTCCTTCACGGCCTCGCTGGACCCCTACGACGGCCCGTCCGCCGGGATATCCGGCTACTACCCGTCGCCCCTCATAAATTCCTCAACCGGGACCGTCTACTCGGTCGTCGGGACCCAGGACGAGGTTTACGTGCTGACGGTGGGCCCGGGATATGTTTACGGAAGCCTGGGAACCGTGGGGGCCAACGACAGCTACACCGCCCAAACCTCCACAACTACCTCCGTCACCGGAACCATCGACCCGTCGACGACGACCGTGACGGGGACTGAGATCCTCCCCTCCGGCGCCACGGCCCAGTTCGGGGGCCTCTCCGGCTCGACCCTGAGGACGGACAGGCTGATAAACCTCTCGTCCAGGGGAATGGTGAGCGGCGGCCAGAACATCCTGATTGCCGGGTTTGTCATCGCGGGGCCGGCCCCCAAGGCCGTGCTGCTACGAGCCGTGGGTCCGGGCCTCGACAACTTCGGGGTCCCCGGGACCCTCTCGACGCCAAAGCTCACCCTCGAGGACTCCGGCGGCAACCTCATCGCGTCGAACTCGGCGTGGGGTGGCGGGGCCTCGCTCGCCTCCGTCTTCGCGCGGGTCGGTGCCTTCGCCCTACCGGCAGCAAGCGCCGACTGCGCCATCCTGACGACGCTGGCCCCCGGAGCCTATACCATGCAGGTGAGCAGCGCCGACGCCGGCGCAGGCGGCATCGCCCTCGCGGAGATCTACGACGCGAGCGTCAACCCGCAGTCTGAGTACCAGCGCCTCGTCAACATCTCGACGCGCGGCCAGGTCACCTCCGGGGCCGGCGTCCTAATTGGCGGCTTCATCGTGACTGGGAATTCGCCGAAGACCCTGCTCATCCGGGGAGTGGGGCCCGGGCTGTCCCCGTTCGGGGTCTCCGGCGCCCTGTCGGACCCGGTCCTCACCGTGTTCGACAGTGCCGGCAACGTCCTCGCTCAGAACGACGACTGGGGCACCCCGGTCACGGTCATTCCGGCGCAGACAGCCGCCTCACCGGCCAACATCGCGGCGGCCGAGGCGCTCGCCGGCGCCTTCCCATTCGCGAGCGGCAGCAAGGATTCCGCGGTGATCGTGACGCTTCAGCCGGGCAGCTACACCGCGCAGGTCGCGGGCGTGGGAGGAGCCACGGGGACGGCGCTGATCGAGGTCTACGAGGTGACGCAATGATGCTGGCCTTCGGGCCGGCGCCATAGCCGCATCCCCAGTCAGTCGCCCTCCAAGGGCACGGCCGGGGACGCCAAGAGGACGCGCATCACGAGGACCTTGTCCCGCGCCCCCGGCGAATACGCCGCGGCGCCGACGATCCCCGCGGTCGCCTCGTAAGGCGGGGCTGGGGGCACCGCGTAGAGGACGACGTCGAGGACGGGCCCGCCGAACGCCTCCACCACGAAGCTGAGGGTGCAGAGGGACGGGTCCCGCCCGCCCCTCCAGAAGGCCGCCTTTTCGCCCGCGGCCCCGCCGCCAATGAACCGGACCGAGAGCCCGGGCTCGCCGCCATGGCGCAGCACCGTGAAGAGGGAAGGCATCCGGACGACCCTGAAAAGGATGTCGCTGAGGCCCGGCGTCCTCTCGGCGGCGGTGAAGAACTCGGCCAGGGCCGGCAGCGCGCCGGCGAAGGAACGCCGGTCGCCCTCGCCGATGCCGAGCCGCTCGAACGCGGCCCGTACGGACGGCGCGTCGGCGTTGCGCTCGGGCTCCGGGGCGACCGTGAGGTGCAGGCCGGGGGGCTTGCCGGCCCCGTGCATCCTCTGCAGGACCCTGGCCGCGCGGGTCAGGTCGAGGCGCAGGAAGTCGGAGCTGACGAGGACACGCTCGTCCTCCAGGGCCGCCGGGCCCCCGCCGTCCCCCGTGGGCACCGGGCCCACGATGCGGACGTCCATCGCCGCGCGGGCGGAGGGGAACGTGAACACGTCGCCCGCCGTCGTGTAGAACGTGCCGGAGCTGCTCTTCGCCCCGGCGGCCTGGGCCATCCTGAAGCGCACGACCCATTGCCGGCTGGCGGGGCCCCCCATGGGCCCCAGGCAGACGAGCGCCGTCACGGAGTCGGCGCCGCCCGTCCCGGGCCGGGAAGCCAGGTCAAGGCCCGCGGCACGGGCGGCCGCCCTCGCGGCGGCGGTCGGGACCGCCCGGGAAAGGGACTGCTCGAGGTCGACCGGCGCCGGTGCGGCCCGGCCGGGGTCCCCGGCAAGCGCGAGGAGCGCCGCCGCCAGGGCGCCGGCCTTGGCCGCCGCCCGACCCATCAGATGTGGATCGCCTCGCCGAGGGCCGCAGCCGCGGCCTCCATGTCCGCCTCGCTGAGGGTCGGGTGCGCGTGGATCGTCTGGTGGATCTCCTCGGCCGTCGCCTCCAGCTCCATCGCAAGGCCGTACTCCGCGATGAGCTCGGTGGCCTCGCTGCCGATGATGTGCGCCCCGTAGATCTCGCCCGTCCCCGCGTCCGTGACCACCTTCACGAAGCCCTCCGTCTCCGCCGAGGCGACGGCCTTGCCGGACGCCGTGAACGGGAACTTGCCGACCTTGATGTCGAGGCCCTTCGCGCGGGCCGCCTTTTCCGTGAGGCCCGTGCTCGCGACCTGGGGCTGGCAGTACGTGCAGCCCGGGAAGTTCCTGACGCGCCTCGCCTTGCCGTGGCCGAACATGCCGTTCACGGCGTTCACGGCCTCGAAGGTGGCGACGTGGGCCAGCCAGGGGGGCCCGATGATGTCGCCCGCCCCGTAGATCCCGAGGATCGTCGACTGGTAGTCGTCCCCGACCTTCAGGTAGCTCCTGTCCAGCTCCGGGCGCACGGCCGGGGCGAAGGCCCCGTCGAGGTTCGCGACGACGCCGATCGCGGAGAGGACGACCTCGGCCTCGGCGGGCGTGCGGGTCTCGCCCGCGACGAGGTCCACCTTCACGGAGCCCTTCCCCACCCTGAAGTTCTCGCACTTCGTGCCAAGGTGCATCGTGATCCCCTGCTTCTCGAAGGAGCGCTGGAGCGTCCTCGACACCTCCTCGTCCTCCACGGGAAGGATCTGGGGGAGCATCTCGACGAGCGTCACCTTCGAGCCGAAGGCGTTGTAGAAGTAGGCGAACTCGACGCCGATGGCGCCGGCGCCGACGATGATGACCGACTTGGGAAGCGCCTTCGACGCCAGGGCCTCGCGCGAGGTCATGACACGCACCCCGTCCGTCTCGAGGCCGGGGATGCGCCGCATCCGGCAGCCCGTGGCGACGAGGATGTTCTTAGTCCTGAAGAACTTCCCCTTCTGCTCGCCCGACGTCACGGAGACCATCCCGGGCGCGTTCACCTGCCCGGAGCCGACGACGTAGTCGACCTTGTTCTTGCGGAAGAGGAACTCGACCCCCTTCGCCATCTGGCCGGCGATGCCCCTCGAGCGCTCCATCACCTTCGCGAAGTCAAAGCCGACGCCCGAGGCGCTGAGGCCGAAGGCGTCCGCCTTCTTCATCTTCTGGTAGAGCTCCGCGCTCTTCAGGAGCGCCTTCGTCGGGATGCAGCCCCAGTTGAGGCAGGTGCCTCCGGCCCGCTCCAGCTCGATGCAGGCCACCTTCTTGCCAAGCTGGCCGGCCCGGATCGCGCCCGCATAGCCCGCGGGTCCCCCACCGATGACAATCAGGTCGTATTCCGTCGTTTCTGGCATTGCGCCAACGTGCCGCTGCGCGCCAAGCGGGCAACTAAATATCTATGACGTCGCCGCCCGGGCCGGGCCGCGGCCGCGAGGGGGGCGCCGGGGGCCCGGAGCTCCGGATCAGGCGGCTGACGACGAAGTTCGTGACGCTGAGCACGATCGCCCCCCCGACGGCCGGCCAGAAGCCGTCGACCCTGAAGCCCTCGACGAGGCGGCCGACGATGAGGAACAGGAAGGCATTGATCACCACTACCCCGAGTCCCATCGTGAGGATGATGAACGGAAGCGTGAACAGGAGGAGGAGCGGCTTCAGGATCGCGTTGAAGAAGCTGAGGAGCAGCACCGCGACGACGAGGGCGGCCGGGTCGCTGCAATGAATCCCCGGGATCACACGGGTCGCGATGACGACCCCGAGCGCCAGCACCATCCAGCGGGCGACCAGCTGTCCAAGGGGGGACCTCATCGCGGGGGCGCTATTTGACCGGCCATACCCATATTCCAGAGCCTTCGCGACGCGGACGCCAACCTTTCCTTGCGGGCCGCCGATGAGGATCGCCGTCCTCCAGGACTACCTGCGGAGCGGCGGGACCGAGCGCCAGTCTATCCTGCTGGCGGGCCGGTTCGCCGCGCCCGGCCATGACTCCCTCCTCGTGACGTTCCGGCCGGGCGGCCGCCTGCGGCCCCCGGAGGGCTGCGCCCACCGGGTCCTGCAGCCGTTCGACACGGGCCTCGACTGGTTCGGCCCCGGGCTCATGGAGGCGGTGCTGGGGGACCGTGACATCGTCCTCTGCATGGGAAAGACCGCCAACCTCTTTGCCGGCCGGATCCAGCGCCGCGCGAGGTCCTGGGGGCGAAGGACCCGGGTCGTGGCGACGCTGCGGGCGGGCAACCGCCTTCCCGGCCTCTACTACTCCTCGGTCCGGAGGGCGTCGCACCTGGTGACCAACAGCCGCGAGGCGGCCGACGAGCTCGTCTCCCGCCACGGCCTCGAGCCGGCGAAGGTCTCCGTCATCCGCAACAGCCTCGTCTTCGCGGACCCGGGCGGCGGCCGGGACGAGGCCCTGCGCCGGAGCCTCGGCGCCGGCCCGGCGAGCACCGTCCTCCTCTCCGTCGCCATGTTCAGGCCCGAGAAGAACCAGCGGTTCCTGCTCGAGATGGCGGCCGGCCTGCCCCGGGACCTCGACTGGAGGCTGTGGCTTGCCGGGGAGGGCCCGGCGCGCGCCGGGTGCGAGCGAAGGGCCGCGGAGCTCGGGCTCGGGGGCAGGGTCCGCTTCCTCGGCTTCCAGGAGGACCCCGGCCCCCTCTACCGGGCCGCCGACGTCGCGGTCCACGCCTCGCGCGAGGAGGCGCTCTCCAACTTCCTCATCGAGGCGCAGGCCCACGGCCTGCCCGCCGTCGCCTGCAGGGCGCTCGGGATACGCGAGTGCTTCGTCGAGGGCAGGACGGGCTGGATGCTGGAGCACGGGGACCTGGCCGCCTTCCGCGCGGCCGTGGCCCGGCTGGCGGGAGAGCCGGCCGCGTCGAGGGCCGCGCGCTCGGCCGAGGCGGCGGAGTTCGCCCGCGGGGCCTTCGACCCGCAGAGGCAGGCCGGGAAATATATCTCCCTCTTCGATTCGCTTCTTGGCGAAGGCGACATTCCGTCCGAGCCGTGAGCAGGAAGCAAAGCGACAAGGCCGCGGCCGGCAGGCCCGCGCCGGAGTGCGTCCGGCTGCGGGGCGTGCGCCAGAACAACCTGAAGGGGTTCGACCTCGACATCCCGCTCGGGCGCTACGTGGTTGTGACGGGCCTCTCCGGGGCGGGAAAGAGCTCGCTCGTCTTCGAGACGCTCCACGCCGAGGGGCAGAGGCGCTACGTCGAGACCTTCAGCGCCTACACCCGCCAGTTCCTGGAACTCCTCGACAAGCCGCGGGTGGACTCCATCGAGAATGTCCGGCCGTCGATCGCGATCGAGCAGACGAACACGGTCAAGTCGTCGCGCTCGACCGTCGGCACGATGACGGAGCTGACGGACTTCTTCAAGGTGTGGTTCAGCCACGCGGCGGAGTGCTTCGACCCGGACACCGGCGAGAAGGTGGAGGACGACAGCCCGCAGGGCGTCTGGAGGAAGACGCTGGCCGCGCACCCGGGCCGGGCCGTCATCGTCGCCTTCGAGGTCGCCAGGCCCCAGAGCCTCGCGTGGCCCGAGATCCTCGCCAGCCTGAAGAACCAGGCCTACGTCCGGGCGCTCGTCCCGCGCGCGGCGGCGGGCGAACTCGGGCTCCACCGGGTCGACGAGCTCATCCTGGACCCGGGCGCCGTCTCCGGCGCGGAGCGCATCTTCGTCGTCCAGGACCGGGTCAAGGTCGAGGGGCCGTCGATGGCGCGCTTCCTCGAGGCGGCCGAGACGGCGATGCACTTCGGCCGCGGGGAGGTGCGCGTCTTCTCCGCCGGGGAGAACGCCGAGCTCGGGCACTTCTCGCGGGGCCTGCACTCCCCCAAGTCCGGGAGGAAGTTCCGGCCGGCGACGCCCGCCCTCTTCTCGTTCAATTCCCCGCTCGGGGCCTGCCCCAAGTGCCGCGGGTTCGGCCGCGTGATCGAGATCGACTACCGCCTGGCGATACCGGACCCCTCGGTCTCGATAGACGACGGGGCCATCCGCTGCTGGGAGGGCGAGGTGTACAGCTCCTCCAAGGAGGACCTGCGGAAGTTCGCACGGAGGCTCAGGATCCCGACCGACATCCCCTTCGAGCGCCTGAGCGCCGCCCACAAGGCCTTCGTCGTCGACGGGGAGCCGGGCTACGGCGAGAACGGCAAGGAGTGGCCGAAGGCCTGGTACGGCGTGAAGGGGTTCTTCCGCTGGCTGGAGCGCAACACCTACAAGATGCACGTGCGGGTGTTCCTCTCGCGCTACCGCTCCTACAGCACGTGCCCGGCGTGCGGGGGCGGCCGGCTCCAGCCCGAGGCGCTCTGCTGGCGCTGGCGCGGGCACACGCTCCCCGAGCTCTACGCGATGCCGGTCGACCGGCTCCTCTCCCTCGTCTCGGGCACGGTCCCCTCCGGCGGCCGGCACGCCGAGCTGGCGCACGACTCCATCCTGACGCGGCTGCGCTACCTGCGCGAGGTGGGGCTCGGCTACCTGACGCCCGACCGGTCGTCGCGCACCCTCTCCGGCGGCGAGGTGGAGCGCGTCAACCTGACGGGCTGCCTCGGCACCTCGCTCGTCGACACCCTCTTTGTCATGGACGAGCCCAGCGTCGGCCTGCACCCGCGGGACATCGACCGCCTGGTGGGGATCATCCGGGCGCTCGTGGCGGCCGGTAACACGGTGGTCGTCGTCGAGCACGACGAGGCCATGATCCGCGCGGCCGACCACGTGATCGAGATCGGCCCGGAGCCCGGGGCGCGGGGCGGGTACGTCGTCTTCCAGGGCAGCGTGAGGAAGATGCTGGCGAGCCCCGAAAGCCTCACGGGCGCCTACTTCTCGGGCAGGATGACGATCCCCGGCTCCGCCGGGAAGCGGCCGGTCGTCCCCGGCCAGCCCGCCCTCGAGATCCTGGGCGCCAGGAAGCACAACATCGCCGGCCTCGACCTGCGGATCCCCCTCGGCAGGTTCGTGTGCCTCTCCGGGGTCTCGGGCTCGGGAAAGTCCACGATCCTCGTGAACGTGGTCCACCAGGGCCTCCTGGCCCACCGGGGGCGGCTCGCGGAGGACCCGGCGACCCTCGCGTCGGTCCGCGGCGCCGACCTCTTCACGGAGGCCGTCCTCGTCGACCAGGGGCCGGTCTCGCGCACCCCGCGCTCGAACCCGGCGCTCTACTCCGAGTCCTGGGACGTCATCCGGGAGCTCTTCGCCCGCACTCCGCAGGCGCAGGAGGCCGGCATGACCGCCTCGACCTTCTCCTTCAACGGGGGCAACGGGCGCTGCGACCACTGCCAGGGCCTCGGCTACGAGCGGGTCGAGATGCAGTTCCTCTCGGACGTCTTCGTCCCCTGCCCCGTGTGCGAGGGCCGGCGCTTCAGGCCCGAGGTCCTCGCCGTCACCTGGAACGGCCGGCCGGTCTCCGACATCCTTGAGATGACGATCGCGGAGGCGGCCGCGTTCTTCGCCGGCGAGCCGAGGGTCGTGGCGCGCCTGGCGCCCCTCGAGGCGGTCGGGCTCTCCTACCTGAAGCTCGGCCAGCCGCTCAACACGCTGTCGGGCGGCGAGTCCCAGCGCCTGAAGCTCGTCCGCTACCTCTCGGGGCTCCAGGAGGGGCGCGGCGCCCTCATCCTCCTCGACGAGCCGACGACGGGGCTGCACAGGCACGACGTCGGGCGCCTGCTGGGCGTCCTCCAGGCCCTGGTCGCGCGTGGGCACAGCCTCGTCGTCATCGAGCACAACCTGGACGTCCTCAAGGCGGCCGACTGGATCCTCGAGGTCGGCCCGGAGGCGGGCGCAGGCGGCGGCCGCGTGGTCGCGGAGGGGACCCCGGAGGAGATCGCGCGCGCCGGCGTCGCCACCTCGCCCTTCCTCGCCGCCGCCCTCGGGCAGGCCCCGCTCCAGGAGGAGCTCGCCGCCGCCGAGGAGGCGCCGGCCCCGGCGCCGGCGGACGCCATCCAGGTGGTCGGCGCCCGCGAGAACAACCTGAAGAACATCTCGGTCAGCCTCCCCCACCGCAAGCTGACCGTCGTCACCGGCGTGTCGGGCTCGGGCAAGTCGACCCTCGCCTTCGACATCGTCTTCGCCGAGGGCCAGAGGCGCTTCATGGAGTCCATGTCGCCGTACGCGCGGCAGTTCGTGGAGCAGATGCCCAGGCCCGCCGTCGAGCGCCTCTCTGGGATTCCGCCCGCGGTCGCCATCGAGCAGCGCGTGACCCGCGGCTCCCACAAGTCGACGGTGGCCACCATCACGGAGGTCGCGCAGTACCTGCGCCTCCTCTACGCCAGGATCGGCGTCCAGCACCACCCGGAGACGGGCCGGCCCGTGAGGCCGATGTCCGCCGGGGCCCTGCGGAAGCTGCTGGCGAAGGTCCTGTCCGGGTCCAAGGCCAGGCGCGCCCGCCGCGTCCTCCTCTGCGCGCCCCTCGTGCGCGGCCGCAAGGGCCACCACCAGCCGATCGCCGACTGGATCGCGAGGCAGGGGTTCGAGCTCATGAGGGCCGACGGCCGGGTGATGCGCGTCTCCGCCTTCCGGAAGCTCGACCGCTACAAGGAGCACGACATCGAGGCCGTGGTCGCCGACGTGAAGGGGGAGCGCAGGCCCGGCGCGGCGCTCGACCGCGCCCTCTCCCTCGGACGGGGCTCGTGCTTCGTCGCCGCGGACTCGGGCGAGGTCCTCTCCTGGTTCTCGACCACGCGGACGGACACGGAGACCGGCGAATCCTTCCCCGAGCTGGACCCGAAGGACTTCTCGTTCAACTCCGCGAGGGGCTGGTGCCCCACGTGCCGGGGCTACGGCTGGATCTACCCGTGGATGGCGAGGCCCGAGGACGACGACGAGAACGCCGAGCGGCTGCGCCAGCTGGGCCTGGACTTCTCCGACGAGGACGGCGAGGGCGAGGAGTGCCCGGACTGCAGGGGCACGCGCCTCAACCGGGTCTCGCGCGCCGTGAGGCTCCCCATGAGGGGCCGGCGTCCGGCAATCTCGCTGCCCGAGCTCCTCGCCTGCCCCCCCGCCCAGCTCCTCGCCAACCTGGCAGGCCTCGCGCTCGACGAGCGCGGCCGCCTCGTGACGCGCGACATCGTGCCGCAGATCCGGGAGCGCCTGAGGTTCATGGACCACGTGGGCCTCGGGTACCTGTCGCTCGACCGGGCGACGAAGACCCTCTCCGGGGGCGAGGCCCAGCGGATCCGCCTCGCGGCGCAGCTGGGGACGAACCTCGCCGGCGTCCTCTACGTCCTCGACGAGCCCAGCATCGGCCTCCACGCCCGCGACAACCAGCGCCTGATCGAGACCCTGCTCGCGCTCCGCGACAAGGGGAACACGATGCTTGTCGTCGAGCACGACGACGAGCTGATGGAGCGCGCGGACCGGATCGTCGACCTGGGCCCGGCGGCCGGGATCCACGGCGGCGAGCTCCTCGCCGAGGGGACGCCGGCGCAGATCCGCGCGAACGCCTCCTCCCTGACCGGCCTCTTCCTCGCCCGCGGCATCCCGCACCCCCTGCGCGGCTCCCGCAGGGACGTGGGAAGGGGCGCGCCGTCCTGGGTCCGGCTGGCCGGAGCCGCGAAGCGCAACCTGAGGCGCGTCAACCTGCGGATACCCACGGGGCGCCTCACGATGGTGGCCGGGCCGAGCGGGGCCGGGAAGTCGACGCTCTTCCGCGACGTGCTGGGGCCCGCCGCGGCGGCGGCCATCAAGGCCGCGAGCCCGCGCCTCACCGGCGCCCAGTTTGCGCGCCTCTCGCGCGGGCAGGAGCCGGCGTTCCGGGAGCTGGCCGGGGCCGGCGCATTCCGGGCCGTCATCGAGGTCGACCAGTCCCCGATCGGGAAGACCCCGCGCTCGACGCCCGCCACCTACCTCGGGATCTTCGACGTCATCCGCAAGTTCTTCGCCTCGCTGCCCGAGTCGAAGATCCGCGGCTACACGGCCTCCCGGTTCTCCTTCAACACGGTCGGCGGGCGCTGCGTCGCCTGCGAGGGGGCGGGCAGGATCCGGCTCGAGATGGCGTTCATGCCGGACACCTACCTGCCCTGCGACGACTGCCAGGGCCTGCGCTACGGGCCCGAGCTCTCGGACATCCGCTGGAAGGACAAGTCGGTCGGCGAGGTGCTCCGGCTGAGCTTCGACGAGGCCGCGGGATTCTTCGGCTTCCACGCCGAGCTGGCGGAGGTCTGCCGCCTGATGTCCGACTGCGGCCTCGGGTACCTGACCCTGGGCCAGAGCTCCTCGACCCTGTCCGGCGGGGAGGCCCAGCGCCTGAAGCTCGTGACCGAGCTGTCGAGGGGCCTCTCGGCCCGGCGGGAGCGGGCCCGCGGCCAGGCCGCGGCGAACCTCTACATCCTCGAGGAGCCGACCATCGGCCTGCACCTCTCCGACTGCGAGAAGCTGATCCGGGTCCTGCACGCCCTGGTCGACCAGGGGCACACGGTCGTCGTCATCGAGCACAACCTGGACCTGATCGCCGAGGCGGACTACGTGGTCGAGCTCGGGCCCGGCGGGGGCCCGGACGGCGGCCGGATCCTCTACCAGGGGGCGTTCGACGGGCTCCTCGCCTGCAAGAAGAGCCCCACGGCGCCGTTCCTGAGGGCGCGCGCCAGGCGCGCCGCACCCGTCAGCGCGCCAGCGCTTCCTTGATCGCCTTCAGGATCTCGGCCCCGCGCACGGGCTTGACGAGGCAGGCCGAGAGGCCGGCGATCGCCACGCTGCGCGACACGAACTCCGGGCTCGTGTAGCCGGTGACGAGGATCCGCTTCGTCGAGGGCATCGTCTCCATGACCCTCGCGAGGAAGTCGAGCCCCTGCTCGCCGGGGAGCATGTGGTCGCAGACGATGACGTCGTACCTGCGCGCGGCCAGGCGGTTCTCGGCCTCCGCGGCCGTCGACGCCGTGAAGAGCCGGCAGTCGTTCTTCAGCTCCGTCGAGAAGAGCATGAGGAGGCCCGGCTCGTCCTCGACGAGGAGCACCGAGGGAAGCTGGGCCGCCGCCGGGGGGCCGTCCTCCATCGCTCAGGACTCCTTGGCCGCCGCCCGGGCCGCGTCCTGGACGACCTTGACCAGTTCCCCGAGCGTGACGGGCTTCAGGAGGTAGCGGAAGAGCGCCGCCTCGTTCACGCTCCGGATCAGCATCTCCGGCTTCATGTAGCCGGTGACGAGGATCCGCTGCATCGCGGGATACTCCTCGCGGGCCCGGACGAGGAAGCTCATCCCGTTGCCGCCGGGCATGAGGTGGTCCGAGACCACGACCTTGAACGCCTTCTTGCGCAGGATGAAGTCGGCCTCCCGCGCGGACTTGGCCGTCGTCACGTCGAAGTACGGCGACAGGGCGGCCTCGAAAGCCTCAAGGATGGGCACCTCGTCATCCACGACCAAGACCGCATCCCTGGCCTCGGCCGGGTTCGCATCAGCTGGATACATTCTGGAGGCAAACTGGTTTCCCCCCGGGGGGTTGGCAAATCCAATCCCTCGGCCCCTCAAGGCCTTTTGAATTGCGTCGGTTGGCGCGCCGGGATTCGCTCCCCTCAATTCGACAGATGGGCGATACCCCCACCATGAACGCGCCGGGGCCGGACGGCCGAAACGCGGCGGGCCACACCCGGATACACACGGCCGCCAAGTACGGCGAACTCTCGTCGCTCCCGAAGGGCGCCCTCACACAGGCGTCGATCACGGCGAAGAACGACGCCGGCTACACGCCCCTCCACCACGCGGCGATCGGCGGCCACCTGGACCAGGTGCCGGCCGAGTTCCTGACCGCGGAGAACCTCTCCGTCCGGAGCAACGCGGGCTACACCGTCTACCACACGGCCGCGGCGAACGGGAACCTGAGCCAGATCCCCCCGGCCTTCCTCACCCCCGAGGTCTACGGCACGCCGAACGACACCGGGAACACCCTCCTCCACGAGGCCGCCGAGAACGGGACCCTCGACCGGATCGACGCGGCGCACATGACGGCCGACCTGCTTGCCAGGCGCAACGTGAGCGGCGAGACCGTGATCCACGTGGCCGCGTTCAACGGGCACCTGGACCAGGTGCCCTCCCGGTTCCTGACGGCAGCGGCGCTGCGCGAGTTGACGACCGCGGGGGACACCGTGTTCCACGCGGCCGCCGTGTCCGGCCACCTGGAGCAGGTGCCCAGGGAATTCCTCGTCTTCGAGAACCTGTCCGTCCCGAGCAAGACCGGGTTCACGGCGACCCACGCCGCGGCCGAGACGGGCCAATTGAGCAAGATCCCGCGCGAGCAGCTGACCGACCGGCTGCTGGCTATGCGCAACGACAACGGGGACACCCCCCTCCATGCGGCGGCCTATGAGGGGCACCTCGACCAGGTGCCCCCCGAGCTGCTGACGACGGAGCGGGTGGCGACGCGCAACTACGACGGGATCTCGGTCGCGTCGCTCGCCTCCGAGCGGGGGTTCATCGGGCAGATCCCGGAGGCCTCCCGGCCGCGCACGATGGGCTCGGTCTCGAGGTTCCTGCGCCGCCTCAGCCGCACGCGCTCGCCCTTCTAGGGCGCACCCAGGGAAGCGGGTAGACACCGGGCCGCCGGCGTTTTTGTTTCGGAAGCGACTTTGGTCTTTCCCCCGGGGCGTCTCTTGCCTCTCATGTGAGGCTCCCATTCCATGAACACCACCATCGCTTCCGTCACCGCCCGCGAGATCATCGATTCCCGCGGCAATCCGACCATAGAGGTCGACGTTCGCCTGGCGTCCGGCGCCCTCGGCAGGGCGGCCGTCCCGTCCGGCGCTTCCACGGGCGAGCACGAGGCGATCGAGCTCCGCGACGGGGACAAGAAGCGCTATCTCGGCAAGGGCACCCAGAAGGCGGTCGCGAACGTGAAGGCGAAGATCGGCCCGTCGCTCGTCGGCTTTGACGCCTGCGACCAGGTGGGGATCGACCGCGCGATGCTGCGCCTCGACGGCACGAAGACCAAGTCCTCGCTGGGCGCCAACGCCATCCTCGGCGTGTCGCTCGCGGCCGCGAAGGCCGCCGCCGCCGCCCTCGGCCAGCCCCTCTACAGGTACATCGGCGGCCCGAACGCCAAGGTGCTGCCCGTCCCCATGATGAACATCATGAACGGCGGAGCGCATTCGGACGCCCCGATCGACTTCCAGGAGTTCATGATCATGCCGATCGGCGCGGACACCTTCGCCGAGGCCCTGCGGATGGGCTGCGAGGTGTTCCATTCGCTGAAGAAGGTCCTGAAGGAAAAGGGCCTGTCCACGGCGGTCGGCGACGAGGGCGGCTTCGCCCCCAAGCTCGAGTCGACGGAGGCCGCCCTTGACGCGGTCGCCGTCGCCGTCAAGCAGGCCGGCTACAAGCTCGGCAGGGACATCGCGCTCGCGCTCGACGTGGCGGCCTCCGAGTTCTACGTCGCCGAGAAGAAGGCCTACGTCTTCAAGAAATCGAGCGGCAAGTCGCTGAGCGGCGCCCAGATCGTGTCCTTCTACAAGGAGCTGATCGCCAAGTACCCCATCATCTCCATCGAGGACGGCTGCGCCGAGAACGACTGGGACACCTGGAAGAAGCTGACGGACGCCGTCGGCGACAGGATCCAGCTGGTCGGCGACGACCTCTTCGTCACCAACACCGAGTTCCTGAGGAAGGGCATCGATTCGGGAACCGCGAACTCGATCCTCGTCAAGGTGAACCAGATCGGGACCCTCACGGAGACGCTGGATGCCGTCGAGATGGCCAAGGAGGCCGGCTACACGGCAGTCATCTCGCACCGCTCCGGCGAGACCGAGGACGTCACGATCGCCGACATCGCCGTGGCGACGAACGCCGGGCAGATCAAGACGGGCTCCCTCTGCCGGACGGACCGGGTCGCCAAGTACAACCAGCTGCTGCGCATCGAGGAGGAGCTCGGCTCCTCGGCGATCTACGGCGGCAAGCTCTGAGCTAGGCGGTCTTCGGCGCCGGCGGCTCACCCGCCGGCGCGTCGCCAGCCGGGGCCGCGGAGACGGCCGGGGCAGCCGAAGGGGCGGAGGCGGCTGAGGCAGCCGCGATGTTGTCGAAGGCCTCGGACAGCATCTGGAGAACCTCGGACTTCGGGGCGTGCTTCAGGACATACGCCTCGGCGCCGAGCTCGCGCGCCTGGATGACGGTCTTCATCGTGCTCTGGGAGGAGATGATGACGACCGGTATCGCCGGGTGCGCGGCCTTCAGCTGCCTGAGGACCTCGAGGCCGCCCACCATGGGCAGGTTGATGTCGAGAAGGATGACGTTCGGCTTATGGGCAGCCGCCTTTTCCAGGGCGTCGCTCCCGTCTCCCGCCTCCCAGACAGTCTCTATGCCTAACTGGCGCAGCAGCATCTTGATGAGCATCCTTACATGGGCCTCATCGTCGACGATCAGGGCGTTGGCCGGCCTTGGCATGGGGCAAAGTTTCCGCCGGTACTATGCAGGATGCAAGCATTCCGGGCCGGGCGCGAAGGGGCAACCGCCCGGTTGAATCGAGAAAATCTAAAGCTCGAAAGCCAAATATTCCTTGAAATCGGGGTCACAGAATCGAGCAATCAAGGACACAGGAGCGGATCATAGATGCGGCCGTTCATGTGGACGGACAGCTCTAGAGATTTCGTGGTCTGCGTAATGAAATCGCTGGGAGCGCGATTCAGAAAATCTCTCAAACAAAAACGCCGTGCCCGGATAAGGGCACGGCGTTAAAACGATTCGGTTAGATGCGACTGCTTAGGTTAGACCCAGTTCAACCTTGGCTTTGTCCCACGAGGTTCCTGGCTTGCTGCCATTTCGTGCCACGGCAGCGTTCAAGTCGCGGAGGTCCTCCAAGTCATCGACGCGAGAACGGAGCCATGAAAGCTCACGGCTCAGGGCTGTTAGCGTAGGCTTGCGGGAGGCCTTTTTCTTAGTCGCGGTAGGCATCCTTGCGATCCTTCAAAACATGAACGAAAATTAGGTCTTTCTCCAGCGTGAAAAGCACGCGAAAGGAACCGACGCGCAAGCGGTATTTACCGGCTTGGCCAATTAGTTTTTCACATCCCCTTGCAGATCTGTCTGTAAGGCGTCGAGTTTTTGACCGACACGCTGGCGCTGATCTTTTGGAAGAGCGCGCAGCTGTTCCAGCGCCTCTTCGCTGATTTCCAGACGATAACGCATGGTCAGGTTTGTGGTGCCACTTCCTCAGCGAGTCGAGGCGTGAGTCTGGCACTCGGGTGCGTCAAGCTGTGCACTTCCTTCAGTTTGCGGATGCTGACGTGGGTGTAGATTTGCGTGGTCTGAAGGCAGGCGTGCCCGAGCTGCTCTTGGACGTGGCGAATGTCTATCCACGGCAGTCAGCCAGGGGCCGCAGAGCCTCAATCCTCGTTGGCCGATACGGCCGCCAAAGCCGTCTTGCCGAGAAACGACCAGGTCGAAGTGGAGGTCGTCTGTATCGGCGTGCAGGGCGTACCCCAGTACGTGCCGCTGCCCACGCAAACTATATGATGCGTCCTTGAGCCATCCGTTACGGATAGCCGCGAGACTGGGCCTCGGATTGCGCCCGAGGCAGAGTTCCCTGGAAGTCCAATCCGAGAGCCAGGGGGCAAACGTCGTCGTAAGAATTTCGAGCGGCGCCTTCACGCTCCTCCTCATTTCCACGGCGACGCCATTTCGTCTCGTCCGCTTCCGGTAGAATCCCCGTCGCTTCGACTCAGACTCTAGGAAATCGGCAAATTCCTCCTTTCCTTCGCAACGACACCACTGAGCACCGTCGAAGCGGTATTCGTGACCTTCGAGCCCTGGGAATGACCGGGTGGGACTCGGAGACGGCTTGAGTTCAACGCTAATCCAGGAGGTCTCGCGGCGACGCTCCGATTGGAGCTTGTCCCTCTCGTGTGAAGTGCAGCGGCTCCCTATCGCGCGGCCTTTTAGTCCGTCAGTGCTATCCGTGCCAACGTTTCGTGCCGGATTGTACTGCTCGCCAAAAATCCAATTCGCCTGCAGCCAGCCGGCCACAACGCCTTCTAGCAATTCCGTCGTAGTGAATCCCGTTGGATCGGTAAACGTAAGGGGATTGTTGTGAACGTAGCTGTACCGATTGTAGCCCTGTAAAGACAGCACTCCGTCAATATTGGGGTCCGCCGACAGGAACCTGCCTAGTAGCGGGTCGTAGATCCGCCCGTTCATGTGGACGGACAGCTCTGGCGGGGTCATAGCCGGCGGATCGTAATTGGCGGCTGAAAGATCTTCGGAAGCGAGGGGCGCAACGAGGGCCCGGGCGGGCATCAGCACGGTCAAAAACGCCAACAGCTGCAGAAGCTGGGGCCGCCCTTTCATTGCCATAGGCCACGCAACAAAAAGCCGTGCCGGGCAAGGCCGGACACGGCGGGAAAAGCCAAAGGGAAGCTATTTAGCGATGTGCGAGCACAGCCGTACGGTGGCCGGGTTTATCGGCAAAAAACGCCTCTGTCGTTCGCCGCAGGTGTTCTCGCCGCTCCGTGGGCGTCATCGCTGCTAGTCGCTTGCCGGCCGCAATACGCCAACGTCGGGATGCCGCCACCGCGTCAAAGCGTCTTTTCTTGGTCGTGGCCATGGATGAGGAAGGTTAGAGCTACAATGCGCACGGGTGGGTATCCTTGCAAGAGGTTAACCGCGTTGAAGCCGGATTCCCGGCGGATGTTCGCAAGATGCTTGAAGTTCCAACTGACGAGGAAATCAAACCGAGCGACCGAACAGACTGCCACATGCTGGGCGTCGTCCGCATACCCGGCCGGAACCACCTTTTGAGCCATATAGGCCTCCGCCAGGTCCTCCATTTCATCGGTAACGTCCAACACGTTCTCAGGGGCAAAGCTCGTACGCATAAGGTCTCGCACACGTTCCGGCGCATCGGCGATTTCATCGACCACTAATTGCGATGAAACAAAACGGTAACGGCCGACTTCCTTCAATTTCCACAAGGCCCTGGTATCGGCCATGAACACATCGTCGAAGTAGCCGCCGATTACCGAGGTGTCGAGATAGAGAGCCAGCGCATGCACGGCCGGATTCATGGTGCGACCAAGGCGGCAGGTCGATGCGCGAGTCTGGCACCAGGGTGCGTCAAGCTGTGGACTTCTTTCAACTTCCGGATGCTGACGTGGGTATAGACCTGGGTGGTCTGCAAGCAGGCGTGACCAAGCTTTCCTGGACGGGCTGGCCGTCCTCCTTCCGGTGCTGACTCAGGTGGCGCTGGTAGCGGGCCACGACTTCCGGGGTGACCTCAACGACGACGAGGATGCCCCTTCCCTACTCCACCCTCAGAACGTAACCCCGCAGGTACTCGCTCTCCGGCATGGTCACCAGCACCGGGTGATCCGGGGGCTGGTGGCAGAACTCGACCACCCTCGCCTTGCGCCGGCAATCCCCGGCGGCGGACGACAGCACCGAGCGCAGCTCGGCGTCCTGCATGTGGTGCGAGCAGGAATAGGTGGCGAGGATGCCCCCCGGGGCCAGGCGCTGCATGGCCCGCAGGTTGATCTCCTTGTAGCCCCGGAGCGCCCCCTCGAGGGCCGACTTCGACTTGGCGAAGGGAGGCGGGTCGAGGATGATCACGTCCCAGTCGGGACCGGGCTTGTTGGCCGGGTCGTTCAGCCAGTCGAAGACGTTGGCGACCTCGAACTGCGCCTGGACCCCGTTGGCCTCGGCGTTCCTGCGGGCGGCGGCCACGGCATCGGGCGCGCTGTCGAGGCCGAGGACCCTTGACGCGCCGGCCCGGGCGGCGTGGAGCCCGAACGAGCCCTGGTTGCAGAAGGCGTCGAGCACACGGGCCCCCTTGCAGTAGCCCGCCACCACGCGGTGCTGGAGGCGCTGGTCGAGGTAGAAACCGGTCTTCTGGCCCCCCATGAGGTCTAGCCAGGTCTTCATCCCGTCGATCTCGGCCCAGCCGGGTTCCACGGGCGTCCCCGAGCGCGTGTGGACCTCATTGGGCAGCCCCTCCAGCCTGCGGATCGGCGCGTCGTTCCTGAAGATGATGTCGCGGGGCTTCAGCAGGCCGTGGAGCAGGTCGCCGATGAGCGCCGAGCGCTTCTCCATCGCGAGCGTCTGGACCTGGACGACGAGCACGTCGCCGTACTGGTCGGCGACGACGCCCGGCAGGTCGTCCGACTCCGACCAGACGAGCCGGCGGTACGCGGACGCCTCCCTCCGGGCGATGGCCCGCTCAAGGGCGCCCCGGATGAAGGCCTCATCCAGGCCCACCGCGTCGCGCGAGAGCCGGCGCCAGACGATCTGGGACTTGCTGTTGCAGATCCCCGTGCCGAGGAGGCGCCCGCTCCGGTCGCGGCACTCGGCGGCCTCGCCGTCCCATTCGGGGGGCGAGGGAGCCTCCAGCTCGTTGGCGAAAACCCAGGGGTGCCCCTGAAGCACCCGGGAGTTCGCATTGGCCTTCAGCTTGAGGAACGGGACGGGCATGGCCGCCCATACTCGCACGGCCGGCCCCGTGTAGAAGCCCAAACTTCCGCATTGGGCGCCGCAGGCGGGGTCCAGGCGACGGGGGCAGGCGGTTGCGGAATTTGATTTCCAAGCCCCCGGAGCCCCGGATTGAATAGCCGGTTCCCATGTCTCTTCCCCCTGAAATCGCGCGCCGGCGCACCTTCGCGATCATCTCGCACCCGGACGCCGGGAAGACGACGCTGACGGAGAAGTTCCTCCTCTACGGGAACGCCATCCACCTGGCGGGCGCGGTGAAGGACAGGAAGAACCAGCGGGCGACGACGTCCGACTGGATGGAGCTGGAGAGGCAGCGCGGCATCTCGATCAGCTCGACGGTGCTCCAGTTCGACTACGCCGGGATGGTCGTCAACCTGCTGGACACCCCCGGGCACAAGGACTTCTCGGAGGACACCTACCGGGTGCTCACGGCCGTCGACGCCGTCCTCATGGTGATCGACTCTGCGAAGGGCGTCGAGGCGCAGACCCGCAAGCTCTTCGAGGTCTGCCGCAGGCGCGGGGTCCCGATCTTCACGTTCATGAACAAGTGCGACCGGCCGACGCTGAACCCGATCGCGCTGGTCGACGAGATCGAGGCCGTCCTCGGGATCCAGGCCTCGCCGGTCGTCTGGCCGCTCGGCAACGGCCCGTCGTTCCGCGGCGTCTTCGACCGCAGGTCCAGGCAGGTGCACACGTTCGAGCGGGTGCCGGGGGGCGCCTACCGGGCGCCCGTCACGGTCGGCTCGCTCGGCGACCCGGCGGCGCGCGCCGCCCTGGACGAGTCCACCCTCGAGGAGGCCGTGGAGCAGCTGGCCATGCTGGACGGCGCCGGCCACCCCTATGACGTCGCCGCCGTCCGGGCGGGCCGCCAGACGCCCGTGTACTTCGGGAGCGCGGTCAACAACTTCGGGATCCAGCTCCTCCTGGACGGTTTCCTCGCGGACTCCATCCCCCCGCAGCCGAGGAAGAGCGTCGCCGGGCCGGTCCCGGCCGAGGTCCCGGTGACCCACGGCAAGTTCTCGGCCTTCATCTTCAAGATCCAGGCCAACATGGACCCGCGTCACCGCGACCGCATCGCCTTCATGCGGGTGTGCTCGGGCCGGTTCCAGAGGGACATGGGCGTCCTCCATGCCCAGTCCGGCAGGACAGTGAGGCTGTCGTCCTCGCACAAGCTCTTCGGCCAGGAGCGGGAGACCGTCGACGAGGCGTGGCCGGGGGATGTCATCGGCCTCGTCGGCCACGACTCGTTCGGGATCGGCGACACGCTGACCGAGGACCGCGGCATCCTCTACGACGAGATCCCGAGGTTCCCGCCCGAGGTCTTCGCCTACATCTCGAACCCGAACCCCTCCGACGCGAAGAAGTTCAGGGCGGGGCTGGAGCAGCTCCTCCAGGAGGGCGTCGTCCAGTCCTTCTCCGCGAGGAACGCCCCGCCGGGCTCGACGCTCCTGGCGGCGGTCGGCCCCCTGCAGTTCGAGGTCGTCCAGTACCGGCTCAAGAGCGAGTACGGGGCCGAGTCGCGCCTGGTGACGGCGCCCTGGACCATCCTGCGGTGGATAGAGCCCTCGCCGGCGTCGAGCAACCCGTCGGGCCTCGTCGTGGCGACCGGCGTCAGCTTCGGGACTGACAAGCTCGGCCAGCCGGTCGTCCTCTTCCCCAACGACTGGACCCTGCGGTACTTTGCGGAGAAGAACACGGGGGTCGGCCTCGCCGAGCTCCCGCTGGAGCAGGCCGCCCCGGCCAAAGCCTGAGCAAAGAGGCAATCCCTGTTGCCAAGGCGCAAAGCCCCGCTTGCCTGATTTCCATGCGTTTTCGACGAATCCTGCGCGCGATCCTCGTCATGGCCGCCGCCGCGGCCCCCCTCGCGGCGGGGGCGCGGCCGGCGGAGTACAAGAGCGCCATCGCGGTCGACGCCGCCACGGGCGCCATACTCTATTCCGAGAACGCCGACGCCGTGAGCCCGCCGGCCAGCATGACCAAGCTGATGACGTTCGCGGTCCTGGACGACATCCTGCGGGAGGGCCGCATCACGCTCTCGACGCCGGTGACGGCCACTGCGGAGGACGCCCGGGTGGGCGCGACGCGTGACAGCACGGTCGTCTGGCTGAGGCAGGGCGAGACCTTCACCGTCGACGAGCTCATCTACGCCATGATGATCCAGTCGGCCAACGACGCCGCCAACGCGCTGGCGCACGCCTCGGCGGGCACGGTGCCCGCATTCGTGGCCCTCATGAACGTCAAGGCCCGCGAGCTCGGCATGCTGAGCAGCACCTTCCGGACGCCGAACGGGTTCCCGGTGCGCGGGCGCCGGGTCTCCGAGGGGGACCTCACCTCGCCGCGGGACTACTCCCTCCTTTGCCGGTACCTCCTGCTGCACACGGACATCCTCAGGTACACCTCGGTGAGGAGCCGCACGTTCGGGGCCGGCGTCCGGCTGAACCCGACCCGAATGACGAACCACAACAACCTCCTGGGGCGCGTCGAGGGCGTGGACGGGCTCAAGACCGGCTTCACGAACGGCGCCGGCTTCTGCCTCTCGGCGACGGCCGAGCGCAACGGCCACCGGGTCATCGTCATCATGATGGGCTCCCCCGACCAGCGCTCCCGCGACCGGGCGGTCGTGGGCCTCATCCGGGAGTCCCTGCTCCGGATCCCGATCACGGAGCCTCCCTTCCAGCGCGCGGAGGGCGGGAGGGACGGCGCACCCGCGCCGGCCCGCCTGGCCGTCCCGGCCGCCCCGACCCGGCCCTCGCCGGATCCGGACCAGCCCCCCGTCATCACGCTTCCCAAGGGGATCCGATGACGGAGGCCGGCGCACGGGTCCGCGAGTTCCTGCATTCCTTCCAGGACCGCGTGTGCTCGGCGCTCGAGGCCGAGGACGGGCGGGCCCGTTTCGCCGAGGACCGCTGGACGAGGCCGGGCGGCGGCGGCGGCCGCACCCGCATCCTCTCCGGCGGCGCCGTGTTCGAGAAGGCGGGGGTCGCCTTCTCGGAGGTGGGCGGGACCGACCTGCCGGCCGCGGCGTCGGCCCGGAGGCCCGCCCTTGCCGGCTCCCCCTGGGACGCCATGGGGGTCTCCGTCGTCGTCCACCCCGCCAACCCCCACGTGCCCACCTGCCACTGCAACGTGCGCTTCTTCTCGGCCGGCCCGGGCGACGCGTCCTGGTTCGGCGGCGGCTTCGACCTGACGCCCTACTACGGCTACGAGGAGGACGCGGTCCACTGGCACCGGACGGCCCGCGACGCCCTTGTGCCCCACGGGCCCGGCTACTACCCCGCGTTCAAGCGGGCCTGCGACGAGTACTTCTTCCTGCCCCACCGCGGCGAGGCGCGCGGCATCGGCGGCCTCTTCTTTGACGACCTCGCGGACGGGGGGTTCGAGGCAAGCTTCGCCATCATGCGGAGCGTCGCCGACGCGTTCCTTCCGGCGTACCTGCCGATCGCGGCCCGCCGGAAGTCGGCCCCGTATGGCGAGCGCGAACGCGAGCACCAGCTGCGCCGGCGCGGCCGCTACGTGGAGTTCAACCTGCTCCAGGACCGGGGCACGCTCTTCGGGCTGCAGAGCGGCGGGCGGACGGAGTCGATCCTCATGTCCCTGCCGCCCGCGGTGCGGTGGGACTACGGCGCCGCGCCCGCGCCGGGCACGCCGGAGGCCCGCCTCACCGGGCATTTCCTGAAGGCGCGGGACTGGCTGGGCGCCTCATGAACTCCCGCGAGCGCTTCCTCAAGGCCTGCGCCTGCGAGCCCCTGGAAAGGCCGCCCGTCTGGATCATGAGGCAGGCCGGCCGCTACCTGCCGGAGTACCGCGAGCTCAAGGCGAGGCACGGCTTCCTCACCATGGTGCGGACGCCGGAGCTCGCCGCCGAGGCGACCCTCCAGCCCCTGCGCCGCTTCGCCCTCGACGCCGCCATCCTCTTCTCGGACATCCTCGTCATCCCGGAGGCCCTCGGCCAGGCCTACACTTTCCGCGAGGAGGGCGGCATCGAGATGGAGCGCCGGCTGGACAGCCGCGGCGCCATCGAGGGCCTCGCCGGCGCGGAGGCCGTGCCGGAAAGGCTTCGGTACGTGGCCGACGCCCTGCGCCTCGTCCGCAGGGAACTGGACGGCAGGACGGCCCTCCTCGGCTTCGGGGGCTCGCCCTGGACGCTCGCGACCTACATGGTGGAGGGCGGAAGCTCCACGGACTTCGCCCGTGTGAAGGCGCTCTTCCGCGACGACCGCCCCCTCTTCAACCTGCTCATGGAAAAACTGACGGCAGCCGTGACCGCGCACTTCAGGGCGCAGATCGCGGCCGGGGCGGACGCCGTGCAGATCTTCGACTCCTGGGGAGGCGCCGCCGGGGCCGACTACGACGCTGCGTCCCTGCGCTGGATCCGCGCCATCGCGGCCGCGCTGCCGCCCGAGGTGCCGCTCATCCTCTTCTCGAAGGGGACCGGCCCCTTCCTGGGCGACCAGGCCCGCGCGGGTGCACGGGTCCTCGGCATCGACGACAAGAGCGACCTGGCCGCCGTCAGGCGCAGCCTGCCCCCGGGGATCGCCGTCCAGGGCAACCTGCGGCCCGAGCTGCTTTCCGGGGAGCCCGGCGCCGTCCGGCTGGAGGCGGCCCGCCTCCTCGGCTCCATGCGCGGGCTCGGCGGCCACATCGTCAACCTGGGGCACGGCATCCAGCCCGACGCCCGGATCGAGTCCGTCCAGGCCCTCGTGGACACGGTGACCGCATGGAGGTGAAAAGGTGAGGATCGCGGTCATAGGCGGCGGCCTCACCGGGCTCACGGCGGCGTGGCGCCTGACGCTCGCGGGCCACGAGGCCACGGTCATCGAGGCCTCGCACCGGCTGGGCGGCTTCATCCAGACCGAGGCGTCCGGCGGCTGGCTTGCCGAGGCCGGCCCCAGCTCCTTCATCGACTCCTCGCCCGCTGCTGCGGCCGTCATCAAGGACCTCGGGCTGTCCGGCCAGCGGATCGAGTCCAGTCCCGCCGCCTCCAACCGCTACGTCGTCATGGGCGGCCAGCTCGTCCCCCTGCCCCGCCCCTCGGACGCGGCCGCCCTCGTCTCGACGCCCCTCTTCTCCATGCGCGCGAAGCTCCGCATCACGGCCGAGGCCGCGCGGACGCCCATCGAGCGCGAGAGCGACCTCAGCGTCGCGGACATTGTCCGCGAGCATTTCGGCACCGAGATCCTGGAACGCCTGGTCCAGCCCTTCGTGGGCGGGATCTATGCCGGCGACCCCGAGCGCCTCTCGGCCCGGCACGCCTTCCCGAAGCTCTGGGAGGCGGAGCGCACGGTGGGCTCCCTCCTGCGGGCCGGCATGGCCGGGGCGCGCGAGCGCGAGCAGCTGGGCCTGCCCGGGGCGACGGCCGTCGTCTCCTTCCGGCGGGGCATGCAGACGCTCACGGACGCCCTGGCCGGGCACCTTCCGGCCGAGTCGAAGATGCTGGGCGCCCGGGTGCGCGTCGCCTTTTCCGGGCGCAAGCTGGTCCCCTGGCGCGTGGGCTGGGACACGCCCCAGGGCCTCAGGTACGGCGACTTTGAAAGGGTCATCTCGGCGCTCCCCGCGTGGGCCCTCGCCGCCCTCGAGATCGGCGAGCCCGGCCGGCGCCCGCTGGACCAGCTCTCCCTCATCGAGCACCCGCCCCTTGCCTCGGTGTTCGTCGGCTACAGGCGGGAGGACGTGGCCCATCCCCTGGACGGGTTCGGCGCATTGGTCCCCGCCACGGAGGGGCGCTCCGTCCTCGGGATCATCTTCTCCTCAAGCCTGTTCCCCGGGCGGGCGCCCGCGGGGCACGTCGCCCTGACGGCCCTCGTCGGGGGCGCCCTCCAGCCGGACCTCGCGAAGCTGCCCGCCAAGGAGCTCGAGGCGCGGGTCCGCGCCGACCTGGGGGACCTCCTCGGCGCGCGGGGCGAGCCCGCCTTCGTCCGCCACCACGCGTGGCCGCGCTCGATCCCCCAGTACAACCTCGGCTACGGGAGCCACCTGGCCGCCATGGGCCGGTGCGAGGACGAGCTTGAGGACTTCTTCATAGGCGGCATCGCCCGCGACGGGATAGCGGTGCCCGATGCAGTGGCCGCCGGCGAATCCCTCGCGAGGCGGGCGCTGGGATGATTGTTTCTTGGGCGGCGGCGCGGCGGCGGTGACTTGCCCGCCTGCGGGCCGTCCCCCCACCGCGGCCGCCGGGACCCCGGACACGGGCGCCGAGGACCCGGCGTCTTGACTCATCGGGGTGCCCCCTTACCCTCCCGCACCCATTTTTTGATTTTGCCCAAGGACTACAAAGACTCGCTCCAGCTGCCAAAGACGGACTTCCCGATGAGGGCGGGCCTCGCGCAGAGGGAGCCCGCGCGCGTCGCGCACTGGGAGCGGATGGGGGTCTACGAGGCCCTCCAGAAAAAGAGGGCGGGCGCGAAGACGTTCATCCTGCACGACGGGCCCCCCTTCACGAACGGCGACGTCCACATCGGGACCGCCCTCAACAAGACCCTGAAGGACGTGACGGTCCGCTACCGCTCCATGAGGGGGATGCGCTCGCCCTACGTGCCCGGGTGGGACTGCCACGGCCTGCCGATCGAGCAGAAGGTGACGAAGGAGCTGCGGGACAGCGGCAAGGAGGCCACGACGGCCGAGCTGCGGCGCCTCTGCGATGCCTTCTCCGAGTCCTGGATCGGCAAGCAGACCGGTCAGTTCCGCAGGCTCGGGGTCATGGGCGACTGGGACCGTCCCTACCGGACGAAGGACCCGGCGTTCGAGGCCGACATCCTGCGCACCTTCGCGGCCTTCGTGGAGAAGGGCATCGTGTACCGGAGCAAGAAGCCGGTCTACTGGTCGATCCCCTTTGAGACGGCGCTGGCGGAGGCCGAGGTCGAGTACAAGGAGCACTCCTCGCCGTCCATCTGGGTCCGGTTTCCCGTTCCCGCGGCCGAGGCGGCGCGGATGGGCCTGCCGGCGGACAAGCCGCTCAGCATCGTCATCTGGACGACGACCCCCTGGACGATTCCCGCCAACCTCGCCGTCGCGCTCAACCCCGCCTTTCCGTACGCCGTCGCCGACCTGGGCGCCGAGCGGATCCTCGTCGCCGCGGCCCTGCTGGGGCAGGTCGCCGAGGCGGCGGGGACCAAGGAGGCTCCTCCCGTGGTCAAGACCGTCGCCGGGCGCGACCTCGAGGGGCTGCGCGCCCGCCATCCCTTCATCGATAGGGACTCCGTGGTCGTCCTCGCCGACTACGTGACGGCCGAGAGCGGCACGGGCTGCGTCCACACGGCGCCGGGCCACGGCGCCGAGGACTATGTGACCGGCGTCAGGTACGGCCTCGAGATCTACTGCCCGGTCGGCGCCGACGGGAAATATGAGGACGACGGCCGCGTGCCGAAGGACATGGCCGGGCTCTCCACCCTGGAATCCGTCGAGGACCTGGAGAAGAAGCGCACGTCCGCCGCCAATGTCGCCGTCCTCCGGAAGCTCGACGCGGCAGGCGCGCTCCTCGCCAAGCGCAAGTACGTCCACAGCTACCCGCACTGCTGGCGGTCGAAGACGCCGATCATCTTCCGGGCGGTCGACCAGTGGTTCGTGTCGCTCGACAAGGCGGGCACCCGCGCGGCGGCCCTTTCCGAGATCTCCAAGATCGCCGGGTCCGGCGGATGGATACCGGCCTGGGGCGAGGCCCGCATCCGGGGCGCCGTCGAGTCGCGGCCCGACTGGTGCATCAGCCGGCAGCGCTCGTGGGGCGTCCCCATCCCCGCCTTCTTCGGCCCCGACGGGAAGGCCTACCTCGACGCGGGCGTCGCCCGCTGGGTGGCCGGCAAGGTCGAGAAGTCGGGCAGCAACCTCTGGTACGAGTCCGGGGCCGCCGCCCTCCTTGACGGGGCTGCGCTCCCAGCCGGCTGGCCGGCGCCTAAGGACCTGACGCCGGGCCGCGACACCCTCGACGTCTGGATCGACTCGGGCTCGTCGCACGCCGCGGTCCTTCGCCGCGGGATGGGCGGCACCTCGTGGCCCGCCGACCTCTACCTCGAGGGCAGCGACCAGCACAGGGGCTGGTTCCAGTCCTCCCTATGGACGTCGACCGTCGCCTACGGCGCCGCCCCGTACCGGGCCGTCCTCACGCACGGGTTCATCGTCGACGAGGACAGGAAGAAGATCTCGAAGAGCTCCAGCTACGAGAAGCCCCAGACGAGCGACGCGTACATCGCCGAGCACGGCGCCGACGTCATCCGCCTCTGGATCGCCTCGCAGGACTTCCGGGACGACATCCCCATCTCGAAGGAGATCCTCTCCCACGTCGGCGAGACCTACCGCCTGATCCGGAACACATTCCGGTTCCAGCTCGCCAACCTGTTCGACTTCGACGCGGCGACGGACGCCGTGCCGGCGGCCGGGATCGACGCCCTCGACCGGTGGGCGCTCGGGCAGGCGGCGGAGCTCGCGCGCGCCTGCGCGGCGGCCTACGACGCCTACGAGTTCCACAGGGTCTACCAGCTCTGCAACCAGTTCTGCTCGGTGACCCTGTCGGCCACCTACCACGACATCCTGAAGGACCGCCTCTACACGCTGGCGACCCGCAACCCCCTCCGGCGCTCGTCCCAGACGGCGATCGACGCCATCTTCAGGGTCCTCTCCCGCGTGCTGGCGCCCGTCATCCCCTTCACGTCCGACGAGGCCTGGGCCTTCGCGCTCGACAGGTCCGAGTTCGGCAAGGCCTGCATCCACCTGGAGGAGTGGCCGGAGACCCCCGCCTCCTGGTCGGAGGGGGACCCGGCCTTCGCGTCCGTGCTGCGGCTGCGGGCCCGGGTGAACGAGGCCATCGAGCCCGTCCGGGCCGCCGGGAGGGTCGGAAAGTCCCTGGACGCGGCCATCGAGCTCCAGGTCGGGCATGACGACCCCCTTCGCGCCCCCCTGCAGGCCCACCTGCCCATCCTGCCCGAGATCTTCATCGTCTCGGGGGTCACTCTCAGCGTCCCCTCCGAACATAGGGAAGGAGTCGGTGTCAAAGTCACCCCTTGTTCTGAGCTTGGTTACGTGCGGTGCCCCCGCTGCTGGCGATGGGTGCCGGCCCCTCACCCGGGCGCCGAAGTCTGTCCCCGGTGCCACGAGGCGCTGGGATCCTGATCCTGTTTCAGCCACCCCACCCAAGACTCCCGATGGACAAGACCAAGAAAACAAAAACGCCAAACAAGAAGCAGACCCGGGCCGAGCCGCACAAGGCGACCCAACCCAAGGCCGCCCCGGCGCCGACGGCCGCGGGAAAACGTCCGACAATGGAAAAGCCATCGAAAAAGACAGCCCTGCGCGACAGCATCCTCGCGAGGAAAACCGCGACCAAGCCGATCGCATTCAGCCTGGACGAGGTCCGCGCCATCGCGAAGACCGTGACCGCGAAGGCCGAGTCGACCGCGAAGGCGGCCAAGGTGGCCGCCAAGCCGGCCGCCGCCGTCGCGGCCGCGGTCGAGAAGCCCGCGAAGCCCAACCATGTGAAGGCGGCCTCGCTCGCCGACATCCTGGGCTTCAACCCCAAGCGGACGAGGGCCGCCGAGGTCGTCGAGGAGCGGTCGGTGCCCGAGAAGTTCAAGCGCTTCCACAAGCTCCTCGTCGACCTGCGCAATCACCTTACGGAGGGCATCGAGCGCCACTCCGAGGAGACGCTGAAGCGCTCCGTGAAGGACGACGCGGGGGACCTGTCCTCCTACGGCCAGCACATGGCCGACGCCGGCACCGACACCTTCGACCGCGACTTCGCGCTCAGCCTCGTCTCCAACGAGCAGGAGGCGCTCTCGGAGATCGAGGCCGCCATCCAGCGGATACGCGACGGCACCTACGGGATCTGCGAGATCACGGCGAAGCCCATCTCCAAGGAGCGCCTGCTCGCCGTGCCGTTCACCCGGTACTCGGCGGAGGCCCAGAAGCAGATCGAGCGCAACCGCCACCACTCGCGCACCCAGGCCGGGCTCTTCGGGGAGGCCGGCGAGGAAGGCGGGGCGATTCCGCAGGACGACAGCGGCGACGAGTGATGGATCCGGTGGTCCCGGGGCCCACCGTCGCCTGGCGCCTCCTCCGTTACCGGCGGCTGATCGCCATCTTTGCGGCTGTCGTCGCGGCCGACCAGGCCACGAAGGCCTGGATCGCGCACGCGCTCCCCTACGGGACCTACGGCGCGGCGGCGGGCGCCATCACCGTCATCCGGGGCTTTTTCTACATCGTGCACGTGGGCAACACGGGCGCCGCATGGAGCATCCTGGCGGGGCGCAGCCTCCTCCTGGCGGGCCTCGCGGCATGCGCCCTCGCGGCCATCTTCCTCTGGAGGAAGGCGCTCGGCCTCCTCTCGGGGCCGAACCAGACCTGCTTCGGCCTCATCTGCGGGGGCATCGCCGGGAACCTCGTCGACCGCGTCGCGAGGGGCCACGTGGTCGACTTCCTCGACCTCCACTTTGGGACCTACGTCTACCCGACCTTCAACGTCGCGGACTCGGCGATCTGCGTCGGGGTGGGCCTCTACGTCCTTGCCTCGCTGCGGACCCCCAAGGCTGCGTTTCCCTGAGGCCACCCGGGGTGGCGGATTCCAGGCGGCCGGCTGTCGCAGGGAGGGTGTGCGGACCGCGCCTACCGCCCTGATCGCCGCCCTCTGCCTCGCCGGCTGCGCCGCGCCCGGGCAGCCGCGGCAGTACGCAGCCACCATCGTCGAGGTGGTCCGGCCGCAGGGCGCCCTCCTGACGCAATACCTGCGGCCAAACGGCGGCCCTGAGACCGGCCCCCTGACGGTCCTGCGACTGCGGATTGCGGGAAACGGGCCCCCGGCCGGCGCCCTCGTCGAGATCGTCCACGTGGGCGCCTATGAGCCGGCCCTCATGGGGGCCGCCGGCCAGCGGGTCGCCTTCAGCTACCGCGGCGCGCTGCCCGCGCGCGGCGAGATCGACGAGGGCTCGATCGCCTCGTACGAGGTCCTGCCCTGACGGGTCACTCGACGTTGGCCATCTGCTCGCGGATCCGCTCGAACTCGTTCTTCAGCTCGATGACGGCCTTCGAGATCGCCAGGTCGTTGGCCTTGCTGCCGACCGTGTTGGCCTCGCGGCCCATCTCCTGGAGGATGAAGTCCGCCTTCCTGCCGATCTCGTCCTCGGAGCGGAGGAGGTCGGCCAGCTGGTCCATGTGGCTGCGCAGGCGGGTCAGCTCCTCGGTGATGTCGCAGCGGTCGGCGAAGAGGGCCACCTCGCGCAGGACGCGCTCGTCCTCGGCGTCGAGCTCCAGGCCCGACTCGCGCAGGCGCCGCATGAGCTGGGCGCGGTAGCCCGGCGCCACCTCCGGCGCCCGCGAGCCGATGGCCTCCACGTGCCCGCGGCATTCCTCGATCCGCTCCATCATGTCCGTGAAGAGGGCCTCACCCTCCGTCGCGCGCATCTCGGCAAAACCGCGTAGCGCCTCGCCGAGGACGGCGAGGACCTCCGGGCGCGCGGCCTCGATGTCCGGCAGCTCGCTGGACGGCTTCTGCGAGGAGGCGACCTGCCAGAGGAGCCGGGCGTCCGGCTCAAAGGGGATCCCCCGCGCCTCGGCAAGCGCCGCCAGGCGGTCCAGGGCGTCGCCCACCGCGGCCTTGTTCCACGAGCCCTCCTTGCCTCCGGCGGGAAGGAACTCGGCGTCGACCTGGACCTTGCCGCGGGCGGCGACCCGGCGCACGGCCTCGGCGACCTCCGCCTCCATGGCCTCCCACTCGGCGGGTAGCCGCACGGAGAGGTCGAGGCTGCGGCGGTTGACGGAGCTCACCTGGACCGTGAGGGCGCCGCCCTCCAGCGTGGAGGACGCCCGGCCGTAGCCCGTCATGCTCCTCATAGCTTCTTGCCCGTCAGCCGGGCGACCTCCTGGACATCCTTGTCGCCGCGGCCGCTCAGGTTGATGATGACGACCTTGCCGGGCCCGAGCGCGCGGGCCCGCTTCAGGCCGTGCGCCAGGGCGTGCGAGCTCTCGAGGGCCGGGATGATCCCCTCCAGGCGCGAGCAGAGCTCAAAGGCCGCGAGGACCTCCTCGTCCGTCGCGTAGGTGTAGTCGATCCGGCCGAGGTCCCGGTAGTAGGCGTGCTCGGGGCCCACGGCCGCGTAGTCGAGTCCCGCCGAGACGGAGTGGGTGAGCTCGATCTGGCCGTCGGGGTCCTGGAGGATGAAGGTCTTGCAGCCCTGCAGGACGCCGAGCCTGCCGCCGGCGAACCGCGCCGCGTGGTCGCCCACCCCGGGGCCCCGCCCGCCGGCCTCGACGCCCGTCATGCGGACCGACGGGTCCTCGAGGAATTCGAAGAAGAGGCCGATGGCGTTGCTGCCGCCGCCGACGCAGGCGACGAGCTCGTCAGGCAGGCGCCCCTCGCGCTCGAGGACCTGCTCCCTCGCCTCCCGCCCGATGACGCGGTGCAGGTCGCGCACCATCTCCGGGTAGGGCCTGGCCCCGTAGGCGGTGCCGAGGATGTAGTGGGTCGTCCGCACGTTGGTGACCCAGTCGCGCATCGCCTCGTTGATGGCCTCCTTCAGGGTCCGCTGGCCGGCCTCGACGCTGCGGACCTCCGCCCCCATGAGGCGCATCCGGAAGACGTTCAGGGCCTGCCGCTGCATGTCGACGGCCCCCATGTAGACGACGCACTCCAGGCCGAACTTCGCGCAGACGGCCGCCGTGGCGACGCCGTGCTGGCCGGCGCCCGTCTCGGCGATGACGCGCTTCTTGCCCATGCGCCGGGCGAGGAGCGCCTGGCCGATCGCGTTGTTGATCTTGTGGGCCCCCGTGTGCAGGAGGTCCTCGCGCTTCAGGTAGATCTTCGCCCCGCCCACGTGCTGCGTGAGGCGCCCTGCGAGGTAGAGCGGGGTCGGCCTGCCCGCGTATTCCGCGAGGGTGTGGCGGAGCTCCTCCTGGAAGACCGGGTCCACGCGCGCCTTCGCGTAGACCTCGGACAGCTCCTGCAGGGCGGCCATGAGGGTCTCCGGGACGAAGATGCCCCCGTAGGGCCCGAAGTGCCCCGCGGCGTCCGGGACGGACGCGCGGTCGATCCTGGGGGAGCCGGGAGAGATCATGCCCCTCAAACCTTGGTTCGGCGGGCGGGCGTGGCAAGACGCCTTCCGAGGTTCAACCTTGTGTCGCCGCGCAATCGTCCCAAGCCTTGGACCGCGCCCCATCCCCTGAGGGCAGCCCGCGCAAAAGCCGCGGGACCAACCAGAACCCCAATGATGAAGAAATCGACGCTTCTTGCCGCCCTCATCCTGTCAGCCCCGGCTCTCGTCGCCGCCCAAACCGACACCCTGGGGCTCCAGCTCTGGAGCCTGCGCAACCAGCTGACGGCCAGCCTCCCGCAGGGGATGGCGCTCGTCCGCAAGCTCGGCTTCACGGAGGTGGAGTCCGCAGGCACCTACCAGCACACGGCGAAGGAGATGCGGGCCCTCGCGGACGCGAACGGCCTGCACATCGTCGGCAGCCACATCGGCTACGAGGTCCTGCAGTCGGACCTGCAGGGCTCCATCGAGCAGGCCAAGACGATGGGCGCCTCCTACATCATCGTCGCCTGGGTGCCCCACCAGGGGGACTTCACGATCGCCGACGCGCACGCGGCCGCCGCGAACTTCAACAAGTGGGGCGCGGCCCTGAAGAAGGCGGGCCTCGGCTTCGGCTTCCACACCCACGGCTACGAGTTCAGGCCCCAGCCGGACGGCGGCCCGACGGCGTTCGACATCATGCTGAAGGAGACGGACCCGGACCTGGTCTTCTGCGAGATGGACGTCTTCTGGGTCGTCCAGGGCGGAATGGACCCGGTGAAGCTCCTTGAGGAGTATCCCGGGCGCTTCAAGGCATTTCACATCAAGGACATGAAGAAGGGGGCGCCCATCGGCCTCTATGAGGGGCATGCCCCGGCCTCGGACAACGTCGCCGTCGGGCAGGGCCTCATGGACTGGCCGGCCATCATCAAGGCGGGCCGCAAGAGCGGCGTGAAATACTACTTCATCGAGGACGAGACCGCCGATCCCCTCGCGAACATCCCGCCCAGCGTCACCTACCTTGCGCAGTTTGGCCTGAAGCCCTGACCCCAACCCCACCCCAGAACCCCAAAGCATGAACGCGAAGCGTCTGTTCCTAGCCAGCAAGGTCGCCCTCATCGTCACCGCCATGAGCTTCGCCATAAGGGGCGGGGCGGCGAGCGCATGGGCGACCGATTTCCACCTCACCCATGAGCAGGTCGGCTGGGTCAACGGGGCCGCCTTCTGGGGCTTCACGCTGGCCATGGTCATCGGCGGGCCGCTCTGCGACGCGCTGGGCCTGGGCCGCATCATGGCCCTGGCGTTCGTCGGCCACATTGTCGGCATCCTCGTCACCATCTTCGCGACCGGCTTCGGGTCCCTCTACGCGGGCACGCTCATCTTCGGCATCGCGAACGGCTCGGTGGAGGCGGCGTGCAACCCCCTGATCGCGACGCTCTACCCCAACGAGAAGACGATCCGGCTGAACCATTTCCACGTGTGGTTCCCCGGCGGCATCGTGATTGGCGGCGTGGTCTCGTACTTCCTCTCGCAGGCCAACCTCGGCTGGAAGCCGCAGTTTGCGACGATGCTGATCCCGCTCGTCATCTATGGGATCATGTTCGTCGGCCAGGGCTTCCCTAAGACGGAGCGCGTCCAGCGCGGCATCTCGACCGGCAAGATGTGGGCCGCCTGCTTCAACCCGATGTTCATCATCATCGTCATCTGCATGCTGATGACCGCCACGACGGAGCTCGTCCCCGGACAGTGGATCCCCGACATCCTCACGAACGCCGGGGTGTCAGGCATACTCGTCCTCGCCTTCATCAACGGGATCATGGCGATCGGCCGCCAGTGCTCCGGGCCCTTCGTCCACAAGATCTCGCCGATCGGCATGCTGATCATGAGCACGGTCCTCAGCGCGCTCGGGCTCTTCCTCATGAGCCGGGCGCACGGCGGCATGCTCTTCGGGGCCGCCTTCATCTTCGCCCTCGGCGTCTGCTTCTTCTGGCCGACGATGCTCGGGTATTCGAACGAGCGCTTCCCTGACACGGGCGCCCTCGGGCTCTCGATCATGGGCGGCGCCGGGATGCTCGCCGTCAACTTCATGCTGCCCGTGGCCGGCGCCAGCATCGACAAGGGCATCGCGCTGCGCCTTCCCGCCGGCCAGACGGTGGATTCGCTCTCGGCGGCCCCCATCGGCACCAGCCTCCATGCCCTCTGGATGAACATCCAGGGCGCGGCCGGGCTGCACACGCTCGGCCGGATCGCCATCCTCCCCGTCATCCTCTTCTTCGTCTTCGTCCTCATCCGGGCGACGGGCCCGAAGGGGAAGGCCCAGCCGATCGCCCCCGAGGGCGCATAGCTCACCCCGGTTTCGCAAGGCCCACCGAGGGGGGCCTTTCCCCTTGAGTTTGCGTCAAATGACGCCATATTGGCGTCAAATGACGACGATCGCCCAATTCCTCTCGCTGCCGCTTGACGACGACCTCGAGATGGCAAGGCGCGTTGAGAAGGGCATCCCCGCGTCCGCGATCCGGCTCCTGGGCAAGGCCCTCGAACTGGGTTCCATCGCGCAGATTGCCGCGCTTGTCCAGATGAGCGCAAAGACGGCCGAACGCCGGGTTCGGGCGAAGGCGCGCCTCGCGCCCGACGAGTCGGAGCGCGTCGTCCGCCTGGCACGGATCCTCAGCCGGGCCGAAACCGTGCTCGAGAGCCATGACAATGCGCGAAAGTGGATGGCAAGGCCCCTGGCAATCCTCGGCGGCAGGAGCCCCCTGGCGATGAGCGCCACGGAGCCCGGCGCGCGTGCCGTGGAGCAGGCCCTGGGCAGGCTGGAGCACGGGGTCTACTCCTAGGCGATGATCGCCTGGCGCCTCTGCAACGCGAAGCGCTCGGCGACGGCACTCACGGGAGAGGGGGCGGCAAAGTTTCCCGGCCGGTGGAACAGCACCGGCCGCTCCGTCGTCTACATGAGCGAATCCCGCTCGCTCGCCGCCCTGGAGGTCCTCGCGCACACGGAGGACACCTCGCTCCTGGGGGCCGTGAAATGGGTGGCCATCCAGGTTGAGTTCGACGGGGGCCTGGTTTCAGAGGTCCGCCGCCTCCCCCCGAACTGGTCGGAGTTGCCCTCTCCGGCGTCGACGCGGGCCGTCGGGGACGAATGGATCGAAAAGCGGCGATCGCTCGTGCTTCGGGTGCCCAGCGTGGTCACCGCGGGCGAATTCAACCTTCTCCTGAATCCCCGGCACCCGGACCTTGCGAAAGCCCGGATAGGTTCCCCCCAGGCGTTCAGGTTCGACAGCCGCATCGGCTGACTGGCCCCCTGAAGATTGTTTCGACTCTCAAATGGCTCTGCGCCGGCCATCAAACCCATTGAGTGCATAATGATTCAAGGTTGACGCAGAACCATCGTGGTGTCAGATTAGACACTATTCTCAAAGGCGTCCTTGATACGAATATCCTGGTGGCTGCCCTGCGCAGCCGAGATGGAGCGTCCAACAAACTGGTCAAGGCCGCTGTCCGGGGCCGATTCGTCCCCCTCTTGTCCGTACCATTATTTTGTGAATACCTCGATGTTCTCACTCGTCCGGGAATGGTGCCCTTGACCGCGAAACGGGCTGAGGAATTCTGCTATTCGCTGGTTACAATTTCAGAGCTCCGAGAGATCCACTTCCTTTGGCGGCCCATGCTCCCCGACCCTAAGGACGAGATGATTCTCGAATTGGCGGTTGCAGGAGAGGCATCTTGGATAATCACTTTCAATTTGGGCGACTTCCGCCCTGCCTCGGCTTTTGGAATACGAGCCGTCAGGCCGGCTGAATTCCTTTCAACACTATGAGCGCAATTACTGTTAGACTTCCCGCCTCCCTCCACGGCCAGGCAAAGGAACTTGCCGCAGCGGATGGGGCTTCCATCAATAATTTCATCGTTTCAGCGGTCAGCGAAAAGATCGCGGCCCGGCGTACCATCGGCTGGCTTAAGCAGCAGGCGGCCGCGCGCGGCTCGCCTGAAAAGCTACTGGAAATACTTGCCGACGCTCCGGATGTTCCTCCGATCGTGGAGGATCGACCGCAGTCGACGTATCGCCGGCGGAAGACCCGCCGGACGTAGCCAATTGGGGGTTCCCGGCGCCTGGGGGCTTGCATGATCAAACCCATGCGGCCCGGTTTGAGCTTTTCCCCTCAAGACAAAGCCATTGCCCGGCCGGCCTGCCAGCCCGTCGTCCAGGCCGCCTGGAGGTTGTAGCCGCCCGTGATGCCGTCGATGTCCAGGACCTCCCCGGCAAAATAGAGGCCGGGCGCGACGCGGCTTTCCATGGTCGACATGTCGACCTCCGCCAGGCTCACGCCGCCGCAGGTCACGAACTCCTCCTTGTTCATGCTTTTCCCCGAGACCTGGAACTCGCAGGACGTCGCCTGGAGCGACAGCACCCGGAGGGACTCGTTGGAGAGGCCGGACCAGGTCGCCGAGGCCGGAATCCCGGCTCCCGTGACTAGCCGCTCCCACAGCCTGGAAGGGACGCCGACGGGGCTCTGCGTAGACACGAGCCGCTTCGGGTGCGCGAGGCGCGCAGCCTCGAGCTCCGCCTTCGCCGTCTCCGCCGGGCGGCCCTGCGCCCAGTTGACGGTGAGGCCGAACCTGTAACCGAGGCCGTGGAGTTCCCGAGCGCCCCAGGCCGACAGGCGCAGGATCGCCGGCCCGCTGAGTCCCCAGTGGGTGATGAGGAGGGGTCCGGCGGCCGAGAGCTTCCGGCCCGCGACCGAGGCCACGCCGTCGACGGCGACGCCGGAGAGCCCCGCGATCCGGGGGTCGGCGACATGGAAGGTGAAGAGGGACGGGACGGCGGCCTCGACCGCGTGGCCGAGCGCCCGGGCGATCTCGGTGCCGGCCGAGCCGCGCGTCCCGCCGGTCGCGATGAGGACGCGGTCGGCCTCGAGGCGTTCGCCGCTTGCGAGCGTGGCGACAAACCTGCCGCCCATTGGGTCCAGCGCGCGCAGTCCGCAGGCCGTGCGGAGCGCCACGCCCGCCCGCTGCGCGGCGCCCATGAGGCAGCCGATGACCGTCTCGGAGTCGTCCGTCACCGGGAACATGCGGCCATCCGGCTCGGTCTTCAGCTCCACCCCCCTGTCCCTGAACCAGAGCGCGGTGTCCGGCGCCCCGAAGCGCGTGAGGGGCCCGATCATTTCGCGGGAGCCGCGGGGATAGGACCTGGCCATCTCCCGCGGGTCCGCGCAGTCGTGCGTCACGTTGCAGCGCCCCCCTCCCGAGATCCGGACCTTGGCGAGGGGGTGCGCCGTGGCCTCGAGCAGGGTGACGGCGCAGGACGGGTCCGCCTCGGCGCAGGCGACCGCCGCAAAGAACCCCGCGGCGCCCCCCCCGGCAACGAGGACCCTGCGCCCGGGCTTTGCAGTGGCCGCCATCGGCGCCCCCTAGGTCCTCTTCACCGTCACGAGCGTCAGGTCGTCCCGGTGGGCCTCCTCGCCCGTGAACCTGCGGACGCTCTCAAGGATCCCGTCGTTGATCTCCCGCGAGGACTTCTCGTGGATCGCGCGGACGACGTCGCAGAGGCGGGCGCTCGAGAACTCCTTCTCCTCCTCGTTCGGCGCCTCCGTGACGCCGTCCGTGTAGAGGACCAGCATGTCGCCGGGCCCGAAATGCTCCACCTTGTCCTCGATGGCCGACTCGAAGATATCGTCCGGGACGAGCCCCACCGGCATCCCCTCCGAGGGGACGAGCCGCGCGAGGAAGTTGCCGGTCGCGGGGTCCCGGCGGGCGAAGAGCGGCTGCTCGTGGCCCGCCCGTGCGAAGGTGACCGTGTTGGCCGCGGTGTCGATGACGCCGAGGAGCACGGTCACGTAGAGCTCGCCGTGGATGTCGGCGCCCATGGCCCTGTTGAGCTCCGAGAGCGTCTGGGCAGGCGAGATGTGCCGCGGGGCGATCTGGCGCAGGTTCGTCCGGCAGACGGCCATGTAGAGGGAGGCCGCTATGCCCTTACCGGAGACGTCGGCGACCGCCACCGCCAGGCGCGTCGGCGAGAGGATGAGGAGGTCGAAGAGGTCGCCCCCCACCCTCTGGGCGGGCGCGTAGCGCGCGTCGATGTCGAGCCCCGCGAAAGTCGTCGACTGCGCAGGGAGCAGCATCTTCTGGATCCCGCTCGCGATCGAGAGGTCGATGTCGAGCTGCTTCCTCTCGATCTGCAGGTTCAGCATCTCGGCGTTGTGCAGCGCGAGGGCGGCCTGCTCCGCCAGGGACTGCATGAGCGTGCACTCCATCTCCGTGAAGAGGCGGTTGTCGACGGGGTTGGCGACGACGAGGACGCCGAAGAAGCGGTCGCGGAAGGTCATCGGGACCGCGATCACGGAGCGCACGGCGAGGCTCGGGTCGTCGTGCTTCACGATGCGGGGGTCGAGGACCGCGTCGGCGATCAATTCGCCGCGCCCGGTCTGGGCGACGCGGCCGGCGATGCCCTCCCCCAGGGGGAACTCCTCGCTCCTGAGGACCTGCTCAATGAACTTGGCCCGGGTCGAGAGCTTGCCCTTCACGTGGTCCGGCAGGGGGCGGTGCGGGGGGAAGAGGCCCTCGACGGCGACGCTCCGCATCATGTTGCCCGGGGTCTTCTCGAAGATGCAGGCGCTGAGGGCCCCCGTGCAGAGGATGGAGGCGTGGACGATCCTCTGGTGGAGCTCCTGGAGCGACAGGCCCTCTCCGAGGGCCTCGGCCATGAGGTGCATGAAGTCGAGGGCGCGCTGGCGGTCGTGGACCGCCCCCTCGCGCTGCTCCTCCCGCTCGTCGGACTCGCCGCGGGTCCGGTAGAGGGCTAGGCAGAGGCCGAGGACCGCGGCCAGGAGGAGCCCTGTCAGGAATGAAAGCATGGAGGGGGCCGCGGAGGCGGCGCGTCCCGCAGTTGAGCGGGGAACTCAGCCCTGCTCAACGCGGTTCTTCATGAAGACGAGGACGTCCTGGAACTTGCCGCGGTTGGTCTCGTCGGCAGAGACGAGGTTCTCGTGCGCCTCGAGGACCAGGCGCGCGTTCTCGAGCTCGCCCCTCACGGAGGGCTCCAGCGGGGCCCCGCCCGCCCCGGGGACCCCGGGGGCGTTGGCGTCGATCGTGAGCAGCTTGTGCAGGCCCAGGTTCCGGATGAGCTCCAGGTTGCGCTGGCCGATCCGCGTGAGGACGAGGCTGCCCTTCGGCGCCGACTTGCGCAGCTCCAGGGCGAAGCCCGCCAGGACGCCGAGGAAGGTGCTGTCCATGCTCGTGCACCTCAGGAAGTCGATGACGAAGCGGGTCTTGCCCGACTTCAGCATCTGGTTAACGAAGTCGCGCAGCGACGCGCTGTTCAGGAAGCTGGCCCGGCCCTCGATCCGGATGACCACGGGATCCGAATACGCGTCGACAAGGTAGACGGGCTTGGCCGCTTCCGGAATCACGAACGGGAGAGTATCTGGCGCAGGACGTAGGGGAGGATTCCGCCGTGCTGGTAATAGTCGACCTCGATGGGGGTATCGATCCGGCAACGCACCGGAACGTCGAGGGTTTCCCCGGACCTGCGGGTGACCCGGAGCTTCAGGTCCTGCTGGGGCTTTATCGGGCCGCCAAGCCCGAGGACGTCGTAGGTCTCGCCGCCGTCCAGCCCGAGCGTCTGGGCGGTCGTGCCCTCCTTGAACTGGAGAGGGAGGACCCCCATGCCGACGAGGTTGCTCCTGTGGATGCGCTCGAAGCTCTGGGCGATGACGGCCCGGACGCCGAGGAGGTTGGTGCCCTTGGCCGCCCAGTCCCGGGAGGAGCCCGTCCCGTATTCCTGCCCGGCAATGATGACAAGCGGGGTGCCCCGCTCCTTGTACCTAACGGCGGCGTCGAAGATCGACATATTCGTCCCCTCGGGCTGGAGCAGCGTGTTGCCGCCCTCCTCGCCGCCCAGCATGAGGTTCTTGATGCGGACGTTCGCAAAGGTGCCGCGGGTCATCACCCGGTCGTTGCCCCGCCGCGAGCCGTAGCTGTTGAAGTCCTCGAAGGCGACGCCGCTCTCCATGAGGAACTTGCCGGCCGGCGAGCTCTTCTTGATGGAGCCCGCGGGCGAGATGTGGTCCGTCGTGACCGAGTCGCCGAAGAGGCCGAGGACCCGGGCCGCCTTGATGTCCGTCGGGGCGGCCGGCTTCATCGAGAAGCCGTCGAAGAACGGCGGCTCCTGGATGTAGGTCGACTTGGCCTCGAAGGCGTACGTGTCGCCCGCCGACGAGGGGATCTCGTTCCACTTGGGGTTCTGGCCGGCAAAGTCGGAATAGAGCCTGCGGAAGACCTCGGGCCGCAGGGCCGCCTGCATGAGGTCGCGGATCTCGCTCAAGGTCGGCCAGATGTCGCCGAGGAACACGTCCTTTCCGTCCCTGCCCTTGCCGAGCGGCTCGCGGGTCATGTCGATGTCGACCCTCCCCGCCAGCGCGAACGCGACGACGAGCGGCGGGGACATGAGGAAGTTGGCCTTGATGCTGGAATGGATCCGGGCCTCGAAGTTCCGGTTGCCGGAGAGGACCGAGGCCGCCACCAGGTCGTTCTTCGTGATCGCCTCCTCGATGGGGGCCGCCAGGGGCCCCGAGTTGCCGATGCAGGTCGTGCAGCCGTAGCCCACCGTCTGGAACCCCAGCTTGTCGAGGAACGGCTGGAGCTTCGTCTTTGTCAGGTAGTCCGTGACGACCCTCGAGCCGGGGGCCAGGGACGACTTGACGGCCGGGTTCACCTTGAGGCCCTTCTCGACGGCCTTCCTTGCCAGCAGGCCGGCGGCCAGCATGACCGAGGGATTGGAGGTGTTGGTGCAGCTCGTGATGGCCGCGATGACGACGCTGCCGTGGCCGAGCTTCGCGGAGCCCTTGCCGTTCAGGGACACCTCGGCCTCGGCGGCCGAGTACTCCTCGGCCTTCTTCCCGAACCCGTTCTCCGTCAGCGGCCGCGAGAACGAGCCCATGAACTCCTCCTTCATGCGCGGCAGCTCGATCCGGTCCTGCGGCCGCTTGGGGCCGGCGACGCTCGGCACCACGGTCCCCAGGTCGAGCTCGATGTCCTGCGAATAGTCGATCCGGCCCTTCTCCGGCATGCCCCAGAGGCCCTGGGCCTTGTAGTAGGACTCGTACTCGGCGACGTGCTCGGGCGTCCGCCCCGTGGCGAGGAGGTAGCTGCTGCACTCCTTGTCGACCGGGAAGAAGCCCATCGTGGCCCCGTACTCCGGCGCCATGTTGCCGATCGTCGCCCGGTCGACGACGGGCAGCGCCGCGGCGCCGGGCCCGTAGAATTCCACGAACTTGCCGACGACCTTCGCCTTGCGCAGGAGCTGCGTCACCGTGAGCGCGAGGTCCGTCGCCGTGACGCCCTCGCGCAGGGCGCCCGTCATGTGGACGCCGACGACGTCGGGCGTCAGGATGTAGACCGGCTGGCCCAGCATTCCGGCCTCGGCCTCGATGCCGCCGACGCCCCAGCCGACGATGCCGAGCCCGTTGATCATCGTCGTGTGGGAGTCGGTCCCGACGAGCGTGTCCGGGTAGACCACTCCCTGGGGGTCGGTGAGGATGCCCTTGGCCAGGTATTCCAGGTTCACCTGGTGGACGATGCCGATCCCGGGCGGGACGACCTTGAAGGTCCTGAACGCCTGCATGCCCCACTTGAGGAACTGGTAGCGCTCGCGGTTGCGGGTAAACTCCATCTCGAGGTTCTTTGCGAACGCCTCAGGCGTCCCGGCCACGTCCACCTGGACGGAGTGGTCGACCACGAGGTCGACGGGGACGAGCGGCTCCACGGCCCTCGGGTTCTTGCCGGTCTTGGCGACCGCGGAGCGCATGGCCGCCAGGTCGACGAGGAGGGGCACCCCCGTGAAGTCCTGGAGGACGATGCGCGAGACGACGAATGGGACCTCCTCCGTCCTCGGCGCCTTGGCCTTCCATGACGCGAGGAACCGCACCGCGGCCTCGCTGACGCGCTTGCCGTCGCAGTTGCGAAGCAGCGACTCCAGGACGATCCGGATAGACACCGGAAGGCGCGAGACGTCGAGGCCGGCGCCCGCAAGGGCCGGCAGCGAGTGGAACCGGTGCTCGGTTCCGTTGGCCGTGAAGGACTGCAGGGTCCCGAAGGGGTCTCTCTTTTCGCTCATCGTGCGTCGGCGCAGGTCACTTGGAGAGGGCCGCCTTGACGGCCGCGAAGTTCGGCAGGTCCTTCGGCGTAGGGGTCTGCTCGGCGTACGTGACGACGCCGTCCTTGCCGATCACGAAGGCCGCCCGGGCGGCCGTGTCGCCGATCCCGGCGAGGCCCTTAAAGAGGACCCCGTAGGCCGTCGCCACCGACTTGTTGAGGTCCGAGAGCAGCGTCACCTTGATGTTGTTCTGCTTCGCCCAGGCGGCCTGGGCGAAGGGGCTGTCGACGCTGACGCCGTAGACCTCGGCGTTGAGCCCGGAGTAGTCGCCGAGCCCGGAGGTCACGTCGCACATCTCCTGGGTGCAGACCCCCGTGAAGGCCAGGGGGAAGAAGAGAAGGACGGTCGCCTTCTTTCCGAAATTGTCGCTCAGTTTGACGTCCTTGAGGCCCTCGGCTGCGGGGGACTTGAGCGTGAAGTCTGGGGCCTTGGATCCTACGGCTATCGGCATGGCGGGTGGGTGGTTACCGGTTGAGACACGGGGCGCTGGAGGCGCCCTCCTTGGCGGGAGTGAAGGAATCTCTAGGTTGATCCCGCGCCCACGGTTCCGCAAATCGTTTTTTGGCAGGGTGGATGCCGATTGTCACAAAATCCCTTGCCGCGCCGCCGAAGGGGAGGCTTTTTGGGTAGCCCCATGGCGATCATCGAAGACCTGAAGTGGCGAGGCCTCCATGCCGACTGCACCGATGAGGAGGCTCTCGGCAGGCGCCTGGCGTCGGGTCCGGTGACGCTGTACGCGGGATTCGACCCCACGGGGGACTCCCTCCACGTGGGGCACCTGGTGGGCCAGCTGGTCCTGCGCCGCTTCCAGCTGGCGGGGCACAGGCCCATCGCGCTCGCCGGGGGGGCGACCGGCATGATCGGCGACCCGTCCGGCAAGTCCGCCGAGCGCAACCTCCTCTCGCGCGAGCAGCTGGACCACAACCTGCAGGCCATCAAGGGCCAGCTCTCAAAGCTCATCGATTTCGACGCAAAGGCCAATCCCGCGCGGATGGTGGACAACGCCTCCTGGACCCAGGGCGTCGGCTACCTCGATTTCCTGAGGGACGTCGGGAAGCACTTCTCGGTCAACGTCATGATGGCGAAGGACAGCGTAAAGAGCCGCCTCGGGGCGGATTCCGGACTCAGCTACACGGAGTTCAGCTACATGCTCCTCCAGGCGCACGACTTCTACCACTTAAGGAAGGAAATGGACTGCGAACTCCAGGTCGGCGGCTCCGACCAGTGGGGCAACATCACGGCAGGCACGGACCTCATCAGGAAGAAGCTCGGGCAGCATGCCTGGGGACTCACCTTCCCCCTCGTGACCCGCGCCGACGGGGGAAAATTCGGGAAGACGGAGGAAGGCGCCGTGTGGCTGGACCAAAAGAAGACGAGCCCGTACCGGTTCTACCAGTTCTTCATCAACACGGAAGACGCGAGGATCTCGGATTACTTAAGGAAGTTCACGCTTCTCAGCCACGAGCAGATCGAGGAGCTGGAGGCAAAGCACCGTGCGAACGCGGCCGGGGGAGAGGCGCAGAGGGCATTGGCGCGGGAGGTCACAACGCTTGTCCACGGGGCCGGCGCCTGCGACGACGCCGTAAAGGCAAGCCAGATACTATTTGGGGGCAACATCGACGGAATAACGGAGGCCCTATTCCGTGATGTTGCCGGCGAGGTCCCAACAAAGGCTTGTGAGAGGTCGAAGCTGGAAGGTGAAGGCACCGCACTCGTCGATCTCCTTGTCCATAGCGGCCTATGCCCATCCAGGGGCCAGGCACGCAAAGACATCGAGGGAGGGGGGATTTACCTGAACAATGTCCGAGTGGCCGATACTACTCGCAAAGCGAACAGTGGAGACCTGAATTTCGGGCAATACCTGCTTCTCCGAAAGGGCAAGCGTTCGTATGCAATGCTATCGGTGTCGTAGGGCCGCATAATAAACGCTCCGTAATACATCTAGTATTTAAATAAAGCGGGAGTCGCCACCTAATCAGATGCTATTTTCAACTACACTAGTGACTCAAAGTAGTATCGATAAGAATATCTCGTTTCAATAGTCGCACATCGATCCTGCCATATTTAGGTAAAATCTCCCGAGATAGAGCCGTAACTTCCGTGGGGCCAACTGTTCCCTTCATCGTTACGCTTTCAATCGCCCCTTCACGATTCACCTCGAACCACACGCACGTCCATATGTGCTGCTTGATATTTATCCTTTGAGTGGCTTGGGCCTTTAGGCTGTCGAGAGATCTGCATTTTGCTTCCGCAAGTCCAAACCTTCTAAGGCGTTGAATTATTCGCTCAGAATTGCCACTCGAATCCCTCCAAAGATGAAAACCTGTGCATTCGCCTCCAACCACATCATTCGATAGCCATTTTCTTGCTGCCCATATAATTTTCGAAGCTGATACCGGATCAGATGACCCAATTATATCGGGAAATATTTCATTAAGTACCTCATTTAATGAAGAAATTGATCCCACTTCGATTAGTGTTTCAGACTTTTTATCGAACCATAGCTTTAATGGATCTGAGTTGATGCCTCCATGCAAACGAAAACCCACAAGATAATCATTCCCTTTAATCGAATCTCCAAACGGGGCCCAATTAATATAATATGCGCCATCAATATATGGTGCAGAAAATTGCTCTATCACCCCATCTTTAGAAAAGGCGATGTTACACCAAACCAGTAAATTGGTCGCTACGCATATAACTCTTGTGCATTTCATCATAGTATCTACTTAACAATAACTGCTGAATAGTATTTAATCCCGTTAGGGCCAGTCGCACCGCCGGCTTGATTTATTCCCGTAGATACTTCGTCGGCGGGGCTTTGATAAGTATACACTTCAGGTGCGTCAGTGCTAAAATTAAACGCGCTACTATATACTTGCAGATTACCTGTGGCCGCATTCGGCACATAAGTTACAGCATGAGATCCGCCCTCCCCAGTCGGGATCTGCGCAATAAATGAACTCCCAGAATTCAATGCAGATTGCGCTACCAACTCCGGATTTTCACCAACAATTGCTGTCGCTGAACCTGTGTAATTTGCATTTTTCGCAAATAAATTGAACATACTCGCCATTTGAGTATCGTTTGCGCCACCAGCCGCTTCAACTAGACTAGTGAAGTTGTCAAAAGCAACTTGATTATTTTGAGTCACAGCTTTGGTCCCTATAAGTGATACAAGTAGATTCCAGGCTGCAGCAACCGTGCATGAATTTGGCGTATTTTGTCCAACATATCCAGCACTTGTGCTACCAACCTAATTATAGGCACACTTTAGCGGGTAATTGGGTAACACTTTTTTGTTTATGGAGATGGTGATCAGGCCCTGGCAGCGGAGCCAGGCTTCCGCAGCGTGGCGCCAAGCGGCGTTTAGGCTGCGGTGATCGATCTTCTCCAGTTGTTTTATGCTGTCGTTTGCGCGGATGCGTATCCACTCAAAAGTGGCGTGCCTTTGGCGCTGCTTGTAGCGATGCCTTGGCAGGTGCTGGTATGCCTCGCAGGCGGTGTGGCCGTGGAGGCTGCGGCGGGGCCGGCAGTTAAGGATATGGTGGACGGCCATGATATAGGGCCGGATCTGGTCCGGCTGCCACTTGGCGGCCTGCGGCAGGCATTCGCCGAGGGCCTCCTTCATTTCCCGGATGCCCTTTTCCACGGCCCCGTTGTACTTAGGATAGTAGGCCGGGCTGTTGAGCGGGATGATGCCGTATTGGGCGATGAGGTCGTCGACAGCCGCGTGGTTGAGGGGACTGCCGTTGTCGCGCTTTAGGAAGAGGGGGGCCCCATGCTTCCTAAAGAGCGTTTCCAGGTGCAGGGCGACCTCCTCGCCCTTGGATTGGGCGGCCACCAGCGGGGCAAAGCGGAACCGCGTGCACAGGTCCTGCACCGCGTGGACATGGAGTGGCTCGCCCTGCTGGTCCTTGCCTTTTTCAGCACTATCGATCGCCCAAGCCAGGTTCGGCTCATTCCAGGTGACGTGCTTGCTCACCTGGCGGCGGTCCCGCGCCTTCCGGCTGCGGACCTCGGCGACCATGTCGGCAACTGCGCGCCGCGACAGGCTCTGGCTGTATCGGGCCTGGAGGGCGCACGTGCCCCGTGTCCTCTTGGGTCCGTGCCGCATGGCCTCGATTTCGCGCCGGACCTCCTCCAAGGGCAACGGCCCCGTCTTCTTTGGCCCGGGAAGGGCGAGGACCGGCCTGCCCGCCCTCACCCGCTTTCTCCAGCGCAGGAGCGTCCGGTATCCGAGCCCAAGGGTTTCGCTGACTTCGCGGGCGCTTGCCCGCGTTTGGTTCTGCAGATCGGTGATCATGGCGATGAGTCGAGGGATTTCGTCTTGTTTTTTTTAGCGTCCCGGCGCTCCAGGATCCGGAGCATGAGCCGCAACTCGGCCGTCTGCGCCATGTCCTCCAGCTTGGCGGAGAGCGTCTTCACCTTGCGGCGCAGCGCCTTCACCTCCTTTCTCTCCTTCTTTGAGGGCCGGCCCGCCGCCTCGTCCTGTCCGGCTGCCAGCATCGCCTGGAGCCCCTTTTTCTCCCACTTGTAGTAGGTCTTGCGCGAGACCCCGAGCGTCTGCGCCGCCATTGTCGCCGTCATCATGCCCGCCCGCACCTTCATGATCATCTCGGTGCGCAGGAGCGCCTTCGGATCCGGATTCACGGCTCATGGGTCTACTGGAGGCTTCGCCTCCGGGGCAACCTCCGCCAGCGCCAAGAGGCGCTTCTTGAGGCCCTCCTTTCCCACCTGCTGCTGCCTCTTGTCGAGCAGCGCCCGGATCCGCGGGCTGAGCGCCGCCCCGTCCGCCAGGTTCACCCGCGGCTCCAGGGCCTGCAGCATCCCCTCCATCGCACGCTCCTGCCACTGCTGGAGCGTAAGGTACTGGACGCCCATCGACTTCATCACCTGCGCCGTCTTCACCCGCTCCGTCCATATCGCCAGCACCGCCTGCGCCTTCTCCGAGGCCGTGTGCGAGCTCGGCGCGGTGGCCGAGCGCCTGCGCTTCACCTTGTCCGTTTCCGCTGGTTCCTTTTTCGAGTTCATAGGTCATTTCCTTCTCGTCCACGCTCAGTTTCAGTTTCCCCTTCTCCGCCTTTAGCACCACCGACTGCCCCTCCATCCGCCCCACCAGGTAAAAGGGCGCCTTCGGCTGCCCCCTTAGCGCCATCTCGAGCAGGTTCTCCTGGATCCCCGCCTGGATCGTCTTCTTCACCTCCCCCTGGATTTCGAAGTAGCGGTCCGCCGGGCATAGGCCCCCGATCCCCTGGTGCGGCCGCCGGTGGTTGTAGTACTTCACCCACAGTTTCAGCCGCTCTCTGGCCGACTCAAACGAGTCGAACTGCGCCCGCACCAGGAACTCCTGCCACATCGTCGCCCAGAACCGCTCCACCTTTCCCAGCGTCATCGGGTGCTGCGGCCGCGACACCAGATGCGCCACCCGGTCCTTCGCCATTTCCGAGGCAAACCGGCTCTTGCCCCGCCAGTTGTAGTACTGCGGCCCGCGGTCAGTCAGCATCTCCTTCGGCGGCTGGTATTCCCCCATTGCCACCCGGTAGGTCTCCACCACGCATTCCGCCGTCGGGCTCCGATAGAGCCCAAGATTGACCACGTAGCGCGAGTAGTCGTCCAGGAACGCCACCGCGTAGGCATACTTCCCGCCCAGCCGGAACGTGAAGATGTCCGTCTGCCACATCTGGTTCGGTGTCGCCCGCTCAAAGTAGCGCGGACGCACCAGGTTGCGACGCGCCTTGGCCCGCCCGCTCATCAGATCCGCCTCGTGCAGCGTCTTTCGAACCGTCTCCGGGCTCGCCTCCAGGAAGAACCACCGGCGCAGCCCCTCTGCTATTCGCTTCACCCCATACCACGGGTTTCCCCGCTTCATCTCGATGATCTTCTCCACAACCGGCTGGGGCAGTCTTCGCCCCGGCCGGGGCGAAGACTGCCTCCTAAGCCCCATCTCGCCTTCCTTGCGGAAGGCCCTCACCCACAAAGCCAGCGAGCTCGTGCTTACACCTGTCTCCACGCTCACAAGCTCCGCCTTGAACCCCTCCTCCAAGTGCAGCTTCACCGCTCGCAGCTTCTCATCGAAGCTGTACCGATTGTGCCGCGACCCTCTCTGGGGCCCCCGTCTTACCGACTTCTCGACTGTTTCCTTCTCGTCCATGATGACACTCCTTGTTTCATTGGAGTGTCACCCAATTTCCGTGTTATCGCGTGTCTACGATCTGGTAGTTAGCACAAAGGTTCCAAATACTGAATTCCCACCCTGCGTCCCTTGCGACGATGCGTTGGCACCAGGCGCCCCGCCGGCACCCACAGTCACGGTAATCACAGCTCCTGGAGTCAGCGCATAGGAAGATCCCCCAACATCGTACGTGTGTATAACACCCCCGCCTCCTCCCCCGCCGCTCGTACCCCCGCCGCCAGCAGCCACTACTAGCACATTCACACTTGTGACGCCCGCGGGAACGGTCCATGTGCCGGAGCTTGTGAAGGTGACGACTGTTTGCCCCGAAGATTGGCACACGAAGCCAGCCAGTGCCAAACCCACGAGCGTCGATGAAAAATAAAGAGGCCAGCGGGAGAATGCTGCCCTATCATTGGGCCCGCTTACTGAACAGGGTTCGCCGTCGCGGCACATAAAAACGGATGTAAACCAATTCATAGGTTGTTTCCTGGCAGTTGAGCTTCCGGCATTCGGAAAAATCGCCTTAAATTTTCCTTAAGGCTCAAATCGCTCGGCAATTGACGGATCAGAAGCCGCACAATGCCCGCGAGAAGGCACATATTCATGTCGCTCGGCCCCTCAGTTTGCCGAGCCGACGACGCAATCGACGACGAGGGTCGTATTTGGAACCGCAGGCGACAACGTGACGATCGCCGGAAAATGATCCGCAGTTGCCGTGCTGAACGGCGTCACCGTGACGACGTAGGTTCCAGCATTCTGGGAAGTCAGGGTTGCAGTGCTGCCGTCGTACTGGGTCACCGCCGTCGCCTGCTCGCCGTTTAGGAGGCTAAGCGTGACGGACTTGGGTGTAAGGGCCTCGCCCAATTGCCATGTAAGGGTATTTGTACTCAGCGTCGCCACCGACGGGCTTCCGTGCGCCAGCCTAAGAAGTTTTACCCCATCACTGGTGAGAAGCCTTACCAAATCGCTGTCTGCCTGCATTCCCGCCTGGGCGAGGTATACAACCTCGATAGCGCCCGAGCCACCCGCGGGGATACTCGAGGGATAGCTGACCACGAATATATTGGCCGTCGACTGGACGCCGCGGATCGAGAGTGCCGTAGCGGAGGAATTGGTATATGCGAGTGAGATTCCCCGGAGAGCTTCGTTCCAACCCAGTGAAAGATTATATTCCGTTATCTGGGAAATGCTCTGCGCCTTCGGAGTCGTCGTGACGTTGGCCGCGTTTGAGGGATTTGTCGTCGCCGTGCCGACGACACTCGCCCCGCTCTGCGCCGAGGGCGCCGACGTAGGCGCCGCAGTCTGGGAATAGCCGCGGGTTGGAAAAAGGGACACAACGCCGGCCAACATTCCAAGGAATCGATAGGGATTGAAGCTCATGGGCCCGAGGCAACTCCCCAATCCAATCCTCGGTCAAAATCCGGAACTACGCAAAAAGACGTAGTTAGGGGGCCATCCCGAGTGAAGGGAGCCGCCGGCTTTGTTAAGATTCCGCGTCGCAATTCGAACGCGAAGAATCCAACAACTCAAAGGTGCAGACAGGCATGTGGAATTTTTCGCTGCCCCTTTGAGGTGTCTCTGAGCATGCGGCTCACAAGAAACTTCCGCCTCATTTCGCGGTTTTCAATAATTCGTCAAAATGGATCCCAGAGCAAGAGCGAGTGACGGCACCATTAACGGGCCGTGGGTTTGACCTCGCCTGCGGGCCGCGCCTTCCGCAGGATTTCTGCGATGCGTAAGCGGGTCCGCTCCTACTCGTCCGCCCTTTGGCTCGTCGCGGCCGTCGGCTCCTCGGCGCTCGGCGCCGCTTCCTCGCTCGCCTCTGCGGATTTCCATACTTGGGCAAAGACCCCTCCCATGGGCTGGAACAGCTGGGACTGCTTCGCCACGACGCTCACGGAGGCGCAGGCCCGCGCCGAGGCCGACGTCATGGCGGACAAGCTGAGGGCCCATGGCTGGAGCTACCTCGTCGTCGACGTCCAGTGGTACGAGCCCAACGCGGCCGGCTTCGACTACCGTGCGAACGCAAAGCTCTCGATGGACGCCAATGGCCGCCTCATCCCGGCGCCCAACAAGTTCCCGAGCTCGGCCGACGGCTCCGGGTTCACAGCGCTCGCCTCCTACGTCCACAGCAAGGGCCTCAGGTTCGGCATCCACCTCATGCGGGGCATCCCGAGGCAGGCCGTCGAGGCCAACCTGCCCATCCTGGGCACCGATTTCCACGCAGCCGACATCGCCGACAAGGTCAACGTCTGCGAATGGAACAAGGACATGTACGGCGTCGACATGTCCAAGCCCGGCGCCCAGGCCTACTACGACTCGGTCTTCAGGCTCATCGCCTCCTGGGGCGTCGACTTCGTGAAGGTGGACGACATCTCGCGGCCCTACGTCCGAAACGAGCCCGAGATCGAGGCCGTGCGGACGGCGATCGACAGGACGGGCCGCGCGATGGTCCTCAGCCTGTCCCCGGGGGAGACGGACATCGCGGCCGCGCGCCACGCCATGCAGCACGCCAATATGTGGCGCATCTCGGACGACTTCTGGGACCACTGGTCGCTCCTCGACGCCCAGTTCGGCCGGCTGGACCGCTGGTCGGCGTTCCGCACGCCGGGCGCTTGGCCGGACGCGGACATGATCCCCATCGGGACCATAGACATGGGCCGCAAGTCGTGGTTTTCGCTTCCCGAGGAGCGGACGCTCATGACCCTCTGGTGCATCGCCCGCTCCCCCCTCATCCTCGGCGCCGACCTGGCGAAGCTCGACCCCGCCACCCTGGACCTCATCACGAACGACGAGGTGCTGGCCGTGGACCAGTTTAGCACCCGCAACCGGCAGCTCTTCCGGCGAGGCGACGGCGAGGTGGCCTGGGTGGCCGACGCCTCGATGGGCCCGGACAAGTTTGTCGCCCTGTTCAACACCCGCGACCCGTGGGTGCTGCGCGACTCGAACCAGGTCTACAGGGCCGACCCCGTCTCCGCCGCGACGCCGGGGCAGAGGGCGGCTTTCACCTTCCCCGTGGCCGGGCTCGACACGGTGGTCCTCGTCGCCGACCCGGGCGACAGCACGCGCTTCTGGTGGCCGGCCGTTTTCCGCGAGGTGACGTGGGTCTATCCCGACGGCCGCGAGGTCCCCGCGGGCCGCGACTACGGGAGCCACGGCGAGAAGGTGAACGGCCTCAAGGTCCCCCAGGGCGCCGCGAGCCTGAAGGGCGTCCTCGTCCTCGACGGGGCCGCCGCCGATGTCCCGGGCGCCACGCTTTCCATGCGGGCCTATGGCTACGACGCCGGCGCCCTCTTTCAAAAGGGCCAGCGTGTCCACCTCGACCTGGACCAGCTGGGCATCACCGGGCCCATCAGGATACGGGACCTCTGGGACCACAAGGACCTGGGTCAGCAATCCGGGGTCTTTGAACCCGAGATCGAGTGGCACGGCGCCCGCCTCTACAGGATCATGGCCCCGCCGCCCCTCGATTCCTAGGCGCCGCGGTCAGAAGAACATCGCCTCGCTGAGGGCGTTCTCCTGGGCAAGGAGCGAGACGGCGGTCGGCAGCACGGTGCGGCCGGCCCCGAAGTCCGCCTCGAAGACCGCGTGCAGGGCGTCGATGTCGGCCTTCCAGCTGAAGGCCTTCCTGTCCGCATAGACGAAGGTGAGGGCGAGTGACCGCGGCCGCCCGCCCGCGAGCGGCTGGAGGGACGAGACCCCGGTCGTGGCGCCCGACGCGGCCAGGCGGCCGGAGACCCAGGTGAGGAGGGAGCGGGCCTCGGCCCCGATGGAATCGCCGTGCTCCAGCCTGATGGAGCGCAGGCCCCCCGCCAGGGCCGCGACCGGGTAGCGCCCGAGGAACTGGCCTATCGACTGGCGCACCGGGAGCAGCCGCGCGTAGGCCAGGTCGCGGACGTTCGCCGGGTTCGGCCAGCGATAGGTCACGGCGTCCGTGGGGGCGGTGGCGCTGTCGATCAGGATGCGCCGCGCCGAGGAGAGGAAGTAGCGGTAGTCGGCCAGCTTCGCCGGGTCCGTGAAGCGGTGGGCCCAGTAGTAGAGCGGCAGGTCCGTCGACAGGCAGGTCGACACCTGGCTCTCCAGGTAACGCCGCGCCGACTGGGGATAGCTCAGCATCACGAACTCGCAGCAGCGGGTGTCCTCCTTCGACTTGCCGAGCGTGCACTCGCCGTAGACCTTGGCCCTCATCTCGGTCTCCGGGGCGTCCTCCGGCAGCGGGCAGAGGACGACGACCCGGCTGGGGTAGCGCCGTGAGAAGCGGACGGCCGTCTCAAACTGCTCCACGGCGTCGCCCACATCGGTGCGCAGCCCCAGGTGCAGGATGAAGTTCACCTGCGTCGCCTTCGCGTGGTCGCTGGACGGCGAGGGCCGGCCCTCGGCTGCGTTCTCCGACCACATGGACGCGAGGCCCTTCGAGATCGAGCCCACGGGGGCGTCGATGCCGGGCAGTGCGTCAAAGATCCCTGACATGCCGCAATATGCCCCGTCCTAGGGCTGGCGCCAGACGTGGCCGCTTTGGCTGAGGAGCCTGTCGGCGGCCTCGGGTCCCCAGGAGCCCGCCGGGTAGGATTCCAGGCCCTTCGCCCCCTGCGACTGCCAGAACTGGAGGACGGGGGTGTACAGGGCCCAGGAGGTCTCGGCCTCGTCGCCGCGGATGAAGAGCGTGCCGTCGCCGATCATGGCGTCGAGGACCAGCCTCTCGTAGGCCTCGGGCGTGTTGGAGCCGAACGTCGTCGAGTACCGGAAGCTCATCTTCACGGGCTGCGTCCGCGTCTCCAGGCCCGGGATCTTCGCGTTCAGGATCATGCTCAGGCCCTCGTCCGGCTGGATCTGGAAGGAGAGCGTGTTGGCCGCGAGGTTGAAGCCCTCCTTCTGGGGGAAGATGGTCCCCGGCGGCTTCTTGAACTGGACGGCGATCTCGGACACGCGCCTGGGCATGCGCTTTCCCGAGCGCAGGTAGAAGGGGACGCCGAACCAGCGCCAGTTGTTCACGTAGAGCCGCACGGCGGCGTAGGTCTCCGTCTGCGACTTTGGGGCGATCCCCTGCTCCCCCAGGTAGCCGGGCACCTTCTTGCCCGCCGTCATCCCCGCGGCGTACTGCGCCCTCGCGAAGTCGGGCGCGTCCCCGAGCCCCACGGGCTCGATCGCCTTCAGGAGCTTCACCTTCTCGTCGCGCAGCGCCTCGGCCTCGAAGGAGCCCGGGGGCTCCATGGCCGTGAGCGCCAGGAGCTGCGTCGTGTGGTTCTGGATCATGTCGCGCAGGCAGCCGCTCTGCTCATAGTAGCCGGCGCGGGTCCCGACGCCCTGGTCCTCCGCGACCGTGATCTGCACGCTGTCGATGTAGTTCCGGTTCCAGATAGGCTCGAAGATCGAGTTGGCGAAGCGCTGGACGAGGAGGTCCTGGACCGTCTCCTTGCCGAGGTAGTGGTCGATCCGGTAGACCTGGTTCTCCTCGAAGACGGACGTCAGCTCGGCGTTCAGGGCCTTCGCGGACTCGAGGTCCCGGCCGAACGGCTTCTCGATGATGATCTTCGAGTGGACGGCCTTGCCCCGGTGCCGGCCGCCGAGGCCGCTGGCGCCGAGGTTCTGGATGATGGGGAAGAAGACGGAGGGCGGCGTCGAGATGTAGAAGAGCGACTGGACGTCGCTGCCGACGCCCTTCTCGATCTCGGCGATGTGGGCCGCCAGCTTGTCGTAGCCGGCCTTGTCGTCGTAGGCGCCCGTCACGTAGGACGTGTTGGGGGCGACGCGCTTCCAGACCTCGGCGTCCAGCTCCCTCCTCGAGAACTCCTTCACGGCGTCCGCCGCCATCCTGCAGAACTCCTCGTCCGCGATCTCCTTCCTGCCGTAGCCCACCAGGTGGAAGTCGGCGGGCAGCAGGTTGTCGTAGCTCAGGTTGTAGATGGCCGGGATCAGCTTGCGGGCCGTGAGGTCGCCCGAGGCCCCGAAGATGACGACCACCGTCGGCGGCGCGCCCCTGTGCTTGCTCAGACCCTGGAGGAACGGATGCTTGTCCTGGTCGGCCATGGTGAGCGGCAATAATTCCGCCATGAGCGGCGGCTAAGCAAGGGAAATGCCCCTCGCCGCGCCGCAACCCGCTCGTTTCTCGTTGCCGCAGCGCTCCGGCGATGGCAATCCCCTCGGAAGGAACTCCGCATGGCAGCCCCCTCAATAGCGACCGCGCTCCGCCGATCCCTGCTGATCAAGATCATCTCGAAGCCGGCCCCCAGCAAGGAGGACGTGGCCTCGGTGATCGAGCTCACGGCCTCCAAGGTGGTCGAGGCGCTGCAGGCCCAGTCGATGACCCTCTACCTCGTCGAGGGCAACGACATCGCCTTCAAGCAGATCTACTACTCGCCCTCGCTCTGGGCGGACGACGCGAAGAAGGAGGGCAAGTTCAGGGAGATGGAGCAGAAGCTCCTGCAGCTGAAGATCCCGGTCAGCACGGGCGTCGTCGGCAAGGTGATCCAGACCGGCGAGCCCGTGTTCTTCAAGAACACGGAGAGCCAGGCGCCGATGATGCAGTCCCTGGCGAAGACGACCGGCTTCGAGGTGCGCTCGATGCTGACCGTGCCGCTGAAGACCAACATCACGCTCGGCGCCATCCAGACCCTCAACAAGGAGTTCTCAGCGGGGACGAACGGGGAGTTCACGGACGCGGACCTGAAGCTCCTCATGGAGGTGGCCGAGTATTCCTCGGCCCTCATTCACCGGATGGTCGACCCGAAGTTCCAGATGGGTCCGGACGACACGGCGCGCTTCGTCTCGAGGCTCACGGACCTGCCGCTCGTGACGAGGATCGAGGAGCTGGACATCGAGGAGAAGCTCCTCGAGACGACCGGGGACGCGGTCATCCGCCGGGAGGGCGTCTTCCCCTATAAGGTCGTCGCCCCGGGGGCGGTGGCCGTCGTGATGACGAACCCCCTCGACTACGCCAAGCGCGAGGCCTTCACCCAGCAGACCGACCTCAGCATCGACGAGGTGAGGGTCGTCTCCGCCACCCTTTTCGAGTCGCTCGTCGCCAAGTTCTTCAAGGGCTCGAAGGCGCCGACCGTGGACGACGTCGACATGGGCTCGGTGACGAAGAAGATCAGCGAGGCCTACGAGGGCGACGAGGCGGGCGAGCTGAGGGCCCTCGACCTGGAGAGCGAGGACTCGGCGCCGATCATCCAGCTGGCGAACCGCATCGTCGAGGACGCCTACATCGCGGGGGCGTCCGACATCCACATCGAGCCGATGGAGAAGGACCTGCTCATCCGGTACCGGGTCGACGGCATGTGCATGGAGAAGCTGCGCCTGCCGAAGCAGGTGACCAATTCCCTCGTCACGCGCCTCAAGATCATGTGCAACCTGGACATCTCCGAGAGGAGGCTGCCCCAGGACGGACGCATCGTCTTCAAGAAGTTCACGAAGAAGAACATCGACATCGACCTGCGCGTCGCGACGGGCCCGATGAACTTCGGCGAGAAGGTGGTGATGCGCATCCTCGACAAGCAGAAGACGACGCTCCCCCTCCCGGCGCTAGGCTTCTCGGAGGAGAACCTCCAGCGCTACCGCGAGTGCATCCGCCAGCCCTACGGGATGATCCTGCACTGCGGGCCGACGGGCTCCGGCAAGTCCATGACCCTCTACTCGGCTCTGGCCGAGGTGAACACGCCGGACATGAACATCCAGACGGCGGAGGACCCGATCGAGTACACGCTCCCCGGGCTCAACCAGATGCAGATGAACCGCCAGATCGGGCTCACGTTCGCCCGGGCGCTCCGCTGCTACCTGCGCATGGACCCCGACGTCATCCTCGTGGGCGAGATCCGCGACGAGGAGACGGCCGGCATCGCCTGCGAGGCGGCGCTCACTGGGCACCTCCTCGTCTCCACCCTCCACACGAACGACGCGCCCTCGACCGTGACCCGGCTCTCGGAGATGGGGATCGAGCCCTTCAACATCTCGGCGTCCCTCGTCTGCGTCTGCGCCCAGCGCCTGCTGCGCCGGGTCTGCAAGAACTGCAAGAAGCCCTACGAGCCCGAGGGCCGCGAGAAGCAGATCATGGAGAAGGCCATCGGCTGGTGCGGCCAGGTCTTCAAGGCGAACCCCCAGGGCTGCCCCGTCTGCAACGGCTCGGGCTACAAGGGCCGCGTCGGCATCCACGAGCTCATGGTGAACAGCGAGGAGCTGACCGAGGCCATCAACAAGGAGGTCGAGGTCGCCGAGCTGAAGCGCATCGCGATGAAGAGCGGGATGAAGACCCTGCACCAGGACTCGGTCCTGAAGGTGAAGATGGGCCTCACCACCATCGAGGAGGCGCTCGCCAACGTGCCCCCCGACCTCATCGCCTGAGCGCTCCCCGGGCAGAACAGATGCCGGGCGCCCTCCCCTACCGGATCGCCGTCCTCGTCTTCCTGGAGAACGCCGCCGGCGAGCACCTGCTGATGCTCCGCGCGAAGTCCCCCAACAAGGGCGCGTGGAGCCCGATCGGGGGCAAGCTGGAGATGGCGACGGGCGAGTCGCCCTTCGAGTGCGCGGCGAGGGAGACGAGGGAGGAGACGGGCCACGTCGTCGGCCCGGGCGAGCTGCACCTCTTCTCCATGATCGCCGAGAAGGCCTACGAGGGGGAGTCTCACTGGCTGATGTTCCTCTTCCGCTGCACCCGCCCCCTCCCGGGGCTGCCCCCCGACATCGACGAGGGCAGGTTCGCGTTCTACAAGAGGTCCGAGATCGACGCGCTCCCCATCCCCGAGACGGACCGCACCGCGCTTTGGCCGACCTTCGACGCCCACCGGGGCCGCTTCGTGGCCCTCAGGGCCGACTGCATGCCGGGAAAGCCCGTCCATGTCGTCGTCGAGGAGACGACGCCCGCGCCGCCCTGAAAACCGCGCTTGATTTTGGGGGTTGCTGGCCGGAAACTGACCTTTCCTCTCAACCGTGAGCAAGAAGCCCAGCGCCACCGCAGACAGCAGTGCCGGCACCCCGGCCCCCGGGAAGGACCATGCCGGGGCCGCCGTGAACGCCTCGCTGTCGGCCGAGCAGAGGATCGCCCTCTATCGCACCATGGTGAGGATCAGGAGGTTCGAGGAGCGGAGCCTCCGCGCCTACCAGGCGAAGAAGATCGGCGGCTTCCTGCACCTCTACATCGGCCAGGAGGCGGTTGCCGTCGGCTGCTGCTCCCTCATGGGCAAGGACGACCACGTCATCACGGCCTACCGCGACCACGGGCACGCGATCGCCGTCGGCATGGAGATGAACCCCCTCATGGCCGAGCTGTACGGCAAGGCGACCGGGTGCTCGAAGGGCAAGGGCGGCTCGATGCACTTCTTCGACCCGGCCCGCAACTACTGGGGCGGCCACGGGATCGTCGGCGGCCAGGTGCCGCTCGGGGCCGGCCTCGCCTACGCGATCAAGTACAAGGGCCTGAAGGGCGCCTGCATGACCTTCATGGGGGACGGGGCCGTCAACCAGGGGGCCGTCCACGAGGCCTACAACCTGGCGGCCCTGTGGGACCTGCCCGTCATCTTCGTCATCGAGAACAACGGCTACTCGATGGGGACCAGCCAGGCCCGCTCCTCCGCGGGCGACCTGGCGCGCAGGGCCGAGGCCTACGGGATGGCGTGGGGCGTCTGCGACGGCCATGACATCTACGAGGTGCGCGCCTGCATGGGGCCGTTCCTCGAGAAGGCCCGCACGAGCAGCAAGCCCGCCGTCGTCGAGGTCCGCACCTACCGCTACCGCGGCCATTCCGTGGCGGACCCCGACAACACCTACCGGGCCAAGGCCGAGATCGAGGAGTACCGCCGCACGAAGGACCCGATCCAGGTCTTCCAGAACCAGCTCCTCGGCGAGAAGGTCCTCGACGCGGCGCTGGTCGAGAAGATCGACGGCGAGGCCCGAGCCGAGGCGGACGTGTCCGCCGACTTCGCGGAGGCGAGCCCCCTGCCGACCGTAGCCGACATCCAGAAGGACGTCTATTGGGAGGCCGACAACCCGTCGCAGCGCAAGTCCGGCGGCCGGCTCTTCTTCAACTGACCATGCCCCTCCTCCAATACCGCGAGGCCATCCGGCAGGCGCTGGCCGAGGAGCTCGCCAAGGACCCCAACGTAGTCGTCCTCGGCGAGGAGGTCGCCCAGTTCCACGGGGCCTACAAGGTGACGGAGGGCCTCCTCGAGAAGTTCGGGCCGAAGCGCATCGTCGACACGCCGATCAGCGAGGCCGGCTTCATCGGGATGGGCCTCGGGGCCTCGATGCTCGGGCTGCGCCCCGTCATCGAGCTCATGTTCTGGTCCTTCTACTCGGTGGCCTTCGACCAGATCCTCAACAACGCGGCCAACGTGCGCTACATGTCGGGCGGCCAGATCGCCTGCCCGATCGTGATCCGCGGCCCGGCGAACGGCGGGACGAACGTCGGCGCGACGCACTCCCACACGCCAGAGAACGTCCTGGCGAACCACCCGGGAGTGAAGGTCGTCGTCCCCTCGACCCCCTACGACGCGAAGGGCCTCCTGAAGTCGGCCATTCGCGACAACGACCCGGTCATGTTCCTCGAGAACACGATGCTCTACGGCGACAAGGGCGAGGTGCCCGCGGACGAGTACCTGATCCCCCTCGGCAAGGCGGACGTGAAGCGCGAGGGCAAGGACCTCTCGATCATCACCTACGGGCGCGCGGCCATCCAGTCGCTCGCGGCCGCGAAGCTCCTCGAGCAGGAGCACGGCGTCTCGGCCGAGGTCGTCGACCTTCGCTCCATAAGGCCGCTCGACATCGACACCGTCCTCGCCTCCGTCGCCAAGACCCACCGCGTCCTCATCGTCGAGGAGCAGAAGCCCTTCTGCGGCGTCGGCGCGCAGCTGGCCTACATGATCCAGAGCGAGGCCTTCGACGAGCTGGACGGGCCGATCGCACGCCTGTCGACCGTCGACGCGCCCGCCATCTACAGCCCGCCCATCGAGGCCGAGCAGCTTCCCAACGCCCAGAGGATCGTCAAGGCCGCGATCGAGGCCCTCGACTAGCCGAGCCCATGGCCAACATCATCGAGATGCCGAAGCTGAGCGACACCATGACGGTGGGGACGCTCATCAAGTGGCTGAAGAAGGAGGGCGACCCCGTGAAGTCGGGCGACATGCTGGCCGAGGTCGAGACGGACAAGGCCACGATGGAACTGGAGAGCTTCTTCGACGGGGCGCTCCTCGCGGTCTTCGTCAAGGCGGGTTCCCAGGTCCCGATCGGCGCCGCCCTGTGCGCCATTGGAAAGCCGGGCGAGAAGGTGGAGGCCCCGGCCGAGAAGGCGCCGGCGCCGGAGACTCCCGCGAAGGCCGAGGCCCCGCCGGCGCCCGCCCCGGCTCCCGCCGCGGCAGCAGAGGCCAAGCCCGCCCAGCCGCCAGTTTCCGCGCGCAAGCCCGCCGACGCCCCGCCGCCCGCCGCGGCCTCGCCGCAGCCGGCCCCCGGGGGCCGGGTCAGGATCTCGCCGCTCGCCAGGCGCCTCGCCGAGGAGAAGGGGCTCAGTTTCTCAGGGATCAAGGGAAGCGGCCCCGGCGGCCGCATCGTCCGGGCGGACATCCTGGCTGCGGCGCAGAACGGCGGCGCAAGGCCCGCGTCCCCGGGAAGTCCTGCGGCGCCCCTGGCCCCCGGCCTCGCGCGCGGCCCCGTCCAGGAGGACAAGGTCGTCCAGGTCTCCAACATGCGGGCCACGATCGCCCGCCGGCTGCTCGAGGCCAAGACCCAGATCCCCCACTTCTACCTCGAGGTCGAGGTCGACGCGGAGCCGCTCCTGGCCGCGCGGGCGCACCTGAACTCGGCCCTCGAGAAGGACGGCGTCAAGCTGTCCGTCAACGACTTCATCCTCAAGGCATCGGCCGAGGCGCTGCGCAGGGTCCCGGCGGTCAACTGCTCCTGGGAGGGGGCGTCGGTCCGCCATCACCCCGGCGCCCACGTCTCCTTTGCGGTCGCCATCGACGACGGGCTCATCACGCCCGTCATCCGCGACGCGCACCTGAAGACCATCTTCGCCATCAGCTCCGAGGCCAAGGCGCTCGGAAAGCGCGCCAGGGAGAAGAAGCTCCAGCCGGCCGAGTACACGGGGGGAACCTTCTGCGTGTCCAACCTCGGCATGATGGGCGTCGAGAGCTTCAGCGCCATCATCAACCCCCCGAACGCCGCCATCCTTGCCGTCGGGGCGACCGTCAGGAAGCCGGTCGTGAAGGGGGACGGCATCGCGATCGGCCAGAGGATGACGCTCACGCTTTCGGTGGACCACAGGGTCGTGGACGGGGCCGTGGGGGCCACCTACCTGGCCGCCCTGAGGGACCTTCTCGAGAAACCGGCCCTGCTCCTCATCTGAGGCTGGCCGGCACGAGGTCCGTCAAGGGCCACGGCCGGGATCCGGCCTTAGTTCCCAGCCTTCGCTTCCCGGCCCGGCCGAAGCTGTTCCGCCCAGAAAGCGTACTTCCCCGGATCGGCCACGGCAATGGCGCGCGTGTCCTCGCCGATCTGCTGGGTTAGCCGCGTGGCCGCATTGGCGGCGGGCCACTTGGGCAAATCCTGGCCATTTGGGTCACCGTTTTCCGCGAATCGCTCCAGATAACCCGAGGCCGTGCCCGAAAGCTCCCGGTCCACAGGCTCCCAAGGACGGTCGAGGAGGCCCAGGTTCCCGAAAAAGTAGGGGATTTCGCCGGTGTGGAAGGCGCCGAATTCCGGGTGCTGGGGCCATGGGATGGCCCGGACAAAATAATACGTGTACGCCCGCGACCTGTGGGTGGCCTCGCGCGCCGTCGCCCAGAGGAAGCTGGCGACGCGTTCACGGTCCCGGCCCGCGTCCTTGAGGGCGCCCTGAATCGCCCCAGCGTCGCTGGCGGGGTACAGCTGCATGAATCTCGCCGCCTGCGCCCCGAATGTCCTTTGCACGAAGTCCCCATAGGCCTCGATGCTCCCGAGCTTCGGGTGCGCCAGGGGCCCGTCGTCCTTCTGTGTCCCGGTGATGACGGGAACGTCGCTGCCGCCCCCTCCCAGGTTTATGGCGTCCGGGGTCTCGGGCAGAACCCATCCGTCCACCACCAGGCCGAAGCCGTTCGAGCCCACGAATTCGGCGGCCGGAAGGGCGCGCAGGTCCTTCAGGCTGGCCGCCTTGTGGGAGGCGGCGAATGCCGCGCCCAGGCGCTCGGCTGCCCCCAGGTCCCGCACGGGCCGCCCTCCCGCGCCAAGGCCGCTGTCGGCCATGGCGCGCTGGAAGAGGCCCCTTGCGAGCGGGGACGACAGCAGCGCGCCGACGCTCGCCGCCCCGGCCGACTGGCCCCAGACGGTCACACGGGCCGGATCCCCCCCGAAGGCGGCAATGTTCCCCCTCACCCAGCGAAGCGCGGCGATCTGGTCCATGAGCCCGTAGTTGCCCGAGGCGTGATGGGGGGACTCCGCTGTAAGCTCCGGGTGGGAGAAGAAGCCGAGCACGCCAAGCCGGTAGTTGAGGGTCACGACGACAAGCCCCTTTGCCGCGAGGCGCGTCCCGTCATAGACGGGCACATCGCCGGATCCCTCGAGGAAGGCGCCCCCGTGGATGAAGACGACCACGGGCAGCGAGGCGCGGCCCTCGGCGCGCGGCGCCCAGACGTTCAGGTAGAGGCAGTCCTCGCTGACCTCGCCCTGCGCCAGGAATTCACGGGTCCATGGGAGGTAGTCGCCGTGCATCCTCTGTATGCTGCTCGGCCCGAACCCCGTGGCGTCGCGGATGCCGCGCCAGGGCTGGACGGGCTGGGGCTCGCGCCACCGCAGCTCGCCGACCGGGGGCGCCGCGAACGGGATTCCCTTGAACGATGCCACGTGGGCGACCGGACCAAGCGCGCCTCGAAGCGCTCCATCGCCGGTCGTGACCACCGGGCCTTCTCCGCCAAACAGCGGCCCGCAAACGACCCCGGCGGCCGCGACAAGGACAAGGAGGGCAAACATCCGCCCAGGGGCATTTGGCGCCGTCATGGCCATAGTTTGCATGGCATCACGCGATTGCCTGGACGTTAAACCCTAGCCCTCGGCACGCGCTTTTGCGTCGACCTCGATTGCAGCCTTGAGCCTGGCGAGCTCCTTTCGGACCGCGCCCTTGACGCCCTCGAGCGACGAGGCGTCCGCAACCCTGTCCGAGGCGAAGAGGTAGAATTTCATCTTCGGCTCGGTCCCGCTCCCGCGCGCGGCGAACCGGTAGCCGTTCGCGAGCGTGACCACATAGAGGTCCTGCCTCGGGATCTCGTCGCCGTCGGCGTCCAGGATCCTCTCGGTCCCGAAATCCCTGAACCCGGTCACCGCCACCCCGCCGAACTCCGTGGGCCTGCTGCTCCTGTAGGTCTCCAGGATCCGCCGGATCTTGGCGCTGCCGGCGGCGCCCTCGTAGTAGATGTTGATCGTGTCCTCGAGGTAGAAGCCGTACTCCAGGTAAAGCCGGTCGAGCTGCTCCGGCACGGTGAGGCCGCGCGACGCCGTCCAGGCGCACAGCTCGGAGAACATGAGGCACGCCGAATTCCCGTCCTTGTCGCGGACGAAGTCGTTCGGCAGGTAGCCGTAGCTCTCCTCCGAGCCGAATGCGTAGAACGTGCTGTGCCTCTGCAGGAGCTGGGCCCGCTCGGCGAAGGGCGTCCCGTCGTAGTCCCACCCCGGGCCCATGGCCGCGCGCAGCCTGTCCTCGTAGGCCTTCATCTTGGCCCCGATCCACTTGAAGCCGGTCAGCGTGTTGACGACCTTGACGCCGTGCGCCTGCCCGATGGCGTCCTGGAGCTCGGACGTGACGAAGGTCTTGATGATGCAGACGCTCTTGGAGCCTGCCTTCGGTATCCATCCCATCTCCTTGTACCGGCGCAGGCGGTAGTCCGCCATGAGGGCGCCGATCTGGTTCCCGGTGAGGAGCTCCATCGTGCCGGAGCGGCCGCGCACGGCGACTCCCATGCGGTCGCAGTCAGGGTCGGTCGCCATGACCACGTCGCATCCCCGCTCGTCCGCAGTCCGCATGGCCATGGAGAGGGCCTCGGCGTTCTCGGGGTTGGGGGACTTGACGGTCGGGAACCGGGGGTCGAAGGCCAGCTGCTCCTTCACCTCCGTCACGCTGCAGCCGGCGTGGACGAGGAGCGGCAGCGAGTGCACGGCGCCCGTGCCGTGGATGTTCGTGTAGACGACCCGCAGCTTCGCGGCCCGGAGCATCGACGGGTCGAGGAGGGCCGAGGACGCGGCGTCGAGGTAGGCGTCGTCGATGTCGCGGCGCAGCGTCGCCACGCGTGTCAGGTCCACCTCGAGGAACGGGGGGACCGATCCCAGGGGAACCGCCCCCACCCTGGCCACGATGCCCTTGTCGTGGGGCGGGACGACCTGGCCCCCGTCGAGGAAGTAGGCCTTGAAGCCGTTGTCGTGCGGCGGGTTGTGGCTGGCCGTGATGACGGCGCCCGCATGGGCCCTCAGGCGGCGCACGGCAAAGCTGAGCTGCGGCGTCGGCCGCGGCCCGTCGAAGATGTGGGCCTCCCCGCCGAGCCTCGCCCAGACGGACGCCGCCAGCTCGCAGAAGTGCCGCGAGAAATAGCGGACGTCATGCGCGATGACCAGGCGGGGCGCCGCCCGCTCGCCCCGCGACGCGAGGAACTTCCCCGTGTAGTCGAAGAGCCCCATCACCGCGCGGCCGAGGGTGAAGTCGTTCAGCATGTTGGAGCCCACGGCCGCGTGCGCCGGGCCCGGCCCCGAACTCCCACCCGACTCGGCGGAGGTCTGAATCGCGCCGATCGTCCGCCCGCGGATGCCGCCCGTCCCGAATTCCAGCTCGCGGTAGAAGCGGTCGTTAAGCTCGCCCCAGGCCTCCCTGCCGACGAGCTCGTCGATGCTGGCCGACGCCCAGGGCGGAAGCCCGGCGCCGAGGTAGGCCTCGATGTTTGCGGCGGCCGTCGCCATCAGCCGGCCGGACTGCGCGGCCTGCCTGATCTTCGCCGCGTCCGTCATTTCGCCGGCGAGTCCAGGCAAAGGCCGTCGGCGACGGCGGGTTTGGGCTCCAGGCGATTCCAGCTCTCCATGAACGAGTCCTCGTCGTAGCCGAAGAGCGGCGAAACCTCCAGCCCGAACGCCGGCAGCCCCGTCGCATCCGTCTCGACATGCGCGCCCGCCTTCCGGAGCCACCGGGCGAACTGCCGGAGCTGGTCGGCCCTGCAGCTGGCCGGCGAGTCGACCCCCTCGGCGTTCTTCACGGGCGAAAAGTCATCCGCCCTCGACGTCTCGATGACGACCGGGTTGCCGGCCGACGGCAGGGCGTCGAAGACGAACATCTCAAACTTGACGCCGTTCGCCTTCGCGGGCTTCACCTCGCCCCCGGACGCGTCCACGGTCGCGATCTTCTTGTCGGCGCGGTGGAAGGGCAGCGCGTGGTCGCCGCGCGCCATCTTGCGGACGAACTCCCGGTCGATAACGTGGATGGCGATGCTCCCCGCCCCGTAGAGCAGGGCGCCGGCGGCGTCCGTCCGGCGCTGGAGTTCCATCGGCAGGTCGGAGTATTCGATGACGACGAGGCGGCCGCGCCTCATGCAGAAGTGGCCCAGCTTCTCCTCCGGGTAGGCCTTTTGGACCATCTTGCTCGACATCTGCGAGCCGCGCAGGAGGTGCCAGCCGATGAACGCCGGGTCAACGCAGCGGACAAGGGGATTGTCGACCTGGAAGTAGCTGAGCGTGTCGATGCGCTCGGAGGCCATGAGGTCGAGCGCCCCGCTCCGGTCGAGCGCGCGGAGCGACCCGCCGTGGCCGTCCGGCGAGAGCGCGATGGATCCCTTGGCCTCAAGGAGGATCCTGCCCGAGAAATCGACGGCCGGCATGCGGCCCTGCCTGAAGAAGTGCACGCGGCCGGGGTCCAGGCCGAAGGAGCGGTTCTCCCGGAAAAACTCCTCCGTGGCGGCGTGGTTCTGGTGGCTCGTCATCACGAACCAGTGGAGCGGCCGTCCGTAGCGCCTGCCGGCGGCGAGGATCTTCTCCGCAAAGACCCTGAAGAGCGGATGGCGCCGGACCGGCGTCACGGGGAAGGTGCCCTTCGGCCCGTCATACCCGAGCCGTGTCCCCTGCCCCCCGGCGACCGTGAAGGCGGCGACTCGGCCCGCGCGCAGGGCCTCCTCGCCGGCGGACCTGGCCCTGGCCCACGCGGCCGCGTCGCCCCCGCGCCCGGGAAGGCGCTCATACGGAGCCGGGGTGAGGCCGTCCAGGTCGGCGGCGGGCGCGCCGCCGCCAGAGACGAGCGTCCGGACCAGGCGGCCGGTCTCCGCCAGGTCGACCTCCGCGGCCTCCGCAAGGAGCGACGCTCGGCCAGCCTCGGGCAGCCCGTCCATGAAAGCGAAGACGTGGCCCTGGCCCGCCTTCGCAAAGGCATCAACGACCTGCTTCGGATCGCTCGTCATCGCCGGTTCCTAGTCTTCAAACCTGTAGACCGTCTCATCAGGCTTCGCGTAGCCGAGCTTCCTGCGGATCACCTGCTCGACGTAGTCAGGGTCGTTGCGCAGCCGGTCGAGCGTCTTCTGCTGGGCCTCGAGGCGCACCTGCTCCTCGGCGAGGTGCTGCCGGTTCAGGTTCTCCACCTGGACCAGGCGCGCGTACTCGTGCCGCGCGTCCAGGAAAAGGTACCCGCCCGCGAGGCCCAGCCCGGCGGCGAGGAGCAGGTAGAGGCCCAGGATGAGGCGGCGCTGATTCACGTAAATTTGACCCAGATAAACGGCGCTGCACCAAAGGTTCGCAACGATAATTGGCGGGGCCGGCCGGACGCGGGTTTTGGCGTGCGTTGGCCGCCATTGGCCGGTTTACTCGGCGAGCGCATGTACCAGAGCTATTACGGGTTCAAGGAGATGCCCTTCAACATCACCCCTGACCCGAAATTCCTCTTTTTGAGCCCCACCCACCAGGAAGCGCTCCAGCACCTGAAGTTCGGCGTCCGCGAGCGCAAGGGATTCATCGTCCTCATTGGCGAGGTGGGATGCGGCAAGACGACGCTCTGCCGCAGGTTCCTGAACGAACTCGATCCCAACCGATTCGACACGGCCCTCATCCTCAACCCGCGCGTCACGGAAACGCAGATGCTGAAGGCGATCCTGGGGGAACTGGGCGAGACGAAGATCGCGCGGAGCCAGGCGGACCTGGTGGCGCAGATGAACAGGGTCCTCCTTGAGCGCATCTCGCGCGGCCGGGACATCGTGCTCATCATCGACGAGGCACAGAACCTCTCCTTCGAGGTCCTGGAGCAGGTGCGGCTGCTCTCGAACCTGGAGACCGACAAGCAGAAGCTCCTGCAGATCGTCCTCATGGGGCAGCCCGAGCTGAAGGACGTCCTCGCCCGCGAGGAGCTCCGCCAGCTGCGCCAGCGCATCCTCGTCCATTACGAGCTCCACCCGCTGTCCCAGAAGGACATGACGCACTACATCCAGCACCGCCTGACGCTTGCCGGCGGCACCGGCAGGCCCTCCTTCACGCCCTGGGCGCTGCGCGCGATCCACAAGTCGAGCCGCGGGATACCCCGCATCGTCAACAACCTCTGCGACAAGGCGATGCTTTCGGCGTTCATACGCGAGTCGGACGAGGTCAACTTCTGGGATGCCCGCCGCGCCGTGCGCGACACGGCGAACCTTACAAACTAGGCGATGAGCCTCATCAACGATGCCCTGAAGAAGGCCGCCCGCCAGCGCGCCGAGGAGGACGCCCATGTCGCGGCGCCCATGCCCGGCGGCCGAAGGCGCGTGGCGCGCCAGGGGGAGCCCATGCGGACGCAGACCGTGATCATGGTCGGCGTCTCGGCCGTGATCCTCGTCGTCGGCTCGGCCATCGCCACCGGATATTTCCTGACGTCGAGGCCGGACCACGGCCGGGCTCTCCTCCCGAGGGCGCCCGCCGCCGCGCCGGCGCCCGCGGCCACGCCGGCCCCCCTGCCCCCGAAGATCGTCATCCAGCCGGCCCCCGCTGCCGCAAAGCCGGAGCCTGCGCCCGTGGCCGCCGCCCCCCAGATCCAGGTACCCCCGCCCGTGGTCGTCACGATGCCCGACACCTCCTTAGGCGCGCCGGCGGCGAAGCCCGCCGTCGTGGCGCCCCCGACTGGCGACGCCATCCAGGCGATCATCGACGCCTACCATGTCTCGGGCGTCCGCGCTGCCGGCGCGGACAGCAAGGCCCTCATCGATGGCCACGTCTACAGGATCAATGACATCATCGACCACGCGATCGGCCTGAAGCTGGTGAAGGTGGACGAGGTCCAGCTGACGTTCCAGGACCGCAGCGGCGCCACGTTCACCCGGTCGTTCTGATCGCCCCGCGCGCGGGGCGGCGGGCAACCCGCGGCTAGAAGGCCGTGAGCGGCGGAACCACCACCTGCCACAGGGTCCTTGCCGTGATCTGGAGGTCCATCCAGACGGACCAGTGCGAGATGTAGTAGACGTCCCAATAGACGCGGCGGCGCACCATCTCCTCCTCCAGGACCGCCCCCCGGAAGCCCAGGCTCTGCGAGAGCCCCGTGATGCCCGGCTTCACCAGGTTGCGTATCCGGTAGCCCTGGGCCTGCTGCCTGAACTCCTCGTCGAGCAGCGGCATGTACGGGCGCGGCCCGACGATGCTCATCTCGCCGACAAGCACGTTCCAGAACTGCGGGAACTCGTCCAGACTGCGCCTGCGCAGGAACCGGCCGAACGGGAAGACCCTCTGGTCCTCGGTGAGGACCTGCGCGGACTCGGCGGCCGCGTCGGCAGGCGCCTCGTGCATCGACCGGAACTTCAGCATCTTGAATATCCTGCCACCCTTCCCGCGGCGCTCCCTCGTGTGGAAGAGCGGCCCCGGGGCCTGGACGCCCTGCGCCGCCGCAACAACGGCGCAGAGGAGCGGAAGCGCCGCCACGACGACCGGCACGGCCACGCACAGGTCGAAGGCCCGCTTGATGATCCGGTTGAGGGGATCCTCGAGCGGCTCCTCCTGCAGCGTGTAGAAGTGCCGCCCCTCCTCCGTGACGGGGACCAGCGGATGCGAGTACCTCTCGCCGATGTCGGAGAGGATGAGCAGGCGGCTCCCGCTCTCGCGGCATGCCGCGATGACGGCGCCCGCCTCCTCGTCCCCGGCCGGCAGCTCGAGCATGACCACCTGGCCGACCGGCCGCTCATCGAGGACGCGGGGCAGGTCGGCGAGCTGGCCCAGCCACGGCACCGGGGGCGCCTGCGGCGCCGTGGTCCCCTCCGTGCACAGGAACCCGACCGGGTGGATCCCCAGGGCCTCCTTGTTCGCGATCCAGCCGGCGACCTTCTCGAAGGACCCGGCCTTCCCGATGAAGACCGTCGGCAGCCTGTGCCCCTTCTGGAACACGGCCCTCGCCAGCCTCCCGGGGAGCCACGCGTTGAGGACAAGGAGGGTGAGCCAGCACCAGACAAGCGCCAGGCCGAGGAACATGCGGCTGATGCCGTGGTCCTGCGTCGCGAACATCATCGTGAACGCGAGCGCGGCCATGATCGCGACCTGCCTTGTCGCGAGGCGCGCCGACGCGCCGAGGTCGGGAAGGTGGAACCTCGCGGCCGTGTGCCGGGCGACGTGGCGCAGCGAGACCAGCATGCCGCCGACGATGCACAGGAAATACGGGACCAGGTTCTGGAACCGGTTCATGTGCACGAACGGCACGTTCCAGGTCAGGTTGGCGTAGGCCCATATCCAGAAGACGCAGCCCACGGCGAGCGTCGCCGCCGCCGCGTGGATGTTGGCGAGGCCCCGGGCCCGTGCGTCGATCATCGCCGTCCCCGCTTGCGCTCCAGCCAAGCGGCCACGTCGGCGACCGGCATCGTGTTCACGACCTGGCCGCGGGTAAGCCACCCCTTGCGCGCGGCGTTGACGCCCGCGCGCACGTACTCGAGGGACGCGGTGCCGTGGGCGTCGGGATTGATGACGCACTCGACCCCCTTCTGGGCCGCCCGGCGCCAGAGGCGCCAGTCCATGTCGAGGCGGTAGGGGCTGGCGTTCAACTCGATGGCGACCGCGTTCGCGGCGGCGGCGTCGATCACCTTGGCCGCGTCCACCCGGTAGCCCTCCCTCTCGAGGAGCAGCCTGCCGGTCAGGTGCCCGAGCATGGTCACCCTCGGGTTCTCGACGGCCCTGATGATCCTTGCCGTCATGGCGGCCTCGTCCTGGGAAAAGGCGCTGTGGACGGAGGCGACCACGTAGTCGAGGCCGGCGAGCGTCGCGTCGTCGAAGTCGAGCCGGCCGTCCGGAAGGATGTCGCACTCCGTGCCCGAAAAGACCCGCGTCGCGAAGCGGCGGGAGGCGTTGAGCGCCGCAATCTCCCTCGCCTGCGCGGAGAGCCGCTCCTCGTTGAGGCCCTTCGCCTGGACGCTCGACCTCGAGTGGTCCGCGATCCCGAGGTATTCCCAGCCGAGGGCGTGCGCGGCGGCCGCCATCTCGGCCAGCGTGTTGCTCCCGTCCGAGGCCGTCGTGTGGTTGTGGAAGGCGCCCTTCAGGTCCCGGGCCTCCACGAGCGCCGGGATCTCGCCCTTCTCCGCGGCCTCGATCTCCCCCATCCCCTCCCTCAGCTCCGGGGGGATGAACGAGAGCCCCAGCGCGGCGAAGAGCTCCTTCTCGTTCGAGGCCCTGATTCCGCCGGCCTTTCCCGCCTTCTCCTTGGCCGTGCCCTCGCCTTCCGCGGGCACAAGCCCCCATTCGCTCAGGCTGAGGCCCCGGTCCAGCGCCCGCTGGCGCATCTGGACATTGTGGTCCTTGGACCCGGTGAAATGGTGCAGGGCGAACGCGAACTGCTCCGCAGGAACGATCCGCAGGTCCGCCTGGAGCCCGCTCCCTAGGCGTATGCTCGCCTTGGTTTCTCCCTTTGCGGTCACTTCCTTGACCCCGGCCTGTCCCGTGAACCAGTCGACCACGGGCACCACGTCCTCGGCCGCGACGATGAAGTCGAGATCGCCCACGGTTTCCAGGCCGCGGCGCAGGCTCCCCGCATTCTCGGCGCGCTTCACCTGCGGCAGCGCCCGGAGGCCGGCCAGGATGGGCTCGGCCACCTCGCTCGCAGCCCACCAGTGGTGCCTGCGCGAGTAGGCCTCCCTGTTCCTGATCCCCGTGAGAATCTTCTCCTGGGTCTTCTCCCCGAAGCCGGCAAGGACGGCGACCCTGCCCTCAAGGCAGGCCTTCTCGAGTTCCGGGACCGAAGCCAGGCCGAGTTCGCGGCCAAGCGCGGCGATCTTCTTCGGGCCCAGGCCCGGGATCCCCAGCATGTCGACGAGGCCGGGCGCGATCGACGCCCGCAGCTTCTCGAGGAATTCCGGGCGGCCTGTCGCATGGAGCTCGGCAATCTTTGCGGCGAGGGCCTCGCCGATGCCCTTCACGCCCCTCAGCTCCCCGTCCTTCACGCGCCGCTCGAAGTCGTCCTTTTCCAGCGCCTCGATGGCCCGCGCGCCCGCCGAATAGGCGCGTATCTTGAAGGGATTCTCCCCCTTCAGCTCGAGGAGCGTTCCTATCTCGGTGAGGACGTCCGCGATCTCGTTCTTTGTCACCGCCCCATTCCAGCGGCGAAGGCCGCGGAGTTCAACGCCGGAAGGCCCCCGGGGCGCCTTTGAGGTGTTGCGACCCGGCCGGGGCCGCCCTTGGATTCCTCGGAATCCAGCCCCCATGCCCTTCCGCCACACGAGGACCGCCCACTTCGCCGACACGGACGCCGCCGGCGTCGTGTTCTTCGCGAACTACCTCGCGATCTGCCACGAGGGGTACGAGGAGTCCCTGCTGGCTGAGGGCATCGACCTTAAGGGGTTCTTCGCGGACACGGGGGTCGTGATTCCGATCGCCCGGACCGAGGCTGAGTACCTGAGGCCCATCTCCTGCGGGGACCGGGTCGAGGTCAGCGTCGCCCCGAAGGCCCTAGGGAGCGACTCGTTCGAGATCCGCTATGAGATGACGAGGCTCGGGACCCCGGCAAAGCTCGCAGCGCGGGTGCGCACGGAGCACGTCTGCATCGATTCGAAGTCGCGGGCGCGCAGGCCCCTCCCCCCGGTGCTAGCAGCCTGGGTCTCTAAGGGCTGACGGAGAGGGCGAGCCTCCTCAGCTCCGGCCGCTCGATCTTTCCCTGGGCGTTCCTCGGCCACGGGGAAATCGCCAGGTAGCGCTTCGGATGCTTGAACGAGGCCAGGCCCAGGAGGGCGGCCTCGACCTTGGACTTGTCCGGGGGCGCGCCGGCCGGGTGGCATGCCACGACGCTTTGGCCCCAGGCCTCGTCCGGCAGGCCGAGGACGGCCACGTCGGCGAATGCCCCCCCTGAGAGGAGCGCCTCCTCCACCTCGGCCGGGGACACCTTCTTGCCGCCCGTCACGATCATGTCGTCCGCCCGGCCGATCACCTGGAGGCCGCCGCGGGGGACGATCGCCCCAAGGTCGCCGGACACCCAGGTCCGGCTTTCGGACCGGGCGGGGTGGTAGCCTCGGTGGATCGACTCCCCGGAGACGGAGATGATGCCGCCGTCTACAGTGATGCGCGCGTGGGGAAGCGCGGCGCCGGCCCCTCGCGCGCCCCCTAGGAACTCCTCGGGCAGGAGCGCGGCAGCCATGGCCGCCGTCTCGGTGGCGCCGTAGCCCGTCGACAGCCTGATGCCGAGCTCGGCTGCGCGGTCGAGGAGCGCCGCCCCGGCCGGGGCGCCCCCGAGAAACACGATCCTGAACCGCCCCAGCCAGTCGGCCGCCTGGGGCCGGCTAAGCAGGCGCTGGAGCTGGGTGGGCACGAGCGACAGGCAGCAGTCGTCCGGCACGCCTTCGGGAAACCGTCCCTCCTGGAGATCCTGCCATGCCCACGGAATGTACCTGCCCTCCGTGAGCGCGCAGCGCAGCCACGCCATGAGGCCGCTCACATGGCACAGCGGGAGGACGCCGACGGCGTTCACCCTGCCGAGGCCGAAGTGCGCCTGGAATCCCCGCACGGCGGCAGAAAGCGTCCGCGCGTCATGGCGGGCGAACTTGACGCAGCCGCTCGAGCCGCCGCTTGGGATCATGAGCCAGCCGTCCTCCCCGGGCGGCCCGGCGTCGGCTCCGGTCGCCAGGCCCTGGCGTTCCGTCCGCCTCCATGCGGGATCCGCAAGGAAGACCTCGCCTCGCCCCGAGCACGCTGCGGCGAACGCCGCCATGAAGCGGAGGGGATCCGACTCCTCGATGACAACGCCCCCCCCTGGGGCGGGCCCGTGCGCGCCGAGTGCCTGCGCTAGGAGGCTGCGTTCCACACGGCCTCCGGGCTGATCCGGCTCACGTCCTCCGGCCGCAGGAGCGGCACCGCGGGCGGTCCGTCGAACCGGGAGTCCGCGAAAAGCGGCCAGACGCCGAAGCCGAGCGCCGGGACGCGGCCGGGCCACGAAAAGGCCGTCCTCAGGGCCGACTGGGCGCCGATCGCCGTCTCCAGGACGGATGAGAACACGACGCGGGCCTGCGCCGCGTGCAGGCGCTCAAGCGCCCCGTCGATGCCGAGCGCGACCTGGGGCTTGACGACGAAGAACCCCCTCCAGCCGAGATCGAGCCAGCGTGCGAGCCCGGCTTCCGACCCGATCGACTCGTCGAGCGCGATGGGGACCGGGTAGTCCGCCGCGAGCCCGAGAAGCGTGTCCTCGCGGCCCTCCGAGTCGGCTACCGGCTCCTCGATGAACTCGATGGGGCGGGTGGCCGCGGCGGCGAGCCAGGTCTCCGCGGTCCGCCGGCTCCAGGCCTGGTTGGCGTCAAGGCGCACGCGGCTTGTGCCCGGCAGGTAACCCAGGAGGTCGTCGAGCATCGCCAGCTCGTCGGCGGCCGCGGCGATCCCCACCTTCCACTTGAACACCCGAAATCCGGCCTCGGCCAGGCGCGGAGCCTCCTTTAGCGCGGCGCGCCCCGAGGGAAGAAGCGCTGCAACTCCCAGGCTCGCCTGCTTGGGCGCCGCGGCGGGCTCCGTCGCCGCGCGGACTGCGCTGCGCAGCGCCGGCAGGTCGGCGGGAATCTGGGACACGCCGCGGAGGACCCCGTTCAGCGCCTGGCATGCGGCGAGGTCTACGTCCGCGTCTTCCTTGCCGCGGAGCGGGACCGGCGCAGCCTCGCCGTAGCCCACCCTGCCGTCCGGCCCGGTGACCTTGATGAAGACGCCCTGGCGCACGTTCCAGGCGCCGCTGGAGGTCATGACGACGCTCCTAAATGGAAGGGAATACTTCCGGCATTCCAGGCGGAATTCCATTTTGTTTGCGATTTGAGTGAAGGGCATTACTAGGTACACGGCAACCCATGACCAAGGTTGCCAAGAAGACAACGTCCGCCGCGGACGCGATGTTCTACCTGCCGCCGGACGAATTCTTCACGTCCTGCATCCCGATAGCCCTGACGTTCGACGACGTCACCCTGGCGACGCTCTACTCCGATATCCTTCCAAAGGACGCCGAGACCTCGACCACGATCTCCGAGTCCCTCTCGCTGCAGATGCCGGTCATCTCCTCGGACATGGACACGGTGACCGAGGCACGGATGGCAATCGCCATGGCCCTCAACGGCGGCATGGGCCTAATCCACTACAACATGCCGCCGAAGGAGCAGCTGAAGGCCGTGGCGCGCGTAAAGCGCCACATCCACGGCCTCATCCAGGACCCGATCACGGCGGACCCGTCGAAGACGATCGGCGACATCCTGGCCACCATCGACGAGAAGCGCTACGGGTTCTCCACCTTCCCGGTCGTGGACGAGCACGGGCGCCTCTGCGGCATGCTCTCGGGCAATGTCGTGAAGGAGCGCTACCGCTCAAAGAGGGTGGCCGACGTCATGACGCCGCGCGCCCAGCTGAAGACCGTCTCGCAGCCGGGCGTCGCCAAGGAGCCGATCAAGGTGGCCGACAAGTTCTTCACGGAGAACATCGGCATCAACAAGATGCTCGTCGTCGACGCCGACGACCGCCTTAAGGGCCTCGTCACGGCCTCTGACGTCGAGAGGATCACCGGGGAGATCAAGTCGAGGAGGAAGCCCTCGCGCGACTCGCAGTTCAGGCTCGTCGTGGGCGCCGCGCTCTCCGCCAAGAGGACCTCCTCGGGCGAGCTCGACCGCGACGCGATCATCGGCCACGTCGGCGACCTCGTCGACGAGCACGTCGACGCCGTGGCCGTGTCGACGGCGCACGGCCACACCTCCGGTGTGGGCGCCGTGGTGAAGCTTGTCCGTGAGGCCTTTCCCGAGCTGACGGTCATCGCCGGGAACGTGACGAGCGCGGCGGGCGTCGAATTCCTCGCGGAGTCCGGCGCCGACGCCGTGAAGGTCGGCCAGGGCCCCGGCTCCATCTGCACCACGCGGATCGTGGCCGGCGTCGGCATACCCCAGTTGACGGCGCTCTACGTGGCCTCGACCGCGGCCAGGAAACGCGGGGTGCGGATCATCGCCGACGGCGGGATCACGAAGTCGGGCGACATCGTCAAGGCACTCACCCTCGCGGATGCGGTCATCTGCGGCGGCGTCCTTGCCGGTTGCCGCGAGGCCCCGGGCGAGATCATGGAAATCGGCGGCAAGGTATACAAGCAGTACCGGGGGATGGGCTCCCTCGCCGCGATGAAGGCGGGCAGCGCCGCCAGGTACGGCAGGGAGCGCGACGACACGAGGAAGGTCGCCGCCGAGGGCATCGAGGCCCTGAAGGAGGTGAGCGGCTCCGTGGACGAGGTGCTGACCAACCTCATCAGCGGCGTCCAGAGCGGCATGGGCTACCTCGGGGCGAAGAACCTCTCGCAGCTCCGGGCGCGGGCGCGCTTCGCGCGCGTGAGCCCGGCCGGCCAGAAGGAGGCCGCCCCGCACGACGTCGTCGAGGTCTCCACCCGGGCAAACTAGGGCCCCTGATTGGCCGGCAGTTGAGGCTTGCCCTCAGCCTGCGGCTCCCCATTTCAATCCCGTGCAACAGGGGTCAGTGACTTCGGTTGTTCACGCCGCATGGCACTCCTACCCTTTTCCAGCCAGCTGATCGCAGACGTCGGCATTTCCCTCGGGGACGAGGGTAAGGGCCGGCTGGTGCCGGAGATCGTCGAGGAGCTCCGGGAGACCCCGCGCAGGGTCACCGTCGTCATGAAGGTGAACGGCGGCGCGAATGCCGGCCACACGGCCGCGGGCGTGAAGCTGAACCTCCTGCCCTCGGGCGTCGTGGAGAGCGAGATACCCCACCTCGCGATCGGGAGCGGCGTCGTGGCCGATCCCCGGAAATTCCTTTGGGAGGCCCGGCCCCTCGAGAGGAAGGGATACTCGGTCCTCGGGCGGCTGCTCGTCGACGAGCGGACGATGATCTCCGACCTCACCCACCGGCTCCTTGACCTGGCTGAGGAGGACTACCGGGTGAAGGTGCTCGACGAGGAGCCCCGCGGCTCCACCGGCCGCGGGATATCCGCCGCATACAGCGAGGAGACGGGACACTGGCAGATGCACTTCTCGGATTTCCTTGCCGGGCCGAACTTCTTCGCCCGCAAGCTTGCCCAGCGGGCGGACCGGGCCTGCCGGACCATCGAGCACGTCTACCGTGCGGACGCGGCCGCCTGGCACGGCTACTTCGACCGCCTTTCCGAGGCGGAAAAGCGGGCCAATGCGGACTCGATTTCAGAGGGGGTCTTCGACGCCGCGGAATTCGACTTTTCCCAGTTCCGCGGCGCGCGGCCCTTCGAGCTCAACCTGGAGAGGCTGACCGAGGTGTACTGGAAGGCAGGAACCGAGCTAGGTAGGAACATCGGCGACGTGCGGGAGCTCGTCCTCTCGGAACTGCGCGCCGGCCGCACGATCATCGGCGAGTTCGGCCAGGCCTACTGGCTGGACAAGCGCCATGGATTCTCGGCGACCTCCTCGCACACCTTCACTCCCGAGTTCTTCGAGAGCGCGAATATTCCAGTCCAGCCCATCCACACCATCGGCGTCGCGAAGGCCTACGACACGAAGGTAGGCACCCACACGTTCCTCACAAAGATGGAGGACTCGCACCCACTGGGCTCCAAGCTCCGAAGGCTCGAATTCGGCACGAGCACGGGCAGGCAGCGGATGGTGGGCTGGTATGACGGCGTCGAGAAGGGGGACGCGCTGCGCTACGGCGGGTTTCAGGACTTCATGATCAACAAGCTGGACGCCCTCGCCTGGTCGGGCGACTGGAAGGGCGACCTCCTCGTCTGCACGGCCTATGAGTCCGCAGATGGAAGGCGCCAGGCCCACGTTCCCAGGAACGAGGCAGTGCGGAAGGGCCTCCGTCCCGTGTACGCGCGCTACCCCGGCTGGTCCGACGACATTTCCGGCGTGCGTCGGTTTGCCGACCTGCCCGTGAATGCGCGGAGGTACGTGGGCGGCATGGTGAAGGCGGTCCTCGACGTCGCCTACGCCGGGGAGACGCGGCCTTCCAGCGTTCCGAACCTCAGGTACCTGGGTGTCGGGCCGGGCCCCTCCCAGATCATCAAGGACATCCCTGTGACGTCAGAGCTGGAGCGGCTGGCCTAGCGCAAAGTCGGGGACGCGCATCCTAACTCACTCGGTGTGGACCCGGTGACCCCAAATTTCAGGCGATTCAAGACCGCTGCCCTTTGCGCGTCGTTGGTTTGGATAGCCCTATTCACCTGGCTTGGCTCTTCCCGGGACAATCTAAAGGCGGGATATAGTCCCCACTGGCGGGGAGAGGATTACTACAATCGCCTCATCGAGGGCTTCGCGAAGGGGAACCTCTACATGAACGTCGAAGTGGATCCAAATCTACTTAACGCCGATCCCCGCATTCGCGCACGCGCCTACTTCCTTCTCGATGCAGCATTATTCCACGGACACTACTATCTCTACTATGGCGTCGTTCCAGCGGTCCTGGTCCTATATCCTTACTACGTCATCACCGGAAAGGAGATAAGCCCCTCAGCAGCGACGCTCATCTTTTGGCTGGTCGGTTTTCTGGCGGCGGTTGGCCTGCTGTTCGAGCTAAGAAAGCGACTGGCGGCCGACTGGGGAACAATGCCTGCCATTCTTGGGGTTAGCCTCCTTGCCGTCGCCCCTGGAACCGCCGGGCTCGTGCGTGGGGCATCATTCTACACCCTGCCGATAGTAGCCGGATACGCATGCCTGAGCATCTTCTCGCTGGGTTTCCTTCGTGCGCTTCAGGAGCGCCCTTCAAATTGGGCACTTGCCATAACAGGCCTGTCAGCCGGTTTGGCGGTGGGCTGCAGGCCAAATCTGATTTTTGTACTGCCAATTTTTGCCTGCGGGCTGGCCGTCTCCGTAGAAAGGCGGCGCCTGCTTCGCTCGCTCGCGTTCGCTGTGGCCCCCGCCCTTGCAGTCGGAATATTCCTGGCATGGTACAACTGGGCGCGGTTCGGGAGCATTGCGGATTTTGGGTTCTCCCACGGGCTCAACAGGTTCTTTGGGTCGGGGCACGCAATCTGGTCATGGTCCTTTTTGCCGGCGAATTTCTCATGGTACCTGCTTACTCCACCGTCGTTCGCCCCTTGGTTTCCGTTTGAATTCTGCATAGGTGGGCGTGCGCCGCCGCCGGGATACGGCAATGCCGAGGCCATGTATGGCTTTCTCACGGTTACGGTTGTCGCGCTTCTGGCCGCCGTCGGTTACTGTCTTTCTGTCCGCCAAGGAGCCAGGCGCCGGATTCCGCGTGCGTGGGCAATCTGCCTGGCGTCTTGGAGCGTGTCGGAGGCCTTCTTTGTGTTTGGACTCGGCATCCGAGCGGACCGGTACGCGCCCGACTTCCTAGTCCCGGCGGTGGCACTTACCGTCCTCCTTGGGCTCGTGGCTTATGGTGCGCAATTCCGATTCGCCGCGGTCTACCGATCGGCGCTCATCGTCGCGGCCGCCGCAACCTGCATTCATGCCGTTTTCGCGAACATGGACTCGATGCATTACACCAGGCCGCGGACATTTGGCGCGCTCTCGTCCTGGCTGAATCCAAAGGAATCAACGGCGGAGTCCCTGGGCGCCGCAAAGGCCGGGCCCGTGCGCCTCGCCCTCGTCTTTCGAAGGCCCCAGTCGGCGAAGATCGTCGGGCTATACTCAACCGGCGTTGCGGCCTACCGGGACACCTTGAACGCGACCGTCTTCCCGAATGGCTACGTTTCCTTCCAGATTTTCCACCAGGGGTATGGCGGCCCGACGACAGCCCTCATTCCTGTCGAGTGGGACAAGACCTACCAGCTCGGGCTCTCCATGGGCTCGCTCTTTCCTCCGCTGGAAGACCCCTATTTTAAGGGATGGGACAAGGGCCAATCCAAACGCGCCAAGGAGTTCGGCTGGCTGTCGCTGGAGAAGAGGACTCTCATCAAGCGGTACATGAAATTCTTTAAAGGCAGCCCGGGATCACGACAGGTCGCCTCGCACCCGGGCGTCGCACAGGTCATCAGCGTTTCTGCGATGGATGCGCTTCCGGATATCATCAAGCGGCCAGAAGTAACACCTCCCGCCGCTTATCGGCTTGATGTCGCATTTACAGGAGTCAGGTCGTTCGGCCCAACGCCCCTCCTTTGCTCCGGGCAAACCGGCGATGGCGACCTCCTGTTTCTGGATCCTCTTCCCTCGGGACAGTATCGCCTTGCCATCGATCAATGGGGAACCGGCTGCCTGCTTGGGTCTCCCTTCGACATTGATCTCACGAAGCCTTCAGTTGTCGAAATCGTCGCCGGACCCGCACTGTCCGCCGATTCCAAGCTGGGCCCATTGGTCAGCGAAGCACAATTGGACCAGCTTCAAAGTCGCCTGGTGATCTGGTGGAATGGGAAGCCTGTCGCTGACTTTACCGTGACCGAGCACCTGCAGAGCTTCGACCATTTGCTCGTAGGCCGAAACGATTCGGGCTTCACGAGCGCCGCCGCGGAATTTGCCGGCTCAATCCATGAAGAGCCCATGGATGAGGGCTCGATGCTGCAGCTCGTGAATCGCGCGCTGCAAGATCACCGGCCCAATAATTAGAAATCCTGGAGGCGTCCCTCCCCGGGACCGCGAGCCGGGTCGAGCCTGCTGAGCACCTCGCCAAGGAGGTAGATGGACCCCGTCACCACGATGATGTCCTTGGGTCCCCCAGCGGAGCAGACCCAGGGCTCTGGGAAGAGGCCCTCGACATCGGCGCGGAACGTCCTCCCCTCAAAGGTCGCGGGCAGGAGGGCCTCAAGCTCTGCGTGGGTGCAGGCGCGGGCCTGCTTTGGGACTACGAGGTGGAGCTCCCTGCAGTGCCGGCAAAGGACCTCGAGAAGCGCGCCTGCCCTCATGGCGCCCAAGGCGCCGACGATCGCGATCGGACGGCGGCCGGTCTCGCGGAATAGGCCAGCAAGGTTCGTGTCGAGGACGCCTGCGCCCTCCGGGTTGTGCGACGAGTCGAGGACGACCAGCCTGCCGCCAAGCTCCGTCCTCTGCCAGCGCCCGGGCCAGTCGACGGCGCCAAGGCCGGCCCTTATTGTATCTGCGCTGACGCCAAAACTCGCCGGCAAAAGCCGGGCCGCCGCGGTCGCCGTGGCCGAGTTCCACCTCTGGTAGTCCCCCTCAAGGTTCGAGCGCGGGTACCTCGCGACATCCTCCCCGAATTCCTCCCTCACGGACACTACCCTGGAGCCACGCTCGGCGGCGATCGCGCGGATCGTGGACTCGGCCTCGGGCGGCATCCGGCCTATGACCACGGGCCGGCCCGGCTTTATTATGCCCGCCTTCTCGGTGGCGATGGCCTCCAGCGTGTCGCCAAGCATCTCGCAGTGGTCGAAGCCGATCGACGTGATCACCGAAACCTCGGGAAGGACGACGTTCGTGGCGTCCAGCCGTCCGCCGAGGCCCACCTCGATGACGCTGATCTCGCATGCCTTCCTCGCGAAGTTGAGGAATGCCATCGCGGTCATGAACTCGAAGAACGTGGGCCGGTCCCCCACGTCCCCGTTCTCGCCGATCCTGTCGGCGATCGGCCTCAGCTCGCGGACAAAGGCCGTGATCTCGTCCTCGGACAGGGTCTTGCGGTTGACCTGGACCCGCTCGCCGAGCCTGACCAGGTGGGGGGACGTGTACAGCCCGGTTCGCTTTCCAGAGGCCCGGAGGATGGACTCAAGCATCGCGGAGACCGAGCCCTTGCCGTTCGTGCCCGCGACGTGGATGCACGGCACCGCCCGCTCGGGATGGCCGATCAGCCCCGAGAGGATCCTCATCCTGTCTATGCCGAACTTTATTCCGGCCGCCTTGAGGCCGAAGAGATAGTCCTGGACAGCCGGATAGCCGGCAACGGGCGCATCGGAGGTCATGGCTCCGTTATGCCCCGTTTGCGGCAGGCTCCTTTTTTAGGAATAGGGCGGCAAGGATGTCCCTGATCCGCTCGCGCATATCGGTGCGGGTGACGATCTGGTCGATGAGCCCGTGCTTTAGCAGGAATTCCGAGGTCTGGAACCCCGTGGGGAGGGTCTGCTTCGTCGTGTCCTTGATCACGCGGGCGCCGGCGAACCCGATGAGGGCCCCAGGCTCGGCGAGGATGACGTCCCCGAGCGTGGCGAAGCTCGCCGTGACGCCGCCCATCGTCGGGTGCGTCAGGACCGAGATGTAGGGCAGGGCCGCCTGGGAAAGCCTGCCAAGCGCGGCACTCGTCTTGGCCATCTGCATGAGCGAGTAGATGCCCTCCTGCATCCGCGCGCCCCCGGAGGCGCTGACCACGATGCACGGGATTCTCTTCTCGATCGCATCCTCGATGGTCCGGGTGATCTTCTCGCCTGCGGCGGAACCCATGGCACCCCCGCAAAACCGGAAATCCATCACCGCGATCGCGACCGGAATCCCATGGATTGCACCCGTGCCGCAGATCACCGCCTCAGGCAGGCCGCTGTCCTTCTGGTACCTCTTTATTCTCTCGGAGTACGGCTGGGAGTCGACGAACTTGAGAGGGTCGTCGGAGCGAACATCGCCGTGCAGCTCGACGAAGGACCCCTCATCAAGAAGCTTCGCCAGCCGCTGGCGGGCGCCTATCGGGAAATGGTGGCCGCTCTTGGGGACGACCATCTGGTTGTCCTCTATCTCCTTGTTGAAGAGGATCTCACCGGTCACCGGGTCCTTCGTGTAAAGGCCCTCGGGAATTCCCTTCTTCTTCGTCCGTCGAACCGAATACGTCGGCTTGTCGAAATGCATGCGGCTTGCGGGAAGGTGAGGGTGTTCCACCCACCCGGCACTGGCAACCGAATTCGGGTCTCAGCGGTAGCCGACCCTCACCAGGAAAAGCCCGTGGGGCGGCGCGGTCTGCACCGCCGCCGTCCGTATCTTTGAATCGAGGATCGCCCGGACCTCCCGCGCGTCGAGCTGGCCATCGCCGCAGGCCACCAGCGCTCCCACAAGGCTTCGCACCATCTTGTAGAGGAATCCGTCGGCCTCGGCGGTGACGGTAATGGCGCGCCCTCGGGCGGAGACCTCCAGGCGCCTCAGCGTCCTCACCGTGCCGCGTCCTCCGCCATCGTCCTCACCGCGGGTCACGGCAAATGCCTTGAAGTCGTGCTTCCCCCTAAGCGCCGCTGCCGCCTTTCTCATGGCCGAAACGTCTAAGGGCCGCGGGACCGGCCAGCAGTAGGCCCGAGTGAAGGGATCGGCGTCGCCGATCCTTATCCGGTAGGAATAGGTCTTCGAGGTTGCGGAGAACCTCGCATGAAACGCGTCGGGCGCCCTCCGGACCGAAACGATCTGGATCGATTTGGAAAGGCGGTGACGCAACGCGGCGGCGAGCTTCGAATCACCATGCTTCCAGTCGGCGTCGAAATGAAACACCTGGGCCAGCGCATGGACCCCCGCATCGGTCCGCCCGCTTCCATGGATCCGCACCGCGCACTCGAGCACGGCGCCCAGCCGCGCCTCTATCGCGTCCTGCACGGAGTTTCCTGAAGGCTGGCTCTGCCAGCCCGAAAACGCGCCGCCGTCATAGGCGCAGACGCATTTCCAGCGGCTCATGTCCCGCGCCCGCCCAGGCGCTGCTCAAGGTAGTCCTGAAGGATGAGCGCCGCCGCCCGGGAGTCGATCGTGCCCGACTTTCGGATGTCTCGGCGCCGGGACGGCGGGATGGTCGACTCGGCGTCATAGCTTGTCAGGCTCTCGTCCGCCAAGTGCACGGGCAGGCCGGTTTCCCTGATCAGCCGCTCGGCCATGGCCCGCGCCTCGTCCGCCTTCGGCCCGGATGTGCCGTCCATATTGAGCGGCAGGCCAAGGACGATCTCCGTGATGCGCCGCTCCCCAATCACCTCAAGGAGCCGGCTCCACCGCCTGCCTGCGTCATTCTCCACGAGGGCCGGCATCGGCGTCGCGACACCGATCTCGTCCCCATACGCCAGGCCGATCCGCTTGGTGCCGAAGTCAATGCCGAGGAAGCGGGGCGAGGAACCCTTCACAGCCTGAGGTCGGGATGCGCGCGCGCGTAATCCGCCGCATAGCCCGCGAAGGCCCCCTTGAGCCGCGACGCCGCCGACCCCTCCCGCAGGGGGAACGGCACATCGTCGATACGGCCCACGGGCACGATATCCTTCGTGGTGGACATGAGGAAGCACTCCTCCATCGACGGGATCTCCGCGGGAAGCACTGTCCTCTCGATGGCCTCCAGCCCGGCTGCGGCTGCAACGCCGCCGAGGACAACGCCACGGGTGATGCCGCCGAGGATCCCCGCCGAAAGGGGCGGCGTGACGATCCGGCCCTTGCTCACGAACGCCACGTTCGAGACCGACGCTTCCGCGATTTCCCCAGAGAGGTTCAGTATCAAAACGTCATCGGCGCCCCTGAGCTTCGCCTCCCGCAGGCACAGCAGGTTGTTCAGGTAGTTTCCCGTCTTCCATGCGGGGTCAAGGGCCTGCACCGGATTTCGCCTTAGCGCCGTGGAGAGCGAGAGATGCACGCCGTTCTTCGCCAGCGCGGCGGGAATCTCCGGGCAGGGCTGGACGAGGATCACGTACTCGCTCCTGTCGGCCAGCGCGATATCCAGTCCGATCTGCCCCGCCCCGCGAGAAATCTGGAGGCGCACGTAGAGCTCACCATTTCCCTGAACTTTGCGCCGATACTCCGCAACAGTCCGCCGGATCTCGGCGAGGACCTCCGCCGGGCCCCGCTCGAGGCGCATATGCAGCGCCGTCGCGGAGTTCTCGAGCCTTCGCCAGTGCTCGTCCCATGCGAAGACGACGCCATGATAGGTCCGCCACACCTCATAGATCGAGTCGCCGTAGAGAAACCCCCTGTCGAGCGGCGCGATCGATGGTTCCGTGGCGGCGTGAAGGCGCCCCCCTGTGTTGGCCTGGATGTAGTTCAATCGAATGTTAGGTGCGCAAAAAAGCCCCTGCTTATTAGGCAGGGGCGAAATTTGCTGCAAGCCGCGGCTGCCGCTAGGACCTCGCCTTAACCAGGCCGAGAGCCTTCTTAATGTTCTGCACGCTGGGCAGGGAGATGCCGATCGTCTTCGCGATCTGCGAGCCGGTCTTGCCGCCCTCGACCAGCTTTTTCACCTGATTGCGCGTCTCCTCGGTGATCACGGAGCGCTTGTGACGCTTCTTCGAATTTCCACCGGCCTTCGCCGGGCGGCCACGGGACCCCTTGCGCCTCGATCCACCCGCGGCCTTGAGGGCCTTGATGAACTCGGCCAGGGAAGGGAAGCCGTACTTGTCGTGCAGGCCCGAAAGCTCCTTGTTGAGTCGCTTGGCAATCGATGCCTCGAGCGCCTGAATTTTCGCCTTCGTCGCCTCTAGCTCCTTGATCTGTTTGGTTACCATGGGCGAAACCGTCGTTCTGCAATGCCGTTATAGCAAGCATTATTTATGCTATATTCTTTCCAATATTTTGACGTTGGGGGTTTTTCTGGACCCGCGCGCCCAACCGGCTACCAGTTCATCAATGGCACACGATGGCGGCGTTCGCCGACCGACATTTTCGACGGGAACCCGCCTGTTCGTGATCATCGTCGCCGCATCCAATATCGCGGCATTCTGGGCGTATTGGGCGCAGGCGGACGGCCTAGTCGGGCCCACCGGGATTCTTCCGGCAGGTGATTTTCTCTCGGGCGCGCTCCAGCAGATCGGGCGGAAGGCGTGGTTCGAAGTTCCATCACTGTGCTGGATTTTCGGGACCGGCACGGCGATCAAGGCGATTTGCGCGGCAGGCATAGCGCTGTCCGCAGCGGTCATCCTGGGCTATGCCCAGGCGATCGGCCTGTTCCTCATTTGGGTGTGCTATCTCTCGCTCGTGTCGGTGGGCCAGGATTTCTTCAATTTTCAATGGGACGCGCTTCTGCTTGAGAGCACCCTCGTCGCGATCTTTGTCGTTCCATGGACTCTTGGGAAGGGACGGGCCGACTACGACCCTCCTCCCCTGGCCCGGTATCTGGTGTGGTGGCTGCTCTTCCGCCTGATGTTCCTCTCGGGCATCGTCAAGCTGACGAGCGGAGATCCCGCGTGGCGCCACCTGACAGCCCTGGATTTCCACTACGAGACGCAGCCATTGCCGACAGCGATCGCCTGGTACGCGTCAAAGCTTCCGCAATGGTTCCAGGTGGCATCGTGCGCGCTCATGTTTGCGGTGGAGCTTGGCGCACCGTTCTGCGTCCTGGCTCCGAGGCGGATCAGGCATTGGGCCGCCGTCGCAATGATCGGCCTCCAAATCGCCATAGCGGCCACGGGCAATTATGCCTTCTTCAACCTGCTATCCATCGGGCTGTGCCTCGCGTGCCTGGACGACGGATGGTGGAGTAAGATCCATTGGGGCGTTGCTGATGCCCCCACGGAAGGCGCTGGCCGCATCGGGAGGCTTCAAAAAAACGCGCTGCGCTGGTTCGCCGCACTTTCATTGGGGCTCACTTTTTTTGAAAGCGCGGTATCGGTCGCGGCCGGCATGCTTCCCGGCATCGGATCGTCGCCGGTCGTGGAGGAGATCTTCGATGACGTCGCACCATTGCGAAGCTTCAATACCTACGGGCTCTTTGCCGTCATGACCGTCGAAAGGCCGGAACTTGTCTTCGAGGGAAGCGACGACGGCCAGACCTGGAAGGAATACACCCTTCCCTTCAAGCCAGGAGACCCCGCCCGGCGCCCGAGATGGGCGGCCCCCTACCAGCCTCGCCTCGACTGGCAGCTATGGTTCGCAGCGTTCCTCAAGCAGCAGTATGATCCTTTCGTGAGAACAGTGTGCGAGAAGCTGCTTCTCGGCGACAAGCCCGTGCTCGCCCTTTTCTCCAGCAACCCGTTCCCGGAACACCCGCCGTCAATGGTGCGCGTCGTCCGCTACCGATACCAATTCACCTCAGCCGCTGAAAGGGCGCGTACGCATTGTTGGTGGGACAGGAGCCCGCTTGATTTCTATGTCCCTCCAGTGAAACTGACCGGCGCTGCGCCATGACGGCACCCAACCGAGACAGGTTCATGGTCCTAGTGAAGGACGCGTTTGACTCGGGCGAGTTCGAGAAACTCACGCTGGGAAAGCCCGCGCACAAAGAAGGTTCGCCGGTGAATATCTATATCCGTCCAGTGGTGCTCAGCGCCGGAAGGCGGCTGCAATTTGTCTCAAGGTTTCCCACCAGGGACCTGACAAAGAACTACGCGGCGCCCGAGGCGGCCCGCGAGGTAGAAAAATCGCTGGGCACCGAGTTCATGGACGCGCACCTCCACACGCACGACCATGCTGCGCAGTTGGAAATGAAGGGAGGCGAGTTCAGCCTTCGAATCAAGAAGCGCGCCAAGCATCCCGCCCCCCAGCCGCGACAGACGAATGCGGTGAATCATATCGATCCAAAATCAGGATGGCTCCGAGCGCTTGGCGTAACCGGGCACAATGGCGTGCCGCTCGCGGGGATGGCGGACAAATTCAGGCAGATCTCCAAATACCGCGAGCTCCTCGCACACCGGATCGGCGAATGCCATTTCGGTGACGATAGGCGCCTGCACGTGTACGACATGGGGTCCGGCAAGGGCTACCTGACGTTCGCCGCAAGCGCGCTCTTGGGCGACCGCGCCGAGGTGGTTGGAGTTGAGGCAAGACCCGAGCTTGCTGCCGCGTGCACCCAAATCGCCGATGCGGAGGGTTTCGGGGGGCGCCTTTCGTTCCGATGCGGGACGATTGCCGACACCGCCGTGGCCGAAGCCGACATACTCATCGCACTCCATGCCTGCGACACGGCCACTGATGACGCGATAGCGAAGGGCATCGAGGCCGGAGCCAAGCTCGTCATCGTCTCGCCGTGCTGCCAGAAGGAGCTCCGCCCAAGGATCGTGCCGCCCGACGCTCTGGCCCCGGCGCTCCGGCATGGCATCTTCCTTGAGCGCCAGGCTGAATTTCTGACCGACAGCCTCCGGGCCGGATTGCTGGAATGGGCGGGTTATTCCACGCGCGTCATGGAATTCATTTCAACGGAGCATACCGCTAGAAACATCATGATTTCTGCCGTGAAGACAGGACCCCGCGGCAATGAGCAAGCGTCCGGGAGGGTCCGCAGCCTGGCCTCGCTCTTCGGGATCAAGCATCAGTCCCTGGCGGACCACCTCGGGTTTATTCTTTGATGACCTGGTCCGAGATCGACTGGAAGGCCCTTGATCGCCTTAGGGGGCATTTCCTCTCTTCCAGCGCCTCCGGTTCATATTGGACGTCCGAATCCGACCTCGAAAGCTACGACCTCACGTTTGGCGAGCGCATAGGATGGAAATGGGATGCCGTGCTGGACGAGCTCGCCGCCAAGGCATGGAATCCGCCGCCTGGGGACATTCTCGACTGGGGCTGCGGGAGCGGTGTGGCCAGCCGAAGGGTCATCGGCAGGTATGGCGCAAAGTGTCCCGGGACCCTCATCCTTTGGGACCAGTCGCCCGTTGCCTGCAATTTCGCCGAGTCGAGGGCCCTCGCCGAGTTCAAGGGACTGTCCTGTGCCATTGCGACCGAGTCGTTTCTCGGGGGAAATGACCCCATTGGCGTCCTCGTCATCAGCCATGTGATGAACGAGCTCACTCCCGCGGCGATCGAGCAGCTTCGCGGTCTTGCGGCCAGGTCGAAGTCGATACTCTGGGTTGAGCCGGGATCGAGCGACGTCAGCCGGAGGCTTTCCGGTTTCCGAGATGAGTTGAGCGAGCGGTTCGGAATTGTCGGGCCCTGCACGCACGACCATCGCTGCCCGGCCCTCCAGTCGGGAAACGAGAGGCACTGGTGTCATCATTTTGCGCACCCTCCCCCGGCCGTTTTCACCGACTCGGACTGGGTCCGCTTCGGGAAGAGGATGGGAATCGACCTGCGAAGCCTGCCCTATGCCTTCGCAGCCTTGGATAGGAGCTGGCGCGGGGAGAGCCGGGACCTCTCGCGGGTCATAGGCCGGCCGGAGACATTCAAGCCCTACGTCAGGCTCCTAAACTGCGACAGGACGGGACTGGCGGAACTCGAGATCCCAAAGCGCACCAATGCCGCCCTGTGCAAGGAGCTGGAACGGAGCAGGAAGCCGCTCGTCTACGAGTGGAAGCGGGACGGCAAGGTGGTCCTTTCGGGTTCGAGCGCCATTTGACGGGAAGGCCTGAGCGGCCGCGCCTGGGTTCAGGGGCGCCGCGCATCCCAATAACTTGACTGCCACCCGCTGAAAGGGTCTGCTTGGCCTTTACATAGGAAACTCATCATGGGCCAACAACTGAACAAGATCATCAAACGCCGGCGCCGCGCCGCATATCTGAAGCGCAAGAAAGCGGCAGTGGCCGCCGCAAAGAAGAAATAGGGGCCGGGAGTCGGCCTCCTTACTTCGCAGTGGAATGATTCAGGTCAGCCTGATCTCGTTGGGCTGCGCCAAGAATCTCGTGGATAGCGAGATCATGGTCGGCCACCTGCACCGCGCCGGAATGGCGGTGACACCCGACGCCGAGAAGGCCGACGTGGTGATCATCAACACGTGCTCGTTCATCGACTCCTCCAAGGAGGAGTCGATCGGGCACATCCTCGACGTCCATGAAAAGCGCGGCATGCGCAAGCGCCGGCGGGGGCAGAAGCTCATCGTGGCGGGATGCATGTCGCAGCGTTTCTCGAAGGACTTGTCGGGCTCGATGCCCGAGGTCGACGCCTTCATAGGCCTCGACCAGGTGACGAAGGTCGCACCGATCATCGAGGAAATCATGGCCCGGGACCGCGGACAGGACAGCCTTCCGGAGAACTTCGTCACAGCACGCTCCACGTTCATCCCGGACTTCGACACCCCAAGGTTCAGGCTGACCCCGAGGCACTTCGCCTACGTGAAGATCGCCGAAGGCTGCAATCATCCCTGCACCTTCTGCATCATCCCACAGATAAGGGGCCGCCATCGCAGCAGGACCGTTGCCAGCGTCGTCGCGGAGGTTCGTGACCTCGTCAAGGACGGCGTGAAGGAGGTCAACCTCATCTCGCAGGACACCACCTTCTTCGGCATGGACAAGTGGGACGAGCGCCCCAGCCCAAGAAGCCCGGTCGACTCGACGAGGGGCGCCGCCCTCACCTCGCTCATTCGGGAGCTAAATGCCATTGAGGGCGATTTCTGGATCCGCCTCCTCTATACCCACCCGGCACACTGGAGCGACGAGCTCATCAAGACGATCGCAGACTGCCCCAAGGTCGCCCGCTACGTTGACATGCCCCTGCAGCATATCAGCGACCGGATGCTGGGAGCCATGCAGCGCGAGACCAGCGGCGAGTACATCCGCAGCCTGATCCGGCGCATAAGGGCGGGCATTCCGGGAATCGCGATCAGGACGACCTTCATTGTTGGATTCCCAGGGGAAACCGAGAGCGACGTCGACGAGCTTTGCACATTCATCGGCGAGACGAAATTCGAGCGCCTCGGTGTATTCAGGTTCTCGCAGGAGGAGGGAACCCGCGCTGGCAAGATGCCAGACCAGGTTCCTGCAAAGGAAAAGGAACGCCGCTGGAGGAGGACCATGAGCCTCCAGAAGGATATAGCATCGGAAGTGAGCCTTTCCCGTGTCGGAAGCACGATCCGCGTCCTTGTTGACGAGCCGGGCGTGGCGCGCGCTGAGTCCGATGCGCCCGACATCGACGGCCGCGTCTACGTTCCGCTGTCGATCCCGGTCGGCCAATTCGCGGATGTCGAAATCACCGGCCACCACGAGTACGACCTGATCGCCCTGGCGCCCGGACAAAGGCCCGCCGAGTATAAATTGGCGAAGCAGGCACAGTAGCCCTAGCCCGCGGCAGCGGCGGCAAACCGGCTGATAATCCCGTCGAAAGAGCCGTTGCTGAAGAAAACGACGACCCGCGGCGATCCTTTCACCCGGAGCGTGTCGGCAACCAGCGCGTCGTGAAGCCCTTCGTTGCTAGCAAAATGCTTTGCGCCGACCCCCTGCGCCTCGAGATTCTGGGCGACGGCCTCGGCATCGAATCTCTCCTCATCCCGGAGGGCACCAGCGCGGCTCACCGGCCCAAGATAGACGTCGTCCGCATTTGAAAGGGCCCGCTCAAACCCGGCCTGGAGGATGCGCAACCTGGCTGTGTTGCTGCGCGGCTCAAAGACCGCGGTGAGCGCATGACCGGGGTACCGGGCCCTCAAGGACCGAAGGGTCTCGAGGATCGCCGTCGGGTGGTGGCCGAAGTCCTCGATCACGGAAATGGTGGGCGTTGAAACCAGCACTTCCTGGCGCCGCTTCACCCCCCGGAAATCCGAAAGCAGGCCAAGGGAAATTCCCAATGGACCTCCATCCATGGCTAGGCCAGCCGCCGTGGCCGCCATCGCGGCATTGCGGGCGTTATAGAGCCCAGGAAGCCGCCACTTGATGGTCCCCCACTCCTTTCCTTTCCAAAGAAGGCGGAAACTTGTTCCGGTCGCATCCTCCGCGAAGTCCATGATCCGGCAGTCATTGTGCGGCCCCTGGCCCACGCGGATCGTCGTCGTCCACGGCATTTGGCCCAGGACCTTCAGGTTGCCGTCATCGCCGTTGATCACGGCATAGCCATTCCGGGGTATGATCCTGGAGAAATGGACGAAAGTCCTCTGGACGTCCGCCAAGTCCCTAAAAATGTCGGCGTGGTCGAATTCCAGATTGTTAAATACGGCGACATGAGGCGCGTAGTGTATGAATTTGCTGCGCTTGTCGAAGAAGGCGCTGTCATACTCATCCCCCTCAATGACAAAGGGATCCGTCTCCCCGCCCAAATGGCTTCCGACGGGAGGATCCTGCGGCACGCCGCCAATCAGGAACCCCGGGTCCCGGCCGTTCGCCCGCAGCAAGAATGCACAGATTGCGGACGTCGTCGTTTTGCCATGTGTGCCAGCGATCACCACGTTGCGTCGCTTCCTGAGAACGAGGTCGCTCAGCAATGCCGGCAGCGAGGTAAACGGTAGGGCGCGGCTTTCAAGGAGCCATTCGACCTCGGGATTCCCGCGGCTCATGGCGTTTCCAATCACCACGAGGTCGGGCCTCATTCCTGCGAGCCGTTCAGCCGAATAACCCAACAAGACCTCAATACCCGCATTCGAAAGGACGCCGCTCATGGGCGGGTAAATTTTTTCGTCAGCCCCTGAAACTTCATGCCCACCAGCGCGGGCAATCAAAGCGGCGTTGCCCATGGCGGTGCCGCAGATTCCCATGAAATACAGTTTCATTCGTGAGTATCTTTTTTCAGCACCTTAAGAAGCCATCAACCGCAAATCCCAATCAATCACCACAGCGGTGCCACAGATCCCTCGTTCGGTGGCATTAGAAGCAGGGGGCATAAGATGACCCATTTCACTGTGAAGCTGCATTTCGGAGGTCATCAAGTTCGCCTCACATTCGCTGTAGCAAGCTCGGCCTTCGTGAATGTCCCAGCGTCTGATAACTCTGACACTACGTCAAATAATGTCTGACATGACCGACATAATGTTCATTCATTTGAGCCGACTGATTCTCATTGCGAAGCCGGATGATGTGAGCTGGCACTGCTGAACGGAGGCGGGCGACGAGGGTCGGCAGTGAAATAGCCACGTCAATCACCCGTGTCTTGAGTATCGGATCGAGTCCACGCCAACTTCCCTGAAAACGCCGAACCGAAAAGAGGCGTGGCTCCATGACGCCAGTGCCTGAGAGGCTTTGCGGGCCCTTGGCTCGTGTCTCGCGATTTCAAATCACCGGCCACGCGACCTGGCGCAACCGGCGACAGGCGACCCACTATTGCAAAGTCAGGGTCACGTCCGAATAGAGGAAAAAGCGCTCAACCTCGTAAGAAGCGGACGCCGTAGGCCCCCTCCTGACCACGATCAGACGTCCAGCAAGAATTCCGGAGCTGAATCCAGGAATCGACGCGCTGGAATTTGAGCCCGACGCTGGCAGGGCCGTGATTGCATCGACAGCCGGGCCGATATCGACCCAAGCCGTGTCCGATTGACTATTGTTGGCCAACGTCAGTGAAAACTTAGGTTGGACAATCCTCTGGACGAGCAGCCGGGAGGCATTCGTCCGATTATTTGTCGAAACGCTGCCCCATAGCGCGAAATCGGCCGCACTCAGCACGGAGGCCCAAGCCGATGGCGGCTGCGCCTGGACGGATTCCCAGCTTTGATCCCAAATCGTGTCGAAAGTCTGGGTCAAATCCGACGTCGGAAAGCTCAGTGTCCGGTATTGGGGCACCATCAACGAGAGCAACAGGTAACGTTGCTGGCCGGACTCGCCCGTGGGCCCGATAACGAGGCAGCGTTGCGAACCATACGGATTGAAGGCGATGTGCGAGTACTCGTTCGCCGACTGCACAGTATACGTTCCTCCGGACACATAGGTGGATACCCCACGCTTTTCTGCCAATTTCGTCACCCAGCCGGCCGGATCGACCACGATACTCTGGGAATATATCCGCGTTCCAACGGCATTCGCCTGGTCGAACGTCGTAAAGACGGTTCCGGTGGGCAGTCCGCTGCTCGGCACCGAGGACAAATTCAGGTTTGCGAAGTCGGTGGCATCATAGGTCGCCTCAAAATCCCGCTTCAGCGCCTGCAGCGCGTCCTTCTCGCCTCTCATCTCCGCATCGTCGAGCTTGTTGGCCACGATCGGGGCGATCGCCCCGGCCAGTATCCCAATGATTGCGATCGCCACGACCAGCATCAGCAGGAACTCGGCCCTGACACCTCTCGTGCTAGTGGATCGCATTTATTATGTCCACCATCGGTAGCGTTACCGCCAGTACGATCGCAAGGACCCAGCCGAGAACCACCACCAGCATCGATGTTTCCAGCATCCGCAGGGCGATTTCCGTCCTGTGTTTCGCCTCCCTGATATAAAATTCCTGCAGCCTGGCGAACACTTCGCCCAGTGCGCCCTCCCCGGCCTTGATGGCCATGACCATCTCAGGCGCGAAGACCTTTGCCTTTTCAAAGCCAATGCCGACTGGCTCGCTGTTTTCGATCGCGGCGATCGCCCTTTGAAGTCCATCTGAAAATCGCCTGCTGCCGGCTACCGTCACGCAAGCACGCAACGCATCCAACACGTGAACGCCCGAGGAATTTAACGCCTTGAATGTCGCGCAGATCCTCGCCATCGCGAAAGCCTCAACCACCGCACCAAAGGCCGGAAGTTGCGCAAGGACCGATTCCATCCAGCGTCCCCAACGTGTCCTGTGAAGCGCGCAAATTAGCGCTACCGGGAAAATCAGGCCAAAAAGACTCAGGGCCGGGTGATTGGTGACCAGCTTGCTCAGGCCGAATAACGCCGATGAAAGCCTGTTGATCCGCGTGTCACCAATCTCCGCGATCATCGTCATGAACCGGGGGAGCGTGTAGCCGAATATGACCCCTGAAGCTATCAGGCCGGCGATGATGATGACCATGGGATACCAAATTGCGCGGATCGTACTCTGCCGGATCTCATACATGTTGCCTGCATACCGCCTTACTTCGAGGATTCCGGCCCTGAGTTGGCCTGATGCCTCGTGGGCCGCGATTATCCCCGTCATGGCCCTGTCAAAGACCTGCGGCCATCCCGACAGCGCGGCGGCGAAACTGCCGTTATCCTCTACTTCCCTGCATACATCTGACAGGAGCCGACGGATTGGCCCTTTCTGGGCCACCGTTGCGAGATTCCTGAGGGCCGTGTTTATCCGAACACCATTGGCCAGCATCAGTTCGAGAGCGTCGAGCGCCGAAAGGAGGGCAGGCCATTTCGGCTTCTTAAGCCTACGGCGCCTCGAATTTGGAATTGTCCGGATGTTTACGACGTATCCCTCACGAGACTCGATGTACCCGGAGATCGCCTCGTTATCCACCGCATCGAGGGTCAGTGAGCGCGTTTGCCCTGACGCGAGGAGGAATTGGACTCGAAATAGGGGCATCCAACTATTCCTCCCGCTCCTCAATTGAGGTCTCCCGGCGGACAGGTAGCCCAAATCTGGCCCCGTTTATCTCGATGACGGCACCTTTCCCGGTAATCTCGGCGATTCTGAAGTCCTTGAGGGTGTCGTTCTCCCGCAATATCCGCCCATCAATCAAGGCCGCTGCCTGTCCCCTTGCCTTTCCAACAATGACAGCGCCGCAATAAACCCTGAACGATCTTGATTTTGCCTCTTTGGCTTGCTCGGGGAGCCAAGGGTTCCGCGCCACTGATGGCTGCGTGAAGCCCGAGCCTTTTATGCTCACGTGCAGTTCGCCGGCCGCATCAGGCCAGGTTATTGGAGTCTCGTCAGCTCGCTCCTTCGGGTCTGGCATTTTTGGCTCCCGGTTGGGCGCCAGATCCTGGGACTGATGGCCATGGCCGAGGGCTGTCGGCGGCTTCTCCCAGCCGCCCTTGCGTCCTATAAGTTGCACCCCCGCCGTTGGGCCGGACCCGCAAGCCTCCCACGTCATTGGGCTGACGGTGAAACCAGCTTCCACCCCGGACCAGGTGTCACCGCCAATCGCTGGCAGGCGAATGGCAAAAATCGCGGCTAAGGCAATCAAGGCCCTCCCTTTTCCGGGCGCGCGCAAGGCAAATGGCCGCTGGCAAATGCTGGTTCTCAATCTCGAGGCGAGACGGGCTAATTTGCAGTAGCGTCCAACAGGGCCCGCGCCCGGGCAATCGCCGCCGCCAGATCATCCAATTGCCGGCTTTGCTCCCGGATCTTGTCTTCCAATTGCTTCTTCTCCTTCGCCCTTTTCGCTAGGTCAGCGTTCAGCTTGTCGCGAACTTTCTCGAGTGCGCCCAGCTCCGATTTCGCCGCCTTGTCCCCTCCAAGCTCCCTTAGCTTAAGCTGCATCGCCTCTGCCGCCTTGGGGTCGTTGGTGAAAATCTGGATGAAGGGAGGGTCCCCATATGTCCCTGCGATTTCCTCCACGGCAGTCCTCATTTTTTCAAACATCTCGTCGGGCTTGTCGGCCTTTGCGCCCACATCCGCGCCTCGATAATCCTCGCTTGGAGCGGGATTAGCCGGCGCGGCGTCAGGCCCTGACACCGCCTCCTCTGCGCATCCCAGGCTGCAGAGGACCAGAAATCCAAGAACAGCGCGCAAGTTCATTCTTTCTCCTCCCCGTGGCTCAGCTTGTCGGTCATGACCAGGATCTTGAAGGCCGCGTCTTGAAACTCTGGGACGCTTTCATCGCTCCGCCTCTGGAGGTTCACCTCCAAAACCTTCACCCCCTCAAACGCCTCGCATGTCTCGACCGCTTTGATAAACGCGGGCCAGCGCCACAGCTCTCGCTTCTGAAGCTCAATCATTCCTATCTCGAGCTGGACGCCCCCCTTGTACTCCACAGTGGCCAATCTGGTGCGCCAGTCGGGCCCCAGCCTGGCGGCAATGCTCGCCCAAATCCCGTGGGCGGCAGCCGCGGCGCCCGGCAGTCCTGATTCCACCCGAGGCGCAGGGTCGCCCACCGACCTTACCCGATCCTCGAGGCTTCGCTCACGGGCCACGTCACTCGCGGCTGCGCTCTCCGCGGCGGCATGCGCGCGGTAATCAAAAAGCGCGGCTACCGTTGCCATGGAAATGGCCGTTCCCGACAGCCAGGCCCGCCTGGATGAGATTCTCGTCTTCATTGTTTTGCGATCGCTGCTCCATATGAGCCCCTGACAACCAATTGACGCCCGTCCCCCGACTCGGCCCATCCCCCTGGGTCCGCCGGAAGAAAGCCGGATCCAAACAGGTCGCGCCGAAATGCCTGCAGGTCCGTGCCGGGTGCCAGACTTGCCACGATCTCAAAGGCATCATCCGCCCCAAATACTAGGCGCCTGAGTGTCATTTCCAGAGGCAGGATCGACGTGAGGCGCGTCAACGCATCGGCCCGGCCCCGGTCCCGAGCTGAAACATCCCTCAAGCTCTTAAGGTCCAGGAGATCACGCTCCCGCCGTCTCGCCATGGCCTCAGCCAGCCTCGAGGCGCCTTCAGACATTCTCGAGAGGTGGCCCCGCTGGATATCTGCAAGCCGGTATCGCTGGCGCGCGACGTCCAATGAGAGCACCGCGATTGCTATCAGGCCCACCTTGATGCCGATGTCGGCCCACTCATTCACGCTGAGCGCCTTGGGAAACGAGGCGGAAATGTTGCTTGGCAGCCGGAGCGACATCCGGGACGACGTGGCGGCTAAGGAGTCCCAGTCGTAAAGGCCATCGAGCCGGCCCGACTTTTGGATTTGCGGCCAGAACGGGCACAGTCCCCCCGAACCATCGCCGGCAACAACAACGAGTCGTCCGCGCCGCGAGTAGGAGTCTGCTGCGATCTGTGGGCGTTGGGGCTCTCCCAGGCCGATTAATGACGATACCGATTTCCAGTCCGTCTCGGTGGCTTGACCGAACCAACGCCGGATCGTGGACCGTCCGGACGCGAATGATGCGACGCCGATGAAATCCTCCGTCATTACGAGCATCTGCCGCGCAGCCTGGTTTTGGCGTCCCCCGTCCGCATATTGAAGGCCGACCGAGAATGGCGACCATGCCGCCACAAGCTTCGTCCCCACCTTGGCCAATGCGTCTCGGATTCGAATCAGTTCCGGGCTTAATTCGAAATGCAGGGTCGTCGAGAAGCTGCCGCCGGGAACCTGCGTGGCATTCTCGATGCCCCATCCAAACGTATCCGACATCACCACGGGGTGGTCAGCCCTGATCTTTGCAAGAGAAGCGAACTTTGTCCGCCCAACCCGGGGCACATCCACCGCCTGGTGTGCAAGGGCCTCCGGCTCGTAGATCAAGACCATCCTCCTTCTTATTTTCTCCGGGACGCACGCGGCCAATTCCGACACCCACCTGTCCGTAGCGGATCCATCGGCTGACAGCGCGCGCCAGGAGGCGGCCTCTTTGACCCTGACGGACCTCCCGATCAAAATCCCGACAAACAGCTTCATCGGGCTAATAGTTGCCGAGGTAGACGTACACGTCCGTTACCCCGCCTGTAGCGGCCTGGTAGGCCACTTGGCCCCGGGCCTGGGCGGTCGCGGCCGACCCGCTTGAGTCGTCCATGAATGACGGGGTGTTGATGGCCGAGGCTATAGCGAATGCCTCGGGGCCGGGCACCGCCTTGATGACGGCATATGCGACCCTGCCCACCGTCAGCCCATTTACCCCATCAATCTTGAAATTTGTGCCTCCACTCGCGTCGATGGAGCCAGGAGCCTGCGTCAGGTCCACGGCGCAGCACTCCATCCGGGACACGCTGGAATAGCTGTATCCCGCGGGAATCTTCGCGTCCGGCAGGTTATAGAACGTTCCGGTTGACGAATTGTAGCGGGGGTCAGCCAAATCCGACCCGCCATTGGGCAGGAACGTCTGCGAGCCGCAGGCCGGGGCAAAGTACTTTTCGAGCTTTGGGCTCGGGACCGACAACAATACCTCATCGAGCCTCAACGCCCCGTTTAGGTCGGCGACTGCCGACCCTCCCAGGTTCGGGCTGGACGTCGAATTAACGATCGCGCCCGTCGACGCATACCCCTTGGTCAAGGGTAGCGTCCCTCCAAGCTGGTTGGCGCCGTCCGCGACAAGGCCCTTCAGCTGCTTAAGGTCCGCGACGGTGCGATTGATGTGCGCCGACGACAGAGCCCGGTTAAGGGCCGGTATCAGGATCGCGGCCAGTACGCCGATGATCGATACGACGATCAAGATCTCGATCAATGAGAAGCCGGTGTGCAGATTGACCCCGTGCTCGGTGGAATTCCGTTTTTTGTTATTCATTTCTTACGTTGTTATTGTGATGTGCCAAGCGGGTTGGCCGTCGCGGCATAGACCTCCTCGAGCGAGGTCATGCCCTGGGCCGCCTTGAATATTCCGTCCAACCTGATGCCTCGCGCCGTCAGGTCCCCGGACGCCAATGCATCGGCAAAGTGCCTCTCGGCATTGACTGCATTGAACCTCTCCCGCTCCTCGAGGAGACTGGTTTCAAGCAACCCGTTGCCGAGCCGTTGCTCGAAGATCCCTATCCTCCCGGAGAATCCGGTTCCCTTGCAGAGTTCGCAGCCCCCTCCGGCCTCGTGAAAGCACAGGTTTTCGCCCGCCTTCAATAGCCCCGAGGAAAGGGCCGACTCGAGAATTGGCCCGTGTTCGGCCAGAAATTTCTGGTTGTTGTGATGAATCCGCCGGCAGCTCACGCAGAGCCGCCTCACCAGGCGCTGCGCCATCAGCATCTTCATGGTCGCGGCCATGAGTGCCGCGTCCCCGCCGAGGTCGATCATCCTGCACACGGACTGGACCGCCGAGTTTGCGTGGATCGTCGCCAGGATGAGGTGGCCGGTGAGCGCCATCCTCAACGCCAGCTCCGCGGTCTCGCTGTCGCGTATCTCGCCGACGATCACGATGTCCGGATTATGCCGAAGAAATGCCCGTAGTGCCGAGGCGAAGGTCAGCCGCGGCGTGACCGGAGCCTGCGTGACCATTCGCAGGCGGTACTCGACGGGGTCCTCGATGCTGAGGACCCGTTTCCGGTGGGTGTCGAGCAGCGGAACAGCCGAGGCGAGCGTCGTGCTCTTCCCGTGCCCCGTCGGGCCCGATATGAGGACGATGCCGTTGGTGAGCTTGAGGACGCTCCTGAACCTCACCGCGGTATCGGACAGCATCCCGATGCCCGACAACGACTCCGCCTGGGCGCATTGGTCCAGAACCCGGATGACGATGCTCTCCCCGTTGATCCCGGGCACGACTGAATACCTCAATGATATCCTCTTGCTCCCGTATTCGCGGACAGCGGACGCATCCTGCGCCTCGAACTTGTTGGCGACGTCAAGGCCGCCCGACTGCATCGTCTCACGCTGGCGGCCATCGATGCCCCTGGTCGACGACAGCTTGATCTGCGCCGTGACGGCATCCTTCAGCGACGCGGGAAGGGTCCCCCACGGGATGAGTTCCCCGTCGATTCGCCACCTGATCTCGCAGCACCTGTCCTCGGGGATGAAGTGGATGTCCGACAGCCCCTTCGTATGGGCCGCGCGCCGGATCATCTCCTCGACGAACCGCTCAAGCTCGTTGTCGCTCATCTCGAAGCTTTCGGTGTAAACCTCCGCCACGGCGGCCGAGATGTCCGCCTGGGGCGCGACGACCCATTCCACGTTGCAGCTCTCCAGGGCGTACCTGACCTGGGCAAACTGCGGCCAGGTCGGGTCGGCGACGGCCACCGTTGTGCATTGCTCGTCGTGGGACAGCACCAGCGCCTTGCGATTCCGTGCTATCGAGCCGGGCAAGACCCGCCTGAGTTCGCGATTGGCGACCAGTCGCTCGCGGGGAACCAGGCGCCATCCCAGGAACGTGGCGACCCACAGGGCGACCGTTTCATCGGCTGCCAGCCCCAGCTCCACGATCGTTCGGCTGAACGGCTGGTTTGCCTCGACGGTCGAGTGGTAGGCCAGGGTCGTCGAGATCTCATGTCCCGAGACCCCGATGCCCCCGAGCCGGCCGACCAGGTACGAGCCGAGGCCATCGCCTGCTGTCGCCTGCACGATGTGCCCGGTCATGACGTGCCCCGCGTGGGGTCGATCCGCACCACGGGCTTGAGGGGGCCTCCGGGAAAGCCGCGGGCCGCGCCTGGCTCATATGACCTCGGCTCTTCAGGGTCCTCCGCGTTGACGGTGACGAAGAACACCAGCTCGGTCCGGCTCCTCGCCTTGGTGGTTGTCGCAAATGCGGAGCCGATCCCAGGCAGGTCGGAAAGGATCGGCAGGCCTCGCCGGTCAGTGCCTGTCGTCTCGGTTATAAAGCCGCCGACGATTGCTGTCTCATGGTTGCGAAGCGTGACCGTTGTGCGCGCCCTCTTTGTGTCGGTGATGGGCGCCGTCTCCTGCCCGTCGGGCGAGGTCGCCGTGCCCTTCAGCTCCGTTATGGCAGGGGAGAGCGAGAGCTTTGTCGTCAGGTCGTCGGCTATCTGGACCGTGATCTCAAGCACGTTGCCGAACGACACCGTGCTTTCATAATAGTTGGTGTTCACGATCGGCTGGCTGCCAGCGGTCGCGACCCCGCCCGCGTTTATGGTCGTCGTGCTGGCCCTGCTGAAGAAGGGCTGGTCCTCGCTGACCTGCACGAAGGCGGTCTGGTTGTTGAGGGCCGCGATCTCGGGCTTGGAGTCGATCCGCACGTTTCCCTGCTCGGAAAGCGCGCTGATCACCGCCTGCACGTCACCCGCCCCGACCGTCCCGCTGAATGTGCCCGGATTCAAGATCAGTGACCCGATCTGGGTTGTTCCCGAGGTGCTCGTTGAGGCGTTGAGCAATTGGATATTGCTGTTCGCCAGACGGCCGAAGGAGGTCGCCGCAACGCTCCAGTCAATCCCGGCCTTGGCCTGGTCGTTAAGGTCCACCTCGACGACCTTCACGGAGATGTGCGCCTGCCGGCCCACGCGCTGGAGCACCCGTCTCAGGTAGGCCTCGACATTCCTATGGGTGCGCACCGAGGCCTTCAGCTGCACGATCCCGGCGAAGCGGTTGACGACAAGCCCCTCCCCTTCCCCCAGCATGGATTTCAGGTCGGCCTCAAGGTGGCCCCAGAAATCAGCGTCGTTCTGCTGGGAGACATTGAGCGTTGAGGAGCCCCCGCTGTTGATCGCCGGGACAGACTGGGGTGCGCCGCCGGTCGCCGAAGCCATACCATTGAGCGAGAGTGCGCCTGTTGAGGCCGTCCCCGTGCTCTCGGCTGCCTGGCTCAGGCTGATGCTGGCCGAGCTCGAGCCCGACTGGATCAGCTGAAGGTAGTCGACCGGGTATATCTTCGTGATGAACCGGCGGACCAGCAGGTAGCCATCAGGGGAGATTTCCCAACTCCACCCCTTGGGCTGGCAGATCGCCTCGAAGATGGTCGCGAGCGACGCATTGTGGACCTCGAAGGTGACAAGGCCCTGCACGTCCGTGTCGACGATGACTGGGAACCGATAGGCCGCCCCCAGGCCCTCCATGACCGTTCGCGCCTCCTGGCCGCTTGCGGCGAAGTCGGAAACCCTGCCGCGAAGGATCCCGAGAATGTCGGCCGAGCTCTGCGAACTCGCGGTGTTGCCGGCCAGGGACGCGGCCAGCGCCGCGAGGAGGCGTATATTGCGTAACGGGGCTGGGCGCATCGGCGTCCAAGCTCGTTAACTATCCTTGTTGGACAAGTCCTAGTTATTCACCTGGCGCCTCCGCGGCCCGCCAAAGTTCACTGCTTGCAAATGCCCCTCCCGCATATCCTCCTCGGGGCCCGACCGACGAGCAACCATTCGAATCCGCCGCACAATGCTTGTTCGCGAGGGTGCCGTCGTCTAATTCTGCTCCCGGCTTTGAACCGCGATAGGGCCCGCAGCGAAATAATCCCCCTAGATGTCTGATCCAAACACCTCGAGCTTCCGGCCCTCTGCCGCGTCGGCGGCCCTGTGCCTTGGCGCCCTGGGCGTGGTATTCGGGGACATCGGGACAAGCCCGCTCTACACGATGCAGACCTGCATAGGCAGCCTGTCCCCAGGCTCTGGCGAATCAGGGATGCTCGGGGTCCTGTCCCTCATTTTCTGGTCCCTCGTGCTGGTCGTCAGCGTGAAATACCTCGGGTTCATCATGAGCGCCGACAACCACGGCGAGGGGGGCATCTTTGCGCTATTGGCGCTCATCCACGCCCACCGGGACGTCTCGCAGAACAGGCCCGTCAAGAAGCGCGGCCTTGGCGTGGCGGTGGTCGTGATCCTGGTCGGGGCGGCGCTTCTCTACGGCGACGGAATCATCACGCCCGCCATCTCCGTGCTCGGCGCGGCCGAGGGGTTCGACGCGATCAGCCCCGCGTTCGGGCCCTACGTCCCGTGGATGGCCTGCGTCGTCCTGGCCATCCTTTTCTGGATGCAGAGGAAGGGAACGATGAAGATCGGGGCCGTCTTCGGGCCGATCATGCTCATCTGGTTCGTGACCCTCGGGGCGTCGGGCGCCTGGTACGTGATCCAGCAGCCCTCGGTCTGGCGCGCGCTCAACCCCGCGTACGGGATCGCCCTGCTGCGGCACCCGCCCTTCCAGGTCGCCGAGCTCCTGGGCGGCGTCGTCCTGGCGATCACCGGCGCAGAGGCGCTCTACGCCGACATGGGGCACTTCGGGCGCAAGTCCATCGAGGTCGCCTGGTACGGCATCGCCTTTCCCGGCCTCATCCTGAACTACTTCGGCCAGGGCGCCTATATCATCGCCCACCCGGGATCGACGGCGAACCCGTTCTTCGCGATGGCGCCGGCCGGCTTCTGGCGCGTGGGCCTGACCGGGATCTCGATCGTGGCGGCGGTCATCGCCAGCCAGGCGCTCATCTCGGGGGCCTACTCGCTGTCACGGCAGGCCATCCAGCTCGGGTACTTCCCCCGCCTGAAGATCAACCACACGAGCGCGGGGCATTCCGGCCAGATCTTCGTCCCGTTCGTCAACACCCTCCTCGCGATCGGGTGCATCCTGACCGTGATCCTGTTCGGCTCGACCGCGCGCCTCGCGTCCGCCTACGGGATCGCCGTCACGGGCACGATGGCGATCACGAGCGGGGCGTTCTTCATGGTCGCCCGCCGAAACTGGAACTGGTCGTTCCCGCGGGCCGGCTCCATCTGCGCGGTCTTCCTCGTGGTCGACCTCGTCTTCTTCTGGGCAAACATGCGCAAGATCGCCGACGGCGGCTGGTTCCCGCTCGCCATCGCCCTCGGGATCCTTGCCGTCATGCACACGTGGAAGACGGGGCGGAACGTCGTTTTCGAGCGCGTCTACGGCGGGAACGTGACCGAGGAGGAGCTGACCACGATCGCAAGGAGCCAGTACGTGGTCCGCGTGAACGGGGCCGCCGTCTTCATGGTCGGCTCGCCCCGGGGAACCCCGATAGCCCTCCTCCACCATGTGAAGGCCAACCGGTGCCTGCACAAGATCGTCGTCCTCCTCAGCATCGTGACCGAGGACCGCCCCACCGTGTCGCGGGCCCACAGGCTGAAGCTGCGCGAGATCGGCGAGGGAATCTGGCGCGCGACCGGCCACTACGGCTACATGGAGTCGCCGGACGTCACGGACCTGGTCAGCCTTGTCCGGGACTGCGGGCTCAAGATCAACCCGCAGTCGGCCACCTATTTCTTCAGCCGCGAGATGGTGATGAGCGGCGGGAACACCGGAATGTGGGAATGGGAGAAGAGCTTCTACAGCTTCCTCATCAGGAATGCGCGGCCGGCTAAGGACTACTACAATATCACGCCCTCGCAGATCATCGAGATCGGCCTGCCCGTGCAGCTCTAGGCCGCGGGCGTTCATTAGTGGAAGTTCACCGGTGAAACCGGCGGGACGGGTCCGCTTGACTCGCCCGGGCCCATGAAAAACGCTCGGGGTCCCATGGCCCCTAGAATGAGCCGCACCCTGGCCGCGGCATGCACACTGGCCCTTGCGGGCGCCTGCCAGGCACGAGCCGCACAAGCGAGGCTCTCACCCTCGGAAATCCTGACGACGCTGGAGAAGGTCGCCGACTGGCAGCTTGCGCACCCGAGCGCGCATCCCGCGACCGACTGGACGCAGGCCGCGGGCGACGCCGGCATGATGGCGCTCGCCGGCATCTCCGGCAGCCCGAGGTACGAGGACGCGATGCTCGCCATGGCCGAGCGCAACGGCTGGCAGCTCGGCCCGCGGATGTACCACGCCGACGACCACTGCGTGGGCCAGACCTACGCCGAGCTCTACCTCCTCTACCGCGACCCGAGGATGATCGCCCCCATGAGGCGGACCTTCGACGCGATCCTCGCCGCCCCCCCGCCCGTCAAGTCCCTCGAATTCTCCTACCAGAACCGGGCGACGGACCTCTGGTCCTGGTGCGACTCGCTCTTCATGGGCCCTCCCGCGTGGATGAGGCTCTATGCCGCGACGGGCGACGCCCGGTACATGGACTACGCTGTCAAGAACTGGTGGCGGACGACGGACTACCTGTACGACAAGGACGAGCACCTGTTCTACCGCGACAGCACCTACTTCAAGAAGGTCGAGGCCAACGGCAGGAAGGTCTTCTGGAGCCGGGGCAACGGCTGGGTGATGGCCGGCCTCGCGCGGCTGCTCCAGTCGCTCCCCTCAAACCATCCCGACCGGCCAAGGTTCGAGGCCCTGTTCCGTGACATGGCCGCCACCGTCGTCGCGTGCCAGCAGGAGGACGGCCTGTGGCGGGCAAGCCTCCTCGACCCCGCAAGCTACCCGCTTCGCGAGACGAGCGGCTCGGGCTTCTTCACCTACGCCCTGGCGTGGGGCGCCAACCAGGGCCTCCTCCCCGGGGACTGCGGAGCGGCGGCGCGCCGGGGCTGGGCGGCGCTTGTCGCCTGCGCCGGGCCCGACGGGCGCCTCGCCCACGTGCAGCCCATCGGCGCCGACCCCCGCAAATTCGACGAGGGCGCAACCGAGGTCTACGGCGTCGGCGCGTTCCTGCTCGCGGGCAGCGAGGTCTACAGGATGTCCATCCTGGAGCGCCACGCGCCGACCCGGGTCACCGTCGCCAACCCCTCGGGCTTCTACCGCGCCTGCGAGACCGTGGAGGTCGACCCGCGCGGGTTCGGGAGCGGCCGGCTTGTCGTCATGGACTCGGCCTCGTCGCGGGTGCTGGACAGCCAGACGTACGCATCGGAGCCGGGCGGCCCCGAGGACAAGCTCCTCTTCCAGGTCGACCTGCCGCCCGGGGGCTCGGCCACGTTCGACGTGTTCAACGCGACGGACCGGGCGCCCTGGTCGCCAAGGCCCCACGTGAAGACCTACGCGAGGGAGGTCGCCGAGCGCTACCACGACATGGCCTGGGAAAGCGACCGGATCGCCCACCGCATGTACAATGTCGAGCTCATCAAGGGCGAAGGCACCGTCAGCAGCGGCATCGACGTCTGGACGAAGCGCACCCGCGCGCTCGTCATCGACGAGTGGTACCGCCGACCGAACTACCACAGGGACGACGGCGACGGGCTTGACGACTACCAGGTCGGGCGCAGCCGCGGCTGCGGGGGCCTGGGCATCTGGGTCGCCGGCCGGCTGTACGTCTCCAGCAACTTCACGGCGGCCCGCGTGATCACGACGGGCCCCGTGCGCTCCGTGTTCGAGCTCACCTACGCGCCCTGGGACGCCGCCGGGCGCAAGGTGTCGGAAATTAAGCGCATAGCGATCGACGCCGGCTCCAACATGAGCGTGGCCGAGAGCACGTTCACGGCCGACGGCGCCGCGCCGCTCGAGGTCGGCGTCGGGATCGCCAGGCGGGCCGATCCCAGGGCCGAGGAGGCCGCCGACCGCGAGGCCGGCTGGATGACCTGCTGGCAGGCGCCGGACAGGGACCGCGGCCAGATAGGGTGCGCCGTCGCCCTGGTCCCGGGCTCCGTGAGGCAGATCGTCGCCGAGGACGCCAGCGTGCCCCCGGTCCCCGAGGCGAGGCGCCTCGTTCCCGGGAACGAGGGCATACCCCCCATCGGCAACCGCCTGGCCATCACCTCCGTGGCCCCCGGCCAGACCCTGCGCTATTCCTTCGGGGCCGGCTGGAGCAAGAGCGGGGACTTCCCCACCGGGGCCGACTGGGTGGCCTACGTAAGGCGCTATGCCGACCGGGAAAGGGCCCCCCTCAAGGTGGGCGTCGCCCTTCCCCCGGCAGGCTGACCAAGGCACCCGTGGCCGGGCGCCGCGCACAGGGCCTGTTCCTCGAGCCCACGGGCAGGGACCCCGTGCGGGTCCTCGTGGGCGACGCGCGCACCCTCCTCGGGTCCGTGCCCGACGGCGTGTTCCAGTGCGCGGTGACGTCGCCCCCCTACTGGGGCGTGCGGGACTACGGCCACAAGGGCCAGATCGGCGCCGAGGGGATCCTCGGGGACTATGTCGCCAACGTCGTCGCCGTCATGAGGGAGGTGAGGAGGACCCTGCGGGCGGACGGCACGCTCTGGCTCAACCTGGGCAACACCTACACCTCGGGCGGCCGCGCCTGGCGGGCGCCGGACGCGAAGAACAAGGGCAGGGCCATGTCCTACCGCCCCCCGACCCCCAAGGGCCTGAAGCCAAAGGACCTCGTGGGGGTCGCGTGGCAGGTCGCCATGGCATGCCAGGCCGACGGCTGGTACCTGCGCAACGACATCATCTGGCACAAGCCCAACTGCCAGCCGGAGTCGGTCAAGGACCGGGTGACGGTGGCCCACGAGTACCTGTTCCTCCTCACCAAGTCGGAGAGGTACCGCTTCGACCACGAGGCCGTCAGGGAGCCCCGGGCCGACAAGGGCGGGGTGCGCGCGCGCCGGAGCGTGTGGTCGATCAACACCGAGCCCTTCCCCGGGGCCCACTTCGCGGTCTTTCCGGCGGCGCTCGTGCGCCCCTGCCTCCTCGCCGGCACGCGGGAGGGGGACCTGGTGCTCGACCCGTTCCTGGGCTCGGGCACCGTCGCCCAGGTCGCCGCCGCGATGGGCCGCCGCTGCGTGGGCCTCGAGGCAAGCCCGGCCTACGCCGCCATGGCCCTGCGCAGGCTCGGGCGGGGGGCCGGCTGACCCCAAGCCGGTCGCCGGCCTGGGGTCATGCGAGACCGGACGGCGCAACCTCGGCTAACCCCCCCGGGGGCACCCTGGCCCCCGCATCTTGAATTGGTGCTCAGGACAGGACTCGAACCTGCACGCCTTACGGCACACGCCCCTCAAACGTGTGTGTCTACCAATTCCACCACCTGAGCACTGAAAATAGGGAGGGGCTAATGAGCGCCATGGGGCACGCCTTGTCGAGCCCCGAAATTCTGCTTTGACCCCTCTCCCCCTCTGGTCGAGGGTCCACGGCCCCGTCCCTCCATGAACCTGGATGCCATAAAGGCCGCCCTCATCTCCTCCTATGAGGCGGACGGGGGCATCAACCACCTGGACGGCGTCAACCTGCCGTCGCAGGAGTCCGCCAACGAGATCTCGCGCGAGTGCATGCACCTGCTCTTCCCGGGATACTTCGAGGAGAGCAGGATCGCGAAAAAGGACGTCCCGGCGCTGGTCGAGAAGGGCCTGTCCCGCATCGGTGGGCGCCTGGAGGTGGAGATCGGCAAGAGCCTGCGGTTCGCCAAGGACCCTGACCCGGCCGGCAACGCCAAGAGGGCCGTCCTCGAGGCCCTGGTCCGGCTTCCCGAGCTCAGGAAGTCCATCCGGACCGACGTCGAGGCCGCCTACAAGGGCGACCCGGCCGCCCTCAGCTACGAGGAGATCATCCTCGCCTACCCCTGCGTCCTGGCGATCTCGCTGCAGCGCTTCGCCCACGTCCTCTACACGCTGAAGGTCCCCCTCCTGCCCCGGATGATCACCGAGTTCGCGCATGAGAGGACCGGCATCGACATCCACCCGGGCGCGGAGATCGGCTCGCACTTCTTCATCGACCACGGCACCGGCATCGTGATCGGCGAGACGGCGACGATCGGCTCGCACGTGAAGCTCTACCAGGGGGTGACGCTGGGCGCCAAGTCGTTCGAGACCGACGTGAAGGGGAACCCCGTGAAGGGAGTGAAGCGGCACCCGGACATCGGCAACCGCGTGACCATCTACGCGCACGCGACGATCCTCGGCGGCGAGACGCGGATCGGCGACAATTCCGTCATCGGCGGCAACGTGTGGCTCATCGAGTCCGTGCCCGCGAACAGCATCGCCTATTTCAAGGCGGACGACCTCGTCATCCGCCCTCGCCAGAAGAAGGAGTCCCTTGTCGGCTACGTCGAGGACTGGGTGATCTGAGGGGCGTCCGCGTCCCAGAGCCGCTGGCGGTCGCTGACCCCGAGCGCGATCCTCGCGGGAAGGAAGGGCCCGCCGAAGATGAGCCCGGTGTAGAGCTGGACCAGCGTGGCGCCGGCATCCAGCTTCTCGGCCGCCGACCGGGCGTCCGAGATGCCGCCGACCCCGATGATCGGGAGCTTCCCGCCCGTCTGCCGGGCGATGTAGCCCACGATCTCCGTCGCCCGGGCCCGAAGCGGGGCGCCGCTGAGGCCCCCGGCCTCGGGCACGCCGCCAAAGAAGCCGGGCCTGGCGAGGGTCGTGTTGGTGGCGATGATCCCGTCCAGCGCGTGGTCGGCGATGACGCCGAGGACCGAGTCGATCTGCGGGAACGTGAGGTCCGGCGCGATCTTGAGGAGGATCGGCACCCGCCCGCCGGCGGACGGCCCCCCGCGCGGGCGGTTCTCGGCGCAGACGGCCGCCAGGAGCCCCCGGAGCCGGGACTCGTCCTGCAGCTCGCGCAGCCCCGGCGTGTTGGGGCTGGACACGTTGAGGACAAGGTAGTCGGCATGGCAGGCCAGGCGCCGGAAGCTCGCCAGGTAGTCCTCGGCGGCCCCGTCGATGTCGGTCACCTTCGACTTGCCGATATTGACGCCCACAGGGATCCGCCTCCGGCCGCGCGGCGCCTGGCGGGCGAGCCTGGCCGCGACGGCCTCCGACCCCTCGTTGTTGAAGCCCATGCGGTTGATGACCGCCCGCTCGGGCGGGTACCTGAACATCCGGGGCCTGGGATTGCCCGGCTGGGCCACCGCCGTAACCGTCCCCACCTCGACATGCCCGAACCCGAGCGCCGCGGCCGCCGGCCAGGCCCGCGCGTTCTTGTCGAAGCCGGCCGCGAGCCCGACGGCGTTGGGAAAACGCAGCCCAAGGGCCTCGACGGGCCGGAAGACGCCCGGCGCGAGCCTGCTGAGGGCCTCCAGGGCCCGGCAGGCCGGCTGGATCCTCCCCAGCATCGCCAGGGCGTCGACGGCAAGCTCATGGGCGCGCTCCGATTCGAGGCGGAACAGGGCCGGGCGAACCAATCGCTCATAAACGAGTCCCATACGGCGGCAGAGTGAAAATCAGTGATCCAAAACGCAAGTTCGCCAGCCCGAAACCTCCGAGAGACCAAGATGTTCCGCCTGAGTTCCCCCGTGAGTTGCCCCCGTGCTTTTGTGCTTGTTATTTGAATCACCCCTAGCACGCTGCGCTAAATTTTAATTCCTGAGACTTCGTTTCCATGGCAAAGCCAACTTCCATTCTCGACTGGTGCATCGTCAGGCTCGGTGAAGACCACAATTGGTGGGTAAGCGAGACCAGCGACCCCGTGCGCTGGGACGTCGACGGCCTGAGCCTCGTCGACCCTAGGCAGGTCGCCCACCTGATCGAGCTGGTCGACGCCCTGCGCGACTACGGCTTCCAGCAGGACGTCTTTGAGACCGCCTTCATCCCCTTCAGGATCGAGAAGGACCTCGGCAGCGGCAAGGTGCGCCTGAAGCGGGTCAAGGAGTCGATCTTCGAGTCGGACGAGAAGCTCTTCGCCCTGCCGGACATCCTCGACGAGGAGAACGGGCCCTACGCGGACCTCCTCGACCACCTGACGCGCTGCCGCGTCAAGATGCTGAACGACCTCTTCACCTTTGAGAACAAGCTCACCGTGGACGAGGTCGAGGACGAGATCCGCGAGGAGCAGAACACCCACTTCATCGAGGGCAAGGCCGTCCACACGTTCTCGGAGCTGTGCGCGATCCTGGACTTCATGCCCGAGGGCATCGAGACCGACGAGGAGCAGCCCTCCAAGGCGGCCGAGGACGAGGAGGACGACCTTCCCGCCCTGGACGAGGAGGAGGAGGAGAAGCTGAAGAACGACGAGTCCCTCAAGTGGGACGAGGACGGCGACGAGGAGGACGGGGAAAAGCCCGAGGGCGCCGAAAAGGAGAAGGACGAGGAGGGGGGCGAGGACGAGGCCAAGCCCGCGGGCGGCGAGGACGACGCCGAGAAGCCTCGCCGCAAGTCGCGCGGCAAGCGCTGATCGCCCGTTGATGAGCCTCCTGCGCGCAGCGACGATTGCCCTCCTGGGAATCCTCGCGGGATGCGCGGCGGGCCCCGACGCGGGCACCGGCAGGAACCCGGCGATCCCGTCGGCGGCGAACGCCTCGCAGCTGCGGCCAGGCGACAACCTGACGATCTCGATCATCGGAGTCCCTGACCCGTCCAACAACATCGTCCAGATCGACGACCAGGGGACGATCAGCCTGCCCTACATCGGCGTCGTGAGGGCGGCCGGCGAGACGACGGGCACGCTGACCAAGCTCATCCACCGGGACTACATCGACAAGAAGATCTACACCGACGTCGAAATCTCGGTGACCGTCAACGAGCGGTACGTGTACGTGGGCGGCGAGGTCGTGAAGCCCGGCCGGATCATCTGGACGCCCGACCTGACCGCGGCCAAGGCCGTCCAGGCGGCCGGCGGCTTCACCCTCTATGCCAACGAGTCGAAGGTGGGCCTCGTGCGCAGCCAGGTGCTCTACATGATCGACATCAAGATCGCCCAGAGGAACCCCCAGGAGGACCCGCGCCTGGAGCCCGGCGACTCGGTCCAGGTGTCGAGGACGGCGTTCTAGGCCCCGCCCGGGCGGGCCGCCGCCTCCGCCAGGGCCCTCAGGGCGGCGTTTCGCTCCTCGAGGAGGCCCCGCATGTGGCGCCCGAGGAAAAGGGCGTCCACGAGCCTTCCCAGGGGGCCAAGGGGGGACTCAAACGCGACGTCCGTCATCCGCGTGCCCCCGCGGGGCATCTCCTCGAAGAAGTGCCCGTGGTCCAGGCGCCTGAACGCGCCGCGGAGCATCCTGTCCCTGAAGTACACCGGCGCCCTCATTTCCGTGACCCGGCTCGTGAGGCGCTGGCGGAACCCGAGGTGCACCGCCTCCCAGGTGACCTCCTCCCCGAGGCCGATGAGTCCCGAAGTCCGGCCGGCCACCGCCCGCTCCCCGTGGCGGGCCTGGCCCAGCGCGTGCGCGCCGATGTCGCGCGCGAGGTCGAAGACCACCCCGATCGGCGCGGCGATGACCGTGGCTGTCCTGATCACAGGCATGGGCTGGGTGCCTCCCCGGCGCGCGGGCCGCCGCCGTCCGCCTGGAGCAGGCTCGGCGCCCCCATCCGCACCTCCCCGAACCCCGGGGAGCAGTGGGCGCCTATCCTCTCGGCACGGGCGAACCAGGGGCAGCGGCGGCAGACGAGCCTGTCGTCGATGTCGAGCTCGAGCGGGGTTGACACCTGCCAGCGCGGGTGGGCGACCTGGAAGCACCGGCAAACGCCCCCGTGGCAGGTGTAGGCGGTGTACTTCTCGAGGAGGAAATCCGCCAGGGAGCCCTTCCCCGGCGCGGCCCGCCCCGGTGGGTCGTCGATGACGGAAAGGTCGAGCGCGTCCCGGGTGGCGGCGTCGCTGACCCTGAGGCTGCGGCGCCCGGTGCCGCGGTGCTCCAGGTCGACAAAGCGGCCCCGGCGGTAGGGAAGCCCGTACATCCAGGGGCCGAGGCACAGCCCCAGGGGGTTGTCCATCCACTCGACCATGAACTGGATCCCGGGGCCCGCCTCGCCCCGGACGTAGGTCCTCACGTTGAGGAACCCTGCGTCGGAGGCCGGCCGGCACAGGAGGCGCCCGAGCGGGCCCGTCAGCCCGACGGCAGGCGCCATCCCTGACATGCGGAAGAACACGAGGCTCACGAGGGCCCTGCCGTCCCTGCAGTCGAGCTCCAGCGGGGTGTGCGGGGCAAGGTCGCCCGGGGGAACGGCGTAGTGGACAAAGACGAAGCGCGTCCAGGCGGCCGTAAAAAGCGGGTGCCGGCAGGCCGCCTGGGGGAGCCCCTCATCGGCGAACGCGGGGGCGGCGGGGCGCCGCGGGCCGGGGCCCCCTCCCGGAACCCGGCGCCAGGCGTTGGGCAAGATATTCATTGGTTTCTGTTTTAACAGAAATGACTGAATATCCAAGCCGAAAATAAACCCGGTGCCTGACCGGGATCATCCGCAAGCGGCCTGCCCTGACTTGGGAGCGCCCCTAGCCCCGAAGCTCGGCCGCCATGTCCTTCGCGAAGTACGTGAGGATGAGGTCGGCGCCGGCGCGCTTGATGGCCACCAGGGACTCGCGGCGGCAGGCGGCGAGGTCCAGCCACCCGAGCCGGGCGGCCGCATGGATCTGGGCGTATTCTCCGGAGACCTGGTAGGCCGCGACGGGCCGGCGGGTTGCGCCGCGCACCGCCCTGATGATGTCCAGGTACAGTCCCGCCGGCTTAACCATCAGGATGTCGGCGCCCTCGGCCTCATCGAGCCTCGCCTCCGTCATGGCCTCCCGGCGGTTGGCCGGGTTCAGCTGGTAGGTCCGCTTGTCCAGGGCGCGGGTGCCCGCCGAAGCGGAGCTTCCGACGGCGTCCCTGAATGGCCCGTAGTAGGCCGAGGCGTACTTTGCGGAATAGGCCATGATCGCGGTCTGCTCGCACCCCGCGGCGTCCAGGGCCGCGCGGATGGCGCCCACCCGCCCGTCCATCATGTCGCTCGGGGCGACCAGGTCGACGCCCGCCCTGGCATGCAGCGCAGCCATCGCGGCCAGGATCCCCACCGTGCGGTCGTTGTCGACGTCGCGGCCGTCGGCGGTCAGCACGCCGTCGTGCCCGTGCGTGGTGTAGGGGTCGAGGGCGACGTCGGTCATGACGACCATGTCCGGGACGGCGTCCTTCACCGCGCGGACGGCGCGCAGGATGAGGGCGTCCTCGCGCAGCGCGGCGCTGCCCTCCGCGTCCTTCAGGCGCTTCTCGATCTTGGGGAAGAGCGCGACGGCGCGGACGCCCAGGCGGCGCAGCGCGCGGCACTCACGGACGAGGTCGCCGACCGCGAGCCTCGACACGCCCGGCATCGAGGCCACCGGTTCCGGCCTTGCCTTGCCATCGACCACGAACAGGGGGGCGATCAGGTCCTCGGCCCTGAGGACGGTGTCCTCCACGAGGGAGCGCAGGGCCGCCGTCCGGCGCAGGCGCCTCGGGCGGTGGACAAGATTGAGCTTGAAGGGGTTCGGCATGTGTCCGTTGGCTCCTTCATTGGAGCATGGCCGGCAGGGCGCCGCAAGGAATTGCGGCTCCCCGAGCATGGCGGCGCCAATCCCACAAAACGATGGCCATCAAGTTGTTTGACTCCATGTCGCGGGAAATCCGCGAGCTCTCCCCATCCCACCCGGACGGGGTGTTCCGGTTCTACAACTGCGGCCCGACGGTCTGGGCCCCCGCGCACATCGGCAACTTCCGGACCTTCATCGTCAACGACGTCCTGCGGCGCCTCCTCGAGCTGGAATTCCCCGGAAAGGTGAAGCATGTGCGCAACCTGACCGACGTCGACGACCGGACGATCAACCAGGCGAGGGCCGAGAAGCGGCCGCTGCGGGAAATCACGCGGCACTGGACCGACCTCTTCCACGCCGACTGCAGGGCGCTGGGCCTCCTACCCCCGCACGTGGAGCCCACGGCCACGGGCCACATCCGCGAGCAGGTCGACATGATCGACGTCCTCATGCGCAAGGGGAACGCCTACCGCTCGGCCGACGGCTCGGTGTACTTCAAGATCTCCACCTTCCCGGAATACGGGGCCCTCTCGCGCATCCGGGAGCGCGAGCTCAAGGTGACGCACGGCGCCCTCGACGACGACCACAAGGACGACGCGAGCGACTTCGCGCTCTGGAAGTCCCACAAGGCCGAGGAGGACGGCGACGTGCAGTGGCCGGGGCCCGGCGACGCCGCGGCGGGAAGGCCAGGCTGGCACATCGAGTGCAGCGCCATGATCAAGAAGCACCTCGGCGAAACGATCGACCTGCACACGGGCGGCGTCGACCTGCTCTTCCCGCACCATGAGAACGAGATCGCCCAGAGCCGGTGCTGCAACGGCACGACCTTCTCGCGGCACTGGTTCCACAGCGAGCACCTGCTCTCCGAGGGGACGACCATGAGCAAGAGCAGGGGAAACTACTACACGCTGGGCGACATCGTCGCGAGGGGCTACTCGCCGATGGCGCTGCGCTACACGCTCCTTTCCGGGCACCCGAGGAAGCAGCTCAACTTCACGCTCGACTCGATGCACGCGGCCGAGAGCGCGCTGAAGACCCTCGGGCGCTTCGCAGGGGCGCTTCCCCCCGCCCCTGCGGGCACCGCGCCCTCCCCCCTCTTTGACGGCGTCCTCCTGGCCCTGCGGGATGACCTCAACACCCCGGGGGCCCTGGGTTCCCTCTTCTCGACGGCCAACGCCACGGACCCGGCGGCCGCCTCGGCGGCCGACCGCGCGGCGCTGGAGAGGGTCCTGGGCGTCCTCGGGCTCGAGCCCGCGGGCGCCGCGGCGCAGGGCCCGGCCGTCCCGGCAGAGGTCTCCTCCCTCGCCGGCCGCCGGTGGGAGGCCAAGAAGGCGCGGGACTTCGCCGCGGCGGACCGGCTGAGGGGCGAGCTCACGGCCGCCGGGTGGTCCATGCTGGACGGCAAGGACGGCTACCGCCTGGAGCCCCTGCGCAAAGGCTGACTTGGCTTTCTCGGGCGCTCGCCCATCGTCTCCTGTTCCCGTGATGACTCCCCTAGAAGAACTCAGGCACTCGGCCTCGCACATCCTGGCGACGGCTCTCCTGCGCCTCTACCCGGACGCCAAGCTGGACATCGGCCCCCCGACGGACACGGGCTTCTACTACGACGTCGACCTCGACCACAAGCTGACGGCCGAGGACCTCGCGCGGCTCGAGGCCGAGATGAAGAAGGTGGCCGACGAGAACCAGCCGTTCCTGCGCAAGGAGGTCTCGAGGCAGGAGGCCGAGGAGATCATCCGCTCCCGCGGCCAGGAGCGCTACAAGCTCGGGCGCCTGGCGGACATCCCCGAGGGCGAGAAGATCTCGTTCTACCAGAACGGGGAATTCATGGACCTGTGCGCGGGCACCCACGTGCGCTACAGCTCGAAGCTGAAGGCGTTCAAGCTCCTGTCGATCGCCGGCGCCTACCACCGGGGCAGCGAGAAGAACAAGCAGCTGCAGCGCATCTACGGGACGGCGTTCCCGACGAGGGACGAGCTGGCGAAGTACCTGGACCAGGTCGAGCAGGCCAAGCAGCGCGACCACCGCAAGCTGGGAAAGGACCTGCGGCTCTTCGTCATCGACGACGACGTCGGCCAGGGGCTCATCCTCTGGACCCCCGCCGGGTCGGTGATCCGCCAGGAGCTGCAGACCTTCATCGGCGAGGAGCTACGCAAGCAGGGCTACGTCCAGGTGTTCACGCCGCACATCGGCAAGCTGGACCTCTACAAGATCTCGGGCCACTTCCCCTACTACAAGGACGCGCAGTTCACCCCGATGGCCGAGAACCAGGCCCTCGCGGCGGTGCTGAGCGAGGGCTGCTCCTGCGGCGAGATGATGGCGAGGATGGAGGCCATCTCCCCCAGGCTCGCCAGGGAAATCAACGCGAGGACGGGCCGCGAGACCGTGGGGCCGGAGCGCATCATGCCCGAGGACAGGCTCCTCGAGGGCTTCATGCTGAAGCCCATGAACTGCCCGCACCACATCAAGATCTTCTCGTCGCAGCCCCACTCCTACCGCGACCTGCCGGTGCGGCTCGCCGAGTTCGGCACCGTCTACCGATGGGAGCAGTCGGGCGAACTGAACGGGATGACGCGCGTCCGGGGGTTCACGCAGGACGACGCCCACCTCTTCTGCACGGAGGACCAGGTGGCGCAGGAGCTCCTGGGCTGCCTCTCGCTGGTGAAGATCGTGCTCACCACGCTCGGGATGAGCGACTACCGGGTGCGGGTGGGCCTGCGCGACCCCGACTCGAACAAGTACACGGGGACGAAGGAGAACTGGGACAAGGCTGAGGAGGCCTGCCGCGTCGCCGTGAAGACGCTCGGGGGCGCCTACACCGAGGAGCCCGGCGAGGCGGCCTTCTACGGGCCGAAGATCGACTTCGTGGTGAAGGACGTCATCGGCCGCGAGTGGCAGCTGGGGACGGTCCAGGTCGACTACAACTTGCCCATCAGGTTCGACCTCACCTACGGGGGCGCCGACAACCAGCCGCACCGCCCCGTCATGATCCACCGGGCGCCGTTCGGCTCCATGGAGCGCTTCTGCGGCGTCCTCATCGAGCACTTCGGGGGGGACTTCCCCGTGTGGCTCGCGCCCGAGCAGGCGCGGCTCGTCCCCGTGAGCGAGAAGACGCTCGACTACGCCCGCGAGCTGCACGCGGCCCTCAAGGCCGCCGGCATCCGCTCGTCGGTCGACGAGCACAGCGACAAGCTGGGCGCCAAGATACGCCGGGCCGAGTTGGAGAAGATCCCCTACACGCTCGTCCTCGGGGCCAAGGAGGCCGAGTCGCGCTCCGTTAGCATCCGCAGCCGCGCGAGGGGCGACGAAGGCACCGTTGGATTCGACGCCTTCCTCGCCCGGGTCCAGGACGAGGTCCGCCAGAGGGCCCTGTCGGCCCGCAAGTCCTAGGCTGTCGGGGATCCAGGCACTGCCAGCCGCGAGATCCGGTAGTCGAAGGCAAAGGCTGCCGGCGGATCGATCCTGATGCGCCCAAAGTCAGGATGGGCGGGGTTCATCAGGTAATTGGTCTCTTAAGGAATCAGGGCGCTTGGCACGGCCAGGACCGCCGATTGGCCGGTTGTGGCCCAGTGATCGCCGATCGGCTGTGTGGCCCGCGACGGGGGGCCTTTCGCCAATCAATGGGATCGGACCCTGACCGGGCAGTCCGTCGTGCCCACGCGACCCAGGAATCACCCGCCGGATGACAGCCGTTCTCCTCCTCGAATGTCCAGCCATTGCATGATATCCCATATGGGATGCATGGCCTCCCAAATGGGACAGGGGTCAAAATGAATATGCCGCTTGTCTCAAGAAAGCATAAACACGGGGACTGGCCCCGAACCGAATGCCGGCCCTAGACGGCCGCCTCGCCGCGCTCGTCCGTGCGGATGCGGATGACCTCCTCCAGGGGGACGAGGAACACCTTTCCATCGCCGATCTTGCCCGTCTTCGCCGACTTCACGATGGCGTCGACGGCCTTGCCGGCCATGTCGTCCGCGACGGCGATCTCGATCTTCACCTTGGGGAGGAAGTCCACCGTGTACTCGCTGCCGCGGTAGATCTCGGTGTGGCCCTTCTGGCGGCCGAAGCCCTTTACCTCGGTGACGGTCATGCCCTCGATGCCGGCCTCGGCAAGGGCCTCCTTAACCTCCTCCAGCTTGAAGGGCTTTATGATCGCGATGATGAGTTTCATTAAGTTGGGGATTTGAAGGGGAAGGCGGGCTGGCCGCCGGATGAACCTAGGGAGGGCCGCCTGCCCGCGCAAGCCCGCGGTTCCCGGCGTGCGCGGAACGGGGCCAAAAAGCAGGCGCTATGCCAACGGGGCTTCGGGTTCCACGGTCGCGATGTGGAGCTCCTTCAGCTGCTTCGGCGTCACGGGGGTCGGGCTTCCCGCCATCAGGTCCTGGCCCTTCTGGGTCTTCGGGAAGGCGATGACGTCCCTGATGCTCGTCGTCCCGCAGAGGAGAGCGACGATGCGGTCCAGGCCGAAGGCGATGCCGCCGTGGGGGGGCGCCCCGAACGTGAAGGCGCGGAGCATGTACCCGAAGCGGTTCTCGACGACGTCCGCCGGGATCTTGAGGACATCCTCGAAGATCTTCTTCTGGAGCGCCGGCTGGTGGATCCGGATCGACCCGCCGCCAAGCTCCATCCCGTTGAGGACGACGTCGTAGTGCTGCCCGCGGACGGCCCTGGGGTTGGAGTCGACGAGGGAGGCGTCCTCCTGCACGGGCGCCGTGAACGGGTGGTGGGTCGCGACGTAGCCCTTGTGCTCCTCGTCGTAGGTCATGAGCGGGAAGTCGACCACCCAGAGGAAGCGCCAGTCGTCCGGGCGCAGGGCCAGCTTGCCGCGCTTCTGGAGGAGCGCCGCGGCCTCGAGGCGTATGCGCCCGAGGATCGCGCAGGCCTTCTCCCACGCCGCGGCCGCAAAGAAGACCATGTCCCCCTCCTCGACGCCGAGCGCCTTGCCGAGCGCGGCCTTCTCGGCCTCCGAGAAGAACTTCACGATGGGGGACTTCCACTCGCCGCCCTCGGCCTTTATGAAGGCGAGGCCCTTGGCGCCGAGGCTCTTTGCCGTCTCCTCGAGGCTCTTCAGCTCGCCCTGGGTCAGGTCGGCGAGCCCCTTGGCGTTCAGGGCCTTCACGCACCCGCCCGAGGCGACGGTGCCCTGGAAGACCTTGAAGGAGGAGGAACGGAACGTCTCCGAGAGGTCCGTGAGCTCGAGGCCGAACCGCAGGTCCGGCTTGTCGACGCCGAACCGGTTCATGGCGTCCACGAACGGCATCCTCAGGAACGGGGTCGCGATGTCGGTACCGAGGACGTCCTTCCACACCTTCTTCAGCATGCCCTCGAACAGCGCGTAGATGTCCTCGCGCTCGACGAAGGAGGCCTCGACGTCGACCTGGGTGAACTCCATCTGCCGGTCGGCGCGCAGGTCCTCGTCCCTGAAGCAGCGCGCGATCTGGAAGTAGCGCTCCACGCCGGCGACCATCAGGATCTGCTTGAACTGCTGGGGCGACTGCGAGAGGGCGTAGAAGTGCCCCGGGTGGATGCGCGAGGGCACGAGGTATTCCCGGGCGCCCTCCGGGGTGCTCTTGAACAGCGCGGGGGTCTCCACCTCGATGAAGTCCTGCGAGTCGAAGTAGTCGCGGATCGACTTCGTCGCCCGGTGGCGGACGGAGAGGTTCCTGCGCATCCTCGGCCGGCGCAGGTCAAGGTAGCGGTAGGTGAGGCGCAGGTCCTCGTTCACCTTGTCGCCGCCGGCGTCGTCCAGCGGGAAGGGGGGCGTCTCGGACGCGTTGAGGACCTCGAGCGCGGTGCCGTCGACCTCCACCTCGCCGGTGGGAAGCGACGCGTTGACCGTTCCCTCGGGCCGGGGCACCACCCCGCCCTGGACGCTGACGACGGACTCGGGCCGCACGCGTGAGGCCTGGAGGCTCAGCTCGGGGCTGCCCCTCGGGTCGAACTTGACCTGGGTGACGCCCTTGCGGTCTCGCAGGTCGATGAAGATGATGCCGCCGTGGTCGCGGATGGAGTCCACCCACCCCGACAGGGACACGGAGGAGCCGACGTCGGCCTTCCTCAATTGTGCGCAGTGATGGGATCTCTTCATGGGCCTTCTTTTGAGTGCAAAGGGTGAGGAAGCCGCCGCGGGCGGGCTGGCGCAACCCGATTTTTGCCCCGCCGGGGAACCCGGCGGCTGCGCTAGGCGATCAGCGACTGGCCGGTCATTTCCGGGGGCTTGGGCAGGCCCATGAGCTGCAGGACGGTCGGGGCCACGTCGGCAAGCCGCCCCCCCTCGCGCATCCTGGTCTTGCCCGCCGCGTAGCCCTCGCCGACGACGAAGAACTCGACGAGGTTCAGCGTGTGGGAGGTGTGAGGCAGCTTGTGGACGGGGTCCCACATCTGCTCGCAGTTGCCGTGGTCCGCCCCGATGACGGCGTGGCCCCCGACGGCCGCTAGGGCCTGGAGGAGCTCGCCCACGCACCTGTCCGTCGTCTCGACGGCCTTCACGGCCGCCTGCAGCGAGCCCGTGTGCCCCACCATGTCGGGGTTGGCGAAGTTGACGACGATGAGCCCGAACCGGCGCGACAGGATGGCCTCCCGCGCGAAGCGGGACACGTCGCCCGCGGACATCTCGGGCTGCATGTCGTAGGTCGCCACCTTGGGGCTCGGGGGGCAGGCGCGCTCCTCGCCCTTGAACGGCTCCGACCTGTAGTTGTTGAAGAAGAACGTGACATGCGGGTTCTTTTCGGTCTCGGCGCAGCGGAACTGCGCGATGCCGGCGTCGGCCACGACCTGGCCGAGGATGTTCCTCAGCTTCTCGGGCTTGGGAAGGACGACCTTCACGGGCAGCCCCGCCTCGTACTCCGTCATCGTGGCGTAGTAGAGGTCCAGCTTCGGGCCCCTGTCGAAGTCCCTGAAGCCGTCGATGACAAAGGCCTTCGTGAGCTCGCGGGGCCGGTCGCCCCGGTAGTTGTAGAACAGGACGGCGTCGCCGTTGGAGACGCTGGCCAGCGGCCTGCCGTCGGCGCCGACGATCGCCGTCGGGGTGACGAACTCGTCGCCCGACTGGGTCGGGCTGATGGGCTTGTCGTAGTAGGCCTGGACCGCCTCCTCGGCGCTCCGCGCCGTCGCGGCGGCCTTCCGGCCCGTCAGAAGGTCATAGGCGCGCGAGACCCTGTCCCAGCGGTTGTCGCGGTCCATTGACCAGAACCGCCCGCACACGGTCGCGATGCGCCCGATCCCGAGCTGCCGGCACTTGTCGTCCACCTGGCGGACGTACCCGAGGCCGCTCGAGGGCGCCGTGTCGCGGCCGTCCGTGAACGCGTGGATGAAGACCCGGTCCGGGGCGATCCCGTCGGCCTTGGCCCGGGCGAGGAGCCCGTACAGGTGCTCCAGCATGCCGTGGACGCCGGCGTCGGAGACGATGCCGAACAGGTGCAGCCTCGCCGCGGGGTCCTTCAGGCGCCCGACGATCCCCTTCCACACCCCGTTGGAGGCGAGGAGGCCGTCCGTGAAGAGCTTGTTGATCCTCACCAGCTCCTGGTTCACGACCCGCCCGGCCCCGATGTTCTCGTGGCCCACCTCGCTGTTGCCCATCACCCCGTCGGGAAGGCCGACGTCGAGGCCGCTCGCCTTCACGAGCGCGGACGGGTACGTGGCGTGAAGCATGTCGTCGCAGGGCTTCTTCGCGAGGTGGACGGCGTTGAAGGCGTCCTGCTCGGGATGGGGATTGCGGCCCCAGCCGTCGCGGATTACGAGGAGAACTGGCTTGCGCGTCGAACTCATGAGGGTTTCAGATGACAATGCTCCCAGCAGGGAGGACCATTGACAAGGCCGAGATCAAGATTCTGAAACCGGCACAGAGGTGAAGACGCCGTGACGCTCATCATCCGCGACCAACTCGTCGGGCCGCCCACCTGGTTCTCGGCCTTCCGGGACCTCACCCTCTACGTCAACGTCTTCCACCGCGACCCGGTCGTCATCGAGTCCGACAACCCGGACCCCTACTACCGCTGGATGCGCCCGCGGGGGGGCATGGACTTCGTCGAGGATTTCGTGAGGCCGGGCGCCGAGGACGGCGTCCACCTGGACGTCGAGCGCAACTATCCCCGGACCGTCGTCACGGACCGGATCGCGCCCGAGAACGTCCACGCGCTCATCCGGCTCATCCGCTTCTGCCGAGGCGCGGCTTGACGGGGGGTCGGGCCGCCGGGTGGAATCCCCGGATGCCCAAGCGCGCCGTCCTCATTGTCAACCTGGGGTCCCCCGACTCCGCGTCGGTCCCCGACGTGCGGAGGTACCTGCGGGAGTTCCTCGGGGACAAGCGCGTGCTCGACATGAACGCCGCCCTGCGGTGGCTGCTCCTTGAGGGGATCATCCTGCGCACGAGGCCGAGGCGCACCGCCCACGCGTACTCGAAGATCTGGACGCAGGAGGGCTCACCCCTCCTCGTCATCTCGGAGAGCGTGCGCTCGAGGCTCGCCCAGGCGCTCGGCCCCGGGCTTCCCGTCTTCGCCGCCATGCGCTACGGGAATCCCTCGGTCGCCTCCGTGGTCTCCACGATGGCGAAGGCCGGCTACGACGACGTCCTGCTGTTCCCGCAGTACCCCCACTACGCGATGGCCTCGTGGGAGACGGTGGTCGTTCGGGTGCGCGAGGAGGCCGCGGCGCGGGCGCCGGGGATGCGCCTCGCCTGCGTGCAGCCGTTCTACGGCGACCCGGACTACATCTCGGCCCTGCGGGCCGTCGCGGCGCCGTTCCTCTCGCGCCCCCACGACCACCTGCTCTTCAGCTACCATGGGATACCCGAGCGGCACCTGAGGAAGGCGGACTCGTCCCGGGCCCACTGCCTGGCCTTCGGCGAGTGCTGCACCACGTGCTCGCCCGCCCATGCGACCTGCTACCGGGCCCAGTGCATCCGCACGACGGCGGAATTCGCGCGGGCGCAGGGCCTGGACCCGTCCCGGTATTCGATTTCCTACCAGTCGAGGCTCGCCGGGGAGCCGTGGCTGCAGCCCTTCACGGATTTCGAGTTCGCGCGCCTCCCGAAGGCGGGGGTGAAGCGCCTCCTCGTCATGTGCCCCAGCTTCACGGCCGACTGCCTGGAAACCCTGGAAGAGATATCCATGACCGGCCGGGATAGCTTCTTAGCCGCTGGTGGTGAGCACTTTGAAAAGATCGCATGCCCGAATAACCATCCGGCGTTTATCGATTTTCTCGCAAATCGTGTGCAAAAGTGGTTGAGTGTCCGAGGATTGTGAGCGATCCGACGAATCCGCCTCCCCTGACGATTCCCAATGCCGGCCTCAGAGCGGCACGCGTTGCCGTGCTCATGCTCAACGAATCTGGCCGGGTGACGACCGCGAACCAGGAGGCGCAGCACCTCTGGCAGTCTGGGCCCGGGGAACTGGTCGGGGAATTCTTCCCGAGCCTGTTCGCCTTGGACATCGTGAGCGACGAGCCGGAGATGCAGGATGCCCAGTGGGAGATCCTCCTTGGCGCGATGCTGGACAAGCGCGCGGTCCTTTCCGTCCAGCCAAAGGAGGGCGCCCCCCGCCCCATGGCCGTCAGGGCGGAGAAGTCGGTGGGCTCCCCCAGCGGGTTCGTGGTCGTGATCGAGCCGGCGCTTGAGACGAGCGCCCTCCTTCCCGCGGCGCAGGACGAGCAGGCCGCGGCGCTGCAGCTCTTCGCGGAGAAGGGCCCGGTCGGCTTCTTCGACCTCAACCTGCGCGAGCGCCGCATCCAGTACTCCCCAGCCTGGAAGCGCATGCTCGGCTATGCGGACTCGGAGCTTCCCGACACCTACGACGCATGGCTCGCGCTCCTTCACCCGGAGGACTCCGCAGCCGCCCCCGACAAGGCGGGCCGGCGGTTCAAGGTCGGGTCCCGCCCGTTCTCCGTCGAGTTCAGGATGAAGCACAAGGACGGCCACTGGGCCTGGATACAGTGCGTGGGGCTCCAGACCGTGAACGTGAACGGCGAACTCGAGCGCGTGGCCGGGATCCACGTCGACGCCGGCGAGCGCAAGGACCTCGAGGAGGACGCCATGGCGAGCGACGCGCGGCTGCAGGCCCTGGCCGAGGACGGGGCCCTCGCCGCCTTCGAGATCGACTTCGAGTCCAAGACGTCCTGGTTCTCCGGCGCGTGGATCCGGCTCCTGGGCGGCGTGGCGTCCCCCAAGAACGGCCCTGCGGCCCTGGCGGGCGCGCTGCCGCCGGACGAGATCCCGGACGGGATCGAGGCCTGGCTGCTCGCCCAGGCCCCAGGCCAGTCCAATTTCACCCGTCCGGTCCACCTGCGCTCGGCCGACGGCAAGGCCGTGCCGGCGGTCCTCGGCATCCACCGGGCCCTGACGAGGAAGAAGACCCTCTCCTGCGTGGTCGGCTTCGCGCTCGCACCGGCGGACGCCCCCGCAGCCGCGGCGCCCGCGGACGACCCGGCGCGCGCGATCTACGACGAGGCCCTTAACGCGCTCGCCGAGGGCGTGATCGCCACGGACAGGCGGGGCGCCATCCTCTTCGCAAACCTCGCGGCCGCGAAGACCCTGCGAGAGGCGCCCGAGGGCCTCGCCGGCAGGCCCCTGGAGCAGGTCTTCGCCCTCGTCGAGCGCCGCACGGGCAAGCCCGGCGACAGCCCCGCTGACCGCGCCCTCTCGGCGAGCGGGCCGCTCCCCCTCATCTCCGACCACGCCCTCGCGAGGGAGGGGGGCGAGCCGCTTCCCGTCGTCTGGACGGCGCGGGCCTGCTACGCGCCGGACGGCAAGGCGCGCGGCGTCGTGATCGTCTTCAGGAACCCCGACGAGATGACCCTCACGCCGGAGGAGCTGATCAAGGCCAACCGGTTCGAGTCGCTCGGCCTCCTTGCCGGCGGGATCGCCCACGACTTCAACAACCTGCTGACCACGATCCTCGGCGGCGTCTCCATGGCCAAGGACAACCGCGACGGCTCCAAGCTGCCGGACGCCGAGAAGGCATGCCTGGCCGCCAAGGGCCTCACGAAGCAGCTGCTCGCCTTCGCCAAGGGCGGCACGGGCGCCGTCACCGTCTGCGACTCGAGGGAAATCCTAGAGGACGCCGTGAAGATCGCGTCCGCGGGCTCCACGGCGGAGATCACGATCGAGTGCCAGGAGGGCCTCGGCCCCGTCCGCGTCGACAGGCCCCAGATCCTGCAGGTCTTCCAGAACCTGATCGTCAACGCCCTGCAGGCGATGCCGCCGGCGCCCCACAAGGCGAGGGTCCACCTGAAGGCGGCCAACACCCGGATCGGCCAGGGACAGGTCGCCTCCCTCCCCTCGGGCGACTACGTGGAGTTCGAGGTCCGCGACAACGGCAGCGGCGTGAAGCCGGAGCACCTGGAGAAGATCTGGGACCCCTTCTTCACGACGAAGAAGCACGGCACGGGGCTCGGGCTGGCGACGGTGCTGTCGATCGTGCGCAAGCTGGGCGGCGAGATCGGCCTGCAGTCCGTCGTCGGCGAAGGCACCGTCTTCAGCGTCTTCCTGCCGCTCGCCGACCAGCCCGTCGACGTCCAGGCCAAGCCCGCGCCCTCCCTCAGGTTCGGCACGGGCCGGGTCCTCTTCATGGACGACGACGAGCACATCTGCAACCTGACCGGCGCCATGCTGGAGAGCCTGGAGTACAAGTTCGACATCGCGAGGAACGGCGAGGAGGCCGTCACCCTCTACAGGCGGTACCTCAACCTGGGCAGGCCCTACGACGCCGTCATCATGGACCTCACCGTGATCGGGGGGATGGGCGGCGAGGAGACGTTCCACGTCCTCCACCAGCTCGATCCCGACGTGAGGGCCATCGTCTCCAGCGGCTATGACAACGAGGAGATGGCCAAGCAGTACCTCGACATGGGGTTCTGCGGGTACCTGACCAAGCCCTACCGCGTCGGGGAGCTGGGCAAGGTCATCAAGGCGGTCCTCGGCTGACGGCGCGGGCGCGTCACGGCCGCCAGGTGAACGCGTGGCAGAGGGCGACGCCGGCCGCGTCGGCCTCGTCGAAGGCCATCACGGCGGCGTGCCCGAAGTGGAGCTTCACCGTGCGGGCGAGCTGGACCTTGCTCGCCCTGCCCGTTCCCGCGACGGCCTGCTTCACCCGGAGGGGGGCATACTCGAAGATGGGCAGGCCCCGGAGCGCCGCCGCCGCGATCGCGGCGCCGCGGGCCGCGCCCAGGATCTGTGCCGTCTGGAAGTTCTGGACGTAGATCGTCTGCTCGAGGGCCACGTGGCGCACCGGCGCCTCGCCGGTGATGAAGCCGTCGACCGCGCGGTGGATCTCGGCCAGGGCGTGGGCCATCGTCCGGCTGGACGGGACCCGGACCGTGACGCAGCGCAGGAGGACCGGGGGCCTCGACCCCGCGAATTCCACGAGGGCGAGCCCCGTTCCCCGCAGGGAGGGGTCGATCCCGAGGACGACGCCCTCGAAGGGCCTCTTGGCCCCGGGCTCCCCACCGGAGCCGGCCATGACCCGCCGGGCGGGAACGGGCCTGCCCGTCAGCTTCGCCGTCCAGAGGCTCCTCGCGCTTGCGCCCATGCCGGTGGACGCCCCTAGAGGAGCATCTTCGCCCCCGCCACAAGGGTCAGCACAAGGGAGATGTTCTCGAACAGCCGCTGGTTGATCTTCCCGAGCAGCCAGCGCCCGGCAAGCGTGCCGATGATCACAAAGGGGGCGAGCTTCAGGTCGAGCGACAGGCTCCCCTCTCCCAGGAGGCCGAGGTAGGCCATGAACGGCGCCTTGAAGAGGTTGAGGATGAAGAAAAACACGGCGCCCGTGCCCATGTATTCCATCTTTGGAAGGCGCATGGCGAGAAGGTAAATGACCATGAGTGGCCCCGCGGCGTTGGAGACGATGGTCGTGAAGCCGGCGAGGATCCCGATGACCGGGGCCAGCCACCCCGGGCCCTGCGCCGGGTCGCCTGCCCCCCTCCATCGCCTGGCGATGTGGAGCACCGCGAGGCCCAGGACGATCGCCCCGATGGCATCCCGGGCCTGCGCATCGTTCATCCTCCCCAGGGCCACGGCCCCGATGACGACCCCCGTCGCGGCCCAGGGGAAGAGCCGCCAGACGTGCGCCCACTGGGCGTGCCGGCGATAGGAGAGGACGGCGACGACGTCGCCGACGACAAGGAGGGGAAGGACGACCCCCGTCGACACGCGGGCCGGCATGATCGACGCGAACATGGCGACGAAAAGCAGGCTGAGCCCCGTGATGCCGGTCTTTGCGATCCCGATGAGGAGCGCGCCGACGGCCGCGAGGGCCCATTGCCATGCGTGGAAGCTCAGGGGGACCATGCTCTCACGCAGGGTCGGGAGCGAATCGCCCGGCGGCAACCGCGAACACCTGCCATTGTGCAAGGGCCCCGTCGGGCTCGGCGGTGCCGGTCGCAATGACCTGGGCCGCCGGGTCGAGGGCGGCCCAGAACCTGGCGCGCCGGCCGGGGTCCAGCTCGCCGAGGACGTCATCAGCGAGGAGCACCGGGCGGACTCCGCTCCGGGCCCGGCTCCACTCGGCCTGCGCCAGGCGCAGGGCGAGCATCGCGGAGCGCTGCTGGCCCTCCGACGCGAAATCCCTGGCCGGCGCCCCGCCCACCTCGAATGCCAGGTCGTCCCGGTGCGGGCCCGTGAGGGTCGCTCCGGACCTGGAGTCGGCCTGCCGGCCTGATTCCAGCCGGGCCAGGAGCTCCTCCGAGCCCAGGCCCTGCAGGGACGTCTCGTAGCGAAGGGCCATCGTCTCGGCGGGACCCGACAGCCGGAGATAGAACCCCGAAGCCAGGGAGGCGATCTGGCCGACGCCGGCAATCCGGGCCGAGACGAGCGCCGAGCCGGCGGGCGCCATCACGCGCTCAAAGGCCGACAGCTCCTGCGGCGAGGCGCCGCCCGGGCGCCGCAGCAGGCTGTTGCGGCCCGCAAGGGCGCGGGCGTACGCCTGGAGGGCCGCCAGGTAGCCGGGGTCCATGGACGCGAGCGCCATGTCGAGCCAGCGCCGGCGCAGGGCCGGCGCGCCCCTCACAAGCTGCAGGTCCTGGGACGAGAAGACGACCGTCGGGTACCTGCCGACGTGCTCGGCGAGGCGGGCCACGCGGCTTTGACCGTGCCAGAGCTCCTTGCCCGTGCGCCTGATCCTCACCGCAACGCGCTCGGCCGGCTCGCCCTCGCGCTCGAGCGTGAAGGCGGCGGCCGCCTCCTCGCGCCCGAGGCTGATCACGCTCCTCGTGTCCGCGGTGCGGAAGGAGCGCAGGGCCGTGACGAGGCCGACGGCCTCCAGGAGGTTGGACTTTCCCTGGCCGTTCGCGCCGCGGAAATACTGCCGCAGGCCGCTGAGCGCGAGCTCGGCGGCTGCTATGTTCCTGAAGTCCTGCAGCGTCACTCCGCGGACGAGCACGGGGGGCCTCCTACTCTGGCGCTTCTCTTGGGTATGCGACCAAGACGTCGAAAATTTCTGTCGCGGGCAAGTCCCGAGGGCCCTTTGATCGCCCGATGACCTTCGAGACGTCACTGGCGGACTCGGTGCGCACGCTGGAGTCGCTTGCGCAGATCCGGCCCGCCATCGACACGGCGGCGGGGCTCATCCTGTCGACGCTGCGCGGGGGGGGAAAGGTCCTGGCCTGCGGCAACGGCGGCAGCGCCGCGGAGGCCGCGCACCTGGCGACCGAGCTGGTCGGGCGCTACGGCAGGGACAGGAGGTCGCTCGCGGCCATCGCCCTCTCCTCGGACGGGTCCGCCGTCACCTGCATCGGCAACGACTTCGGCTTCGACCGGGTGTTCGCGAGGCAGCTGTCGGGCCTGGGCAGGGCGGGAGACCTCCTTGTCGCGATCACGTCCAGCGGCAACTCCCCGAACATCGTCGCAGCCCTCCAGGAGGCCCGGGGCATGGGCCTCAAGTCCGTGGCCATGCTCGGCCGCGGCGGCGGGAACGCGAGGGGCCTGGCGACGGTCGACCTGGTCGTCCCCGGCGCCCGCGGCGCGGCGGCCCAGGAGGCCCACCTGTTTCTGATCCACTACTTCTGCGAGCTGGTGGACGAAGCCTTCAAATGACCAAGAACGAAACGCCCAAGGAGCAGGCCGTCCTAAAGACGTCCTACGGAGAAATGACGGTGGCCTTCTGGCCGGACGTCGCGCCCAAGACGGTCGAGAACTTCAAGAAGCTCGCCCGCGAGGGCTTCTATGACGGGACGGCCTTCCACCGGATCATCAAGGGATTCATGGTCCAGGGGGGCTGCCCCAACACGAAGGAGGGCAAGAGCGGCCTCCCCGGGACGGGAGGCCCCGGCTACACGATCAAGGCCGAGTTCAACCCCAAGTCCCATGTCCGCGGCGTCCTTTCCATGGCCCGCTCGTCGAGCCCGGACTCGGCCGGCAGCCAGTTCTTCATCTGCCACGGGGACGCGCGCTTCCTCGACAAGCAGTACACCGCCTTCGGTGAGCTCGTCTCGGGCGACGACGTCCTCGACCGCATCGCGGGCGTGCCGACCTCGGGCCCCGAGCGCAGCACGCCCGTGGAGAGGGTCGCCCTGGAGAGCGTCCGGATCGTCCCGGCGGCCTAGGAGAACCCGAGGGCGGCGGCGACGGCGTCGTACGTTATCCGGCCGCCGCGCGTGTTGACGCCCCGGGCCAGCCCGGGGTGCCCGGCCAGGGCGGCCTCCACGCCCTTCTGAACGATCATGGCGACGAAGGGCTCGGTCGCCTGGGTGAGCCCCTGCGTCGACGTGCGCCCGACGAGGGCGGGCATGTTGGGCACGGCGTAGTGGATGACGCCGTGCTCCTTGTAGACCGGCTGCTTGTGCGAGGTCGGCCGGATGCTCTCGATGCAGCCGCCCTGGTCGATCGCGATGTCGACGATGACGCTGCCGGGCCTCATGCCGGCCACCATGGCTTCCGTGACTACCGTGGGCGCCTTTGCGGCCGGGATGAGCACCGCGCCGATGAGGAGGTCGGCGTCGGCGACGCAGCCCTCAAGGTTGGCCGGGTTGGACATGAGGGTCACCACCCGGCCGCGGTACTCGGAGTCGAGGAGCTCCAGCTTGCGCGTGTCCAGGTCGAGGACCGTGACCCTGGCGCCCATGCCGGCGGCCATCTGGACCGCGTGGGCGCCGGAGTTGCCGGCGCCGACGACGACGACGTGTCCGGGGAGCGTCCCGGGTATGCCCCCCAGGAGCACGCCAGACCCGCCGTGCTGCGACTGGAGGAAATAGGCGCCGACCTGGATCGCCAGCCTGCCCGCGATCTGGGACATCGGCTTGAGGAGCGGGAAGGAGCCGTCCGTCGCCTCCACCGTCTCGTACGCGATCCCGAGAATCCCCCTCCTCATGAGGACCTTCGCAAGCGCCGGCCCGGCCGCCAGGTGCAGGTAGGTGAAGAGCGTCTGGCCCTCCTGGAGGAGGTCGTATTCCGCCGGGAGCGGCTCCTTCACCTTCAGGATGACGTCCGACGCCCTCCACACGGCCGCCGCGTCCGCCGCCAGGGAGGCGCCCGCCGCGCGGTATTCCGCGTCCGTGAACCCGGCGCTGAGGCCGGCCGATTTCTGGAAGAGGACCCTGGCCCCCAGCGCGACGCATCTCCTGCACAGGCTTGGCGTCATGGAGACCCGCGTCTCCCCGATCTTTATCTCCTTCGGGACACCGATCTTCATGGGAGGATGATGCCCGGGCCCGCCGCGCTGACAAGCGCGCAGGGCGCGCTTGGAATCCGTCCGGCCCTTGGCCAGCGTCACGTACGATGCCGAAAATGCTGAACCTGATGGTCGCCTGCGCGGAGAACCGGGTCATGGGGCGCAACAACCGCCTCCCCTGGCGTATTCCGGAGGACCTCGACTTCTTCCACCGGGAGACGGCCGGGAAGACGATAATCCTGGGCAGGATCTGCTACGAGACCTGGGCCCGCGCGCGCGAGGACGGCCGCCGGCTCATCGTCATCACGCGGGACCGGTCACTCGAGGCGGGCGGCGTGCGCGTGGCCGCCTCCGTGGCGGAGGCCCTCGGGATAGCCGAGACGATGCCTGGGGAAGTCTACGTGAACGGCGGCGAGCGCATCTTCGAGGAGGTCCTGGCCCTGGACCGGCCCATGCGCCTCCACCTGACGCTCATCCACGCGAACGTCGAGGGCGACCGTTACTTCCCCGAGTGGAGGCACCTCGCGTGGCGCGAGACCGCCCGGCGCGACAGCTCCGACGCCAATTTCCGGTACACCTTCTACACCCTGGAGCGCTGAGGGCGGGACGCCGCGGCCCCGGGCCCCGAGGCGCCGGCCGCGTCACCCCGGGATTTCGCGCAGGTGCGCGGCAAGGAGCTCGTAAACGACGCTGCAGGGCGCCGCGTGGAATACCCCGATCGTGCCGGGGTCATGGCGATAAGCAGGCACCTGTCCCTCACCGACTTCCGCCAGGCGGCACCAAGCACCGGGATGGCCCAGCGCGATGTACTAGGCATCCCGCCCGCCCCGTGCCCCGAGCGCCGCGTGCGCCCTGGCGACGCCAAGGTATTTCTCGGCCTGGGCCTTCAGGGAGGCGACCTCGTCGGGACGAAGCGCCCGGACAACCCGTGCGGGCGAGCCCAGCACCAGCGAGCCGGGCGGGCAGCTGAAAAGCCGGGGCACGAGGGAATTCGCGCCGACGATGCACTCGTCCGCGATGACGGCGCCGTCGAGGAGCGTTGATCCCATGCCGACGAGGCACCGGTCGCCCACCGTGCACGCGTGGATGACGGCCCCGTGGCCGACCGTGCACCACGACCCGATCCGCGCCCCGAGGTCGTCCGCCAGGTGGACGACGACGTTGTCCTGGATGTTCGTCCCCTCGCCCACCCTGATCTCGTTGATGTCGCCCCGCAGCACGGCGCCGTAGAACACGCTGCTGTCCCTCCCAAGGACGACGTCGCCTACGACCGTCGCCGACGATGCAACGAACAGCGCCGACGACGTGTCGGGCCTTCGGCCCAGGTGCTTCTTCAGGCGTTCCTCGAGCGTCATGGGTTCTACCTTTCCTTGGAATAGGGAATGCCGATCGCCTTCGGGGCCACGGCCTCGCCGACAAATCCCGCCAGGAGGAGTACCGTGAGCACGTAGGGAAGCGCGATGATGAACTGCACCGGCACGACGCCGACGGCCGGCAGGGCCACGCCCTGGAGCCTCGCCGCGCCGGCATCCGCGAATGCGAAGAGGAGGCAGGCCAGGAGGGTCGGATAGGGCCGCCACTTGCCGAAGATGAGGGCCGCGAGGGCAAGGTAGCCACGGCCCGCAGTCATGTCCCTGACGAACCCCGCGCTCGCGGCCGTCGCCATGTAGGCGCCGGCCACGCCGCAGAGGGCCCCCGAGATGACCGAGGCCTGGTACCGCAGCAGGGCGACGGAGATGCCCGCCGTGTCGACGGCCAGCGGGTTCTCGCCCACCGCCCGGAGGCGAAGCCCGAACCTTGTCCGATAGAGGACCCAGGCGGCGGCCGGGATGGCCGCGCCGGCCGCGTAGACGATGATGTTGTGCCCGCTGAGGAGCTCGGAGTACACGAGGCCGGGGAGCGGGTGCGCCCTCGCCGCCGCCGCCCACGGCCAGGCGATCCCGAGGAAGCGTTGGTGGGCGCCCTCCAGCTGGGGCGTCTGCCCGCCCAGGTCGAACCACGCCAGGCCGAGCGCGGGCGCCAGCCCCGCCACCATGATGTTGACCGCCATGGCGGCCACGACCTGGTTCCCGCGGTGGGTCACGCAGGAAAAGGCCATGATGAGCGCGAGGAACACGGACGCCGCGATGCCGGCGAGCAGGCCCAGCCAAGCCGATCCCGTAACCGCGGAAACGGCGGCCGCCGCGAACGCGGCGCCGAGCATCTTCCCCTCGAGCGCCAGGTCGATGACCCCTGAGCGCTCGGAAAACATCCCCGCCTGGGCCGCGAGGACGAGCGGCGCCGCGACGCGGATCGTCGACGCCAGCAGGAGGATGACCTCGCGGTAGGCGCCCACCTAGCCCTTCCTCCTGCCGAGCGGCGCCAGGACCGCCGCCAGCGGCCTGCGGAACACGTTCTCCAGGGCGCCGCAGAAGAGGATGACGAGCCCCTGGATGAGCACGACCATGTCCCGGTTCACGTGCGGCATGTCGAACGAAAGCTGCGTGCCGCCCTGGTAGAGGGCCCCGAAGAGGAGCGACGCCGCCACGATGCCCGCGGGATGGTTCCTGCCCATGAGGGCCACGGCGATCCCGACGAAGCCGGCGCCCCCCGGGAAGTCGAGGAGGATGCGGTGCTCCGAGCCCATGAGCTCGTTGACCCCGAGGCAGCCGGCAAGGGCGCCGGAGACCAGCATCGAGACGATGATGACCCGCGCCGGGGAAATGCCCGCGTAGGCGGCCGCCTGGGGATTCTGGCCGACGACGCGCAGGGCGTATCCCCACGGCGTCCGCCAGAGGTAGGCCCAGACGAGGACGCAGGCCGCGGCCGCCAGCAGCGTCGCGAGGTTGAAGGGCGAGGGCGCAAACGCGATGCCGAGCTTCGCCAGGACCTCGTGCACGGCGGGCATGGCCGCGGCCGCCCCGAACTGGCGGCTCTCCGGCGACTGCTGGCCCGGCCTGATGAGGACGTTCACGAGGAGGTAGGTCATCAGCGCCGAGGCGATGAAGTTGAACATGATCGTCGTGATGACGATGTGGCTGCCGCGGCGGGCCTGGAGCCAGGCCGGGATGAACGCCCAGGCGGCCCCGAAGGCGGCCGCGGCGGCGATGCCGAGGGGGATGGCGACCCAGGGCGTGGTGCCGCCGAGCGCCAGCGAGACGAGGCCCGCGCCGAGGCCCCCAATGTAGGCCTGCCCCTCCCCGCCGATGTTGAAGAGGCCGGCGTGGAACGCCACCGCGACCGCGAGGCCCGTGAAGACGAAGTCGGTCGCGTAGAAGAGCGTGTAGCCGATCGAGTCCTGCGCCCCGAACGCCCCGACGGCCATCAGCCTGAACGCGGCGAGGGGGCTCTCGCCGACCAGCCGGATGACGATCCCGGAGATCAAAAGGGCCGCGGCAAGGTTGACGAGGGGAAGGACCAGCATGTCGGCCCAGCGGGGCAGCCCCCGCGCGGCGCTCATGGCTGCGCCCCCGGCCGGACCCCAGCCATGAGGAGGCCCACGGCCTCCTCGGTGGCGCGGTCCCCCGCCAGCTCGCCGACGATCTCCCCGCCGGCCATGACGAGGATCCTGTCGGAAAGGGCGAGGATCTCGTCCAGCTCCACGGAGACGACGAGGACGGCCTTGCCCATGTCCCGAAGCGCCACGAGCCGCCTGTGGATGAACTCGATGGCGCCGATGTCGACGCCGCGGGTCGGCTGCCCGACGACGAGCACCGACGGCCCGCAGTCCATTTCCCGAGCAAGGACGAGCTTCTGCTGGTTTCCGCCCGAAAACGCCGTGATGCGGAGCGCAGGGTCCGGCGGGCGGACGTCGTAGGTCGCCATCCTCGACTCGCATTCCGCCCGGACCGCGCCGCGCCTGGTGAGGGGGCCCCGCCGGTAGCCCGGCCTGTCCTGGTAGCCGAGGATGAAGTTCTCCTCGGCGGAAAAGCTGGCGACGACGCCTATCCTCAGCCTGTCCTCAGGGACGTGGGCGACGCCCTCCCGCCGCCTCCCGGCCGGCCCCTCCCCCGCGCGCAGCCGGCGGCCGCCGACGATGACCGCCCCCGACGACGGCTCGCGCATCCCCGCGATCGCCTCCAGGAGCTCGGACTGGCCGTTCCCGGAGACGCCGGCGACGCCGACAATCTCGCCCGCGCGAAGGGCGAACGAGACGCCCTTCACCCTGTCGACGCCGAGTCCGTCGCGGACGACGAGGTCGCGGACCTCGAGGAGGGGCTTCCCCGGCCTCGCCGCCGACTTCTCGACGCGCAGGAGCACGGAGCGGCCCACCATCTGCTCGGCTAGGGCCGGCGGTGACGTGTCCGGGGTCGAGGTCTCGTGGACCACGGCGCCCTGGCGCATCACGGTCACGCGGTCCGTGACCGCCATGATCTCCCTCAGCTTGTGGGTCACGAGGATGACCGTCTTCCCCTGGTCCCTCAGGCGCCTCAGCATCCTGAAGAGCCGTGCGGCCTCCCCGGGGGTGAGGACCGCCGTCGGCTCGTCGAGTATGAGGATGTCGGCGCCGTGGTGAAGGGCCTTGAGGATCTCGACCCGCTGCTGGACGCCCACCGGGAGGCGGCCGGTCTCGGCGTCCAGCGGGACCTCCAGGCCGTATTCCCTCCCGAGCCGCCCCAGGCCCTCGCGCGCGGCGGCGAGTCCGCCGGAGAGCCGGGCGCCGCCCTCCGCGCCGAGCACCACGTTCTCCAGGACGGTGAACCTCTCGACGAGCATGAAGTGCTGGTGGACCATCCCGATGCCCGCGCTGATCGCGTCGCGGGGCCTTGCGATCCGCCGCCTGGAGCCGTGCACCCAGATTTCGCCGGAGTCCGCGGGATGGAACCCGAAGACGATGTTCATCAGCGTCGACTTGCCCGCCCCGTTCTCGCCGATGAGCCCGTGGATGGACCCCCTGGCGACCCGCAGCGACACGCCGCGGTTCGCATGCACCGGGCCGAAGCGCTTGTCTATCCCCCTGAGCTCAAGCGCTGGCGTGGACGCTCCGCTCTCGAGTTCCACGGGGCTAGGGAGCCTTGTATTCGGGAACCGCGATCCTGCCGGCGATGATGTCCGCCCTGGCCTTGTCGAGGCGCTTCTCCATCTCGGGGGTGATCAGCCTCCTGTTGTACTCGTCGAGGGAGAAGTCGACCCCATGCTGCCCAAGGCCCATCACCCTCGAGCCCGGCTTCCACGTGCCCCTCATGGCGTCCATGAAGACCGTGTACACCGCGACATCCACCCGTTTCACGGCGGACGTGAGCACGCTTCCCGGGTGGAGGTAGTCCTGGTTGCTGTCGCACCCGATGCTGAGGAGGCCGGCGTCGGCGGCAGCCTGCATGACCCCCTTGCCTGTGGCGCCCGCCGCGTGGAAGACGACGTCGGCGCCCCGGCCGAACTGCCCCTTCGCGAGCTCCGCACCCGCCGTCGGGTTCGTCCAGGCCGCGGGCGTAGAGCCCGTCATGTTCTCGATCACCTCGTCGCCCGGCGCCACGTAGTGGACGCCCGCCTCGTAGCCCAGCTCGAACTTGCGGATGAGGGGTATGTCCATGCCGCCGACGAAGCCGACCTTTCCCGTCCTTGACGCCATCGCGGCCGCCATCCCGCAGAGGAAGGACGACTCCTGCTCCTTGAAATTTATGGACTCGACGTTCGGCAGGTCCACGAGCCCGTCGATGATCGCGAATTTGACCGCCGGGTACTCCCTGGCCACGGTCTCGACCGCCGAGGCCTGCGTGAACCCCACGGCCACGATGACGCTCGCGCCGCGCCTCGCGAACTGGGTCATGATCTGCTCGCGCTGCGACGCGTTCTGGATCTCGAACTCGTGGACCCTTATCCCGGTCTCCGCCGTGAAGCGCTTCACGCCCTCGCTCGCCGACTGGTTGAAGGACTGGTCGAACTTGCCCCCGAAGTCGTAGACGATGGCCGGGGAGAACTCGGCCCCGAGCGCGGGGGCCGCGGCAAGGCACGCCAGGCATGCGCGAAGCACCGACCTTACGGCACCTGGACGGGGGCCAGCTTCCATATGTCCTCAGCGTACTCGCGGATAGTCCGGTCGCTCGAGAATTTTCCGACCCTCGCCGTGTTCAGGATCGCCATCCTGGCCCATGCGGCCCTGTCCCGGAATGCCGCGTCGACGCGCGCCTGGCAGTCGCTGTAGGCGCGGAAGTCGGCCAGCACCATGTAGGGGTCGCCGCCGCCCAGCAGCGTCCCGTGGACGGCGCCGAACGCGCCCTGCTCCCCGGGCGTCCAGTAGTCGCTCCCCAGCCAGTCAACCACGGCCCGGAGCTCCTCGTCGTCCCGGTGGAGGTCCCAGGGGTTGTAGCCCTGCCTGCGGCGCGCCTCGACCTCCTCGACGGTCATCCCGAAGATGAAGATGTTCTCCTCGCCCACCTGCTCGCGGATCTCGACGTTCGCCCCGTCCAGGGTGCCGATCGTCAGGGCGCCGTTCAGGGCGAGCTTCATGTTACCCGTGCCGGAGGCCTCCTTGCCCGCCGTGGAGATCTGCTCCGACAGGTCGGCGGCGGGTATGATCCTCTCGGCCAGCGAGACCCTGTAGTTCGGCAGGAAGACGACCTTGATCTTGTCCTGCGTGCGCGGGTCGGAATTGATCCGCATGCCGATGACGTTGATCGCTCGTATCAGGTTCTTCGCGACGTCGTAGCCCGGCGCGGCCTTCGCCGCGAAGATAAATACGCGCGGCCGGATATCGAGCGCGGGGTCCTGGAGGATCCGCCGGTAGAGCGCCATGATGTGGAGCAGGTTCAGGTGCTGCCGCTTGTACTCGTGCAGCCGCTTGATCTGGGCGTCGAAGATGGCGTCGGGGGAGACGGCGATGCCGCACTCGGCCTCGATGACCCGCGCCAGGTCGACCTTGTTGGCCCGCTTGACCTCCATGAACCGGCCCTGGAACTCGGGATCCGCGGCGTGGCGCTCAAACCCCCGCAGGCGCTCCAGGTCGCGGACCCACCGGTCGTCGCCGAGCGTCTCCGTGACGAGCCCGGCAAGGCGGGGGTTGCACTCGAGGAGCCAGCGGCGGGGCGTGATCCCGTTCGTCTTGTTCCTGAACTTGCCCGGGTAGAGGGCGTCGAACTCGGGGAACAGGTTGGTCCGCAGGAGCTTCGTGTGCAGCTCGGCGACGCCGTTCACCGCGTGGCAGCCGGCCACGGCAAGGTTCGCCATGCGCACCATCTTGGCCCCGTTCTCCTCGATGAGGGAGCAGGCCCTCTTCCTGTCGTTGTCGTTCGGCCACTTCGCCTCGCACAGCGCCAGGACGCGCAGGTTGATCTCGTAGATGATCTGGAGGTGGCGCGGGAGGACGCGCTCAAAGAGCGGGACGCTCCACTTCTCGAGGGCCTCGGGCATCAGCGTGTGGTTCGTGTAGCCAAGCGTCCTCGTCGTGATGTCCCACGCCGCGTCCCAGGCGGTGTCATGCTCGTCGAGGAGTATCCTCATCAGCTCGACCACCGAGATCGCGGGGTGCGTGTCGTTCAGCTGGATGGCGACCTTTTCCGGAAAATTGGCCCAGGAGTTCTCCGGAGAGCGGAAGTGGCGGCGGATGATGTCCCTGATGGAGCACGAGACGAAGAAGTACTGCTGGACGAGGCGGAGCTCCTTGCCGTTCTCGGTCTTGTCGTTCGGGTAGAGCACCTTCGAGATCGTCTCGCCGACGGCCTTCTCGTGGACCGCCTCGACGTAGCCTCCCGAGTTGAACGCCGCCAGGTCGAAGTCCTCCGACGAGCGAGAGGCCCACAGGCGCAGCAGGTTGACAGTCTTCGTCCCGTACCCGGCGGTGGGGATGTCGTGGGGGACCCCGAGGACCGTCCGGGTCTCGATCCACTTCGGCCGCGAATTGCCGTGGTTGTCGAAGGCGTTGATTACCCTGCCGTAGAGCCTCACCTCCTGCGTGTAGTCCGCCCGGATGATCTCCCATGGGCTCCCGAAGAGCATCCAGCGGTCGGGATGCTCGACCTGGCTGCCGTCCACGATGTCCTGCTTGAATAGCCCGAACTCGTAGTGGATGCCGTAGCCCAGCGCGGGGTAGTCCAGCGTCGCCAGGGAATCGAGGAAGCAGGCGGCCAGCCGGCCGAGGCCCCCGTTCCCAAGGCCCATGTCCACCTCCGATTCCCGGACCTTCTCGTAGTCGACCCCGAGGGAGGCCAGGGCCTCCTTCACGGCGGCCGACAGGCCCGTCGCCAGGAGGTTGCTCTCGTAGAGGCGGCCTATCAGGTACTCCATCGAAAAATAATACAACCGCCTGGAGTTCTTGGCGTTGTGGACGAACTGCGTCTTGATCATCCGCTCGTGGATCGCGTCGCGGACGGCCAGGGACGAGGCCACCCACCAGTCCCTCGGCGTGGCCGTCGGGGCGTACCTGGCCAGCGTCGACGTCAGGTGCCTCTGGATGAGGGACCGCATGACCTCGGCCGGATTATCTACGGACTTCTTTTCCTTTGTGGGTGTGGCCATGCGAAGAAACGGCGGACGCATGAAAGATTCGCGCCGGCCATCGGGCCGGTCACGCAAAAACGGGGCCAATCCGGTTATTTTTGGAAACGCCTTGCGAGCTCGGCGTGATTGAGCTCCACGAAGGTGGGCCTTCCGGACGGGCTCGTCACCGGGGACGCCGTCGAGAAGAGCTGGCCGAGGAGCGCCGTGACCTCCGCGCCGCCCGACAGTGCGGGCAGCCGGACCGCCTTCGCGGCCGCGAGGCGGGCCAGGGCGTCGCGGGCAAGGTCGAGGTCGTCCGCCCGCAGCGCCCCCTCGCGCAGAGCGTCCACGAGGTCCCTCAGGAATGCCTCCGCGTCCCCGGGCTCCATCCACGATGGAAGGGCCTCGATGCGGAAGAAGTTCCTCCCGAATTCCTCGACCTCGAGCCCGTGGCTGCGCAGGAAGCGCAGGCTGTCCGTCAGGAGCGCGGACGCGACCGGGTTGAGCTCGACGGAGACAGGCAGGAGCAGGCGCTGGACCGTGACGCCCTCGCGGAACTGCGCCTTCAGCCTCTCGTACCAGATGCGCTCGTGGGCGGCCCGGCGGTCGAGGAGCACGAGGCCGTGGTCCGTCTCGAACAGCGCGTAGCTGCCGTGCGCCATCCCGACGAACCGCCACCGGGGCGCCGCGTCGCGCGCGCCGCCGGGGGGCGACGGCCCCACCGGGGATGCCGCGGGCGGGTCCTGGGGCCGGTCGGCGGCGAAGGCCTGGAAGGGCGCCGGCAGCGGCGCGTGGCTTGCGTGCACCACCGGCTGGGGGGCCTGCGCCTCCGGGCCCTGGCCCGACCACTCCCGCAGGCGGCCCAGCACCGCGCGGATGACAAATCCCCTCACCTGCGGCTCGTTCCGGAACCGGACCTCGCGCTTCGCCGGGTGGACGTTCACGTCGACGTCGGCGGGAGCGCACTCCAGGAAGGCGTAGGCCACCGGGTACCGCCCCTCGGGCAGCGACCCGCGGTAGCTTTCCATGAGCGCCCCGTTGATGGCGCGGCTGTCGACGGGCCGCCCGTTGATGAAGACGACCATGTCATGCCTCGACGAGCGGGCCAGCCCGGGGCGGCCGATGAGGCCGCCCAGGCGAAGCCCCGGCTCGGAATGGCCGAGCGGGATGAGGCCCTCCGCGGCCTGGGCGCCGAAGATCTCCGAGACCCTCTCAAGGAGGCCGGGGCACTCGGGCGACTTGAAGATCTGCCGGCCGTCCTCGTAGAGCGCGAACGAGGTTCCCGGGCAAGCCAGCGCGTAGAGGCGCACGCAGCCTATGATGTGGCCCGCCTCCGTGCGGTCGCTCTTCAGGAACTTGCGGCGGGCGGGCACGGGCTCAAACAGGTGCTCGACGTCTATCCTCGTCCCGACCGGCCGCCCGCAGGCGCGCACGTGGGCGACCTTGCCGGCGTTGACGACGATCTCCGTACCGGCATCGCTCCCGCGCTCGCGCGTCTGGAGCGTGAAGCGCGAGACGCTCGCGATGGAGGGAAGCGCCTCCCCCCTGAACCCGTAGGTTCCCAGGCGGTCGAGGTCGGCGGACTCGGCTATCTTGCTCGTCGCGTGCCGCTCGAGGGCCGTGCGCGCGTCCTCGGGCGACATGCCGTGGCCGTCGTCCTCGACGCGGATGAGCGCCCTGCCGGCGTGCGTGAACTCGACCGTAATCCTGCCGGCGCCGGCATCGAGGGCGTTCTCGAGCAGCTCCTTGACGACGGCCGCGGGACGCTCGACGACCTCGCCCGCCGCGATCTGGTTGGCGACGCGCTCGGGCAGGATTCGGACCTTGGCCATCCCCGGGGCTGCCCGGCGCTAGCGGAGCGCCTTCTTCCAGCGCGCGATCTGCCGGTCGACCTGCCTCGGGCCCGGCATGCCGACGCCCGTGCGCATGGAGAGGGCGCGCCCGACGTCGAAGACCTTCTTCCAGTCGGCGCCAAAGGCCCGGTTCACCCTCCTCACCTCGGAGGTCGGAAGGTCGGAAAGGCCGCAGCCCCTCTTCTCGGCCAGCGCCACCGCGGCCCCCACGGCGTGGTGGGCCTCGCGGAAGGGAACGCCCCTCGAGACCAGGTAGTCGGCGAGGTCCGTGGCGAGGAGCCCCGGGTCCGCAAGGGCTGCGGCGCACCTGCCGGCGTCAAAGGACATGCCGCGAAACACGGCCTCCATCACCTCGGTGCAGAGGCCGGCCTGGTCGAAGCTGTCGAAGACCGGCGGCTTGTCCTCCTGGAGGTCCCGGTTGTACGTCATGGGTAGGCCCTTCACGAGCGTGAGGAGCGCGTGCAGGTTGCCCTGCAGCCGCGCCGACTTGCCCCTCAGGAGCTCGCAGGCGTCGGCGTTCCTCTTCTGCGGCATGAGCGAGCTGCCCGTGCAGAATCCCTCCGGCAGGCGGACGAACCCGAACTCCGCGGTGCTCCAGAGGACAAGGTCCTCCGCGATCCTCGAGAAATGGACGCCCAGGAGGGCGCACGCGGACGCGAACTCCAGGTGTATGTCCCGGTCGGCCACGGCGTCCATGGAGTTCTGTGTCAGCCGCGGCCTGCCCCTCGCGTCGACAAAGCCGAGGAGGGTGGCGGCATACTCCCTGTCGATCCGCAGCGTGGTGCCGGCGATGGCGCCGGACCCGAGGGGGCACTCGTTGGCGCGCTCGGCGACCGCGGCCAGGCGGCTCCTGTCGCGTCCGAGCATCTCCATCCAGGCGAGGAGGTGGTGGGCGGCGCTGACCGGCTGGGCCCTCTGGAGGTGCGTGTAGCCCGGCATCCGGACCGTGCGCGCCGCGGCGGCGGCGCTGAGGAGGGCCCGCTGCGCGCCAAGGAGGCGCTCGTCCAGCGAGGCGCAGGCCGCCTTGAAGAACAGCCTCATGTCCGTCGCCACCTGGTCGTTCCGGCTCCGGGCCGTGTGGAGCCTGGCGGCGGCCGGGACCTTCGCGGCAAGGGCGTGCTCGATGTTCATGTGGACGTCCTCCAGCCGCTCGTCCCAGGCAAACCGGCCGGCCCCGATCCTCGCCAGGATGGCGTCGAGGCCGGCGTGGATTGCGGCCCGCTCGGAGGCCTTAAGGATGCCCACCCTTGCGAGCATCGCGCTGTGGGCCTTGCTGCAGGCGACGTCAAAGGGGGCGAGCCGCCGGTCAAAGGAGGCCGACTCGCTGAATTTGAGCATCAGCGTCGCGGGGCCCGATCCAAAGCGTCCCCCCCAGGTGGCCTGCGTTTTCCTCGGCATGTGGCGGGCAACCAGATGACGGCCCCCGCCCTGCGGGCGCAACGCGAAACGTCCTTGCGGCGCTTTCCGGTTTGCCCGCGGGGCGGCGGCCGCCAGATTTGGCGGGTGCGCAGGTTCACAGCCGCCGTCCTAGCCGTCCTTGCGCTTTCGGCGCCCCTCAGGGCCGCCGACCCCCTGGCCAAGTACGCCACGGTCGACATCAAGGCCTGCACGACGTCGATCTACATCGCCACCGTGACGATGATCATGCCGCCGTTCGTCCGCAGGAACGCCGTCTACTCGTCGACCTACTACGCCAAGGTCTTCCCCTACTTCCTCTTCAACGAGAGGGGGAGGATATGGATCGCGATCACGGACGACGAGCTCAGGAGGGCCGAGAAGGGCGAGCCTGTCTCCTTCACCGGGCGGGCCATCAACAACAAGGGCGACGAGCGCAGGGTCGACGGCAACGCGACGCCGACCGGCCCCAGGTCCGGGAACATCCGCGTCAGGGTCTTCGTGACGCGCAAGATCTCGCTCACCTACGACACCACCTACGAGCTGACGGGCCCGGACGGGCCCGTCGAGGCCTCTAGGGCCAGACCAGCTCGATAAGCCTCTCGACCGACGGGGCGAGGCTCTGCTGGACGGGGCACGTCTTCGCGGCATGCTCGAGGACGCCGGGCGGCACGGCCCGCGCGGACACGGGCATCCAGAACTTCGCCGCGAGCCTCGAGATCCTCCGCGGCGCGTCGGCCGACATCTCCTTCCTCACCTCGAAGCGTATCCCCTCGATCTCGGCGCCGTGGCGCCGGGCCACGATCGCCATCGTCGTCGCGATGCAGGTCGCGAAACCCGTGGCGACGAGGTCCGTCGGCGAATAGGCGTCCCCGCGGCCCTGGTTGTCCCTCGGGGCGTCGGTCGGCAGGTTGTTTCCCGAGGGGCCGTGGACGGACAGGCAGTGGAGCCCGCCCTGGTATTCTCCCGTGATCGTCACCATGGTCTGCTCAAGGCTCGGCTTCCGTGAAGGAGGGGGCAATCACCTTCCTCGCCTGGCGGATGAAGTCGGGGAGGGTCGCGTCGAAGTTCGGGGCGTCCCCGCCGCAGCCGGGGATGAAGATGGGCGCCAGCGCCGGGGGGGAGGCCAACGAGAGCGGCGCGGCGGTGCGCAGCTGCTCCAGGGTGCCGGACACGTAGCTCGTCCTCACGAAGTAGGCGTCCTTTTCGCCGCCCTTCCTCCATAGCTCGAAGACGAGCGCGCTTCCCGGAAGGGTCGGGTTCATCTGGGTGCCCGGTATCCACCAGTTCATCCCGAGCAGGCCGCCGAGGCTCGCCAGGTTCGAGTCGTGGCCCGCGAGGACGACGATCTTCTCCCCCGACGGCCCGATAGCCCCCGGGACGGGATCGCCGGACGCCGCCTGCTCGAGGGTGTCGACGATGTGGCTGGCCAGGTTGGAGCCGTTGACCTGGGCGAGGTAGTAGGTGCGGTCCGCCAGGTCGAAGAAGAAGTCGTGGAGCGCCAGCAGGTCCGTCAGCACCTTGCCGTCGACCTTCCCCCAGCCCACGTCGGCGTCCGCCTTGCCGTCGGCGTATTCCAGGATGAAGCCGTCCACGCACACCTCCGCCGCCTGGATGGGCCCGGAAATGCTGACAAGGTAGTGCTTCGTCCCCTCGGACACCCGCGAGTGCTCGCCCTCGGCGAGCGGGCCCTGGGCGGGCGCGCCGCCCCACAGGATGCCCCTCAGCTCCGCGAGCTGCGGGGCAAAGGCGGCGTCGATCGACTGGGGGTCGCCCCCCAGCCTGCCGAGTACCGCCGCCTCGGCGAGCTGCAGGTCGGGATGGCCCACATGGGCCCTGTAGGGCTGGAAAAGGGGGTCGAAGGTACCCCCGGGCGCCGGATGGACGTCGGGCTCGCCGACAGGCACGAGGGCCTTGCCGATGATCCTCCCCGTCTCGATCGTCCGCTGGTCGTTGTCGGCCCGGATGTACACCAGGGGACCGTCGGTCGCCGGGTCCCCCGACAGGAGACCCGACCGCATGAACCTCGCCCGGTAGTAGTCGCCCATGTAGCCGACCAGCTGGTTCCCGCGCGGGGTCTGGATCGCGGGCTTCACCTCCCACTCGGGCCAGGCGCGGGCGGAGTACCTCGCAAGCGCCTCGTTCGGCTGGAGGGGCGCCCGCACCCCGTGCCGGGACACGATGATGGCCAGCACGATCTGGTCGCCGACGTTCCCGTCGGCGGCCCGCAGGGACGGGGCCAATGGCGCCAGCAGGAGCAGGCAGGCGCCGCCGGCGCCGAGTGTCTGGATGAGTGTCCGTCGCATGGGCATCCAGCAAATGCCGGCGCCGCCCACCGTCAAGGCGTCCGCCGGCTTGGCAAGGAGGGGGCGGACGTTACTTTCCTGTGACCTGGGCATACCGCCCGGGCCACCGTGCCGAACCCCGCCCCAGAGCCAGCGCCCGCCGCACGCCTCGCCGCATCCCGGGGGCCCGCAGCCCTTGCCGCGTGCCTCCTCTTCGCCGTTGTCGCCGGAATCTACCTCCCGGCCCTGTCCCACCCCTTCATCACGTACGACGACCCCGTCTACGTGAGCGAGAACCCCCACGTCGCGGCCGGCCTCACCTGGGCCGGGATCCGCTGGGCCCTGGCGAGCACGGAAGCCTCGAACTGGCATCCCCTCACCTGGCTCTCCCACATGGCGGACGCGCAGGTGTTTGGGCTGCACCCGTGGGGACACCACCTGACGAGCGTCCTGCTGCACGCCCTCAGCTCCAGCCTGCTCCTCCTCGCCCTTTTCCGGATGACGGGAGCCCTCTGGCGGAGCGCGCTTGCGGCGGCCCTGTTTGGGCTGCACCCGCTCCACGTGGAGTCGGTCGCCTGGATCGCGGAGAGGAAGGACGTCCTCAGCGGCCTTTTCTGGATGCTGACGCTTCTCGCCTACGCGGCCTACGCCAGGCGCGCCGCGGAACGGCGGCCGGCCTGGGGCGCCTATGCGCTCGCCCTGGCGCTCTTCGCCCTTGGCCTCATGAGCAAGCCGATGGTGGTCACGCTGCCCTGCGTCCTGCTCCTCCTCGATTACTGGCCGCTCGGGCGGTTCCGCGCGGCCACGATGCGCGCAGGGCTGCGCATCGCGGCGGAAAAGCTGCCGTTCCTCGCCCTTTCGGCCGTCTCGTGCCTGATCACGCTCCGCGCCCAGGCCGGGGGTGACGCGGTCGCCTCGGCGGCGGAATTCCCGCCCGGCGCCCGCGCGGCGAACGCGCTTGTCGCCTACTGCGCGTACCTCGGCAAGTGCCTTTACCCGCACGGGCTCGCCGTCTTCTATCCGTCGTTCGCCGAGCCGCCTCCCCTCCGCGACGCCCTGCTGGCGGCCGCCGCGCTGGGCGCCGTCACGATCCTCGCGGCGGCCCTCGCCAGGCGGGCGCCGTACGCCGCCGTGGGCTGGCTCTGGTTCCTGGGGACGCTCGTCCCGGTCATCGGGCTCGTGCAGGTGGGCGGCCAGGCCATGGCCGACCGCTACAGCTACCTTCCCCTGGTGGGGATCTTCATCTGGGCCGCCTGGGCGCTCGGGGACCTGGCGGAGCGACACTGCCGCCTTCGCAGGCCGCTCGCCTGCCTCTGCTGCGCCGCCGTCGCCGGGTCCGCCGCAGCAGCGGAGCACCAGCTGTCCTACTGGAGGGACGGCGAGACCCTGTTCCGCCACGCCGCCGCCGTCACCAAGGACAACTGGGTCGCGCATGCCAACCTGTACGCGACGCTGAAGCGGCGGAACGATCCCGGCGCAGGGGAGGAGCTCCGCCAGACCATGGCCATCCTGGCCGCCTTCGCCGAGAAGCACGTGAGGCGCGGAGAGGCCCTCGAGAAGGAGCCGGGCCGCTCGGCCGAGGCCCTGGAGGAATACCGCACCGCCGTGGGGATCATGCCGGACCTTGCCGGGCCGCACGAGGCCCTTGCGGCCGCGCTCGCAAGGACGAGGGGGGGAATGCCCGGGGCCATCGCCGAGTTCCGCGAGGCCGCGAGGCTCGAGCCGGAATCCGGCGACGCCCACTACAACCTCGCGACCGCGCTCGCCTCGACTCCCGGCGGCCGCTCCGAGGCGATCACCGAGTACGAGTCGGCCACGCTGATGAGCCCGGAGAATTTCCAGGCCCATTTCAACCTGGCCTACCTCCTGTCGTCGGTGCCCGGCCGCGGCGGGGACGCGGCGTCCGAGTACGGCGAGGCCGTGAGGATCCGGCCGGGCTCGGTGGAGGCGCGGTTCAACTACGGGCTCGCCCTGGCGGCGCTGCCGGGGCGCTCGGGCGAGGCGGTCGCGCAGTTCGAGGAGGTCCTCCGCCTCAGGCCGGGGCTCGCCCAGGCGAAGGCGATGATCAGCCGCCTGCGGGGAAGATGACTTGCCCTGCGGCGCGCATGGCCCGCGCCCCGGGGATTCAGCGCTGCCCCAGGCCCGCAAGCGCCGTGTCCGCCCAGTACTTCAGCATCGGCTTCTCCCCCTGGATGATCTCGGTCGACAGGTCGGTCGTCGAGACCGAGAACCTGTCGTTCCCCATGTCCGTGGACCTCTTCAGGTCCTCGATGCCGTGCCTGACGACGGCGCCCGAGGCATCCGTGACCACGTAGGTGAACTCGAACTCGGGCGCGGTGAAGCCCCCGGAGCTTCGCCGGAAGGCCCTGTTGCCAAAGTCGATGTCCGTGAACGTGAGCTTGAGGGCGTACCCGTCCGGAAGCATCGTGCCGGCCTGCTGCGCAACGTAGGTGCGCACGGCATCAAAGACGGACTGGCGGTACCAGGGGGCGCCGTCGCTCAGCCTCCAGTCGGAGTAATTGTCGGGGCCCTCGAACACGACCTCGGTGCGGGGCGCGGTCCTCGGGAGCTTGGCGTAAATCGCCGGCGCCCCCAGGCAACAAAGCAGAAGGGCCGTGCATGCCTTCCCCCGGATTGAAGGGCGCCCTTTCATGGGAGACACGTTACCCCCATCGGCCCCGGCCTGCAAGGGGCGAGGCGGCCTTTCCTGGCGAAAGCCGGCAATTGACCCCAGGCCACCCGGCGCCAAGCCTATATGCACGCACCCGCAGGAGCGCGACGCGGCCTTACCGCGCCGCGCCTCGAAGGGGCCCCGCTTCGTTGAGGATCACGCGCCATTCCCACCCCGCGCCCCCGGGCATGAGCCGGGCTGGGCCACCACCCGCATCCGGGTCCCCCTCCCCGCCCCGGCAAGCGCAATGAAGAAGCTTTTCCTCATGCTTTGCGTCGTGATCGGCCTGTATAAGGCGAGGGAATTCCTCCAGGAGCGAACGGCCGCCAAAAGCAATGCGGCGTTCATCGCCTCGAGGCCGGGGACCCGCCCGGCGAGCCAGTTCGGCTTCAAGGACATCCTTCCCCTCGACGGCGTCGATCCCCGCGTCGTCACCGTCCTGACGCCGTACGGCTGTCCGCTCGAGGCGGGGAAGCGCGGGCGGGCCCTGATCGCGAAGATCAAGGCGGCGAACATCCCCGTCACGGCCTCGTCCGAGGCCCATGCCTCCGTCAAGGGCAGCTCAAGGGAGGAAATGGAGGCGAAGATCGCGGCCTTGAACAGCGTGATGAGCGGGGAGACGCCCATCGTGCTCTACAAGGGGCGCGCCGTAAACAATCCCTCGTTCGAGGCGGTGCTGGCGGAGTACCAAGCCTCAAGGTAGGCGGCGCCTGCGGCCGGGCTTTCCCCGGGGAAGGGCCGAAACAACGAATCCGCGCCCAAGAGCGGGCGCGGATTCTCGTGGGTGGGCCTATTACAAGGCCGTCATGTGATAATTCCTACTGGCAGGCCTCGCAGGTGCCGCCGCTGCGCATCGCCTCGATGGAGCACGCGGCCTTCTCGGCCTCCGTGTATTGCTTGCGCTCCGGCACCGGTTCCGCGGACGGCGCCGCGGCCTCGGCCGTCGTCTCGCCGGCCGCCCCGCGCATCTCCTTCTTCACGTGCACGGTCGACTTCTCGATATTGGACGCCCCCAGGCCCCGCAGGTAGTAGGTCGTCTTGAGGCCGGCGTGCCAGGCATGCCGGTACATGTGCGACAGCGTCTTCAGGTCCGGCGTCTTTATCCACAGGTTGACGGACTGGGCCTGGTCGATCCACTTCTGGCGCCGGGCCGCGGCGTCGACCACCCATGAGGGGTCGATGTCGAATGCCGTCAGGTACTTCTGCTTCAGGTCGACCGGTATGCGGTCGATGTCCTTCAGCTCGCCGTCGAAGTACTTCAGGTTGTCCATCATGTCCTGGTCCCAGATCCCCCGTGCCTTCAGGTCCTTCACGAGGAACGGGTTGAGGACGATGAATTCGCCGGAGAGGTTCGATTTGACGAACAGGTTCTTGTACGTCGGCTCGATGCAGGGCGACGTGTTCGTGATGTTCGAGATGGTCGCCGTGGGCGCAATGGCGAGCACGATGCTGTTGCGCATGCCCTGGGCGGCAATCTTCGAGCGGACCGGCGACCAGTCCATCCTCGCCCGGCGCGGCACCTGGATGGGGAGCCCACGCTCCTTCTCAAGGATGTCGACCGTGTCCAGGGGAAGCAGCCCGCGGTCCCACTTCGATCCCTTGTAGGAGGAGTAGGTCCCGCGCTCCGCGGCCAGGTCCGAGCTCGCCTCGTAGGCATAGTAGGCGATCGCCTCCATGAACTCGTCGTTGAACTCCACCGCCTCAGGCGAGGCGAAGGCGATGCCCTTCATGTAGAGGGTATTCGCGATGCCCATCACGCCGAGGCCTATCGGGCGGTGCCGGCTGTTCGAGAGACGGGCCGCCTCCGTCGGGTAGAAGTTGATGTCGATGACGTTGTCGAGCGCACGGACCGCCATGCGAACGGTCTCGCGCAGCTTCTTATGGTCGAGGGCCCCGTCTGGGAGAAGGTGAGTCTCAAGGATGACCGAGCCCAGGTTGCAGACGGCTGTCTCCTCC
>DASXEV010000037.1:0-133088 GCA_036489955.1 Opitutaceae bacterium
CGATGTGCCCGTCCGCGGGGTTGCAGGCCAGGGCTCGCCCGACCCGCTGGGCGATGTTGCCGAGGTGGAGCATCGTCACGCTCTTGTGGCCCTCCTCGATCGGCGAGCTCAGGGCCGAGCCCGTGCGGATGGCATCGACGAAGTTCTGGACGTGCAGCCGGTCGAGGCGGATGCCCGAGGCGCTGCGCAGGTCCGTCCCGTTCCCCTCGGGCTTGTCGAGGAGCTCGCGGACCTTCTTCTTGTTGTTGTCGAAGACCGTGTAGTTGTCGTTCTCCAGGAGCGCCGTGCCCTCGGTCCCGTAGAAGTAGGCGCCGCGGGAGAGGCGCTCGGTCGGGTACCCGTTGCAGCTGCGGCCCTCCCAGGAGATCGACTTGTCGCCGCCAAAGTCCCAGCCGATCACCTGGGTGTCGGGCGTCTGCCAGTCATCCCTGAAGGCGAAGCGGCCCCCCGTCGAGGTGACCTTCGTGGCGAAGTCGACGCCCAGGGCCCACCGGCAGACGTCGATCTCATGCGTGCCGTTGTTGAGGGCCTCGCCGGTGCCCCAGTGCCAGAACCAGTGCCAGTTGTAGGGGATGACGTTGCTGCGGTAGGGCGTCCGCGGGGCGGGGCCCTGCCAGAGCTCGTAGTCGAGCTCCGGCGGCACGGCGACCACCGTGCCGTGCCCGATGCTGCCGCGCTGGTTCTCGTACCACGCCTTCGCGTAGTACGCCCGGCCGATGACGCCGTCGTGGATTTGGCGGATCGCCTCGTTCGTGTTCGGGAAGGACCGGCGCTGGTTGCCCATCTGCACGAGCTTCCCGTAGCGGGCGATCGCCCGCAGCAGCAGCTCCCCCTCGAAGGGGTTCTGGCTGCAGGGCTTCTCGACGTAGACGTGCTTCCCTGCGGCAAGCGCCAGGATCGCCATCGGCGTATGCCAGTGGTCGGGCACCGCGATCGAGACGGCGTCGATCGACGGGTCGTCGAGCGCCTTCCTGAAGTCCTTCAGCGTCTTTGCGCTCATGGACGGGAACTTCCCGGCCTCGGCGACCCCCTTCTTGAGGGCCCGGTCGTCGACGTCGCAGATGTAGACGACCTCGGCCTCCGGTATGCCGGAGTACGACTCGATGTGGTCGAGGCCGCGGTTGTTCGTGCCGACCACGGCGAGGCGGACCCTCGACGAGGGGCTGGCCGGGTTTGCCCGGATCCACGCGGGAAGCGCCGCCAGGCCTACGCCGGCGGCCGCGCCCGTCTTCAGGAACTGCCTGCGGCTCGTTTGTGGTGTCATGGGATTCATGTCTTGTCGGGGAGAACCTTGATCTTGATGTTGCGGAAGAAGACCTCGTCGCCGTGGTCCTGGAGGAGGATGTAGCCCGAGTGGAGCTCGCCGAAGCCGGGCCACCTCTTGAACTTGCTCTCCTGGACCCTCTGGCGGAACCCGGGAGTGAACCGGTCGTACTGGAGGATCCTGACGCCGTTAAGCCAGTGCTCGACGTGCGGGCCGTTGGAGATGATCTCGGCGTGGTTCCACTCGCCCATGGGGTTGACGGGCTTGTCCTTGATGGGAGGGTAGAGGTCGTAGAGGGCGCCGAGCGTCCGGTCGCCGTCCCTGCCGAGCTTGGCGTCGGGGTGGCGCAGGTCGTCGAGGATCTGGTACTCGAGGCCTATTGAGGAGCCGGCCCCCTTGTTGAGCTCCGGGTCGACGAAGATCTTGATCCCGCTGTTGCAGCCGGGGGTGATCTTGAAGTCCGCCTTCAGGTCGAAGTTCGAGTACTTGCGCGTCGTGATGATGTCGCCGCCCGTGTCGCCGCCGGGTCCCCCCTCCTTGCCGCCGGTCTCGATGACGTGGAGGACGCCGTCGTGGATCACCCACCCGGACTTGGGGAAATACGGGTGGCGGGCGCTCCTCCAGCCGTCGGTCGTCCTTCCGTCCCAGAGGAGCTTCCAGCCGTCCCGCACCTCCTGGGGGGTCAGGGTGTTGGGCGCCTGGTCGGCGCGGGCGCAGGGGGCCAGGACCGCGAGGCCGAGGAGGGCCCCGAGGAGGCATGCATGGGTCTTCATGAGGTGGTGAGGGCGGCCAGCATGCCGCGCATGTAGCCGAAGGACTGCGCGACCCCGGGCACGGGATCGAGCTCCTCGACCTCGTACTCGAGGCCCACCTGGTGGGTGTAGCCGACGTCTAGGAGCGCCGTCATGATGCCGCGGATGTCGAGGTGGCCGTGGCCCATGACGACGGGGATGTCCCTCTTTGCGCCCGCGGGCGCCAGGGAATCCTTGATGTGGAGGTCGTAGAGGCGCGCGGAGCAGCGGCGGATCGCCTCCGCGGGGTCGACGCCGGCCCGGTGGGAATGCCCGACGTCGATGCACAGGCCCATCCGCTCGTCGTAAGGCTCGACAGCCTTCCACACGTCGTAGGGCGACGGGAAGACGGCGTCCTCCGGCCCATGGTTGTGGAAAGCGAGGCGGATCCCGTACTCGCGGACGAACCGCTCCGTCATGAGGAGGGCCTCCCTGTCCGGCGGCTTGGCGTACGACGCCGTCATGGTCGTGAGCCCCGCGGCCCTGCCGCACTCAAAGTCGTGGCGCATGGCCGCCTCGCTCTTCTCGAGGGTGACGACGCCCGTGCTGGCGAGGGTGATGCCGGCGTCCGTGAAGAGCTTTGCAATGGCGCGGCACTCCTCTGGGGTGGCGGGCGCCAGGATGGGGAGATGCACGCGGAAGGCCGAGGCGGAGGTGACCTGCATGTGCCTCAGGGCCGCGATGGCCGCCTCGGTCGGGAGCTTGCGCAGCGAATAGGTCGCGATCCCGAGGTCGAGGGTCCCCCGCCGGCCCGCGGGCCCGGCTGCCGCCGCAGGGGAGGCGCCCCCCGCAAGCGCTAGGCCGGCAACCGCGGCCATCCTTATCGCATCTCGTCGGCTCACGGGGATTTCATCCATGGGGCGTTTGGGTCGGGGTGTTGTCCTTCGCGGGCTGCGCACGGTGCGCCCGCGGGGAGGACCATGTTGGCTCCTAATGCCGGCGTTGTCCAGAATGGGAAGCGGCCAGCCTTCGCCCTTGCGCCCCGCAACTGGAGGGCTAGCTTTTGCGCCGATGTCCCGCCGCGTCGCCGCCGTCTCGCTGCTCGTCGCCTGGCTCTGCACGAGCGGGGCGATGCTCGACCTGGCGCAGGTGGCCGCGTGGGCGCGCATGTTCTCGGGCTACGCGAGGACCGAGTCGATCGCCGCCGCCGTCTGCGAGACCTTCGACCCGGGCAAGCCCTGCGAGATCTGCCAGGCGGTCAGCCGGGCGAGGAAGGCCGCCGAGCAGCATGCCCCGGTCGCGGCGCCCTCCGCCGCGGCGAAGCTGGTCCTCATCCTCGAGCGGACCACGCCCTTTGTCTGCGAGCGCACCGAGCGCGCATGGGCCGAGCCCGGCGCCCGGTTCGCGCCTAGTCGATCGCCGGAAGTCCTGATCCGTCCGCCAAGGTTGGCCTGAGCAGCCCCGGGGCCGCCCTGCGGCCCCTTGTCCGCGCCGGCACGCGCTACCGCGCCCGTGCGCTTGAACCCCGCGGCGCCGCGTGCGCCCGGGTCCTCCGCAGCTCAGCAACCCTTGGCAACCATGCAATTTTCCAGAAACGGCCGGGCGTACCCGGCACAGTTCATCTCACGTGTGATTCCGCGCCTCGCGGCCCTTGCGGCCGCAGGAGCCCTGATCCTCCCCGGCCGCGCGCGCGCCTGCGCCTGCGGCTGCGGGATTTACGAGGTCGGCACGGCCTCCATGCTCCCCGGCCAGACGGGCAGCATGCTCTTCCTCAACTACGCCTACCAGGACCAGGACCAGAACTGGAGCGGGTCCTCCGAGGCCCCGGCAGCTGACAACCCGGACAGGGACATCAGGACCAGCTTCTACACCTTCGCCTACCAGCAGGTGTTCAACACCCACTGGTCCCTGCGCGCCGAGCTCCCCTACGAGCAGAGGCACTTTGAGACGACGGGCGGGGCCTCCGGCCAGGACCTCGTCAGCCTCGACTTTGGGGGTGTGGGCGACGCTCGCGTCGAGGGCATCTACACGACGACGAGCCGCTCCGACGGCGTCATATTCGGGCTCAAGCTGCCGACCGGCAGCTACACCCGGAACGACGCCTACGGCGACATCGACCGCGACACGGAGATCGGCAGCGGGAGCACCGATGCGCTCATCGGCGGCTTCCACAGGTTCACCCTGGGGTCGGACTACCGCTGGACGGAGTACGTGCAGGGCCTCGTCGACGCGCCGCTGGCCACGCAGGCCGGGTACCGCCCGGGCACGGAGCTCGACGGCGCGGTGGGCGTCTACTACACGGGCTGGTTCATGGGCGGCCTGGAGGTCGCCCCGATCGCGGAGATGAAGGTCGCCTTCCGCGGCCGCGACACCGGCCCGGGGGCCTCCTCGCCCGTGGCGTCCGGCTACAGCAGGCTCCTGGCGGCCCCGGGAATCGAGCTAAACGCGAGGCCGTTCAAGGTCTCGGTGCAGCTGACGATACCCGTCTGCCAGCGCTTCACCGGCAACCAGCTGGTGGCGCCGGTGGGCGTGAGCCTGAGCACGGCCTATTCCTTCTAGGCGCCGCCTACTGCGTCACCTGCTGGAACTGCGTGGCCTTGTCCTGGGGGTCGCCGACGCTGACGGCGACCCTCTTCGTGCCGCCCGAGAGGTCGAACGTGCACTGCACGTCGGTCGTCAGCGCGTAGAAGTGCGTCTGCGACTCGGCGTGCATGACCAGGTTGCGGTCGGCCATGGCCAGGTTGAGCAGGCCGTCCGGGAGCCGCGTGAAGGTGACCTGGTTCCAGCTGCTCTTGTAGGTGCCGACGTAGCCGTCGAGGAGCGAGTCCGCCAGGCGGAACTCCTTGTGGCGGTAGTTGCCGAGCTCGCGGACCCAGATGTTGCGGAAGCGCACGGGATGGCCGTGGTCCTGGAGCGAGATCGGCATCCTCTCGGGGTGGGGCCGGTAGGGGATGCGGTTGATCCAGCCCGTCGGCCCTGTCAGCTCGACGTTGTTCTGCACGAGGACGCCGTTGTGGAAGACGGTCTCGCGCGCCTTGGAGAGCAGCTTGCCGTCCTCGCTGAAGCGGGGCGCCGTCCAGATGATGTCGTAGGTCTCCCACTCGCCCGGGGGGCGCATCGCGTTCACGAGCGGGGGATACTGACCGTAGATGGCGGCCGCGCTGCCGTCCGCGTAGGTCCAGTTGTGGTAGGAGTCGAGGACCTGGCACTCGTACTGGTCGTAGCCGAAGAAGACGCCGCTGTTGCCGCGGCCCTGGCTGTCGCCGTCCGCCGGTACCGGGGACGCCCACTCGACGTGGAGCTGGCAGTCGCCGAACGACTGGGACGTGCGCGCGTAGCCGCTCCCGGGCATGCAGATGAAGGCGCCGTCCTTCACGGTCCACTTGGTGGGACTGCCGTCCATGGCCACCCAGCCCGAGGCGTCCTTGCCGTCAAAGAGGACCGTGGCGTCGGAGGGCGGCCGCCCGGGCTGGTCCGCCGTGCTCGCTGTGCCGGGGTCGATCACCTTCGGCTGGGGGCGGTCGCGGTCGTGGTCCAGCCAGTTGGAGTCCGGCTGGGCGCGGAGCGCGCCCGACGAGACGAGGACGAATCCAAGGACGAGGGCGGGGATTTTCATGGGGGTGGAGGGCGAATCGTGCCCCGATTCCTGAGGAAAGTCCAACGGGATCAGCCGCGCGCTCCGCCGGCGCGCTTGCGCGCGGCCGCGCACGCGCGCATGGTGCCGCCATGGTCAGGAAACTCCTCCACACCCGGATGCGCGTCAACGACCTCGAGCGCACCATCAAGTTCTACGAGGAGGCGCTGGGCCTCAAGGTCTCGCGCCGCCACACCTCGCCCCGCGGCGCCCAGCTGGCGTTCCTGAGGACGCCCAACAGCGAGGAGGAGATCGAGCTCTGCCAGCTGAGGGGCGCTCCGCCGGTCGAGGTGCAGCCCGACCTCATGCACCTGGCCTTCGAGGTGGACGACCTCGGCGCCTTCGCCAAGGAGGCCGCCGCGAAGGGCTACGCCCTCTCGGACGGCCCGACGACGACAGGCTCGGGCTCGGTCATCGCCTTCATCGACGCCCCCGAGGGCTACGAGGTGGAGCTGATCCAGAAGGCCTAGCCTCCGGCCCGGCCCCCGCCGCGGCGTTCCATCCACAGGTCTAGGTCGAACTTTGCCCAGTCGACGGCGGCGCGCCCGTGGTGCCGCTCGGCCACCATGCCGAAGTACACGGTCTCCCAGAAGCGGTAGGACCTGGGATCCTGCGGGGAGTGCCTCGGGACCGCGGCCCCGCCCCTTCGCGCCGGCCAGTGCTCCCGCATCCAGGAGAGGACGTGGGTGTCGAGGACCCCGTGCATCTGCCGCGGCCTCGAGTGGAGGACGAAGAACTTCGCGGTCTTTATCCCGATGCCCGGGAACCGGGTGAGCTCCTCCCAGCCGCAGGCCGAGAGGTCCTCGCCGGACCCGGCCAGCTCCGCGAAGCTCCGGGCGAGGAGCGAGTATTTGCCGAGGCGCACCTCGCGCAGGCGCCCCTCTAGCGTCCTCTCGCGGGCCGCCCTGCGTATGTGGGCGAAGGGGGCCCGGCCCCCCAGGAACCCCTCCAGTTTCCTCGACTGCTGGTCCGCGTTCTTACCGGCCACGACGACGCAGAAGAGGAGGAACTCCTCCAGCTCCGCCGGCGTGCGCGACGGGTTCGTGACGTTGTTAGGATCGATCATCCCTGCCCCAGCGCTCAGCGCTTCTCCGGCTTCTCCCAGAGGTAGCTCGTCTCCCTCGCCAGGATGTTGCCGCCCGCGTCGTCCAGCTCGACCTCCCACGCGATCGGCTGGAGCTTCGGGCCCTCCCAGTCGCGGCCCGTGAGCCCGAGCTCGAAGAGCCAGCTCTTCTTCGGGATGTCGGCGGGGAAGCGGTAGACGCGGGTCTCCACGGAGCCGACGGAGATGACCCGGATGACGAACGCCGCGCCGGGGACCGGCGGCCCGTGGTTCTCGACCCTCGTCATGAAGTAGAGGCCGCTCCGGTGCTCGGGCTGGCTCCGCAGGACCGTCCACTTGCCCACGACCTCCTTGCCCGTGCGGTATTCGGAATAGCTCTGGAAATCGATCGCATCCTCCCACTCGGGCCAGACGCGCTTGAATGACACGGGGGCGGCGGACGCCCCGGCGCCGAGGAAAAGGAGGAAAATCGCGGCCAGGGGGCGGCGCATCGGCAAAACCTACGCCCGGCCGGCCGCGGCGACAACTCGATACGTCAGGGCCCAAGCGTCACGCCCGCGTACCGGTGGTAGCCGAGGAGCGCCGGCTCCCAGCCGTGCACCTCCGGCTGGATCAGGTAGGCGTGCGCCCCGAAGTAAAGCGGCGCCACGGGCCCACGGCCGAGGAGCAGGGCCTCCGCCCGCTGGAAGGCCTCGAGGCGCCGCCCGGGGTCGGCCTCGGACGCCGCCTGCTCGATCAGGGCGTCGTAGGCGGGGTCCGCCCAGCCGGTCCAGTTGTTGCCGCCATGGGACGTGAAGAGGTCGAGGAACGTCACGGGATCCAGGAAGTCGCCCGCCCACGAGGCCGTCGAGACGGCGTAGCCGAGGGTCTGCTGGTCCTGTATCCAGGTCTTTTGCTCCAGGGGCGCCAGCCGCGCGTGGACGCCGAGGCCCCTCGACCACATTTCCTGGATGGCCTCCATGACCGGCTCCTGGACGCCGTCGTTCCGGAGCTGGACATCGAAGGGCTGCAGGCCCCGCCCGCCCGGGAAGCCGGCCTCGGCGAGGAGCCGGCGGGCCTCGGGCAGGTCGAGGCCCACCGAGGCGCGGGCCGTGTAGCCGCCGCAGTCGGCCGGCGTGAGGCTGTGGGCCGCGGGATACGCGCCGGACAGCACCCGCTGCGCGATGAGGTCGCGGTCGATGGCCAGCGAGAGGGCCCGGCGCACGCGCCAGTCGGAGAACGGCGCCCTCGTCACGTTGAAGCGCAGGAAGAACGACTGCAGGAACGGGTCGATGCGGAGGAGCCCGGGATGGGCCGAGCGGTAATACCCCATCCTCGGGATCGGCACGGCGTAGGTGACGTGCAGCTGGCCCGAGCGGAAGTCGCGCTCCTCGGCCTCCGGGTTGTCGATGGGGAAGAAGACGATCCGCCTCAGGCTGACCCGGCCGGCGTCCCAGTACCGGGGGTTCCTCGAGACCTCGATCCGCGCGCCGGGCTCCCAGGACTCGAGGGTGAACGGCCCGTTGCCCACGAGGTTGCCGGGGCGCGTCCACCTCGTGCCGCGCCGCCCCATGGCGCCAAACTTCGCGAGGACGCGCGGGTTGACGGGGTACCACGGCGGCAGGGCGACGAGGACGGGCAGGTAGGGAGTCCGCCTGGAAAGGAGGATGCGGACCGTCAGGGGATCCGGGGCCTCGATCCCCAGGGAGGCGGGGTCCCTCGAGCGGCCCCCGGCGAAGGCCTCCGCGCCGCGGATGGGGTAGAGGAGGTAGGCGTATTGCGCCGCAAGGGACGGCGAAAGCATCCGCCTCCACGAGGCGGCGAAGTCCCCGGCCGAGAGCGGCTCCCCGTTCGACCAGCGCAGCCCGGGCCTCAGGTGGAAGGTCCAGGACAGGCCGTCCGCGGAGGATTCCCATGACGCCGCCGCAGCCGGCACCGCCTGCGACGTCCTCTCGTCGATCGCCGTCAGGCCCTCGAACAGGGCCAGGAGGACGTTCTGGTCCGTGTACGCCGTCACGACCTGCGGGTCCAGGTCCTCCGGCTCGGCCCCGTTGCCCAGGAGAAGCGTCTGGTCCCGGATGCCGGCCTCTGCCGGCGTCTCCCGGCGGGCGCAGCCGCCGATGGCGAGCGCAAGGAGCGCGAGGACGATCAGCCGGTGTTCAATCCTTGGAGGCAAGGCGCCCACGCTGCCCAAGCCCGCCGGCGGTTGCCAGCCTCAGGCCCGGCGGCGCCGGCGCAGGAACGCGCCCGCGCCCATCCCGAGGATCCCGATGGCCACGAGGGCCCAGGTCGAGGGCTCGGGCACCGGCGTGAAGTCGAGGTCGAGGTTGTTTCCATCCTGCACCACCGAGAAGCCCGCGCTCGGAGCGTTCGAGAAGTACAGGGTGCTTATCTGGAATGGGTTCAGGCTGTTCGAGAAGCTGAGGCTTCCCGCAGAGAGGAGCGTCCACTGATAGGACAGCAGGGGATTGAAGGTGCTCGCCGTCCCGATGCCGAGGCCCGTCCCGTCGACGCCGATGACCTGGATCGTGAACTGGCCGGCGTCGGCGGTGACGTTCACGGCGCCGGCGGCCGTGATCGAGCTGAAGTCCGTGCCGGCGTTGCCGGTCGCATTCTGGATGGAGAAGTCGAGGACGCCCCCGTTTCCAAGGTTGAGGCTGGTGTTTGCGCCGAAGGCAAGGGTGCCAACGATCAGGTGCTGCGCGTCGCCCCCGCCGTGGAGGAGGATGCTGCCGGTGCCCCCGGCGACCTGCGTGCCGTTCTGGATCGTGATGCCCTGGCTTGAATTGATGGTGCCGTATCCGCCGATGGCCGCGCCGTCGTTCACGACAAGGGGGTTGGTGATCGTGACACAATGGTCGAGGCCCAGGGCGGAGCCGCAGTCGAGCGTCACCTGGCCCGTGCTGAACGCCAAGTCGTTCGAGGCGACGATGAGCGTCCCCCTTGTCGCCTCCGTTGTGCCCGAATAGGTGTTGGCCCCGTAGAGGTCCAGCTCGCCGGACGAATTGGTCGTGACGACCAGGGAGCCGTTGCCGGAGATGGTGCCGTAGAAGGTAGGATCGTTGTCCACCTGGATGCTGAGCGTTGTCGGCGAGTCATTGCCCAGGTTGATGCTCGAGGCGGTATCGCTCGAAGTGTTGTTCTGCATGTCGACCAGCGTCGGGGTGGAGCCGGCCTCGAAATTGATGGCGGAGTTCTCGGCGAGGAGGAGGCCGTTGATGACCGGCGACGAGGTCATGGCATTGATGACGGTCCCCGTGGGTGTCTCGACCGGGCCCGTGGCCAGCGCATTCACCGGGCCGGTGCTGAAGGCGTTGTTGCTGCCCATGGTCACCGTGGCGCCGTTGATCGTCGTGCCGCCGGAATAGGTGTTGTTGGAACCCGAGAGGACGACCGGCCCGTTGATGGTGAGCGAGTCATTGCTGCCCCGGTCCGAGATGTTGCCAGACAGGGTGAGCGTCGGCGAAGAAGCCATGTTGAGCGTGAGGCCTGCGCCGCCGACGACGATGTTGTTGCTGAGCGCCACCGCATTGCTGGACGCCGCCAGGGTCGTGGGCAGGCACCAGGTGCTGTTGGTCGAGAGGGTTCCCGTCCCGATGGAATTGCAGTTCGTGACGTAGAGCGTCGTCCCGTTGCAGAGGATCGTGCCGCCCGAGTAGGAGTTGTCGCCCATCAGCGTCACCATGCCGCTGCTGATGACGACGGTCCCGGATCCGCAGATCGGGCCGCAGAACGTCAGGCAGTCCGCCAGGTTGAAGGCCAGCGTCCCGTTGTCGACCACGGGGCCGGTGATCGACCCGTCGCTTTCGCCGTTCCCGAGCTGCAGCGTCGCCATGCAGTCGATCGTCGTCCCACCGGAGTAGCTGTTATACCCCGTCAGGATCTGCGTGGCATTGGCGCCGATCTCGAGTGCGCCGCTGCCCATGATGTCACCGGCGTACCCGCAGGATTCGTTGCCCTGGTTGACGAGGAGGGTCTGGCCCGAGGCGATGCACACCGTTGTGCTGCAGTCGCCCATGAGGCTGAGGATGGACTCGTTCGAACCCACGGTTAGCTGGCCCCCGCAGGTCAACATCATCGCGCTGTTCGGCGAGAAGGAGTCGCAGCCCATGTCGATGAGTCGCGCCCCATTGGTCACCGTCGTCGTGCCAGAGTAGGTGTTGGTGCCACCGAGCGTGACCATTCCGTTCTCTATCGTGACGCTGCCCGTCCCGCAGATCCCGGCCGTGAAGATCGTGCAGTCCCCGTTGTCGAAGGTGAGCGACCCGTTGTCGACGACCGCCCCGGCGATCGTGCCGTCCGTCGAGCCATTCCCCAGGACGAGGCTCGCCCCGCAGTCGATCGTCGTCGTACCCGAGTAGCAGTTTGAGCCGAGGAGGGTGACCATGCCGTTCTCGATGGTGACGGCGCCGCTGCCCGAGATGCCGCAGAAGGTGGTGCAGCCCGTGTTGTCGAAGACGAGGGTCCCGTTGTCGGTGACCCCGTTGCTGATGGTCCCGTTCGTGCTGCCGTTGCCGAGCTGCAGCGTCGCCATGCAGTCGATCGTCGTGCCGCCCGTGTAGGAATTGGAGCCCGTCAGGATCTGGTAGGCGTTGCTGCCGATCTCAAGGGAGCCGCAGCCCATGATGTCGCCCGCGTAGCCGGCGCAGTTGTTGCCGGTGTTGATGACCAGGTTGGCGCCGGAGGCGATGCAGACCGTGGTGCTGCAGTCGCCGAGGAGGCTCAGGATCGACTCGTTGGAGCCGACGGAGAGCTGGCCGCCGCAGGTCAGCATCATCCCGCTGTTCGCCGAGAAGGAATCGCAGCCCATGTCGAGGAGGCGCGCCCCATTGGTCACCGTGGTCGTGCCCGAGTAGGTGTTGCAGCCGCCGAGGGTGACCATCCCGTTCTCGACCGTCACGCTGCCCGTCCCGCAGATGCCGGCGGTGAAGGTGGTGCAGTCCGAGTTGTCGAATACGAAGGAGCCGAAATCGACGACCGAGCTCGTGATCGTCCCGTTGCCCGCCGTGGTGTTGCCAAGCTGCAGCGTGGCGCCGCTGGCGATTGTCGTGCCCGAGATCGTGTCCGCACCCGCCAGCGTGAGGGTTCCGGAATTCACGGTCAGGCTGCCTCCGCTGAGAGGAGCAGAAATCGTCACCGCATCGGTGGAGCTGTCCGTCAGCGAATTGAAACTCAGCGTGTTGCTGCCGAGAATGGTTAGGCCGCCGGATCCCGAGTTGATGATCGAGATCGTTCCCCCGTTCACCGGGGCGTTGACGGCCACACTCACCGCCTGGCCCGAGAAATTCCCCTGGCTTAGGTCAAAAATTAGGGTGTCGGATCCGTCGAATAAGGGGGTGCCGCCCGACCAGTTTATCGAGTCACCGAAATTACCTTCGTCCATATTCCACGCGAACTGTCCCCGCGCGCTCACCCCGACCAAAAGGCACGCAGCTGCACACGCAATTTTCCATGAAGCACGGACCATTTACGGAGCGTGATACAATTGATTTGCACCGGCAAGGCCGAATTCCAATGGATTATCAACAGAATTGAAAATCTATCAAATAACTATTTATTAGCCACTTACGCGCATATTATCCGGCTATACCCCGCTAAAGCTCCATTCCAGTCTTTTGTTCCATGATACCGACTTGCGTCGATGGGCGGTAAGGCTGCGCCCGATCCGGGGGGTCCGCACGTCGAAGAATAGGGCGAGCGAGGCCGAGAAATTAGGAGGGAAATATTTCCCGTTCCAGAGCCAGACCGCTGGGTCCGGCGGAGGCCCGCCGCATGCGGGCCGCGTCCAGAGCCATCACCTCTATCCTAGTGTGCTGACCGCAGGATCGGAAGCAGGTACGTCCACACGGTCCCTGCAACGAGTGCGTCCCCGGCGGCCGTCGGGTGGATGCCGTCGCCTTGGTTGAGGCTAGGATGGGCGGCGACCCCTTCTAATAGAAAGGGGATGAGCGTGGCCGAATTCCTCGCGGCGAGACCGGGGAAGATCCGGTCAAAATTCGCGGCGTAGTCCTGTCCCATGCTCTGGGGCATTTTCATCCCGGCGATGACGATCGCCGCGCGGGGCCACCGGGAGCGGACCCGGTTGATGATCTCCTGGAGATTGGCCCTCGTGACCTGGGGGTCGATCCCCCGCAGGCCATCGTTGGCGCCAAGCGCCAGGACAAAGGCGTCGATGTGCTGGCCGAGCACCCAGTCGACCCGCCGCAGGCCGCCGGCGCTCGTCTCGCCCGAGAGGCCGGCATTCACGACCTTCCAGCGCAGGCCCGCGGCGTCGACCTTCTCCTGGATCCTGGCCGGGTAGGACTGGGTCTGCGGGTCATCGAGGCCGTACCCCGCGGTCAGGCTGTCCCCAAAAAAGACGACGGTGCGATCGGGGGCCGCTGACGCGGCCGTGCAAAGCGCGAACACGGCCGCGAAACAGCCCGCGCGCAGCAGGCGCAGAATCGTGGGAGACCTTCTCATGTGCCGGGGAACCCTATGCCGGCTGGCGGGAGATTTCGAGCGCGGGGCGGGGACGGGCTCCCAATTCGATGTATGCTTTCCCCAGGACTTGGGTATATTGGACAAGCCGACGTGATGGCCATTTTACGCATGGGGCTCATGGGTAAAAGCATGTGAATTCCCGCGGCCTTGGCACTGGTGATGCACGCCTTTGCGTACACCCCGGCAAGTCTTCCGCTCCGCGATGTCACCGATCTCGCTCTTTTCCTACCCCTGCACTTCGGCTCGCCCTCGCGGCCGCAGGGTCCAACTTTGCGATGAGGTTATTCCGTGAGGCGGATATTCCAAGCATTGGTGCTCTTGTGTCCCTGGCTCCTGGCTTTGCCCTCCGCCGGTGCCGAGGACGCTGCGCCTGCCGAGCAGGTCGAGGCGATCTTCTCCAAGACCAGCAACGGCTACAAGCGGACGCTCCTGCCCGACGGAAGCTTTAGGCCCGAGACCTATCGTTTCGCCAAGGGGGAGTTCTGGGGCGGCGAGATCGCCGACCCGTCAATGGATTACCTCACCATAGATGACATCGCGAGGGTCGTGGCGCCCGCCCTCGCCAAGCAGAATTACAATGCGGCGCCCCCGGCGGACGCATCGGATCTCCTCATCGTGATCAACTGGGGAACCACTGCCGCGCCGGAGCACCGCACGATGGACTTGGCCTACGAGCTGGTGGAGGGTGCCGAATTGGGAGCTGGCATGGATGGCCATGTCGACGGGCTCCAGGAAAGGAGGCTGGACGGCGGCGGGAGCACGTGGGACCTCGGGGACAGCTCGCCGCTTGACGCCGCCATTGTGCCGGACCGGTCGGTGCGTTTGTCGACCCTCCCGGCCGCGCAGGGCAGCCGACTGGATCTCATGGTCCAGGAGTCGGTACAGTTGCAGGCCCAAAACGACGCCTGGGCCCGAACAGGGCAAGACAGCGCCCGCATGCTGGGCTATTTACATTTCACGGATGCCGAGCTGCAGCGGTACCGCTATTTCGTTGTCCTGCTGGCGTACGACCGCCGCACCGCCGCGGGGAAGCACCCCAGGCTCCTGTGGGAGGCCCGCCTCAGCATCAGCGAGCACCGCAACCAATTCGACAAGCGCCTTCCCGCGATGGCCTGGAACGCCTCGGCCTACTTTGGCCAGGACAGCCACGGCCTCGTCCACACACCCATCCCGGAAGGCCGGGTCGAGATCGGCGAGCTGCGCTCGCTCGAATTCACAAACGCATCCGACGCGGCGTCCGTCGCGCCCAACGGGGAGCGCGTCGCCTACCTGAGGACGAAGAGGGGCTCCAACGGTATCGCCGTCGTCGGCGTCGACAATCCGGAGGGCGTGCTGTTCGCCGAGATCCCCGCGCGGGGAAGCCCCGTGCGCGTGCAGTGGCCGGACGCCCAGCACGTGCGCGTGACGCTGTCCTCGGGGGAGTCCGTGGCCTTCGACGTCGGAGCGAAGACCTGGTCGCAGTCCGCCGAGGGGCCGGGCCAGGGCGCGTGGGCGGCCCCCGACTCCGTCGCCAGCGAGCTCGCCGCGAAGTTTCCCCACAGGAAGGTCACCATCCTGGGAGGCGACGCAGCCCGAAACCGATACCTGGTCGCCGTTGCGCGCGGGTCGTCCCCGCCAAGATATTATGTCTACGACACGGCCGCCGACCTCGTCATCGACGTGGGCCGGTCGGAGGGACCGTTATGACCGGCCCCCGTCGCGCCGCCCTTGTGCTCGCCCTCACGGCACCCGCCGTGCTCCGGGCGCAGGTGAATTCAGCGCCCATCCTCCTGCCGCCGTTCCTCGTCGAGGAGACCAAGCCCGACGGCATAGACTGGGTGTTCGGCAAGGCGGCCGACCTCCAGGTCCTGTCGGGCTGCGGGACCGACCAGACCGCGGGCTTCATCGAGCAGATCCGCTCGCAGCGCGGCGACCTGCTCGCGTTCATCCCCGGGAGGTTCCTCGTCCGCGAGAGCCTGCCGCTGACGGTCATCCTCTACCCCAAGTCGCGAAAGGCCGGCCTCGACGAGGCGATGAGGCGCGAGCTCGATCCCGACGGCTCCAGTCCTCCCGGGCGCTTCAGGCCCATGGACGACCTTCGCCTTTCCGATGCCGACTCGAGCGACATCTTCGTCGTCTTCGACGACAGGGTCGCGATGACGGACGTCTGGCTCCGCGGCGGCGGAAGGACCCACTCGGTCAACTACCCGACTCCTGTGAGGTCGCCGGCCTACCTTCGCTTCCTCCTCGAGGCCCGCGTGCCCGCCCTGCCGCGGTGGTACGTCTCGGGGGTGGTGGGCCTGTATGAGACCATGGACTTCGCGGGGGAGTCCGGCGACGGGGCCTCGGTCCGGGGCGCACGCTTCACCCAGGACCCGTGGCTCTCGAAGGCGGAGGCCTCGGCCCTGGAGCACCATCCCGAGACGCCGCGGCCCCTCATGCCGTTGTCCGAGCTCCTCTGCGCCCGCTACCCGGCCGACAAGCCCGAGGCCTACCGCCGGGTCTGGGAGGCCCAGGCCGAGCTCTTTGTGCGGTGGTGCCTCTCGGGGCGCATCGAGAAGGGGGCGCAGAAGCTGGAGCTGCTTGTCGAGGGGGCGTCCTCGCGGCCGACCACCGAGGAATTCTTCCGGCAGTGCTTCGGCATGGACTATGACGACGCCCTGGAGGCGCTGAGCGACTATCTCCCGCATGCCGTGGGCCACCCCGTCTTTGTCGCGTCCGACCGCGCCCCGGGGCAGCCCTCCCTTGACCTGCGGACCGCGGCCGCCGGCGAGGTCCGGCGCATCAAGGCCGAGTGGTCCCGGCGGGTCCTGGCGGCCATGAAGGCCGACCATCCCGCCGAGTACCCGGCCTTCCTGCGGCGGGCCCGCGAGTCGCTTGAAAGGTCCTATTCCACGGGCGACCGCGACCCCGCCTTCCTCTCGACGCTCGCCCTGTTCCGGATCCAGAACGGCGACGCAAAGGCGGGAATTGCGCTCCTGGAGTCCGATCCCGCCGCCGCCTCCTCCCGTCCGCTCGCGCAGCTCGAGGTCGCCGAGGATCACCTCACCCGGGATCTCCAGCATCCGGGGGCCGCGGGGGGGAAGCTGACCGACGCGCAGGCCGCGGGCGTCATGAGGGAACTGTCGGCCGCCGTGAAGCGCGGGCCAATCCAGCAGGCCTACGACCTGGCGGCGCGGGTCTACATCCACCTCGGCCGCGAGCCCAGCAGGCCGGAGCGGGCCGCGCTCGACGGCGGCGTGCGGCTTTTCGCGGGCGATTCGGACCTGGCGCTGCAGGCGGCCTCGCTGGACCTGCGCGCCGGCGACTTCCTCTCGGCAAAGGACGTGATCGAGCTCGGGATGTGGGAGGCGGCCGACCCGGTCGCGCGCCGGAACCTCGGGAGGCTCCGGCAGCTTTCCGGGGAGCTGACCGTCGCCCGGAGCGCGTCCGCCGCCCGCCCGCAGGACTAGGCGCGCTCACGGGGGGGCCGTGCATCCCGCACAAGCCGTTTGCCCTTCCGGTCCCCCGCGGCTTTGGTGGGGCGCATGCCCGCCCAACCGATTCTCCGCGTGAGCCGCCTCACGAAGACCTATCCGACGGCGGCGGGGCCGCTCACCGTCCTCAGGGAGGCGACCTTCGAGCTCGCCGCGGGGGCGAGCGCGGCGGTCGTGGGCCCGAGCGGCAGCGGGAAGACGACGCTCCTCGGCCTCTGCGCGGGCCTCGACCAGGCGACCTCGGGCGAGGTCGAGCTCGCCGGGGTGCGGCTGGCCTCGCTGGACGAGGATGGGCGGGCGCGGGTGCGCAACGAGAGCGTCGGCTTCGTCTTCCAGAATTTCCAGCTGCTCCCGACGCTCACCGCGCTGGAGAACGTGCTTGTACCGGCCGAGCTGCGCGGCGATTCGGGCTGCGGGCCGCGGGGCAGGGCGCTCCTTGAAAGGGTAGGCCTCGCCTCGAGGGCCGGCCACTACCCGGTCCAGCTCTCCGGCGGCGAACAGCAGAGGATCGCCCTCGCCAGGGCGTTCCTCAACGAGCCGAAGATCCTCTTCTGCGACGAGCCGACCGGCAACCTCGACGGCGAGAACGCCGAGGCCATGGTCGAGCTCATCTTCGGGCTCAACCGGGAGCGCGGCACGACGCTCGTCCTCGTGACCCACAACGCCGAGCTGGCCGGGCGCTGCCAGAGGATCCTTCGCCTGCGCGGCGGGGCGATCGTCTCCGACGAGGCCGTCGGGGCGGGGTAGGGCGCGGGCGCGATGCGGTTCATCCTCAGAATGGCCTGGCGCGATTCCCGCGCCTCGCGTCGCAGGCTGGCGCTGTACTCCGTCTCCGTCATCCTGGGGATCGCCGCCCTCGTCTCGATCGGATCCTTCAGCTCCAACGTGCGGGCGGCCATCGACATGGAGGCGAAGGGGCTCCTCGGGGCGGACATCGCCGTCACGTCGCAGGCCCCGGTCGGCCGGCCCCTCGAGGCGTACCTTGTGGGCATCGGCGGGACGCTCGCGGAGGAGGACATGTTCTCCACGATGCTCACGGTCCCCGCGACGGGGCGCATGCGGCTCGTCCAGCTCCACGCGCTCTCGGGGCCGTTCCCGTTCTACGGGACGTTCGGGACGGATCCCCCGGGGGCCCTGGACGCCATCCGGGCCGGCCGGCAGGTGGTCGTCCTTGAGCCCACCGTCCTCGCGCAGTACGGGATCCGCGTCGGCGACAAGGTGAGGCTCGGGCGGGCCCTCTTCACCGTCGCCGCCTCCCTGCTGAAGGTCCCGGGCGAGTCGCCGGGGGTCTCAATGATGGCGCCCAGGGCCTACATCCCCCTGTCCTCGCTCCCGGCGACGGGCCTCCTCGGCAACGAGGCGCTGGCGCGCCACCGCGTCATGGCGCGCCTGCCGGCGAGGACCGACGCTGACGCGGTGGCGGCGGTGATCCGCCGGAAATTCCCGGACAAGCGCCTCTCCATCGACACGGTGGCCGCCCGCAAGCGGAACCTCGGGCGGGCGATCACGAACCTGGACGGCTTCCTCAGCCTCGTCGGCTACGTGGCCCTGGTCCTTGGCGGCATCGGCGTGGCGAGCGCGCTCCACGCTTATGTCCGCGAGAAGGTGCCGACCGTCGCCGTGCTCCGCTGCCTCGGCGCCTCCTCCGGCCAGGCGCTCGCCATCTACCTTGTCCAGGGGCTCTTCCTCGGACTCGGGGGCGGCGTCGCCGGGGGCGCCCTCGGCATCGGCGTGCAGCGCATGGTGCCCGCGCTTTTCTCGGGCGTGCTGCCCGTGACGGTCAGTTTCTTCATCTCGTGGCCGGACCTCGCCCGCGGGGTCGGCGCCGGCGTGGCGATCTGCCTCCTCTTCTCCTCCCTGCCGCTCCTCGCCGTCCGGCGGGTGCCGCCCCTGGCGGCGCTCCGCTCCGCGGTTGCCGAGCGGGCCGCCTCCGCGGACCCCATCCGGGGCGCCGTCATCCTCGTCATTGCCGCGGCTGTCACCGGCTTTGCGATCTGGCAGGCGGGGACGCTGGCCGTCGGCCTGGGCTTCGCGGTCGCCCTCGGCCTGGGCTTCGCGGTCCTTGCGGGCCTCGGCCTCGCCGTCTCGTGGGCGGCCCGGAGGCTGGCGCCCGCCTCGCTTCCCTACGTCCTGCGCCAGGGCCTCGCCAACCTCCACCGCCCGAATAACCGCACGGTCCTCCTCCTCGTGTCGCTCGGCCTTGGCACCTTCCTCGTCCTGACGATGTTCCTCGCGCGCACCACGCTGCTGCGCGAGATCGAGGGCGTCGACGCCAAGGGCCGGCCTAACCTCGTCTTCTTCGACATCCAGGACGACGAGATGGGGCCCCTGCGCGAGGCGGCGGCCTCCGCCGGCACGCCGATCGAGGTGAGCGCGCCGATCGTGACGATGAAGATCGCCTCCATCCGGGGCGTTCCCGTCTCCAGGGCGCACGGGCCCGGCTGGGCCCTCCACCGCGAGTATCGCTCGACGTACCGCGGCGCGCTCTCGTCCACGGAGAAGCTGACGGGAGGATCGTTCACGGGCCGGGCGGACCCGTCGCGGGGCCCCGTGCCCGTGTCCATGGAGGAGGGCCTGGCCCACGACTTGGGGATAGGGATCGGCGACGAGGTCGACTGGGACGTCCAGGGCGTCAGCGTCCGCTCTGTCGTCGGGAGCCTGCGGTCGGTCGAGTGGCGCCGGCTTGAGCCCAATTTCTTCGTCGTTTTCCCGGAAGGGGTCCTCGAGGACGCGCCCAAGACATTCCTTGCCGCGGCGCATGCCGCGTCGCCGGGCGCTTCGGCCGCGGTGCAGCGCGCCGTCGTCGGGCGCTTCCCAAACGTCTCGGCGATCGACCTGCAGCTCGTGGCCGAGACGTTCGACGACATCTTTTCCAAGGTCGCGTTCGCGATCGAGTTCATGGCGCTCTTCACGGTGGCGACCGGGCTCGTCGTCCTTGCGGGCACGGTCCTCATCGGGCGGAGCCAGAGGATCCGGGAGGCGGTCCTCCTGCGTACCCTGGGGGCCAGCCGCCGGCAGCTCTCGATGATTGCGCTCGTGGAGTACGCGGCCCTCGGCGTCCAGGCAGCGGTCGTGGGGAGCCTCCTCGCCGTCGCCGGCAACGGGCTCCTCGCCCGCTTCGTCTTCCATGTCCACGCCTATGCCCCGGTCTGGCAGGTGGCATCCGCCGCCGCCGTGTCCGCCGGGCTGGCCGTCGCCACGGGATTCGGGGCGGGGCGCGGGATAGCGGATCAAGCTCCATTGGAGGTCCTTAGGCAGGAAACCTGACGCGCGGGCGCCTGGACGCGTGGATTTACGCGAAATTTTGGCGTGCCCGGCGCGAAACCGGTGGCACATCGTTTGCGTGCCTCGTGTCGCAACGCGCGTCCTTTTGAAGCCGGCTTCTCCCCGTTCCCTTCTTGGCCTGCCCCCGGGCGCGGCGGCGCTTTGCCGCCTGGCGCTCCTCGGGGCGACGGCGGCCTGCGCGTTCGCCGCGCGCCCCGCCATGGCCAGCCGTTTCCGCGCGGACCGCGTCCTCGCCATCCCGAAGCCGCAGATGCTGGCCACGGTCGACGACCTTGAGAGGAAGGAGGGCGCCCGCGTGGCGAGGAGATTTCCCGCGTTCGGCGGGGTGAGGGTCATCCTGCTGGCGGGCGGCGAGAGCGTTCAGGCCGCCATCAGCCGGCTGATGGCGACCGGACGCTATTCCGTCGTCGAGCCGGACTACTACCGAAGGGCGCTCGGCACGCCCGTGGTCCCCGACGACCCGGATTTCCAGGGGCAATGGGGCCTCTACAACGACGGGTCGGGCGGCGGGGTGGCGCGCGCGGACATCCACGCCGAGGAGGGTTGGGAGACGATCACGGCCGCCCCCGGCGTCGTCGTCGGCATGCTGGACTCCGGCGCCCTCCTCAACCACTCGGACCTCATGGGCAATTTCTGGGTCAACCCGGCACCCGGCACGTCGACCTCCTACCCGACGATCTCGGCCGGCGGCGGTGGCACCTCGTCGTCCATCGAGACCGACAGCTTGAACGGCCTCAACGCCGTGACGATGACCGGGCCGCCGACGGATGACGAGGGCCACGGCACGCTTACCTCCGGAGTCGTGGGGGCCATCGGCAACAACTCGATCGGCGTCGCCGGGGTGGCCTGGAAGGTGCAGCTCATGGAGCTCGAGTTCCTCGGCCCCGACGGCACGGGGTCCACGTCGGACGAGCTTCCCTGCATCGAGTACGCGATCGGCCACGGGGTGAACATCATCAACGCGAGCTTCGGCGACTCGAACTTCTCGCAGGCGGAGTATGCGGCCATCTATGCCGCCCAGCAGAAGGGAATCATCTTTGTCTGCGCCGCCGGCAACGCGACCGAGAACAACGACATCGTCGGTGAGTATCCCGGTGACTACCCGCTGGACAACATCGTGACCGTGGGCTCCTCGGACGCGAGGGACCTGCCGTCGAGCTTCTCGAACTACGGCTCGGGCTCCGTGGAGCTCTTCGCCCCGGGAGAGGGCATCGTGACGACGGGCCATGCGAACACGAGTGACTATGAGGAGGCCGACGGGACCTCGCTCGCGGCCCCCTTTGTGACCGGGGCAGCCGCGCTCCTGCGGGCGCAGTTCCCCTCGGACACCTACCGGGAGACGATCAACAGGATCCTCGGCTCCGTGGACACCTCCCCGGGCCTGAGGCCCCTCTCGCTCACGGGCGGCCGGCTCAACCTGGCGGCGGCGCTCACCGCCGCCTCGGGCGCTCCCGTGAACACGACGTTCTCAGGCCGGATCCTCCTCTCGGACCCGGATCCCTACGTGCGCTCGAACAACGCCGACTCCCCCGCGGCGCTTGACGCCACCACCCCGTCGCTCGGCTCTGGGGCCGGGCATTCCCTCTGGTGGCAGTGGACCGCCCCGGAAAACGCGACGGCGACGATCGACTCCGGCGGGATCCGCGCTGGCGCGCGAAACGGGGGGACGTCCTACCCCTCGGCCATCGCCGTCTACACGGGAGGCAGCACCTCGACCCTCTCCCTCGTGGCCAGCAGCTCCGACTACGCCAGCAACACGCCGATCGGAGGGGGCCCGGCGGTGCCCTATGGCGAGGTGAAGTTCGAGGCCGCGGCGGGCACGGCCTACCAGATCAACATCCAGGGCCTCGGCGGGGCGAGCGGGCAGACCATCCTCTCCGTCGTCACGGATCCCGACAACGACGCCTTCGCGAAGGCGGAGGCGCTCGCCGGGCCCAGCGTCTCCCTGACGGACGCCAACGTGAACGCGTCGCGCGAGGCGAACGAGCCGACAATCCTCGGGAACGGCGGGGGCCACTCGCTCTGGTATTCGTGGACGGCCCCGGCCTCGGGGACGTACCAGTTCTCGGGCTACAGCTACGATTTTGTCCCGGAGATGGCCGTCTACACCGGCACCCAGCTCTCGGGCCTCCAGGAGGTGGCCGCGTCGCAGGGGCAGCCGGTGTCGCAGGCGCAGGGGGAGGCCGGGGTGTCGACCGACATCAGCGAATGCCTGTGCACGGTGGCGGCCACGGCGGGAACCACCTACATGATCGCCCTCGACGGCGTCACCGAGGACGACACGGGGCAGTTCACCCTCACGGTCGACGACTCGCAGTGGCAGGCGGCGACGGGCGACGCGATCACCTGCCCGCCCTCGGTCGGGCCGGACGGCACGGTGTACGTGGGGGGCGACGACGGCACGATGAACGCCTACTCGCCGGCCGGGAGCCTCATATGGTCGCTCGACGAGCCGCCCGGATTCGACACCACGTCGGCAATCGCGGGCCCGGACGGCACGGTCTACGCGGCCGGGCTGAGCGGCGAACTCTATGCGATAGGGGCGTCTGGATCCGTGGAATGGACCTATTCCGTCCCGGGCTTCGGGGGGTCCTCCGGCAACGGCAACATCATCACGGCGTCGCCCGCCCAGGGCCCCGACGGCACGCTCTACGTGCATTCCAGCGACGGGAACCTCTATGCCGTGGGCGGCGACGGTTCCCTCAAGTGGACGGCGGCCGTCCCCGGCATTTCCTACGCGGCGCCGACGATCGGGGCCGACGGGACGGTCTACATCGGCTCCGACAGCGGCACCTTCTATGCCTTCACGGCGGCAGGCGCCGCCAAGTGGACCTACACGACCCCCGTGGCCGGCGAGCAGATCTACACGGCGGCCCCCATCGACGCCTCGGGCAACGTCTATTTCGCGACCCTGGAGGGGAACGCCTATTCGCTGAACTCGGCGGGCAAGCTGCGCTGGTCGACCGCCGCGGGCCTGGCCATTTCCTCGGCGCCCGCGCTCGGCAACGGCTCCGTCTACTTTGGGGCTTACGACGGCAACCTCTATGCGCTTTCCCAGGCGACGGGGGCCGTCTCCTGGAGGTACCGGATGGGCGCCCAGGTGCGCGCGAGCAGCCCGGCGATCGACGCCTCCGGAAACGTCTACATCGGCTGCTACGACCACAACGTCTACGAGGTCTCGTCCTCGGGGGCCCTGGTGCGCACCTTCGCCACGGACGACTACATTCGCTCCTCGCCCGCCATCAGCGGCTCTATGATGTATATCGGCGGCGAGGACCACAAGCTGTACGCCTTCAACATCGGCGTGGGCCCGGCAGCGTCGGGCTGGCCGATGTACCAGTACAATGCCCAGCGCCCGGGGCGCTCGGTGAGCAGCCTGCCCGCCATCACCGGCCAGCCGGCCTCGCAATCCGTCCAGTCCGGCAGCCCCTTCACGCTCAGCGTCACGGCAACCGGGGTCGGCACCCTGGCCTACCAGTGGCTCCTGAACGGCTCGCCCATCAGCGGCGCGACCGGCCCGTCCTATTCGGTCGCGTCGGCCTCGGCCTCCGACGCGGGCACCTACACGGTGGCCGTGGCGGACTCGGCCGGGACGTCGACGAGCGACGGCGCGGCCGTGACCGTCAACACGGGGGCCCCCGGGGCGCGCCTGACCAACATCTCGACAAGGGCCATGGTGGGCACCGGCGCCAACATCCTGATCCCCGGGTTCTACATCTCGGGGTCGGGCACGGAGACGCTCCTCATCCGCGGCGACGGGCCGGCGCTTGCGCAGTTTAACGTGGCCGGCTTCCTATCCGCGCCGACCCTCGCCGTCTTTGACAGCGCCTCCAACCTGGTGTCGCAGAACACGGGCTGGGGCACGGGCAGCGGAGCCGGGCAGATCGCCGGCGTGTCGGCCCAGGTCGGCGCCTTTGCCCTCAATGCCGGCAGCGGGGACAGCGCCGTCATCGTGACCCTGAACCCGGGCGCCTACACGGTGCAGGTCTCCGGGGCTGGGGGGACGACCGGCGTTGCCCTGGCGGAAATCTACGAGGTCTCGCACACGGGCTCGGCGCAGCTCTCGAACATCTCGACGAGGGCCGTGGTGGGGACGGGCGCAAACATCCTGATTCCCGGGTTCTACATCTCGGGGTCCGGCTCCCTGCAGCTCCTCGTGCGCGGGGACGGGCCGGGGCTCGCCCAGTTCAACGTGGCGGGCATCCTCGCCGCGCCGACGCTCTCGGTCTACAGCGGCGCGGCCGTCGTCGCCTCCAACACGGGCTGGACGACGGGCCCCAAGGCCTCGGACATCGCGGGCGTGAGCGCGTCCGTCGGCGCCTTCGCCTTCGAGGCCGGCAGCGCCGACAGCGCCACCATCGTCAACCTCTCGGCGGGGCCCTACACGGTGCAGCTCTCCGGCGTCGGCGGCACGACCGGCGTCGGACTCGCGGAAATCTACGAGGTCCCCTAGCGCCCGACGACGGCCAGCAGCGCGTAGTAGTTGTCCGTCAGGAATCCCTCATAGCCCTCCGAGGTCCCGTCCCACTTCCTCCAGTCGTTCGTGAGGCCGTTGGCGCCCGTCCCCTCGAATTCGCGCTGGTCGAACGCGGCCAGGATGGGGTAGAGGATCTGCTCGGCCCGGGCGTGCTGGCCCACGCGGTCGAACGCCGCGATGGTGAAGTAGGCGAAGGAGGCGCTGGCGCCCCCATTCGCGTAGACCTGGAAGCCGTCCGCGTTGTCCGGGCGCAGGCCCCCGCCGTAGCGGGGGTCGTGGTGCGCGTAGTCCCTGAGGGGGACCGTGACGAGGTTGCCCGGTATCCCCAGGCGGAAGTTCGCGTAGCCGACCTGCCGCATCTTGTCCCAGACCCTGTCCATGATGCCCGGGGCGCGGGCCGGGGGCACGAGGCCGTAGAGGACCGCGATGCCGTTCACGAAGGTGAACCAGTAGTCGTGCAGCTGCCCGTCGGAGCTGCGCCAGCCGCCGAGGACGCCCGTCGCCGGGTCGAAGAAGGTCCTGAAATAGGCGCCGCGCAGCTTCTCCGCGGAGGCCGCGAACCGGACCGAGCCGGCGCGGTCGCCAGCCTCGTCGGCCATCTGGCGCATGCCGCGCAGGGCCCGGTAGGCGAGCGCGTTCGCGTAGGCGTCCTTGTGGCCGAAGCCGATGACGTCCCACCAGTTTGACGGGCGGACCTTCGGCTGGCCGTCGTTCCATGTGCCGGAGTTCCCGGACGGCCCGTACTCGATGAGGCCGCTCCCGTCCCGGTCCGTGGCGAGCATTGCCGCGGCCATGGCCTTCAGCGCGGGGTAGCGCGCCTTCAGCCACGCGCGGTCATGCATGCCCTCGACGTAGTCGTGGGCCGCGATGAGGAGCGACGGCCTCGTGTCGGCCGAGTCCTCGGGGAAGCTCCCGTAGCCCGGCATGCCGTAGGTCTTCTCCCCCGCGAGGACGCGGTCGAGCGACTGGCGGACGATGTCGAGGGCGTGGAGCCCGTTGGCCAGGCGCGGCGTCGCCGCGGCGATGTCGGCGTACTCGTAGTAGCAGAACCCGCAGCTGTCGCTGTCCGTGTTGTTGGAGAGGAGGCGGCGGTTGGGGTTGAGCTGGAGGATGTTGAGCCAGTTCCTGCGGAAGCTGTCGAGGCGGGGGTCGTTCTCGCTCCCGGGGATCGCCGGGCTGATGAGGGCGACGGTCATCCGGTAGGTGGCGCGCGGCATGGCCGGGCTTGCGGGGGGAAAGGACACGCGGATCCATCCTGGGCCCGAAGCGTAGCCGAGCGCCGCGCCCGGGCCGCCGCCCTCGATGCGCATGCTCCCGAATCCCGGCAGGTGGAGGACGCAGGGAAGGGCGATGTCCCCGCGGGCGTTGAAGAGCCCGAGAAGCGTCGCATAGCAGCGCCGCGTGTCGAAGGTGAGGACGAGGGGATCCGAGGCGCCGCGCCGGTACTCCGAGGACGCGCGGATCTCGCGCGAGCCGGCGACGAGCAGCCAGTCGGCGGAGGGCGAGGAGTAGTGGACCGCAGTGCCGAGCGGCATCTGCGAGCGCTCCGCCGAGCAGGCCGCCGGGGCCGGCGGCGCGTCCGCCAGCACGTTGTGGTCGACCCTGCGCTCGCCCATGGCGTCGACCGCCAGCGTGGAAAACCCCGGGTGGCCGCGCAGGAAGCGCACCTGGAGGTAGGACGAGGTCACCTTGATGACGCCGCCCTCGTCCGAGGTGACTGCGATCGGCGAACCTGGCTGCGCCAGGGCCTCCGCAAGGGACCTCAGGGGGAGGAGGGCCGCCGCGGCGGCAAGGATGGCGGCCGACCGTCTCACTGGTTTGGAGGCTGGTAGCCCGTCTCAAGGCCGACCATGTACCGCTCGAGCTCGCCCGGCGTCATCGACGCGGTGCCGCGCGGGGGGGCCCTTCCCGTGAGCACGCGGGCGGTCACGTCCGCGCGCTCGGCAGCGTGCGCGTCCCGGCCGAACGCGAGGTAGTAGCGCGACGGGTCCACCGTGAAGGAGGATTCGCGCCCGGGCTCGAGCGTGACGACCTTGCCAAAGGGGAGGCGGACCCGGAGCGGGCCCGGCCCGGTAGCCGTCGCGGCCGCGTCCACGCGGGGGCCGTCGCGGCCGAGGCGCAGGTCGATGAGCCAGTCGCGGAAGCGGAACCGGAGCACCTGCGCGTGGTTCATCCCGGGCGGGAGGCTGGGCGCAAGCCCGAGGTCCGCGCCCTGGGGCTCAAGGTCCGGGCCCAGCATGAGGACGATGACGCTCGTCAGGAAGTCGCCGTGCGACCAGACGATGAGGGGCTTGTCCGGCACCCCCTTCCTGTCCCAGAACTCGGGCAGGTAGTCGTGCGCCGCCGCGAGGTCGACGTGGCGCTTGTTGAGGATCCCCGACATGATGTACCGCCAGCCTAGGTCGGTCCTGCCGAGGAGCCACTCGTCCTGCGCGGCCCAGGACGTGTTGATGGGCCAGCAGTCGAGTTCGCCCTGCGGGGCGTGCGGGCTCGTGGGGTTGGGGCCAAAGCGGAAGATGGCGTGGTCCGGGTTCTCGAGGTCGCGCATGACCTCGCAGTGCGTGGAGGCGAAGCGCGGGTCGTCGACGGAGATGATCCCCTGGCCCCGGCCGAAGACCTCGGCCCTCGCCGTGATCAGCATCCCCGAGTCGGTGCGGTCGTCCCTCGTCGGGCCGTTCCTGCTTTCCGCCTTGGGGTAATCCGGGTCGGTGAAGGTCTCGCCGGGCTTGCCGGCCATCGGGATGAGCCGCCCCAGGCGGCCGTCGTAGGCGGTTTCGGAGAACGCGGCCTTCAGCTTGTCGGCCGCGGCGTCCCACTGGGAGGCCTCGCCCGCGTGGCCGAGGGCGGCCGCGATCTTTGCCGAGGCGCGCAGGCCGCTGTAGACCTCGGCGTTGGGCCAAGTGGACGGGGCGGGCAGGAAGCAGATCCACTCCTCGGCAAGGCGCAGCATGCCCTCCCTGCTGACCCGCCCGGCATAGTAGTCCGCGTAGAACTTCACGTAGGGCCAGACCGAGCCCAGGAACTGGTGCCCCTTCGGCGAGAGCCTCGAGAAGAGCCACATGCCGGTGATGCCGATCGCCGGCTGCTGGGCCTCGCGCTCGCCGCCGACTGAGAAGTCATGCTGGGAGTCCCAGAACCTGAAATACCTCTCGGCGGCGGCGTAGTTCCCCGCGAGCGAGTAGCCGATCATGGTGTAGGTCCCGTCGCGCAGCCAGGAGTCCCGGTAGAAGAAGAGGTCGCCCATCACGTCCCCCGACGCGAACTGGTCGGTCGCCACGGCGTCCAGGGAGTCGGAGAACAGGCGGTCGAGGGCCGGGTTGTCGGAGAAGAGCGAGATCCGGTGGGCTACGACGTCCGCATGGTCCTCCTTGATGGAGCCCAGGGACTCCTCCCAGTCGCCCACGTAGGAGCCGCGGCCGGGGTGGGCGAGGGCCGACTCGGAGGCGTCGATGCAGAGGACGACGTCCCTCACCGTGCCCAGGTCCTTGACGAATCCGTCCTTGCCCGCCGAGAGCGTCCGGCCCGCGGGGCGCGTGGCCATGTGGAGCGCCGGCCCGTCCGACGTCGCCAGCTCCGAGTTGACGCTCCTCCACCTGGTGTCGAACCGGATGCTGCCGTTGGCGTCGTCGGCCACGGCGGAGCGGATGAACTGCGGGTACTTGAAGCGCTGCGTGAGCCTCAGCTCGGTGGGCGAGGAGAAGGTGTACCGGACAAAGACGGGCGACGGCACGACGTCCCGCCTCGATGTCACCTCGATGGAGACCCGGCCGTCGTTCGACACCATGCGGATGTACCCCGGCCGCGTGCCCTCGTGACGGTAGCCGAGGGAGCGGAGGTCCATCCATCCGCCGCGTGTGCGGATTTCACCGAAGACGGACGTCTCGAGGAAAAGGGGCACGTGGAGCATCCGCCCCGCGTCCATTCCGGACCAGATCTCCTTCAATTCGCCGTCGTCGCCCGCACGCACGAGCATGGTGGGGGACGTGACGTAGGTGTCCGTTATCTTGTACTCGGGCACGAGGCCCGCTGCCGGGAGCCTGGTAGCGATCGACAGAACGGCCGCGGCGGCGGCCAGAATCCTTGAGGTCATGTGTCGGGATCCCGCCTGGCGCTTTTGCGCCGGGGGAGTGTTCACAAAACCTGATGATGCCCTTGCGCGCAATCCCGGAGGCTTGCGGCGGGGCATGCCTGCTGCGGCCCTCGGGCCGGGGTCGAGCTGGGAGCATATCCCCAGGGATGGGCCGGCCGCGCCGGGGGAATTGGGGGGTTCACCCAGTGCACAGGCGGGCACGCCCGCGCGAATGGCGGGGGACCATCGCTAATCACTCGGCCATCAAAGCCTTGGCCGAGTGTTGAGCACTTCGGCACAGCTTGAGCAGGATAGCCGACAATGGGCCCTTCGATTCGCCGTCTCCCGCAGTGTGGAATTCCTGAGCGCGGGCCGGTCGGACGCGGGCAATGAAGATGCAATTTGCGACTGGCATGCGTGCGGTGCTGTTCCTTGCCTGCGGGGCCGCCTTCATCTCGGGGCCGGAGGCAAGGGCGGAGGACTTCGTGGCCGTGTCATCACAGGCGAGCAACGGCTACGTTCGCGCCAGGCTCGCCGACGGGACTTGTGAGCCCGAGACCTACACCTTCAAGAAGGGCGGGTTTCTCAGCAGCCGGATGGCGGACGATTCGATCGACAGGATGACCTTTGCATCGATCACGGGCGAGATCGGCGTCTCCCTTGCGGCCAGGCAATACCTTCCGGCCGTCGATCCCAAGGCGGCGAGGCTGCTGATCGTCGTCTACTGGGGTACCAGCCGCGCCCCCGGGGAATTCTCCTCCCATACGGTGGTGGGCGAGAATGCGGCGAGCGATACGCCCGCCATGGGAAGGCACCAGAACGGCTACGTCCCGTTCTGGCAGGGCGCGACAGCCGGCGAGGCCCAGGCCTTCGGCGACAACATGATCAACGAGGAGGATGCCGCGATGTTGGGATACGGGTCGGCATCGGATCCCGACCTCGGGGAATACCGCTATTTCGTCGTCCTCTTGGCGTATGACATGCAGGCGTTCCTGAGGGACGGGAAGGCGAGGCTCCTGTGGCAGACGCGGTTCAGCTCCAGGGAGCGGCGCAACCAGTTCGACCGGCAGCTGAGGGCGATGGCGCTCGGGGCCTCGCCGTACTTCGGGCGGGACAGCCATGGCCTGCTGCACCGCCCGGTGCCGGAGGGCCGTGTTGAGATAGGGGAGGCCAAGGCGGTCGAAGGACGGCCCGGCCCCGGCGCCTCGGCCGCGTTGGCTCCCGATGGCACCCACGTCGCCTATCTGGAAAAGCGGGGAGATGGCCTCGAGCTGGCGATTGCCGGCCTGGACACCCGTGAGGTTCACCTGGCGGGGCCGGTCCCGGAATCCGACGGCAAGCCGGTCCGGTTGGCATGGCTCGATGCCGACCGGGTCGCAGTCAGGCTGCCCAGCTCCGAGCTTCTCGCCTTCGATAGCCGGGGAAACCGCATCGATGTCGATCCCCGGATCGCCGGCCCCGTGTTCGATCTCCCTCGGGCGCTCATGGGGGGCAAGGCGGATTCCGAGGCCCGGGCCGCCGCGGAGGGGAAGTTTCCGCACCGAAGGGTCGTGGTCCTTGGATCGGACGCCTCCCGGAGTCGATACCTGCTCCTCGCGACGGATGGCGCCGGAACCGGCCGCTATTTCGTCTATGACCGGCCAACCGACCTGCTTTACGGGATAGGCAAGAGCGTTTCCACCCAGTAAGGAGGGCGGCCGCCGCCCGCTATCTGCCTCGAAGTACGACGATGGGGTCTATGTTCGAGGCCTGCCGTGCAGGCAGGAACCCGGCAAGGAGAGCCACGAGTCCGAGGACGGCGATGGTCGCCAAGAACGTCAGCGGGTCCGTCGGGGCCGTCGCGAAAAGCAGCGACGCGATGAGCCTCCCGGCGCCGAGTGAGACCACGAGCCCCGCGCCGACGCCGACGAGGGCCAGCCTGAGCGTCTGCATGACTACTTCCATCCGGACCACGGACGGGGATGCCCCCAGTGCCATCCGGATCCCGATCTCCCGGCTTCGCTGGACGACACCATAGGAGACCACGCCGTAGATCCCGAGCGCCGCCAGCAGGAGGCCGAAGGCCGCGAAGACGGAGACCAGCTGCGCAAAGAAGCGGCGCGACGAGACCGAGTGGTCGACGATTTGCGTGATGGAGCGGAATTGCGTCCTGGGCTGGCCCGGGTTGAGCGAGCGCAGGGTCTCCATGACGCCCGGGCCGAAAACGCTCCTCGGCAGCTTCGTGCGGACCACGAGCTCCACGCCCTCCGGGTCCGCCTGGGTCATGGGGATGTACACCTCGGGGCTCGAGGCCTGCTCGACGCTGCTCTCGTGGACGTCGGAGATGACGCCGACGACACGGGAGTCCTTGTTGCTGACGCCGTAGGCCATCCGCCCGAGGGGATCCTGGTTCGGCCATTCGCGGCGCGCGGCGGCCTCGTTTATCACGATCGCACTCTCGTTGTCGGGCCCATCCTGCCAGCTGAGGTCGCGCCCCGACACAAAGTGCATTCCCATGGTCCTCAGGTAGCCGGGGGTCACGACATAGACGAAGATCGACGTGTCCCTGTTCTTGGGGTCGGCGCCTCCCCGGGCGGCCAAGCCCCAGCTCCTGTTGCGGTCGAGCGGCAGCATGTCCGTGCAGCCGACCGACTCGATCCCGGGAAGGGCGCCCACCTTGTCCATGATTTCGCGAAGCTGTGCTCCCCGCTTCGCGCGGTCATTGCCGTCATTGACCTCAATCTTGATGGCTTCGGTGTTTTCCGGGCGGAAGCCGAGGTCGACGTCGAGCACCTTTAAAAAGCTGCGAAGAAGGAGGCCCGCGCCGGTTATGAGGACACACGCGAGCGCGATCTGGGAGGCGACCAGGAGGGAGCGCATCCGCTCGTGCCTCAACCCATGGCTCATACGGGCGCCGGCCTCCTTCAGCGACTCCTGCAGATTGGCCCTCGACAGCCGCCATGCAGGCGCGATCCCGAACATGACGGCGCCCAGGACCGTCAGCAGCAGGGTCCATGCGAGGGCGGCTCCGTCCACCCGGACGCTGCTGAGGAGCGGCAGGGCGATCGATCCCTGGTGGGCAAGGTAGTTGGTCGCTCCATAGGCGAGCCCCAGGCCGAGGAAGGCGCCGGCCCCCGACAGCACGAGGCTTTCCGTCAGCAGCTGCCTGACCAGGCGGCCCCTCCTGGCGCCAAGCGCGCCCCTCAGCGCGAATTCGTTGCTGCGGGCGGTGGTCCTGGCCAAGAGGAGATTTGAAAGGTTCACGCACACGATTGCCATGATGAGGCCGACCGCGCACCAGAGGACGAAGAGCGAGCGGCGGAGCTGGCCTGTGACGTGGTCGTCCAGGGAGGTGATCTTTGAGTCGTAGTCGGTGTACCAGTCCGGGTGCGCGGCCTTGAGGTGGGGGAACAGCACATGGGCCTCGGCCTGGGCCTGGGCCACGGTGACCCCCGGCCTCAGGCGCCCGATGAGCGCCAGCGTGCTGCCCCAGCCGCGCCAGAAATCCATGACGGCTGGGACGAATATCTCCGCATTGAGGCCGGGCGAGAACACGGAGCCAAAATCAAATGAGGCCGGCAGGACGCCGACCACGGTCACCGGCGCGCCGTTGACCGAGATCGATTTCCCCACGACCGAGGGATCGCCGGCATACTGCCGCTTCCAGAAGCCATAGCCGAGGAGCGCGACCTTCCCGCTCGCCGGAAGGCATTCCTCCCTTGTGAAGAGCCGGCCGAGCATGGGGCTGACACCAAGCGTCGGGAAAAAGTTGCCCGCGACCTCGACGGCCATCAGGGCCAGGGGATCTGCCCGGCCCGTGAGCTTGTAGGGGATGGAGTAGAAGAAAGTCTGGTAGGAGGTCACGGACTCAAAGGAGGTGTTGTTCCGCTGGAACTCCTCATAGGCCGCGACCGTGTACGTCTGGTTCGAAAGCCCTCCCTTCCCATCGTTGGTGGCGAGCCAGGTGAGCCGCTGCGGGTCGCGAAAGGGAAGGGGGCGCAGCAGTATCGTGTTCACCACGCTGAACACCACGATGTTGGCGCCAATCCCGAGTGCGAGGATCAGGACCGCCACGGTGGAAAACAGGCGATCGCGGCACAGCGTGCGCACCGTGTGGCGCAGGTCCTGGGCGAAATCCTCGAGATAGGGGAGGCTGCGGGCATCCCGGTGCTCCTCCTTGACCTGGTCGATGCCCCCGAGGCGGATCAGCGCCTGCCGGCGGGCCTCAGCCGGCGCCATCCCGCGGCGAATGTTCTCATCAACGGCGAACTGGATGTGGCTCTCCAGTTCCTCGTCGAGGTCCGGCTCGACACGTTCCCTGCGGATGAAGGCCCAGGTCCGGCTTAGGGCGCGGCGGAATTCAGCGATCATGGTGCGGGGCTCGATTTCGAGACGGAGAGGATCTTCTCCATGACACCCGCCAGCCTCTGCCAGTAGGCGACGTCCTCCACCAGCTGTGTAAGCCCGGCCTTCGTGATCGTGTAAAACTTGGCCTTGCGGTTGTTGTCCGAGATTCCCCACTCCGCGGAAATCCAGCCCCGCTGCTGCAGCCTCACGAGCGAGGCGTAGATCGTCCCCTGGTTGAGGAGCACGGCGTCGCCGCTTACCTGCTCGATCCGCCGGGCGATCCCGTAGCCGTGAAGGGCGCCCATGGTCGCGAGCGTTTGGAGGACCATGAGGTCCAGCGTGCCTTGAAGCAGGTCGAGTTTGGCGGGGTCCATCCCGCCCGCTTCATATGGTCATCCCACAGGGGAACGCAATCGCTTTCTGTGTTAATACAACAGGAAGCTATGTAAGCCGCTTGTTAATTTATGCTTACAGATTTTAGGAATTGGATTCTCGCCCAGCCCGTGGGATCACCGTCTTTGACGGGACCGATGCCACGGTCTACATCCCATTCACCAATCGGAATCAATCACTGCAGATCTCCCGCACTTTTTGAAATTGCCCCGTTGGTGCAACGGGGGGCTTAGCCCTTCTCGTCCTGTAATTGGAACGAAACCAGAATCGTCATTGAATCCTTGCCTCTGGCGATCCTCAGGGTGCGGCGTGGTGCCGCCTCCCATTGCTGGTTCGTCTGGAAATCGCCGGCAGGAACATCGTCAACGGTGAGGATTATGTCTCCGGGTTTTAAGCCGGCGCGGGCGAATGCCCCATCGGCGTCGATTTCGACTAGCCGGATCCGGCCGCCCTCGAGCGCGCCAAGAAAACCCGCGCGGTGGGCGGCATCCGGATGGCGCTCGATTGCCCAGGTCCGCGTTGTCTCGCGTCCCAGGAAATAAACGCGGTGGGACCGCTGGTCGAATGCCAGCGCCAGGTGGTCGAGCACACCTATCCCGATATTGGCATCCCGCCCTGGATATTGGGCCCGCAGCGGAGGATCTATGAAGTGAATGGGTCCGACCTGCGCCTCCCCGGCCAATTGGCCGTTGCGTTCGCGGGCGCCTGTCATGCTGCCGAGTCCAAAACCGCCCAGTCCCTCGTCCTTCAGGGGGGGCTCGACGAACGGAAGCGAATCGAATCCGCCGACGATCAGCGTGAATCCGCTGCCTGTGTCGAGGAGCGCTGATTCGCTTTTCCCCGCGACCCGCAGCGGAACGATGGGAGTCACCCCCGTGAAGGGGAGCGCCCGGTCTGCGGGAAAATCCATGCTGCCAAGGCGGCGCACGCGGACCTGGTGGCCTGGATAATCAAGGACGAGGACAACGTCATGAAAAAGCGGCAGGCCGCATATCCCATCGAACCCGAGGCGGGCAAGTTCAGGGTCCTTCCCATGCGCAACAGCGATGACCGAAACATCCTGCAGGCGCAGGTCGCCGGACTCGACCGACTCGGCTTCGGATACCACGGCCTCTTCACGGTCCGTCGCCCCGCTCGCGATGACGCGGCCCCGGGGCTTCAGCTTCGCTGCTGCCGCGACGTCGGCGTTCACGAAAAGCATGGGGCTTCCGGTATCGACGAGGATCTTGAATGGGCCGGCTCCGTTGAGGCGCATCTCAACATAGAGCGAGCCGTCGCTGCTGCAGCCGCTGGGCAATGTGGCCAGGTCGGCTGATAGCGCCGTGGTGCGCGGGAAGGGCCGGTAGATGACGCACCCGCCGAGGAACAGGAGCGCGCAGCTGACGAGGCACGGGTGGGGGCGCAAGTTGGTCGACGTGTTTTTGAACTGACCGCGGCGAGATCTCGGTCACTCGCCCACTATTTTTACCAGCACGCGCTTCCTGCGCATTCCGTCGAATTCGCCGTAGAAGATCTGCTCCCAGGGCCCGAAATCCAGTTTGCCGCCGGTCACGGCGACGACGACCTCGCGGCCCATGATGGTGCGCTTCAGGTGCGCGTCCGCGTTGTCCTCGCCACGGTTGTGCGCGTACTGGCCGTGGGGTTTCTCCGGCGCCAGCTTTTCCAGCCATTTCTCGAAATCGGAGTGAAGGCCCGACTCGTCGTCGTTGATGAAAACCGACGCCGAGATGTGCATCGCGTTCACGAGGCACAGGCCCTCCCTTATTCCACTCTCCCTCAGGGCCTCGCCGACCTGGCCGGTGATGTTGATGAGCTGCCGGCGCTGGGGCACCTCGAACCAAAGCTCCTTGCGGTGGGATTTCATCTTGGGGCGGATCCTTGTACCAACCCGCGGCGCACACCTGCAAGGTGGGCGTTTGGTAGCGGAGGCAACCCGGCGGTCCCAGTCTTGGGAAGCCAGGATCCCGGGCGGCGCGGGTCAACCCCGTCGACGCCCTGAGGATCGGCTAGCCATGCGGGCCCGGGCCGTCACCGCGCCCCCGACGAACGCCGGCCCGCGGCCGCCGCCCCAGTCGAGCGCGCGCCCCTCGAGGAGCGCGCGGCGCACGAAAAGCCGGCTGCGGCGTATCGCCTCCCCAAGGTCCTTGCCCCGCCCGAGCCAGACCGCGATCGCCGCCGAGAGGATGCAGCCCGTCCCGTGGGAGTTGGTTGTCCTGATCCTTGGCGAGCGGAACCAGCGGGTGGCCCCATCCGGCGTCGCCAGGATGTCGCACACTTCGTTCCCGGGGCCGTGGCCCCCCTTTATGAGGACGGCGGTCCCGACCCTGGAGGCCAGGCCTGCCGCCACCTTCTCCGCGCCGGAGTAGCTCCTGATCCGGCAGCCGGCCAAGGCCTCGGCCTCGGGCCAGTTGGGCGTCACGAGGCTCGCGAGGGGGAGCAGCCTGTCCCGGAGGGCCGCCAGGCCCTCGCGGCCGAGAAAGCGGGTGCCGCTTGTCGACGCGATGACCGGATCGACGACGAGCGGCAGCCCCGGCCTCCGGGAGAAGGCGAGCGCGACCGCCCGCACGGCGCCGGGGCCCGGCAGGAGCCCTGTCTTTGCGGCGGCGACACGGAATCCCCGCAGGGTCGCCTCGGACTGCGCGCGGATCAGGGTGTCCGGGACCGGGAGCCATTTCCTGACGCTTCGGGCGTCCTGGGCCGTCACCGAGGTGATCGCCGAAAGCGCGTGGCAGCCCAGCGCCTCGATGGTCCGCTGGTCGGCCTGGACGCCGGCGCCCCCGCCGCTGTCGGAGCCCGCGATCGAGAGGATGCAGGGGGGAGGCCTCATCCCCTCCAGGCCTTCATTCCCCCGCGCAGACTGACGGCCGCCCGGTACCCGTGCCTCTCGCGCAGGATTTGGATGCCCCGCAGGCTCCGGACGCCCGCGGCGCAGTAGACGACCGTCGGGACGGAGGGGTCGAAGGGCGCCAGGTCGCCGCCCGAGCTGGACTCCAGGAAGCGGAGGGGGATGTGCTTCGAGGGCTCGATGGACTCGAGCTCGCGCTCCCAGCCCTCCCTGACGTCGAGGAGCTGCACGGGCGAGGCCGCGCGCAGCATCTCGCCCAGGTCGTCGGCGTCGATCTCGTCGCGCCCAGGGGCGAGGCAGGCGTCCCCGTAGCCGTCCTCGGGCAGGGCCGTGATGGCCGGCGCCGCGGGATCGCGCCCGAGCGCCATGACCGTGGAGCGCATCGAGAGGGCGTCCCAGACGAGGAGCCGGCCGGACAGGGGCTCGCCGATTCCGCAGAGGATCTTGATGGCCTCGCAGGCCTGGGCCGTCCCGATGAGCCCCGTCACGGCGCCGAGGACGCCGGCCTCCGCGCAGCTGGGCACCGTTCCCGGCTCGGGAGGCTCGGCGAATAGATCCCGGTAGTTCGGGCCGCCCTTCCAGTTGAAGACACTCACCTGGCCCTCGAACCCCTGGATGGCCCCGTAGACGAGGGGCCTGCCGGCCAGCACGCAGGCGTCGTTCGCCAGGTACCGCGTGGGGAAGTTGTCCGAGGCGTCGATCGTGACGTCGCACGCGGCGACGAGCGCCGCGGCGTTCCCGCGGGTGAGGCGCTCGTTGCGCGCCTCGACGGCGACCAGGGGGTTCAGGTCCCTCAGGCGCCGCGCGGCGGCCTCGGCCTTCGGCCGGCCCATGTCCGCCTCCGTGAAGAGGACCTGGCGCTGGAGGTTCGACGCGTCGACCCGGTCGTCGTCGACGACCGTGATCCGGCCGACCCCGGCGGCGGCCAGGTAGAGGAGGGCGGGGCAGCCGAGGCCCCCGGCCCCGATCACGAGGACGGAGCCCGCCTTCAGCCTCTCCTGCGCGGCGGCGCCGAAGCCGGGGAGCGACAGGTGCCGCGCGTACCGGGCCTTCTCCTCGTGGGTCAGCGGCATGGGTTCACCCGGCGGCGGCGCGCCTCCCGTCGAAGCCGTCGTAGGTCGAGTCCCAGTCCTTCCAGACGGGCTCGTAGTCCTGGGAGCGCAGGAAGCCGGCGACCTGCGCCGGCGTGCGCGCGTCGTCGACCTCGAACTGCTCCAGCGACTCCGGGGCGCTCGAGTACCCTCCCGGGTTCGTCCGGGAGCCGGCGCTCATGGAGGTGAAGCCGAGCCTCATGGCCCTGTCCCGGAAGGCCTCGCTCTCGCGGGTGGAGAGGGAGAGCTCGGCCTCGGGGCTGAGGAGGCGGAAGGCGCAGGCCGCCTGGACGAGCTCGCGCTCGCCGAACGCCGTGGCGGCGATGTCCGCCCCCTCGTGGGGACGCAGCCGCGGGAAGGAGATGGACGTCCGGGTCCTCCAGTGGGCGGTCTCCACGTGGCGCAGGTGGAGCCCGGTGAACCAGGCGTCGGCCCGCCAGTCGCTGAGGCCGAAGAGGGCGCCGAGGCCGACCCGCTTCACGCCCGCCCGCCCGACCCGGTCCGGGGTGTCGAGCCTCCACGCGATGTCGGCCTTTGGGCCGGACAGGTGGTGCCTGGCGTAGGCGGCCGGGTCATAGGTCTCCTGGTAGACGAGGACCGTGCTCACCCCCTCGGCCGCGAGGGCGGCGTAGTCCTCCTCGGGCAGCGGCTGGACCTCGATCCAGAGGCCGGAGAAGTGGGGGCGAAGCACCCGGAGGGCGTTGGCCAGGTAGTCGCGGCCGACGCGGGACGTCTCGCCCGTCACGAGGAGCACGCTGTCGAAGCCGTGCCCCCGCAGGACGCGCGCGTCGCAGAGGATCTCCGCGTCCGAGAGGACCTTCCTCCTGATGCGGTTGTGCGCGCTGAACCCGCAGTAGGTGCAGACGTTGGCGCAAGCGTTGGACAGGTAGAGCGGCGCATAGAGGCGCATCGTCCTGCCGAAGCGCTCCACGGTCAGCTGGTGGGAGGCCTGCGCCAGGTCCTCGAGGAACCGGGCCGCCGCGGGGGAGAGGAGCGCCGCAAAGTCGTCCAGGTCGACCGAGCCGCGGGATTTCCCGAGGGCCCGGCGGACGTCCGCAGGGGTCTTCAGGGCTATCGTGCGGGCGACGGAGCCAAAGTCGTGCCGCTTCCAGGAGTCGGCGAAGCTCACGGGGCCTCCCCGAGGAACGCCGTGAGCGGGGAGGTGGCGTTCGCCTGGACGCCGCGGCCGCCGCCCGGCAGGCCCGCCTCGCGCGCCGCGCGGCCCGCCTCGACCCCGAGGCGGAACGCGCCCGCCATCGCCACCGGGTCCGACGCGGCCGCGATGGCCGTGTTGACGAGGACGGCGTCGGCCCCCATCTCGAGCGCCGCGGCCGCGTGCGACGGGGCCCCGAGGCCGGCGTCGACGACGACCGGCACCGCGCTCTGGGCGATGATGATTTCCAGGAAGGCCCGCGACTCCAGGCCGAGGTTGCTGCCGATGGGCGAGCCGAGAGGCATGACCGCGGCGGCTCCAGCCTCCTCAAGCCTCTTGCAGAGGACCGGGTCCGCATGGACGTAGGGCAGCACCACGAAGCCCTTCTTCACGAGGAGGCGTGTCGCCTCGAGCGTCTCCACCGGGTCGGGCATCAGGTACTTGGGGTCGGGGTGGATCTCGAGCTTCAGCCAGTGGGTCCCCAGCGCCTCGCGCGCCAGCTCGGCCGCGAGCACGGCCTCCCTCGCGTTGCGGGTGCCCGAGGTGTTGGGAAGCAGGCGGTACCGGGAGGCGGCCAGGTGGGAGAGGATGTCGTCCGGCTCGCCGCCCGTCCTCACGCGCCCGAGGGCGACCGTCACCATCTGCGTCCCCGAGGCCTCGAGGCTGCGCCGCATGAGGTCCCCCGAGCTGAACTTGCCCGTCCCGAGGAAGAGGCGGGACGAGAACTCCTCGCCGGCGATCGTGAGCGGCCCGTTCATCCGGCGCGCGCCTCCGCGGCCTCCCAGGCCGCCATCAGGGCCTCGAAGTTCCTCTCCAGCCGCCCGCCCTCGTGTAGGGCCGACGAGACCGCGACGCCGCGGACGCCCGCGGCCCGCAGGGCCGGCAGGTCCTGCGCCGTCACGCCGCCGATCGCCCAGCAGGGAAGGGGGCCCAGGAGCCCGGCCAGCCTCTGGACGCCCGCGATCCCGAGGACCGGCGCCAGCTTCTCCTTCGTCGGGGTGAAGCGGAACGGCCCGACGCCGGCGTAGTCGAGGATGAGGCCGGCCCTTTCGGCGACGTCGTCGCCGTTCACGGTCCCTCCCAGGATCTGCTCGGGGCCGAGGACGAGCCTGGCCTCCTCCCAGGGCCGGTCGGAGGCCCCGAGGTGGACTCCGTCGGCGCCGTGCTCGATGGCGACCTCGACGTGGTCGTTGACGATGAGGACGGCCCCATGGCGCCGGCATGCCTCCGCGGCCGCGTCGACCTGCCGGCGCAGCTCGTCCTCAGCGGCGCCCTTCATCCGCAGCTGGATCCAGCGCGCCCCGGCGCTGCAGAGCCGCTCGGCCTGGGCGCCGTGGGCGACGCCGGTGCCGTCCTGCGTGAGGCACATGAGGGGTGCTATCTGCGAGTGATCAAGCGGCATGGCAGGCCCCCTTCCGCGCGTCGTCGGCGTCCCTCACCCTGAGGTACGCGGCCAGCGGATCCTTGTCGGACCAGATGTAGCCGAGGAGGGCGGCCCCGTCGAAGCCCAGCTCCAGGCAGCGGGGAAGGAGGTCGGGGGTGACGCCGCCGACCGCGAGGACGCGGGCGTCCCCCGGCGCCCGCCGGGCGAGGAGGCCGGTCAACTGCGCCCACGGGGCGCTCTGGGCGGGGCCGTATCCCGGCTTTGAGATGGAGCTGGAGACGGGGCCGAAGATCACCTGCGAGTACGCCGGCAGCGCGCGTGCGAGGCCGTCCATGTCGTGGCAGGCCCGGCTGAATCCGCCCGGGAAACCCCCGTCGTCCCTCTGGTGGCAGCCCGCAAGCCCGAGGCCGCGCGCGAGCCCCGGCTCGCCGTGGAGGACGAGGCTCCCCCGCCACGCGGCAGGGAGCGCCCGCAGCCAGGCTTCCAGGCGGTCCCGGTTCCAGGAGGGCTTGCGGACATGGTAGCGCCGCAGGCCCGCCGACAGGAAGCCCTCCAGCGCCGCGGCCTCGCGCGGGTCGTCCCCCTCCGGTGAAATGACGGCGACCAGCACGGGGCTAGCCTCCCTGCGTGGCGCGGATGACGACCACGCGGTCCCTTGGCGCCAGCGGGCGCGCGCGCCACGACGAGCGGGGCACGACCTCCCCGTTGACGGCCGCCGCGACCCCGTTCCTCTCCGAGAGGCCCATCGCCGCGAGGACCGAGGCCAGCGTCGCCGCCTCGTCCACCTCGCGGGGCTCGTCGTTCACGAAGACGGCGTGCATGGCGGGCTCCCGGCTCACTTGGACGGGACGTAGATCTCGCCGCCCTTCTCCAGGAATTCCCCGGACTTTGCGCGCATCCCCTCCTCGAGGGCCGCCTCGCTCGTGAGGCCCCGCTCCTCGGCGTAGCGGCGCACGTCGTCCGTGATCTTCATCGAGCAGAACTGCGGGCCGCACATGGAGCAGAAGTGCGCGGTCTTCGCGCTCTCCTGCGGGAGCGTGGCGTCGTGGTACTCCCGTGCCTTCTCCGGGTCGAGCGCCAGGTTGAACTGGTCCTCCCAGCGGAACTCGAACCGGGCCTTGCTGAGCGCGTTGTCGCGGTACTGCGCGGAGGGATGCCCTTTCGCGAGGTCCGCGGCGTGCGCGGCGATCTTGTAGGCGATGACGCCCGCCCGGACGTCGTCGCGGTCGGGCAGGCCCAGGTGCTCCTTCGGCGTCACGTAGCAGAGCATCGCCGTCCCGTGCCAGCCGATCATCGCGGCGCCGATGGCGCTCGTGATATGGTCATAGCCTGGGGCGATGTCGGTCGTGAGCGGCCCCAGGGTGTAGAAGGGCGCCTCCTTGCACCACTCGAGCTGCTTGTCCATGTTCTCGGCTATCATGTGCATCGGCACGTGCCCCGGCCCCTCGCACATCACCTGGACGCCGAGCTCCCAGGCCCGGACCGTGAGCTCGCCCTGGGTCTTCAGCTCGGCGAACTGCGGCTCGTCGTTCGCGTCTGCGATGGAGCCCGGCCGGAGGCCGTCCCCGATCGAGAACGAGACATCGTAGGCCGCCATTATCTCGCAGATCTCGTCCCAGCGCGTGTAGAGGAAGTTCTCCTGGTGGTGGGACAGGCACCACTTGGCCATGATGGAGCCCCCGCGGCTCACGATGCCCGTCATCCGGCGGGCCGTGGACGGGATGCTCCGCAGCCGGACGCCGGCGTGGATCGTGAAGTAGTCGACGCCCTGCTCGGCCTGCTCGAGCAGCGTGTCGCGGAAGATGTCCCAGGTGAGGTCCTCCGGGCGGCCCCCCGCCTTCTCGAGCGCCTGGTAGATAGGCACCGTGCCGACGGGCACCGGGCAGTTGCGCAGGATCCACTCGCGGGTCTGGTGGATGTTCCTGCCGGTCGACAGGTCCATCAGCGTGTCGCCGCCCCACTTGACCGACCACCGCATCTTCTCGACCTCCTCGTCGATGGACGAGGCGACGGCCGAGTTCCCGATGTTGGTGTTGATCTTCACCAGGAAGTTGCGGCCGATGATCATCGGCTCCAGCTCGGGGTGGTTTATGTTGGCGGGGATGATGGCGCGGCCGCGGGCCACCTCGTCCCTCACGAACTCGGGCGTGATCTCGGCCGGGATCGAGGCGCCGAGGCCCCGGCCGGGGTGCTGGCGCCAGAGGGAGTCGCGCGCGGCGTTGGGGCCGGCGGCCGCGTCCTGCCTCGCGCTCTCGCGGATGGCGACGAACTCCATCTCCGGGGTCACGATGCCGCGGCGCGCGTAGGCGAGCTGGGAGACCCGCTGGCCCGTGCTCGCGCGCCGGACCCGCCTGCCCTCCGCCGCGAAGAACTTGATCGGGTTGCGCCGGCCGCCGGCCTCGGCCTGCTCGCGGTGCTTCTCCGAGAGGTACCCGTCGTCGATCGGCGCCGTGCCCCTGCCCTGGACCTCCTCGGTGTCGCCACGGTCGCGGATCCAGTCGGCCCGGAGGGCGGGCAGGCCCTTGGCGGAGTCGGCGTGGAATGCGGGGTCGCCCCAGGGCCCGGAGGTGTCGTAGACGGTGACGGGGAGGTTCGGCGTCTGCCGCCCGTCCGTGTGCAGGGTGGGGGACAGGGCGATCCGGCGCATCGGGACGCGCACGTCCGGCCGCGAGCCGCCGACATAGATCCTCGTGGAGGAGGGAAAGAGCCGGTGGGCCGGCGCATCGTCTTTCGTCTGGGACATGGGAGTTGGGTCTTTTGGCCGCGCCGCACGGCGCCCCAGGGTCCACAGATCCCTCCGCCAACCGCCGCGGACGGCCCTGTTTTCCCTACGGCGCTGCGAGACGCATCAGGTTCGAAGGATTCAGCCGCGGATCCGTGCAGCCGTCTCAGCCCGGGGCCCCGGGCTCTCCTAAACTAGGATTGCGGCGCAGCCTACCCACGCGGGCCGCGTTATCAACCTGAATCCTGAAAGCGTCCCCCGCGGAGGCGAACCCCCGGGGGCCTCCACGGGCGCGCCCCGGCGCAGGCCGGGCGCCCGGCGAGGCTCGCCCAGGCCCCGCAGGACAACCGGCGGCGCAGGTAGGCCCCGCATGCGGAGCCCCGGGGGCCAAGGCCGTCACGGGCCGCGCCCCGCCCGGCGCCTGGGCGAAGCCCGCGCACGGCCCTTCCAGGCCGACGAGGCCACGTTCATAAATTGACGGCGACTAAATTGACGGCGACGGAGGAGGTTTGCCTTGTGAATCCCGCGGAAATGCGTGGATTCACGATGATGAAACGACTCGCGGCGCTCGTTGCGGCCTGTGCGCTCGGGCTCGCCGGATGCGCGGGGGCCCCGGGAAGCGACGGGTTGGCGGCGAAACCCGCCCACGTCAGCCTTTCGCCGTCGGACGAGGCCTACAATCAGGCGCTGAAGAACCTGACCAAGTCCGAGCAGCGCAGGCTCAAGGCGGGCCTCGGCTTCACCCTGGACACGCTCCTCTCCAAGCCCGTCCCGATCGACCTCATGGCGTGGAGCCACAGGAGGCAGGACGGGCCGCGCAGCGTCGACATCGGCGGGTACGTGAGATTCCTCGACGGCCAGAAGCTCGTGGGCGGGAACGTCCGAGTCAACCTGGCGACCGCGCGGGTCTCGACGGGGGTGACGCACGAGTCGAAGACCTTCGCCCCGGCGTTCAAGATCCAGATCGAGGTCGAGCCCTCGAACTCGGCGGTCATGTCGGTCACGGCCTCCGCGAGCGGGCTTCCCTGCAACAAGGCGATGGAGGACCTGCTGGACACGAAGGAATTCTCGGGGAGCGAGCAGGTGGCCTTCATGACGGCCCTCCTGAGGACGCTGCTGAAGGTCAACGCGCGGCTTGAGGGCGTGGCGGGCTAGCTAGCGCGCCCCGGGGAGCGTGCTCTGCAGGTAGCGGGCCGCGCGCTCGACGAGCGGGGGCGGGATCACGACCTGCCAGCCGTCCCGGCCGAGGCGCAGGCTCACGGCGCTCTGGTGGACGACGTCGTCGTCCGCGTGCTGCCACTGCGTCTCCAGCGTCACTTCGCCCGCGTCGGCGCCGGTCCCGCCCGTGACCTCGAAGCCGCCGACGGGGTGGGGGCTGCCGACCAGCATGTAGGCCATCAGGAGCTCCGGCGTGCCGTACTCCTGCCTCAGCGCGTCGGGCAGCGCCGCGGCAAGGTCCCCGAGGCGCGCCCTCGACTCGGGGCTGAGGGCGATCGACCGGGCCTCGAGCGCGACGTCGCCCGTCCTCGCGGCCCAAAACTGGGTGGCCAGCGCGGCGCGGGGGGTCGCCCGGCCCTGGTTGCCGGCCGAAAGGACCGGCGTCAGGCCCGCCGCGAGCGGCACGGACTGGCGGGACCCGCCGGGCGTCCGCCTTCCGGGCTCCTGGGCGGGGGCGCCCGCGCGGGCCATCCTCGCCGCCTCGGCGGCCGCGGCCCCCTCGGCAGCCTTCCTCCTCAGGGAGTCGTTCTCGGAGCGCAGGCGCGCATCGCCGGCCAGCTGGCCCCTCAGCGCCGCGATTTCCGCCGCCTGGGCGCCGTCCCGCGCGCGCTCGTAGGCGAGTGCGGCCACGAACGCAGCGGCGATGAGGCCCAACGAGGCGGCCTGGAGCTTCGAGACGCGCATGGTCCGTATACTATTAGGAATGCTCCGCGCCAATCCGAGCCCGGAAATTCCGGAGTGCGTCCGCCGCAATTTCGCTTGTCACGCGGGACGGCAGCCGGAGTCTGGACGCACATGGCGTCCGGCTACACCGAGGCCAGCATCAAGACCCTCTCCTCGACCGAGCACATCCGCCTTCGCCCTGGCATGTACATCGGGCGCCTGGGCAACGGCGCGCACGCGGAGGACGGCATCTACGTGCTCCTCAAGGAGACGATCGACAACTGCGTCGACGAATTCACGATGGGCCACGGCCGGCGCATCGACATCGAGCTCGGCGAGAGGAGCGCGAAGGTCCGCGACTACGGCCGCGGCATCCCCCTGGGAAAGCTGCTGGAATGCGTCTCGGTCATCAACACCGGCGCCAAGTACGACAGCGAGACGTTCAAGAAGGCGGTGGGCCTGAACGGCGTCGGCCAGAAGGCCGTGAACGCCCTGTCGGCCGAGTACCGCGCCTACGCCGTGCGCGAGGGCGAGATGAAGGTGGTCGAGTTCGCCAAGGGAAAGCTGAGGAAGGACCACCGCGTCGTGAAGACCGCCGACAGGAACGGCACGGGCATCGAGTTCACCCCCGACGAGCAGCTCTTCGGCGCCAACCTCCGCTTCCGCCCCGAGTTCGTGGAGGACATGCTGTGGAACTACGCCTTCCTCAACCGCGGCCTCACGCTCAACCTGGACGGCAAGCCCTTCCGCTCCGAGAACGGCCTGAAGGACCTGCTGGGCAAGAACCTGACGGGCGAGCCGCTCTACCCGATCATCCACCTGGAGGGGGAGGACATCGAGCTGGCGATCACGCACAGCCCGCACTACGGCGAGGAGTACTTCTCGTTCGTGAACGGCCAGCACACGACGATGGGCGGGACGCACCTGCAGGCGTTCCGCGAGGCCTTCGTCGACACCCTGCGCAACTTCTACAAGCGTGACTTCGACGCCGCGGACATCCGGCAGTCGATCGTGGCCGCAGTCTCGGTCCGCGTCATGGAGCCCATCTTCGAGTCGCAGACAAAGACGAAGCTGGGCTCGGCGGCCGTCGGCCCCGAGGGGCCCTCCATAAAGGACTTCGTCGGCAAGTTCGTCCAGCAGGCGCTCGACGTCTACCTGCACAAGAACAAGGAGACCGCCGAGGCGCTCCTCAGGCGCATCCAGGAGAGCGAGCACGAGAGGAAGGAGCTGGCCGGCATCCGCAACCTGGCGCGCGAGAGGGCGAAGAAGGCCTCGCTCCACAACCGCAAGCTGCGCGACTGCCGCCTGCACCTCGGGGACAAGGACGAGCGCTCGGAGGACAGCGCAATCTTCATCGTGGAGGGCGACTCGGCGGCGGGCTCCCTCACGGCCTGCAGGGACGTCCAGACCCAGGCCGTCTTCGCCCTGAAGGGCAAGCCGCTCAACACCTACGGGCTGTCGAAGAAGGTGATCTACGAGAACGAGGAGTTCCACCTGCTGCAGTCCGCGCTCAACATCGAGGACGGACTCGAGGGCCTGCGGTACGGCAAGGTCATCATAGCGACCGACGCGGACGTGGACGGGATGCACATCCGGCTCCTCCTCATCTCCTTCTTCCTGCAATTCTTCCCCGAGCTGATCGCCAACGGCAGGATCTTCATCCTTGAGACGCCGCTCTTCCGCGTCCGCAACAAGAAGGAGACCGTCTACTGCTACTCGGAGGGCGAGAAGGGTGCCGCCGTCGGACGCCTGGGCGCCGCGGCCGAGGTGACGAGGTTCAAGGGGCTGGGGGAGATCTCCGCCGGCGAGTTCAAGGGGTTCATCGGGGAGGAGATTAAGCTGGAGCCGCTCTCCCTCGCGCACGTGGGCGACAGCGACCAGCTCCTCTCGTTCTTCATGGGAAAGAACACCCCCGAGCGCCAGAACTTCATCATCGACAACCTGCGCGTCGAGAAGGACATGGCACCGGCCTAGCGGGCGGCCCCTCCCCGGATCATGGCGAAAGAGAAGAAGGCCAAGCCGTCGGGCGAGCTCCTGAAGGCGCCGCTCGCCCAGAGCTACCACAACTGGTTCCTCGACTACGCGAGCTACGTCATCCTCGACCGCGCGGTCCCGCACATCGACGACGGCCTTAAGCCCGTCCTCCGGCGCGTCCTGCACACCCTCTGGGAGATGGACGACGGCCGCTTCCACAAGGTGGCGAACGTCGTCGGCGCCACGATGCGCTACCACCCGCACGGCGACGCCTCCATCGGGGCGGCCCTCGTCGGGATGGGCCAGCGCGGCTGGCTCGTCGAGCCGCAGGGCAACTTCGGCAACGCCCTCACGGGCGACGAGGCCGCGGCGCCGCGGTACATCGAGGCCCGCCTGACGCCTTTCGCGCGCGAGGTCCTCTTCAACCCGAAGACGACCGAGTGGCAGCTCTCCTACGACGGGCGGGCCAGGGAGCCCGTCACGCTGCCGGCCAAGTTCCCGGTCGTCCTCCTGGAGGGCGCCGAGGGCATCGCGGTCGGCCTCTCGACGAAGATCCTGCCCCACAACTTCAACGACCTCTGCCGGGCGGCCATCAACCACCTCCAGGGGAAGTCCTTCAGGATCTATCCCGACTTCCAGACGGGCGGCGTCGCCGACTTCTCGGAGTACTCCGACGGCGAGCGCGGCGGGAAGGTGAAGAGCCGCGCCAGGATCGAGCAGAGGAGCAAGTACCTCCTCGCCATCACGGAGCTGCCGTTCGCGACGACGACGGAGTCGGTCATCGAGTCCATCCTCGCCGCGAACGCGAAGGGCAAGATCAAGGTGAAGCACGTGGACGACAACACGGCCGACAAGGTCGAGATCCTCGTCCACCTGCCCCAGGGCTCCGAGTCCGACAAGGTGATCCAGCAGCTCTTCGTCTTCACGGCATGCCAGGTGCAGGTCTCGCCCGCGGCCTGCGTAATCGACGGCGAAAAGCCCGTGTTCCTCGGCGTCCGCGAGATCCTGAAGCGGAGCGTCGACAAGACGGTGGAACTCCTGAGGGAGGAGCTCCAGATCCGCCTGGGCGAGCTGGAGCAGCAGTGGCACTGGGACTCCCTCGAGCGGATCTTCATCGAGGAGCGCGTCTACCGCAGGATCGAGAAGTCGAGGACCTGGGAGAGCGTCATCTCCGAGATCCGCGAGGGCCTGAAGCCCTTCATTAGGCAGCTGCGCCGGGAGGTGACGGCCGACGACATCGTCCGCCTCACCGAGATCCGGATCAAGCGGATCTCAGCCTACAACCGCTTCGAGGCCGACGAGCGGATGAAGAGGACCGAGGAGGAGATGAAGGAGGTGCGCCACGACCTGAAGCACCTGACCGCGCACGCGATCAAGTGGTTCGAGATGCTCCAGGAGAAGTACGGCAAGGGCGTGAAGCGCCGCACGGAGTACGAGGAGATCGAGCAGATCAGCGCGGCCGAGGTCGTGTCGGCCAACCAGCGCCTCTACGTGAACCGCGAGGAGGGCTTCATCGGGCTCAACTGGCGCCAGCACGAGTACGTCCAGGACTGCACGATCCTGGACAGCGTCCTGTGCATCATGGCCGACGGCTCGCTCAAGGTCTCGAGGGTCGGCGACAAGGTCTTCATGGGCCTCGGGATCCGGCACGTGGCGGTCTTCCCGAAGGACGGCGACACCCAGTTCTACACGATGGTCTACCAGGACGGCGCGAGCGGGAAGGCCTTCGCCAAGCGCTTCCAGATCGGCGGCCTCTCGCGCGACAAGCTCTACCCGCTCGCCAAGTCGGAGGGCTCCCGCGTGGTCTACCTGGACGTCAGCCCGGCCGAGAAGGCGATGCCGAGGACGGTGCATGTCTCCCTCGACGGGCGCAGCGGCGCCCGCGTGAGGGAGTTCGACTTCGGGATCGGGGAGGTTTCCCTCAGCAGCCGGTCCGCGAAGGGGGTGACGGTCACGAAATGGCTCGTGAAGGACGTGAGGCGGGCCGATACGCCCTAGCGTCCGACCTGAGGGACTTCAGGCGGCCGCGGAGGCGGTAGAGCTCGAGCATCACGCTGCGGATCGTGCGGGACTTTTCGGGGGTAGCTTTCTTTTCAGCGGGCATTGCGGGCCCGATATGGGGGCCCGGGCCGTTCCCCGTCAGCCCTCAATACTACGTAATTTCATGCGCTCTCACTCGAGGTATTCCTGGAGCGCCACTGTCACAACCTGCCGCCGGCGAACGTAATACAGGGCCATGGCCCCCTGGTAGAGGATCGTGAGGCCGGCCACGAGGATGTAGAACATCTCCATGGCGGCCGTGAGGAGCTGGGGCACGCTCATCCCCTGCTGGGCCGCGGCCTCCTTGAAGGGCTCGGCGGCCTCCCCGGACATGTAGGGCATCATCCATGCGATGTCGGGATGGAGGAGGCGGTACCCCACGTAGCAGAGGATGATCCCCAGGAGGTAGAGCTGGCTGCCGATGAGCCACCGCATCCCGTCGGCCCCGGCCCGCAGGAGCTGGGAGCCGTGGAGCTCGAGGGCGCCGGCGCCCGCAATGAGGAGCCCGATCACGGCCCCGGTGACGTCCTTGGACCCCGCCGACAGGAGCGCGAAGCCCCCTGACAGGCTGAGGACCGACATGCCGTCGAAGCGGGCCACGCGGACCACGCGTTTCAGGGCCTCGGCAGGAAGGAGCGGCGGCTTCATGGGGGTGGCCATCGTTGGCCTCCGGGGGGCCGGCGGCAATCGAGATCCTGCGCTTGGGGATTGCGAATGCGGCCAACAAGGCAGACATTCCGGCAAGAAAGGATCCCATTACCCATGGATACCCCAGTTGCGGCGCTGATTGAGCGCAAAGGGTCGGATGTGCACGCCGTGGCCTCGACGATCACCGTCGCGGAGGCCGTGGCCGAAATGAACAGGAACCGGATCGGGTGCGTCGTCGTCATCGACGACGGCCGGATATCGGGAATCTTCACCGAGCGGGACGTGCTGCGGCGCGTCGTCGGGGAGGGCGTCGACCCGAGGACGGCCCGCGTCGCGGACGTGATGACGAGGGACGTCCACACGATCGGGCCCGACACCACGGTCGAGCAGACGATGCAGACCTTCGCCGAGAGGCGATGTCGCCACCTGCCGGTCATCGAGGCCGGCCGCCTCCGGGGGCTCATCTCCATCGGGGACATCTCCCGGTGGGTTGCGGACTCGTGCCAGGCCGAGGCCGAGAACCTGAAGAGCTACATCGCCGGCGGCTTCCAGGCCTAGCGCCCCCGGGGTTTGACGGCGCCCATCCGCCCGGGCACCTTGCGCCCCCACCTATGTCGATACCCATGAAAAACATCATGACTGCCGCACTTGCCATTTCCCTCACGGCGTCCGCGGGCGCCTCGATCGTGACCCGCAGCGTCGACTACGAGCAGGGCGGCGTGAAGCTGAAGGGCTTCCTCGCCTACGACGACGCGAGGGCGAAGGAGGCGAAGCTGCCCGGCGTCCTCGTGGTCCCGGAATGGTGGGGCCTGAACGCCTACGCTAAGCACCGCGCCGAGCAGCTTGCGGGCATGGGCTACGTGGCCTTCGGCGTCGACATGTACGGGGACGGCAAGGTCGCCACGGACCCCGACGAGGCCGGCAAGCTGGCCGGGCAGTTCTACGGCAAGCCGCTCATGGCCGAGCGCGCCCAGGCGGCGCTCGACCAGCTGCTCGCCACGGGGCTCGTCGACCCCTCCAGGGTGGCCGCGATCGGCTACTGCTTCGGCGGCTCCACCGTCCAGGCGCTCGCGTACTCCGGCGCCCCGCTTGCCGGCATCGTGAGCTTCCACGGGGGCCTGATCCCGATCACCCAGGGGGGCGCCTCAAGGATCAAGGCGAGGATGCTGATCTGCCACGGCGCCCTCGACCCGGGCACCTCCCCGGAGAAGCTCTCGGCGTTCCTAAAGGCGGCGAACGAGGCCAAGGTCGACTACAAGTTCGACATCTACGCCGGCGCCTACCACGCGTTCACGAACCCGGACTCGGACAAGACTGCGGAGAAGTACCCGAAAATGAGGGGCTTCATCGCCTACAGCCCGTCCGCCGACCGGCGCTCGTGGCAGGACATGCAGGACTTCTTTGCCGAGATCTTCGGCGGGAAGGGCTGAGCGCGGCGCGCCCGGTCACCCGGGCCGCCCCTGGCGGACGAGGGCCTGGAAGCGCCCGCGCAGCCTGCGGACGCGTATCCGCGCGCCGAAGGCCCCGGAGAGGGCGGCCGTCGTCACCGTGCGGGCGACCGGCCCCGAGGCGTGCACGCGCCCGGCCCGCAGGAGGAGGGCGTGCGTGAAGCCGGGCACGATCTCCTCGGCGTGGTGGGTGACGAGGATGAGCGCGGGGCCCGCGCGCCTGCGCGCCAGGGCTCCCAGATGCCCCAGGAATTCCTCCCGCGCCACCGGGTCGAGGCCCGCGCAGGGCTCGTCGAGGATGAGGAGACGCGGCCGGGCCATGAGGGAGCGCGCGATGAGGACCCTCTGGCGCTCGCCCTGCGAGAGGTAGAGCCACTCGCGGGCCGCCAGCGCGCCGGCGCCCACTGAGGCGAGGAGGCGCCTGGCCCCTGCCTTGTCCGCGCGCGTCGGCGTCGCCCAGAGGTCGAGCTGGGCGTACCGGCCGCTGACGACGGTCTCCAGCGCGGTCTCCGCGGGGGGGATCGAGGCCTGGAGGGCGCTCGTCACGATGCCGACGTGCAGGCGCAGGTCGCGCCAGTCGCACTCGCCGTAGGACCGCCCCAGGAGCTCGATGGCCCCCTCGGTCGGCGAGAGGTAGCCCGTCAGCGCCTTCAGGAGGGACGTCTTTCCGCTCCCGTTGGGCCCCAGGATGACCCAGTGCTCCCCGCGGCGCACGGTCCAGCCGACGCCGCGCAGGATCGCCGTGGCGCCGCGGGTGACGCGCAGGCCCGTTATCTTCAGGATCTCTTGCAAGGGGGGAAGGTTGGGGCACCCGGCGCGCAAGTTCAACCGGGTCTTGTCGGCGGCCGGGGAGGCGGGCAGGATCCTCGTTTCCGCGCATGACGATCGTCGACACCCACACCCACCTGGACGCCGTGCAGCGCGCCGGCGGCCTGGCGGACCTCATCCGCCGGGCGAGGGCGGCGGACGTCGCCTGGATGATCGCCGTCGGCACCGACACGGACGACTGGGACCTCTACCGGGACGTCCAGGCGTCCCACGGGGACTGCATCCGCCGGACGGTCGGGCTGCACCCCTGCAACGTGAAGGACGGCTGGGAGGCGGCGGTCTCCCTGATCGAGGCGCACTGGGCGGGCCCGCACCGGCCCGTCGCCCTCGGCGAGTGCGGCCTCGACCGCTTCCACCTGCCGAAGGAGCCGGAGGCCGCGGGGCGCCTTTTCGGCCAGCAGAAGGCGGCCTTCGAGGCCCAGCTCGGGATCGCCCGGCGCCTCGGCTGCCCCCTCGTCATCCACTCGCGGCAGGCCTTCCGCGAGTGCGTGGAGATGATCGACGCCTCCGGGGTCGACTGGTCCCGCGTCGTGTTCCACTGCTTTTCCGAGGGCGCCGACGAGATCGGCCAGCTGAACCGGCGGGGCGGCCGCGGCTCCTTCACGGGCATCCTCACCTACAAGAACGCGGACGCCGTGCGGCTGGCCGTGCGCTCGCAGGGCCTCTCGCGCCTCATGGTGGAGACGGACGCTCCGTTCCTCGCGCCCGTGCCCCACCGCGGGAAGACGAACGAGCCGGCCTACGTCCGGCTGACGGCGGAGTACGCCGCGCAGATGCTGGGGATAGGCCTAGCGGAGCTTGCGGACGCGACGACCGCCAACGCGCGGGCGTTCTTCGGCTTCTAGGGGCCGGACGGGCCCTCAGGCCTCGTCGAACTTCCTGCCGAAGAGCTGCTCCAGCTCGGCCAGCATCGCCGGGGCGTCCTCGCCCGTGGCGATGAACTTGACCGTCGAGCCCTTGCCGGCCGCCAGCATCATGAGGCCCATGATGCTCTTGCCGTTCACCTGCTCCTCGTCCTTCTCGACGAAGACCTCCGCCTTGAACTTGTTCGTGATGCGGACGATCATCGCGGCCGGGCGTGCGTGGATGCCGAGCTTGTTCTGGACGACAAGCTCCTTCACCACGGCCTGGCCGGAGGGAGTCGCTTCGGTTGGATTCATCAGCGGTTAGGTGAGGGGGACGAGTCGCTTACCCTCCGCAGGTAGGCCCGGCTTGCAACTCAAAAACCTGATGGCAGCATCGCACCGGGTGCCCCGAAGAGCAATAATCGTACCGTGCCGCCTGGAGTCGAAGCGATTCCCACGCAAACTCTTGCACAAGATACGTGGCCGCCCGCTCCTTGTGTGGGTCGCCGAGCGCCTGGCCCGGGAGGCCCCGGGCATCGACCTCTGGTTCGCGGTCGACGATCCGCAGCTTGCGGACTGCCTGAAGCCCGGCGGCTTCCGCACCCTGATGACACGCGGCGACCACCCGAGCGGGACCGACCGGATCGCCGAGGCCAACCGGACGGTCCGCGCGGACCACGTGATCAACGTCCAGGCGGACGAGCCGCTCGTCTCCTCGGGGCAGATCCGGCTCCTTTCCGAGCTGATCGCGGGGCCGGCCGACATGGCCACGCTGGCGACCCCCTTCGGGAACGCCGCCGACTTCCGCAACCCGAACCAGGTCAAGGTCGTCTGCGGCGCCGACGGCCGCGCGCTCTACTTTTCCAGGGCCCCGGTGCCCTACGCCCGCGACCCGGGCGGCGAGCCCGCCGACGGGTGGGTCGCCTCGGGCACATGCATGAAGCACCTCGGCCTCTACGCCTACAAGGCGGCGCTCCTGGAGGAGTTCACGCGGCTGCCGGTCGGCCGGCTTGAGGCCATCGAGAAGCTGGAGCAGCTGCGGGTCCTCGAGAACGGCCGGCACATCGCGGTCGGCACGACGCACGACCCGTCCGTCGGCGTGGACACGCCTGAGGACGCCGAGCGCTTCGAGAAGGCGCTCGCCCATGGCCCCTGACCCGAGGCGGGGGTCCGCCGCCGCGTCGGCCCTCTGGCTCGTGTTCATCCTGCTTGCGGTCGCCTGGACGTTCAGGAGCGCCCTCGGCTTCGACTTCATCGCGATCGACGACTCGGGCAACATCACCCTGAACCCCCACATGGGGTCCCCGGGCTCCTGGAACATCGGCTGGATGTTCACGGACGCCGACTATGTCCGCCGCTACATCCCCCTAGGCTGGCTCGGGTTCTCGGTCGTCTTCTCGGCCGCGGGGCTTTCCCCGGCGGGCTTCCATGCCGCGAACCTGCTGGTCCACGGCGCCGACGCGGTCCTCCTCCTCGCCCTTCTCCTGACGCTCCTCGAGCGCTGGGCACCGGCCGCCGACCGCCGGTGGTGCGCGGCGTGCGCGGGCCTCGGCGCCGCGCTCTGGGCCGTCCATCCCCTGCGCGGCGAGACCCTGGGGTGGGCCTCCGGCCTCCTCTATGAGCAGGCCGGCCTCTTCGCCCTCCTGTCGGTCCTTGCCTACCTGCGGGCGACGGCCCTGGCCCCGGGCTCGGGCCCAAGGTGGGCCTGGCTCTGCGCCGCCGCGCTTGCGTACCTGGCCTCGCTCCTCACGTACCCGATCGCGATCGGCCTCGTGGCGGCGTTCTTCCTCATCGACCTGGCGGACCGCCGGCCGATGCGCCTCCTCTCGGAAAAGGCCCTCGTCGTCCTGCCGGCGGTCCTGACGACGGCCATCACGGTCGTCCTGCGCTACCGCAGCAACGCGCGGTGGCCGGCCGCGGCGAGCCTCGCCGACTTTCCTCCCGTGCAGCGGATGATGCAGGCGCTCTACGTCTTCGCCTACTACCTCTGGAAGACGCTCTGGCCGGCGCACCTGACGCTCGCGCCCGCGCAGCTCTACGTCGTCCGCCCCCTCTCGGCGCCCCTCCTGGCGAGCGCGGCCCTCGTCCTCCTCGTGAGCGCCGCCCTCGCTTGGAGGCCCGCCTGGAGGCGCGGGCCCCTCCTTATCTGGCTCGCCTACCTGGCCCTCCTCGTCCCCTTCACCGGCCTCACGGAGCACCCGTATTTCCCGAGCGACCGGTACGCCTTCCTGCCCGGCATGGCCCTCTCGCTGGCGCTTGTCCTTGCCCTGGCGCGCGTCCGCGGGCCGGCGGGGAGGGCTGCGCTCGCCGCCGCGGCGCTGGCCGCGTGCGCCGCCGAGGCCGTCTCGGCGCGGGGCCAGCTCGCCAACTGGCGCGACACGGCTGCCGTCTACTCGCGCATCGTCGCCGGCACCGGCAACCCCCAGGTGCGGATCCAGGGCTACATCGGCTGGGCCCACGCGGCCGCAAACCTGGGGCACGACAGGCAGGCCCGCGCCATAATGGGGCGGCGCTGGGCGGAGTACCCCCACACGGAGCTCGTCGGCGTCCCGGAGGCGGCCCGGGGGATCGTCGGGGCGCCCGTCCCGGCGATCTCGGCGCTCTCGGCGGATGCCCCCCCGGAGGCGCTGGCCAACATGAAGATCGCGCTCGAGGCGGCGCGGGATGAGCGCCTGCAGGAGGCCGAGGAGCACTTCAGGCGCTGCCTCGAGATCGACCCGGGGTACCGCGCCGCCGCCTACAACTACGCCATGTTCCTCGCCCTGCACGCCCGGCCCATGGAGGCGCTGCACATGTACTACCTCTCGGCCTCGGCCGACGCAGCGGACGCCCCGAGGGAGAGGCGGCTATTGTCGGTCATCGCCGGGGCCTGCTGGGACTCGGGCGACCGCCGGGCGGCGAGGAGCGCCGTCATGCTGGCGGCCGCGCTGCGGGGGGAGCCGGGCGATGCCAGGCTGCAGGACGCCCTGCGCCGGCAGGCCTCGGAATACGGGGTTCAGACCCTGCCGGCCCTGCGCGACTCGACCATCCGGTAGAAGTCGACGAAGAGCGGGTCCGCGTCGCTCGGGCCCGGCGCCGCCTCGGGATGGTACTGGACGCAGAACACGGGCAGCTCCCTGTGGCGCAGGCCCTCGACGGTCCCGTCGTTCAGGTTCACCTCCGTGACGAGCGCGCCCTTCCCCTCGAGGCTCTTCGGGTCGGTCGCGAACCCGTGGTTCTGCGCCGTGATGGAGACGCGGCCCGTCTCCAGGTTCTTGACCGGCTGGTTGCCGCCCCGGTGCCCGAACTTGAGCTTGAAGGTCGAGCCGCCGACGGCGTGCGTGATCATCTGGTGGCCGAGGCAAATCCCGAAGGTCGGGTACTTCGGGAGCAGCTCCGTCACGGTCCTGAAGATGTAGGGGAGGGCCGCCGGGTCGCCGGGCCCGTTCGAGAGGAAGACACAGTCGGGCTTGTGCTCGTCGATCATCGCCGCCGGGGCCCCGGCGGGGAAGACTTGGACCTCGAAGCCGTGGCGGACGAGCTTGCGGTAGATGGTGCGCTTGGCGCCGTAGTCGAACGCGGCGACGCGGAAGCGGCGCGCGGGCGTGTTTGCAGCGCCGAACGTGGTCCCCACGGGGACATAGGGCGCGTTGAAATTGGCCGGGTCGTCGTCCTTCCAGATGAAGGGCTCCCTGCAGGTCACGTCCTTCACGTAGTCGGCGCCCGCCATGTCCTTCCAGGCCCTCGCCATGGCGACGGCGTCCGAGTCCGAGATGGAAAGCGTCGACAGGCAACACTTCATGGCCCCGTCGACGCGCAGCTTCTTCGTGATCGCGCGGGTGTCGACGTCGCTGATCCCCGGTATCCCGTTCTGGGCGAGGTAGTCGTGGAGGGAGAGCTTGGAGCGCCAGTTGCTGACGACGGGCGATAGCTCGCGGACGACGAGGCCGCTGGCCTTCGGCACGGCGGCCTCGGCGTCCGCATCATTGATGCCGTAATTGCCGATCTGGACGGCGGTTAGCGTGACAATCTGCCCGAAATACGACGGGTCCGTCAGGATCTCCTGGTAGCCTGTCATCGAGGTGTTGAACACGCATTCGCCGGCGATCGTGGCCTCGGCCCCGAAGGCAAAGCCGCGGAACACGCTTCCATCCTCAAGGGCGAGCACAGCTGGCTTCTTCGTCCGCATTGGGGTTCAGACGAAACCCTCCGAATCTGGGCCTGCCAACACAAAAGCGGGCGGGGGAGGGTGGCGGAAAGCACCCCTCCTGCCGTGGCGATTCCAAGGCGGCCTAGCCCGATGGAGGTTCCTGGGGCATCGTGTGTCATGTAGGCAGCGGGCCATCGTCCGCCTCCATGGCGTTCCGTTCCTCGATCTTAGGCGTGATTGCGATTGGGCTGCTCTCGGCGCTCGCCGCCAGGGCCCAGCCGGTCATCTCCGTGCAGCCGCAGGGGCAGACCGCCCCCCTGGGCGCCGTCGTCACCCTTAGCGTCACGGCCTCGTCGTCCCTCACGATCGGCTACCAGTGGCAATTCAACGGCGTGGCCATCGACGGGCAGACGTCGTCCACGCTCAACCTGGGTGACGCCACGACGGCTGAAGCCGGCGTCTACACGGTCTATGTCTACGATTCGAACGGCGGCGTCACCTCGTCGCCCGCGACACTGACGGTCAACGACGGGCCCGTCATCCAGAGCGGCTCGGTGTCGGCCTACGCCTACACCTATCCTTTCCGGTATGTCATCCCGGTGGGCAACAGTGCGGCCACGTTCTCGGCGACCGGCCTGCCCCCGGGGCTTTCCCTGGACCCGGCTGCAGGCGTCATTTCCGGCACGCCATCGGCCACGGGTGTCTACCCGGTGTCATTGACGGCGAGCAATTCGGGCGGAAGCACCACGGCGACGCTCGCGATCACCGTCACGCCGCCGCCCTATGCCTACGCGGGCCTTGGCGTCACCGGCATATCGTTCTCCAACGCGGCGGGCCTTGTGCGGTTCCAGGGCGGCTATTACGTGGCCGACGCCGGCAAGAACACCCTTGTCGCTGTCAACCCCGGGACGGGTGTTGCCACGGCCTTCGTGGGAAGCCCAGGGGTGGCCGGGGCGGCGGACGGCACCGGGGCGTCGGCGACTTTCAACGGGCCCACGGGCCTCGCGGTGGATTCGGGCGGGAACCTCTACGTGGCGGACACCGGCAATTCCACGATCCGCATGGTGACGGCCCAGGGGGTGGTCACGACCCTGGCGGGAACCCCCGGAGAGCCCGGTGCGCAGGATGGGACCGGGACTGCCGCCCACTTCAATTATCCCACGGCTGTCGCGGCGGACGCCTCGGGCAACGTCTTCGTCCTGGACACCGGCAACCGCACGGTCAGGAAAATCGCGCCGGGGGGCGTCGTGACGACACTCGCCGGCGGCGCCGGTGGCTCCATTCCGATCGACGGCCAGGGCACCGCCGCCAATTTTGTGTACCCCCAGGCGATGGCCATCGGGCCCGATGGCAGCCTTTACGTGATCGACAACGAATCGTCCAGGAACCTTCTGCGCAAGGTCACACCCGCCGGCCTTGTGAGCACGATCAACGTCTCGAATCTCGGCAATGGCAGCACGGCCAACCTAGCGGTCGATTCGTCGGGGAACGTGTATTGCATGGTCGAGAGCGGGACCTACGATCCGCCCGTCGAGCTGTTGGAGGTGACGGCGTCGGGCGCCGAGGTCAACCTGGGGCCGATCTCCGAAAGCTTTGCTCCGCAGCCGAACGCGATCGCGATCGATCCTTCCGGGACAATCTACGCCGCGGGGTCGTCGGGGCTGGGTATCCTCCAGGTTTCGCAGGGGCCGACGATTCAGACCCAACCGCAGTCGGTCGTCGCCCTCGCAGGCAAGGTCGCCCTGATCTCCATCGAGGCCACCGCAAATCCGGCGCTCAACCTCGGTTTCTATCCCACCCAGGGCATAAGTTATCAGCTCTATTTCGACGGCGGGCCCATTCCCGGCAACCTGGTGGGGCCATTGGGAGGGACCGGCCTGCAGTCCTTCCTCGTGAACGCAAGCGCGGCGACTGCCGGGACCTACTCGATCCTGGTGACCGGGCCCTTCGGGGGCACCGTGATGTCGGACTCCGTGACGCTGACGATTGAGCCCGACGTCTCGATCGCGGCACAGCCTTCCAGCGTCTCCGTGGCTGCGGGATCGCCCGCCACGTTCACCGTCGCAACGACTGGGGGGATTTCGCCCACCTACCAATGGACGTTCAACGGTGCGCCGATTACAGGCGCCACAGGCCCGTCCTACACGGTGGCCTCCGCCGAGGCGTCCGCCTCGGGCGCCTATGCCGTCACGGTGACCGACGTCTCGGGCACGCTGGCAAGCGAGCCCGCCTTCCTCACCGTCACCGCGGCCTCCGGGGGCCCGGCACTCGCCTTCCAGCCGGCGTCACTTGAAGTCAGTCCCGGGCAGACCGTCGTCCTCTCCGTCGGATCCGCCCCGTCAACCCCAGGCGCCCAGGTCGTTGCCGGCCCCACGGCCCGGGCGACCGCGGGGACCACCTATCAATGGTACCTGAATGGCGCCGCCATGGCCGACTCCGGCGGCATTTCGGGATCCACGACTTCCACGCTCGTCCTGTCGGGCGCGGGGACCCAGCCCGGCAGCTACGTCTGCCTTGTTGAGAACGCGGAAGGCTCGGTGCTCAGCCAGCCGGCGGTCCTCACGGCCGCGGGCTCGGCGGACTTGGGGCACCTCACCAACGTCTCATGCCGCGCCCAGGTGGGCACGGGCGCCGGCATCCTCATCGCCGGTTTCGCGGTGGCGGGCGACCCCAGCCAGGACGCGGGCGTCCTCATCCGCGCCTCCGGCCCGGCACTGGCGGCGTTTGACCTGACGGGCTTCCTTCCCGACCCGGGCCTGCAGCTTTACGACATCACGGGCGGGAGCGTCCTCGTGGCGTCCGACGCGGGGTGGGCGGGATCCTCGGCCGTCGCGTCGGCGTCCGCGGCTGTCGGAGCCTTCGCCTGGACCAATGCCGCCAGCAGCGACTCGGCGCTCCTGGAAAACCTCCCGCCGGGATCCTACACCGCGAATATCTCGGGGGCGTCGAACGACACCGGCGTCGCCTTGGCGGAAGTGTACGACACGACTCCCGACGACGGTATCTCGGACGCGCACCCGCAGCTCGTGAACATCTCGGCGAGGGTCAACGTCGGGACGGGGGGCAACGTCCTCATCGCCGGATTCGTCATCGGGGGATCGACCTCGGAGACCGTCCTCATCCGCGGCGCGGGACCGGCCCTCGCGCAATTCGGGGTGCCCGGCCTGCTTCCCGACCCGGAGCTTCAGCTCTTCCGCTCGAACCCCGACGGGACGTCGACGCTGGTGGCCGCGGACACGGGCTGGGGCGGCGACCCCCGGATCGCCTCCGCCGCCCAGACGGCCGGGGCCTTCTCCTGGGGATCCTCGGCGACCCCGGATTCCGCGGTCCTAGCGACGCTGCCGCCCGGCAACTACACGGCGCAAGTCTCCGGGGCGTCGGGCGATACCGGGGTCGCGCTCGTCGAGGTCTACGCGCTGCCCTGACCCCCGGGCCCGCGGACTTGGGCAACCGTTTGACAACGGTCATTAGGTGCCTAACCGTGGGGCGTCTCCCGAGATGCCCTATTCAGAAGACCGTTCCACTTGGTTTGAAGGGCAGGGGCTTTGGCAGCATGTGCCGGAGTCCGACTGGAAGGACTGGGCATGGCAGCTGAAGAACCGGATCACCACCCGGGAGCAGCTCGAGCGGTACATGGTCCTTACGGACGAGGAGAAGGCCGGCTGCGACCACGCCAACCAGAAGCTCTCGCTCGCGATCACGCCCTACTTCTTCAACCTCATCGACCGGGACGACCCGGCGTGCCCCATCCGCCTGCAGGTCATCCCCAGGGGAGCCGAGATGACGGTCTCCCCGGGGGAGATGCTCGATTCCCTGGGCGAGGACGGGCATTCGCCGGTGCCGGGCCTCGTCCACCGCTATCCCGACCGGGTCCTCTTCCTCGTCACGGACCGGTGCGCGGCCTACTGCCGCTACTGCACGCGGAGCCGGCTGGTCTCCAACGCCCAAGACTACAACTTCCACCCGGAGTACGAGCAGGGCCTGCGCTACATCGAGGCCCATCCCGAGGTGCGCGACGTCCTGCTCTCGGGGGGCGACCCGCTTCTCCTCTCCGACAAGAAGCTGGAGCACATCATCAGCCGGCTGCGCGCGATCCCGCACGTCGAGTTCATCCGGATAGGCTCCCGCATCCCCGTCTTCCTGCCCCAGAGGATCACGCCCGAGCTCTGCGACATGTTCCGCCGGCACGGGCCGATCTGGATGAGCATCCACGTCAACCACCCGAGGGAATGCACGGCCGAGCTGAAGGCCGCCTGCGAGCGCCTCTCCTTTGCCGGCGTGCCGCTCGGCAACCAGAGCGTGCTCCTCAGGGGCGTGAACGACGACGCCGACGTCATGAAGGCGCTCGTCCACAGGCTCCTGCGGATGCGGGTGCGGCCCTACTACCTCTACCAGATGGACCTCATCACGGGCGGCAGCCACTTCAAGGTGGATGTGAGGAAGGGGATCGAGATCATCCGCGCGCTGCGGGGCCACACGACGGGCTACGCCGTCCCGCAGTACACGATCGACGCCCCGGGAGGCGGGGGAAAGGTGCCGGTCAATCCCGACTACGTGGAGAGCATCACGGACGACGAGATCGTCTTCCGCAATTACGAGGGCCACCTGTTCCGCTATCCCCTTAAGGCGCCCGCGGCGGCCGAGCCCGCCCGGCCTGCCGGGCGGCCCGTCGCCGTCCCCTCACCAGGTCCCTAGGGCCCTGTTCAACGCTTCCCCGGCCGCACGCCCGGCGTGAGGCGTTACCTGTTGGATTAAAACGGCTTAAATAGCGGGACATCGCCCGCAATCTTTTTGCGGCAAATTTTGAATGTTTGGGGACCGGCCGCGTCTATCCCCATGTAGTCAGCACCGTTCAGAGAACGGTGAATGTTTGTAGTTCTTACGGTTTGCTTGGTGTTAGGTCACACGGGCCGCTTCGAAAGGAGCGGCTCTTGTGTTTTCCGGGGCCGGGACCTGCGTCCCGGGCGGCCTAATACCACTCCTTGTCGCCCTTCTTGAAGGGGACGTCGCCGTGCCATGCGCCGGGAACCTCGATGTAGCTCACGGCCTGCGTGCACCCGATCTCGGAGGAGAAGTAGCCCATCAAGGTCAGCTCCTTCATCATCCTGAAATAGTGCTCCTGCTCTCCCTTGGGCTTCGAGTCGTGGAACCTGCGCTGCTCCTTGTCGAGGTCGTTGCAGAGGACGAGCCGCTGCTCGGGCGTCGCATCGACGAAGCCCTTGCCGAAGCGCCTCTTGGACTCGGCGTCGATCTTGCCCAGGCCATCGGAGAACGTCGCGTGCTCCTTCTGGTTGTAGCAGTCGGTGACGAACATCGCCATGAAGGGGCCGATGCCCGTGGCCTTCGCGCCCGGGATGTCGGTCGTGGGGATGATCGTCTCGCCGATCTCGTCGAGGAGCGCCTTGTCGGCGTCCGTGAACGCCGGGAGGTCCTTCACCCCGACGCTCGCGCCGCGCAGGATGACGTCGGAGGCGACCATCGCGGTCCCCATGATGAGGGCGATCCTGCGGACCGCCTCGCGCCTGTTGATCAGATGCATGGGCTCGGTGCTCATATGTCCATCCTCTTGAGTGACTCGACGGCGTGGTGGGAGGCCCTGGCGGTCATGGCCATGTAGGTCAGGGAGGGGTTCACGCAGGACGTGGAGACCATGCAGGCGCCGTCCGTCACGTAGACGTTTGGCGCATCCCAGACCTGGTTGTGCTTGTTGAGGACCGAGGTCTTGGGGTCGAGGCCCATCCTCGCCGTCCCCATCTCGTGGATGCCCTGGCCCATGGCGTATGTGTCCTCGTGCTTCTTCACGTTCTTGACGCCGGCGGCCTCGAGCATCTCGGCCGCGTCGTCAGCCATGTCCTTCCTCATCTTGTGCTCGTTCTCGCCGATGTCGGCGTCCATCGCGAGCACCGGCAGGCCCCACTTGTCCTTCTTGTTCTTGTCGAGGGTCACCTTGTTGTTGTGGTTCGGCAGCGTCTCGCCGAAGGCCCCGATGCCCATCTGCCAGTGGCCCGGCTCGAGGAGCGCCGCCTTCATCTGGGCGCCGACGCCATACTCGGCGATCTCGCGGTTCCAGCCCTTGCGGTCGCCGGAGCCCTGGTAGCCGAACCCGCGCAGGTAGTCGCGCTTGTCGCCGAAGAGGTTCCTGTACCTCGGGATGTAGATGCCGTTCGGCCGGCGGCCGTAGACGTACCGGTCCTCGAAGCCCTCGACCTCGCCGGACGCGCCCACCCGGAAATGGTGGTCCATCACGTTGTGGCCGAGCTCCCCGCTGCTGCTGCCGAGCCCGTCGGGCCAGATGTCCGTCGCGGAATTCATGAGGACCCACGCCGTGTTGAGCGTGGACGCGCAAAGGAAGACGATCTTCGAGGTGTAACGGGTCGTCTCCATTGTCTGGCCGTCCATGACCTCGACGCCGGTGGCGCGCTTCCTGTCCTTGTCGTAGGTGACCTGGGTCACGATCGACCAGGGGCGGAGCGTCAGGTTGCCGGTCGCGACCGCGGCCGGCAGGGTGGAGGACTGCGTGCTGAAGTAGGCGCCGAAGGGGCAGCCCAGGTCGCACTTGTTTCGGAACTGGCAGCTCGAGCGGCCGGGGCGGGGCTCGGTCGTGTTGGCGCTCCGGCCGATGATCATGTGCCGCGAGCCCTTGTAGTGGTCCTTGATCCGGGCGGCGACGTGCTTCTCGACGACCGTCATGTCCATGGGCGGGGTGTACTTCCCGTCCGGCAGCGACTCCAGGCCCTCCAGCGAGCCGCTGATCCCGGCGAAGGTCTCCACGTGGTCGTACCAGGGCGCCATGTCCTCGTAGCGGACCGGCCAGTCGATCGCGATGCCCTCCTTGGCGTTCGCCTCGTAGTCGAAGCGGTTCCAGCGGTAGCTCTGGCGGCCCCACATGAGGGAGCGGCCGCCGACATGGTAGCCCCGGAACCAGTTGAAGGGCCTCACCTCGACGTAGGGGGACTCGGCGTCCTTCACCCAGTAGTCGACGTTGGCCTCGTGCATGAAGTAGTCCCGGATGAGGACGGGGTGCTCCTCGCGCATCTTCTGCGTCAGGTGGTCCCTGTGCGGGATCTCCCACGGGGCCTTGAGGGCGTTCTTGTAGCCCGAGACGTGCTCGATGTTCTCGCCGCGCTCGAGGAGGAGGACCTTGAGGCCCTTCTCCGTCAGCTCCTTCGCGGCCCATCCGCCGCTGATTCCGGAGCCGACGACGATCGCATCGTAATTCTGTTCGCTCATGACTTGCTTTGGGGGTTTGCGCCGCCGGGGTGTGTTATATTATTTGGCCCCGGCACCCGGCACTACAAGCCTATCCTTCCTGTCAGAAGCGCGGCGGCCCACGCGTATTAAATAGCCTTTCAAGCGCGGTCCGCGTCCTCTTTCTTACCCACCCCAAGCATGAAAACCAGACTCACCCTCATCCTCGGCGCGCTCGCCCTGTGCGCGCCCCTCCTCGGCGACACGGTCGACGGCGCGCTAGGGCTCTTCACGGACCACGGCGACGTCGGCAGCGTCGGCAAGCCCGGCACCGTCGTCTACGACGCCTCGAGGGGCACGTACACGATCGGCGGGGCCGGCGCCAACATGTGGGCCAAGGCCGACGCCATGCAGTTCGTCTGGAAGAGGATGTCGGGGAACCTGTCCATCGCGGCCGACATCGCGTTCGTGAGCGCGAGCACGCAGCCCCACCGCAAGGCGTGCCTCGTCATCCGGCAGGACCTCGACCCGGGCTCGCCCTACGTCGACGTCGCCTACCACGGGAGCGGCCTCACCTCGCTCCAGTTCCGCGCCGTGCCCGGCGGCATGACGAAGGAGATCGAGGCCATGACCGACTCCCCGACCCGCGTGCGCCTCGACCGCATCGGCGACCAGTTCTACCTCTCGGTCGTCTACGGCGGCGCGAAGCCCGCGCCCTCCGGGGCCTCGTTCACGCTCCACCTGAAGGACCCCGTCTACGTGGGCCTGGCGGTGTGCGCGCACGACGACTCGGCCTTCGAGACCGCGGTCTTCTCCAGGGTGAGGGTCGGCAGGGCGTCGTCCGACGCGGCGGCGCCGCAGCCCGGCCTGCACGTCATGACGCTGCCCACGGGCGACCAGAGGGTCACGGACAAGTGACGGCCGCGCGGGGCGCCGGCACCCCCACCGACGCCGCAGGATGATCTCGCTCCAGGAGGGCAAGGGTCCCGGGCGCCGCAAGGCGCGGGAGCGCGTCCTCGTCCTGCGCCTGGTCGTCTCGGGCACGCAGCCGCGGGTCTGGCGCAGGCTCCTGGTCAGGGAGGGGATGTGGCTCTCCAGGCTCCATGACGCCATCCAGCTCGCCTTCGACTGGTACGACTACCAGACGCACGCCTTCTCGCTCGACGACCTGCGCTTCGGCAACCCCGTGAAGCAGGGCGACCTCATCGTGGAGGACGACCGCGACGTGACGCTCGCCGACCTCAACCTGGCGAGCAGGGACCGGCTCGCCTACGAATACCAGATCGGGGAGAACTGGCGCATCGACATCCGGGTCGAGAAGACGGCGGCCCCGACGGCGGGGACCCGCTACCCGGCCTGCGTCGCCGGCGAGCGGGCGGGCCCGCCCGAGGACTGCGGCGGCCTCGAGGCCTTCCACGACATGCTGGCCTGCCTCAAGGACCCCGGGTCCGACCTCGGGCGCGAGTGGCTCGCGTGGCTGGGGCCCGAGTACCGCCCGGAGGAGTTCAGCCTGGAGAAACTGAACCGGGCGCTGCGCAGGCTGGGGCGGTAGGCGCCCGGCGGCCTACGCCGGCCGCGCGGCGGCCAGCTTCTCCTTCAGGTGGGTGAGCCTCTGCTTCGACTCGCCGTTGCGAACCGCCATCGCGTAGGCCGCGGGCTCGCCGACGACGAACACCTTCCGGCGCCCGCGCGTCACGGCGGTGTAGAGCAGGTTCCTCTGCAGCATCATGAAGTGGCCCTTCATGAGGGGGACCACGACGACGGGGTACTCGCTCCCCTGCGACTTGTGGATGCTGATCGCGTAGGCGAGCGCCAGGTCGCCCATGTCGCCCCGCGTGAACGTGTGCCTCTCGCCGTCGAAGGACGCCGTCATCTCGCCGGCCCCCGCGTCCACCGCGGTCACGGTCCCGATGTCCCCGTTGAAGAGGCTCTTGTCGTAGTTGTTCCTCAGCTGGATGACCTTGTCGCCCGGCCGGAACTCCCCGGACTGCGTGGAGAGGCCGCGCTTGCCGCCGTTCAGGGCCGCCTGCAGCTCGAGGTTGAGGTTCGAGACGCCCGCCACCCCCTTGTGCATGGGCGCCATCACCTGGATGTCGGTGATGGGGTTGCACCGGTACGCCCGCGGGATAAATTCCGTGCAGAGTCGGGCCACCTTTGCGACGCAGTCCTCGGCCGAGCTGGCGACGAGGAACGAGATGTCGGCCTGGGGCGCGAGCGAGTCCAGGTCCGAGGACGCGGGCGGCAGCGACGGGTCCCCCGAGTTTATCGCATGCGCCGCCGTCACGATCCCGCTCTGCCCCTCCTGGCGGAAGATGACGGAGAGGCGGGTGACGGGCGCGCCCGAGGCCGCGATCAGGTCCTGGAGCACGTTGCCGGGGCCGACGCTCGGCAGCTGGTCCGTGTCCCCAACGAGGAGCAGGTGGGCGCGCGACGGCACGGCCTGCATGAGCGCCGAGGCGAGCCGGGTGTCCAGCATCGACGCCTCGTCGACAATGAGGAAGTCGGTGGCGAGGGGATGGGACTCGTTGGCCGTGAACCCGGCGCCGGGGTCGTACTTGAGCAGGCGGTGGATCGTGGACGCGAACCCCCCGGTCGTCTCCGCCAGGCGCTGGGCCGCCCGGCCCGTCGGCGCCGCCAGGTGCACCCGCACCCCCTTCGCCTTCAGGATCCCGACCAGCGAGCGCAGGGCGGAGGTCTTCCCGGTGCCCGGCCCCCCCGTGAGGACCGAGAGCTTGTTCGTGAGGGCGTTGCGGACGGCGTCGCGCTGGAGCTCGTGGAAGCGGAAGCCGGCCTTCGCCTGCGCCCACTCCAGCGCGGCGTCGACCTTGATGGGCGGAAGGGCGCTCCCGACCCGCGGGAGCCGGGCCGCCACCTCGGCTATCTTTCGCTCGGCGCGGTCGTTGGCCGGCAGCTGGACGAGGCCCGAGCCGGGAAGCGCGCCGGGCGGCCCCCCGTGGAGGACGAGCGCCTTCGTCCCCACGAGCGAGCGGATGCGCGCCTCGACGAGGTCCCGCGAGCTCTGGAGCATCTCGGCCGCGTGGTCGCGGAGCGCCGCCTCCCCGAAGGCGGTGTGGCCCTCCTCCTGCAGGGTCTCCATGGCGAAGAGGATCCCGGCGTCGAGCCGTGGCGGCGCGTCGTTCGCGAAGCCGAGGTTGATGGCGATCCGGTCCGCCGTCCGGAAGCCGATGCCGTCGATCTCGCGGGCGACCCGGTAGGGCTCGGTCGTGAGGACCGCCTTCGCCTGGGCCCCGTACTGGCGCACGAGCTTCACGCACTGGCTGGGGCTGACCCCGTACGTCTGCAGGAAGATGTAGAGCTCCCTCTCCGTGCGCTTGCCGTCCCAGGCGAGCTTGATCGCGGCCGCGCGCTTCCTGCCGATGCCGGGGACGCTGCGGAGCCTGGCCGACTCCTCCGACAGGATGCGGAAGGTGTCGGTCCCGAACGCGTCGACGATCTTGTTCGCGTAGACCCTGCCGATCCCGGAGACGAGCCCGCTGCCCAGGTACTTGCGGATGCCGTAGACGCTGGCGGGCAGCTCGCTCCTGAAGCCCGCGACCTTGAACTGGTCGCCGTGCTGGGCGTGGCGGGTCCACTCGCCGGACAGGTGGAGGGTCTCGCCGCACTCGACCCCGGGGAGCGCCCCCACGATGGTGACCATTTCGGCCTTGGCGCCGTCCTTCGCGTCCGGCCGGAACTCCGCGATGGTGTAGTGGTTCTCCTCGTTGAGGAAGATGATGCGCTCGACGACGCCCGTCAGGGCGCTGGTGGTGGGGGCGGTCACGCTCGTCCCCGACCGATGGCCAAGATGGGCGCTTTAATCAACGCCGCAGCGCCAGGCGGGGCCCCCGCCCGCCGTGCAGTCCCTCATCGCCTGGAGGAACCGGAGCGCGGAGCGGTCCTCCACCGAGGACCAGGCCTCGTCCCATTGCCGCCAGGACGACTCGGGGTGGATGTTGGGGATGCCGGAGTCGGCCTGGGGCCGCGACCGGCGCAGCCGCCACTCCTCCCAGGACTTCACCATGTAGTGGTTGATCCGCAGGACCTGCGCCGAGGGGGACGGGGAGAGGGGCTCGCTTATGGGCCTGCCCGACTCGTCCACGATATCGAACCCCCCTGCCGGCACGAAGGCGTGGCCGATCACGTGGGAGCGGACCACCCGCTCGGGCCGGACGACGCACTTGACGTGGTTGTCGGCGCCGGCCGCCCGTCGAAGGAAGCGCTCGGTCACCCACCTGGGCTCCGCGGCCGCCGCGCCGGAGCTCCCGTAGATCATCCAGCTGACGGCCACCCCGGCGTGGGCCCCGTAGCGCTCCAGCACGCCGGCCAGCGAGCCGTCGGAGGCGGGAAAGAGGAACTCGTCGTCGTCGAGGAACGCCAGCCACGCGGCCTCGCCCCTCGCGGCCGCCAGGCAGTCGTCATAGATCCTCGCCTGGACGCCCAGCCCCGGAAAGTCCCTGGCGACCACCCATCCCCCGCGGATCCAGCCGGCGATCCGCTGGCGCCAGTCGTCCGTGGAGCCGTTGTTGTAGAGGTAGAACCGCCGGAAGCCCTGGACGAAGTGGAAGCGGAGCCACTCGTCGAGGTAGGCCGCGCTGTCCTTAAAGCACAGGCAGGCGGCAAGCACGGCGGCGGCGTGGGCTCTTCTCCATCACGGGAACACTCGGTCTATAAGAAGTTACGTTCAAGGGATTTATGGCCAGGGCGGCCCCGGGGCGGCGCGCATCGGGCCTGATGCACGTTGCCGAAGGGCGGCGGTTTCGCCACCATTTATGCCCGTGACCCGCAGACTCCTCGCCCTTGCCGGCGCCCTCGCGCTCGCCGTGGCCGCGCGCGCCGGCGGCGCCCCTGACGAGGGTGCGCTCCGCCAGCTGAACGCCGCCTACCTGAAGGCCTTCGTGGCCTCGGACGTGGCGAGCTTCCGGACCCTCCTTGCCGATGACTTCACGGGCGTCCTCGCCGACGGCCGGCCGATCGACAAGGCCTACTTCCTCGTCCTGGCGGGGCGGCCCCCCGACGCCAGGGACCTGCGCCTGCACGACCTCGTGATCCGCCAGTTCGGCGACTCGGCGCTCGTGGCGGCCCTCGTCACCTACTCCAAGTCGGACGGGACCCAGGTCAGCACCCGGTACGCCAGCATCTTCGCGCGCAGGGGGAACTCCTGGGCCGTGGAGTGGACCCAGTGGACCCGGGTGGCGGGCCGGCCATGAAAAGGGCTGGCGGACGCCGCCGCCCTCGCGGAGAGTGACCGGGATGTCCGCGATACCCGACGCAGACGAGGCCAGGGTGAGCGTCCGCGCGGAGGCGGGGTCCGTCCTCGTCGAGCTTGCGGGCGCCTGGCGCCTCGAGGGCCGCACACCTCGGTGGGACGGCTTTGCCGGGGAGCCCAGGCCCTCGAGCGTGCGGCTCACGGCGGGCGGCGTCACCCAGTGGGACACCTCGCTCGTCGCCTATGTCGGTGAGACCCGCCGCTGGTGCGCCTCGGCGGGCGCCCCCTGCGACGTCTCGGGGCTGCCCGACAGGGTGGCCGTCCTCTCGGGCCAGTTCGAGGAGTCGCTCAGGACTGCGGGCCATGAAGCGCACAGCCACAGCTTCGTGACGGAGGTCGGGCTGCAGACCCAGGGGTTCCTGCGCGAGGTGACCCATTTCCTGCAGTTCGTCGGGGAGTTCACGATGGACTCCATCCGCCTCGTCCTGGGCCGCGCGGGCCTGCGGTGGGGCGACTGCGTCTTCGAGATGCAGAAGTGCGGCGCCATGGCGCTGCCGATCGTGAGCCTCATCAGCTTCCTCGTCGGCGTCACGCTCGCGTACTCCGGGGCGATCGTCCTGCGGCGCTTCGGCGGGGACATCTGGGTCGCGGACCTGATCGGCGTCGCGATGACGCGCGAGATGGGCGCCCTCATGGCGGCCATCGTCCTGTCGGGCCGCACGGGCGCCGCGTACGCGGCCGAGATCGGCAGCATGAAGTCCAACGAGGAGCTGGACGCCCTCTCGACGCTCGGGATATCCCCGATCCGGTTCCTCGTCATCCCGCGCGTCCTCGCCCTCACGCTCATGATGCCCCTCCTGTCGGCGTACGCGACGTGCCTGGGCATCCTCGGCGGCATGGCGGTCGCCTTCTCGGTCCTCGAGATCCCGCCGGCCGCCTACTGGGTCGAGATGCTGACGATCGTCGACATGCCGGACTTCGTCGTCGGCGTCACGAAGGCGGTGGTGTTCGGCGTCATCGTCGGGGTGACGGGCTGCCTCCGCGGCCTGCAGTCCGAGCGCAACGCCTCGGGAGTCGGCGAGTCCGCGACCTCGGCCGTCGTGACCTCCCTCCTCCTCATCATCGTGGCGGACGCCATCTTCGCCGTGTTCTTCAACGCCGTGGGCCTGTGAGCGGCGAGGCGCCAGCAATCGAGGTCGCGGGCCTGGCGGCGGGCTACGAGGACACGCTTGTCCTGGAGGACGTCAGCTTCAGCGTGAGGCCGCGGGAGATCTTCTTCGTCATCGGCGGCTCGGGCTGCGGCAAGACGACACTCCTGCGCAACATGGTCGGCCTCGTCCGGCCCGAGCGCGGCGAGATCCGCTTCGGCGGCCGAAGCTTCACGGACGCGGCGCCGGCCGAGCGGCGCGCGATGCTGCGCCGGTTCGGGATGCTCTTCCAGAGCGGCGCCCTCTGGACGTCGCTCACCCTCGCCCAGAACGTGGCGCTCCCCCTCGAGGAGTACACGCGCCTCCCGAGGGCCGAGATCCGCGACATCGCGGCGTTCAAGCTCGCGCAGGTGGGCCTCGCCGGGTTCGAGGAGCACTATCCCTCGGAGATCAGCGGCGGCATGCGCAAGCGCGCCGGCCTCGCGCGGGCGCTGGCGCTGGACCCGGAGATCGTCTTCTTCGACGAGCCGTCCGCGGGCCTCGACCCGGTGACCGCGCGCAACATGGACCAGCTGATCGCCCAGGTGCGCGACACCTTCGGGACGACGATCGTCGTCGTCTCCCACGACGTGGATTCGATCCTCGGGATCGCCGACCGGGTCGTGATGCTGGAGCGCTCGGCGCGGGGGATCGTGGCGGAGGGGCCCCCGGGCGAGCTCGCCAGGGGCTCGTCGCCCGCCGCAGAATTTTTGACACGCCGCGTGGGCGCGGCAGGATAGGGGGGAACCACACGGATGAAGACCAAGAACAGCCCCGCGGTCGTCGGCGCCTTCGTGCTGGGGGCGTTCGTGATCGGGCTTATCGCGCTCCTCTCCGTCGGGAGCCTCGGGGCCCTGACGCACCCCCAGCGCTTCGTCGTCTACTTCGACGAGGACGTGAGCGGCCTCGACCAGGGCTCCCCCGTGAAGCTCCGCGGCGTCCGGGTCGGCCACGTCGTCAGCCTCTCCATCCGCTACAGCCCCTCGACCGGGAAGTCGGAGACGGCGGTCCTGTGCGAGCTGAACCAGGGCTCCATCAAGGACGACCGGGGCGAGAACCTCGACCTCTCGAAGGAGGTCGCGCTGCAGGGCCTCGTCGACAAGGGCCTGCGCGCCCAGCTCGAGATCGCCGGCCTGGCGACGGGGCTCCTCTTCGTCGAGCTCGACTTCATGGACCGCGCGAAGCACCCGCCCCGCCCGGTCGAGGGTCCGCAGCCCTACGTGGTCATCCCCTCCATCCCCTCGGAGAGCTCGGAGCTGCGCGCGAGCTTCGCCAGCCTGTCGGCCGGCGTGACGTCGCTCCTGGCGAAGATGGAGCAGGTCGACTACCAGGGGCTGTCGGTCGAGCTGAAGCGGCTCGTGGTCGAGTCCCGCACGCGGCTCGAGGGTGTCGACCTGAAGGGCCTCGTCGCCCAGTGGGAGAAGACCGGCGCCTCGGTCGACGCCCTCGCCCGCTCGCCGCAGGCCCTGAAGACCTTCGAGAACCTCAACGCGACGCTCGACGCCCTGCGGACGTCCATGGGCAGGGTGGACGGCCAGGTGGACGCCAACGGCAAGGCGCTGCAGGCGACGCTCGAGCAGGCCCGCGCGACGCTGCTCTCGCTGGACGCCGCCGCGCGCACCGCGCACAGCTTCATCAACGCCCAGCAGAACATCGGGCCCGACGCCACGCGCGCGCTGCAGCGGGTGGCGGACGCCGCCGAGTCCGTCCAGCAGCTCGCCGACTTCCTCGAGAGAAACCCCAACGCGCTCGTCGCCGGCCGCAAGGGCCCGCAGTGACGCCGAAGCCATGACACGTACCCGGATCTCCCGCCCCTTCGCGCTCGCGGCGCTCCTCCTCCTCCTCGGCGCCTGCAACGTGGTGCCTCCCCCCCAGGACGACCCCACGCGGTTCTTCGTCCTGTCGGACGGCGGGGCGCCGGCCCGGCCCGCCGAGGGCGGCGCCCGGATCGCGCTGCGCGCCGTCCAGGTCGACGGGTACCTGAAGCGCCGCGAGATGGTCGTGCGGACGGCCCCCAACGAGCTCCAGTTCAGGGACTACCGGCGGTGGGCCGAGCCCGTCGACGCTGCCATCAACCGGGTGCTGCGCGAGGGCCTGCTGGCCTCGCCCGGCGTGGGCGCCGTGTTCACCGAGCCCTTCTCCTTCGACATGCAGGCCGACTACACCCTCACGGTCACCGTGACCCGCTTCGAGGGCGTGGAGGAGGCCGGCCGCGGCTCCGCGCGGATGTCGGCCGTGTTCGAGCTGTCGACGGCCGGGTCCAGCCCGAGGCTCGTCGCCCGCCGGCAGTTCGAGGCGCCCGCCCAGGCCTGGGACGGGCGCGACTTCGGCCGCCTGGCCGGGCTCCTCAGCGCCGACGTGGCGGCGCTCGCCAGGCAGGTCGCCTCGGCGATTCCCGCAGGGGCGCCCTGATCAGCGCAGCGCCGCGGCGATCCGGGAGAGCGCCTTCTCGACGTTCTCGCGGCTGTTGAAAGCGCTGATGCGCACGTGGCCCTCGCCGCAGCGCCCGAAGCCCGCGCCCGGCGTGCAGACCACCTGGGCCTTCTCGAGGAGCATGTCGAAGAACGCCCAGGAGTCCCGCTTCACATCGACCCAGATGTAGGGCGCGTTGTCGCCGCCGCTGCAGGAGAGGCCCAGGCCCGCCATGGCCTCCCGGATCAGCCTCGCGTTGCCGAGGTAGAAGTCCGTGAGCTCGCGGGTCTGGCGCAGGCCCGCCTCCGAGTAGGCGGCGGCGGCGGCGCGCTGGACCGGGTAGGAGACGCCGTTGAACTTCGTCGTCTGGCGCCTGTTCCAGAGGGCGTGGAGCGGGTGCGCCTTTCCCGCCGAGTCCCAGGCGACGACGGACTTGGGCACCACGGCGTAGGCGCAGCGCGTCCCGGTGAAGCCGGCCGTCTTCGAGAAGCTGCGGAACTCGATGGCGACGTCCCTCGCGCCCTCGACCTCGTAGATGGAGTGGGGGATGTCCGGGTCGCGGATGTAGGCCTCGTAGGCCGAGTCGTAGAGGAGGACGGCCCTGTTCTTCCTCGCATAGGCGACCCAGGCCGCGAGCTGCGCCCGCGTCGCGACGGCCCCCGTGGGGTTGTTCGGGAAGCAGAGGTAGACCAGGTCGGCGGCCACCGAGGGGACCGCGGGGACGTAGCCGTTCGCGGCCGTCGATTCCAGGTAGGTGATGCCGCCGTACCGCCCGTCGGCGCCGGGGCCTGTCCGCCCCGCCATGACGTTCGTGTCGACGTACACGGGGTACACGGGGTCGGGGATCGCCAGGCGGGTGTCCGCCGCGAAGATCTCCTGGATGTTGCCGCAGTCGCACTTCGCGCCGTCGGAGACGAAGATCTCGTCGGGCTGGATGGCGCAGCCGCGCCCCGCGTAGTCGTGGGCCGCGATGGCCTCGCGCAGGAAGGGATAGCCCTGCTCGGGGCCGTAGCCCCGGAAGGTGGCCCTGGCCGCCATCTCGTCGGCGGCCGCGTGGAGGGCCTCGACGCACGCCCTGGGCAGCGGCTCTGTGACGTCGCCGATCCCCAGGCGGATGACGGGCCTGTCCGGGTTGGCCGCCGTGAAGGCTGACACCCGCCGGGCGATGTCCGCAAAGAGGTAGGACGAAGCGAGCTTCGTGTAATTCTCGTTGATCCGGATCATCGTGGGCGTCGTAAAGAGTGCGTTATAAGGGGCCCTGGCCGGGCCGAAAACCTTGAACACAACCCCGCAGGGGGGCATTGTTCAAGCCCTCGTTGGCCATTATGGAGACCCACTCAACAGTCGAACGGATGCGGGCCGCGGCCGCGAAGCTGCGCGGGGGGAAGGGCCTGTCGCTCGTCCCGACCATGGGGGCGCTCCACGCGGGGCACGAGGCCCTCATCCAGGCCGCCGCCGGCGCGGGGCGGCCGACCGTGGTGTCGATCTTCGTCAACCCCCTGTCCTTCGGGAGCAACGAGAACTTCGCCGGCTACCCCAGGAGCCTCGACGCGGACCTGGAGGCCTGCCGCAGGCTCGGCGTCCAGGCCGTGTTCGCGCCGTCGACGGAGGAGGTCTACCCCAAGGGCTTCTCGACCTACGTCGTCGAGGAGTCGGTCAGCAGGCACCTCTGCGGCATCTCCCGCCCCGCGCACTTCCGGGGAGTCGTGACGCTGGTCACGAAGCTCCTCAACATCATCGGCCCCTCGCACCTCTACGTGGGCCAGAGGGACGCGCAGCATGTCGCCGTCCTGCGCAAGGTGACCGCCGACCTCAACCTGGACGTCGCCATCGAGGTGGTCCAGACGGTCCGCGAGGCGGACGGGCTCGTGGCGGCCGTGCGCAACCGCGACCTGACCCCGGCCCTGCGCCAGGAGGCCCTTTCCCTCAGCGCGGCGCTCAGGAAGGCGAAGGAGATGGTCGACTCCGGCGTGCGCAGCTCGGACCGCCTCGTGGCGGAGGTCACCCACATCATCGGCCGGCACAACCGGGCCCGGATCATCTACGCCTCGATCGTCGACCCGGCGACCATGGAGTCTACCCGCGAGATCGTGCCCGGCAGGACGATGCTCTGCATCGCGGCATGGGTCGACGAGGTGAGGCTGACGGACAACGCCGTGCTCTAGCAGGGGGGATGGAGGGAGCATTCCCCAGCGTCGCGGTCGTCGGCTCCGGCGCCGTAGGCCTCTACTACGGCGGACGCATGGCGCTCGCGGGCGCCCGCGTCCAGTTCCTCATGAGGGGGGACCTGGCGGCCGTTCGCGCGCGGGGCTCGGTCATCGTCCACGACCGCTCGGGCACGTCGGTCCTGCGCCCGGTCGAGGCCTTCGGGTCGGCCGGCGAGATGGCCAAGGCGGACGTCGTCCTCGTGGCCCTGAAGACGACGTCCGGTCCCGCGCGCGAGCTCGTGCGGCCCCTCCTCGGGGGCGGGAGCGCCATCCTGACCCTCCAGAACGGCTTCGGGGCCGATGAGGCGCTGGCGCGCGACTTCGGGGCCGAGCAGGTGATGGGCGGGCTCGTCTTCATGGCCATCAACCGCCTGGGGCCCGGCGAGAGCCGGTGCTTCAACCAGGGGATGGTCACCATCGGGGAATATTCCCGGGGGCCCCGGCCGCGGACGGAGGACCTGGCCCGGCTGCTCCGGGCCGCGGGATTCAAGACCAACGTCGCAGCAGACCTCGTCGAGGCCCGCTGGAGCAAGCTTGTCTGGAACATCCCCTTCAACGGCCTCTCGGTTGCGGAGGGCGGCATCACGACGGACAGGATCTGCGCGGAGCCGCGCCTGGCGGCCGAGGCGCGCGCGCTCATGGCCGAGGTCCAGCGCGCCGCGGCCGCGTTCGGCTACAGGATCGAGGACGCCTTCGTCGACAAGCAGTTCCAGGTGACCCCGCCCATGGGGGCCTACCAGCCCTCGAGCCTTGTCGACTTCCTGGCGGGCCGGGAGGTCGAGGTGGAGTCGATCTGGGGAGAGCCGCTGCGCCGCGCCGAGGCGGCCGGCGTCCCCATGCCGCACCTCTCGGCGCTCTACGCGCGCCTCAGGGCCGCGTGCCCGTAGGCGCCCGCTGCGGGCTAAGGCTCCGGGTTCGACGCGCGCGGGCCCGGCCCTCATCGCGCTTGCGGGACCCGCGGGGCGCGGGCCATCCTCCGTCCATGAGAAAGCGCGCAGCCGCGGCCGTCCTGGCCGCAGGACTCCTTGCCGTCGCCTCTCGCGGCTCGGTCATCGTGGCCAACATGGACACGTCGGTCCGGCCGCAGGACGATTTCTACCGGTACGCGAACGGCGGGTGGCTGAAGGCCAACCCGATCCCCGCGGACCACTCGAGCTGGGGGGCGGCCGACGAGGTGGAGAACCGCAACGAGGCGATCCTCCACGGCATCCTAGAGAAGGCGCAGAAGGCGGGGAACCCGGGCTTCATCGAGAGGCTGGTGGGCGACTTCTACGCGAGCGGCATGGACCTGCCGGCCATCGAGAAGGCGGGGATCTCGCCGCTGCGGCCCGACCTGGACGCCGTCGCGGCGCTGTCGTCCGTCGACGGCGTGGCGGCGCTCGTCGGGCGGCTCCACCTGCGCGGCATCGGGGCCTGCTTCGGCCTCGCCTCCGAGCAGGACCCGAAGGACAGCGACATGATGATCGCCGGCCTCGGCCAGGGCGGGCTCGGGCTGCCCGACCGCGACTACTACCTGCGGACGGACCCCGACTCGGGGAAGCTGCGCGGCGAGTACGTGGCGCACGTCGCCAGGATGCTCGAGCTCGCCGGGGACGGGAAGGGGGCCGCGGCGGCGGAGGCGGCCGACATCATGCGCCTCGAGACGGAGCTCGCGAAGGGGTCGAAGACGGACGTCGAGCTGCGCGACCCGGTGGCCAACTACCACCCCATGGCGCTCGCCGGCGTCCAGGGGCTGTCCCCGCATTTCGACTGGCCGGCCTACCTGGGAGCGATCGGCCTCCCGTCGCCCGGCGTCATCGATGTCGGCCAGCCCGGTTTCCTGAAGGCCCTGGACGCCCAGCTGACGCCGGCCAAACTCCCCGCGTGGAAGGCGTACCTCCGCTGGCACCTCGTCAGCGACGAGGCGCCGTTCCTCAGCACCCCGTTTGCACGGGAGAACTTCGCCTTCTTCGTCACGACGCTCACGGGCACCCCCAAGCAGCGCGACCGCTGGCGGCGCGTCCAGGCCGAGATCGACGAGAACGCGGGCGAGGCCCTGGGCCAGCTCTACGTGGCCCAGGCGTTCCCGCCGCAGGCCAAGGCCGACGTCCTGCGCCTCGTCGGGAACATCCGCTCCGCGCTCCACGGCCGCCTTGAGAAGATCGAGTGGATGGACGAGCCGACGCGCCAGGCGGCGCTGCGCAAGCTGGGCATGCTGAACGTCAAGATCGGCTACCCGGACAAGTGGATCGACTACGGCGCCCTCAGGATCGACCGGGGCCCCTACGTCCTCAACGTGCAGCGGGCGACGGAGTTCAACGTGCGGCGGGACCTGGCGAAGATCGGCCGGCCCACGGACAGGGCCGAGTGGGGCATCACACCCCCGACCGTGAACGCCTACTACAACCCGGCCATGAACGAGATCGTCTTCGCCGCGGGCATCCTCCAGCCGCCGTTCTACGACCCAAGGGCGGACGACGCGGCCAACTACGGTGCCATCGGGGCCGTGATCGGCCACGAGATGACCCACGGGTTCGACGACGAGGGGCGGCAGTACGACGGGAAGGGCAACCTGACCGAGTGGTGGACGCCCGAGAGCGAGAAGCGCTTCAAGGAGCGCGCCGCCGCGATCGTGAGGCAGTTCTCGGCGTACGTCGCCATCGACGACCTCCACGTCAACGGCGAGCTGACGCAGGGCGAGAACATCGCCGACCTGGGCGGCGTGAAGCTGGCCTACGCGGCCCTCATGGGGGACCTTGCCGGGAGACCCCAGCAGGAGGCCGACGGGTTCAGCCCGGAGCAGCGGTTCTTCCTCAGCTATGCGAGCGCCTGGAGGGAGAACGATCGGCCGGAGGCGACCAGGCTCCAGACGAACACCGACCCGCACTCGCCCAGCCGCTGGCGGGTCGACGGCCCGCTCTCAAACCTGGACGAGTTCGCGGCGGCGTTCAACGTCCCGGCCGGGGCGCCGATGCGCCGCGCGCCGGCGGACAGGGTCGTCATCTGGTGATGCACGGCCCCGCCCGAAACCCGGTCGCCGGCAGGCGCGTGCAGCTGATGGCGACCTGCCTCTGCGACGCCTTCCATGACGACGTCGCCGCGGCGACCGTGCAGGTGCTGGAGCACCTGGGCTGCGAGGTCGCGTTTCCCGAGGGCCAGACCTGCTGCGGCCAGCCGGCGTTCAACGGGGGCGACTGGCCGGCCTCGCGCAGGGTCGTCCGCCATACCCTCGGCGTCTTCTCCGGGGAGGACCCGGTCGTGGTGCCGTCCGGCTCCTGCGCGGCCATGGTCTTCCACGGGGCCGCCCTCGAGTTCGAGAAGGAGCACGACCTCGCCCAGGTCCAGGCGCTCGGCCGGCGGACATGGGAGCTCGGCGACTTCATCGTGAACGGCCTCGGCGTCCGCGCCTGGGGAGGCACCTTCGACGCCGCGGTGGCCTTCCACCGCTCGTGCCACACGCGCGGGACGGCGAGCGGCGAGGCCGCCGTGGCGCTCCTGCGCTCGATCGGCGGCCTGCGCCTCGTGGAGTTCGGCGAGGGGGAGCAGTGCTGCGGCTTCGGGGGCACGTTCGCGGTCTCCTTCCCCAACATCTCGGCCGGGATGGGGGAGCTGAAGCTCTCGCACGTGCGCGCAGCAAGGCCCGACGTCCTCGTGTCGGGCGACATGAGCTGCCTCATGCACCTCTCGGGCCTCGCGGCCAGAGACGGGGCCCCGATCCGCTCCATGCACCTTTCCCAGGTCCTCAGGGACGCCCTCGGGCCAAGGAAATGAAGGGCCAGCCCATCGACGCCTTCGCCGCCGCGCTCGGCCCCGAGACGCGGGCCGCCGTCTACGAGGGCTCGAAGGCGGGCCACGAGAAGCGGACGAGGCTCCTCTTCGACGCCTTCGCCGACCCGGACCGGCTCCGGGAGCTTGCGGGCGAGATCAAGCAGCACGTCGTCGAGAACCTGGACACGTACCTGCCGGCGGCCGAGGCGCGCCTCAAGGCGAACGGCGCCAAGGTCCACTGGGCCGCGACGGCCGAGGCCGCCTGCGAGGCCGTGCACGGGATACTGAAGGCGCGGGGCGCCAGGCTCGTCGTCAAGGCGAAGACCATGGTCAGCGAGGAGATCGGCCTCGAGGAGTACCTCCACGCGCGCGGCATCGAGGCCCTCGAGACCGACCTCGGGGAATTCATCGTGCAGCTGGACCACGACAAGCCCTCGCACATCGTCAAGCCCATCATCCACAAGAACCGGCGGCAGATCGCCCGGCTCTTCGAGGAGAAGGGCCTCGGGGCCTACGACGACGCGCCGGAGGTGATCACCCGGCGGGCGAGGGCCTACCTGCGGCACCGCTACCTGGAGGCGGACGCGGCCGTCACCGGCGCCAACTTCCTGGTCGCCGAGAGCGGGCGGATCGTCGTCGTGACGAACGAGGGCAACTCGCGCTTCTGCCTGGCGGCGACCCGCTGCCACATCGCGCTCGTCGGCATCGAGAAGATCCTGCCGTCCGACCGCGACCTGGCGCTCTTCCTCAGCCTCCTCGCGCGCTCGGGCACCGCGCAGAACCTCACGGTCTACAACGAGTTCATCTCGGGGCCCCGGGCCCCCGGCCAGCCGGACGGGCCGGACGAGATGCACGTCATCCTGGTCGACAACGGCAGGACGAACGTCCTCGAGGGCGACTGCCGCGACATCCTGCGCTGCATCCGGTGCGGGGCCTGCCTCAACGTGTGCCCGGTCTACCGCCAGGCGGGCGGCCACGCCTACCGCAGCGTGTACCCGGGGCCCGTCGGGGCGGTGCTGTCGCCGCTCCTCCTCGGCAAGCACTTCCCCGAGAAGGCGGACCTGCCGAAGGCGTCGAGCCTGTGCGGCGCGTGCAACGAGGTCTGCCCGGTTAACATCCCTATCCCGGACCTCCTCCTGCGCCTGCGGGAGAAGGCCCACGACGAGGGGCTTCCGTCCCCGGGGACGCCGCCCATGGGCGCCTGGTCGGTCCTCGCCTCCCATCCCTCGGCGTGGAGGGCCGCCCTGGCGGCCGGCCATGCGCTGAACCACATCCCGGCCGGTCTCATCCCCGTCCCGGCCATCAAGGCGTGGGATGCCAAGCGCGAGCTGCCCCCCTGGCGCGGCGGGGACTTCCGGCGCTGGATGAAATCGCGTCGCAAATAGCCGCCCCCGACCCAGCATCCGAGAGAACCCCGCGCCCCATGGAGAACCCGCAGCAGCCCCGCTTCCAGCCCTTCATCCCCGCCGGGACCTCGATGAGGGAGTTCACCGTGAGGGCCGTCGTCTGGGGCGCTGTCCTCGGGATGCTGTTCGGCGCCTCCTCGCTCTACCTGGTCCTCAAGGTGGGCCTCACGGTCAGCGCCTCCATCCCCGTGGCCGTCATCGCGCTGGCGCTCTTCCGCACCTACTCGAAGTTCGGGGGCCGGGACGCCACCATCCTGGAGAACAACATCACCCAGACGGCGGGCTCGGCCGGCGAGTCCCTGGCCTTCGGCGTCGGCGTCACGATGCCGGCCATCATGATCCTCGGCTTCGACCTCGACCTGACGCGGGTGCTCCTCGTCTCGATCCTCGGCGGCGCGCTCGGCATCCTCATGATGATCCCGCTGCGGCGCGCGCTCATCGTGAAGGAGCACGGCTTCCTCAAGTACCCCGAGGGGACCGCGTGCGCCGCCGTGCTGACGGCCGGGGCCTCGGCGCAGGACCGCGAGATGGCCTCGCCGGAGGTGGTGGCCGAGATGCGCCGGGCCGAGGCCGCGGGCCTCGGCAAGGCGCCCGGGGCCAAGGCCATCTTCACGGGGCTCTCCGTCGGCATCGGCTACAACGTCCTCAACCGGGTGCTGCGCCTCTGGAAGGACACCCCGGAGCGGGACTTTGGGCCCCCGTATGACGGCGCTTCCGTGAGCGCCGAGATCTCGCCGGAACTCCTCGGCATCGGGTACGTCATCGGGCCCAGGATCGCCTCCCTCATGTGCGGCGGCGGCGTCCTCTCGTACCTCGTCCTCATCCCGATGATCAAGTTCTTCGGCGGCCACCTCGCCGATCCCCTGGCGCCGGGAAAGACGCTCATCTCCCAGATGGGGCCGGACGACGTCCGCAGCGCGTACGTCCTCTATATCGGCTCCGGCGCGGTCGCGGCAGGCGGCATCGTGAGCCTCATCCGCTCGCTGCCGACCATCTGGCACGGCCTCAAGGAGGGCCTGAAGGACATCGGTTTCGCGCGGTCGGGGGGCGCCGCCCAGGCGGCCTCGGTCCCGCGCACGGACAGGGACCTCTCGATGAAGTTTGTCGGGATCGGCTGCGTCATCCTCATGGCCGCCATCATGCTGGCGCCGAGCCTCCTGGATGCCGGGATCGCGGCGAAGGTCCTTGGCGCCATCCTGATCGTCATATTCGGGTTCCTCTTCGTCACCGTCTCCTCGCGCCTCACGGGCGAGATCGGCTCGTCCTCGAACCCGATCTCCGGGATGACGATCGCGGCGCTCCTCCTCACCTGTCTCATCTTCATCCTCGTCGGCTGGACGGGCAGTGCCTACTACGTGACCGCGCTCTCGGTCGGCGCCATCGTCTGCATCGCCTCGTCGAACGGGGGAAGCACCTCCCAGGACCTGAAGACGGGCTTCCTCCTCGGCGCGACGCCGCGGCACCTGCAGGTCGCGATCCTCATCGGCTCCTTCGCCTCCGCCCTCTTCCTGGGGCCGATCCTCCTGAAGCTCAACAGCTCGCAGATCACCTACGTCCCGGTGGCCGAGGTGGCGCCCGCGGACCTCCACGTCGACCCCTCGACGCTGACGGCCAGCGAGGCGCTGGCCGGCCCGCAGTCGCGGGGCGACCACAACACCTACCTCGTGTGGCACCGGAGCGACCCCTCCGGCGGCGCGGCCGAGAAGTACCTGGTCGACCGCTCCGGCAAGGCGGTCTGGCTCGTCGACCAGGGGATCAACGGCACCCACGAGCACCGCCCCGACGGGACGCTCGTGAAGAAGTTCCAGGCGCCGAAGGCCGTCCTCATCAGCTACATCATCAAGGGGATCCTCGGCCACAAGCTGCCCTGGTCGCTCGTCCTGCTCGGCGTCATGATCTCCCTCGTCCTCGAGATGAGCGGGGTCCCGTCGCTCGCCTTCGCGGTCGGGATCTACCTGCCGCTCTCCTCGTCCACCCCGATCTGGGCCGGCGGCCTCATCCGGATGGCGGTTGACCGCTACACGCGCCTCAAGCACGCGGGCAAGAACCTCACCGAGGAGCAGCTGGTCGAGGAGGGTGACAAGAGCCCGGGCGTCCTCCTCGCCTCGGGCTACATCGCGGGCGGGGCGCTGGCCGGCATCGTGATCGCGATCCTCCAGGGCGTCCCCAGCCTGTCGGATTTCGACAGCAGGCTCAACGACTGGGCCATGGCCCACAACCCCGTGTTCAACGGGCCCCACGCCGATTCGCTCTCCATGCTCTTCTTCTGCGCGCTCTGCCTGTTCCTCTACCTCGTGGGGAAGGAGGCCGTCCTTCGCCCGAAGGCGGCCCCCCCGGGCTGACGCCATGACGGGCGACCGCGAAGCCGTCCTCGGGCGGGTGAGGGCCGCCCTGGCCCCGCTGCCGGCGCGCGCGGCCATGCCGGCCTACGACAGCAGCCTCGAGCTCGCGCGGCGGAAGGCCCCCCCGGGGGACCTCATGGCGACGTTCGCCGAGAGGCTCCGGGCCGTGAACGGGGAGATCGTTGCCGACGAGGCCGCGCTGGCGGCGCTCCTGCGCTCGCGCGGGTGGACACGGGGCTACTGCGACCCCGGGCTCTGGCCGCGCCTCCAGCCCGCCTTCGGCGGCCTCACGGTGGAGACGACCTTCGACCGGTCCCGCGTCGACGACTATGAGTTCGGGGTCACCCGCGCCGTCGGGGCCATCGCCGAGACGGGAACCATCGTCCTCAGCGACTCGGCGACGTCGTCCAGGCTCGGCGCCCTTGCGCCGTGGGCCCACGTCGCCGTCATCCCGCGCCAGTCGCTCTACGCCGACCTTGTCCAGGCGGTGGCCGCCCTCGGGTCCGATCCCAATGTGATCTGGTGCACCGGCCCGTCGAAGACGGCGGACGTCGAGGGCATCCTCATCGAGGGTGTCCACGGCCCGGGGGCACAAATCGCGGTCTTCCTATGAGCGGCGGCGGGGATTCGATTGCCGAGGGCCCTTGGGGATTTCACCCGCCATTATGCGGCGGCTGGGCCAAATCTCGAACAGATGGGGGAAAAGACCGGCAACCGTGACCCTATCGTCGCCGCCCATGCCCTGGCGTTGGGCGCGGTGATGATCACGGCGAATGAGTCCGAATCCTCCCGCGCGCCTGGATTGCGCGCCCAGAACCGGGAGACGGCCTGAGAGATTCTGGGAACGCTCAGCCCCGCTCCTCCACGACGGGGTTCGTCAGGGTCCCGATCTTCTCGATCTCAATGGAGACGCTGTCGCCGGCCTTCAGGAACACGGGCGGCTTTCGCGCAAAACCCACGCCGTGCGGCGTCCCGGTCAGGATGACGGTGCCCGCCAGGAGCGTCTTGCTGCCGCTCAGGAACTCGATCAGCGCCGGGACGTCGAAGACCATGTCGTTCGTGTTCCAGTCCTGCATGGCGTGGCCGTTCAGGACCGTCTTGATGCGCAGGTTGTTGGGATTGGGGATCTCGTCCGGCGTCACGATGGCAGGCCCCAGCGGGCAGAAGGTGTCGAAGCTCTTCCCCTGGCAGAACTGGCCCCCGTTCAGCCGGATCTGCCAGTCGCGCGCCGAGACGTCGTTCGCGCACGTGTACCCGAGGACGTGGTCCAGGGCCCTCGCGCGCGGGACGTTCTTGCAGGTCCTGCCGATGACGACGGCCAGCTCGCACTCGTAGTCGACCTCGTTGCTCGCCAGCCTGCGGGGCAGCTCGATGGGGTCGCCGGGGTTCTGGAGGCTGTTCGTGCCCTTGATGAAGAGCATCGGCCTCTCGGGGACGCCCTTTCCCCCCTCCTCGGCGTGCCTCTTGTAGTTGAGGCCGATGGCCAGGATGTTGGGCGGCAGGATCGGCGCCAGGAGCTTGCCGGGCCTCACGGCCCGCGTGGTCGCGCGGTGCGAGCCCAGGATGTCCCCCTCGATCTCCAGGGCGGACCCGTCGGGCTGCAGCGCTGCGTAGGCGGGGCCGGAGGGCCCCTGGTGGCGTATGATTTTCATGTGTCCTGTGCGTTTAAGTCGGCCTCGGCGTACGCCTCCATGCCCACGCAGGAGCAGATGAGGTTCCGGTCGCCGTAGACATTGTCGACCCTGCCCACCGCCGGCCAGAACTTGGACGCCCTCGTCCAGGGCGCCGGGAACGCGGCCAATTCGCGCGAGTAGGGGTGGTCCCAGTCATCGGCACAAACGACCCTCGCCGTGTGGGGGGAGTTCCTGAGGGGATTGTTCAGCTTGTCCGATTCCCCGTTCGCCACGGCCTGCATCTCGCCGTGGATGGAGACCATGGCGTCGCAGAAGCGGTCGAGCTCGGCCTTGGACTCGCTTTCCGTGGGCTCCACCATGAACGTCCCGGGGACCGGGAACGACAGGGTGGGGGCGTGGTAGCCATAGTCCATCAGGCGCTTGGCGGCGTCCTCGGCATCGAGGTCGTGCTTCTTCCAACCCCGCAGGTCGACGATGCACTCGTGGGCCACGAGGCCCGAGGCGCCCCGGTAGAGCACGGGGTAGAACCTCTCGAGGCGCTTCGCCATGTAGTTGGCGTTCAGGATCGCGGCCTTCGTGGCCGCCGTGAGCCCGGCGGCCCCCATCATCCGGATGTACATCCAGGAGATGACGAGGATGCTGGCGCTTCCCCACGGGGCGGCGCTGACCGCCCCCAGGTGGACCCGGTTGGGGTCCCCTCCGAACGGGGAGACCACGGCATGGCTCGGCAGGAAGGGGACGAGATGCCTCGCGACGCCGATGGGGCCCATCCCGGGGCCCCCCCCGCCGTGCGGGATGCAGAAGGTCTTGTGCAGGTTCAGGTGGCAGACGTCCGCCCCGATGTGCCCGGGCGAGGTGAGCCCCACCTGGGCGTTCATGTTGGCCCCGTCCATGTAGACCTGCCCGCCGTTCTCGTGGACGGCGGCGCAGATGTCCCTGATGGAGGCCTCGAAGACGCCGTGGGTCGACGGATAGGTGACCATGAGCGCCGCCAGGTCCCTGGCGTGCTCGGCAGCCTTCGCGCGGAGGTCGGCGACGTCGATGTTGCCCTGGGCGTCGCAGCGGACGGGCACGACCGTGAAGCCGCACATCGTCGCGCTCGCGGGGTTCGTCCCGTGGGCGCTCGTCGGGATGAGGCACACGTTGCGGACGCCCTCGCAGCGGGCCTCGTGGTAGGCGCGGATGACGAGGAGCCCCGCGTACTCGCCCTGCGAGCCCGCGTTCGGCTGGAGCGACACGGCGGCGAAGCCCGTGATTTCCGAGAGCCAGGCCTCGAGCTCGGCGAAGAGGCGGCGGTACCCGCGTGTCTGCGCGGCTGGCGCGAAGGGGTGGACCTGCGAGAATTCCGGCCAGGACACGGGGAAGAGCTCGCTCGCGGCGTTGAGCTTCATGGTGCACGACCCGAGCGAGATCATCGACTGGCAGAGGGAGAGGTCCTTCGCCTCGAGGCGCTTGATGTAGCGCAGCATCTCGTGCTCGGTGTGGTGGCGGTGGAAGACCGCGGCGGCGAGGAAGGTGCCCGTCCTTGCGTGCGGCGCCTCAAATTCCTCCCCGAGGCCGCCCGCGTCGATGGCGGCCGCACCGCCGAAGAGGGAGGCCAGCGCCGTCACGTCCGCCAGGGTGGCGGGCTCCCCCAGGGAAATGCCGACCCTGTCGGCCCCGATCCTGCGCAGGTTGAAGCCCTTTGCCTCGGCGGCGGCCGCGATCCGCCCGGCATCGACGCCGGACACGGTGAGCGTGTCAAAGAAGGGCCCGCCCTCGACCTTGGCGCCCGCGGACCTGACCGCGCGGGCGAGGAGGGCCGTGAGGCCCTTGATCCTGCGCGCGATGCGCCGCAGCCCGTCCGGGCCGTGGTAGACGGCGTACATGGAGGCCATGACCGCGAGGAGCACCTGGGCCGTGCAGATGTTGGAGGTCGCCTTGTCGCGGCGGATGTGCTGCTCGCGGGTCCCGAGGGCGAGCCGCAGGGCGGGGTCGCCCTGGGCGTCCCTGGAGATCCCGACCAGGCGGCCGGGCATCTGGCGCTTGAAGGCGTCCTTCGTCGCGAGGAACCCGGCGTGCGGGCCGCCGAAGCCCATCGGGACGCCGAACCTCTGCGCGGAGCCCACGGCGACGTCGGCCCCGAATTCCGCCGGGGGCCGCAGGAGCGCCAGCGCCAGCAGGTCCGCCGCCACGATGCAGAAGGCCCCGTGCCCGTGGGCCTTCTCGAAGAAGGGGCCGAAGTCGCAGACCGCGCCCCAGGTGTCGGGGTACTGCACGAGGACCCCGAACCAGCCGTCGACTGGCTCCATCGTGCGGTGGTCGCCGACCACGACCTCGATCCCGAGCGGCTTCGCACGGGTCCGGACGATGTCGATTGTCTGGGGATGGCACGCGTCGGACACGAAGAAGGTCCTGTGGTCCCAGGACTCCCCGTCGCGGAGCCGGTGGCACATCATCATGGCCTCCGCGGCAGCCGTCCCCTCGTCCAGCATCGACGCGTTCGCGATCTCGAGGCCCGTCAGGTCGCACGCCAGGGTCTGGAAGTTGAGGAGCGCCTCAAGCCGGCCCTGGGAGATCTCGGCCTGGTAGGGGGTGTAGGCCGTGTACCACGCCGGGTTCTCGAGGATCGTCCGCTGGATGACGGCGGGGACCAGCGTCTCGCAATAGCCCATGCCTATGAAGGAGCGCATGACGGCGTTCTCCCTCGACATGGCCCTCAGCTCGGCGAGGGCCGCGCTTTCCCCTGCGGGTGCCGGCAGCCGCAGGGCCGCCCCCCGGATGCCGGGCGGCACGGCGGCGTCGACCAGGGCGTCGATGCTCGGGAAGCCGAGTTCCGCCAGCATGGCCGCCGTGTCGGCCCGGCTTTCCCCAAGGTGCCTGCGGGCGAAGGTGTCGCTGGGCTCGGCAAGCTCACTGGAAAAAGACATGCGTCGAAAGGGTAGGCGGAGGCCCCCGGCGCGCAACCGCGTTCTGCCCTTGCCGGGCGCCCGGTTTGATTCCGGAGGGCAAATCGCGTACTGCGTTGCGGATGCGGAAACTGTCCCAGGCTGAAAGGCGAAGGCGCGCGGCCGTCGTCGCCAAGGAACTCGAGAAGCTCTACCCGAGGACGCCGATTCCCCTCGTCCACAAGGACGCCTACACGCTCCTTGTCGCCGTGGTCCTCTCAGCGCAATGCACCGACAAGAAGGTGAACGAGGTGACCCCGGCCCTCTTCGCGCTTGCGGACACCCCCGCCGCGATGGCGAGGGTCCCCGCCGAGGAGATCCGCCGGATCATCCGGCCCTGCGGGCTGTCGCCGCAGAAGGCCCGCGCGATCTCGGGGCTGTCCAGGATCATCACCGAGAAGCACGGCGGCAAGGTGCCCGGGTCCTTCGAGGAGCTGGAGGAGCTCCCCGGGGTGGGCCACAAGACGGCCAGCGTCGTCATGTCCCAGGCCTTCGGGGTGCCGGCCTTCCCGGTCGACACGCATATTCACAGGCTCGCGATGCGCTGGGGACTGTCGAGCGGCCGCAATGTCGTCGAGACCGAGAGGGACCTGAAGGAGCTCTTCCCGGAGTCGTCGTGGAACAAGCTGCACCTCAGGATCATCTATTACGGGCGCGAGCACTGCACCGCCCGCGGGTGCGACGGCAAGACATGCCTCATTTGCTCTTGCTTCAGCCCCGGCCGCGGGTCTCACTGACCTTTCTCTTGTTCGGGCCGTAGCGTAGCCTGGTAGCGCGCTTGCATGGGGTGCAAGAGGTCGAGAGTTCGAATCTCTCCGGCCCGACCATTTATTTTAAAATCACTGCCTTAGGTGGCAGTCGAATTGCCGGTTCGGGCGCGGCGGTCATTTTTCGGGATGCGTTGGAATCCCAACGGCATCCAGGTTTGTCACGACCCATGCCAAGTGCGGCTCGCGGCGAATCCGAGACAACCAAACGGCAACCGGAAGTCTCTCGAAATTAAGATACCGGTTTTATTTTCCTATGGGAACAATCGAGGGATTGTTTCAAGGCGGCCAGACTAGGACCCTATAGCATCTTCACTCTTTCCCGGTTGCTCGATCGCCGGCTGGCGGTTGAGCGACGCCTAGTCCTGGACCAGTTCGTAGCCCGTCCCGGCGATGAGGACATAAGGCCCGGGAGAAGGCATTGCGGTCGTCGTCAGGAGCATCCGCCCTTGGCCCGCAGTGCGCACGAAGGCGGGCAGCCGGTCGTTGCCATACTCAAGCTTGCCCTCGGGACCATGAAGCACGGGAAGCCGCCGCTGTCCTGACTTCGTGACGTCCGCCTGGCCCAGTTCCATGGGAGGCTTCCCCTCGAGCTTGCTCCCGACATACAGGAGCACGATCGCGGGTCCGCCGACCTCGGGCCTCGGCTCCTTCCCGTCAAACTCAAGGAAGGGCACCTTCTGGCTCTTCTTCCTGCGCTCAAACGCCCCCTGGATGCCCTCAAGGGCGGACTCGAGGTTCACGGGCATCCTCAAATCCGAGTCGGGCTTTACGGTCTCGATGACCACGTGGCCGCCATTCTCCGGCAGGGGCTTCCATTCCCTTCCTGCGAGGACGTACGCGCCCTTTTTCTCGGGAAAGCGGGGAAAGACGGCCTCGTAGGCCTCGTCGCCCCTGGCGTCGGCGGCCTCTGTGGGCGCGGCCAGGAAAGCCGCGAGCGGGAATTCGATCTTCCAGTGGGGATCGCCCTCGACGACCCCCGATATCGCGCCGCCGGCGACGACGAGGTGGACGGAGACGGCGCCCGGGGTGCGCAGGAACGGGATGTCGAAGGCGTCGTCGCTCGGGAAATTGCCGTGGCCCGTGCCGTTGAGGACGAGCGCGCTCTCCGACGGGTCGATGGTCCCGGAGAACCGCTGGAAGGCCCCCGGCCGGGACAGGGAACGGACGACGGCGGACACCGAGCCGCTGGCGCGGTCAACCTCGGTGAAGGTCATCTCCGCGTGCCCGATGAACCCCTGGTCCTCGCGCAGGAATCCGTCCAGCACCATGCCCGGGCGCACCACCCTCAGGAAGTCGCCCGTGCGCCGCGCGGCCTCCGATGCAAGCCGCCTCGTGTCCGACTCCGTGATGGGCGCCAGCTTGTACGAATAGTAGTCGTCCTGGCCGGCGAGGCCGCCTTCCGACGTCGCAAGGCGAAGGTCGAGCTCCTCCTGGTCGCCGAGGGCGGACGCGGTCGGCGCGTCCCGCGCGGCGTCGGTGTCGGCGGAGGCGAGGCGCACGGGCATGCCGCCGGAGCGCCGCGAATTGACGAGGAGCGTGCCCCGGAACTGCCGCCGCCAGGGATGCCCCGGCGATTCCAGGACCGCGGAAATGCCAAGGCCCTGCGCCTGCCCGAACCGGAGGATGACGGCCTCGGAGCCGCCCGAGGCCGCCGCGGCCGAGCCGATGTAGGCCATGCCGGGCCGCGTCGCCGCCCTGGCGGCAGAGAGCTCGGCGCCCAGCCTGCGCCTCAGGGCCTCGGCCTGGCCCTTCCCGAGCGCGTGAAACCGGTAGCTGTAGCGGCCGTCGGCCCCGGCGAGCACGCCGTGCCCGTCCATCTCGAGCGTGATGGCCCAGGGCTGCGTGATCTCGATGATGGGGCCCGCGCCAGGCACGGCCTGCTCCGGCTGGGACGAGAGGCTGAGGACGGGGCTGGAGCCCGCGCGGGCCGACCATGTTCCCTGGAAGGTGCGCGCGTCCACCCAGCTCTCGTCGTTGCGAAGGAGCGCCGTCACGTCGCCGGCGTCCGAGGAGCTGAGGATTTCCAGGGAGAGCTTCTGCGCCATCAGGCTTCCTTCCTCCCTGGCCGCGCCCTCGAGGATGCTCCCGGCTGCGACAGCCTCCGTGAAGGCCTGGCGCGCCGCGGCGTCGCGGTCGTCCGCCTCGGCCGCCGCCGCCGCGTGCTCCTCATTGTCCGCCGCCTCGGCGGCGGCGAGGCCCGCCAATTCCGTCGTCAGCCGGGCGTCGGTTGCCGGCTCGCCCGCGACGAGGGCGTCCGGCCCGAATGCCGCGCGGGGGCTTCCCTGGGGCCCCGTCCCGACGAATCCGCCGGACAGGAGCGACAGCCTCCATCCCGAGTCGCCCCGCCTCGCCACGATGAACCCGTCGTAGGCGAACGGCTCGTCGGCCGCGGTCACCTGGCGGATGATCGTGGCGGCGAAGGGATCGTCCCCGGGGCGCGCCGCGCCGCGCCGGGGGAAGGACGCCTCGGAAACCTTCAGCCGGTCCCTCAGGTAGTCCGCCGGGTCGGTCCTTGCGTAGAGCGCCGACGTCGCGCGGGCCGTGGCCTCCACCTTGATCTCAAGCGTGGTGCCCTCGGGCCCGGTGGTCCTCCGGGTGACGGCGGCCTCGATGCCCGCGAACCTCAGCGCGCGGTCGCCCGTCGTTGACCCGAGGAACGCCGCGATGTCCGCCGGGGCGACCGGCTGCCGGAAATGGACCCACGCCGCCACGGCCGCCGCGCCCAGGAGGACGACCGCCAGCGCGGCCGCGGCCCAGCGCTGGGCCGCGCCCCGGTGCCTGCCTCCGGCTGCGCCCGTGTCCATTGGGACAGGAGGCTCACCCGCCCGCGAGGCACGGTCAACCGGGATTGGCGTCAGCCGGACGGGGGTATCAGGCCTGGCGGGACATCAGGCCGGCCCTTCCTTCGCCCAAGGAGCTTCTTGAAGAAGCCCGCGACCGCGATCGCGGCCACGATGAGGATTTTCTTGAGGGCGATGATGCCCGCCAGGAGGATCTTGAATAGGCCCGCCTTGGCGGCGATCGTCCCCGCCACGAGCGCGGCTATGCCGTAGGTGGCCATCTTGTCCGTGCCGGGGACGAAGTCCGCGTAGCGGCTCCCCGACTGGAAGTTCACGATTTTGAGGATCTGCGGGGCCGCACTCTCGACCTGCGGCAGCTCCCTCATGCCTGAGACGATGTTGAGGACCAGGACCCCCCGCCGCCCGAGCGCCCGGATGTTGTAGTTGAGCGTGTCCCCGCGCTGGCCGACGAAGTGCATTTCCTTCGCCCAGTAGAGCTTGTGCTCCTTGGCGTCGTAGCGCGGCGGCTCCGCCCAGCCGACCAGCTCCACCGCGCTGTAGCCCTGCGCGACCCGCTGCTTGCTGAGCTCCTTCGCCTCGTCCTTCATCTGCTTCAGCAGCTTGTCGTAGTTGATCTTCGCCGCGTCGTCGTCCTTCACGTAGCCGTCCGTCGCATAGGAGATCACGGCGACCCAGCCCCCCGGACGGAGCGGGTCGAAGTTCCTCGGAACGATGAGGCCCAGCGTGTCGGTCCTCGGGTTCCGCCAGAGGTCGGTCAGCACCGTCCCCGCGTCCTTCGGGTCGAGGTACCGGAAGTTCTCGTTTGCCGCGAGCCTTGCGAACCCGTCGCCAAGGACGATGTCGCCGCCCCTCGGGTTCAGCGATCCGGCGAGCTTCTCGAGGCGCGCGGCTTCGGCGGCCGGGTCCTTGGGCACAGGATCGGCCGCCCCCAGGAAGGCGGGAAGCAGGGCGGCAATGAGCACGAGGCGCGGGTATCTCATGGGGTTGATCATGGGTTGGGGAGGCCTAGCCGCAGGAGCGAGGTCGACCATCGCAGGAGGGGCATGAACCAGGCCCCGGAGTAGTTCATGAGGACCAGTATCCCGATGATCCCGAGGATCGGCTGGCGGGTGAGCCGCATGAAGCCGGCCGCCCAGGACGGGGGCAGGAGCAGGAGCGGCACGCTGCTTCCGTCGAGGGGCGGCACTGGGATCAGGTTGAAGACGAAGAGGATGAGGTTCAGGGAGAAGGCGATGCTGAGGAGATGGGCGAGGAAATGCGCCGCACTCCCGTCGGCGGAGGCTATGGAGGCGGCGGTGAAGGGGGCCGGGGAATAGAAGAAGTTCCACTCGAGCCCGGCGCGCAGCAGGAGCGCCGCCGCCAGGAGGAGGCCCAGGTTCGCACAGGGGCCCGCCAGGGCCATCAGCGCCGCCCTGCGCGGGTAGGCGGCCGCCCACTTTCCGTCAAACGGGGCGCTCGCCCAGCCGATGACGTATCCGCACGCGACCCAGCTTACCGCGGGCACGACCGCCATCCCGAAGGGGGAGCGCCTCAGGTGGGGCCAGGGGTTCAGCGAGACCTGCCCTCCCTTCGAGGCCGTGTCGTCTCCGAGGCGCAGCGCCGCCCAGGCATGGGCAGCCTCGTGGCACGTCGTCGAGTAAAGGAAAACAATGTACCACAGAAGGCCTTCGGTGAGGTCCGGGTGCATGGCGTCGGGGGGGGAGAGGGGCTGGAGCCCGCCTCCCCCGCGATTGCACGCGACGCCGGCCGCCGGCGCAATGCGCTTCGCAGCGCAGGACGGCGCAGGCGCCCCGTGCGGGGACGCGCGGCCTCAGCCGCGGGGCCGCATGCCGGCGGCGGCCGAGGCGAGGGGCCGGCCGGATCCCCTGAAGGCATCCCCCAGAGGCAGCCACCGCGCCCTGAAGACGTCGCCTCGCAGGCACCCGACGCAGCTTTCGGCGTCGTCGACGTCAGCCGGCGTGATCGGGACCGGCCTCGCCGGCGCGTCGGGGTCGAGGACCATCGGGCCCGAGTCCGTCATGAACTGGAGCACGGTGTGCCCACGCACGCGCCCGGCGACCCTCACATAGTAGGACAGCAGGCGCGGGCGCGAGGCCTGGCCCCCCGCCTCCAGCCTCCGCCTGAGGAGCGAGACGCTCTCGATGAAGCAACCGTTGGGGATTCGCCCTTCGCCGGGCGGCGCCCTTCCCGGATCCTCCGCCCGCCACGAGGCGAAGCCCCGGTCGATGGCGGGCAGGAGGGGCGAGAAGTCGGCCTTGTCCCTCTCCAGCGTCCCCAGGTGGGTGGACAGGCTCTGCGTCCCATCCGTGTCGGTGTAGAACCAGAGTATCCCCGAGAGCTCGAAGACGAGGGCGTGGACGCGGGCCGGATAAGGCCGACCCGGGTTCGTGTTCGTGACCCGGATGAGCCGCGTCCACACGCCCGGCCCAAGCATCTCCTCGGCCCTCCTCGCGTTGCCGAGCGGATCGGCCCTGAGGGCTGTCGCGAGGGCGACGAGGGGGAGGACATGTCTGATGGCGGCCACATGGACATGCTACCGCCGGCGCAAGGATCATAACAGATGCACGCAATGATTATTGATGACTATACAGATTCATTCTGTGATATCTGTATAAGCACATGACGCGGCCATCTGTCCATGTACGCACCGCCCGGCCTCGGGCAGAATCCGGGCGCATGGCCGCCCCGCTCTACCTCCGCCTCGCCGACGCCGTGGAGGCGCTCATCCGACGCCGCTCGCTCCGCCCCGGAGACCGGATCGCGTCCGTGCGGCAGTTCAGCCGCGAGCAGAGGGTCAGCGTGCCGACGGCACTCAACGCCTACGTGGCCCTGGAGACACGGGGCCTCATCGAGGCCCGGCCAAAGTCCGGGTTCTTCGTGAGGGCCGGCCGCCTGGACTCGGTCCCCGTGGTCCTACGCCCGAGGACGCCGCCAAGGCTGAGCGACCTGGCCCACTCGGACCCGCTCGACCTCCTCCACGTCGACCATGCCGACGGGGACAGCGTCTCCCTCGGCAGCGCGATCCCGGGATACGAGCTCCTGCCCGTCGGCAAGCTGGCGCGGATCGCGGCCGGCATTGCGCGGCGCAACCCGACCCGGTGCGTGGACTACGACATGCCCCCGGGGGACCCCTCGCTCAGGAGGGAGATCGCCCGGAGGTCGCTGGCGTCCGGGCACTCGCTCGGCCCCGAGGACATCCTCATCACGTGCGGCGCCACGGAGGCCGTCTACCTCGCGCTCCGGGCCACATGCAGGCCGGGCGACACCGTTGTCGTGGAGTCGCCGACCTTCTTCGGCCTACTCCGGCAGCTGCGCGAGCTCCGGCTGCGCGCACTGCCCGTCCCCGTCGACCCGGAGTCCGGCATCGACCTGGACGCCCTGGCGCAGGCGTTCGGCAGGAACCGCGTGGCGGCGTGCCTCGTCATCCCAAACTTCCACAACCCGGTGGGCTGCCTCATGCCCGACGAGCGCAAGCGCGAGCTGGTGAGGTTGGCGTCGAGCCGCAGGGTGCCGGTCATCGAGGACGACATCTATGGCGACATCCCGCATTCGGGGCCGCGCCCGAGGACGCTCCGGTCATTCGACAGGGAGGGCGGCGTCATCCTCTGCAGCTCCTTCTCCAAGTGCCTGGCGCCGGGCATGCGGGTCGGCTACGTCGCCGGCGGCGAGCACCACGGCCGGATCCTCTCACTGAAGAGGACGGTCACCCTGGCGGGCTCGACGCTCCCGGCCCTGGCCGTCGCCGAGTACCTCGCCGGCGGCGGCTTTGACCGGTTCCTGCGCCTGTTCAGGGAGCGCTGCCGGGTGAACACGGGGCTCATGAGGGACGCCATCGCCCAGGCCTTTCCCCCGGGCGTCCGGCTGTCGCGCCCGGAGGGCGGGTTCGTGCTGTGGTGCGAGCTGCCGGGGAACGTCGACTCCATGGAGCTTTTCCGGCAGGCCAAGGCGTCCGGCGTCACGGTCGCCCCCGGGCCGTTTTTCTCGAGCGACGGCGGGTTCCGCAACTTCATGCGCATCAACTGCGGGATGCCGTGGGGGCCGCGGGTCGAGCGCGCGATCGGCGTCCTGGCGCACGTGACCCGGACCCTCGCCTCGGGGCCGAGGCGGGCCTAGCCGGGACGGGGGCCACGCCCTAGAGCAGGAACTTCTCGAGGCGGCCGCGCAGGCTCCGGCTCAGCGACACGCGCGTCCCGTTGCGGAGGATGACGCTGTAGTCCCCCTGGGCGGTGTGGTGGAGCTCCTTCACCTGGTCGACGCGCACCAGGGCCGAGCGGTTCACCCGCGCAAACTGCTTGGGCCCCAACCTCGCCTCTATGGCCGTCAGGGTGTCGCGTGGCATGTAGCGCTCTCCCGACATGGTGTGGACGACGACGTAGTTGTCGGCCGCCTCGATCCAGGCGATCTCGTCGAACCGGAGGAAGACGAAGCGGCCGTCAGCCTTGACGGCCAGGCGCTCGGGTCTTGCCTGGGCGCCTTCCTCGCGCGGGGCGGCCACGGCGGACTGCCTCGAGGCCACCTGCTCGGCGGCCCGCCCGAGGGCCGTCTCCAGGCGCTCCCGGTCGAACGGCTTCAGCACGTAGTCCACCGCGCGCACCCCGAAGGCGTCGACGGCAAACTTGTCGTGCGCGGTCACGAAGACGACGGCCGGCCTCTCGGACTCGTCGATGCTCTCGACGACCTTGAGGCCGTCGCACCCGGGCATCTGCATGTCTAGGAAGGCGATGTCCGGCTTGTCCCTGCGGATCGCCTCCGAGGCGTCGTTGCCGTTCGCGTACTCGCCGATGACCTCGAGGTCCACGTCCTTCGGCAGGAGGGAGAGGAGCCGCGAGCGGGCCAGGGGCTCATCGTCGGCGATGAGGATGCGCAGCTTGGTCATTTGTCGTTCACCCGGGTGAAAGGGATCGTTATCCGGACACAGAGGCCGCCCTCGGGTCCGTTGACGAGTTCGAATTTCTGCCGGGGCCCATACAGCTCGAGCAGCCTGGCCCGCGTGTTCGCGACGCCGATACCCTCCCGCTTGGCGCCCCCGGGGGGGAGGCCGGGTCCGTTGTCGCTGACCGACAGGACGAGGTCGCCCCCCTCGCGGCCCGCCCGGAGCTCGATCCGCCCCTGCCGCGTCTGCGGCTCGATCCCGTGCTTCATCGCGTTCTCCACCATGGGCTGCAGGATGAGGCTCGGGACAGCCGCGTCGATGACGTCGTCCCCGACGTCTATCGAGACGTCGAGTCGGTTGCGGAACCTGATCTTCTCGATGTCGAGGTAGCGCTCGAGGAAGGCCACCTCCTCCCGCAGCGTCGTCTGCGGGGCCCCCGTGTGGGACATCGTTATCCTGAGGAGCTCGCTCAGGCGCACCAGCATCCGGTCGGCGGCGTCGACATCCGTGTGCATGAGGGAGGCGATGCCGTTAAGCGTGTTGAAGAGGAAGTGGGGCTTGAGCTGGTGGAGGAGCGCCTGGAGCCGCGCCTCCGTGAGGTGCTTTTCCAGCTCGAGCGCCTGCACGGTCCTCTCGTGGTACTTGCGGTAGTAGTCCAGCGCATGGCTCACCGTCAGGATGGCGCCGTAGACCAGGAGGTTGAACGGGAACGTCCGGACGAGCAGGGGATGGAAGACCTCCCCGAACGGCGCGGGCTCGCCCGCAAGAAGGCCGTCGACCATCCCGACGACCGTCCGCGCGAGGACGAACGCGAGCGAGAAGGCGAGGGCGGCCGCCAGGTGGATGGCCGCCGCCGACCACTTCGAGCCGCGCTCGGGGGGATGGCGCCGCGACAGCCACACGACCGGGATCGAGAGCAGGCCGTAGACGTACCAGTCCTCGAGGGAGTCGCTTATCGCCTCGCTCCACGTGACCGACCGGCCCAGGAAATTGCTGGAAAGGTAGATCTCGCTCGCGATGGCCAGGCCGATGAGCGACCAGAGGCCGGTCCACACGGCCCAGCGCGCTAAGGTGGGGGCCATGGGCTTGGCGCTCATTTGCTAGGAAAGGCTTTTACTTCGGCGGGGCGCAGGTCAATAGCAGTCCGCTGGCGCCCCTCGGGGCCGCCGAGACAACCCACATGCCCCACGCCAAGGAAGAGCGCGCGGCCGAGGCGGACGCCCCGGCCCCCCGGGAGGCGATCTCGCCCCTCGTGCCCGTCCTTGTCCCCATTGCCGTGGCGGCGGTCGCCATCGCCTACGCGCTCTCGCGGTTCTTCCCCTATTCGCCGCCCGTGCCGGCTCCCCCGGCGGTCACATTCAGGGACGTGACGGCCGAGTCCGGCATCGACTTCACCCACGAGAGCGGCGTCCGGTTCGGAAGGCAGACGCCGACCACCCTGCCCGGCGCCGTGGCGTTCCTCGACTACGACGGCGACGGCCATCCCGACATCTTCTTCGTCGGCGGGACGTCGTGGCCCTGGAACACCTCCCTCGCCGGGGCCGCGGGCGGGTTCGCCCTCTACCACAACGACGGGCACGGGCACTTCACGAACGTGACCCGCGAGGCGGGCCTCGACATCAACATGCTGGGGATGAGCGTTGCCGTGGGGGACTACGACGGCGACGGGCGCCCGGACATCTTCGTCACGGGCATCGGCGGCAACCGCCTTTTCCACAACCTCGGGGACGGCACGTTTGCCGACGTGACCCAGGAGGCGGGCGTCGGCGGCGACGACCATGTCTGGAGCATGGGGGCCGTCTGGATCGACACGACGGGGAGCGGCAGGCTCGACCTGGTCGTCTGCAACTACGCTCGCTGGTCGCGGGAAATGAGCCTGCAGAGCGCGTTCGAGGCGGAGCGGGCCGGCCCGTCCTACGCCGCGCCCGCGGGGTTCGTGAGCGTGTTCCCCACGGTCTACAGGAACCTCGGGAACGGGAGGTTCGCCAACGTGTCGGCGCGGAGCGGCCTCGGCCTCATCGACCGGCAGACCGGCTTCCCTCGCGCCCTGCCGCTGGCGGTCGCCGCGGTCGACGCAAACGGCACCGGGCGCCTGGACCTCCTGTTCACGTACCAGGCCGGGCCCGACGTCCTCTTCCTCAACCAGGGCGACGGCACGTTCAGGGAGTGGCTCCCGTTGTCGGGGAAGCGCCGCGAGGGCGCGTCGGCGTCGCTGATCAGCGGGCCCCTGCGGGCGGCCGGGCAGCCCTCCGACCGCCTCGGCGTCCTGCGGCAGGCGGGCTTTGTCCTCGCCGCGGCGTCGGACGACTCCGGCGGCTACTGCCGCCTCGGGGACAAGCTCGGCGTGGCCCTCCTTGACTACGACCTCGACGGCCGGATCGACATCGTCTCCGGCATGGGCCTCGCGGAGCCCGGGCTCATCCGCTTCGAGGGGGGCCGGGCCTTCGCGGCCGCGCCGGCGCTCCTCTGGAACAACGGCCGCGGCTGGAGCCAGATCGGCACCGGCCGGGCCGCCGGGCCGCTCGGCGGCAGGATGGTCGCCCGCGGGGTGGCGGTGGCCGACGTCTTCGGCAACGGCAGCCCCGACATCCTGGTGGCCCAGAACGGCGGGCCCCCGCGGCTCCTCAGGAACGAGCAGCACCTGCACAACGCCTGGCTGCGCATCGACCTGGTGGGCACGCGGTGCCAGCGCGACGCCGGCGGGGCGCGCGTCGAGGTGCACACGCCGCGGGGCGTCCTCGTCCAGACCATGGAGCCCGCCATGGGCTTCATGGCGCAGTCGGAGAAGACGCTCACCTTCGGCCTCGGGGCGGACGACCGGGTGCGGAGCATCGTCGTCCGCTGGCCCGACGGCCTGCGCCAGGAGGTCCAGCCCGAGGGCGTCAACCGCCGCATCGTGATCACGGAGCCCAGGTGAGGCATCGGCGGACGGACCCATCCTGTCGGCACGGCCGGGTGCGCATCCGCGCTTGCGCCGCCCCGTAACCGGTATGGATTAGCGGATCCATGCGTGCCCTCTGGTTCTGGCTTGCCGCGGCCCTCGCCGGCGCAGCAGCCGCCGTCCTAATCCGCCGCCACCTTGGCAGGTCCTCCTACGTCGCGGTGGTGGCGAACGGCAACGCGCTGCTTGCGCGCGGGGACGCGGCGGGCGCGGCGCGGGACTATGAGGACGCCGCGCGCCTCGCCCCGGAATCGGCCGACATCCGGCTCAACCTCGCGATCGCGTACCTCCGGGCGGGCAAGGACAAGGAGGCGATCGACGAGTCGAACGCGACCCTGGCGCTGGACCGCAACAACCCCGCCGCCTACTACGTCATGGGGTGCGCGCACATGCACCTCTTCGAGTGGGAGGCGGCGATCCGCGCGTTCCAGCAGTCCCAGGCCATCAGCCCGCGCGTGGCCGCGGTCAGCTTCCAGCTAGGCCTCGCCCACGAGCAGCTGGGGCAGCTCGACGCCGCGGTCCACGACTTCGAGGCCACGACCCTCTACGACCCGAGCCACGCGGCCGGGCACTTCCGGCTGAGCCGCCTCTACCGGAAGGTCGGCCGGCTGGCCGACGCCGAGGTGCAGATGAAGCTGCTCCAGGACCTGCTCGCCAAGCCGGGTGCCGTCCAGCCGACGCCGACGGAGCTCGAGGAATGCCTCTACACGCGCCCCAGGGCGCCGTTCATCCTCGAGCAGCCCCCCGTGCCGGGGATCCCCGTGCACTTCGTGAACGCGACCGCCGACGCCTTCGGCGGGGAGGCGGCGAGGCTTCGCGGCCCGATCGCGGCCATCGACTACGACAGCGACGGGCGCAACAGCCTCTTCGCCAGGGACGCCGGGGGGAGTTTCCTCCTCCTCGACAACCGGGCCGGCAGGTTCAAGCCGCTCGGCCGGCAGATTCCCGCCACCCCGGGCGCCTCCTACAGCCAGGTGCTGGTGGGCGACATCGACAACGACGGGACCCCCGACGTGGTGGTGCTGGGCGAGGAGGGGTCCCGGCTCTACCGGTTCCGCAGCGGCGGACGGGCAGTCGACTACACGTCCTCAGCTGGCATCGACGGCCTGCGAGCGAGCTCCGGGCTCCTCGCCGACCTGGATTTCACGGGCAACCTGGACATCGTCGCCGTGCGCCCGGCGGCCGCCGGGCTGCAGGTCTACCGCAACCTCGGGGAATTCGCGTTCGCCGACGCCACGGACGAGCTCGGCCTTCCGGCCGACCTTCCGGGCACCCTGTCGATCGACGAGGAGGACTGGGGCAACGACGGCCTGCCGACGCTCTTAGTCGCGCGCAAGGCGGGGCATCCCGACTTCTATTCCGAGCACAGGGCCACGGGCTTCACGAAGGGCGGGGCCTCGGACCGGTGGCCACAGGGCTCCGTGGTGGCCGGCGGCGACCTGAACAACGACCTCGAGACGGACGCCGTGGTCGCCGGCGCGTCCGGGATCGACGTGCTCCTCAGCGGCCGCAGGGACCCCATCGGGCTCGCGACAGGCGGCTTCAGGGTGGCGGGGCTCCTCCTCAGCGACTTCGACAACGACGGCTGGCTGGACATCCTCGCCTACGGGCCCGACGGGATCCGCCTGTGGAGGAACGAGGGGCACGCGGGCTTTCGCGACGTGACGCAGGCCGCCGGGCTTTCCTCGGTGGGCCCGGTGACGGGCCTCGTTGCCGCCGATTTCTCGGGGAAGGGAGCCGAGGACCTCATGGCCAGCACCCCCGGGGGGCTCGTCTTCCTTCGCAACGAGGGCGCCGAGGCCGACCACCTCCTGCGGCTGCGCCTCAAGGGCACCCGCTCCAACGCGAGCGCCATCGGCGCCCGGATCGAGCTCACGGCCGGCAGCTGGCGCACTTCCCGCACCGTCCACACGGTCCCCATCGAGTTTGGGACGGGGGTGCATGCGAAGCTCGACTCGGTCACGATCCACTGGACCGACGCCACGACGGCGAACCCGGGCGTCGTGGCGGCGCCGGGCGGCGTGGCCATCGTCGAGCCGAAGATCCCGACGGGCTCGTGCCCCTACCTCTATGCCTGGGACGGCAGCGGGTTCCGGTTCGTGAGTGACGTCCTTGGCGCGGCGCCGCTCGGCCTGCCGATGTCGCTGACGAGCCTCGTCCCCTCCAACCCGAGGGAGATCCTCGCGCTCGGCGACGAGCGGCAATTCCCGCAGCGCTCCGGCGCCTACGAGCTGCGCCTCACCGACGAGCTTCGCGAGATCCTCTACCTTGACGAGGCGCGCCTCCTCGTCGTCGACCACCCGGAGGGCACAATCGTGTGCCCGACGAGCAAGCTGCTCGAGGGCCCCCCGTTCCCCGCGCCCGAGCTCTGGACCCTGCGTCCGCTCCGTGCGCCCCTCAGGGCCTTCCGCTCGGACGGCCTCGACGTCACGGACGTGCTTGCCCGGGCCGATGGCAGGATGGCGGGCCCGGTCTCCACGCGGCGTCCCCAGATGCGCGGCTACGCGCAGCCCTACTCGGTCACGATGGACTTCGGAGAACTCGACACGCGCCGGCCGTTGGTCCTCGCCCTTACCGGTTGGCTCCAGTTCGGCGGGGGCATGGCGAACATCGCGGCCTCGTTCGACCCGAAGGTCGGTCCGCCCTTCCCGAGGCTTGAGGCGCAGCTGCCCGACGGCACATGGAGCGCTGTCCGGACCGACGTCGGCGCGCCGTGCGGAAAGACAAAGACCATCCTCGTCGACCTGGGCGGCCGCCTGCCGGAGGGCGCCCGGCGCCTGAGGATCACGACCTCCTTCGAGATCTACTGGGACGCGGCGCTCCTGTGCGAGCGCGTGGACGGCGGGGAAAGCGCGGTGGTCCGCCAGGTCGAGCCGGCGAGGGCCGACCTGCGGTGGCGCGGCTTCAGCCGGTACGAGCCCGAGGTTGCCGGGCTGCCGCTCGTCCCCAGCTACGACCGCGTCTCCGGGACGCCGAGGTGGGACTTCACGCCGACGGGGTGGTGCACGAGGTACGGCGACGTGCGCCCCCTCGTGAATGCCGAGGACGACCGCCTTGCCGTCCTCAACGGCGGCGACGAGGTGGCGCTGTCATTCCCGGGCGCCGGCCTTCCCAGGCCCGGGCCGGGGCGCACGCGCGACTTCTTCCTCTACCTGAGCGGCTGGGACAAGGACGCCGACTTCCACGTGCGCCGCGGCGGCGAGGTCGAGCCGATGCCGCACCACGGCATGGACGACCAGCGCTACGGCGCGGAACCCGCCGCGAGGCCGCGCGACGCCGCCTGGATGACCGAATACGACACGCGCTGGGTGGGGCCGGCGACGCTGGCACGGCAGGCGGCCCCGTCCGACTGACGTTCCGCCACGCCGGGGGGCGCCCCGGCTGGCTTTCCTCTCGCGAAGCGCCCCGGCGGGGCCTAGGGTCGTGGGCGAATCTCAAACCGACATGCATGCCTATATTGAGCGCCTCGTCGACCTGACCGATCCCAACGCGAACCGCCTGCTGAACATGCCGGTGGAGGAGGCCCGGCGCAGGGTCCTCGCCGGCAGCCCCGCGGAGGTCCTCGGGATCGAGGGCTCATTCGCCCTGGTCGCCAAGGAGGGGACGAGGGTGCGCATGGCCCGCTCCATGGACCGCCCGCTCCGGTATTTCCTGGCCAAGCGCAGCGAGGGCCCCGCCTTGGTCGTCGCGGACAGGATCGACGCCATCCACGGGCAGCTGGTGAAGGAGGGCCTGGCCGGGCAGTTCCACCCCAGCTACACGCGGATGGTCCCGGCCCACTACGTCGTCGAGATCCAGCTCATCGGCTGCCCGGATCCCGACCCGACCTACACCCGGTTCTTCACGCCGGAGCGCAATTCGCAGCCGGGCGACCTCGACAAGATCGGGCTCAACTACATCGGCGCGGCCCATGCGGAGATCGCCAGGTGGCTCCAGGCCCTCCCCGCTTCCGAGCCCGTGGGCGTCTGCTTCTCCGGCGGCGTCGACAGCGGCTCCGTCTTCCTTCTCGTCTACCACGCCATGCTGGAGCTGGGCATGAGCCCGTCGCGGCTGAAGGCGTTCACGCTGGACCTGGGCTCGGGCCCGGACGCCGCCCAGGCGAGGTCGTTCCTCGAGGCGCTGGGCCTCGCCATGTTCCTCGAGGAGGTCCCCGGCGACCCGTCGTCGATTAGCGCCGCCGAGACTCTCCGGATCCTCGAGGACTACAAGCCCCTCGACGTCGAGTGCGCCTCCATGGCCCTCGCGCTCTGCAAGGGGATCCGCTCGCGGTACCCCGGCTGGAAGTACCTCGTCGACGGCGACGGCGGCGACGAGAACCTGAAAGACTATCCCATCGAGGAGAACCCGGAGCTCACCATCCGGAGCGTGGTCAACAACCTCATGCTGTACCAGGAGGGGTGGGGGGTCGGCAGGATCAAGCACTCCCTCACCTACAGCGGCGGACTCAGCCGGAGCTACGCGCGGACCTATGCGCCCGCGCGCGCCCAGGGTTTCGAGGGCTTCAGCCCGCTGACCCGCCCCGGGGTGATCGCCGTCGCCGAGGGCATCCCCTTCGAGGCGCTGACGCGGATGGATGTCGGGCGGCTCTACGGGCTAAAGGGCGAGATCGTCCGGCGCGGCGTCCGCGCCATCACCGGATTCGAGATGCCGGCGTTCCCGAAGAGGCGCTTCCAGCACGGCGCAATTCCGGAGGACGCGCTCCGCCGGACGTTCGGCGCGTCCGAGCTCGACTACCGCCGGCAGTTCCACGCCCTCTACAACTAGGCGGGATGGCTTCGGCCTACCCAGCGCAGGATCGGACGGCCTGGATCGTGTCGCGGCGGCCGCCGCGGCCCGCGGCCCCCGATCCGGGCGAGCCCCGGGGCGCCTTCCTGGAAACCGAGGTCCTCGCCGACGGGACGCCCGCCCGGACGGGCGTCATCCTCCTCACCAACCGCGAGTGCCCGTGGAAATGCGTGATGTGCGACCTCTGGAAGGACACGACGGCGGCCAGCGTCCCCAGGGGGTCCATCCCGCGGCAGGTCCGTGCCGCGCTGGCGCGACTCGGCGAGCCGCGCCCCCGGCAGCTCAAGCTCTACAACAGCGGCAGCTTCTTCGATCCCGCGGCCATCGACCCGGACGACTACCCGGAGACCGCGGGCCTCGCCGCCTTCGCCGAGAACGTCGTCGTCGAGTCGCATCCGCGCCTCGTCGGGGAGCGCACGCTGCGCCTGCGGGACCTCCTGGACGGGACGCTCGAGGTCGCGATGGGCCTCGAGACGGCGCATCCGGGCGCCCTCGGGAAGCTGAACAAGGGGTTCGGCCTCGAGGACTTCGCCGCCGCCGCCGCGATCCTTAGGCGCGAGGGGGTCGCGATGCGCGCGTTCCTCCTCGTCCATCCCCCCTTCATACCCGGCGCGGAGGCCCACGGGTGGTGCGTCCGCTCGGCCGAGTTCGCCTTCGGGTGCGGCGCGGGGGCGGTCTCCCTCATACCCACGCGAGGGGGAAACGGCGCCATGGAGGCGCTCCGGGAAAGCGGGGAATTCCTGGACCCGACGCTTTCCGACCTTGAGCGCGCGCAGCGCGGGGTCCTGGCGCTGCGGAGGGGCCGGGCCTTCGCCGACACGTGGGGCGCCGGCGACTTCGCGCCCTGCGCCGAATGCCGCGCCGCGCGGACCGAGCGGCTGCGCCGGGTCAACCTCTCGCAGAGGGACGAGCCCGGGGTAGCGTGCAGCGCCTGCGGCGGAACATGAGCGCGCGCAGGGTTCCCGTCGTCGTCATCGGGTCGGGCTTCGGCGGCACGCTGCTCGCGGCCGCAGTGCGGCGCCAGGGCACACGCGTCCTCCTTCTCGAGCGGGGCTCGCACCCGCGGTTTGCGATCGGCGAGTCGACGACGCCCCTCACGAACCTCCTCGTCGAGGAGATAGCAGGGGAGTTCGACCTGCCCTTCCTCCGGCCCCTTTCGAAATGGGGGACCTGGCAGGAGGCCCGGCCGGGGCTTGCCTGCGGCATCAAGCGCGGGTTCACGTTCTACAAGCACGACATCGGCAGGGAATTCCCGCGGGGCCGCGAGGCTTCGCTCCGGCGCCAGCTCATGGTCGGGGCCAGCCCGAACGAGTGGGCGGCCGACACGCACTGGTACCGGCCCGGCCTCGACGAGTTCCTCGTCTCCAAGGCGAGGGACACGGGTGTCGAATACCAGGACGGGGTGGAGGTTGAATCGGTCGCCGAGGAGGCGCGCGGCGTGCGCATCGCGTGCCGCCGGAAGGGCCGCAGGCTTGAGATCCTGGCGGGCTTCGTGGTCGACGCCAGCGGCCCGCGGGGCTGCCTGCACCGGCTGCTGCGGCTGCCCGAGCGCAGCGCGGCGGGCTTTCCCGACACGAAGGCGCTGTTCGCCCATTTCGAGGGCGTCGTGCCCCTCCATGGAGGCTTTTCGCCGGGCAGCCCCCCGTACCCGTGCGAGCAGGCCGCCGTGCACCACGTCTTCGACGGCGGCTGGGTCTGGGTGCTCAGGTTCAACAACGGCATCACGAGCGCGGGCGTTGTCGCGACTTCGGCGGCAGCCGACCGCCTGGGGCTGTGCCCCGGGGAGGCCGGCTGGAAGCGGGTCCTCGCGGCGCTCCCGTCCCTTGGCCGGTCGTTCGCCGGGGCGCGCGCCGTGACGCCGTTCCACTGGCAGGGGAAGGTCGCCTTCCAGAGCGGGCGGGTCCGCGGGCGGCGGTGGGCCCTCCTTCCGTCGGCGGCCGGCGTCATCGACCCGCTCCTGTCCACGGGCTTTCCCCTTGCGCTGCTCGGCGTGCAGAGGCTGGCGCGGGCCCTGGGCGGGCGAGGCGGCCCCGGGCGCGACCATGCGCTTCGGCAGTATGCACGGGCGACGACAAGGGAGTTCGAGGCGACGGCGTCGCTCATCAAGGCGCTGTACGCGAAGATGGCCCGGTTCGAGGACTTCCGGACGCTGAGCCTCGCGTACTTCGCGGCCGCGAGCTACTCGGAGGCGTCGCGCCGCCTGGGGCGGGGCTCCCGCGCGGGGGATTTCCTGCTTGCGGGCGACCGCTGGTTTGGGCCCCGCCTGCGGTCGCTGTGCGACCCCCGGCTCCGGGGAAGGAGGCTGAGGTCGAGGGTGAGGGAGGCCATCGGGCCCATCGACATCCTCGGGCTGTCCGACGAGGCACGCTCGCCGTGGTATCCCGCGTCGGCGGACGACCTTTACCTCAACGCCGCGAAGCTGGGCGCGAGCGATGGGGAAATCTCCCTGATGCTCGCCCGGTGCGGGATGGGGCCGGGGCGGGGTCCTCCACGCTAGCGCCCGCCCGGCTTTCATGCCCGGGCCGGGCGGCCCCGGGGCGTCTCGCCCTTCTTTTCCGGCACTTTACCCCTATCTCGTTGAAGGCGCCTGCCGCGGCGTGGTGAAGTCGCGCGAAGGGCCGCCCCGCGAGCCGCCCTGCCGACCAACCCCACCCCCCCATGAGTTCACCGACCCATTCCTTCCACGCCCATGAGGAAACGACCCTCATGGAAAAGCTCAACGGCTCCTGGCACGAGAAGGCCCTGTGGGCCTACACCGCCGTGGTGCTGGCGCACTGGAGCGAGCATTTCTCGCAGGCCTTCGAGATCTACGTCCTGGGATGGAAGATCCCGAATGCTCTCGGCATTCTTGGCTTGGCCTATCCGTGGCTCATCAAGTCCGAGTCCCTTCACTACGGCTTCGCGCTCATCATGCTCGTCTGCTTCTGGGTCTTCCGAAAGGGCTTTGTCGGCCGGTCCCGCACCTGGTGGATGGCCGCGTTCTGGATCCAGTTCTGGCACCACATCGAGCACGCGATCCTGCAGTACCAGGCGATCACCGGGCACTACTTCTTCGGCAGCAAGGTGCCGATGAGCTTTCTCCAGCTCGTGGTGCCGCGCGTGGAGCTTCACCTCTTCTACAACACGATCGTCACGATCCCGATGGCGATCGCGATGTTCTACCACATGTTCCCGTCCCCCGAGGAGCGCTCCCGGATGCGGTGCTCCTGCGCGTGGTCCGAGAGCACCGAGGGCCAGTCGGTTGCGGGCGCGCGGCCCGCCGGCGCATCATGAACAGAATACGACTGGCTATGACGGTCTTCATCGCGGCCGTGGTCACGATCTGCGCGCTCGGATGGCGCTGGTCGGCCGTGCTGCCCCCGTTGAAGCGCACCCCCGACCGGTGTGTCCTGGCGGTCTCGTCGGTCGCCGCCCTTTTCGCAGTCGCCGTCATCTGGAGCGCCAAGCGCGCCAATCGGGCATAGGCCGGGAGAAGCTCCTGTCCGTCGGATCCATTTGCGCAGCAATCCGGGTTGGCGGCCTCGGCGGCGGCCTTCACCATGCTATTTTTGCCCACCCTTTCCGCCACCGGCCGCCTCGCGTTCCTCGCCGCGACTGCCGTTCTCTTGGCTTCGGGCTGCCGTCCAAAGCTTTCGTCCGATACGTCCTGGGCGCACGCGGCAGCTGAATTTGCGCCCAACCCCCCGGCGGTGGGCAGGGCTGGGCTGGTCATCGGGATCAAGGATGGCTCCGGCGCGCCGGTGACGGCGCCCTACGTCCAAGTCGAGGGGGACATGGGCCACGCCGGGATGAAACCGGTATTCGCCGTCCTGAAGGCGGCGGGCCACGGGCGCTACGAGGGTGCCATCGATTTTGACATGGGCGGCGACTGGTCCCTGCTCATTTCGGGAACGGATTCGAGCGGCCGGGCCTTCTCAACGCGGGTAGACGTGCCCGGAGTGAGGGACCGGTGAACGCCGCCGCGCAGACCGCGCCGCGGCCGCGGCCGGCCGCTTCCGATCGGTTTGACCTCCTGCGCGTGCCGGTCATCGGGAGGTTTCTGCGCTGGCGCTGGGCCCGGATGGCGGTCCAAGGGCCCGTGCTCGTCCTCTCAGCGATCATGATCGCGCATGCGATCTTCGGCCCGCAGCTTGCGCCGAAGAACCTGGGCGCGCTGCTCACCTGGGTGCACTTCCGCGGCCTGGTCGTCCTCTTCCTCCTCCTCGGTGGGAACTTCTTCTGCATGGCCTGCCCCTTCATGCTTCCCAGGGACCTTGCGCGCCGGTGGGTCCAGCCCCGCTGGGCCTGGCCCAAATTCCTGAGGACCAAGTGGCCGGCGGCGATACTGTTTGCCGGAATCCTCTTCACCTACGAGTGGGCGAGCCTTTGGTCCGACCCCTGGGCGACGGGAATGCTCATCATCGGGTACTTCGCGGCGGCTTTTTTCGTGGACGTATTCTTCAAGAAGGCCTCGTTCTGCAAGTACGTCTGCCCCGTCGGGCAGTTCAATTTCCTGGGGTCGACCCTGTCGCCGCTGGAGGTCGCGGTCAGGGAACCGGGCGTGTGCGCGGACTGCCGGACGAAGGACTGCATAGCGGGCCGGCGCGAGACCGGGGAAGGCATCCCCCCGCTCCAGAGGAGGATCATCCAAAGGGGATGCGAGCTCGAGCTCTTCCAGCCGAGGAAGGTCGGCAACCTCGACTGCACTTTCTGCATGGACTGCGTGCACGCGTGTCCGCACGACAACGTCGGCATCATGGCCCGGCTTCCCGGCGAGGAAATCGCGGCGACGGGCGAGCGATCCGGAATCGGCGACCTCGACGGCAGGGGCGACTGGACCGCGCTCGTCGTCGTGTTCGTGTTTGGCGCCGTACTGAACGCGTTCGCGATGATCAGCCCCGTCTACGCCCTGGAACGCCTCCTGTCGCGCGTCACGGGCCTCGGGGGCAGGGGGCCCGTCCTGGCGCTTCTGTTCGGCTTCGCCCTCGTCGTGGAGCCCGCGGTGCTCCTCTGCGGGGCCGCCTGGATGACCCGGCGCGCCTGCGGTTCGACGGACGGGCTTTCGGCGATCATCAACCGCTATGCGCGGACGCTCGTCCCCACTGGCTTTGGCGTCTGGCTGGCCCATTACGGCTTCCATTTCCTGACTGGCGCCCTGACGGTGATTCCCGTGGCCCAATACGCGGCCGAGATGGCCACCGGGCACGCGTTCCTCGGGATGCCCCAGTGGCAGCTGGGGGGAATGCCGGTCGCCTATGTCTACCCCATCGAGCTCGGGTTCATCACGGTCGGCTTCCTCGGGTCGCTGGCGGTCGGCTGGCTGACCGCCAGGCGGCATGCGGGAATCCGTGCAATCCCCGCCCTTGCGCCCTGGGCCGCCATTGCGCTCATCTTGTTCCTTGTGGCGTGCTGGACCATGAGCCAGCCCATGGACATGCGCGTCACCTTCATCGCCAACTAAGAATGCACGCGTTCCATCCACCTCCAAAGGCGTCCAGGTTGAGGCCGGCCGTCGCCGCCTGCCTTCTTGTCCTGGGAGCCTTGCGGGCGTGGGCCCATCTCGGGCCGCCTTTCCCCATCATTGTCGACAGGCCGATCCCGGGATACAACGTGAACGTCCTGTCCAACCCCGACGTGGGGCAGGCCGTCGTCATCGTCGTCCTTGACCCGAAGGGCTCCTCCCCGGCAAGTCCCGTGAACGAGGTCGACGTCTGGTCGCAGGCGGCAGCCGGCCGCAGGACCACGGCCGTGCGGGCCGACCATTCCACGCATGACCCCACCCAATATGCGGCAAGCCCCTTTATCGACACGGTGGGGCCCTGGACGATCGGCGTCGACGTGCACCTGGCGGACGGAACGCTGAGGACCCTCACGGCCGGAGTGCATGCCACGCCTCCTGGCGTCGGACCCTGGGGACTCCTGCTCTTTTCGGCGCCCATTTTCCTATTCGGGAGCCTGTTCGTCGCAGTCATCGTCAAGCGAAAGCGGCTGCGTTTGTCGGGCCGCCATTCCTGTGCAGCCTCCGCTGCCGCCAAGACATGAACCCCGTGCTTGCCCAAAAAAAAGGCACGGCACGCGTGCTCGTCGCCGTCGCCTTCATCTGCCTTCTCCTCGGCCCCCTCCTTTACCAGAGGTTCGCCCATCGTTCCGCGAGCGCGGAGCGCCAGGAGGAGGCGCTGAGGCACTACGGCATGTCCCTGCGGGAGGTCGCCGCGGACTCCGGCATCCGGTTCACCCACACGGTCCCCGTCGTCGACGCGAAGCTCTCGAACATCGCTCCGATGGTCGCGTCGATGGGCGCCTCCGTCTCGATCGTCGACTACGACAACGACGGGCGGAACGACATCTACGTCACCAACAGCAGCCCCGGCAGCCGCAACCACATGTACCGCAACCTCGGCAACGGCCAGTTCGTCGACGTCGCGGAGGAGCTCGGCATCGCCGACCTGAACCAGCCCGGCACCGGCGTGTGCATGGGCGCCGTGTGGGGGGACTACGACAACGACGGCTATCCCGACCTCCTTGTCTACAAGTGGGGCAGGCCGGAGCTCTTCCACAACGACGGGGGCAGGCACTTCACGCGGGTGACCGAGGGCTCGGGCCTGCCCGCCTGGGTCAACGCAGGAGCGGCCACCTGGGTGGACTACGACGGGGACGGGCGCCTGGACCTCCTCATCGCCGGCTACTGGGCGGACGACGTCCACCTCGAGGACACCCCCACGACCCGCGTGATGCCGGACAGCTTCGAGTACGCGAACAACGGCGGGCGCAAGTGGCTGCTCAGGAACATGGGCAACGGGCACTTTAGGGACGTGACCCGGGAGGCGGGCATCACGAGCACCCGGTGGACGCTGGCCGTCATGGCGGCCGACCTGAACGGCGACGGCTGGCCGGACCTCTTTCTCGCCAACGACTACGGGGTGTCGGAACTCTACCTCAACGAGCCCTACGCCGGGGGCCGGCGCTTCAGGGAGGCGGGCGCGGAGGCGGGCATCGGCCACAGCCCGAAGAGCGGGATGAACGCCAGCATCGGCGACATCCTCAACTCGGGCTCGGAGGCGGTCTATGTCTCGAACATCTCCGAGCCCGGGATCCTCGTCCAGGGCAACAACCTGTGGGTGCCCGACGGCGGCGGGACGACCCACTACACGAACCTGGCCTCCGTCATGGGGGTCGAGCTCGGGGGCTGGAGCTTCGGGGCGCAGTTCGGCGACCTCAACAACGACGGGTACCTCGACCTCTACCTCGTGAACGGCTACGTGTCGGGTTCGCCCGGCTCGAGCTACTGGTACGACTTCTCCCAGATCACGGGCGGCAACGCCCGCATCATCTCGGACGCGGCGAACTGGCCCGCCATGAAGGGCCGCAGCCTCGGCGGATACCAGCCGAAGCACCTCTGGCTGAACGCCGGCGACGGCCGGTTTGAGGAGGTGTCCCAGGCCGTCGGGGCGACCGACAAGCTGGACGGCCGGGCCGTCGCGCTCGCCGACCTGGAGAACAACGGCGCCCTGGACATCGTCGTCGCGAACCAGGGGGGGCCGCTCCTCCTCTACCGCAACACGGTCCGGCCCTCCATGGACTGGATCGAGCTCGACCTCGAGGGCCGCCGCACCAACCGGAGCGCGATCGGCGCACGGGTCACTGTGCGCTGGAACGGCCAGCAGCAGGTCCAGCAGGTCGTCGCCGCCAGCGGCTACGCGGCGCAGAACGAGCACCGGCTGCATTTCGGGCTGGGCCCGAAGGCGGTCATCCAGAGCGTCACCATCCAGTGGCCCGCGGGGAAGCGGCAGATTCTGGAATCGCCTCCCGTGGACAAGCTGCTCCACATAGTGGAGGAGCCATGAACGGAACTTTGACGCAGGCCCGCGCAAAGGCGGGCCCCAAAGCGGGATGGGGAGGCCGCGTGCTGTGGTTCTTCAGCATGGAGAACCGCTTCCTGGCGCCGCTGCTGATCACGAGCATCCTCCTCGCGGGCGAGCTGTCGTTCGGGATGCTGGAGAGCTGGGGCAAGCTGCTCCTCGCCATCGGCACGTCGATCGCCGCCGAGCTCGTCCTCGGCCGGCTCGTCGCCGGGCGCTGGCCCAACCTCGCCAGCGCCTACATCTCGGGCATCAGCGTCGGGATCCTGGTGCGCTCGCCGTTCTTCTGGCCGTACGCCCTGTGCGCGGGCCTGTCGATCATGTCGAAGTACGTGCTGCGCTGGCGCGGCCGGCACCTCTGGAACCCCTCCAACTTCGGCGTCAGCGCGATGCTCTTCCTCTATCCCGCGGCCGTCGCGTCGCTCAGCATCCAGTGGGGGAACACGCTTGCGCCGATGATCGTCGTCTGGGTGCTCGGCTCCCTCATCCTCTCGCGCCTGAGGCGCTTCCACATCTGCGCCACCTACGTCGTCTCGTTCCTCGCCCTGTCCTGGGCCCGGAGCCTCATCACCGGTAACCCCTGGCTGGCGGACGTGGCCCCGCTCACCGGGCCCATGTACCAGCTCTTCATCTTCTTCATGATCACCGACCCGAAGACGACGGTCCGGGGCTGGCGGGGCCAGTGCGCCGTCGCCTTCATGGTCGCCCTCGTCGAGGCGGGGATGCGGCTCATGGACGTCGTGGACGCGCCCTACTACGCGCTCTTTTTCGTCGGGCCGGCGGCCAACGCGGCCGAGATGCTTTTCGGGCAGCGCGCCAAGGCTCCCCAGCCCTGCTGATGAGCCGCCAGCGCCGGCGTGATTGGCTTCCGGGCCTGGGCGGGCGGGTGGCGGCCCTGGCCCTCCTCGCCGCCGCCCTGGCGCCGCTCGCCCTCGGCGAACCCTACACGGCGGCGCCGCTCATGCCGAGGCTCCCGGGTCCGCCTGGATCGGGGCTTTTCCAGGTGCTGCCCCCCGGGGAGACCGGCGTCACGGCCAGCAACCTCTACAGCGACCCCACCATGTGGGGGACGCGGTTCCGCGAACTGACGCTCGGCGCCGTGGAGACGGGCCTCGCCGTCGCCGACTTCTTCCGGGACGGCCGCCTCGGCATCTTTGTCGTCTCGCGGAACGGGCCCTGCGCCCTCTACCGGCAGACAGCCCCGTTCAGGTTCGCCAACGTCGCGGCCGCCGCGGGGGTCGACTGCACGAGGGACGGCCCCGGCAGCGTGGTCAGCGCGACCGTCGTCGACATCAACCAGGACGGCTGGCCCGACCTGTACGTGTGCCGCTTCGACGCCCCGAACCTCCTCTTCGTCAACAACCGCGACGGCACGTTCACCGAGCGGGCGAGGCAGTACGGCCTCGACATCAAGGACGCGAGCGTCGAGGCGACCTTCGCGGACTACGACGGCGACGGCTACCTCGACTGCTTCATCCTGACGAACGTCCTGGATTTCTCGAAGGCGCCGCAGGGGCGCCGCAGCTACCTGCTGCGCAACAACGGCAACGGGACGTTCACGGACGTCTCGAAGCAGGCGGGGATCGGGGGGCCCTCGCAGGGGCACACGGCGCTCTGGTTCGACGCCAACCAGGACGGCTGGCCGGACCTCTACGTCGCGAACGACTTCGAGACCCCCGACCGGTTCTACATGAACAACGGCGACGGCACGTTCACGGACGCCATCTCCGAGCGGCTGCCGCACATGCCCTACTTCTCCATGGGCGCCGACTCCGGCGACCTGAACAACGACGGCCTCGTCGACTTCATGACGAGCGACATGCGCGCCCCGACGCACGCCGGGTTCATGACCGGCCTCGAGGAGATGGGGCGGGGCCTCTGGGAGATGGAGCGCGTGCCGGAGCTCGTCCCCCAGTACATGTGGAACTCGGTCTACATCAACACGGGCACGGACCGCTACCAGGAGGTGGCGCACCTGGTCGGCGTCGACGCCACGGGCTGGACCTGGGCGGCGCGCATGGGCGACCTCGACTGCTCCGGGCGCCTCGACCTCTTCTTCACCGCGGGGATGATCCGGGACTTCACGAACCCGGACCTCGTCGACAGGCAGAACGCCGCGCCGAACCGCGCGGCCCAGGCGCTGGTGTGGAAGGACTCGCCGCCCCGCCGCGAGAGCACGCGGGCGTACCGGAACCTGGGCGACCTGAGGTTCGAGGACGTGACGAAGGCCTGGGGGCTCGACCAGAAGGGCGTCGCGTTCGGATGCGCCCTCGTGGACCTGGACGGCCGCGGCGTGCTCGACATCGTCTACAACAACTACGACGGGCCGCCGACCCTCATCCGCAACAACACGACGACGGGCCACCGCGTCATGGTGAAGCTGGAGGGCCGCGCGCCGAACCTGGACGCGATCGGCGCCGAGATCCGGATCGAGTCGGCGTCGTGCGGTACCCAGGTCCGGCAGATCTACACGGAGCGCGGCGTCGTCGCGAGCGAGCCCGCCGTCGCGCACTTCGGCCTCGGCGGCGACGCCGAGATCGCGAGGATGACGATCCGCTGGCCGAACGGCCAGGTCCAGGAGCTGGAGGACCTGCCGGCCGACATGCGGCTCACGATCCGCCAGCCGGACCTCGCCCCGGGCCAGACCGCGCGCAGGCCGCCGGCGCAGCCCGAACGGCCGCCGGACCCCGCGGCCCTCTTCGCCGAGGATGCGAAGGCGCGCGGCATCGACCTCACGGACACGCCGGTCCCCTTTGACGAGTTCGACCGGCAGCACCTGCTGCCGAGGAGGCTTGGGCTCGTCGCCCCGGCCCTTGCCGCCGCGGACGTGAACGGCGACGGGATCGCCGACGTCTTCGTCAGCGGGGTCAACGGGCAGCCGGGCACCCTCTTCCTCGGCCGCCCCGACGGCTCGTTCAGGGCCGCCGCCGCGCAGCCCTGGGCCGGCGAGAAGGACTCGGACGACACGGCCGCCGTGTTCCTGGACTCGACCGGCAGCGGCCGGCCGGACCTCTTCGTGGCCGGCGGCGGCGCCCGGCATGACGAGGGAGACCCGGCCCTTGCGGACAGGCTCTACCTGAACGACGGCAAGGGAGGCTTCCGCCCGGCGCCCGCGGGCGTCTTGCCCCAGTCGGGGGTCTCCTCGTCCGCCGCGGCGGCCGCGGACTGGGACGGCAGCGGACGGCAGGGCCTGTTCGTAGGCGGCCGGGTGGTGCCCGGCCACTGGCCGCGGACGCCCCGGAGCGTCCTCTACAGGAACGCCGGCGGCCGCTTCATCGACGTGACGGACGAGGCCGCGCCCGGCCTGCGGAGCATCGGCATGGTGACGGCCGCCCTCTGGGCGGACGTCGACCACGACGGGCACCCCGACCTGCTCCTCGCGACGGAGTGGGGCCCCATCGTCTACTACCACAACGACGGCCGCGGCCACCTCGAGAACTGGACGACAAGGGCGGGGCTGTCGGGCCGCACGGGGTGGTGGAGCGCGCTCGCCGTCGCGGACCTGGATGGCAGCGGCCGCCTGGACATCATTGCGGGCAACGTGGGGCTCAACACGAAGTACCACGCCTCCGCCGCCGAGCCGACGGTCCTTTACGCGGGTGACCTCGACGGCAGCGGCCGCGACCAGCTCGTCGAGGCCCAGTACGAGGACGGCGTCCTCTATCCCGTGCGCGGCAGGAGCAAGCTGGCCTACGTCTTCCCGTGGATCCCGCGCAAGTTCCCGACCTACGAGGCCTACGCGCACGCGTCCATGCCCGAGATCTTTCCGGCCGACCGCCTGGCGAAGGCGTCGCGGTACGAGGCCAACGAGCTGGCGAGCGGCGTCTACTTCCAGGATGCGGACGGCACCTTCACGTGGAAGGCCCTGCCCGGCATGGCGCAGATTTCCCCCATCAACGCCATCGTCGTGCGCGACCTGGACGGCGACGGGATCGACGACGTCTACTGCGCCGGCAACAACTTCGGGCCCGAACCCTCGACAGGGCGCTTTGACGGGGGCGTCAGCGTGCTCCTGAAGGGGGACGGGAAGGGACACCTCACCCCCGTGCCCCCGTGGAAGAGCGGCCTCCTGGCGCCGGGCGACGTGAGGTGTGCCGTAGCCGTCGCACTCGCCGGGTCGAAGGGCGCGGCGCCGGTCGCGGTCTCGCAGAGCAATGGCCCCCTTCTCCTTTTCACGCCCAATCCGCATGCCGGCGCGGCGCCCCCAACGGCCGCGGCGGGGCATTGAGGACGCTGCGGGGGCGTAGGCGATCGGCAGTCGGGCCGCCTGATTTCCTGCGCATATCGTTATGCCGCAATGGAAAATGAATCGGAAATGAGAGAAGGATTGTGCGGATATCGGAATGATATCATTGAGATATCCATATTCTCCCGCCCATGATCACTGATCCTACCGTCCCCCTTACCACCCACCGCGAAAGGCCGTCCATGGCCGCCAGCGGCTGGATGTCGCTCGTCATTGTCATCGTCCTGTTTGGCCTCGCCGTGCTTCTCGCCTTTGGGGCGGCATCCGGAAACAACCCGCTTCTCGCGGTTTTCTGCGTCGTCCTCATCCTCGGCGGCGCCTTCATGGCAGCCGGCTTCTTCACGCTGCAGCCGAATGAGGCGGCCGTCTTCACGCTCTTTGGCGCCTATCACGGGACGACGCGCCAGAACGGCTTCCTCTGGGCCAATCCCTTCTACCGCAAGATGAGGATATCGCTGCGCGCGCGTAACCTGAACGGCGAGAAGCTGAAGGTGAACGACAAGCGGGGCAACCCGGTCGAGATCGCGGTCGTCATCGTCTGGCGCATCAGGGACACGGCCCAGGCGGTGTTCGACGTCGACAGCTACGAGAGCTTCATCCGCATCCAGAGCGAGTCCTGCGTGAGGCACGTTGCGAGCAGCTACCTCTACGACGACGGCGAGCCGGACGAGCTGACGCTGCGCGGCAGCGGCGCCGAGGTCGCCGCCGCGCTCTCAAAGGAGCTCCAGGAAAGGCTCGCCCTGGCCGGCATCGGCATCGAGGAGGCGCGCCTCGCGCACCTCGCCTATGCCCCCGAGATCGCCCAGGCGATGCTCCGCAGGCAGCAGGCCGAGGCCGTCATCGCCGCCAGGCAGAAGATCGTCGCAGGCGCCGTCGGCATGGTCGACCTCGCGCTGCGCGAGCTTTCCACCAGGGGCGTCGTGCGCCTCGACGAGGAGAGGAAGGCCGCCATGGTATCAAACCTCCTCGTTGTCCTCTGCGGGGAGTCCCAGGCCGAGCCGGTCGTCAACACGGGCACGCTTTACTCGTAGGAAGGCCGGGCATGACCGCGGAGAGCCAGGACTTTGACGTGGCGCCCTCCTCCGGGATGGGATGGGTCTCATTCCCGGAGCTCTGGGCGCTGTTCATCTCGGTGCTCGTCGCGGACGCCCTCATGGCCATGAAGTCGCACTCGCATGCTATCCACTTCGGCGACTACATGGCGCCCGTCTACGTCGGGCTCGTCGGCGCAATGCTGACGTCCTGGAAAAACCGGCTCAGGAGGTTCAGGATCGACGGCCAGAAGCTCATGCTGGGAAAGGAAAGCTACGAGCTGGACGACCTCAGGGAGGCGACACGCGACCGGGGAGCCATGGAGGGCGCGCGCCGCCTCCGGTGCGCGCATCCCCTACGGGCCCCCAGGGCCCTGGGCAGCAAGGTGCCCCGCTACAAGAGCCCGCGCCTGGGGGAATTCAGCGCCTACGTCACCGACAGGGAAAGGACGGTCGTCCTTCGCTGGCCCGAACGGGTCCTCGCGCTGTCCCCGGCCGACCCGGAGTTCTTCGTCCTCATGGTCCGGAAGGCAGCGAGGCTCTCGCGATGAGCCAACCGAATGGCTGACGAGAGAAAGGCGTTCCTCCTGCGGGCCGATCCCTCCCTCTGGAGGGAAATCGAGGCCTGGGCAGCCGACGAGCTTCGCAGCGTGAACGGGCAGATCGAATTCATCCTGAGGGAGGCGGTCCGCCGGAGGAAGGGCCGGGTCCCCCCCGAAGGGCCGCCGGAGCCCCCGCCGGCCTGATAGCGGAAGGGCATTGCCACGGGGCGGCCGCTCGGGGATTTTCCCCTCGCACGCTTGAACGCTCCCGCCAGACGCCTCCCATGACTCCGGCGCAGGCCCAGAAGAAGATCGCGGCCCTGCGGGCCGACGTCGCCCGGCATGACGAGCGCTATTACCGGCAGGCCCGCCCCGAGATCACCGACCAGGACTACGACGCCCTGAAGCGCGAGCTGGCGGACCTCGAGTCCCGGTTTCCCGAGGCGGCGCTTGCCGCCGGCTCGCCCACGGCGGCGATCGGCGACGACCGCTCCGAGGGCTTCGCCACGGTGCGGCACCGGAAGCCGATGCAGAGCCTCGACAACACCTACTCGGAGTCCGAGCTGCGCGAGTTCCACGCGCGGCTGGTGCGGCTCCTCGGGCGGGAGGACCTGGCCTACGTCGTCGAGCCGAAGATCGACGGGCTTGCCGTCAACCTCACCTACGAGGACGGCAAGCTTTCCAGGGCCGTGACCCGCGGTAACGGCGTCGAGGGGGACGACGTGACCGCCAACGCGCTCACCATCAAGGGCCTCCCCAAGGCGCTGAAGGCCTCCGCCCATGCCCCGGTACCGAGGCTCATCGAGGTCCGCGGAGAAATCTACATGACGCTGGCGGAGTTCCGGCGAATCAACGCCGCCAGGGAGGAGGAGGGCGAGGAGCGCTACGCCAACCCGCGCAACCTTGCCGCCGGCACAATCAAGCTCCTCGACCCCCGCGAGGTGGCCGAGAGGCGCCTCGAGATCGTCCTCTACGGCATCGGCGCCTGCGAGCCCGCCCAGGCGGCGGGCGACTCCCAGGGGGACTATCACGAGAGGGTGCGGGCCTGGGGCCTGCCCACGGTCGAGAAGTACTGGCGGGCGAGGGGGATCGACGAGGCCTGGAAGGCCATCGGGGAGCTGGACAGGCTGAGGCAGGGGTTTGCCTACGGGACGGACGGCGCCGTGGTAAAGCTGGATTCGCTGGCGCTGCAGGCGGAGGCCGGCAGCACGAGCAAGGCCCCGCGCTGGGCGATGGCGTACAAGTTTGCCGCCGAGCGGGCCGAGACGAGGCTCCTCTCGATTTCCGTGCAGGTCGGCAGGACGGGCGTCCTGACCCCGGTCGCCGAGCTGGAGCCCGTAATCCTTGCCGGGACGACGGTGGCGCGCGCCACCCTCCACAACAGGGACGAGATCGCCAGGAAGGACATCCGGGTGGGCGACTTCGTCTATGTCGAGAAGGCCGGCGAGGTGATCCCCGCGGTCATCGGCGTCAACCCCGCGCGCCGCACGCCCGAGTGCGTCCCCTTTTCATTCCCTGCAAAGTGCCCGGCCTGCGGCACGCCGGTCGTCCAGGCGGCGGGAGAGGTCGCCCTGCGGTGCCCGAACTACGACTGCCCGGTCCAGGTCCGGCGCCGGGTGAGGCATTTCGCGTCAAAGGCCTGCGTCGACATCGACGGCCTCGGGGAGGCCATGGTGGACGTCGTCGTCGAGAAGGGCTGGGTGAAGAGCCTCGCCGACATCTACCGCCTGAGGCGCGCGGACCTCCTCGCCCTCGGCAAGAGCGTCGAGAAGTCGAGCGACAACCTCCTGGCGGCCGTCGAAAGGAGCAAGGGCGCCGAGCTCTGGCGCTTCATCCACGGCCTGGGGATCCCCCACGTCGGCGCCGCGGCGGCCAAGGACCTGGCCTCGCGGTTCACGGGCCTCGAGGCGTTGGCCGAGTCGAAGCACGCGGACTACATCGGGTCCAAGGGGGAGAGCCTAATTTCCGGGATCGGCGAGACGATGGCGGACGCGATCGTGGGGCATTTCAACCAGCCGGTGAACAGGACGGTCATCCGCGACCTCCTTGCGGCGGGGGTTTCGCCCAAGGCGCCGGAGGCACGGGTGCAGGGCAGCGGCCACCTGTCGGGGAAGACCTTTGTCCTCACGGGCACGCTCCCCTCGCTCAGCCGCGAGGAGGCCTCGCGGCGGATCGAGGCCGCGGGAGGGAAGGTGTCCTCGAGCGTCAGCAAGAAAACGTCCTTTGTCGTCGCGGGGGCGGATGCCGGCTCAAAGCTGGACAAGGCCGCCTCCCTCGGTGTGAAGGTCATCGGCGAGGCGGAGCTCCTTGCCCTGCTCCAGCCCGGCTGAGGGGGCGCGCTGCGCTCTTGGTGGATAAAGCAGGATCCCGGCCCTTTTTGGGCCACGGAGGGCGTCAACGCGGGGGCTCGCTATCCAGGAAATTCTTGAAGACTGGCCGGCCAATTTTGACGTGGCCCGCCTTGGGGAGGTAGAACCTGAAGACGGGCTTTGCCGAGCCAAGCGCGTTGGGATGGGACGGGTCAAAGCGCCTGCTCTCCCATGTTTTCGCGAAATACGTCCCGCCGCGGGACTCGAATCCTGAGGCGGCTGGGTAGAATGAGACGTGCGGCTCGCCCTCCGTCGACATGAGGAACCACAGCAGGAAGGTGCCACCCCCCTTGGAGATCTTTCGCCTTTGGCTTGGGAACGTACGGGCCGGTCCGCCGGTTCCCGTCACGTAAAGGCCCAATATAGCTTTGTCCATCGAGGAAAGGGCGAAGGTGCCCATCACGGCGTACAGCCCGCCCACCTCGATCTGCGGACGGTTACCGCGGATTGCGACAATCGTTATTTTGTCGCCGCCATCAAATTCGCTCCACGATTCCTGATAGGTCCTTACAGGGTACTCGAAGGGAAACATCGTCTCCAGTTCGGCGGCCGTGAGGTCGGTTGCCGACGCCCTGGGCGACGGCGCGATTGTTCGAGGGGAAGGCGGGCTTGCCCCGCTGGCGGCAGCGGCTTTGGGGTCCGCACGGCACGGCGCCGCGCAGTTCCAGAGGAAGGCGCAGATGACGGCCACGGGTAGTGTTCGGGCACCTCGGCGGCCGAGCCTGCCGGGGGAAACCGCGGAGCCCATGGCCCTTTTCATTCTTGGCCCTCCTTCTCGCCGTCCCCGGAGACGGCGAGCATCTGCAGCCGAATCATCAGCCTGCGCCTGCAGTCAGCGGCCCGCGCGGTTGGAATCTGGTCCCGCGGGATGATGTCGATGGCGAAGGACATTCTCCCCCCGGGGAGGGACCGGGTCACGGAGCCGCAGTAGTCATAGCCCTCCATCTGGCGGAATCCCTTGGCAAGGGCATGGTAGTCGCATGGCCCATCGCTGACTCCGTAAAGGATGAAGGGGAACTCCGACTCGTCCACGTCGAGGCGGTCGATCGCAAGGCCGAGCTGTGCGCCCAAGCTTTTGAACGCCGCGATGAGGCTTGGGCGGGTATACCTGGGATCCAAGCTTGGCGGCGGGGGGACCGGATTGCCCAGGTAGGCCAAGATCGCCTGGTTGGCTCGGTTGCCCGGGCGGGTCTCCTTGGGACCGGCGGGGATGGAACTGGCCAGAGCCGCGCCCGATTCCTGCGGCGGCGGGAAGTCGGACCAAGCCTTTTTCTTCAGAACCGTCTCCTCAAGACCCTTTTCGCCGAAATAGATCCCCCCGTGACCCTGGCCGCCCACGTAAAAAGTCAGGTGGAGCCAGCCGTCGTCGGACAAGGTCTTTTCCAAATGAAAGCTGCCCGTGCCCCGCGCCACCTGGACATGCTCGGTATCCCGCACCGCTGTCGGGCCGCTGAGCCTCCGCGACGTTGAAAACCAGGCAAGGTCGGCAGCATCGACCGAGCTCAGCGTGTACGAGCCGTCAATCGTGTATCGGCCGCCCGGCACCAGGTGCGTCCTGTTGCCACGAAGGGAAGTGATGCTGATCCGGTCGCCGGGGGCGAATTCGGACGCTCCCACCTGAGGCGTGATGACAAAGGATGCCGAATCGGCGGCCTGTGCTGATGCGGGGGTTGGGTGAAGGCAGAGGACCGCAGCCACTGCGGCCAGAACGGCTGCCGGGTTCCTTCCTCGCGTATGGTTTTTCATGGGAGAGGGGCGATCGCCTCTAGTTTTGGGCGCCTGGATCGGCGACGAAGCCGGCATGGGCGCCGTCATCATCCTCGGCGATCGAATCCACGACAGTGCCCCCCCGCAGTTCGAAGACATGGCGGGGCGCCCCGGTCGAAACGTCGACCGTCCACGTGTAGGAGGTGTGATTCAGTTGCTTGCCGGGGAGGGCCCTTTTTGCCGGACGCAGGCGGCTCCCCTCCAAAGCCAGGAAAAGCCCCGCGGTAAGCAGGACGGCTGCAGCGGCCGCGAGCCCGCGAAATGCCGGCGCTGCGGGATCCCGCAGCCACGATGCTGCGGGGGACGGCCCTGCATGAAGGGCGGATATGATGCCCTGCCTCGCGCCCATAGGCATGGAAAGGCCTTCAGCAGCCTCAGAAAGCGAGTGGTGCAGCGCCTGGGCCAGGGCCCGCTCGCGGGCCACCGCGCTCCGGCAGGCGGGACACAGGCTGATATGGCGATTGGCCGCCGCCATCGCCCCGGTGTCCAGATCTTGGTCCAGGTACTCGTGAAGCGTATTCTGGAATTTTTCGCAGTTCATAACGGTTCCTTGATGTGTGTGCCCTCGGCCGTGAAAAGGTTCATCTCGCCCGGGATGGATTCCGTAAGGCCCCGGATGGCGTAGTGCAGGCGGGACTTCACGGTTCCCGTCGACGTGCCAAGGCAGGATGCGATGGCGCCGATTTTCATGCCCTCATAATACCTGAGGACGATGACCTCGCGGTGCGCCGGGGAGAGCTGGAGCAACGCCATTTCAAGGCGCGCCGAGGTCGTGCTGCGGTCCAGTTCGGCGGCCGGCGGCGCCTGGAATGCGGCTTCAAGCACGCGCTCCTCCTCAAATACGAGGCGCCCCTGCTTGCGGGCATGCCTGCGGCTCAGGTTGAGCAATATGCCATAGAGCCACGTGTAGACCGCCGATTTGCCGCGAAATCGGCCGATCGACCTCATGGCTTGGAGGTAGGTTTCCTGGACCAGGTCCTGCGCTTCAGTCCTGTTGCCGCACAGGAGGTAGGCCGACCTGAGGAGGCGATCGCCGTGCGACTGCAGCGACTCCTGCAGGTTTATGGGTGCGGGGGTCCCGGGGTGGGGACCGAGCTGGGCCTCATCCATTTCCTATTGAGTGCCACAGGCGAGCGGAAGGTTCAATGGGGTCCCTGGGCCTCCCCATCCGATTGGACATCCTGCGCCGCCACCGGCGGCCCCTGGATGCGGCCGCCCGCGCCTACATCCCTTGGAGGGCGATCGAGAGCTCCTGCATGAACGCCTGGGAGTCGGCCGCCGAGGGACGGTAGCCCGGCTTGCTGACCTCGACGAGCCCCGGCCGACCCTGCAGGTCGACGATCCACTTGCCGGTGACGCCGTCGGGGAAGCTCACGGTGCCGCTCGCCATCGCGTTCGGATGCAGGGCCACCTTGTCCACGGCCACGCTGACGCCGCCGGCGGGCGGCAGGTCCTCCTCCTCGGGCTCCTCCCTGGACAGCCCCAGCTTCTCCTTCGCCTTGTCGAGGAGCCCCTTCTTTTCCGGCTGGGCCGGCGCCGCGGGCGGTGCCTTGGCGATGTCGGCCGCGGTCGCCTTCGGGGCGGGGTCCCTCAGCTTGAGGTCCAGGTCGTCGACCAGGAAGCGCACGTCCATGTACGTCATCGAGATCTTGAACTGGTCGGACAGCTTCTTCTGGACGGCGTAGAGGTTGTCGCCTGCGGCGACCCATCCTGCGACGGTCTCCTTCTGCTCGGGTGTGAGGGTCATGGAAAAGACCCCCACCCAAGCCCAAATTCACGGCCGACTCAAGCCGGACGCGCGGATCCTTGCGTCAGCGAGAGAGTTGCGCCTTCAGGAACTCGATGCTGCCGCGCATCGAGGCGTCCTGCTCCATCATGTTGTCCACGGCCTTGCAGGCATGGATGACGGTGCCGTGGTCGCGGCCGCCGAAGGCGTCGCCGATCTCCTGGAGGGAATGCTTGGTCAGCGTGCGGGCGAGGTACATGGCCGCCTGCCTCGGGATGGCGATGTTGTTCGGCCTGCGCTTGCTCGTCATGTCGCTGTGGCGGATCTGGAAGTGGTCAGCGACGCGCTTCTGGATCGTCTCGATTGTGAGGATGCTCTGCGCCTGCTCGACCAGCATGTCGTGGAGGAGCCTCTCCGTCGTCGCCAGGTCGAGCGGCTTGTTGCTGAGGGCGCTGTAGCTCGAGACCTTGATCATCGCCCCCTCCAGCCGGCGGATGTTCTTCGTGATGTTCTGGGCAATGAACTGCATCACGGGCTCGGGCAGCCCGCATTTCATGCTCGCGGCCTTGGTCCGCAGGATGGCTATGCGCGTCTCCAGGTCGGGCGCCTGGATGTCGGCCGGCAGGCCCCACTCGAACCGCGAGACGAGGCGCGCCTCGAGCTTCTGGATCTCGCTGGCCCTGCGGTCGCTGGACAGGACGATCTGCTTCCCCGACTCGAAGAGGTCGTTGAAGGTGTGGAAGAACTCCTCCTGGATGCGCTCCTTGCCGGCGAGGAACTGCACGTCGTCGAGCAGCATGACGTCCGCGTGCCGGTAGCGCTGGCGGAACTTGACCATGCTGTTCTCCTGGAGCGCCTGGATGAAGTCGTTCGTGAACTTCTCGGTCGAGAGGTACGCGACGCGCGCGTCCGGGTTGTTCTTGATGATCGCGTGCCCGATGGCGTGCATCAGGTGCGTCTTTCCGAGACCCGTGTCGCCGTAGATGAAGAGGGGGTTGTAGGCCTGGGCCGGCGCCTGGGCGACCGCGAGGGCGGCGGCGTGGGCCATCTGGTTGTTGGAGCCGACGACGAACGTCTCGAACGTGTTGCGCGCGTTGAGGGCGTTGGAGGCGGGGACCCTGTCCTCGCCGCGCTGGGCGCGGCGCGCCGCCGCGGGCCTCACCCGCGCCGCTGGGGCCATCTCCGTGGACTTCTGGCCCGCAAGCCCGGGCCTGGGGGCGTCCATCTTCTGGAGGTTGACGCTCACGCTGCGGCCCGCCGTCAGGCGCAGCCTCTGCGTGATCAGGTCCAGGTAATTGTCATGGATCCAGATGGCGGCAAAGTCGTTGGGCACGCCGAGCGTGATCGCGTCCTCGGAGGTCTCGAGGCAGGCGATGGGCTCGAACCACATCTTGAAGACGTCCTCGGGAAAGAGGCTTTTGAAGTCGCACTTTACGGCTTCCCAGAGGTTGTGCGGCAGGGAAAGGGAGGGCATTAGGGCAGGCGGGTGTCAGGTCTTATTCACAATGGGCCCTACGGGGGTCCCTTGACACGCTATCATGTCCGCCTCCGGGACTCTCCGCTGCGACCGAAATTGCTTTCCTGGCCTGCGCGAGAGGGGTGGGGTGATGAAAGTGGGTAAACGATTGGAGGCCAGGTAGTTGGTTTGGTTGTCGCTCTGCGGCCCGAAGGGGCGGCTGAGGTAACGTGGCAAAGAACGTCCGGAGAGCTGAATCGCTTGGACAGGGGCGCAGTAACTGAGAACGGCAAATGCATGACAAGGTCAACTTTTCGACAAGTTGTTCACAGGGGCCTTGTGGTAACTTTTTTCTCTTTTTTCGTTGCAAGAGTGCTGCGTATTTAGGCGCGGAATCCGGCACCCTTTTTGCGCGTAATCCCCGCACTGTTACATCGCCCTGGACCCGGCTGTGCTAGCCGGAATGAAGGTTACGGATCTGTTACGCAGGTGTGAAGCTGCGTGAACTTTTCCAATACGTTTTGCGCGCTCAGGCGAGCGCGGGCTCCGTCCATTTCCGGTGCTCCTTGATGAGCGCGATGAGCCTGGCGTCGGCCTCCGCCTGCGGGATGTTGTACTGCACGCACTGCTTGCCGACGTAGAGGTTGATCTTCCCCGGGGCGCCGCCGACGTAGCCGAAGTCCGCGTCAGCCATCTCGCCCGGGCCGTTCACGATGCAGCCCATGACGGCGATCTTGACGCCCTTCAGGTGCGCGGTCTGCGCGCGGATCCGCTGCGTCGTCGTCTGCAGGTCGAAGAGCGTGCGTCCGCAGCTCGGGCAGGCGACGAACTCCGCCTTCGAAATCCGCGCCCCGGCGCCCTGGAGGACGTTGTAGCAGAGCTTGGCCGCCCTCGCGGGATCCGCCTCGGTCTCGATGCTCAGCATGTCGCCGATGCCGTCGCACAGGAGGCTTCCCGTGAGGATGCTGGCCTCGATGAGCCTCGAGAGGAAGGTGTTGTCGCCGCGGACCGCCGTGACCGCGGTGTTGCGGATCCAGATCGGGGCCCGGCAGCCCGACTCGCGCATCGCCTCGGCGAGGCGCCGGTAGGCGCCGACCGCGTGGCCCTCCGAGCCGGAGGAGGAGCAGGTGACGATGACCCCGGCCTCGCCGATCCCGGCCAGCGCCTGGGAGAGCTGCGCCGCCGAGCGGCCCGCCGTGTCGACGGCGAGGCAGTGGCCCGAGCCGCGGGCGACACGCGCCCACTCGTGCATCTCGTAGGCCTCGCCCGGCTCGAAGCGCCGCAGGAGGACGAACTTGCCCGCGGCGCCGTTCAGGAAGTTGGAGATGTCCTCGAGGGACACCTCGCTCGAGACCTCGAGGACCACGAAGCGGACGCCCGCGGCGGTGCCCAGGGCCCTGCGGAGGACCGCGAGGTCGGTGGGCGTGCCGATCGGCACGAGGAGCCCCTCTGCCGGCGTGTCGACCATCCGCGGGGAGGCCAGCTCGCGCAGGGCCCCCTCGCACTGGCCGGGACCCGGCACGCGCACGACGACCCTCGGCGGCAGCTCGGGCCCCATCGCTGCGCCCGGGCCGGGCTCCAGCGGGGCTATGGGCCTGCGCTCAAAGTGGTACGGGTCGACGGAGTCGGCCTCGATGCTCGCCGGGGCCGGCCTGCCCCAGAGGCTCATCGCCTTGTCGGCGATCGCGCGGGCGACCGGCACCTCGTAGACGCTGTCCTCGGTCAGCGACACGCGGATCGTGTCGCCGAGGCCGTCCAGGAGGAGGGAGCCGATCCCGATCGAGCCCTTGATCCTGCCGTCCTCCCCGTCGCCCGCCTCGGTCACGCCGAGGTGGAGCGGGTAGTGCATGTCCTCGGCGTCCATCCGCTCCACGAGGAGCCGGTAGGCCTCGATCATGACCTTGGGGTTCGAGGACTTCATGGACAGGATGATCTCGCGGTAGTCGTGCGACTGCGCGATCCGCAGGAACTCGAGTGCGCTCTCGACCATGCCCACGGGGGTGTCCCCGTAGCGGTTCATGATCCTGTCCGAGAGGGAGCCGTGGTTGGTGCCGATGCGCATCGCGCGCCCGAGCTCCTTGGAGCGCCTCACGAGCGGGGAAAAGGCCTCGTGGAGCCGCTGGAGCTCCCTCTCGTAGTCGGCGTCGCTGTAGTCCCTGACGGCGAAGCGCTTCTTGTCGGCGTAGTTGCCGGGATTGACCCGCACCTTCTCGACGTGCTCCACGGCCTCCATGGCCGCCTGCGGCAGGAAATGGATGTCGGCGACGAGCGGGATGGCCCCCCAGCCGGCCTCCGTCAGGCCCTTCCGTATGTCCTTCAGGCACTTTGCGGCCTGGACGTTCGGGGCCGTGATCCGGACGACCTCGCATCCCACCTCGGCCAGGGCGACGGACTGGCGGACCGTGGCCGCGATGTCCTGGGTGTCGCTCGTCGTCATCGACTGCACCCGGACCGGGTTGGATCCGCCGACGCCCACGGCGCCGACCATGACCTCGCGGGTGGGCCGGCGGACCGTCTGGAAGCGGGAGGCGCAGTAGGCCATCGGGGCTAGTGCTTCTGGGAGACGGGCGCCGCGGCGGCCGCCTTGGCCTCGTCGCCCTCCCTCGACCACCGGCGGACGTCGAAGAAGCTCACGTAGACGAAGACGGAGAGGATGAGGACCGTGAAGAGGCTGTGGACCGCGATGATGAACCGGGGAGGGAGCGCCCTGCCGCGCAGCCGGCCGATGGTCGCAAAGGCGATCTGGCCCCCGTCGAGGACGGGGATCGGCAGCAGGTTCAGGATGGCGAGGTTTACGTTGATGAAGACCGTGAACCGGAGGACCGCCATGATCCCCACCTCCACCGCCGCGTGGAATTCCCGGACGATGCCGACCGGCCCCGAGAGCTTAGAGAGCCCGATGTCCGAGTGCGGGTTGATGAGGGCCCAGACCGTGCGGATCGTCAGCAGGAAGTCCTGGCCGACCTGCTGGACAGGGGAGGGGTGCGCGAGGTGGATGGCCGCGGCAAACGCGGCCTGGCCGAGCGGAAGGGAGGCGGTCCGCGGCGGGATCGCCAGGTGGAGGGTCGTGTGCCCGCGCAGGACCGTCAGCGACGCGGGCCGCGACGGGTCCGACTCCAGCTGGTCGGCGATGGTCTGGAAGTTGAGGACGAGGGCGCCGTTGAGGCCCGTGATCCGGTCGCCCGGCAGGAGGCCCGACTTCGCGAGCGCCGAGCCCGGCGCAACCGAGTCGACGTTCATCTCGTAGCCCGTGCCGATGCCGACGCGCCGCACCTTGTCGTCGCCGGACAGGATCGGGTGGAGGGTGACCTTCATCTCGTGGCCCCCGCGGTCGATCGTGAAGACGGAGATCCGGCCCCCCTGCGCGTCGTGGGCCGAGCCCATGACGAGGGTCTCGTTCAGCGCCGGCCAGTCGGCCGTAGGGTGGCCGTCGATCGCCTTGACGACGTCGCCGACCCGCAGCCCGGCGGCCAGGGCCGGGCTCTGCACCTTGGCGCCGTTCGGAAGGTCGATCGTCGGGGCGACATAGCCGATGAGGGTGCTGTTGGCCTCCGTGGCCTCGAGGATGCCGGTGCGCCAGACGACGCACGCAAGGATGAAGGCGAAGAGAACGTTGAACGCGGCGCCGGCCAGGAGGACGATCACCTTCGAGAGGTAGGAGACGCTGGGAAGCTCCTCCGCGCTCACCTTGGCCTCGCCCTCCAGGGCCCCGAGGTCGGCGATCTGGGGAAGGAGCACGTAGCCCCCGAGGGGGAACCAGGCCACCATGTAGCGGGTGCCGCTCTTCGCCGATGTCCACGAGACGATCGGGGGCCCGAACCCTATGGAAAACGTCTCAACGCGGAGGCCGCGGGCGCGCGCCGCCAGGAAATGCCCAAGCTCATGGACGAAGATCGAGCCCCCGAAGAAGAGGATGATCAGGAGGACCGAGCCGGTGTTCGAGAGGATGGAGTGGAGGAGATCGGCGGGCACTTTGGATTCGCTAACTGCAGGTCATTGAAGGGATTCCACATCCGCCCTCGCCGCCTGCCGGGCGTCCTGGTCCGCGGCAAGCACCCCCCCCAGGTCGGGAGGGTCGAAGACGGGTGTTCGGCTCAGAGCTTGCCCCACGATCCCGGGAATCGCAAGAAAGGGAATCCGGCCGCCGAGGAAGGCCTCGACGGCCACCTCGTTGGCGGCGTTGTAGACGGCCGGCGCCGTGCCGCCCGCCTTCATGGCCTGCCTCGCAAGGCGGTACATGGGATAGCGCTCCTCGTCGACGGGGCCCAGGTCCATGCGCACCAGCCTGGAGAAGTCGATCGCGGGCTCCACGCTCGGGGCCCGGTCGGGGTAGAGGAGGGCGTGCTGGATCGGGAAGGTCATCGACGGGGGCGAGAGCTGGGAGAGCATCGCCCCGTCGGTGAACTCAACGATGCAGTGGATGAGGCTCTGCGGGTGCATGAGCGCCGTGCACTGGTCGGGGGCGAGGCCGAAGAGCCACTGGGCCTCCATGAGCTCGAGCCCCTTGTTGGCCATCGTCGCGCAGTCGACCGTGATCTTGGGGCCCATGGACCAGTTGGGGTGCTTGAGGGCGTCGGCCGGCGTGGCCTGCGCAAGGCGCTCGGCCGGCCAGTCCCGGAACGCCCCGCCGCTCGCCGTCAGGATGACCCTGCGCACGTGCGCCGCGGGGTGCCCCTCGACGCACTGGAAGACGGCGCTGTGCTCGCTGTCGACCGGCAGCAGGCGGGTTCCCGCCCTCGCGGCCTCCGCCATCACGAACTTTCCCGCGAGGACGAGGATCTCCTTGGACGCCAGGGCGAGCGCCCGGCCGGCGGAGATGGCGGCCAGGGCGGGCCGCAGGCCCGCGGTGCCGACGACGGCGACAAGGACGATGTCCGCGCCCGGCAGCCGGGCCAGCTCCTCCAGGCCCTCGGGGCCCTTCAGCAGGCGGGTCGACATCCCGAACGCCCCGGAGGCGGTCGCCTCCCTGTGCGCGCCCTCGTCGTACAGGGCGGCGTGCCGGACCGAGTGCTGCAGTGAGATCTCGGAGAGCTTCCTCCAGTCCGAGTGGGCCGCGATGCCGACCAGCTCCAGGCGGTCCCTGTGGGCCGCGATGACCCGCAGCGCGCTGGCGCCGATCGAGCCCGTGGCCCCGAGAAGCACGACGCGGCGCCTGGGCCCGAAGCGGGAGGATGAGGTGGGGGAGGCCATGGGTCGCGCCGGCCTAGCCGTACCTCTGCAGAAGGAAATACCCGACCGGCGCCGCCAGGACGAGGCTGTCCGTCAGGTCGAAGATGCCGCCGATCCCGGGCACGCCGCCGCCCGAGTCCTTGAGGGCGGCGCGGCGCTTCAGGACCGACTCGACGAGGTCCGAGATGATGGCGACGACGGCGAGGGGCGCGGCCAGGAGAGCCGCCCTCGCCGGTCCGAACGCCGCCGGCAGCACGCCGCGGCCGAGCCACGCCACGAGGGCGCCTATGCCCATGGCGACGATGACGCCGCCGGCCGCGCCCTCCCAGGTCTTCTTGGGGCTGATGCTGGGGGCCATCTTGGTGCGCCCCACGGCGAGCCCGACAAGGAGGGCCCCCACGTCGCAGAACTTGGCCGCCGCGACGACCCAGAGGCAGAGGACGAGCCTCGCGTCGGCCGAGAGCGTGTCGCCCGCCTGCGGCGTCAGGATGCGCACCAGGTAGGAGAGGCAGAGGCAGACATAGACCAGGCCGAAGAGGGTGGACGTGAGGGCCTCGACGCGCTTCTCGGGCGCGCGCTCGAGGAGCATCCGGACGGCGAAGACGACGGCCGCGAGCGCGATGAGCGGGTGCGCCGGCAGCCCGTACCGGGCCTCGGCCCACGGCGCCAGCGTCACCAGGGCGCCGAAGAGGAGGCCCAGGCCCGCGAAGGGCGCGTCCTGCGCCGCCGCCATCATCTTGTAGAGCTCGCGCAGCGTGAGGACGGACATCGCCACCGTGACGACGATCGCGCCGGTCGTCCTGTAGAACCAGAGGACGGCGAGGACGGCGAGCCAGAGGACGACCGTGCTTGTGATTCGCTTCGCCAAGGTGGGCGCTACTTGGCGGCCGCCGCGGGGCGGAGCTGCTCGCTCGTCTTGCCGTAGCGCCGCTCCCTGCGCGCAAAGTCGGCGACCGCGGTCGCGAGGTCCTCCTTCGTGAAGTCGGGCCAGAGGACCGGCGTGAAGACGAACTCGGCGTAGGCCGACTGCAGGAGGAGGAAGTTGCTGGTGCGGGTCTCCCCCGAGGTGCGGATGACGAGGTCGGGATCCGGCATCCCGGCCGTGTAGAGGAACCGGGAGAAGGTCTCCCATCCCGCCTCGCCGGGGTCGACCCGGCCCGCGGCGGCGGCGGCGGCGTAGGCGCGCGCGGCGTCCACCACCTCGGTCCGGGAGCCGTAGTTGAGCGCGAGGACGAGCGTGTAGTCGTCGAAGTCCTTGGTCTTCTCGACCGTCGCCGCCAGGTGCCTCTGGACGCCCGCCGGCAGCGCCGAGACCTGGCCGATCGTCCGCAGGCGCACCCGGTCGCGGATGAAGGTCGACAGCTCCTTCTTCAGGTACAGCTCGAGGAGCCCCATCAGGGCGCCCACTTCCTCCTCGGGGCGGTTCCAGTTCTCGGCGGAGAAGGCGTAGAGGGTCAGCATCTTCACCCCCATGTCGCGCGCCGCGTAGGTCACCGTGCGCACAGCCTCGACGCCCCGGCGGTGGCCCTCGACGCGGGGGAGTCCCCGGCACTTGGCCCAGCGCCCGTTGCCGTCCATGATGATGGCGACATGCCTCGGGATGTTCGCGTGAACGGCGTGGGACATCAGTGGGGCAGCGTAGGTCCCAGCCGCCGGATTTGACAAGGGGGAAGGTCGGCAGAAAATCCGCCCGCAATGAAGGTCGCCTTCATAAGCGGCACCAGCATCGTCAATTCCACGCTCTTTTCCTCCTGGGAGACGCGCCGGGCGGAAACCGCCTACGGCGCGGTCGCCTACAAGGCGCGGGGCGAGCACGTCCTCGTCAACCGGCACGGCCAGGGCGCGCCCCTGCCGCCGCACTCGATCAACCACCGCGCGAACATCCGGGCGCTCGCCGGCCTGGGCTTCGGCGAGGTCGTCTCGCTCAATTCCGTGGGGTCCCTCCGGAAGGAGATCCCCCCCGGCTCGATCGTCTCCTGCTCGGACTACGTCTGCCTCCAGCAGGGCCCGGCCACGTTCTTCGACACCGAGCTGAAGGGGGGCGCGGCAGGCATCCCCAACCGCATCATGCCGCGGCTCCTCGAGGCCCTCGCGCCCGAGTTCCGGATCCCGACGGGCAAGGTCTACGTGCAGATGCGCGGCCCCCGCTTCGAGACCAAGGCCGAGATCAGGGTCATCCGGGAGTGGGGCGACGTTGTCGGCATGACGGCTGCGCACGAGGCCGACCTCTGCGCGGAGCTGGGCCTTGGCTACAACAGCCTGGCCATCGTCGACAACTACGCCAACGGACTCGAGGGCACGGAGATAGACTTCGCGAGGTTCAAAGATCTTGTGAAAACCAACCAGGAGGCGGTGAACAGGCTTTTCACGAGGATGCTGGCGGCGCTAGGCTGACCGGCGGCCCCCCGCACATGAGCGAATTCCTCCAGTCCGACCGCGTCGCGAACGCAAAGGCCGCCCTCGACCGGCTGCGCGCCAACATGCGCCAGGCGATCCTCGGCAAGGACGACGTCATCGAGCAGCTCCTCGTCTGCCTGGCGGCCGGCGGCCACCTCCTCATCGAGGACCTTCCCGGCGTCGGCAAGACGACGCTCGCCTACGCGCTCGCCCGCTCGACCGACTGCCTCTTCTCGAGGATCCAGTTCACGAGCGACCTGCTGCCCTCCGACGTGACCGGCGTCGCCATCTATGACGAGGCGGCGCGTGAGTTCGTGTTCAAGCCGGGGCCCGTGTTCGCCAACATCGTCCTCGCGGACGAGATCAACCGCGCCCCCCCGAAGACCCAGTCCGCCCTCCTCGAGGTGATGGACCGCGCCCGCGTGACCGTCGACGGCGAGTCCCACGGGGTGGGCTCCCCCTTCATGGTCTTCGCGACCCAGAACCCGGTCGACTACGAGGGGACCTTCCCGCTTCCCGAGAGCCAGATGGACCGCTTCCTCATGCGCCTGCGGATGGGATACCCCCAGCAGGGCGACGAGATGGAGATCCTGCGGAGCTCGAGGGGCGGCTACGACTCCCTCTCCCTGAACGCCGTGGCGACCCGCGCCGACGTGGCCGGCATCCAGGCGCTCGTCCCCCAGGTCTTCGTCGAGGACAGCATACTCGACTTCATCCTGCGCATCGTGGCGGCCACGCGCACCGAGGTTGAGTTCCGCGCCGGCGTGAGCGTGCGGGGCGGCCTTGCCCTTCGCACGGCGGCGCAGGCCCGGGCCCTGGTGGGAGGCCGCGACTTTGTGCTGCCGGACGACGTGACCGAGCTGGTGCCTTTTGTCCTGGCCCACCGCCTCGCCCTGGCGCGGCAGGTGGGGGATGCCCTCGAGGAAAGGCGCTCCGTCGGGGTGCACCTCAAGCGCATCCTCTCGGCCCTTCCGCCTCCGGCGTGACAAGCAAAGCCGACCGCGGGCCGTTCTGGCGGCGCCTCCTCTGGAACCTGGTCTGGCCGAGGAGGAGGGAGAGGACCCAGCCAACGGTCTCCGGCGTAGTCCTGATCGGCCTCTCATTTGGGATCGGAACGGCGGCGTACAACTCGGCGAGCAACATCCTGTTCATAGCCCTTGCCCTGCTCCTGTCCTGCCTGGTCCTGAGCGGCGTACTCGCCTGGCTCAACCTGCGCCGGATCGAGTGGCGGCTTGAACTCGAGCCGCCGCTGCGGGCCGGCCAGCAGGCCGAGGTCGGCCTCCACCTGAAGAACGCGAAGGGCTTCCTGCCGACCTACGCCCTGTGGTTTGAGTTCGCGGCAAGGCCCGTCGACCCGCAGGGGCCCGCCAGGCCCGAGTCGACGATCACTGCCAAGGGCATCGACGTCTGGGCGGCGCTGAAGCGCCGCGAGGAGGCGGAGGCGGCCGGCACCGTTCACCTGCGCGCCCGCCTGGACCCTGGCGCCGAGGCCCGGCTCAGCTGGGCCTTCACGCCCGCCCGCCGGGGCCTCATGCGCGTCGAGCTTTCGGGCGTCGGGTCCCTCTTCCCCTTCGGCTTCCTCAGGAAATTCGAGGGAACCGGCCTGAGGAGGCAGATCCCTGTCTGGCCTGCGCCCGTCGAGTACAGGCGATTCGCCTCCGCCTCGCCGCGCCGCCCGGAGGGCGAGCTGCGCCGCCCCCGCGCGGGACACGAGGGCGAGATGATCGCCCTGCGCCAGTACGAGTCCGGCGACTCCCACCGGCTCATCCACTGGAAGGCGAGCGCCCGCTCGCGCAACCTGCTGATCCGCCAGTTCTCCTCCCAGAACTCGGACGCATGCGCCCTCTGGCTCGATACCGACGCGTCGGTCTGGACCAGGCCCGAGCAGTTCGAGCTGCTCATGAGCTTCGCGGCGACGCTCGCGCACGACCTTTTCCGGACGGGCCGGCTCCGCTCCACCGCGGTGGGCACCGC
>DASXEV010000038.1:0-18723 GCA_036489955.1 Opitutaceae bacterium
CTGCCTTCATGGCCGCGTTGTCGATCACGCCAGTCAGTTTATAGTGCTTCATTAGACGTCGATACTGATGCTCGGTGATCATGGGCCTGCGAAAAGGCCCGAGCCTACCGATCGCGCAGTCCGACGACCCTATTAAAAACCAGCCAGAGACCGGCGGGTTTTAGTTGTCGTCGCGGTGGGGTCTAATTGTCGCCGGGGGTAAACGGCCTGCGCCCTGAATCACTAGCCTTGAGAGCAGCGACTTTTGCTGCCGGGTTGTCTGTCACCAGACCATCGCGCCAAGCGGTCTGGAAAAACGTGCGTAGGACCTTGAGCTTGTTGTTTGCAGTGCGGGCGCTGGACTTCTTGGCAGCCGAATCCCGCCACGCGGCCACATTTGCCGGAGTAATGTAGTGGATGGGCTGGGCAGCGCGTTCACCAAGGAACGTGGCGAATTCTTCGGCAGCCTGCTTGTACTTTCGATAGGTCACCAAGCGGGTCTCGCCCTCTTTCCGGCTTAGCCACTGGCTAATGAAGGCAGTGAGTGAAGGCGACGCGAGCGGCATGCCATGAATCTGCTCGTGTATGTCTGAGAGCACGCGACGCGCTTGAGCTTCTGTAATTCGACGCCTGGAGGCGTCTTCCCATTGGTCGGCCAGCTTCATAGCGGCCTTCCTTTCGGTTAGCTTGGTGCTGCGTTGGGTCCGCGTGCCATTCGGAAGGGAAAAGCAGGCGAACCAAAACGGAGATCTGAGTTTCTTGCGTAAGGATGCCATAGGAGTGGCAACCATAGTGGCAACATTCAGGATGTTTCACAAGTCCTTAAAGAAGCACAATCTAGAGGAGATACCCGTAGCTTAGGAGATGTTTAAACGAGTCGGGGGTTCGAGTCCCTCGGCGTCCACCATCAAGGGCAGGCATCAAATCCACTCGGCCTGCCCCCGCCGCGAAATCGTAACGGGATTTATTCTCTGTCGGCAATGGCCGCCATGGCGAATATTTGATGAAAGGAGTTCCAACCGCCGCTGGCCCGGCTCGGATTGGCGGCTTACCCCTTGACAATCCTCCTGTGCAGAACGGAAGTGCAGCCAGCACTGCCAGCCGTGCGAAAAGGTAGAGAGTTGCAGCTCTCCGCCAACCAACCCAACCCGCAGGAGACGATCCATGTTCCAACGCAGCTATCCCGTTCTATTGGTTGATGATGACCCCGATGTCCTGAGCGTATCCAAGCTCGCGTTGCGGGGGATCAGGGTCTTCGGCGTTCCCCTCGATGTCCATGTCGCCGCCAGCAAGGCAGAGGCGATCGCCCTTCTGGCCCGGCGAACCTCAAGGCTGCCTACCGGGCGCGAGGTCGCCCCCTTCGCGGTCGCGCTCATCGACGTAGTGATGGAAACCAACACCGCGGGGCTCGAACTTTGCGCGCACATCCGCGAGACCATGAAGAACGGGATCACGCAGATCTACGTGCGCACCGGCCAGGCGGGCCTCGCGCCAGAGCGCGCCGTGATCGATAGGTACGACATCAACGGTTACTTCACCAAGGTGGAGATGAACGAGCAGAAGCTCTACACCATCGTGAAGGCCGCGGTGCGGCAGGTGCACAACGCCCTGCGCCACGACGTCAGCTGGGCCGTCGTCGATGCCCTGATCGTGAACGGCCGCTCGACCGAGGCGATGTCGCAGGTCTTCAAGCACGCCATCAGCTCGCTGAAGGCGGGCGCGGACGGCAAGCCGGTGAATGACGCCGAGACCAGGGTGGCGCTCATCCTCGACGGGAAAGTCGCGGCAAACGGCATGGATATCGACGACGCGGCGCTCCTGACCCGGTCGAACGAGCTCGCGGCGATGAAGGGCAAGCCCTTCGGAAGCGAGGGAGACCGCTATGTCGTCGACGGAAACCACTTCCAGGTCACGATCGCGCCCAGCGCCTCCACGGTCGAGGGGCGATATATAGCCGTGACCACGGGTGAGGTGCAGGACTTCATGGTCGAGCCCTACTACCGCCTCATCCACGCGTCGGCCGGACTCTGGAAGAACGCGGCCAAATAGCCTGGGGCCTGCCGTGACTCAAGGTGCAGGGACGGTCGGGGGTGGCGGCTCGTCCGTCATCGCTTCACTCCGGCGTGTTCCCGCCTTCGCCAGGCTGAACGAACCCCAGGCGGCGCTCCTCGCCGCCACCAGCACTCGGCGTCCGGTGAACGCGGGGGAGATGGTCTTCCGCGATGGCGAGCCGTCGGATGGCCTCCATGTGGTTCTCTCGGGAAGCCTGCGGATCTACAAGGACGGGGATGACGGGGCGGAGGTCGATCTCTCCACCGCCAGGGCGGGGGATTCCTACGGCGAGATGGCGCTGCTCGACGGCGGGGACCGGTCGGCCAACGTGGTTGCGCTCGAGCCGAGCGAGATCCTCGTGCTGCAGCGCGACGCCTTCCTGCGCCTTCTGTCTGAGTCCCCGGCCCTGCTGGAGTCAGTGATGACCCAGCTGACGCGCGCAGTCAGGGACACGAGCGGGCGACTGCTGCGGGAGGAACTCGAGCAGCGCGCGGTCAAGGCCGAGATGGAGGCGGAAAAATACCGGGCGCTTGCCGAAATGGTCGCGGGCGTGGCCCACGAGATCAACACGCCGCTCGGCACCGTGAACACGGCCGTGAGCATCGTTCGCCAGCGGCTGGAGCTTCCCTGCTTCCGCGAGGCCGCCGGGGCGAGCGACGACGCGAGGTTCGCCTTTGAGGACACCCTCGAGGCCCTGGGCCTTGTCGACCGGAACATCCAGCGTGCGCACAAGCTGGTCGAGAACTTCAAGAAGCTGTCGGTCAGCCAGATCGCGGATACGCTTGAGCCGCTGAACCTGCTGGATGTCATCGACGAGACCGTCCAGCTCTTCAGCATCAACGCGCGCAAGGCCGGGCTCACGGTCGAGGTGACCAGCGAACTGCCCGGGCGCGGGGCCGCAGCTTGGACCGGCTATCGCGGCTTCATGAGCCAGGTGCTCCTGAACCTCTTCTCCAATGCCGAGCGCTACGCCTACCCGGGCGGCGCCGGCGGGCGCATCGAGATCATCGTGGGGTCGGTCGCCGACAAGTCCGGGGAACTGCGCTTTAACCTCCAGGTGCGCGACTTCGGCTGCGGCATGCCGGCCGAGGTGACGGCCCGCATCTTCGAGCCGTTCTTCACCACCGGGCGCTCGATCGGCGGCTCGGGACTCGGCCTGTCGATTGTGAAGAACCTGGTGACGAATTCCCTGAAGGGGACGATCGCAGTCCAGTCCGCCCCGGCGAAGGGCACGACGTTCAGCCTCGTCCTGCCGCGGACGATCACGGAGAAGGCATGAAGCAGGCCGCATTGATCGCATCGACCGTCGCGCGTGGCTTCGCCCACGTAGCACGGGTCGCATTCCTGCGCAAGATGGGGGTCCCGAACCCGTGGCCCCGCTCATCCGGGGTGGTGCGCATCAGGACGGACGCCTCATGGCCCCAGCCCTCGCCGATCTCGCCGAACATGCCGTATTCGGTGCTGCATGTCCCCGCCGAGGAGCTGAAGGAATTCTACGACCTGGTCGTCTCGAGGTTCATGCGGCAGGTCCAGTATTCGTGGATGTCGGCGATTCGTTACCTCTACAAGAAGCCGTACCTCGACTGTCCCGACGACGCGGCGTTCACGCGCTACCTGACGAAGACCGTCTATGCGTACTTCCTGACGGACGTCCTCGACGACGCGGACCGGGAACTCCTCGCGAAGAACGGCCTGGCGAGCGAGTCGGTCCACAAGGCGGATCTCGCCCCCGTGAGCACGGTCGAGACATTTGAGGGGCTCTACTGCACGGGCTCTGCCTGCTACCTGAGGCCGGGCCCCGACGGGGATTTCGTGATCATCGGCATCGCGATGATCGACAAGCAGTTCCAGCTGGCCGAGCTGATCCGGCCGTCGGACGGGAACGCCTGGAAGCGCGCCAAGATGCACGTGCTGCAGGGGGCGACATACCTGTCGCTGTTCGTGACGCACCCCAAGTGCCATTTCCCGATCGATGCCGTCATCGCCGTGACGAGGACGATGCTGCCCGAGACCCACCGGGTCTACAGGCTGCTGGCGCCCCACATGTACATGCAGCTGCCGCTCGACCACGCGGTGCTGCACGTCAAGAACGGGCCGGGATTCAACGATCCGCGGCTGTACTACACCGCGTTCAGCGGGATGGGGCGCTCGCAGTACAGGCTCTTCGAGTATTCGTACGTAGGCATGCCGGGGCATGCGGCGTTTCCACCGTACACCTTCGGCTACCTCCGAAGCGCCAAGCCGAACGGCTACATGCGGTTCCTGTTCGGCTATTACGACGTCATCCACGGGTTCGTGAAAAAGGTCCTCGCGGACGTGCCACTCGACGACGTGCTGATGAAGTGGGCGCGTGAGTGCGACCACTACTCGCGCGGCTTCGGGGGCGCAGGCGTCATCGACAAGGACCGGATCGTCGAGTGCATCGCCACGCTGATTTGGAACTGCTCGGTCGTTCACAGCGCCGACCACTGGGACTTCTATTCCATCCCCATGGAGCACAAGCCGACGCGGCTGAGGATCCCTCCGCCGTTCGAGCGGAAGGAATGCTCGTTCGACGAAGGCGACCTCACGGAGCCGGAGGACCGCCTGCGCCAATACATGTGGCACGAGCTATACGTGAAGAACTGGACGCTCAAGCACCTGCGGGACGTGGACTATCACTTCGCCGAGCCGGAGCTGAAGCAGGCGAACCAGGATTTTGTCAGGGAATTGACGGACTATGCGTCCCGACAGCCCAGTGACAACGAGTACATTCCCCTGAAGGCGATCGGGGCCAGCATTCAGTTCTGAATCGGAAGAACGCAGCCGCAGGCGGCAGCAACCCTACAACGAAGGCCGTATCCCAGGAGCTGAGTGCCGAGTGCAAAACAAGCGGTGACTTCGAAGCCCTCAACAAGCGGGGTCCGGCAGGGGCCCGGCGCCGGGTCTCGGCCTGTCCTTGGCCATGAAGGCGTAGACCAGCGTGAATCCCGCGTAGAACGAGACGTAGAAACACCAATGGCTGGCGGCGCTGTCGGAAACGACGAAGCTCACGAGCGCGCAGAGCCATCCCCAAGACACGATGAGCGCGGCCTGCCAGATGGGCCGCCACCAGAGCAGGAAGGGCGCCCCGATCAGTCCCGCCCAAAGTCCGTACGCCCATGGGGAGTAAACCGGCGGGTTGGACGCCGACCACCAGTTGAGGTGTCCCTGCGGCGTGACCTGGGTGTACATTGGCCGATGCAGGAGCCGGGCTCCCACGACCATCGCCACCGCTGCCAGCAAAAGGAGGAAGAACGGGAGGCGCCGTCGCCTCACCGGCAGCTCAAAGATGGAACCCAGGAGCGTGCCCAAGGGCTGGGCCGCGAGTGCCAGGGGGATCAAGCCCACCGTAAGCGCACGATTCAGCGCTCCGTGCGGGGTGGGTCCATCCAGCCAGAGCAGGCCTTCGGCCCATTGCATCGCGGAGATTCCGAGGAGCGAAACCGCGCACCACTTGAGCCGCGGATTGTCCCTTTGAAACAGATATATGGCCGCACTGGTGGCCGCTGTTCCCCCCAGCAGACTCGATGTGGCATCGTAGCAGATAGGGGCAGTCTGTGAGCAGTTCGTCACCCAAGCCAACCCTGGATTGCGAGCTGTGCATCGTCGGCGCCGGCTACGCTGGCCTCAATGGCCTGAACGCGGCGGCGAAGTATCTAAAGAAGGGCGCGCGTGTCGTCGTCATCGACCGGAACGAAACCTGGGGCGGACAATGGCTGCACCAGTACGACTTCGTCCGCCTGCATCAGCCCCATAGGCTGTTCACGGCCGGGGATCAGCCTTGGAAGCGGACCCACGATCCGTCGTACCTGGCGACGCGACGAGAGGTCTTGGACCACCTCGCGACGATCCCTGTCATTTCGGCCCGCGACATCGAGATCGTCCCGCTGTTCCGGTACCGCTACGCCGGCCATCGCATCGTTGAGGGCCGCGCCGAGGTGGACGCCGTTCCGGTCGCGGGCGGCGCCGACCCGGGCCCCGGCAACGGGGTGCGCATTCGCGCCCGGCGGCTTCTGAAGGCCCCTGGCTCCGACATACAAATGCTGCCTCCGTTCGCCGTCTCGTCGACCCTCGTGCGATCGGCCGCGGTGTCCGACCCGGTGCTCATGAGCCGCGAATTCCTGGACAGTGACGCCCCGGTCTATGTCATCGGGAGCGGCAAGACGGCCATGGACTGCGTGCTCCACGTCCTGCGCAACGGAAGCCGACGACCCCGGCCGCTCCATATCGTGATCGGCGGCGGGATGTGGTTCATCCGGCGGGAGACGTTCTTCCCCCCAGGGTCCGCTCGCTTCACCAGCGGGATGTTGACCGGCCACGGCTTCCTGCGAATGGCCCAGCTCTTCGACGGGCAGAACGAGGCGGAGGTAATGCGGGCCATCGAGCGAGAGGGCATGGCCATGAGCGTCTTCGGCGAGGCCGGCAATTGCCGCATCGGGCTTCTTTCCCTGAGCGAGCGCGACGAAATTGTCGCCGGTGTCCACTCGGTGCACCGCGGGCATCTTGTCGACGTCGATGGCGCACGGATGATCCTGCGCGAGGGCCAGTCCGAAAGGTCGGTGCCGGTCGCTCCCGGGTCGTGGTTCATCAACTGCACGGGCCATCACAGAGCGTTGCCGCCTGAACCGGTGCTCCAGGACGGCGGGATCGTCTGCGCGCCGCAGCTACCACTCAGCTTCAGCGGCCCATCGGCCTACCTCGTCACCCACCTCTGGTACCGCGGCGAGCTGCCGGCGGTCGCAAACGCCCTCTTTCGGACACCCATTGATATCGAACCCAAGCTCAGGTACGCCTCCCACCTCGCCCTGATGCTGGTGGCCAACACCATCACAGTCGGCACGCGCCTGCCCTTATCGGTCTTGTTGAGCTACCAAGGTGACTTCAACCGGTGGTATCCGTTCTATCGCCAAATTCCTTACCTCGTGCGCCTCGCCGCGAATCGGCGAGGGATCCTCGAGAAGGCCGAACGCTTCCTCGGGCGATATCCGGGTGCCTAGCTGAACTTCCGGTCGATAAGATCCACCGAGAACTGCGCAGTGTGTTCGACCGTCTCCATGTTCATGAGGCTTCCGACGTAGAAGGTGCCGCATTTTCCCTGCAGGCGCTCGAGTTTGCCGTAGAAGCCGCCCCTGATGTCCTCCGTGGACACATGCGGGAAGTACCGCCAGGTCTTGCTCGTGATGACCTGGGAGATGCGTCCGCCCATCACCTTCACGTCCTCGTGCATCGTGGAGATGGCCTCGTCCTCGCCCGTGCCCTCGCCGAGCTGCTGATATATTGAAAAGACGTCGGTATCGGCGTGTTGGCGCGCCACGAGGCTGATGTGCCCCGTCTTCTCCCGCGGCACGTGGTCCATGAGCGAGGCATGGGGAAGGCCCTCGGCCTCGACCAGCGTGACCTTGAAGCGATGGGTGAGGACCCGTGAGAAAAGGTCCCGCTCCTCCTCCCGGAGGTCGACGAAGCGGCCAAGCGTGTCCAGCGGCGAGGCGATGACCAGGCGATCGTAGGTCTCGGTCTCGCGGCCGACGGTCAGCTCGATCGTGGGCTCGCCGTTTTCTTCCCGGCGCCGAATCGCTGTTATGTCACTTGAGTGGCGCACATCGAGCGAGCGCGCGAGTTGCTGCCACAGGTCCTGCCATCCGCGCTCGAAGATCCCCATGCGCCCCCTTGAGAGGGCCAGGGCCTCCACGACGAGAACGTCGATGAAGATGTGCATCATCTTCATCAGGTAGGGGGCCGGCACGGCGTCGTTCTGGAGGAAGCCGCATCCCGAGAAAAAGGAGGCCGACATGCGGGCGATCCCGCCGAATCCCGCCTCGGTGGAGAAGCGCTCGAAGCTGTCCGGACTCCCGGAACCGAGGAAGTTGAGGCCCGGCCGGCCAATTCCAGGATAGGTAAGGAGGGCCTTCCCAAGGCTCAGGAAAGCCGCGCCCAACTCGACCGGTCGGAAGTTTTTTCTCATGTAGCCGGCGTAGTTGCAGAGGACCCCTCCCTCCAGGATGTCCGGCAGGCGTGCGCCGCGGCGCGTGGCGCCGCACTCCTTCGCGAACCTGCCAATGATGGCATATCTCGGCGACGACCAGAGCGCGCCCAGCTCGTACATGCGTCCCTGGTGGGAATACGAGCAGACCTTGCCGCCCACCGTCGCTTCCCGTTCGTAGACGGTGACCTTCTCGTATCCCTTGTCGCGCAGGCGGCGAGCCGCGGTCAGTCCGCCGACTCCTGCGCCTACGACGGCGATCTTCAGCTTCGCGGCGGGGACGGGCACGTAAGCGGAGCCTATGGACTATGCGTTCGCCAAGCCAACTGTGGATTGCGGGGAGAATGGGTGGCCGGAAGCAACGGATTGGCCACGGCACTTCGGCCCGCAGACCCGGGCTCAAAGACGCTCATGCACTGCAGCCCTCCCGGCCCGCGAAAGACCGCAATGCTGCCCGGGTCCGGCTTAGGGGTTCGCTTCCGGCGCCGCCGGGGGCAAAAGCTCCGCGATCGCCTGTTTCAGCTCCTCGTCGGAGAATGGCTTCAGTAAAATCTTGTTGGCACCCAGCGTCAGGGCGGTCTTCAGGTTGTTCGCCGGGCCCGTGCGCCCGCCGCCCGACATGGCCACGATCGGCAGCTTCGGATTCCCGCGCCGGATGTCCTGGATCAACTCGAGGCCCTCCTTCTCGGGCATCACGAGATCGGTGAGCACCAAGGCCGGCCGGAGATGAGCGGCCATCTTCGTGGCCATCCTGCCATTCTGCGCCTCGAGGACCTCGTGCCCAAGCTGCTCCAGCTTGATGACGAGAATCTGCCGGAAGTTGGGTTCGTCCTCGACGACCAGGATTCGTGCCATGGCGGGGTCTGGACGAGGATGGGACTGCCGCGGCGCCTTTGTGAACCCCGGAAACCACGTCTTTTTACGGTGGGACGCCCTTCCGCACGGCCCGCCCCCAGAGGGCGGCGCCCACCATTTAGGCTTTCCTTTTAGCCCCCCAATGGGTTGATCTTATGGCTCGCTGCGCGCCGATATCGGCGCCGACGGCACCCTTCAACTCCACACCATGCGACACACGATATCGGTCCTCGTTGAGAACAAGTTCGGCGTGCTGGCGCGCGTGGCGGGAATGATCTCCGGCAGGGGCTTCAACATCGACTCCCTGAACGTCGCCCCGACCCACGACGCCTCGCTTTCCCGGATCACGATCGTCCTGAAGGGCGACGACGCCGCGCTCGACCTTTGCACGAAGCAGCTCCGCAAGCTCGTCAACGTGGTCGAGGTGATGGACTTCAAGGAGGGCCAGACCATCGCGCGCGAGCTCCTGCTAGTAAAGGTGCGCGCAGACGCGAAGACCCGGCCGGAGATCCTCCAGATCAAGGAGATCTTCAGGGCCCGCATCGCCAACATGGCCCAGGACTCCCTCATCATCGAGCTGACCGGCGACGAGGAGAAGGTGGCCGCCTTCCTCGGCCTGCTGGAGCCCTTCGGGGTCGAGGAGATCGCCAGGACCGGCCGCCTCGCCCTCACCCGCTGACGTCCCAACATCCGATTTTAAACCATGCCTGCAAAAGTGTACACCGACCGCGACGCCGACCTCGGCGTCTTTAGGAAAAAGACGCTGGCCGTCCTGGGCTACGGCTCCCAGGGCCACGCCCACGCCCTGAACCTGAAGGACAGCGGCTGCAACGTCATCATCGGCCTCTATCCGGGCTCCAAATCTCGCGCGGTCGCCCGCCAGCACGGGTTCAAGGTCTACGACACGGCCGAGGCCGTGCGCCGCGCCGACGTGATCCTTGTCGGACTGCCCGACATGCGCCAGGCGTCGGTCTACAAGAGCGACATCCTCCCCAACCTCTCCAAGGGGAAGACCCTCATCTTCAGCCACGGCCTCTCGATCCACTTCGGGCTGATCAGGCCCCACAAGGACATCGACGTCATCATGGTCGCCCCGAAGGGCCCCGGCCACATGGTCCGGCGCCTCTACGTCGAGGGCAAGGGCATGCCCGCCCTCGTCGCCGTGTTCCAGAACAAGTCCGGCAGGGCGAAGCAGGCGGCGCTCGCCTGGGCGAAGGGCATCGGCTCCACCCGGGCCGGCGTCCTCCAGACGACCTTCAAGGAGGAGACCGAGACCGATCTCTTCGGCGAGCAGGCCGTCCTCTGCGGCGGCGCCAGCGCGCTCGTCCAGGCGGGATTTGAGACGCTCGTCGAGGCGGGCTACCAGCCCGAGATGGCGTACTTCGAGTGCCTGCACGAGCTGAAGCTCATCTGCGACCTCATGTACGAGAGCGGGATCGCCGGCATGCGCTTCTCGATCTCCGAGACGGCCAAGTACGGCGACATCACCCGCGGCCCCCGCGTCATCAACGCGGCCACGAAGCGCGAGATGAAGAAGATCCTGAAGGAGATCCAGAGCGGCAAGTTCACGAGGCAGTGGGTCGCCGAGTACAAGGGGGGCCTGAAGAAGTACAACCGGCTCCTCAAGAAGGGGGCTGCGCACAGGATCGAGAAGACCGGCCAGCGCCTGCGCAGCATGATGCCCTGGATGTCGAAGAAGAACCTGAAGGGCGTCCAGGCGGCGTACTGACCGCCCAGCCGGGCGGCCGCCCATGGCAAAGAAAATCGTCCTAGCGACGCGCAGGAGCCCCCTCGCGCTTGCGCAGGCGGAGCTTGCGGCGGCGCACCTGCGCGCGGCCCTCGGGGCCGAGTGCGAGCTGCTGCCCGTCGTGACGACCGGCGACCGCCAGGCCGACTGGTCGCTCGGCGAGAAGGGCGGCAAGGGCCTTTTCACGAGGGAGCTCGAGGAAGCGCTCCTGCGGAAGGAGGCCACGCTCGCCGTCCACAGCGCGAAGGACCTCCCGGGCGAGGCCGCGATCGGGCTCTCCACGGCGGGATACCTGCCCCGCGAGGACGCGAGGGACGTCCTTGCCGTCCGCTCCGGCGTCGACGCGCCGCGCACGCTTGCGACCGGCAGCCCCAGGCGGCGGCGCCAGGCCAGCCTCATCTACGCCGACCCCAAGTTCTGCGAGATCCGCGGCAACGTGGACACGCGCCTCAGGAAGATCGCCGAGCGGAACGTGGCCGACGCGACGATCCTCGCGGCCGCGGGCCTCAAGAGGCTGGGGATCGGCTCCTGGCCTGGCCTCGAGTTCAGGCCCATCGCGTTCGACCGGATGGTGCCCGCCGTGGGGCAGGGCGCCATCGCCCTCCAGTGCCGCTCCTCCGACCTCGGCGAATACGACGGCGTCTTCGACGCCGCGACGGGCCGGGCCCTCTCGATAGAGCGCGCGGTCCAGTCGGCGCTCGGCGCCGGCTGCCAGACGGCGCTCGGCGTCCACGCCGCCGGGGGCACGCTCTACTTCTACCACGAGGACGCCGGGGTGCGCAGGCTCGAACTCGCGGAGTCGGACTTCGCGGACCCGGCCGGGACGGCGGCGCGCCTTCTCGCCTCGGCGGGCCTCAGGTGACGGCGACGACCATGACGAATCCCGAAAAGCTCCCCCTCCACGGCCGCCGGATCGTTGTCACCCGGACGCGGGCCCAGGCGTCCGGGCTTTCCTCCAAGCTGGCCTCCCTTGGCGCCACCGTCCTCGAGCTGCCCGTGATCCGGATCTCCCACGAGGTCTCGAAGCAGGGGCTTGCCGACGTGTTCCTGGAGTTCGGGTCGTACGACTGGCTCGTGTTCACGAGCGCCAACGGCGTCCATCATTTCTTCGAGGAGTTCCGGCGCCTCTTCGACGACGTCCGCTCGCTCGGCATCGTCCGCATCGCCTGCGTCGGCGAGGCGACCGCAAAGGCCGTGTCCGAGATGCACCTCAGGGTGGAGTGCAAGCCGGAGAAGGCCACGGGGGAGGCGCTCGCGGCGGCCCTTGAGGAGACCGGCAGCCTGGACAACGCCAAGGTCCTCGTCGTCACCGGCAACCTCAACCGCGACGCCGTCGTGAAGAAGCTCGAGGAGGCCCGCGCGATCGTCGACTGCCTCCAGGTCTACAAGACGGAGGCCGTGGACCTCTCCCAGAACCCCGCGGCCGAGGATTTCCGGCGGGCCGGGGCCGACGCCGTCCTCTTCGCCAGCTCCTCGTCCGCCCAGTCCTTCGTCGACCAGGGCGCCGCGGTCCGCCTCTCGCCCGGGGCCAGGGCGCCCGTCTACGGGAGCATCGGCCCCCAGACCAGCCAGACCATGCGGAAGGTGGGCCTCAGGGTCGACTTCGAGGCGGAGACCCCGGGCCTCGACGAGCTCCTCGCCGGCCTCCTTCGGACGCTCAAATGAAAGTACCCTTCCTCGACCTCACCCAGCAGCACCGCCTCCTGCGCGCCGAGGCGCTGGCCGCGCTTGCCGCCACCTATGACGCCAACCGGTTCTGCCTCGGGCAGGACGTCGAGGAGTTCGAGCGCAACTTCTCGTCGAGCCTAGGGTATCCGGGCCTCGTTGCCATGAACAGCGGGACCTCGCCGCTCCACGTGGCCTGCATGGCCGCGGGCTTCGGGCCCGGCGACGAGGTCATCGTCCCCTCCTTCACCTTCATCGCGTCGGCGTGGGGGCCCTCCTATGTCGGCGCGAAGCCCGTCTTCGCGGACATCGAGACAGGCACCTTCAATATCGACCCGGCCTCCGTCGAGGCCGCCATCACGCCGCGGACGAGGGGCGTCGTTGTCGTCCACCTCTTCGGCCAACCGGCCAGGATGGACGAGATCCTCGGAATCGCGAGCAGGCACAACCTATTCGTGATCGAGGACTGCGCCCAGGCCGCGGGCGCCAGGCACAACGGGACGCCAGTCGGCCTCCTCGGCGACGCCGCCACGTTCTCGTTCTACCCCACGAAGAACCTCGGCGCCTGCGGCGAGGGCGGGGCCTTCGCCTCCCGCCGCCCGGAGATCCTCGCGGCGGCGCGAAAGATCCGCGTCCACGGGATGAGCCAGCGCTATCACCACTCCATCGTGGGCGGGAACTTCCGGATGGACGGCTTCCAGGGGGCGCTCCTCAACGTGAAGCTGCCGCACCTGGCGGCTTGGACGGCGAGGCGGCGGGCGATCGCGAGGGCGTACCTTGACGGCATCCGGCTTGCCGGGGCCCAGCTGCCGGGCGACCAGCCGCAGGGGGAATGCGTGTACCACCAGTTCACGATCACCCATCCCGAGCGGGACCGCCTGCGCGCCCACCTGACCGCCGAGGGCGTCGGCACGGACCTCATCTATCCCGTCCCGCTGCACCTCCAGGAGTGCTTCGCCGCGCTGGGCCAGCGGCGGGGCTCGCTCCCCGTGTGCGAGGCCGCGGCGCAGGCCTGCCTCAGCCTTCCCATCTTCCCCGAGCTCACGGACGACCAGGTCACGGCCGTCATTGAGGCCGTGAACGCTTTCCGGTAGGCTGGGCCATGATCGGGCAGATCCAACTGAAGGTGTGCGGGCTGACAACGCCCGCGGACGCGGCCGTCGCCGCCGAGTCCGGCGCGGACTACCTGGGGTTCGTCCTTCACGAGAAGTCGCCCCGCCGCATAACGCTGGCGCGCTTCGGCGAGATGCTCGCGGAGCTGCCGGACAGGCCGAAGGTGGCCGTTCTGGTCGAGCCCGGGCCGGGAACCCTGGCCTCCCTGCGGCAGGCCGGCTTTGACCGCCTGCAGGTGCATTTCCGGCACGAGACGCCGCAGGCCACCCTGGAGTCCTGGTCCCTGGAGGCGGGTGGGGGCCGGCTGTGGCTGGCGCCCAAGCTCCCCCCCGCGGCCGACGTCCCGCCGGCCTGGCTCTCATTCTGCTCCCACGTGCTCCTCGACACCTTTGACCCCGTCCTCTTTGGCGGCACGGGCCGCGCCGGCGACTGGGCAAAGTTCAGGCGCCACGCCTCCGCCCATCCGGCGCACGGCTGGATCCTTTCCGGGGGCCTGAACCCCGGCAACATCGGCACCGCGATCAGGGAGTCCGGCGCCCGGTTCGTCGACGTCAACAGCGGCGTCGAGTCGGCCCCGGGCGTCAAGGACCACGGGAAGGTGAGGGCCTTTGCCGAGGCCCTCGCCTCGGCCTGACCCCTGCGGGGCTACCGGTCCTCCATCCCCAGGAGCCCGCGCTTCAGGTCCTCGCCGAAGGCATAGCCCGTCATCGACCCGTCGGCGCCGACCACCCGGTGGCAGGGCAACAGGACGCAGATGGGGTTCGTGGCGTTGGCCCGCCCGACCGCCCTCGGCGAACTCCCCAGCACCCGCGCCAGGTCACCATAGGAGCGGGTCTCGCCGAACGGGATCCTTTCCAGCTCCGCCCAGACCCGCCTCTGGAAGGGCGTGCCGCGCGGGGCGAGCCTCACTGAGAATCTCCGGCGCCGCCCGCCGAACCATTCGCGGATCTGGCGCCGGGCCGCCGCGGTGCGCGCGTCGCCCCGCACGAGGGTGGCCTCCCCGATCCTGCCGGCGAGCGCCCTGCGCCCCCCGAACGCCGCGGCCGCGACGGCGCCGTCATCGTCGACGGCCACCGAGAAGGGCCCCTTGGGGGTCCTCATTTCCGAGTAGTGGTAAATTTCTCTCTTCATGGTTCCGGCTTGTTGATCTGCCACAGGTGGGCCGTGGCGAGGCTGCGGTGCGGGGAAAAGACCGCCATGAGGCGCCTTGTGGCGTCGGCGTCCGGCCGCTCGTCCAGGCTGAGGAGGGACTTCAGGCCGCTCGTCACCCCCGTGTCGCCGATGGGCACGCAGTCGGCGAAGCCCAGGGAGCGCATCATGAGGTAGTTGACGGACCAGGGCCCGAGGCCGCGGACGGCGAGGAGCGTCCGCTCCGCGCGCGTGGCGGACATGGAAGCCAGGGCGCCGAGGTCGAGCCCTCCCGAGGCGATCAGGCGGGCGGCGCCGATCAGGTACTCGGCCTTCTGCCGCGAAAACTGCCACGGCTTCATCTGCGCGGGCTCAAGGCGGGCCACGGCCTCGGCCGTGGGAAGCGAGTAGAGGCCCCCCGGGAGGGGGGTGCCCGTGTTCTCGATCAGGCGGCGCTTCAGGACACAGGCGAACCTGAGGTTGATCTGCTGGCCGACGATGCTCCAGAGGAGCCCGTCAAGGACCCCGGGGGTCCTTGTCAGCCGAAGGCCATGCCGGCCCGCCACGAGCCGCGAGAGGCCGAGCCTGCGGGCCAGCCTCACGAACCCCGCCGCGTCCTGGTCGAGGCCGAGGAGCGCCGCCACGAGGCCGTGCGCCGCGTACCTGGCCGGCGGCCCGGCGGGCCGGCCGGACGCGCAGGACACGACGGCCGCGCCGTCCGCGAACTCGACCCGCACGACCCCGGGCGCGCCCGCCAGGTCCGCCGAGAACTCGTAGACGGTCCCCCTCAGGCGCTCGGTGACGCTCTGGGGGTCGCGCCCCAGCGTCCTGAGGAGGTGGGCGAGGGGATACCCCGCGGGCAGGGCAACCTCGAAAGCCTGGGCGTCCCCGAGCCCCCGGTAGCCCGCGGGGGTCATGCCCGTGTGGGCCCGGAAGTGCTCGTGGAAGGCGGACATCGACTCGAAGCCCGCGGCCGCGGCGACCGACGGGAGCGTCCCGTCGCCGGAAGCCAGGAGCGCCGTCGCCCGCGCGATCCGCGCCCTGAGGAGCAGGTCGGCCGGCGTCGCGTGGAAGTGCAGCCGGAAGAGCTCGAAGCACCGGGTGGTCCCGTAGCCCGAGCGGCGGACGATGGAGCGCGCGTCGCTGAAGCGGACGGGGTCCGTGCGGATCTCGGCGACGAGGGCCTCCATGGACTCCAGCACCGGGTCGGCGCCCCTCGCGTAGTCGTCAGGGAAGCACTTGAGGCACGCCCGCAGGCCCGCCTCGCGGGCCGCCGCGCAGGTGGGGAAGAACCTCACGTTCTGCGGCCGCGGCTTCCTCGCCCGGCACGAGGGGAGGCAGTAGATCCCGGTCGTCAGGACTCCGGTGAAGAAGCGCCCGTCCCACGCCGGGTCGCTCGCCAGCATCCTCGCATACATATGCTCATGGCTCATTCTCATCGTCGTCTGCGCGTCGTCCGCACACTCTAGCAAAGGATCCCCGTCCTGTCGTCCGCATTTTTTCGCCGCAATCCCCACGTGCGCTTGCCGAGGGCTCGCGCCGGAGGGTACGCTTGCTGCTTCACCGCCCGGAACCCATGCCCAACGCCGCCCCACGCCTTGTCCGCGCCTGGCTCGACTCGCTCTCCTCGGGCATCGTCGAGTTCGAGCGCGACTGGGACAGGCCGGTCCCCCCGGTGGTCGCCCTGTCGGGCCCGGCTGAGGTGACGGGGGTGAGGCGGGCGCCCGACCTGGCGGCGGCGAAGACGTGCCGCTATTTCCTCCCCGACCCGAAGACCCTCTGCTTCGTGCTCCCGCTCAAGCGCACCGGGGGCATCGACCCGGCAAGCGACAGGGTCTATGTCGCCGGGCCCTTCAGCGGCTGGCAGGCTGCGGTGGGCGACGAGGCATGGCGGCTCGTCCCGGCTGAGCTGGACGGCGAGAAGCTCTTCCTCTGGACGGGCCCGGTGTCGAAGGTCCTAACGGGGAAGGAGCCGGTCATGTTCAAGTTCGTGACCGGGGAGAACCAGTGGCTCCCCCCCGCGGACGACGCCCCAAACTCCGTCCGCGAGGCGACCGGAAACGTGAACCGGCTGGTCGATCCCGCGCGCACCGGGGCGCACCTGTGGCAGTTCCAGCTCGCCTCGCCGCTCGACCTCGCCGGCTCGTGGACGCTCGCCGCGGGGGCGGACCTCTCGGGCAGCCACGTCCCGCTCGCCCCGGGCGATTTCCTCTTTGAACTCGCGTCGGAGCTGCCCCTTGGGGCCGTCGTGTCCGGGAAGTCGACGGCCTTCAGGCTCTTCGCCCCGCGCGCCGAGGCGGTGACGCTCCACCTCTGCGAGACGCTTGCGGCGCGCGCCCAGGCCTCCACCCATGCCTTGTCCCGGCGGGGGGACGGCCAGGGCGCGGCGGGGGTCTGGGAAACGGAGGTCGACCGCAGGCTCCATGGCTGGCTCTACTGGTACTCGATCGACGGCGCCGAGGGCCCCGGGGGCAAGACGGTCGTCAAGACCGACATCCTGGACCCGTACGCCCTCGCATGCGTGGGCCGCGCGGGCCCAGGGATCGTCCTCGACCGGGCATGGGTGGGCCGGGCCGACACGGGGTTCAGGGCCCCCGCCTGGCAGGACCTCGTCATCGCGGAGGGCCACGTGCGGGACCTTGCGGCGAAGGCGCCGACCGACGCGTCGGCCGAGGAGCGCCTCGGGTTCACGGGGCTCACCAAGTGGGTCGAGCATCCCTCCTTCCACCTTGCCCACCTCGGCGTCAACTGCGTCGAGCTCCAGCCGGTGCAGCAGTTCGATAGCGAGACGGACCGCGACTACCACTGGGGCTACATGACCAACAACTTCTTCGCGCCCGCGAGCGGGTTCTCGCTGGCGCCGGAGAAGGCGTCCGGCGTGCGCGAGCTCCAGGCCCTCGTCGCCGCCTTCCACGCCAGGGGGATAGCGGTCGTCCTCGACGTGGTCTTCAACCACGTCGGCATCCCCGCCCACCTGATGGCGATCGACCGCCTCTACTACTTCGAGCAGGACGCCTCCGGGAACCTAGCCAACTGGAGCGGCTGCGGCAACGACCTGCGGGCGACTGCCGCCATGTCCAAGCGGCTCATCATCGACAGCTGCCTCCACCTCATCGAGGCCTACGGCGTCGACGGCTTCCGCTTCGACCTTGCGGAGCTGATCGGGGTCAAGGTGCTGAAGCAGGTGGAGGCCGCCCTGAAGGAGGCAAAGCCCGGCGTCATCCTGATCGCGGAGCCCTGGAGCTTCCGGGGCCACATCGCGGGCGCCCTGCGCGACACGGGCTGGGCCTCGTGGAACGACGGCTTCCGCAATTTCCTGAGGGACTACGTGCGCGGCGGCGCGCCCGCGGAGCGGCTCGAGTACTTCGTGCGGGGCTCGCCCTGGTACTTCGCGAAGTGGCCCGCGCAGACGGTCAACTACACCGAGTCCCACGACGACCGCACGTGGATCGACTCCATCACGGAAAACGGCTCCTTCGACGGGACGAACCCCACGCCGAACGACGTGCGACGGACGCACCTCATGGCCTCGCTCGTCTTCCTCTCGGTCGGCCTGCCCATGGTGTCGGCGGGCCAGGACTTCATGCGCTCGAAGGGCGGGCTCGGGAACACCTACCTGCGGGGCGACGTGAACGCGCTGGACTACAGGCGCCTGTACAGGAACCTGTCGACCCACGCCTACTTCGCCGACTGGATCGCCTTCCGGAAGGGGGCGAGGGGAAGGCTCCTGCGGCATTACTCGCGCCCATCCGAGGGCTTCTTCCGGTTCTTCAACGGCGGCGCCGCGCCGCTCGCCGTGCTGCTGAACGCCGACCAGTCGAAGGGGCGCGAGCGCCTCCTCTACGCCGTGAACCCCACGGCCGGCGATGCGGCGCTCGAGATCGGCGAGGTGGCTGGGATGGGCCCCTGGCGCCAGATTGCGGACCAGGACAGGTTCCTCCACGCGGAGAGCAGGGCCGCGACGCGCCCGGTCTCCGGGCACCTGGAGCTGGGCGCGCTGGAATGCGGCCTCTGGTCGACCGGCCCCTGACCCCCCCGGGCCCCTAGAGCATTTTAAATAAAACTGTAGCCATTATTAAGTAATCGGCTACAATCGGGGGGATGAAAACGCTCTCCCTTGATTTGCGGGAAAGGATCCTGACGGCCTACGACAACGAGCAGGGCAGCCGCGAGGAGATCGGGA
>DASXEV010000045.1:0-200810 GCA_036489955.1 Opitutaceae bacterium
TTGTGACCGTTGCCCACGATCTCTGCCAGCTTCTCGACAAGCAGGTTGATTTTTCCGGAGTCGGAAAGGGGCGCCTTGAGCCAAGGCAGCATGTCCGGGTCGCAGCAGGTCTGTCGAAGGCGGGTGAGGAGGGCGAGGAACCCGAAGGACTTTTCCCTCATCGCGGAGCCGACGTCGTCGCCGAGGCGCTCGAGCCCCTCCGTGCAGATCCGCGCGTACTCCGCGCGCTGGACGTCCGTCAGGGGGCAGATGAGCTCCATCTCGACCTTCTGGGGCAGCTCCTGCGCGACCTCCTTCTTCGTGCGCCTGAGGATGAACGGGGCGAGCTGCGCCCTCAGGCGCGAGAGCGTCCCCTCGCGGTCGGCGGTCAGGGCGGCCTCGAAGGACGAGCGCGTCCCGAGGAGGCCCGGCAGCAGGAACCGGAAGATGCTCCAGAGGTCCAGCTGGCGGTTCTCGAGGGGCGTGCCCGTCAGGACCATCCGGTGCCGCGCGCGCACGGCGAAGCAGGTCTGCGTCACCTTCGCGTCGGGGTTCTTGATGAACTGGCCCTCGTCGAGGACGGCGTACCCGAACTCGATGCTGTCCAGGAGGGCGCGGTGCTTGCGCAGCTGCGTGTAGCTGCAGAGCCAGATGACGGGGTCGCGGTTGCTCGTGAAGTCGTGGCCGGTCTTGAGGACGTCCACGGGGGTGCCCGGGAAGAACTTGTTCATCTCCTCGCGCCAGACCGGCACCACGCTCGCCGGGCAGACGATGAGGCACGGGCGGTCGGCCACCGGCCGCGCGGCAAGGAGCGAGAGGACCTGGATCGTCTTGCCCAGGCCCATCTCGTCCGCGAGGAGCCCGTGGCAGTCGACCTCGCAGAGGTGGTGCATCCACTCCACGCCGCGGCGCTGGTAGGGGCGCAGGATGCCCGGCATCTCGGGCGGCGCGTCGGGGGCGGCGAGCACCTTCTGGCGCCAGGCCTCCATCTCGGGGGAGAGCGTCAGCTTCAGCCGGGCGTCGTTGAAGAGCGAGAAGACCAGGTACTGAAGCAGGGCGCCGCCCCCCTCCTGGGTCTCCTCGAGGTTGCGCCTCCAGGTGCTGTAGGACTCCCACTTCTCGGCGGCGAGCGCCACGATGCCGAGGTTGGGGAGGATGACGGGCTGGCCCCCGCGCTTGAGGAGCGCCGAGACCTCGGAATCCGTCAGCATCCTCTCGCCCGCGCGGAAGATCCACCTGAGGTTGAGGCCGGCGTCGCCCGCGACCCTCTCGGCGACCGCCTCGATCTCGATGCTGCGGGTGCCCTTGAGGAGGTTGGCGGTCTTGTCGTCCAGCTCGATCGAGAACACGCGCTTCCAGAGGGGGAGCGTCACCTTCAGGAAGTTAGGGATCTCGACCAGGGACTCCATCAGGTAGACCCCCGTGTCCTGGTTGTACTGGAAGTGGGCCTTGCGGGCGTAGGCGGCCAGGCCGATCAGCTTCGCGCGCTCGCCGGAGGAGACGTGCCCGTTGCCGTTGGCGTGGGCGCCCGGCCCCAGGGCCGGGTGGCGGGTCTTCTTGTCGGACTCGACCCAGAAGGCCTGGAAGGCGAGGCCGGAGGACTTGATCTTGAAGACCAGGAGCAGCGGCCGGGAGGGCCCGTTCAGGCGGGCGACGGGGGTCCCGCGGCCGGCCGCGGCCGAGCCGTTGGCGCCGGCCGACCCGTTGGAGCCGTGGTGGGGGGCCCCGTCCTGGGGGGGCTCGTGCAGGGCGCCCGGCTCGGCGGGCAGGGGCGAGATCTCGTCGGCCACCAGCTCCTCGATCTCGTGCAGGCCCGCCACGGCGAGGGCGTGGGCGATCTCCCGGTCGGTCGTAGAGGAGCGCACGGCCAGGGCGCCGGCCGTCCACTCGATGACGGCGTACTCGTCCTTCTTCTCTATCCTGCGGTGGATGATGGCGTCCCGGTCGGTCAGCTCGAGCTCCCTGACCTCCCCGTTGCGGTAGATGCGCCGGCCCTCGTCGAGCTGGCTGGCCGAGAACGTCTCGGACCAGTCGTCCGCGAGCATGTCAAACCAGTACTCCAGGGAATGGGGTGTGTAGACCCGTTTCGGACCGTGGGTTTGCATTTACCTAAAAGGTTGAACGTAGAGAGCCGCCCGCCGGCCGCGCAACAGAAAATTGGGTGCGTTAAATATTGCCGACAGAGCCCTTTGCAGCTTGCGCACCCCCCGCCGGGCCGGTTGGCGTTGCACCCCCGACTGATGAGCAACCTAAGGCCGACAGCCGAAGTGAGGGAACGTCCCCGGTTCTGGATCGATGTCCTGGTCCTGGGGGGCTTTGTGGCGATTTTCTTCAGCGTCACGCAGGTCGCCGCCGAGTGGCGCCAGCCCCTGATCGTGCAGGTGCCGATCGACCTGGCGCTGGGGAAGCTGCCCAAGTACGCCCTGTTCTCCTTCGCCCGCGGCTGGCTGGCCTACTTCGTCTCGCTCCTCTTCACCCTCGTCGTCGCGTCGTGGGCCTACTACGACACCCGCGCCCACAAGTACATCCTCCCGGCCCTGGACATCCTCCAGAGCATCCCGGTCACCGCCTTCCTGGCGCCGTTCTTCCTGGTCTTCATGGCGCTGTTCCCGCACAGCAACACGGGCCTGGAGCTGGCGTGCATCCTGACCATCTTCACGGGGCAGGTCTGGAACATGACGTTCAGCTACTATGACTCGCTGCGGGGCATCCCGGGCGACTTCCGGATGCTGGCGAAGCTCTACAACCTGAACTGGTGGCAGCGCTTCTGGAGGCTGGAGCTGCCCTTCGGCGCGCAGGGGCTGCTCTTCAACAGCATGGTGTCGATGGCCGCCGGCTGGTTCTTCCTCGCCGTCTGCGAGGCGCCCCAGATCAACGGCACCACCCAGCGACTGCCGGGGCTCGGCTCCTACATCCAGCAAGCGACCGACAGCAACGATACGAGGGCAAAGATCTTCGGGATGATCGCCATGGGGCTCATCATCATCGTCACCGACCGCCTCATCTGGTGGCCGCTGGTGGTCTGGTCGCGCAAGTTCAAGCTGGACGACTTCGGGGGCAGCCGCGCGCCCAAGACGACGCTCCAGCTCTGGCTGTCGCGCTCCGCGGCGTATTCCTTCCTCTGCCAGGCCGGCACAAGGGCGAGGAACGCCCTGCTCGGGCCCGCCCAGCCGTGGGCCGCGGAGACCTCGCTGCTGGAGCCCGGCGCGCAGCCGCCGAAGCGCGGCATCGCGGGAAAGCTGACGTACACGGTCATCCTTGGCGCACTGGGGGCCCTGCTGCTGTGGGGCGTCTGGACCCTGATACAGCTGCTTCGGCCCGTGACGGCCTCGGACTGGGAGGAAATCCTCAAGGACGCGGGCTTCAGCTTCCTGCGGGTCATCGCCTCCTTCCTCATCGGCACCCTCTGGACCGTCCCCGTGGGGATCTGGATCGGGCTCAACCCCAAGCTGTCGAGCAGGCTCCAGCCCTTCATCCAGTTTGCAGCGTCGTTCCCGGCCCCCCTCCTTTACCCGTGGTTCGTTGCGGTGATCATATTCCTGCATGGCACCCTCCAGACTGGGTCCGTGCTCCTCATCCTCTTCGGGACGCAGTGGTACATCCTCTTCAACGTCGCCGGCTCGGCCGCCGCGATACCGAACGACATCATCAGCTGCTCCGAGATCCTCCACCTCCGCGGCTGGGACCGCTGGGCCAAGTTCCTCATACCCGCCATCCTGCCGGGCCTGGTCACCGGCTGGATCACCGCGGCCGGGGGCGCGTGGAACGCCACGATCGTGTCCGAGATCGTCATCATCGGGCCGAAGACCTACTCGGCCACGGGCCTGGGCGCGTACATCACGAACGCCAGCAACGCCAATGACTTCTCAAAGCTCACGGCGGCGATGATCGTGATGGCAGTCGTCGTCGTCGGCGTGAACCGCCTCGTATGGAAGCCCCTCCAGAACCTTGCCAATGAACGCTGCCGCTTCATCACCTGAGCCTGCCGTTGCCATGGACTCGAACGAAAAGCAGCCCCTGATCGAGCTCCGGCACGTGAGCCACGAGTACTTCGTCAGCCGGACGGAGAACGACCTCGTCCTCTCGGACGTGAACCTCTCGGTCAGCGAGAACGAGACGGTCGTCCTCCTCGGGCCCTCGGGGTGCGGCAAGTCGACCCTGGAGCGCATCATGGCCGGCCTCATCACGCCGACGCGGGGCGAGGTGTACTACAAGGGCAAGCGCCTCATCGGGGTCTCCCCGGGCGTGTCGATGGTGTTCCAGAACTTCGCGCTCTTCCCCTGGCTGACCGTCCGGGGCAACGTCCTGCTGCCCGTGGGGCACCTGCCCGCCGACGAGCAGAACTCGCGGCTCGAGAAGGTGCTCCAGACGGTGGGGCTGGGCGCCTACGAGTACGCCTACCCGCGGGAGCTCTCCGGCGGCATGAAGCAGCGCGTCGGCATAGCCCGCGCGCTCGTCGCCGAGCCCGAGGTCCTGGCGATGGACGAGCCCTTCAGCGCTCTCGACGTCCTCACGGCCGAGACGCTGAGGAACGAGATCGGCCGGCTCCTCGCGGACCCCAACCATCCCCTGCGGACGATGGTCATGGTGACGCACAACATCGTCGAGGCCGTCTACTTCGCGACGCGGATCGTCGTCATGGCCGCGGGCCCGGGGCGGATCGACGTCATTGTCCCGAACGCCCTGCCCTACCCGCGCGACACCGACAACCCCGAGTTCAAGAAGATCGTCGAGCAGCTGCACGGGATCCTCACCCACACGAGCCTCCCGGACACGGTCCCCGCGGACCCCCACAAGGTCGTGACGACGAAGACGGTGGACAACCGCCGCAGGATCGCGCCGGTCTCGCTGCCCTACGTGAACCCGGCCGAGGTGCTGGGCCTCATGTCCCTCATCGGCGACCAGCCCGAGGACCTCTTCGACCTCGCGGAGAAGTTCGGGCGGGAGTTCGGGGCGGTGGTCCGCATCGTGAAGGCTGCGGAGCTCCTCGGCTTCGTGAACACGCCGGGCCAGGACGTTCAGATCACCCCCCTCGGCAAGGAGCTCGCCGGCACGTCCACGGACGGCCAGAAGCGGATCGTCCGCGAGCAGCTGCTCAAGTTGAAGATCTTCGAGCTCCTCGTGCGCCTCATCAGGGTCCAGGAGGACCAGTGCCTGCCGAGCGAGGAGCTCCTGCGCGAGCTCCAGGCGGCGCTTCCCCACGAGAAGCCGCGGCCCCTCTTCCGCACGCTCCTCAGCTGGGGCCGCTACGCGGAAATCATCAGCCTCGACCAGCGCCGGCACGTCATCCGCCTCTACGAGGCACGGGCGGGCGGCCGCGGCCGGCCGCCGCCGCCCCCCCCCGCCGTGCCGCCCGCGAAGGAGCCGGAGATCCCCTTGGCCGTCCCGCCGGTGCCTCCAGCCCCTCCCACGCCCCAGGAGGGGGCAAAAACTTCCCCACAGGTTATTCACAACGGCGATTTGCCGGAGTCGTAACCCAAAAGGCACGGTCCCGTCACAACCGGCGGGCACTATGGGATGCGTAACCATCGCATCCCGTGAAACTCGCGATTGTAACCGAGACTTTCCCGCCGGAAATCAACGGTGTCGCAATGACCTTCGGGGTCATCTCCCGGGAGCTTGGATTGAGGGGCCACTCGGTGTCGGTCTACCGGCCCTGGCGCAGGGACCTTGCAGGAGAGAAGCCCCGCGGGGAGTATACCCAGCATGCGATGCCGGGCCTTCCCATCCCAGGCTACCCCCTCCTGCGGATCGGCCTGCCGGCAAAGGGCGAGCTGATGAGGCGCTGGTCGGTCGGGCGGCCGGACCTCGTCCACGTCGCCACCGAGGGCCCCCTCGGGCTCTCGGCCATCCGCGCCGCCCGCTCGCTCGGGATACCGGTGACCTCAAGCTTCCACACGAACTTCCACGCGTACACCCGCCACTACAGGGTGCCCCTCTTCAGGGGAATCGCGCTCCGCTGGCTGCGGCACGTGCACAACCTGACGGGGCGCACGTTTGTGCCCACGGCCGAACTCTGCGACGAGCTGCGGTCGATGGGCTTCGCGAACCTGGGCGTCCTGTCTCGGGGGGTGGACACCCGGCAGTTCAGGCCGGACCGCAGGTCCTACACCCTGCGGAACGAGTGGGGCGCGGCGCCCTCCGACCCGGTCGTCATCCACGTGGGCAGGATGGCGGCCGAGAAGAATTACCCGGTGCTCTTCCGGATCTACGGCGCGATGAAGAGGGCGAACCCGGCGTGCCGGTTCGTGCTCGCCGGCGAGGGCCCGCTGAAGAAGGGGCTCATGAGGGCCCACCCGGACTGCGTGTTCGCTGGCTTCTTCTCGCGCGAGGAGATCGGCCGCTATTACGCCTCGGCGGACATCTACGTCCACGCGAGCCTGACGGAGACCTTCGGCAACGTGCTCACCGAGGCGATGGCGAGCGGCCTGGCGGCTGCGGGGTTCGACTACGCGGCGGCGAGGATGTTCATCCGGGACGGGGAGAGCGGGCTCACCGCCCCGTGCGGCGACGAGGCGGCGCTCACGGCCGCGGCGGTCCGCCTGGCGACGGACGCCGGCCTGCGGGGCCGCGTCCGCATGGCGGGACGGGCCGCCGTCGAGGCCCAGTCATGGGAGAAGGTCATCGGCCTCTTCGAGGGCGACCTCGTGGAGGCGGCGGGCCGGCCCCTCGGGGCGGCGCGCCCCGCGGCCGCCCTCGCGTGACGATGCAGCCGCGCATACTCATCCTCACGGCGGCCTACGGCGAGGGGCACAACGCCGCCGCCCGGGCGCTCGAGGCCGCCTTCAACGAGGAGGCCCCGGGCTCCGCCGTCGTGGCCGACGCCTTCGCCCTGTCGTGCCCCCGCCTCAACGAATTCGTGCGGCGGGCGTACCTCTCCGCCATCAACAACACCCCGCGCCTCTGGAGGAAGATCTACGCGTGGATGGACCGCCCCCAGTTCATGACGCGCGGCGCCGGCATGCTGCGCGCGCAGTCTAGGGCGCTCGAGGAGCTGGTCGCCCGCGAGTCGCCGGCGGCCATCTGCAGCACGTTCCCGGCCTACGCCGCTCTGCTCCAGCGCATGAGGGCGCAGGGGCGGCTGCGGGCGCCCCACTTCAACGTCGTGACCGACTCCATCAGCATCAACTCGGTCTGGTGGCGGCCGGGCTGCGACGGGTGGTTCGTCCCCAACGAGGACACGGCCGAGGTGATGCGCGCCGCCGGCGTCGACCCGGCCCGCCTCCACGTGAGCGGGTTCCCCGTGACGTCCTTCTTCAGGCGCAACGAGGGGACCATCGTGCGGCCGCCGGCCTCCGGGACGCCCCGCGTCCTCTATATCGTCAATTCCGGGACCCGGAACGCCGAGGCCACCGCCCGCCTGCTCCTCGCCGAGGAGGGCTGGGAGGTCACGTGCACGGTCGGGCGCGACGAGGCCCTCAGGCGCTCGCTCCTGGCCGCGGCGTCCGGCAGGGGGCGGAGGGCGGACATCCTCGGGTGGACGGACCGCATCCCCGAGCTCCTCATGAGCCACCACGTGGTGGTCAGCAAGGCCGGCGGCGCAACGACCCAGGAGGCGATCGCGGCCCGCTGCCCGATGGTCGTCAACCAGGTCGTGCCCGGCCAGGAGGAGGGAAACTGCGAGCTCCTCCTGCGGCACGGCGCGGGCGTCCTGGCGACGACGCCGGGGGCCGTCGTCGCCGCGCTTCGCTCCGCCTTCGCGGACCGGGGCGCCGTGCTCTCGGGCTGGCAGGCCGCGCTGGAGCCGATGGCGCGGCCCGACGCCGCCCGCACGGTCGCCACGAGCGTCCTTTCGGCAATAGCCTGCCCCGAGCCGACGGGCACCGCGCCATGAAGCTGCGATTCATCTTCAATCCTAAGTCGGGCCGGCCCGGGCGCACGGCGCCGCTCCTGCCGATGCTGCGGGCCTTCATCGCCTCGCGGAGCCTCGACGCAGACGTCGCCTGCACCGAGGGGCCGGGACATGCCACGGAGCTCGCCCGCGACGCCGTGGCCGCCGGCTGCATGAGGGTCGTCGCCGTCGGGGGCGACGGGACCGTGAACGAGGTCGCCCAGGCGCTCATCCATTCCCCGGCGGCCATGGGCCTCGTGCCGTGCGGCTCCGGGAACGGCCTGGCGCTGCACCTGCGCCTCCCCCACCCCGCCGCCGCGGCGCTGGAACTGGCTGCCGGTACGGCCGGCCGGGCTGCAGAGATGGACACGGGCGCGGCAAACGGCATCCCCTTCGTGAACGCCATGGGCCTCGGGCTCGACGCCGAGGTCGCCCGCAGGTTCAACCGCCTGAGGCGCCGGGGCCTGCCGGCGTACACGAGGACGGCCCTCGCGGCCTTCCTCGGGCGGGTGACGGAGCGCTGCGCCATCAGCGTCGGCGGCCACCGCGAGACGGCGGACATCCTCCTCGTCGCCGTCGCCAACTCCGAGCAGTACGGCAACAACGCAAGGATCGCCCCCAACGCCCGGGTCGACGACGGCGTGCTGGACCTCGTGGCCGTGCGGCCCGTGGGCCTGCTGGGGGCCTCCGTCCTCGGCATCCGCCTGTTCGCGGGCAACATCGACAGGAGCCCCCTCGTGAGGCGGATGCGCGGGACCCGGTTCCTCATCGAGCGCCCGGCACCTGGCCTCATCCACACCGACGGCGAGGTCCACGACACGGGCGCCTGCGTGGAGGTCGTCGTGCGGCCCCGGAGCCTGCGGCTCATCGTGCCCCCCGACTGCGCGTGCGTCGCCGAGTCCGGGGACCGCCAGCCGGCCGGCTTCGCGCTCCAGCTGCCATGAAGAAATTCCGCGCAAGGACGGTCATCCTCTCCGACATCCACCTGGGAACCGTCGACTCGAAGGTCGCGGAGGTGAACCATTTCCTGCGCCACGTGCGCTGCGAGAAGCTGATCCTTAACGGCGACATCATCGACGGCTGGCAGCTGAGGCGGGGCGGCCACTGGACGAAGGCCCACACGCACTTCATCCGCGTGGTCCTGAAGATGCTCGAGAAGAGGGACACGCAGATCGTCTACCTGCGCGGCAACCATGACGACATCCTGTCCAAGTTCCTGCCGCTGGAGTTCGAGAACCTCGCGGTCGTGGACGAGTACCTCCACGAGGGCGTGCGCGGGCGGTACCTCGTGCTCCACGGCGACGTCTTCGACACGGTGACCAAGAACTTCGTCTTCCTGGCGCACCTCGGCGACTGGGGCTACCATGCGCTCCTCGCCATCAACCGGGCCTACAACGTCTGGCGCCGGTGGAGGGGCCTTGAGTACTGGTCGCTCAGCCGGGCGATCAAGGCCCGCGTCAAGTCGGCCGTGAACCATGTCTCTAACTTTGAGGAGCACATCGCCGCGCTGGCGCGCGAGCGCGGCTGCACGGGCGTCATGTGCGGCCACATCCACACGCCCGCGGACAAGATGCTGGGAGACATCCACTACCTCAACTCCGGGGACTGGATCGAGTCCCTGACGGCAATCGTGGAGCACTGGGACGGCCGCTACGAGCTGATCGAGTACGCCAATTTCGTTAAGGAGTTCCCTCCCGAGGAGGGCGCGGCGGCCGACGAGCCCTCCGCGCCGGCCACCCGCGCAGAGTCTCCGGCGGAGAGCCGCGTCACCTAGCCGGGGCCCCGGGGGTTGACAGGGGAGCCGGGCGCCTGCGTTCGTGGACGCATGCCGGCCAAGGAAAGGATCGTCGTGGCGATGTCGGGCGGCGTCGACAGCTCGGTCGCCGCGCTCCTCCTGCGCCGGGAGGGGCACGAGATCCACGGGGCCTACATGAAGAACTGGGTGGACGAGGACGGCCTCGTCGGCGACTGCCCGTGGATGCAGGACATCGAGGACGCACGAACGGTCGCGGAGCAGGTCGGGATCCCCTTCCAGGTCGTGAACCTCATGTCCGACTACCGCGGGAGGGTCGTCCAGTACCTGCTGGACGGCTATGAGCGGGGGGAGACCCCAAACCCCGACGCCATGTGCAACCGCGAGATCAAGTTCGGCGTCTTTGCGGACTGGGCCGCCTCGGAGGGGTTCTCGGCCGTGGCGACAGGCCACTACGCGCGCCGCGCCGGCGCCGAGCTGCACGAGGGCGCCGACAGCGGGAAGGACCAGAGCTATTTCCTGGCGCTCCTGACGCCGCGGCAGCTCGGTCGGGCCCGGTTCCCCCTCGGCGACCTGACAAAGCCCGAGGTGCGGGGGCTGGCGAGGGAGGCCGGGCTGTCCACGGCGGCCAAGAAGGACAGCCAGGGCATCTGCTTCATCGGCCAGGTGAGGATGGGCGACTTCCTCCGCGCCTATGTCCCCGACCGGCCGGGTCCCATCGTCCGCGCCTCGGACGGGGCGGCGCTCGGCAGCCACCGAGGCCTCCATTTCTACACGATCGGCCAGAGGCGGGGGATACGCGTCCCCTCAAACGCGGACAACGAGAGGTACGTCGTCGTGGGAAAGCGCCGCGGCGACAATGCCCTCCTCGTGGAGTTCGAGGGGCCGGCGGCCCCCGGGCTCTTCAGTTCCGAGGCCCGCCTCCACTCCCTGTCGTGGATCGGGGAGCCGGTCGACCGTCCGCGGGACATGGAGGCGCGGGTGCGCTACCGCGACCCAAGGGTTCCGGTCCGCTTGGAGCCCCAGGGCGGGGGCATGGCGACCGTGCGGTTCCTTTCGCCCCAGCGGGCGCTCGCCCCCGGGCAGGTCATCGCCCTCCACGACGGCCCGCGGGTCGTCGGGGGAGGCTTCTTCGCCTAGACCGAGGCGAAGGCAAGGGCGGCCGCGAGCCCGAGGAAGACGGCCCCCATCGCGCGGTCGATCCAGTGGCCGCCGCGCAGGAACACCGAGCGCACGTCGCCGCGGGTGAAGAAGAGGGAGACGAGGACGAACCAGGCCATGGTCGCGAGCGACATCCAGGCCCCATAGGCCGCCTGGATGACGCGCGGCGTCAGGGGGTCGACGAGCGCGGCGAAGACGGCGACGAAGAAGATCGTCACCTTGGGGTTCGTGGCGTTCGTGAGGAACCCCATCACCCAGGCCTTGCGGGGCGACGGCGTCGCGGCGACGGACAGGGCCGCCTCGGCGCCGGCGGGCGCCCCGGGCATCGCCCTGTTCGGCCGGCTCATGAGCGCCCTGGCACCGATCCATGCCAGGTAGGCTGCCCCCGTCAGCTTGACCGCCGTGAACAGCGGCGGCCACTGCCGCAGGAGGACGCCGATCCCCAGGACCGCGTAGGTCACGTGGATCAGGATCGCGGTCCCTATTCCGATGCTCGTCCACACCGCCGCACGCCGCCCGTGGGCGAGGCTCTGCCGGACGACCATCGCGAAGTCGGGGCCGGGGGCCGCCGCGGCGAGCAGGTGCGCAACCGCGAGCTTTGCGAACTGCGCCCAGTAGGGATGCACGGCGCCCCCTAAGGCGTGATCTTCTTCATTTCCGGGTCCGCGAGTATCCTGTCGACACCCTTCTGGTCCACGAACCTCCTCAGGTCCTGGTCGCCGGGCGCCTGGTCGGCGCACTTCGCGGCGTAGGCGCGCGCCTCGTCGGGCCGGCCAAGGAGGACGAGCACCATGGCCGCGCGCATGGCAGAGACCCGGCGCGTGTGGTCCTTCCCAAAGTCGTCCTGGAATGCGGAAACCGCCCTCTTGTAGGCCTTACGGGCCCCTGAAATGTCGTGCAGGTCGAGCCGCACGATGCCGAGCCTGATCCATATCTCGCCGTCGTCCGGGGTGAATCCGGCCGCCTTGCGGTAGGAATCCTCGGCCCTCGGGAAGTCCTTGATCGTGACGGCAAACTCCGCGTCGCTGACGAGGTTGGCCGCCTCCTCGCGGTCGTGGGCCGTGACCACCCTGTTCTTGTGGCAACCGGAAGCGAGGACGGCGGCAGCCGCCAGGAACAGGCCGGCTCTGCGGGTCCTCACAGGTCCGGGGGAACCGTGGAGATGGCCTCCTCCAGCGTGGAGAGGCCCTCCTTGACCTTCAGTATGCTGTCCTGGTGGAGCGTCTTCATGCCGTTCTTCTGCGCGATCTTCTTCAACTGCGCGGTCTCCATCTTCTTGTTGATGCCCTCGATCAGCTCCTCCGTCGTCACCATGAGCTCGTGGATGCCCACGCGGCCGCGGTATCCGCTGCTGTTGCACTTGGGGCACCCCTTGGGGTTGTGCTTGAAGATGGGTCCGCTCCAGCCGATCGCCTTCTCGATGATCTCCTTCTCCCGCCCCTTCGGGTCGTAGCCCACCCGGCACTGCTTGCACACGCGGCGCATGAGGCGCTGGGCGCAGACGCACAGGATGGACGAGGAGATCATGAACGGCTCGATGTCCATGTCCGTGAGGCGCGCGATCGTCGAGGGGGCGTCGTTCGTGTGGAGCGTCGAGATGAGGAGGTGCCCGGTGAGCGCCGCCTCGACGGCGATCTCGGCCGTCTCCAGGTCTCGGATTTCGCCCACGAGGATGATGTCGGGGTCCTGGCGCAGGAACGCCCGCAGCGCCGAGGCGAACGTGAGCCCGATCTGCCGGTGCATCTGCATCTGGTTGATCCCCGCAAGCGTGTACTCGATCGGGTCCTCGGCCGTCCGGATCACGATGTCCGGCGTGTTGATCTCGTTGAGGGCCGAGTAGAGCGTCATCGACTTGCCGGAGCCCGTGGGCCCGCAGTGCAGGATCATGCCGTAGGGCTGGCGGATGCACTCACGGTACCTCGCCAGGTTCTCCTCGCTGAACCCGAGCGAGGTGAGCGGGAGCGTGGTCTTCTGCTTGTCGAGTATGCGCATCACCACGCCCTCGCCGTGGTTGAGGGGCGCCGTGGACACGCGCAGGTCGAGGTCCAGGTTCTTCTTCGTGTACTGCTTGAAGACGATGCGCCCGTCCTGGGGGAGCCTCCTCTCGGAGATGTCCAGGTTGCACATGATCTTCAGGCGGGCGATGAGCGCCGGGCCGACCTTCGCGGGCAGGCGAAGCTTCTCCTGGCACAGGCCGTCCACGCGGTACCGGACGATGACCTCCTTCTCCTGCGGCTCGATATGGATGTCGGACGCCCCCGCGAAGTAGGCGTCCTCGATGATCCGGTTGCCGAGCTGGATGATGGGGCCGGACTCCTCGTTGACGTCCGAGTCCGTGATCAGGTCCGACTCCTCGGCCCCGTACTCGGCGCCGATCTTCTGGACGACGTCGTCGAATCCCGACGATCGGTCGTTCGCCTTGGAGAACTTCTCCTTGATGTCCTTCTCGCGCGCCAGGAGCCGGACGACGCGCTTGCCCGTCATCTCCTGGATCTTCGCCGGCAGCGTGACCTCGAAGGGGTTTGCGAATGCGACGAGCAGGAGGTCACCCACCTGGCCGACGGGCAGGACGAGGTTCTCCTGGCAGAACTCCTGCGGTATCCGCTCGAACGTGGAGCTCGCAATCTTGTAGCGCGCCACGTTGTACGGCGCCAGGCCGAGCGCCCTGCCCTTCGCCACCAGGCACTGGAACGCGGTGATCTTGTAGTCCTCCTGCAGGAGCCGGTCGAGGGCGTCGCCGTTCAGGTCCTGCGGGCGGGCGGCGATGGCGTCGCGCTGCTCGGCCGTGAGGCGGCCCATGCTGATGAGCTTCGCGATGATGAGGGACTGGACCTTTCCGAGGGGCATCCTGGGTGTCCTCCTCTAGGCTGACTTGGCGACGGGAACGGCGACCGGGGCGCCGACCGTGGCCGGGGCTGCAGGCGCAGCAGGCTGGGCGGCAATGGGGAACGGCGCCTTGGAGGCCGACACCGGCGGCGCCATCTTCTCCAGCTGCTCGGATATCCCGTCGAGGGTGGTCCCGAACCAGAGGATCGGCCCCTCGAAGCGCTTCTCCCAGTAGGTGCGCACGGCGGGGCTCAGGTAGTAGGCCGAGGCCACGAAGGTGAAGTCCTCCTCCTGGTCGAACGGCACCGACCACGTCGCCCAGCAGGCGTCGAGGTCGATGTTCTTCTTCGCGTCGTCCGGGGGGTCGTAGCCGCGCAGGTCCACCAGGCCCAGGCCCTCGGCCTCGACCAGGTGCTGCAGGACGTCCTCCTCGCGGATGACCTTGAGCTCATAGCAAAGGACGCCGAGGACCGTGGCCTGCTTGGGCTGGTTTGAGGCGATGATCTCCAGCAGGCGCTCGTTGGCCTTCTCCAGGTCCTCGATCTTGACCAGGTTGTGCTCCACCAGCCCCGCGCCAAGGAGCCGGTTTGCCCTCATCATGAGGGACCGGTTCTCGGGTGACATGCTGGAGGCTGTGGCCATGAACGGGAGGAGTCTGACTTAGGCCGCCGCTGCTGGCGACACCTTTTCCTTTCGGCGGAAGGCTGCGACACGCCTGGCAAGTTCCGACTTAAGTTTCTCCAGGCCAGAGCCTTCCAGGCATGATATGCCGACAATGTCGACCTTGTGGCGCTTCCTGAAGGCGGCGAGGTTCGCCTTGGCCTCGGGAAGGTCCATCTTGTTGGCAGCCACGAGCCTGGGCTTCTTCAGGAGCCCCGGGTCGTAGAGCTTCAGCTCGGCGACAAGCTGCCGGTAGTCGTCTCGCGGGTCCCGGGCGTCGGCTCCGGCCATGTCGACGATGAAGAGCAGGAGGGCGCACCTCTCGACGTGCCGCAGGAAGCGGTGGCCGAGCCCGCGGTTCTCGCTCGCGCCCTCGATGAGGCCGGGGATATCCGCCAGCAGAAGCCTGCGTCCGCCCCGGACCTCGTCCGGGTAATCGATGACACCAATCTGCGGGTGGAGCGTCGTGAAGGGATAGGCGGCCGTCTTCGGGCGGGCCTTCGTGATCGCGTTCGTGAGCGAGGACTTCCCGGCGTTCGGGAAGCCCACCAGGCCCACGTCCGCTATCGACTTGAGCACCAGGCGGTACTCGCCCCTCTCGCCGGGATGGCCGGGGTTAGCGCGGTCGGGCGCGCGGTTGGTGGACGTCTTGAAATGCGTGTTGCCCCAGCCCCCGTTGCCCCCCTTGCAAAGGACGACCCGCTGGCCGTCCTGCGTCAACTCGGCGACGACGCGGGACGTCGCTTTGTCGGTGACGATGGTCCCGAGGGGAAGGTGCAGCACCGCGTCCTTGCCCTCCCTGCCGCTGCAGTCCTTGCCCAGGCCGTGCTCGCCGCGCTCCCCCCTCCAGTGCGGCTTGAACTTGTAGTCGACCAGGTTGTTCGTGTCGTGCGAGCCGAGGAGCACCACGTCCCCGCCTGCTCCCCCGTCGCCGCCGTTCGGCCCCCCCCACGGCTCGTACTTCTCGCGCCGGAAGGAGACACAGCCCCGGCCCCCGTCGCCGGCAGCGGCTTTGATGACACATTCGTCGACAAACATGGTGATAGAGTCCTGGCCTAGGGATGACGCGGCCGCCCTAGACCGCGATCCTTATCCCCTTGCGCAGGTAGGTGGGAACATCGAGGTCCTGCCCGTCGAACAGGTTGCGGTCGGTCCTCTCGAACTGCCCGCGGCTCTCGATCTCGCCGAAGCCGAACTCGTCCTGCATGGCCTTCTGGCGCGCGGGCCTCGCGGCGGCGGACGCGGCGGGCTCCGGCTTCGGGGCCGGCTCCTCGGGCCTTGGGGCCGCCGAGGGGCGGTGCCGCTGCGGCAGGGGCCGCCTCGGGAGCACGCCGCGCGCTCCCATGTCGCTCGTCCCAAGGACCGTGATCTCGACGCTCCCCTGGAGCCCCTCGTCGATGACGGCCCCCATGATGACGTGCGAGTCCCTGCCGAACTGCTCGGAAATGGCCGACATGATCTCGTTCACCCTGGGGAGGGTCAGATCCGTGCCGCCGGAGATGTTGACCAGGAGGCGGTCCGCCTTGCGCGAGTACTCCGGGGTGTGCAGGAGCGGGCACAGCTTCAGGTTCGCGATCGCCTCCGAGGCCGCGTCCTGGCCGGCGCCCTCCGCCAGGCCGAAGAGGGTCTTCGCGCCGCGGTTCTGGAACGCCTGCCTGAGCGTTGCGAAGTCGACGTTGATGAGGCCCGTCCGCGAGAGCATGGACCAGATCGACTTGACGCCGCGGCCGATCCATTCGTCGGCGCGCGCGAAGGAGTCGAGAACGGTCTCGTTGTCCGCGCTCGCCTGGAGAAGGATATCGTTGGGAAGCGGAATCACGGCGTCGCACACCCTGCGCAGGGCCGCCAGGCCCTCCTCCGCCTGCTTGAGGCGCCGGCCTCCCTCGAAGCTGAAGGGCAGCGTCACGAACGCGATGACGAGGGCACCCCGCTCCGAGGCGATCTCGGCGACGATCGGCGAGGCCCCGCCGCCGGTGCCGCCGCCCATGCCGGCAATGATGAAGACAAGGTCCGTGTCGCCGATCGCCTTCGCGATCTTCTCCCGGTCGTCCTCGGCCGCCTTGCGGCCGAGCTCCGGGTCGCCGCCGGCCCCCAGTCCCCGGGTCGAGCCCATGCCGATGAGTATCTTCTCCTGCACGGGCGAGCTTGCGAGCGCCTGGTGGTCGGTGTTGATGGCGGCAAGCTGCAGCCGCTCCAGGTTCTCCATCTTCAGGCGGTCGACCGCGTTCGTGCCGGCGCCCCCGACGCCGACAAGCTTGATGGACACGTTCTGCTCGCCGCAGGCCGGGTTCTCGAGGGGAAGCTCGTTAGGGTTCACGTTTGCGCAAAAAGCCGGGTGACGTTGCTGAGGAATCCCGCCTTGCGCCGCGCCGGGGCGGCGTGGTCCGTCAGGGAGCTGATCCCGAAGTAGAGGATGCCGAGGGCCGTGTGGTAACCGGGGTCCCTCAGGTTCTCGGCCACCCACCCCGGGGCCTCGCCGAGCCTGGCCGGGCTCCCGAAGACCTTGGCCGCGCACTCGGCGAAGGCGGGGAGCTTCGCGCCGCCGCCCGTCAGGACGACGCCGCCCGCGCACGCCTCGGGGCTGAAGGCCTGGCCGAGCTTGCGGCGCACAACGTCGAGGAGCTCCCAGGCGCGGGCCGCGGTGATGCTCTCGATCGCGTGCCTTGAGAACTGGCGGTCGCCGATGGCGAAGTTGCCGTCGAGCCAGACCTTGTCGTCGCGCTCCTTGGCCTGGACGACCGCCCTGCCGAAGCGGACCTTCAGCTTCTCGGCCTGCGTCTCGGTGAGGCGCAGCCCGATGCTGACGTCGTTCGTGAAGTGGCCGCCGCCCACGGCGACGACGCCCGTCGTGTGGGGCGCGCCGTTGCGGTAGAGCGCGAAGTCTGTCGTGCCCGCCCCGATGTCGATCGCAAGGACGCCGTTCTGGCGCTCCTCGAGGCTCGTCACCATGTGACCGGAGGCCAGGCTCGAGAGGACGAGCTCGCGGACCTCCAGGTTGAACCCCTTGATGACGTGGATGTTGTCGGCGAGCCGCTGCTCCTGGCCGTGCACGGTCCAGTAGCCCACCTCGAGCCGCTGGCCCACGAGGTTCTCGGGCGAGGTCGGGACCAGCCTGCCGTCCACCCTGAAGGGCCTCCTGATGTTGTGGACGACCAAGCGCCCCAGCGGCAGGTCCTTCGACTTCGCCAGGTCGCAGACCGTGCGGATGTCGTCAGTCTCTATCATGTTGTCGGCCGCCTTCACGTTCACCGAGGCCTCGTTGTAGAATCCCTCCAGGTGCCCTCCGCTCTGGCCGAGGAAGACATGGTCGATCTTCTCGTTGGCGTCGCGCTCGGCGAGCTCGAGCGCGCCCTGGGTGCACTCGGTAGCGGCGCGGTAGTCCACAACCGAGCCCTTGATGACGCCGCGGGACGGGCACTCGCCGCACCCGATGATGACGACCTCGCGGCCGGTGTGCTCGCCGACGAGCGCGGTTATCTTCGAGGTGCCGATTTCGACGGCGCCGACTATGGTGGTCCTGGAGCTCACGTCTTTAGGTCGATGCGGGGGGTGGAGATGGACGGGAAGGAGATCGTGGCCCTCGAGGGCGTGGCCCCGGTCGTGTTGACGGGGGGCTGGTCCAGCATGGGCGGCGCGGCGCCGAACTTGACCGGCACCTGGGATCCCAGGGCGAGGTCCACCTCGGCCAGCGGCTTCGTCGGGTCGGTCGCCGAGGCCACCAGGAAGTCGAGCCGGGCGATCTGCCGGAGGTAGTCCTCGCGCGTGCTGAAGGTCACCCTCATGCCCGACTTCGCGGCCACCTCGATGTCGCCGTCGGTGGCCATCCGGTTGAGCGAGATCACCCTCCAGGTGCGGTACAGGTCATCGGCCTCGAGGCGGGCGGTCGCCAGGAGCTCGGACACGGAAGGCATGCCCGGAATGGCGGCGAATGAGGCGCCCGACCGGCAGAGCGTGACCCCGTCGATCCATGGGAGCGAGTCCACCATGGCCGCATCGAAGCCCCTGCCCGTGAACGGCACCCCGTCCCGGCCCACGAGAAGCATGGCCGGCGCGCCCGCGCCGTCCTGCACCATCATCCGCGCGACCGGCGAGCGCTCCGAGACACGCACGGTGATCCGGTCGGGGAAGTTCCTGGAGATCTCGGCCGAGCGGACCTGGCCGTCCGCCATGAGCCGTGCGCGCAGGGCGTCGATGTCGATGCCGACGAGGGTGGCGTCCGGCGGGATCGCGAGCGTGCGGGCGAGCCAGTCCCTGCCAAGGACGCCGTCCGTGACGAGGACGAGGCTCCTCACCCGGTCCCCGCGCGTCAGCTCCTGGGCGCCTCCCGAATGGAAGGCGAGCGCCGCCTCCCAGCCGCCCCAGCACACGGCCGCCGCGGCAAGGGCAAGCATCACGACGCGGAGGACCCCCATGGCCTGCCGGACCCTGCCGCCGCTCGACATCGCGCGCGGCTTCACCTGCTGGGGGATCTCCCTCCAGCTCCGTGTCGCGGGCGTGTCCTGCGGATCCTTGCTCATGTGCGTCGCGAGCCTGCGCGCTGAAGGAAACGCTCCACTGCGGGCGACACCATCTCCCGAACCAAGGCCGTGAAATCCAGTCCCGCGCAGCGAGCGCACATCGGCATCAGGCTCGTCTCCTTCATGCCAGGCAGCGTGTTTATTTCGAGCAAAAACGGCTCGCCGCCTGCCGAGACGATGAAGTCGATCCGCGCGTAGTCGCGGCAGCCGCACGCGCGGAAGGCGGCGAGCGCCGCCGCCCTGAGCCGTGCGTCGGCCTCCGCGTCCAGCGAGGCCGGGGAAGTGTAGACCGAGGCGCCCTTCGTGTACTTGCTGGCGTAGTCGAACACGCCCGACTTCGGCGACACCTCGACCGTGCCCACCGCCCGGCCCCCGAGTATGCCGACGGAGACCTCGCGCCCGATGATCCGCCTCTCGGCGATCCACCGGCCCGACGAGATGGGCGAAAGTGCCGCGCCGAGGGCCGCCTCTCCCTCCAGGATGTGGAGGCCGACGCTGCTGCCCTCGTTGTTCGGCTTGAGGACTATGGAGCCGCCGAGCCGGCGGACGAGGTCCGCGGCGGCGGGCTTTGCCGTCGCGCCGAAGGCGACGCCGTCCGCAACCCGGACACCCGCCTTCGCCGCGGTCCCCTTTGTCTGCTCCTTGTCCATCGCGAGCGCGCTTGAGCGGGCGTCCGACCCGGAGAACGCGCCCCCGGCCGCCTCGATGAGGCCCTGCATCCCGCCGTCCTCCCCAAACGTGCCGTGGAGCGTGGAGAACACAACGTGCGCCGACGGGTCGTAGCCCGCGGGCAGGGCGTCCGCGGTGACATTGAAGAGGCGGGTCGGAAACGAGCGGGCGAGCGCCCGGGCGCAGGCGGCGCCCGAGCCCAGCGACACCTCGCGCTCGGCCGAGGTCCCCCCGGCAAACACCGCCACCACGGGCTCGCTCACAGGACGTCCCTCCAGTCCCGGCCGTAGAGCATGACCTCGGGCTCGAGGTCCACGCCCTTGGCCTCCCGCACAGCGGCCCTCACCCTGCGGACGAGTTCCAGGATGTCGGCGCTCGTGGCCCCCCCGGCGTTGATGACGAAATTGGCGTGGGTCCTCGAGACCTCCGCGCCGCCGACCCTCGTGCCCTTCAGGCCCGATTCCTCGATGAGGCGGCCGGCCGACCCGCCCGGCGGGTTCTTGAAGACGCAGCCCGCGCTCGGCTCGCGCGGCTGGCTCTCGTGGCGCTTGCGCCGGTAGGCGTCGATCTGCCGGCTGACGCTGTCCGAGGCGGCCGGCGCCTTCGGGCGCAGGACGGCGCCGAGGGCGACCGCGGCCCCGAGTTCGCCGCAGTGCCGGTAGTCCACGTGCATGGCGCCCCTGGGGACGACGGAGACCGTCCCGTCCATCGACATCATGCGCACCTCGTCGACGACGTCGAAGATCCAGCCGCCCATGGCCCCGGCGTTCATCCGGAGGGCGCCTCCCACGTTCCCGGGGATGCCCTCCAGGAACTCGAACCCGGAAAGGCCCGCGGCCGCGGCAAGGCCGCAGAGGTTCTTCAGGCGCAGCCCCGCCCCCACGCGGACCCGGCCGTCGGCGAGGGGCTCGAATGCGGCCCATGAGGGGTGCGCGAGCGACACGACGAGGGCGTCGACTCCGTCATCCGGGATGATGAGGTTGGAGCCGCGGCCGAGGAGGAGCACGCCGACCCCCGAGGCCGAGGCGCAGGTGAGGAGCGCGCGGAGGTCGTCCTCCGAGGCCGGCTCGCAATAGAGGCTGGCGGCGCCCCCGACGCGCATCGTCGTCTTCCGGGCGAGCGGCTCGTCCCTCTCGAGCCTCGCGCCGCGGGACAGCAGCGGGCCGAGGGAGGCCTTCAGGCGGTCCCACCCGGCCGCCCTCGCCGTCCGTGCCCGAACCGCCTGCACCCACGAGCGCCCGGCGGCGTCGACGTCGCCCGCGCCCACGAAGGCGACCATGTCGCCCCGGCGCGCCTCCGCGAGCACGGCCGCGACCGTCGGCTCGGCGCTCCCCGGCAGGTAGCTGACGCGCAGCCCCGGGGAGCCCCGCTTCAATTCCGCATAGACGTCCGCGGTCGTACCGCCGGACACCGGCCTTTCGCCGGCCGGATAGACGTCGAGAAGGTGCACGCTGTCGGCCAGCGCGAGGGCCGCCGCGAACTCCGCCTTGAAGCGCGCCGTCCTCGAGTAGCGGTGGGGCTGGAAGACCGCGATGAGGCGCCCGCCGGGGGCGATCCGGCTCCGAAGGCTGGGAAGGAGCGCCCGGATCTCGGAGGGATGGTGGGCGTAGTCCTCGACGGCCGCCAGCCCCGACTCCTCGAGGATGACCGCCTGGCGCCGGCGAATCCCCGGGTACCTCGCCAGCATATCCCGGGACACCTCCGCGCCCATGAGGGACGCCGCCGCCAGGGCGGCCGTGGCGTTAGCCGCGTTGAAGCCCCCCGCGGCCGCGACCAGGGCCTCCGTGGCCCCGAAACGGCCTCCCAGCCGGAGCGTGATCGGCCCCGCCTCGCCGCCCGAGGGCATGCCGCTGAAGTCGCCGGTCCTGCCGAACGTCGCGGCATTGGGGAAAAGGCGCAGGGAAAGCGGGCAGGAGTCGCTCACCAGGACCTGCCCCCGCGTCCGCGAGCACAGGGCCGTGAAGGCCGCCTCGAGGTCCCCAAGGCTTCCGTAGCGGTCGGGATGGTCCCAGTCCAGGTTCACGATGACCGCGATCTCCGGCGAGAAGGCGTCGATCGTGCCGTCGCTCTCGTCGATCTCGGCGACCACCCAGTCGCCCGGCGCCGCCCCCGCGGGCGGCGTTCCATCGCAGAAAAGGCCCCCGCCGACGTAGCCGGCGGGAAAGCCGGCGGAGCGCAGAGCCGTGATCAGCATCGCCGTCGTCGTCGTCTTCCCATGCGACCCGCACACGGCGACAAGCCTCTTGGACTTCAGGGCCTCGGCCAGCATCTCGCCGCGGCGCACGACCGGCAGGCCCGCCGCGGCAGCCGCGGCGCATGAGGGGTGGGACTCGGCCACCGCTGAGGAGCGGACGACCAAGTCGCAGTTCCTGGGCATCGGCCCCACGGCGACGCCGGCGGCGGCAAGAAGCGAGGCGACCTCGCCGCCCATCGCGTCGTCCTCGCCCGAGACCTCATAGCCCGTCCCGGCCAGGTAGATGGCGAGCGGCGCAAGGCCCATTCCGCCGGCCCCGAGGCAGTGGATGCGGCGGACCGGCCGTCCGAATGCGGCGGGCGCGGCCTCGCGCTTCATGCTGCCACCCTCGTTGAGCGGCCCATGCGGCCGCCCGCGCCCCCGCGCGCAATGGACTCCAGGTCGTCCAGGATGAGGTCCAGGGAATTGGAGCGGTCCATGCGGCGGAGGTTCGCCCGGAACTGGCGCAGCAGCCAGTCGTTGAAGACCAGGTCAAGCACCTCGGCGTGGAGGCTGCCGACAGAGGCCTCCTCCACCACGAGGCCCCCTCCCTGGCGCTCGAAGAAGCCGGCGTTCGCACGCTGGTGGTCCGACGCGGCGTGGGGATACGGGACCAGGATCGCGGGGGCCTCGCACCGGATGAGCTCGGCGATGGTGCCCGCACCCGCCCTTGAAACGACGAGGTCGGCCGCCGACATGATCTCCGCCATCCGGTCGCTGAAGGGGACGAACACGGCCTTCACGGCCTCGCCGGAGCGCGAGCGCAGGGTCCGCGTCTCGGGCAGCGCCTTGCCCAGGCCCGTCACGCAGAACAGCTGTACGCCCTCCAGGGCGAGCGCCTCGGCCCTGGCATGGGCCCATGCGTTGAGGGGCGAGGCCCCCTGGCTGCCGCCGAGGACCGCGACGACCTTGCGCTGCGGGTCGAGGCCCAGGGCCTCGCGGGCCTGCGCGGCCGGGATGCGGATTATCTCGCGGCGGACGGGGAGCCCCGCGTGGCGGGTCGCCGCCGCCCGGATCCCGGAGATCCGGACGCCGATGGGAAGATACACCCGGCCCGCGAGCCGGCCGAGGGAGCGGATCGCCAGCCCGGGGACCCGGTTCGCCTCATGGAGGGCGACCGGGATGCCGTGCATGCGCCCGGCGACGGCGGCCGGCGCGGAGGTGAAGCCGCCGAAGCCGATAACGACGTCCGGGCGGAAGCCCTTCATTAGGGTGAGGCAGTAGCGCAGCGCCGCCAGCTGGGTCCCGCCGAACCTCGCCATCCTTGCCGGCCGCCACGAGAACCCCGTCCCCGGCATCCTCTCGAAGCGGAGCTGCGGGTATTTCTCGGCCAGGCGGGAGTCGACCTTCTTCGTGCTGATGAGGAGCCGGACCTCGTGGCCGTGGGCGAGGAGCCCCTCGGCGAGCGAGATCCCCGGCGAAAGGTGCCCGCCCGTGCCGCCGCAGGAGACCAGGAACCGGCTCACGCGAGGACCTCCCGCATCGCGCCGGCGCCCCTGGGAAGGGAGGCCCGCGTCCACGTGCGCTGCGTGTTGACAAGGATGCCGACCACCAGGCCCATGAGCAGGAGGTTAGAGAGCCCGGCGCTGATGAACGGGAGCGACATCCCCTTCGTCGGCAGGACACCCGTGACGACGCCCAGGTTGATGATCGCCTGGAGGCACATGAGCATCAGGCATCCCGCGGCGAGCAGGAAGTGGAAGAGGTTGGGCGCCCGGCGCAGGTGCGCGAGCCCAGCGAGGAACATGACGCCGAAGATCCCGACGACCCCAAGCGTGAACCACATGCCGAGCTCCTCGCCCACGACGGCGAAGATGAAGTCGGTGTGCGCCTCGGGAAGGAAGTTGATCTGCTGCCTGCCCTGGCCGAGGCCGGCGCCCGTCGTGCCGCCCGCGGCGAACGCCTCGAGCGACTGGTAGAGCTGGTAGGTGCCGCCCTGCTTGTTTCCCTCGACGTCCATGAACGCCGAGAGGCGCCTCAGCCGGTTCGGGTTGTGGGCCACGAGGAGCGCGAAGGCCGCGACGGCGAGGGCGACCGTCGGCACGATGTAGCGCCACTTGGCGCCCGAGAGGAAAAGGAGGATGAGGCCGACGGAAAGGGTCAGCGCGGCGGTGCCGAAGTCGGGCTCGAGGACGATGAGGCCCGCGAAGACGCCGATGATCGCCAGCGGATAGAGGTAGCCGCGCTTCAGCTCCGAGATCCTCGTCTGGTTGAGGGCCAGGTAGTGGGCGAGGCAGAACACCATTGCCAGCTTCGCGAACTCCGAGACCTGGAGCCTCGCGGAACCGTATCCGAGCCACCTGCGGCTTCCCTTCACGGAGACGCCGAGGTGCGGGATGAGCACAAGCACGAGGAGCACGGCCGACCCGGCCGCGATCCAGCCGGACGCCCTCCTGGCGTAGTCGAGGTTGACCCTGCTGGCCACGAGGCAGAGGAACCCGGCAAGGACGACGCCGACCACCTGCTTGTCCAGGTAGAAGTAGGGGTCCTGCTTGAGGGAGGCGCTCGCGCTGAAGAGGATCGTCAGGCCGAGGAACGTGAGCCCTATCGCGCAGACGACGATGACCGCGACGGGGCTCGCGATGGACCTGAGTCCCTGGGGCTCGGCTGGCCTGGCGGAGGGCACGGGGGCCTCAGGGGTTCTTCGGCTGCTGGGCGGAGTCGTCCACCTTCACTACCGGGACGTCGCCCGAGGCGGGCTTCAGGCCCGCGTCCAGGTCCTCGCTCGCCGGGGGCGCCTTCGGCTGCTCCGCCTCGGGCGCGCTCGCCCTCGCCGGCCGGGTTCCCGCCGTGCCCCTTGCCGGGATGACCAGCTCCTGTCCGGGGCGGATGCGCTTCGGGTCGGTGATGTTGTTCGCCACGGCGATGTCGCCCTGCCTGACGCCGTAGCGGCGCGCGATGGCGCCGAGCGTCTCGCCGGGCTTCACGACATGCCTCACCATGTCGCCCGAGGCGGCCGGCGCAGGCGCCGCCTCTGCGGCGCGCGCTGGGGCGGCCTCGGCGGCACCGGAGAGAGACGCGGCCTTCGAGGGAATGATCAGCCTCTGGCCCACGTGGAGCGTGGAGCCGGAGCGGAGGCGGTTGGCGGAGGCGAGCTCCGACTTTGTCAGGTGGAAGCGCTTTGCCACGGCCGAGAGCGAGTCGCCCGACACCACGGCATACGTGGTCGCGGGGGTCACGCCGGAGACGGGCTGGGCCTCGAGCGCCGAGGCGACCGCGGTGCCGGGGCGGGTCGGGCTGTAGCGGATGGTCGAGGAATCCTGGGCCGGCACCGTTATCGTCGCCGGCGGCGGCGTGGGTGCGTCGGATATGGCCGGGGGCGGGGAGGCCACCGAGGCGTCCGAGGTCTGCGCCTTCGAGCTGCTGCAGCCGGGGCTTGACAGCAGCAGGACGAGGGCGAGCGCATGCACGCCCGCCGCTATTCCGAGGATTTTCAATATTTTCATGAGGGGTCCCTTTTCTCCTTTGGGTAGATTGTGCTGGGTAATGGTTGGGTAGTCTCGTTCAAATTCACACGCGTGCCGCCGTGAGCCCGGCGACCGCGCGCTCGAAGCTGTCGCCGCGGTCCTCGTAGTTCCGGAACATGTCGAAGCTCGAGAACCCGGGGCTGAGGACGACGTCGCCCTCCCCCTCCACGGCTGACGCCGCCGCGCGGACCGCCTCGTCCAGGGACCCGCACTGCGTGCAGGCGACCCCAAGTTCGCCGAGCGCCGCCGCGAGCACCGGGCCGGTCTCGCCGATGAGGACCGCGCGGGAGAGCCTGGGGGCAATCCTGCCCGCAAACCCGGCGATGTCGCCGCCCTTCGAGCGGCCGCCGGCGATGAGGACGACGGGCCTCGCGAAGCCGGCGAGCGCTGCCTCGACGGCGTGGAAGTTCGTGGCCTTCGAGTCGTTCCAGAAGGTGACGCCGTCGGCCCTTGCGACCGGCGAAAGCCGGTGCCGGCCGACGCGGAACGTGCGCGCGGCCTCGAGGAGGTCCGAGCCGTCGTAGCCCTGGGCGCGCCACCAGGCAGCTGCGAGGATGAAGTTCTCGCGCTGGGGATAGGCGGCGAACGGCGTGCCGGCCAGCCTCGGGTCCGGCGGCTGGCCCTCGGTCGCGACCGCGGCTCCGGCGGGCAGCGCCAGGCCGAACGAGGCCGCGAAGCGCGCCGCCGAGGACCCGACAAGGATCCGCCCCGGCGGGGTCCTGAGGACCAGCTCCCATTTCGCAAGGAAGTAGGACTCCATGCACGGGTGGCGCTCAAGGTGGTCCTCGGCGAAGTTGGTCCAAAGCAGGCTGTCCGCAGAGAAGTACCCGAGCTGCTCGGCCTGGAACGAGCTCACCTCGCAGACGGCCGTGACGTCCTGGGAGCCGCCGTCCTCGTCCGCGGTGGCCTGGCTGAGCGGCAGGCCGACGTTCCCGGCGGCCACGGCGGCCCGGCCCGACACCCTCAGGGCATGCGTCAGAAGCTCGGTGAGCGTCGTCTTGCCGTTCGTCCCCGTGACGGCGACGACGCGCCCCTTCCAGTAAAGCGAGGCGAAGTCGATCTCGGCGAGGCAGATGCACCCGGCCTTGCGCGCGGCCTCGAGCCAGGGATGGTGGAGCGAAAAGCCCGGCGAGAAGACGACGAGGCTGTGGCCGCGGGCCGCCTCGGCCGTGAACGGCGCCCCGTCGCGGTCGTAGACCACCGTGCGTGCGCCGAGCCTCGACAGGAGGGCGATGGCCCCATTCCCGCTCACTGCGCCGCCCAAAACGGCCACGGGCCGGCCGAGGCGGCGTGCGAGGAAATCTGGTGAGGAGAGCGGCATCGCGTTCAGCGGATCTTCAGGGTCCCCAGCCCCATGAGCGCGAAGATGAGCGAGAGGATCCAGAACCGGAGGACGACCTTCGTCTCGGGCCAGCCGAGCTTCTGGAAGTGGTGATGGATGGGGGCCATGAGGAAGACCCTCCTGCCCTGCCCGTAGGCGCGCCGGGTCGCCTTGAAGTAGCCCACCTGGATGACGACCGAGGCGGCCTCCCAAACGAAGACGCCCCCGACTATGATGAGCGTCAGCGGCTGCTGCACCATGAAGGCGATGATGCCCAGGAGCCCGCCCAGGGCGAGGGAGCCCGTGTCGCCCATGAAGAGCTCCGCCGGGTGGGAATTGAACCAGAGGAATGCCATCCCGGCGCCCACGAGCGCGCCGCAGACGACCGCGAGCTCGCCCGTGCCCGGGACAAAGCTGATGAGCAGGTAGTCCGCGATGCGCACGTTGCTCGCGGCATAGGCCATGATGCCGTAGGTCAGCGCCACCGTGATCGTGCACCCTATGGCCAGGCCGTCCAGGCCGTCGGTGAGGTTGATGGCGTTCGAGAAGCCTACGATCCACAGGTAGATGAACACGGCCAGGGCCGCGATCGGCATGGAGGCTATGATCGGGTGCTTGACGAACGGGACCCAGAGCTCGCGGATCTTCGCCGAGCTGTCCGGGTGCAGGAGCAGGACCGCGAGGGCGATCCCCGTGATCATCGTCTGCCAGGAGATCTTCGCCCACGACGATATCCCGTCGCGGCTCCTTCGGACCACCTTCAGGTAGTCGTCGCGGAAACCGACCGCCGTCAGGCCCGTGTAGACGAACAGCGCCGTCAAGGTCCACACGTTCGGGCCCACCCAGAGCAGGCTGCTCCCCATGACGCTGATGAAGATGAGGAGCCCGCCCATGGTCGGCGTGTTCTTCTTGTCGAACCGGCTGGCGAGGTCGCCCGTGCGGTCGTCGTCGTAGTGCTGGCCGAACTTGAGCCTGCGCAGGTGCCGGATGAGCCAGGGCCCGATCACGAAGCCGATGAGGGCCGCTGTGCCCGCGGCAAGCAGCGTCCGCAGCGTGATGTAGCGCAGGACCCTCAGCGGCCCGAAGGCCGTGTCGTAGCCGGCCAGGAGGCTAAGCATGGGCCTCCTCCGGCTGGCCGGCACGCGCGAACGCGCGCTCGAGCTGGTAGCGCCTGCTTCCCTTGACGAAGATGCTGCCGTGGAACGCGGCGAGCCTGGGCGCCACCTCGTCCACGCCCTGCGCGACCTCGATGCTCCCGGGGTCGACTCCCGAGGCGACCGCCCCTTCGCGCACCTGCGCGGCGTGCGAGCCGATGGCAACGAGCATGTCCCCGTGCCTCATGCCGAGCGTGCGGCCGAGCTCGACGTGGAAGGAAGCGGCCGACGGCCCCAGCTCCTCCATGGATCCTATGACGAAGAGCCTGGGCTCCGCCTCGGGCGCCGTCGCCCGGAACACGGCCAGGGCGTCGGCCATCGAGGCCGGGTTCGCATTGTAGCAGTCGAGGTAGACCCGGCGGCCCTCGCACGTCCGCCACTCCCCACGGAGAGGCGCAGCCCCCCAGCCGGACAGGCGCCGCCCGAGCTCCCGGCGCTGCACGCCCGCACGCGCGGCCGCGCAGGCGGCCATGGCGATGTTGCCCGCCATGCCATCGGTCACCCGGCGGGCCGCGATCGAGATGGCGGGAGCGGGCCCGAAGGCCACCTCCACCGTCGTTGCCGACGCCGACTGGCTGACGCGGTAGGCGGCCCGGCCCCTGGGCTGGGCCCGATCGCCCAGCGCGGAGACCCTTTCGACGGTCAGCCTGGAGCCCTCGGGAATTGAGCGGAACGCCGCATACGCCTCGCAGGACCTCGGAAAGACGCTGAGGCCACCCTCGCGCATGCCGGCGCAGAGTAGGGCCTTCTCCGAGGCCACCGCCTCCAGGGTCCCCAGGTCAGCGAGGTGCGCGGCCGCGACGAGGGTCACGATCGCGATGTCGGGCTGGATTATGGCGGCCAGGGTGCGCATCTCGCCCGGGGCGCTGATCCCGGCCTCGACGACGGCGAAACGGTGGCGCGCGGGGTCGATCCGGCACAGCGTGAGGGCGACCCCGATCTGGTTGTTGAGGTTCGCCTCGGTGGAGAGGACGCCCCCCGCCTCGCCCCCAAGGAGCGCCGCGAGGATCTCCTTCGTCGAAGTCTTGCCGGCGCTGCCGGTTATCCCGAACACGGTGCCCGTGAAGGCCCGCCGGTGCGCGCCCGCGATCGCCTGCATGGCGGCCAGCGGGTCGGGCACGACGAGCTGCGCGAGGCCCGCGCCGTCGACCGGCCGGGTGACGACCGCGGCGGCGGCGCCCGCCGCCTGCGCGGCTGCGATGTAGTCGTGGCCGTCACGGCGCTCGGTCCGGAGGGCGACAAACGCCTGGCCGGGGCGCAGGCTCCGCGAGTCGACCGAGAATCCGCCCACGGCGGCGGGGGGCCGGCCGGACCATTTCCCGCCCGTCCATGCCTGGAGTTCGTCTGGGCCGAAGGAGGGCATCAGGTGCGCAGCGCCTTCACCTCGATGAGCTCGCGGACGACCTGGCGGTCGTCGAAGGGGATGACGGTGTCCGCGAACTCCTGGTACCCCTCGTGGCCCTTGCCCGCGATCAGCAGGCTGTCGCCGGCCCGGGCGCTGTCCAGGGCGACGCTGATCGCGCGGCGGCGGTCCTCTATCCAGGTGATCTTCGAGGGGTCCTTCACTCCCTCGCGCATGTCCGAGAATATCCGCTCGAGCGACTCCGTGCGGGGATTGTCCGCGGTCGCGTAGGCGTGGTCGGCGACCTGCTGGACGGCCTCGACCATCCTCGGGCGCTTCGTCCGGTCGCGGTTCCCCCCGCACCCGAATACGACAAGGAGGCGCCCGGGCGTGATGGCCCTCAGCATCCCCAGCGCGTTCCGCAGGGCGTCGTCGGTGTGGGCGTAGTCGACGAGGACGTTGAAGGGCTGTCCCTCCTCGATCCTCTCCATCCTTCCCGGCACCCCCCTGAAGTCGCGCATCTTCGCGAGGAAGGCGGCCGGGTCGCGGCCGAGGCCCCACGCGGTGGCTGCCGCGGCCAGCAGGTTGGAGACGTTGTAGCGTCCGATGAGCGACGACTCCGTCCTCAGGGAGCCCCCGGGCCACGCCGCCGTAAGCTTGGTGTCCCGGAATCCCAGGGCGACGCTCTCCGCCCTGAAGTCGGCGCGGGCGTTCTCACCGAAGGTGACAAGCCTGCTCCCCGGCGCCTCGGACCTGATCCGCGCGGCAAGCCTCTCGCCGTAGGGGTCGTCGATGTTCACGACCGAGAGCCTGGGCAGGGTCCCCGCCCCGCCGAGGAAGAGCCTGCTCTTCACCTCGAAATACGCGTCGAGCGAGCCGTGGAAGTCCAGGTGGTCCCTCGTCAGGTTCGTGAAGACCGCTGCGCCGAACTCGAGGCCCAGGACGCGCTGCTGGGCGATGCCGTGCGAGCTGACCTCCATGACTGCGCTCCTGCAGCCCGCGTCGCGCATCTGCGCCAGCATCCCGAAGGTGTCCAGCGACTCCGGCGTCGTCCTGTACGAGGGGACGGTACGCGCACCGAGGTCGTAGCTGATCGTGCCGAGCAGCCCCACCTTCTCGGTGCCGTTCAGGAACTGCCGGAGGAGGTGCGTCACCGTGGTCTTGCCGTTCGTCCCCGTGACGCCAACGACTGTCAGGTCGCGGTCCGGGAAGCGGAAGTAACGCTGCGACACCCTGGCGAGCATGGCCCTGGCGTCGGCAACCTGGACGAAGGAGACCCTCGCCGGGGGATGCGACGGCATGTTCTGGGCGATGACGGCGGCGGCACCGCGGCTCACGGCCTCGTCGACGAACGAGGCCCCGTCCGTGCGCAGCCCCGGCAGCGCGAAGAACAGGTTTCCCGGGACGACGCGGCGGCTGTCCATCACGATGCCGGAGATGGGCCTCGTGAGGCTGCCCTTCACGGACAGCGCCTCCCCTTCGCGTATGAAATCGGAGAGAATGGGTGCCATTTTTATCGCTCTGTTGTGATGAAGATAGTCGGCGCTCCTGCGGCGCAAGGGCCGCTCGCGGAAAGCCCGGACCAGGGCGTGGTTGGGCGTCAAGTAGCCGATCACCTCGCCCCTCCCATCGCGTAGGACCCGCGGACGTCGTTGTCGATTGCCGGCCTCGTTCCGAGGTAGGGTATCAGGCGCTCGCCCAGCCTCTTGAAGACGGGAGCGGCCACGGAATGCCCCCATGCCTTGCCTCCCGGGCAGTGGGCGTCCGCGTCGTCGATGACGACCGCGATGGCGACCTGGGGCGCGCTCGCAGGGAAGAACCCGACGAAGGAGGCGACGTCATGGTGGTCGGAATAGCGGAGCATGGTCTTACCGTTGGCCAGCGTCACGGGCTCGAGCTTCTGGGCCGTCCCCGTCTTGCCGGCGCATTCAAAGCCGGGGATCGCCGCCTCGACCGCGGTTCCGTCCTTGGAGACGACGCCCATGAGAAGGCGGGCCATGGTGCTGGCCGTCTGCTCGGAGATGACCCGGCGCACCTCCTCCCTGCCGAACTTATAGACGAGCTCCCCGTTGGAATCGTAGATCTCGCTCACGATCTGCGGCTTGAGGAGCACACCCCCCGAGGCGATGACGCCCATCGCCTGCTGCATCTGCAGCGCGGTGGCCGTAACTGACTGGCCCATCGGCATCCGGGTGATGGTGAGGCTGTCCCACTTTGCGGGCGCCTTGAGGTTTCCGGTCACCTCGCCGCCGATGGGGAAGCCCGTGCGCTGCCCGAAACCGAAGGCGCGAGCATAGTCGTAGAACCGCTGGTCCCCGAGCCGCATCGCGAGCTGGGCCGCGCCCTTGTTGGACGACTTGGCGATGATCTCGGCGACGGAGAGCAGATGGTCGTAGTGGTCGTCGTCCCTCGGCAGGTTCCGGGTGATCCCGTTGTAGTCGATCTTCTCCAGGTTGCAGTCGAACTGGGTCGTGGTCGTCACCAGGTGCTCGTTCAGCGCCGCGGCGACCGAGACGATCTTGAAGACCGACCCCGGCTCGTACTCGTCCGCGACGGCGACGTTGCGCATCCTGCGCTCCTCGTCCTTCGGCAGCCTGTTGTACGTGTTCAGGTCGAACGACGGATAGTTGGCCAGCGCGAGGATGAAGCCCGTGCGCGGGTCGCTCACGATGATTGTCGCCTTCAGCGGCAGGTACTGCTTGGCCACCTTGTCGAGCTCGTCCTCGGCCATGTGCTGGACGACGGAGTCGATCGTGAGCGAGACGTTGTAGCCGTTGATCGCCGGCGCCTCGCGCGAGCGGAACTGGGCCAGCTCGTGGTTCTTGCCGTCCTTCTCGGACTCGACCCAGCCGTTCTCGCCGCGCAGGTAAAAGTCCGCGAAATGCTCGATTCCCGCGATGGGGTGCTCCTCGCGGTCGACATACCCGATCACGTGCGCCGCCATGTCGTCGTGGGGATAGTCGCGCCTGTAGACCCTGCGGCCGTAGATGCCGCGGACCCCGAGCTTGGTCACCTGCTCGTAGACGGACTCCGGCACCTGCTCGCTCAGCTTCGCCCACCGGATAAGCCGGCCGCCGCCATGGTCCGGGTCATCCGTCTCGACGTCGCGGATGCCCTCGGGATCGTTGTCGCCGTCGGCCCGCTCCTGGGCCGGGGCGCCCGCCAGTCTGATCACGAGGTCCCCGGCGACCGCCTTCGCCTCCTGCCTGGGCTGGTCCGGTCGCACCTTCGTGTCGCAAATGCGCTCCAGGCCGGCGACCGGCATCCCGAGCAGCCTCGCGAGCTCCGGCAGCTTCGCGCGGTCCTCCTTGCGGACGAACTGGGGGTCGACCCCGAGCACGATGACCGACCTGCTGGTCGCAAGGAGCGCGCCGTGGTCGTCGACGATGTCGCCGCGCCTCGCGTAGTCCGCGATCAGCTGGCGGCGGGCCTCGTCCACCGACCGCAGCAGCTCGTCGCGCATGACGACATGCAGCCAGACGAGGCGCACCTCGAGTCCCGCGAACATCGCAAGGACCATCGCCGCGAGAAGGGCGATTCGGTAGTTTGAGGTGAAGCCCTTCGACATTTTTGTTCGGGCGGCGTCAGTGCGCCTGGGCGAGGTGCAGGCTCACGGTCGCGGGGCCGTCCCCGAACAGCTTGCGGTTGTGCTCGGAGGCGAGGCGGCTGACGGTGTCGTCGGGAACCCGCCGGAGCTGGGTCTCGTCGGGAGGCACCAGCCCGAGGTGCCAGTCGGTGTTTCTCTTGTAGAGGACCGCCGGGTCCTGCTCCGACGCGATCTCGGCGTCCGTCTCCTCGATTTGGCGCTCCACGGTCGCAATCGACGTCTCGAGCGTCTTGTTCGCGTTCGCAGCAACGGATATCTGGTGCCGCATCCACACGGTTCCGAGGCCGATCGACGAGCAGCCGCAGATCGCCGCGATGGCGACCACCATGAACTGGTTCACGAAGGCCTGCGCGCCGTGTTTGCCGTCGGGGCGCATCAGAGCTTCCTGACGGCCCGCAGCTTTGCAGACCGGCTACGGGGGTTGGATTCGATCTCCTCGGGAGCGGGCACGACCGGCCGGTTGGTGAGCGGCGTGGCAACCCGCGTGCGGAGGTCCTGGGGCGTGGAGTCGTCGGAATTCTCGGGCTGGCCGCAGAGGCGCCTGAAGAACTGCTTCACGGGCCGGTCCTCCAGCGAATGGAAGCTGATGGCGCAGAGGACGCCGCCCGGCCTGAGGACCCCAAACCCGTCGCCCAGCGCGGCGCCCAGGGCGTGAAGCTCGTCGTTGAGGGCGATGCGGATGCCCTGGAACGTCCTCGTGGCCGGATGAATCCGCATCGTCCGGCGGGCCGGCGCCGGGATCGCGGAGCTGATCAGGTCGGCGAGGGAGGCGGTCCTTGACAGCCTGCCCGTGCCGCGGGCGGCCACGATGGCCCGCACGATGCGCCTCCAGGAGGGTTCCTCGCCGAGGTCGCGCACCGCGTTCTCCAGCATCTCCGTCGTCGCCGTCTCGAGCCACACCGAGGCCGGGACGCCCGACCGGCGGTCCATGCGCATGTCGGCGGGCGCGTCCGACCTGAAGGAGAAGCCGCGCTCCGGGTCGTCCAGCTGGAATGACGACAGGCCAAAGTCGAAGAGGACCCCGTCGAAGGGACCCGTGGCCGCGGAGCGCAGGTCCGCGAAATTGCTCAGGTGCACCGAAAAGCGGCCGGGAAAGGCGGCGAGCAGGGGGTCAGCCCTCGCAACGGCGTCGGGATCCCGATCCAGGGCAACGACATGCACATCGGAGGCCGCCTCCAGCAAGGCAAGAGAATGGCCCCCGCCGCCGAAGGTGCAGTCGAGGTACCGCCCGCCGGGAACCGGGGCCAGAAAGCCCAGGACCTCGCGAAGGAGGACGGGCTTGTGGCCAGGCATCATGCGAACCGGCGCTCTCTCAGGGGGCGCCAGGAGCATGGATGAGGTGCACGGCATTCGCCCGGCGCCGCCCCGCGACAAGGCGCAGGACCAGGCTGTCGCGGATCCGCGGAATCGCGCAGGCATGGGCGACGCCAAACTCCTGGGAATCGATCCAGGCTGGGAACGTCCGTGGGAGGACGGGGGTGAACAAGGAGGCCATCGGGGCGGGTGGGACGGGCTTACCGGTGTGGGACATTTTTCAGATTCCGAGGCGCCGCATGATGTCGCCGAAGTTCTCGCCCGACGTGCGCGCCTCGACCTTCTTCCATCGGGCCGGCGAATAGAGGTTGAACTTGGTGAGGGAGCCCACGAGGACCGCCTCCCGGGCGATCCCTGCGTGCTCCAGCAAATCGGCCGCCAGGCCGACGCGACCCTGCTTGTCGAAGGAGAATGACTGGGTCTGGGCGAAGAAACGGGACGCAAAGTCCTGCGCAGCCCCGTCGCTCAGCGCCATCTGGGCGATCTTCGCGTGCAGCTTCTCGACCTCCGAAGGGGGAAGGACAGCGACGTAGCCGTCGGGATGGGGAGTCGCGAGGAAGACGTCATTCTCCTCGTGCGCCGTGCGCCATGCCGAAGGGATCGTGACGCGACCCTTGTCGTCGAGGGTGTGCCTAAAAAGGCCCGTGAAAAATGCTTTGCCGGTATGTGCCATGGGGACCGCGGACAGGACCCGCCCCACAATACCCCATTTCAACCCATTTTGACCCACAGCGGTCAAGCCAAGACTGTATGAAAAAATTGTTTTTCGGAGCCGTGCGGGCCCCGGACCCGGCGCCGGGAACGAACTTCCACCCCGAAGGCCGGTGATTCATGCCGCAGTTTCCAGGAGGCCGTGAGCGCGTGCCGGGCTGCCGCGCCCGGCCTCGCTGAATACTCTCGCTGCCTCCGGGCCGCGGCGGCACGGTCTCGACAATCGGCCGGGGCGTCCGGCGGGCTTCAAGAATGACCTCTCCGGCCGCAAACAAGCTCATCAAGGCTTCGGTCGCGACCGGGGCTGCCGTCCTCTTCCTCTACCATTTTGCCATGGAGGCGTCGACGCTCACCCTGGGCGAGCCGATGGGCTACCCCGAGGTCGTCTACAAGGGAATCTCCGAGGTGTGGCCCCACCAGTACCAGCTCGGCCACTTCGTCGAGGCGCAGGACAACTATGGCCCGGGGTTCTCGACGTTCTGCAGGCCGTTCCTCGCGCTTGGCCTTGACCCCTACGTGGCGGCGCGCGCCGCCAACATGGCGGCCCTCTGCGGGGCTGTGGCGCTCCTGGCCTGGGTCCTCAGGTCCTATCGCACGTCCTGGCTGGCGACGGGCGGCGTGGCGGCGATCTTCTTCGCACTCAACGCCGGGTCCTCCTCGATACAGGCAAGGCCGGACTTCCTGGAGACGCTGCTCATCATGGGGGTGCTCGCGGCGGGGCGGCCCCTTGTCATGGACCGGATGGGCGCGCTCAAGGGCGGCCTGGTCCTGGGAGCGCTCGGCCTGGCGGCCTTCCTGACGAAGCCCTACGGCCTCCTGCCGTGGGGTGCCGCGGCCACCTACCCCTTCGTCGCCGGCAGGCCCTTCAGGCTCCGGCGCTCCCTCGTCATAGCCGGCACAAGCTCGCTCGTCATCTGCGGCGGCGTGGCGGTATTCGCCGGATACAACCCCTATTTCATCCTGGAGACGGTGCAGTTTCATTTCGCCCACCGGGACCCGAGCGTGTGGCCCCTCCTCGTCCAGACGAGGGACATGGCCCTCCTGGCGTGCGCCCTCGTGGCCACCGCCGCGGCGCCGCTCGTCCTTCGCCGGGCGGGCGTACGGGACGCCCTGTGGCCCCAGGACCGCGACCGCCGATACTGGGCGTGGGCGCTTGCCCTCGGCTGCGCGGCCATCGGGCTCGGCCTCGGGTGGCACCGCGGCGCGTATCTGACTTATTACTACCACTTGATCCTGCCGGCCCTGGCGGTCGTGGCCGCCCAGGCGGCCGAGACGCTGCCCCTGGTCCTGACCGGCACGGCCCTCGCCGCAAACTTCGCGCTCCTCATGGCGATCGCCCCGCGCTTTCCCCGCCCGGACCGCGACTGGAACGCGCTGGCGGCGGACATCGCCGGGCAGCCGGGGCCGATCGTGGTCGACTACATGCTGGATCCGCTCGTCCGCGGGCGCCGCGACGCGCGGGTCGCGGGCAACGGGATCACCCGCTTCGCCATCGACCTGCCGGACCTCATTGGGGGCACCTCCCCCGTGGTCCAGTCCGCCCGGACCGAGGTGCGGGATTTCCTGGAGCATGAGAGGACCCTGATACGGACCGGGCCCGACCCGTCGGCCATCTACATGGACTGCGTCCTGTTTCCCGGGCGGCCCGGCGACACGAGGGTGCCCCCGCGGGGCTTCCTCGCGGTGCCCAGGAACGGCCACCCCCTCCTCTTGGACGGCTACGACATGAGCCGCTACGCGCCCACGAGGCTCTTCATCATCCATCCGTTCTACGGCTCGCAGAACAGCCCCCGCCAGGATGCGGGCACTTGGATCCTGACCATCGTGAAGTTTTCGCGCACGAACGGCGTCGCCGGCCCAGTTGGGCCCCCGCGGCTCCCCCTTGTCCTCGTGCCGCCCAACGACTGACCCAGGCCCGCCCGCGCCGGGCACGCCGGCGCCTATGGCACCTGCGGAGCGGGCCTTCCGGACCGCTCGAATTCCCGTCCGGCTTCGCCCTCGAGGCCGGCCCTCCGGAGCGCGAGCGCCAGGTTGTAATGCGCATCCGGGTAGCCGGGATCGAGGCGGACCGCCTCCCTGAGTTCGCGGAGGGCGTCCACGGGCCTTCCCGACGCACCGAGGGCGATGCCCAGGTAGTTCCGGTAGCGGGCCGACGACGGCGCAATGCGGACGGCCTCGGCGTACTGCGCCGCGGCCCCGGAGTAGTCCCGTGCCCGGTAAAGCGCCGTGCCGAGGCTGCTCCTCATGTCCGCCGCGCCGGGCGAGAGCCGCACGGCCTCCCGGAGCTCGGCCTCGGCACCGGCCAGGTCGCCCCCGCGCATCAGCTCCTGGCCGAGGTTGTAGTGCCCCCCCGCGAATCCGGGATCAAGCCTGACGGCCTCCCGGTATTCGCGGACGGCATCCTGCCGCTTCCCCAGCTGCTCGTACACGCCGCCCAGGTTGCTGTGGAAGACGCCCTCGTCCGGGCTTAGCGCTAGGGCCCGCAGGATGCAGCTGGCGGCCTCGGCCGGCCGGCCGGCCCTGGCGAGCGCGATCCCGTAGTTGTCCCATGCCGCCGCCGAATGCGGGTCAAGCCGGAGCGACTTCTCGAACTCGGGCCCGGCGGCAGCAATGCCCTCCGGGCCCGCCGCGAGCGCGGCGCCCAGGTCGGCGTGCGCCCGCGCGAACTCTGGATTGTCCTCGTTGCCCCGCAGGGCCGCCCGGAGCTCGGCGATGCCAGCTTCCCTGGCGCCGGGCACGGCGACGAGCGCCGTCCCCAGGTTGGCGTGGGCCTCGGCCATCGAGGGCTGCAGGGCGAGGGCCTCCCGGAACTCGGCGATCGCCCCTGGGGCGCCGGAGGGTGACTTCGTGAGGGCGTTGCCGAGGTTGTTGTGCGCATCGGCATAGGCAGGCCGCAGGCTGATCGCCCTCCTAAAGTGGGCGATCGCGCCTGCATAGTCGCGGCGCCCCATGAGGTCGACCCCGAGGTTGTTCTCGGCCATCCACGCGCCGGGATTGCGGCGCAGCGTCTCGGAGTAGAGGGTACCGGGGCCGCGATAGGCTGCCGCCTGCCTCCGCGTGAGGCCGAAGAGGATGCAGAGGGCGATCGCGCAGGCCGCGGCGAGCGCGGCGCCCCAAGGGCGCCCGGCCGCCGACGCACGGCGGATGGCAACGGCCAGTCCGCCGTCGGCCACGAGGGCGATGACGCCCAGGCAGGCGATGTACTGGAAATGGTCCGCGACGTAGGAGAACAGGAACGGGTAGACATTCACGAAGCCCAGCGCCGGGAAGAGCGATCCGACGAAGAAGAGGAAGGTGAGCAGCGGGGCGGGGCTCCACGCCCGGATCCGCCAAAGGACGGCGGGGGCCGCGGCGAACGCCGCCACGCCGGCGTACCAGGACAACCCGGGGACCACGTTCCAGTGGGGATAGATGAACATGAGCCCCGAGGGCCACAGCACCTTCCCGAGGTAGAACCACACCACCCTGCCCGCCAGCAGGAACCGCTCGGCCAGGCCGAGCGCGAAATCCGGGCCGCTGGCGCCGATGTAGGTCCTCTCGACCCACGCGGTGAAAAGGCCGGCCGAGATCCCCGCCGCGAAGAAGGGGATGAGGGGGGCCGCGTCCCGCGCGGGCGAAAGGCGGCCGCGCCTCCACGCGAGCATGAGGAGCAGAGCCGCCGGCAGCGTCGCCGTCACCGACTTGGTGAGAAGGGCCATGACGAAGAGGACGAGCGCCGCCATGTAGGGCCCCTTCCGGCGCCCCTCGTCGAACCGGAGGTAGGAGAGCGCCGCCAGGAGGTACAGGGCGAGGGACAGGGTGTTCTTCTGCTCGGAAATCCAGGCGACCGACTCCACGCAGACCGGGTGCAGGGCAAAGACCGCCGCCGCGAACCACTCGGTCCCCCGGCCCGCGCGGCCCGGCCGGATCCGCGCGAGCACGAGGGCGAACAGGCAGGCCGAGAGCGCGTGCAGCGCGACGTTCAGGAGGTGATAGCCCAGCACCGCGTCGCCCCAGAGCGCATGCTCGGCCCAGAACGCGGTGTGGAGGAGCGGGTAGTACTGCTGCGTCGCCCCGAGGTGGAACCAGATTCTCCAGAGGCCAGCCATCCCACGCAGGGCGGGCGGGGTCACGTGCGCCGCGTCGTCCCAGAGCATGGCCCCCCGCAGGGCGGGGCCATAGGCGGCGGCGGTCGCCGCCGCGATGCCGAGGACGGCGAGCGGCGTCCACCGGCGCGCCGGCGGAGCCACCAACCCCGGCTCCTCAGGCACGCGGCGCGCCCGGGACAGCCTCGCCGCAGAGGAGCTTGTGGACGGTGCCGAGCAGCGTGTTCGCCCTGAAGGGCTTCGCAAGGAACGCCCCTGCGAACTTCTCGACCTCCTTGTTCAGGCCGCCGCTTTCCAGCCCGCTCATCGCGAGGATCTTGACCCCCGGGTTGAGGCGCCGCACGACGTTCGCAAGGGAGGCTCCGTCAAGGTTGGGCATGCTCAGGTCGGTGATGAGTATGCTGATTTCGTCGCTCCGTGGAGCAAAAAGCGCCACGGCCTCCGTGCCGTCGGCCGCCATGATGACACGGTAGCCGTTGTGGGAGAGGATAGCGGCGGCGGTGTCGCGTATGCGCGCCTCGTCGTCCACGATGAGGATGAGCTCGCCCTTGCCGCGCGCCACGCTCGGGTTGGATGTTTCGGCGGCGCCGTCCTTTGAGTCGACGTTCGCCGCGGGCAGGTAGACCCGGAATGTCGTGCCCCTGCCGGGCTTCGTCTTCAGCTCCACGAAGCCCTTGTGGTTCTCGACGATGCCGCGGACCGTGGACAGGCCGAGGCCCGTCCCCTTGCCCGGGGCCTTCGTCGTGAAGAAGGGCTCCCATATGTGCTCCAGGACGTCCTGGGGAATGCCGGTCCCGCTGTCCTCCACGTGGATGACGAGGAATGCGCCGGACGTGGCGCCGGCGAGCGAGCCCGCGGCGACGTCGTCCAGGACGCAGTTCTCGGCGCGCAGGATCAGCTTTCCTCCACCGGGCATGGCATCCCTCGCGTTGACGCAGAGGTTGAGGAGGATTTGGTGGATCTGCGTGGCGTTGCCCATGACCGGCCAGAGGTTCGAGGTGGCCGCCTCCTCCAGCCGGATGTTCTTCGGGAAGGTCTGCACGATGACGGTCGCCGTGTCCTTCATGAAGTGCTTCATCTCGAGCAGCTGGTGCTCGCCGGTGACGCCGTGGGCGAAGGAGAGGATCTGGCGGACCAGGCCCGCGCCGCGCTCGGCGCTCTTCTCGAGGGTGGCGATGATGTTGAGGTCCGTCGGGTTCGACAGGTGCTCCCTCAGCATCGGGGCCGCGAGGAAGATCGGGGCCAGGACGTTGTTCAGGTCGTGCGCGATGCCGGACGCCAGCATCCCTATGCTCTCGAGCCTCTGGACGCGCAGGAACTGCTCCTCCAGGTTCTTCTTCGCCGTGACGTCGGTGCCGATGTAGAGGCGCGAGGTCGGCTGCCCGCTGTTGTTGCGAATGAGCGTCGCGCTCACCTCGAGGACCAGCAGCTTCTCGCGCTTGCTGTGGATCTTGAACTCCCCGCGCCACTCGTCGGCGCTCTGGAGCGCCGTTGTGGCCTTCGCGATCTCCTCCGCCGCCCCGAAGCCGAGGACACCGGCGAGGGGCCGGCCCGTGGACTCCTCCGACTCCCAGCCGCTGATGCGCTCGGCCCCCTCGTTCCAGAAGGTCACGGCTCCGCCCATGTCCGTCACGATGATGGCGTCGCGCGCCCTGTTCAGCAGGTCGGCCTGCTCGCGGATCCGCCTCTCGGCCTCCTGGTGGGTCGTGAGGTCGTGCATGATGAGCGAGAAGTGCCCGGCCGTCTCCTCGGTCGCCTTGTGCGCGATGATGATGAGGGAGACGGGCCGCTCGCTCGTGTCCCGGCACCTGAGGGTCACCTGGCCGATCCAGCTGCCGTCCCGGTTCGCCATCGGTATGCCCTCCTTCACCACGGTGTCGTAGGCGTCCTCCGGGTGGAGGTCGGCCATGGTGAGGCGCGAGATGTCCTGGTCGTGCGCCATGCCGGCCATCTGCAGGCCGGCCCGGTTGATGTAGAACATCCGCCCGTCGGGGGACGCCATGCCGATGAAGTCCGGCGTGTTCTCGAGGAGCATGCCGAACCTGGCCGTCGTCAGCTCGGCGGCGCGTCGCTTTTTCCTCTCCTCGCTCTCCCGCTGGGCCCGGCGGATGGCCGAGATGAGGCGCTTCATCCTGTCCTTCAGGACATAGTCCTGCGCTCCCGCCTGGAGGGCCTCGATCGCGCGGTCCTCCCCGATCGTGCCGGAGAGGAATATGAAGGGCGTCGCAGGCATCCGGTCGCGCACGATCGCCAGCGCGTCGAGGCCCGTGAACGACCCGAGCGAGAAGTCCGACAGGACGATGTCATACTCGCCCGCCATACTGTCCATGAACGTGGCCTTGTTTGACACGACCCGGATGGCGCACTCGGGCCACTCCTCCGTCACGAGTGCGTGGACGAGCTCCGCGTCCTCGAGATTGTCCTCTATGTGAAGGATCTTCATGATGGGCCCCTCCCTGGGGGCGGCTCGTTGAGAACCGCCCAGAACACCCCGAGCTTGCTGATTGCCGTTATGAACTCCTCAAAGTCGACGGGCTTCACGACGTAGGCGTTCGCGCCCTTGTCGTAGCTGGAGTAAAGGTCCTTCTCCTCGCGCGAGGACGTGAGGATGACGACCGGGATTAGCCTCAGGTAGGGGTCCAGGCGGATCTGCCTGAGCACCTCGTGGCCGTCCACCTTGGGCATCTTGAGGTCGAGGAGGATGACCGCGGGATTGGGCGTCGTCCTGCCGGCGTGCTTTCCCTTCCGGTAAAGGTAGTCGAGGGCCTGCTCCCCGTCGTTGGCGACGATGATCTCGTTCGCGAGGCGGGCCTCCTTGAGCGCCGAGAGCGACAGCTCGACGTCGTTCGGGTTGTCCTCGACGAGCAGGATGGAATGGAGGGCGCCGTGGGGGGCCTGGGGATTGTGTGGCATAATCTGTCGGTGGTGTTTGGTTTAGGTGGTGCGGGGTGCCTGCCCGTCGACGAGCGTGGGAGGCAGCGAGAAAAAGAACGTGGCGCCTTGGCCGAGGACGCCCTCGGCCCAGGTCTGGCCGCCGTGCCGGGCGACAATGCGGCGGATGTTCGCAAGGCCGATGCCCGTGCCCTCGAACTCGTTCGAGGAATGGAGCCGCTGGAATACGCCGAAGAGCTTGTCGACGTACTTCATGTCGAACCCGACGCCGTTGTCCTTGACGAAGAAGGCGACCTCCCTTTCCGGTCCCGGCTGGCAGCCGATCTCGACGAAGGGCGCGTCGTTCTTGCCCGAGTACTTCACGGCGTTCTGGATGAGGTTGGCCCAGACCTGTCGCATCATGGCCGCGTCGGCCCTGATCGCCGGTAGCCGCGCGATCTTCCAGGCTATCTTCTTCTCCGCGGTGTCGAACTGCCCCTCCGCGATCACCGACGCCACGACGGCGTCCTGGTCGACCGGGCCGATCTTCATCTCCGTGCGCCCCGTGCGTGAGAAGGAGAGCAGGTCGTCGATGAGGCGCCCCATCTTCTTCGATGCGCTGGATATCGTCCCCAGGAGGTGCTTGCCCCGCTCGTCGAGCGAGCTGCCCACGTGCTTGGCGAGCATGGCCGCGAACCCGTCGACGTGGCGCAGCGGGGCGCGCAGGTCGTGGGAGACCGAATAGGAGAAGGCCTCGAGCTCCCTGTTGGCCGCCTCGAGCTGGCGGTTCGCCGCCTGAACCTGCTGGGAGCTCCTGTAGATCTCGGCCTCGATGTTCTCCATCTTGATGCGCAGCTCCTCGCCGGCGGCCCCCTTCTCCGCCTTCCTGAGCACGAAGTCGGTCACCTCCTCCACGCGGTGGATGATGTACCTCACCTTCCGCTCGGCATCGAGGACGGGCGAATTGACCGGGCTCCAGTACCTCTCCCTGTAGGTGCCGTCCGTCCCGCGGATGTCGTACCTCTGGATCGCCATCACGTTCGTCTCGCCGGTCCTCAGCACCTTCTCGAGGGAGGCGCCGACGTTGGTCTCGCCCGTGGCGTCGGAGTCGGCCGGATTGTCGGGAAACACGTCGAAGATGCGCCGGCCGACAATCGCCTCCCTGCTGACATTGGTCGCCCGCAGGTAGGCGTCGCTGGCGGCCTTGATGACGAGGTCGGGGGTGAGGACGACATAGAGGCCCGGAAGGGACTCGAACAGGTTGTTGACCTCGGCCTCGCTGCGCCGCAGCTCGACGTTCGCGGCCTCGAGCTCGGCCGTCCGCTTTGCCACCTTCTCCTCGAGGCTGCGGGTCAGGTCCTGGAGCTGCGTGAGCATCTCGTTGAAGGCAGTGGTCAGCGTCCCCACCTCGTCCTTGCCCAGCTCCGGCGCCCTGACGGAGTAGTCCCTACGGGTGGATATGTCCCTCGCCATGTCCGCCAGCGCGAGGATCGGGTGGGAGATCTGCTGCTGCAGGTGGCGCGACAGCAAGTAGGCGAATGCGAGGACGATCGCCAGGACCACGGCGCCGATCCCAAGGGACGCCCGCATCCACTCGGAGACGATCGCGCCCGAGTCGTAGGCGAGGTAGAGCGTCCCCAGCCGGTCGCTCTTCGCCTGTATAACCGGCGAGAACGAGGTGAGGCGCCCCTGGTTGAAGACGTAGCCCGTCTCGCCGGGCGCCGCGGGCAGCGAGGCGTCGGTGACCGCCGCGGGATAGCGCGCGAAGACGTGGCCCGACTTGTCGTATAGGGCCGCCGAAATGACGTGCTTGTCAGCCGACAGCGCGGAGAGGATCTCGGTCGCGTCGTCCTGGTTCTGGAACGCAAGGGCAGCCGTGCTGTTGGCCGCCAGCATCTCGCCCAGCGTCTGCATCTGCCTCGCGAGCGACTTGCGGATCGTGACCACCTCGTAGGTGACGAAGGCGCCGCTCATGAGCGCCATCACGACGGCCGTCGTCGTCAGGATGATCGTCATCAGCTTCCGGCGGAAGGGCATGTCCTGCATTCGCATGGTCAGTCCTCCCCCGCTTTCACGATCTGCGCCGGCCGCAGGAGCTTGGAGCTTATGGAGAGGCGGGCCTGCTTCGCGGCCTGGGGGTTGATCCGGAGGCGCACCTTGTTGTTCTCCATGATGAACCGGATCATCCCGCCCGCCCTGCTGAACCCGTCCGCGTCGCTGACCGTGAGGACGCTCATGTCCCGGATGTCCCGCATGATCTCCGGGAGGCGGTCCTTCTCGGACCGGCTGATGAACAGGATCTGGCAACCCGAGATCTCCGACGCCGTCCGGAAGCGGCGGATCACGATCGGTCGCCCGCTCACCCGCTCGCCCTTCACGGCCTCGTCGATCATGCTTCCGAAGGGATCGTCCCCGAGTATCCCGATCACGAGCGGCGCCTGCGGGTCCGGGAAGGAGCCCGCCGGCCAGTCCACGAACTCGGCGAAATTGTAAAGGAAGACCGCCTTGATCTGGTACTCGGTCGCCGCGGAAAACGCCAGCGCCGGCGCGAGGGCGAGCGCCGCGGCGAGGCCGATGGTGCGCCACCGCGGCGCCAGACGGCTCAGTAGCGCCATTCTGCCTTTCCATATACGCCGCGCTCGATCTCCTCCCGCGATGCGCTCGGGTATCCATACTCAGGATGGTGGGGGTGCAGTAAATTCTGGCCGACGATTGAAACCGTCAGGCTGCGGCTGGCCTGCCATGCGAGCCTGGCGTTCAGCTCAGCGTAGCCGGGCACCTCTCCCGCCACCGGCCCGCCATTCGGCCCGTTGTCGATCTCGAGGCTGCTGATCCAGCGGAAATCGAGGTCCAGGTCGACGCCATGCGGCAGGTCCATGGACGAGCGCACGAACACCTGGTGCTCCGGGTCGGCGGTCTCGTTCAGCGCGCCCGTGGCGTCGACATATCCCGGCTCCGCGAAGATGTCCTCGCGCAGGAGGTCGTACCCCGCGTGGAGCCGCCACCAGTCCTGCAGCTGGTAATCGCCGCTCACCTCGACGCCCCAGGTGTGCCCCTCGAGGTCGTTGTTGAACACGACGGGGTACGGGAACGGGTAGAAGGTCGAGACGGGGGTCGCACCGGTGCCCCTCACGTCGTTGTAGACGTTGTAGTACGCCGACGCCGAGACGGAGGCCCGCGTGCCGACCTGCGCCCTGTAGCCGAGTTCGTAGGCAATGACGGTCTCGGAGGTGAAGTCCTCTGAGCCGGTGAGATAGGAGGCCGGGAACTGGTAGGGGGCCGGCGGGTTCACGAGGCCCGTCACGACCTGCAGGTCGCGGTCGTAGCGTGAGGGCGTGCGCACGGCGCGGGAGACCGCGGCCCACACCATCTGCTTCGCGTCTGGGGTCCAGCTCACGCGCGCGCTCGGCTCGTACTCGAAGCCGGTGTAGTCGTTGTGCTCCAGCTTGCTGCCCAGCGTGACATGCACGTTCGGGGCGAGCGTGACCTCGTCCTGGACGAATCCGCTGTAGAGGCTCTGGTCGAGGATGTCCGGGTTGAAGCGCACGATGGACAGGTCCTGGTCCAGCTCATGCGTGAACCGGTAGCCCAGCCCCACCGTCACCACCTGCCTCTCCATCTGCGGCAGGCGGTACTGGAAGTCCACGTCGTACGTGTCCAGGTTGTCGGTCAGGGAATTCAGGGGGAATCCCGTGTAGTAGGGGGGCGCCGCCGGGCTCGCCGCGAACGGCTGGGTGAGGTGGGTGCTGTCGAAATAGGACTGCAGGCTGGCCTGCGCCCCGTCGTCCATGTCGCGGGTCCAGCGGCCGAGGACGTTCCCGCCCGCCAGCTGGGCATTGCCCAGCGTCGGCCCAAGGAATTCCGTGCCGTTGTACAGGTCGCCCTGGAGCGTGAGGGTCGTGTCCTTCTGCGCGAAGGAGTCGATGCGGAAGCCCGTCCTCGCCATCTCCATGGCGTCATCCGCGCTGTCCCCGTCCGGCAACGCCTCGCTGCCGCGGTAGGAGTACTGGGCGTAGACCCGGTAGTACACCTCGGGCGCCATCACCCCGCCGTACCGGAAGCCCGCGAGGCCCTCGAGGGGGCTGCCCGCGGCGCCCTCCACGTAGACGCCCTGGGTGTCACGGGCGCTCTTGGTCGTGATGTTGATGACGCCGTTCACCGCGTTGGCCCCCCAAAGCGTTCCGCCCGGGCCGCTGATGACCTCGATGCGGTCGATGTCCTCGAGGAGGTAATCCTGCACGTTCCACATCACACCGCCGTAGAGCGGCGAATAGACGGCGCGGCCGTCGACCAGGACCAGGAGCTTGTCGGCCAGGTTCGCGTTGAAGCCGCGGGCACTGATCGCCCAGTCGTGCGAATTCTGCTGCGCGACGTCGAGATTGTCGGCCAGCTGGAGGGCCTCCGGGATGCTCGTGGCACCCGACCGCTCGATCTCGTCGGACGTCACCACGTCGATCGACGCCGGCGCGTCGAGGAGCTTCTCGGGCGCCTTCGCGACCGACGTGACCTCGATGTCCATGAGCTCATCGACGCTCATCTGCTTGAGCGCGCCGATGGACGAGTCGTTCGGCGGGTTCGCGGAGGAGTCCTGGGCCCTGAGCCGGGGCATGAACAGCGCGGCAAACACAAAGGGGGCCCATGTCGGAAATCGTATCGCATTTTTGGGTACGCACATAGGCTCAGTCGCTCTTATTTCGGCACAGGGTCACCCCACTCTTGAGGTGGTCCGGAATTTTCGTTTTCACGAGGTCGGCCATCCTGAAGGAGTCCGGCTGGGGGCGCGCCTTGCGCCCGGCGGGATTCTCACATGAGATTAATTTGCAATGGGGTGCGGGCAATTCAAATGTGAATAAAATGTGATAGATGCAAAAGGCTTGAAATCAGATCGTTACACTGGACACAACACCGCCGAACCTGGGATCACGCCAAACGAACCAAAAACCGACCAAGTGGCGCCCGTTTGGTTCGCCTGAACCGGCTGCCAGCCGGACGCCGACGGCCCCGACCAACCTCCGACACTGAACGTATCCGGCCTCGAGGCCAGCCCGCGGAGCCACCGCGCCCTACCAGAAAAAGTACCTCTCGGAATTGACGAGAAACTCGGTCGAGGCGGGCTTGACGAGGACGCGCCAAACCGACGCGTACTCCGTCCACGGCCCCTCAATCTCCGTGTCGCAGATGACCTCGGACTTGAAGCTCGGGCCCGTGATCTTGCGCCTCAGACGCTCCTGGAAGAGGTCGTGGCCCTCCTCCGTAGAGAAGAACAGGCAGCGCCTCTCGAAAAGGTCCGACGGCGCCTCCTGTGCGGCGAGGCCGAGGGAGACGCGCCGCAGGCCGAGGACATACTCGTTGCGCGCGAGCTCCATCACGGCCCGCTCGCAGGCGCCAAAATAATCCACCGCGGCCCCCTGCCCGTAGGCGAAGCAATCGGTGCGGATCTGGCGGAATGCCACGACGGTCACGCCGAACCCGATCGGGCTTGGGAGAACGAGGGCGCTGATGCCGGGCCACTCGGTGGAGCGCACCTCGCCGTCGAGCGTGCCCTCCCACCAGGCGATGATGCTTGCGCGCTCGACCGCCTCGAGCTGGGCCCGCTTCCGGGCCTCCGTATGAAAGAGCCCCGGGAAGGCGGCCATCCCGTTTGAGGACTCGTCGATGTCGAAGCCGTAAAGCTCCCTGTCTGCCGCCCTGACCTTAACCCGGTATGCCCAGCGCTCCATGCTCTCGGAGATCGCCATGTAACGGGCGATCATCGCCGATTCCGCCGTCCCCGTGCCGTCAGCATCGCTGTAGAGGGCGAACTTCTGGCGGCGGGTCACCACCTTGTCCGAGAGCCAGGCGTTCGCCTGGAACATCTGCCTGCCATAAACCGGGAATTCCCTCATCGAGATCCGGCTCACGGGGCCACCCTCGGACTCGAGGATGTTGCGGTAACGGTATCCGGCGACGCTTAGCATGAGGAAGCGTTAGGTCCGGCCAGTTTACTCGATGCCGTGTTTGAACATGCAGGGACTGATGCAATTCGACGCAGTGGGCTCCATCGAGCTGTCGTGATGGTCATGTCCGGCCACAAGGCGCGAAAGCGGATCCAGCTTTTGGGCGGCTTCCTTCATTCCTGCCGTCAGAAGGAGGCTCGAGAGAGTGCCGAGGGTGAGGCTGCTGATTGTTTTCATCGAGGAAACAATAGGCGCCTGTTTTTCTTCCTGCCGAATTGCATTTTCGGTTAAAACAACGGACGGGAATACGTAATTTCCCGTAGTCCGTTATTATCCGAAAAAAACGCCAAGGTACCGAGTCGCCTTGGACTCGGAAATATGATCGGGTTCAGCACGATGCCGCGTCGATTCCAGTGGGCTTGGTGCGGATTAATCCTGCCCCTACTTGCTGTTGCATCTCGCGCCGGCGACGGGCGTCCCGTCGTGACGACCTTCACGTCACAGGACACGGGGAGCGACTATGCCAACTGGTCGATCGCCCAGGATGAGCGCGGCCTCATGTTCTTCAGCTCGGATGACGTGCTGACCTTTGACGGCAGCCGGTGGTCACGGTACCCGGTTCCGTCAAGCTACGCTGTCCGCTCAATGGCTGTAGGACTCGCAGGAAGGCTCTGGGTCGGCGCACTAAATGAGATGGGCTACTTTGAGAGAACCCAGGACGGATTGTCGGCCTATCATTCCCTCATGCAGAACCTGCCCGACGGGCAGCGCGAGACCGGCGACGTCTGGAATGTCTTTGCGACGGGCAATGGAGCCATCTTTGTCGCCACAAAATCGGTGTACGCGTGGGACGGCCTGAAATTCAAGCAGTACAGTTTCAAGCCAACCCGCAGACTCGGAGGGTTCCGAGTTGGAGCAAAGACATACGTGGACAGCTCAACCGACGGGGTTTATTCCGTTGATGAGGACGGACCAAAAATCTTTGTTCGCCCCGAGTTGTTGTCAGGGGCCGGCGTACTTGGGATATCTCAGATAGGTAGAGGATTCGTGCTCTGCACGACCTCGGGATTGTGGAGATTTTCCGATGGGAAGCTGACCGAATTCGGACCCGAGGCGTCCGCATTTGTCCGCAGGGAAATCCCGATCTGCATGGCTCCCCTGCGCAGCGGCCACCTGTGCATCGGCACGCTGTATGGGGGCATTGGGATCGTGGACCAGCAAGGCGTCCTACTCCGCGTCCTCGGGACCGAGGAGGGCCTGCCTTCCCGGACGATCTATTCACTGTTCGTGGCGCAGGACGGAACCCTATGGGCCACCACGGCGACCGGCATCGCCCACATCGCGATAAACCTCGGAACGGAAATCTTCGGCAAGGGCGAGGGTCTCAACGGGGGCCTTTGCCGGAGCATAGCCCAGGGTGACGGGATTGTCGTCTCGACCAACGAGGGCGTCTTTGAAAACGCGCTTCAGCCGAGCGGGGACACGGCCTTCCACCGTGTCACCTGGCTCATGAAGACCTACAATGAGATCCAGTCGGGCCCAGACAACACCGTCTATGGCGCAACCCTCCACGGCATCGACCAGATCGGCCGGGATTCCGCATCCGAAATCTATCACTCGGACAAGGAGATTAACCTGGTCCGGCGGTTCAGGGACACGCCCCACGGGCTGCTCGCCGCGGAGGACTACGACATCATCAGGCTGGACGAGGGCGCGTCCGGCAAACTGGTGCCCCACAAGATCGCGCGCCTGCCCGACCTGTCCCGCACGATGGTCGAGGACCCGTCCGGCGGGATCTGGATCGGCACCCCGAGCAGGGGGGCCTTCTTCCTTCCCAACGACAAGGAGCCCCATGCGCCCGAAAGCATCTCGGCGGGCGACAAACCTCTTGACTCGGGCCATGTCGCCGTGGGCCTGCTCGGGGGTTCAGTGGCCGTGTTCACGTCGCAGGGCGCCAAGCTCCTGCAGTCGCCGCATGACCGCGGGGTCTTCGTCTCAGGGACCCCGCCGACGGCGGCCTCGGCGGTCTCGAACCAGGACAGCGCAGGGGGGCTGTGGGTGGCCTTCAAGAGCCCATTTGAGGACGGGCCGCAGCTCCCGGTGATCGGACACCTGACGCCCGCCGGGAAGGCCTCCGCCGCCTGGGAGGAATATGTCATCCCGGGCCTGAACCAGATCGGCGCCGTCGTCTCGATCTTCGTGGATGACCGGGGCAAGGTCTGGCTCGGCGGATCCGACGGCCTCCTCAGGCTCAATCCCTCGAAGCTCGCCGTAAGCGCGGCGCCCCGGCTTCCGGTCATCCTCACCACCATCCCCTACGGCGCCGAGATCAAGTCGGCCAAGAACGTCGTCGACTTCGACATTTCGCCGTTCGACTACATCCAGCGCGACTCGCTCCGGTTCCAGACGAGGCTGGCCGGCGACTCGGGCACCTGGTCCCCGCCGACCTACAGCAGCCACGTCACCCTGGCCGGCCTCCGGGACGGCCACTACGAGTTCGAGGTCCGCTCGATCAACGACGCCGGGATGGCGAGCCCGCCTGCCTCCTGGGAATTCACGGTCCTTCCGCCGTGGTACCGGACGCTCCCCGCCCTCCTCGGGCTGGCGGCCCTCGCCGGCGGCGCCGTCTTCGGCGGCGTCCAGTGGCGCCTCGCATTCCTCAGGCGCCAGAACGCCCGGCTTGAGACACTGGTGAAGAAGAAGACCGAGCAGCTCGAGAAGGCCAATGAGGCGAAGTCCGAGTTCCTCGCGAACATGAGCCACGAGATCAGGAACCCGATCTCGGGCATCCTCGGCCTGTCGATGGCGTTCGAGGAGACGGTCCTCGACAAGAAGCAGCGTTACCTCGCCGACTCCATCAACAGCTGCGCCACCCTCCTGGCGACGCTCGTCGACGACGTCCTCGACTTCTCGAAGATCGAGGCCGGGAAGATCGAGCTCAAGTCGGCGCCCTTCACGCCCCGCGTGCTCCTGGAGCAGTGCGTCGCCATGATGGCCGGCAACGCCAAGGCGGCGGGAATGGCGATCACAGTGACCGTCGACCCAAAGATTCCCGAGCAGCTGGTCGGGGACTCCGCGCGCGTACAGCAGATCGTCCTCAACTACCTGACAAACGCCATCAAGTTCGGGGCCGGAAGGCCGGTCGTGGTCGGGGCCCAGGCGGCGTTCGACGGCCGGGTGCGCTATTACGTCAGGGACCGGGGCCCCGGGATGACCGACGCCGAGGCGTCCTCGCTCTTCACGAAATTCACGAGACTGGAGGGCGCCAGGGCCGCCAACATCCGCGGCACCGGCCTCGGGCTCGCGGTCTGCCGGCTCCTATCCGGGAAGATGGGCGGCAGGGCCGGCGTCGAGTCCAAGCTCGGCGAGGGCTCTACGTTCTGGGCCGAGATCCCGTTCGTGTCAGCTGCGAAGGAGGCCTCGCGCGCCGCGCCGGTGGCCATCCCGAAGACGCCCCTGCGGGCCCTCATTGTGGAGGACATCGACTACAACGTCGTGGCGATGCAGGCCATCCTCAGGAGGCTGGACATCCAGTCGGACGTCGTGAACGACGGCGTCGCCGCGCTGGAGAAGCTGAAGGGGGCCTTCTACGACGTCGCGTTCCTCGACTGGAACCTCCCCGGCATGATCGGGACGGAGGTCGCGTCCGCCTACCGCGCGGTCGAGCCCTCCACGCGGCGGACCATCATCATCGCGACGACGGCCCACTCCTCGGACCTCAACCGGGAGGCCTGCCTGCAGGCGGGCATGGACGCGTTCATCTCCAAGCCGATCACGCCCGCGAAGATCGCCGCGGCGCTCAAGGACCTCACCGGGCCCATGAGGACGGCGGCCTCGATCGAGGTCCGCTCGCAGAACATCACCCTGGAGGCGCCCGGCGAAATCGACCTGGAGATGCTGAGCTTCCTAGGCAACGAGACGCTCGAGGGGCTCTCGGGCCAGATCGACCGCTTCCTCGGTTCCTTCGACACGGACAAGGCCAACGCCCGCCGCATCGTGGCGTCCGGGCAGCGCGAGGAGATACACAGGATCGCCCACCGGCTGCTCTCCCACTGCAGCGTCGTCAAGTACCAGGCCCTCTCGAAGATCGCGTCCGAGCTTCAGCGGTGCTCGGTCGACGCCACCCAGGAGCGGATGGAGGCCCTGCTCGGGGACTTCGACCGCGAGTTCGAGTCCTTCAGGTGTAAACTGGAGTCGATCCGTGCTTCGACTGCACCTGCGTGAAGCCGTTCTCCACGGCGAAGGCGATGAGCTTCGGCGTGCCCTTCAGGTCGAGCTTGCGCAGGATGTTGCTCCGGTGGGTCTGAACCGTCCGGGGGGACAGGTTCAGGCGCTCGCCGATCTCGTCGTCGGTCAGGCCCTGCCCTATAAGTGAGAGGATCGCGCGCTCCCAGTCCGAGAGGACCTTGATGAAGGAGCGCGGGTCGGTGCGCCGCGCCATGCGCGCCGCCTGGAAGGCCTGCGAGAAATAAATCCGCCCGTCCGCGATCGCCTTCAGCGCCTCGCGCAGGATCTCGAGCGTGTTCGAGTTCTTGTCGATGAAGCCGTGGACGCCCGACTTCTCGACGCGGAAGAGCGTGTAGTCGTCGCAGTGGGACGAGAGCATGAGGATCCTCAGGTTCGGGATCACCTTGAGGACGCGGTCCGCGACGTTGAACCCGTCCATGTCGGGCAGCGAGAGGTCGAGGATCACCGCGTCCGGCCGGAGCTTCAGGATCATCTCGACGGCCTGCACCCCGGAGTCCGTCTCGCCAACGACGGTGTTACTCCCCGAGCTGCAAACCTTTCGGATCACGTCACGGATCATCAAATGGTCTTCGACGATGACGATTTTCACGAATTCCTAGGGTAATAAGTATTTATGCCCATAACAAGCATCCATCAGGCAACACACTGGTGGCAGGAGGGAAACGTCAGTATTACGTAAAAAGACGTAGAATTCTAAGTGGAGACTACAGGGTCCGTGCGGACAATTTGCCTACAGATGCGAGTAAAGTCCGCACATGCATGCCGTAGATCGACCCGCAAAGGGCCGGCTTTTCGCGCGCACGCATTGGCATCGGCGGCAGAAAATGGGGGCCGCGCGTGAATTCGCCAGGCCTTTGCGACGAACGGACCGCGGCCGTCGACGGGCCGGCAAACGGCAGGACAAGGCGCCAGCGCGAAAAGGCGAGGAACCTGCGCCTTGAAAGCATCGGCATGCTGGCCTCGGGCATCGTCCACGACCTCAACAACGTCCTCTCCCCGATCGTCCTTGCGGCCCCGCTCCTGCGGGAGCACGCGACGAACCCCGACGACCTGAAGATGATCACCACGCTCGAGCAGAGCGCCGAGCGCGGCGTCGAGCTGGTGCGCCAGATCCTCTCCTTCGTCCACGGCGCGGGGAGCGTCCAGCAGATCGTCCAGATCCACCATATAATGCAGGAGGCGGCGACTGCGGCCGTCGAGAGCTTCCCGAAGAACATCGCCGTGGTGGACGACATCCCCGGCAACCTCTGGCCCGTGACGGCCGATCCGACCCAGATCCACCAGGTCCTCCTCAACCTCTGCGTCAACGCGCGCGACGCGATGCCCGGCGGCGGGGTCCTGAAGATGAGCGCCGAGAACTGCCTGCTCGACGAGGCCTCGGCCAGGCGCTTCGAGGGCGCGCGCCCCGGGGCTTGGACCGTGATCAGCGTGGAGGACACCGGGACCGGGATCCCCGCCGACGTGCTGCCCCGCATCTGGGAGCCGTTCTTCTCCACCAAGGCTCCCTCGAAGGGCACGGGCCTCGGGCTGTCGACCGTCAAGAGCATCGTCGAGAACCACCACGGGTTCATCTCGCTGCGGACCAAGGAGGGCGCCGGAACCGCCTTCAAGATCTTCCTTCCCGCGGCGGAGGTTCCCGCCGTCGGCCGCTGCGGGGAGACACCGCAGTCGAAGCCGAACGGCGGCAACGGCGAGCTCGTGCTCGTGGCGGACGACGAGCCGCATATCCGCGAGATGACCTCGGTCATGCTCTCCAGGAACGGCTACCGCGTTGTCACGGCCCCGGACGGGGTGCAGGCCGTGGCCATCCTTGCCACCCGCGGGCGCGACGTCCGGGTCCTCATCACGGACGTCATGATGCCGAACCTGGACGGGGTTGCCCTGGCCACCATCGCCCGTCACATCAATCCCTCGATAAAGGTCCTTGGCATCAGCGGCCTCTCGAGCGCCGGACGCAGCAACAAGATCGAGCGCTTCGGCGGCGCCTTCCTCTTCAAGCCCTTCAAGATCCATGCGCTCCTGGCCGCCGTCGCCAACATCCTGCACCCGCAGGAGATCGCCGAAGTCGCCTAGCCTGGGCCAGTACTGAAGGGTTGCCAGGGAACGGCGCCGCCGTTCAATTGTCAGGTCCTGCGGAGCCATAAGGCCCCGCGCCCTAACCCCAACGCATGAACCTCCCCCGTTCACTCCGCGCGGCGATCCTGTCTGCCGCAATCATAACCCTGGCCTCTCCCGGTTTCGCAAGAGACGAGAAATGGCAGAACGCCACAGGCGAGACATTCTCGGCGGCCCCCGCCGAAATCCTCGGCCCCTGGGCCCTCTTCGACGACGGGACGTTCGTTCCGCTCTCGAAGCTCACCCCGGAGGAGTGCGTCCGCTTCTACGAGGGCATAAAGGACAACCCGCAGCGGGCCGCCGACTGGAAGGACGCGAAGAGCGCGATCAGCCAGGAGACCTATGGCCGCCTCCTCAAGTACAAGGGCGAGGAGCTCGCCCCCGACAGCGAGGCGGGGCAGCCCGAGCCCGAGTTCTACATCATCTTCTTCACCCAGGGCGACAAGAACATGTCCTGGAACGAGCTCCAGCGCTCGACGCCGTCCCTCTACGCGGCGACGGTCAAGAAGTACCCGGGCCTGGTGCAGGGAATCGTCTTCGGCGTCGGCGACACGGTGCAGGACCAGTTCGACATCTCGGTCAACACCCACGGCGACTGGCTCTTCACCGTCTTCGACAGCGAGGTCCAGATGAGGACCCTCACCCACCGCATCCCGACGAACAACTACGGGATCGTCGTCATGACGCGCACGGGCGTCCCCCTCTACGGGCCCGAGTCGACGACCGACGACCAGGTGAAGGACACGTTCAAGCACCTGGACGAGATTCTGAAGCACATCACGCCGGGGGTCCAAGTCTGGGCCGAGCAGGTCTATTTCTGGCGCCAGGTGCAGCCCGTGATCTACGCCGAGGGGACCGCCGACCCGAAACTGATCGGCAATCCCCTCAGCGTCGCGATCCTGAGGAGGATGAACATCCACCGGGTCGATGCCACCTTCCACGTGGCCGCCAGCGGCGAGATCCAGAGCGTCGAGGTGGTCCCAAATGGGATGGACGCGAAGACCGTAAGCATGTTTGCCGGCGGCCTGAAGGAGAAGACGGCCTTCGTGCCGGCGGTCGACCACGGGAAGTTCGTCGCGGGCACCTACCAGTACCACCTCGAGGTGGCGGAGTAGCCGGGCGGTCCCGGTGCCAAGCTTTTGCTTGGCTCGCGCCCTGTGCGGCGCGAGACTCGGCGCCCCGATGACACCCCGAACGCCCCGCAATGCGGCGCGCTGGGCCGCAGCCGCGCTGGCGCTCCTCTCGGCGCTCGCCTGCACCCGCGCCACGGCCCAGGACGGGCCCGCCTATTCCTCGCCCCTGTCGGGGCTCGCCAACCGCCGCCCCGGCCGCGCCATGCACGAGGGGTCCTGGGACCGCCACCACCAGAACGACGACGCCCTCCACGTCGGGCCGGGAAAGACGGTGACGCTCTTTGAGCACGAGGGCGCCGGCTGCGTCCACCGCTTCTGGGTCACGATCGCGCCGCGCGAGGACGTCGCCATCCTGTCGGAGGTCATCCTGCGCATGTACTGGGACGGGGACAGGTACCCGAGCGTCGAGTGCCCGATAGGCGCCTTCTTCGGCGTCGGGTTCGGCGAGCAGAAGGACTACATCTCCGCCGTGCTCGACGAGACCTCGGGCGGCTACAACTGCTTCTGGCCGATGCCGTTTCACCGGTCCGCCCGCTGGACGCTGACGAACGGCTCGTCCAAGAGGCTCGACTCCTTCTACTACAACATCGACTACACGGCGCTCGACTCCGTCCCCGCGCAGACGCGCCAGTTCCACGCCCAGTTCCGGCGCGAGAACCCGACGACCCCCGGCCGCAACTACACCATCCTCGATACCCAGGGCGAGGGCCACTATGTCGGCACCGCCCTCTTCATGGCCGGGCGCGAGCTGTATTTCCTCGAGGGGAACGAGATGGTCTACGTCGACGGCGAGGTGACGCCCTCCATCGAGGGAACGGGGACGGAGGACTACTTCTGCTCGGGCTGGTACTTCGACCGGGGCCTGTACTCGGCCCCGTACCACGGCGTCGTCATCAAGGACGAGGCAAGGTCGCGCGTCTCCGCCTACCGCTGGCACATCGAGGACGCCATCCCGTTCAGGAAATCGATCCGCTTCACGATCGAGCACGGCACGGGCAACGGGGTCACGGCAGACTACTCGTCCGTGGCGTACTACTACCTGGCGGGGCCCTCGCCGGAGCCGCCGGCGCTCCCCGCCGACCTGATGCCGTCGCACTTCACGAAGGCCGCGGTGATGACGATCCCGGGCGCCATCGAGGCCGAGGGCCTGAAGGACACGGCGAGGGTCACCGGGGGCGGCCTCTGGAACCAGGGCATGGGCAACTGGGAGTATGGCGTCGACTGGTCCGCGGCGCACGCCCTCTTCTGGGAGCCCAGCGGCCCCGGGGCCGTGATGACGCTCGAGCTTCCGGCTCCCGCGGCGGGGCGCTACGCAATCATGGCCCGGATGGTGTCCGGCCCGGGATTTGCGCAGGTGAGCCTCGCGGCGGGCGGAAATCCGGCCGGCGCGCCCGTGGACCTCTACGCGGCGGACGTGAAGCCGGTCGAGGTCCCGCTCGGCGTCGTCGAGCTGAGGGCCGGCGACAACCCCCTCACGGTGACCGTCACGGGCAGGGACCCGAGGGCGGTCACGTACCGCGTGGGGATCGATGCCTTCACGCTGACGCCGGCGCACTAGACTTATGAAGCAAAGCCGAAGGCAGTTCCTGCGTACCTCGGCCGGCGCCCTCGGCGCTGCCGCGGCCGCCCCCGCCCTCTCCCGGGCCGTCGAGGCCCCTCCCGCGCCGCGCCCCCCGCGCGGCCCCGATGCGGAATTCACCGGGGACGCCCTGGACCAGGTCGCCTTCCCCCTGGGGGGCCTCGGCGCCGGCATGATCTGCCTCGAGGGCTCGGGCTCCATCACCAATGTCTCCGTCCGCAACAAGCCCCAGGTCCAGAACGAGCCCGGGCTCCTCGCCGCCATCTCGCTCGGCGGCCCGGGCAGGGAGGCGAGGATCGTCGAGGGCCCCGTGCCCAGGTGGAAGCTCTACGAGCGCAAGCACGCCTGCAGCGGCTCGGCACCGCCCGGGATGGGCCTTCCCCGCTTCAAGAAGGCGACCTTCCGGCCCCACTTCCCCTTCGGGCGCGTCGAGCTGGAGGACAGCTCGCTGCCGCTTAAGGCCCGGATCACGGGCTGGAGCCCCTTTGAGCCGGCCGACCCCGAGGCCTCCGGGCTACCCGTCGCGGGCCTAGAGTATACCTTCGAGAACACCGGGCACGAGATCCTCGACCTCGTCTTCTCCTTCAACGCGCGCAACTTCCTGCCGGCGCTGACCGACGAGTGGGACACGGGGCCCGTGCCCGAGCGCGGGACGCGCCGGATCCCCGGGGGGTTCGTCCACTTCGGCGGAGCCTGGGCCGAGACCCAGGACGAGAACGCCTGGTTCGCGGCCACGGTCGAGGACCCTGAGGTGAAGGTGAACCAGTGCTGGTTCCGCGGGGGCTGGTTCGACGCCCTCACCATGGCCTGGCGCGACGTGGAGCAGGGCGCGGCCTATGACCGGGACGCCCCGGCGCAGGGCAGCAAGCCCCTCGGGGCCTCCCTCTTCGTCCCCTTCCGGCTCCTGCCGGGCGAGGGCCGCACGATCCGCGTCCGCCTCTGCTGGTATTCGCCCACGACCCGCCTGCGCGTGTTCCTGCCGAAGGTGGGCCCGGACGCGCCGCCGTCCGACTTCTACCAGCCCTGGTACGGCGCCCGCTTCAAGGATGTCGACGCCCTCGCCGAATACTGGGCGGCCAACTACATGGACCTGCGGCGCAGGTCCGAGAAGTTCGCGGACTGCTTCTTCGACACGACGCTGCCGGGCGAGGCCGTGGAGGCCGTGGCCGCGAACCTCGGCATCCTCAAGTCGCCGACGGTGCTGCGCCAGGCGGACGGGCGCCTGTGGGGCTGGGAAGGGTGCGAGGAGGACCACGCCCAGGGCGAGGGCACGTGCTCGCACGTGTGGAACTACGCCCAGGCGATCCCGAACCTGTTCCCGTCCCTGGAGCGCACCCTGCGCGAGACCGAGTTCGGGCCGGCGCAGGACGAGGAGGGCCAGCAGAAGTTCCGCGTCGCACTCCCCATCGGGCCCTCGCCGCACGACGACTTCCCCGCCGCGGACGGCCAGCTGGGCGGCATCATGAAGGTGCACCGCGAGTGGCGGACCAGCGGCGACACCCCGTGGCTGCGCGGCATGTGGCCGAAGGTGCGCAGGAGCCTCGACTATTGCATCCGCGAGTGGGACCCCGACCGGGCGGGCCTGCCGGTCGAGCCGCAGCACAACACCTACGACATCGAGTTCTGGGGCCCCAACGGGATGATCTCCAGCTTCTACCTGGGCGCCCTCACCGCCGCGGTCGCGATGGGCAGGGCGCTCGGGGAGGACATCTCGGGCTACGACGACCTGCGGGCCAAGGCCGAGCGCCGGATCGAGGCCGAGCTCTACAACGGCGAGTACTACTACCAGAAGGTCGAGTGGCGCGGGCTCCGGGCAAAGCCCGGCGAGAACAGGGAGTACGGGCTCGGCTACTCGTCGGAGGCGAAGGCGCTCCTGGAGAAGGAGGGCCCGAAGTACCAGTACGGCCCGGGGTGCCTCTCCGACGGCGTCCTCGGCTCCTGGATGGCGCTCGTCTGCGGCGTCGGGCAGGTGATGAAGCCGGAGCGGGTCCGGAGCCACCTCGTTTCGGTCTACCGCCACAACTTCAAGGCCGACCTCTCCGAGCATTCCAATCCCCAGAGGCCGACCTACGCCAATGGCCGCGAGGCGGGCCTGCTCCTGTGCTCCTGGCCCCGCGGCGGCATGCCTTCCCTGCCCTTCGTCTACTCGAACGAGGTCTGGACCGGCATCGAGTACCAGGCCGCCTCCCACATGATCATGATGGGCCTCGTGGCGGAGGGCCTGGACATCGTGAGGGGCTGCAGGTCCCGCTATGACGGCCACGCGAGGAACCCCTTCGACGAGTACGAGTGGGGCCACTGGTACGCGAGGGCGCAGGCGTCCTACGGGCTCCTCCAGGCGCTTGGCGGCGCGCGCTACGACGCCGTCGACTCGGTCCTCCACCTGCAGCCGGCCGTCCAGGGCGACTTCCGGTGCTTCCTGGCGACGGCCACCGGCTACGGGACGGTTGGGGTCACCGACGGCAAGCCCTTCGTCAAGGTCGTCTCCGGCACGATTCCCTACAGGGAGATACGCTACGTCCCCGCGACCTGATGCGCGAATGTGAGCGATTTGAGCGAATCAGACCATTGTGTTTGCATCCCCCCGGCCCGCCCGCGATAGGCTGGCCGGGATGCTCGCCCCAGAGAGGCACCGACAGATCCTGAGGCTCCTCGCGGCCCGGGGCCGCCTGACCGCGGCCGAGATCCGCTCGCGCCTCGGCGTGTCGGCGGCCACAGCCCGGCGCGACTTCACCGACATCGCCGGGGCGGGCCTGGCGACGCGGACGCGCGGGGGGCTCCTGCCCCACGGGTTCTCGCTCGTCGAGCCGCCATTCCCGCGCAAGTCCGAGAGGGCCGTGAACGCGAAGGCGCGCCTGGGCCGCGCCGCCGCGGCGATACTGCCCGAGGAGGGCACGATCTTCGTCGACGCGGGGACCACCTGCCTCGAGGCCGGCCGGGCGCTCCTCGATAGGCCGGGCCTGCGCATCTACACGAACTCCATCCCCCTCCTCGCCCTGGCCGGCGACGCCCGCGCGACCCTCTGCGCCCTTGGCGGCGAGGTGCGCCCCGTCAGCCTCGCCCTCACGGGCGCCCTGGCGCAGGGCTGGCTCGACAACCTGCGCTTCGACGCGGCTGTCGTCGGGGCGTCGGGCCTCGACGCCGCATCCGGCGCCTCGACGACCGAGGTGTCGGAGGCCGCCGTGAAGGCCGAGGCGCTCCGCCGGGCCACGCGCAGGATCCTCGTCGCCCACTCGGAGAAGTGGGGTCGGCCCGCGGCCCTGCGGTTCGCGCCCTGGGACGCGTTCAGCGACCTGGTGACCGACCGGCCCCTGGGCCGCGAGGAGCGCGCCGCCCTGCAGAAGGCCGGCGTCCGGGTCCACCCGGCCCCCCTTTCATGAAATCCGCGCGCCTCAGCAGGCTGTTCAACCCCCGGACGGGCCGGTGCCTCGACGTGGCGCTCGACCACGGCTTCTTCAACGAGGCCTCCTTCCTGCCCGGGATCGAGGACCTGCCCCGCGCCGTGGCGACCCTCGCGGCCGCCGGCCCCGACGCAATCCAGCTGACCGTCGGCCAGGCCCCGCACCTGCAGCGGCTCGCCCTGCGCCCGAGGCCCGCGCTCGTCCTCCGGACGGACGTCGCCAACATCTACGGGAGCCGGCTGCCGAAGAGGCTCTTCTCGCGCATGATCGCCGACCCGGTCGGCCAGGCCGTCCGCCTCGACGCGGCCTGCGTCGTCGCCAACCTCTTCAGCATCCCGGACGAGGCCGGCCTCGCCGAGCAGTGCCTGGAGAACATCCTCGCCCTCAAGCCGGAGTGCGACCGCCTGGGGATGCCGCTCATGGTCGAGCCGCTCGTCCTGCGGCCGAACGACAAGGCCGGCGGCTACATGGTGGACGGCGACGCCGGGAAGATCATCCCCCTCGTGCGCCAGGCGGCCGAGCTCGGCGCCGACGTCATCAAGGCGGACCCCACGGACGACCTATCGCTCTACGGCCGGGTCATCGAGACGGCGGGCGGGGTGCCCGTGCTCGTGAGGGGCGGCGGCCGGGCGCCCGAGGCCGAGGTCCTCGCCCGAACCGAGGAGGTCATCCGCCAGGGCGCCGCCGGGATCGTCTACGGGCGCAACATCATCCAGCACCCCAGCCCCGCCGGCTTCACCCGCGCGCTCATGGCGATCGTCCACGACGGGATGTCCGCCGCCGACGCCCAGGCCCTCGCCCGATGACGGCGCCCGCCAGGGAAAGTGTCCGCGTCGGGATCATCGGGGCCGGGCTTATGGGCCGCGAGGCGGCGAGCGCCTTCGGCCGGTGGTTCGCCCTCACCGACTGCCCCGTCCGGCCGGAGCTGACCGCGGTCTGCGACGTGAACCCCTCGGCGCTCGCCTGGTTTTCCGGCGTGCCCGGGGTGCGGCACCTGGACGCCGACCACCGCACGCTCCTCGCGAGGGAGGACGTCGACGTCGTCTATGCCGCGGTGCCGCACGACCTGCACGAGGCCGTCTACACGGACGTCCTGCGTGCGGGCAAGGACCTCCTCGCCGAGAAGCCGTTCGGGATCGACCTCGATGCGGCGCGCCGGGTCCGCGACGAGGCCGCGAGGCTCGGGAGGTTCGTCCGCGTCTCGTCGGAGTTCCCGTTCCTGCCGGGGGCGCGCCGGGCCCGCCTCATGGCGGCGTCGGGGGAGCTGGGCCGGCTGATCGGGATCAGGGCCTCGTTCCTGCACTCGAGCGACATGGACCCGCAGAAGCCCATCAACTGGAAGCGCCAGCGCTCCCGCTGCGGGGAGGCGGGCGTCATGAACGACCTCGGCCTCCACGTCATGCACCTTCCCCTGCGGCTCGGCTGGCGTCCCGCGCGCCTCTACGCCATGCTCCAGAAGATCTACGCGACGCGCCCCGACGGGCGCGGGGGCACCGCCGCCTGCGACACCTGGGACAACGCCATCCTCCAGGCTACGGCGCAGATCGCCGGCGAGCCGGTGCCGATGACGCTCGAGATGAAGCGCATGGCCCCCGGCGAGACGAACACCTGGGTGTTCGAGGCGCTCGGCACCTCGCGCGGGGTCCGGTACTCGACGAAGGAGCCGAAGACCCTCTGGACCTACCGCCGGGGGCAGGACCAGCTCTGGGAGAGGACGGACCTCGGGTTCGAGATGGACTTCGGGGCGGTGACGGGCGCCGTGTTCGAGCCCGGCTTCGCCGACATCCTGATGCAGATGTGGGCCTCGTTCCTTTCCGAGCGGGCGGGCGCCCTGGGGGCCCGCCTCGCCTGCGCCACGCCGGACGAGGCGGTGGCCCAGCACGAGGCCTGGTCCGCGGCCCTCGCCAGCCACGCGCAGCAGGCCGTCGTCGCCGCCGGGGGGCCCGCGTGAAGCGCTCGGAGATCAACAGGGCCTACAGGGACGCCCTCGCCTGCTTTGGGCGCGCCGGCTGGGCGCTGCCGCCGCGGCCGCGCTGGGACATCACGGACTTCGGCCTGGGCGACTTCCCGAGGCATGGCCTCACGCTCGTCAACCTGGCCGAGGAGCCCGAGTACTGCGAGAAGCTGATGTACGCGAGGCGCGGCCAGGAGACCCCCTGCCACGCCCACGGAGCGAAGAAGGAGGACATCATCTGCCGTTGGGGCGAGCTCACCCTGCGCCTCTGGCCGGCGAGGCCCGCGCCGGGCGCGGGCCCTGTCCTGGCGCGGGTCGACGGCGCGGAGGCCCGCCTGCGCGCCGGCGAGGACCTCGTCCTCCGGGCGGGCTCGCGGGTGACGCTGAGGCCCGGCACCTGGCACCTTTTCCGGCCCTCCTCGGACGAGTGCGTCATCGGGGAGGTCTCCACGGCCAACAACGACGCGGCGGACAACTTCTTCCTCGACCCGGCCGCCGGCCGGTTCCCGGCGATCGAGGAGGACGAGCCCGCGCTCGTCCGCGTCGTCGGCGAATGACCATGGCGCGATCGGGCATCATCGCGGGGGGCAACTGGATCAGGGACCACGTGAAGACGCTCGACGCGTGGCCCGAGCAGGACGGACTGGCGAACATCGTCGCGCGCGCGGACGGGAACGGCGGCGGCCCGTACAACGTCCTCAAGGACCTGGCGCGCCTCGGCGCCCCCTTCCCGCTCCTCGGCGTGGGGCTCGTCGGCGACGACGCCGACGGGCGGGCGATCATGGCCGACTGCAGGCTCTCGGGCATCGACACCTCGCAGCTGCGGATGGTGCCGGGCGCCGGGACCAGCTACACGGACGTGATGGCGGTCAGGTCGACGCCGAGGCGCACGTTCTTCCACGAGCGCGGGGCCAACGCCCGGCTGGGCCCCGAGCACTTCGACTTCAGGGGACAGCAGGCCCGCGTCTTCTACCTCGGCTACCTCCTCCTCCTCGACCGCATGGACGCGCCGGGTGCCGGCGGCGCCCCGGCGTCGGCTGAGGTCCTCGGCCGGGCGAGGGCCGCGGGCCTCGTCACGGCGGCCGACTGCGTGAGCGCCGCGCCCGGCGGGTTCGAGTCGGCGGTGCGGCCCGTCCTGCCCTCGGTCGACTTCCTCTTCGTGAACGACTACGAGGCCGGCCAGGTCACGGGCGCCGGCCTGCGGCCGTCCGGGGACCTCGACCGCGGCGCGGCCGAGAAGGCGGCGCGGTCCCTGGTCGCCATGGGCGTGCGGGCCTGGGCCGTCGTGCACTTCCCCGAGGGCGCGTGCGCGTGCTCGGCCTCGGGCGAGCTCCTCTGGCAGCCGGCCGTGCGGATGGCGGAGGGCTCGATCGCGTCGACGGTCGGCGCCGGCGACGCGTTCGCCTCCGGGGTCCTCTTCGGGGTCCACGAGGACTGGCCCATGGCGCGCTCCCTGGAGCTCGGGGCCTGCGCGGCGGCGGTGTCGCTCCTGCACCCCACCTGCTCGGGCGGCGTCCTCCCCTCCGAGGAGTGCCTCGTCTTCGGCCACAGGCAGGGCTTCTGCGGATGAGCGACGAGCGCCCCCTCTGGCGGAGGATTCCCGCGGCGTGGGAGCTGGCGCGCCTTGGATCGGCCGGGGAGGCCCCGTCCGAATGGGTCCCGGCGCAGGTGCCGGGGGCCGTCCAGCTCGACTGGGCCAGGGCGAAGGGCCTGCCGGACTACCGCTTCGGCTCCAATGTGAGGGCCTACGACGGCCTCGAGGATTACCACTGGCTCTACCGCACGCGCATCCCCGACCTGGGCCTGCGGCCCGGGGAGGAGGCGGTCTTCGCGTGCGGCGGGGTGGACTATGCCTGCGAGGTCCGCATCGGGGGCAAGGCCGTGCTCCGGCACGAGGGCATGTTCAGCCCGTTCGAGACCGAGGTGGGGGCCCGCGCCGGCGAGGCGCTCGAGGTGCTCGTCCTTCCGGCGCCGAAGGAGCCCGGCGAGCCGCCCGGCCGCTCCCAGGCCCGCCGCTCCTGCAAGCCGGCGGTCAGCTATGGCTGGGACTGGCATCCCAGGCTCATCCCCCTCGGGATCTGGGCCGAGTCGGGCTTCGTCGTGCGCCCGAGGGGGCGCCTGAGGTCCGCGGAATTCTCCTACGAGCTCGCGGAGGACCTCTCGAGCGCCCTGGTCACCGTCGCCTCGGACCCCCCGGGCGCCGCCTGGCGCCTCCTTGACGGCGCGGGACGCGCGGTCCTCGAGGGCTCGTCGGAACCCCGGGTCATGGGAAGCCCCCGGCTCTGGTGGTGCCACGACCAGGGCGAGCCCCACCTCTACACGCTGGAGGCCACGCTGGGCGGCGACGTGCTGCGCCGGCGGGTCGGCATCCGGCGCACCCGCCTCGTCGTGCATGAGGGCGGCTGGGCGGTCGGGGGCTTTCCGGCCTCCAGGGCGAAGCCCCCCATCACGGTTGAGATCAACGGCCGGCGGATCTTCGCCAGGGGATCGAACTGGGTGAGCGCGGACGTCTTCCCGGGGCGCGTGGACGCCGGGGTGGTCCGCCCGCTCGTCACCCTCGCCAGGGACGCCAACTTCAACCTGCTGCGCTCGTGGGGGGGCGCCATCGTGAATCCCGAGGCGTTCTTCGACGCCTGCGACGAGATGGGCATGCTCGTCTGGCAGGAATTCCCGCTGGCCTGCAACGACTACCCGGACGACCCGGCCTACCTGGCCGTCCTCGACCGGGAGTCGCGTTCCATCATCTCGAGGGTCCGCCGGCACCCCTGCCTCGCCATCTGGGGCGGGGGCAACGAGCTCTTCAACGCCTGGTCGGGGATGACGGACCAGTCGCTGGCGCTGCGGCTCCTCAACCGGAACTGCCTCGACCTCGACCCCCGGACGCCCTTCCTGCCGACGGCGCCCCTCGACGGGATGGGCCACGGCGACTACCGTTTCCGCGACGACAGGGGCCGCGAGGTCTTCGAGATCTTCGGGACGGCGTCGAACACGGCCTACTCGGAGTTCGGGTGCCCGGGCCCGGCGCCCGAGGAGGCGCTGAGGACCTTCATCCCCGAGGCCGAGCTCTGGCCGCCCAGGCCCGGGACGAGCTGGGAGACCCACCACGCCTTCGGCGCCTGGGAAGCCGATCCCAGCTCGCACCTCTACCTTCCCATGATCGAGCGCTACTTCGGGAAATCGCAGGGCCTGGGGGAGCTCGTGGCCCGGGGGCAGTGGCTCCAGGCGACCGGCCTCTTGGCGGTCTTCGAGGAGGCCCGAAGGCAGAAGCCGAGGTGCTCCATGGCGCTCAACTGGTGCTTCAACGAGGCGTGGCCCACGGCGGCGGGAAATGCCCTGGTGGGATGGCCAGCGAAGCCGGGTCCGGCCTATGCCTCCGCGAAGGCGGCCTGCCGGCCCGTGCTCGCGAGCGCGCGGATTCCGAGGTTCCAGTGGCGGCCGGGGGAGGCCTTCGAGGCGCAGCTCTGGGTCCTCAACGACTCATGCGACGACCTTCCTCCGGGGCAAGTCCGCGCCTGCCTCGTCGCCGCCGGGGAGCGGGTTCCCCTGGGGTCCTGGGACTTCCCCGGGGGAAAGGCCGGGCGCAACGTCGCCGGCCCCGCGCTGTCGGCGCGGGTGCCGCAGGCGGCCCCGGGCGAGCTGCGCCTGGAGGTCGAGGCCGGCCCCGCAAACGCCTGGGGCTCCGCCTACAGGCTCAGCCTGGCGGCCCCCTAGCGCCCGGCCCCACCCCGCTGCCCGCCGTCCGGGCCTTGACACCAGCGGCCCAGCCCACACCCATTTCGAGGCATGCCCAGTGGCGCCAGGAGCAATGAGGAAAGAGTCAAGGCCGAGTGGATGGACGAGGCCACCGCCCTGGCCTGGCGGCGCTGGCACGACAAGTCGGAGCGCTTCTGGAGCGAACTGACGGACGCCATGCTGGGGATCGCGCTCCTGGAGCCGGGCCACCGCGTCCTCGACCTGGCGAGCGGGACGGGCGACCCGGCGCTCACGTTCGCCCCGCTGGTTGAGCCCGGGCGGATCGTGCTGACGGACCTCTCCCCGCAGATGGTGAAGATCGCCCGCGAGAACGCTGACCGCGCCGGCGTGAGGAACGCCTCGTTCGAGGTGGCCGACGCCCATGCCCTCCATTACCCGGACTCCTCCTTCGACCGCGTGACGTGCCGCCTCGGCGTCATGTACTTCTGGGACTGCGGCAAGGCGCTGCGCGAGGTGCGCCGCGTCCTAAAGCCCGGCGGGATCGCCGCCTTCGCCGCCTGGGGCGCGCCCGAGAGGAACGAGTACATCGATGCGGCGCTGGCTCCCTTCAAGGCCCGCAGCCCGATGCCCGAGCCCGCGCCCGACACCCCCCAGCCCTACCGTTTCTGCAAGCCGGGCTCCCTCGGGGCCGAGCTCACGGCGGCGGGCTTCACGGGCGTGGACGAGGAGACCCGCAACCTGCGGCTCGCCTGGCCGGGGCCCGCGGAGGAGCTCTGGCGCCGGCTCTACGAGGTCTCGGCGCCGCTGCGGCCCTATTTTGACAGCTTTGCGCCGCAGGAGAGGGAGGCGGCCGCAAGGGAGGCCGTCGCCAACCTGTCGAAACTCAGCAAGGGCGGCGAGGTGTCCGCGCGGGCCGACATCGTGCTGGCCTCGGCCTGCCGATAGGCACCGTGGCCACGGCCCGATCCCTCGGGAAGGCTGCCCTGGGACGGCTCGCGCCGGCCTTGGCCATGCTCGCAGCCGCGCTCGTCCTGCGGCTCCTCACCCTGCATGCCAGCCTCTGGATGGACGAGGCCGGGTCCCTGGAGCGCGCATCGGCGGGGAGCTGGTGGACCGTGATGAGCGGCGACATACACCCCCCGCTTTATTTCCTGCTCCTTCGCGCCGGCCTCCACCTCACCCACTCGTTCGCCGCGCTGCGCCTCATGTCGCTCGCCTTCGGCGGAGCGGCGCTGGCGGCCTTCCTCTGGCACTTCCGCGCGAGCCCGGCCGCCGCGTTTGCGACCGTGGCGCTCCTGGGAACGCTGCCCGAGCTGGTCCGCCACGACCGGGAGCTGCGGCCCTACGCGCTCCTCCTGCTCTTCCTTGCCGCGTCCACGCTCGTGGCCCTGGCCCGTGCGGCGCAGGGGGGCTCCGCCCGCCTGTCGGTCCTCCTCGCCGCCCTCCTCGCCGGGGCAGCGGCGACCCACGCCCTCACCGCGTTCTTCATGGCGGCGCTGGCGCCGTTCCTTGTCGCCTGCGCCCCCGGGAGGGGAATCGCAGCCAGGCTCCGCTCGCTGCTGCCTATGGCGCCCGCCGCGGCCGTACTCGCGTGGGCGAGGATATCCCTCCTTGCGCCACAGGACGTGCCCGGGGGCTGGTGGATCCCGAGGGCCACGGCAGCCAGGGCGGCCGCGGCGATCTCGGACGTGGGCGGGGTCCCGGACCTGCGCCAGCTCTGCATCGCCGCCTCCCGGCACGTCCCCGGCGGCTCGGTCGCCACGGCCGCCGTCCTGGCCGCCTCGGCTGCCGGACTCCTCGCGATCGCCACAAGGGCGGCCGCGCGCCCCGGCGCGGCGCGGTGGCTCCTCGCGGCCGCGGCCGCGTACGTCTGCCTCGTCGTCGGGTACTCCTTCGTCGACATCTCGATACTGATCGCGCGCTCGTTCATCCCGGTGCCCCTGTTCGGCGCTGCGGCCGTCGGGTGCGCGCTTGCCTCCGAGAAGGATGCCCGGATCCGGCGCGCGGCCTGCGCGTGCGCGGCGGTCATGGCGGCCGCCCTGGGTGCCGCCGACGTGCGCGCCGCGGTTCCCGGGAAGGGCACCCTGCGGGACCTGGCGCAGTTCGTCTCGGCGGGCCACCGGGACGGCGACCTCCTCCTCCTCTTCCGAAGCACGGAGACCGCCCTGAAGCCCTACTGGCCGGGCGTTGCGGACGCCGGGATCGTGCCGGTTGGCGAGGACCGGCCCGCGGCGGCGGTGCTCGCGTCCATCAGGCCGCGCCTCGGCAGGGCGGCCCGGGTCGTCATCGTCTACCGGGAGGACTACTACAGCGCGGCCTACGCGGGCGACCTCCGCCGCATCCTCGCCGGGCTCTCCGTCTCCGGCTTCCCCATGCACGAGGCCTGGCAAGGCGTCGACATGCGCGTCCTGGAGGGGGCCCGCGGGCCGGGGGCGGCGCGGCCCTAGGCTGCCGGGCGGCCCGGGTCCGCGCGGCGCGCTTTACAGGCGGGGGCACGCGCAGTAGGGTGGCTCCCTATGCGCGTGGAAACCCAGGAGGTCGAGAGGGAGGCGGACCGCCTCCTCAAGGCGCTCATGAGCGTCGAGTGCGACCCGCGCGGCAGGACGTGGAACTACGAGTCCTGCCTGGACATCGCGCCCCTCACCCTGGAGATCGACCGCCTGAAGCGGGAGAAGGACGCCGTCATCCTGGCGCACTCCTACGTGGAGCCGGAGATCACCTACGGCGTCGGCGACTTCAAGGGGGACTCCTACCACCTGAGCGTGAAGGCGAGGGACTCGAGGGCGAGGGTCATCGTCTTCGCCGGCGTCGTGTTCATGGCGGAGACGGCCAAGATCCTCTCCCCGGGGGCGACCGTCGTCGTCCCCGACAGGAACTCGGGCTGCTCGCTCGCCGACTCGATCACGGGCGAGGACGTCCGCCGCATGAGGGCCCTCTATCCCGGCTCGCCGGTCGTCTGCTACATCAACAGCACGGCGCAGGTGAAGGCCGAGTCGGACGTGTGCGTCACCTCGGGCAACGCGGCGCACATCGTGGCGTCTCTTCCCGACAGGCGCGTCCTCTTCGTCCCCGACCGGCTGATGGCCCAGAACCTGAGGGCGGACCTGCGCTCCAGGGGCGTCGACAAGGAGATCATCTCCTCGGACGGCACCTGCCTCGTCCACGACGAGTTCACGCCGGACGAGGTCGCAAGGGCCCGCGCGCAGTTCCCCGGGGTCAGGGTCGTCGCGCACCCGGAGTGCCCGCCCGAGGTGGCCGCGGCGGCCGACTTCGTCGGGAGCACGGGCGCCATGATGAGGTACGTCTCCGCCACGAGCGCCCCGTACTTCCTCATGCTGACCGAGTGCGGGCTCGTCGGCCGCCTCGAGGTCGAGGACCCCGAGAAGCGCTTCATCGCCGGTTGCCGGCTCTGCCCGTACATGAAGCTCAACTCCCTGGAGAAGATCAGGGACGCGCTCGACTCGCCCAGGCCCGACCAGATCGTCACGATCGAGGAGGGGCTGCGCAGGCGGGCCGAGAAATGCATAGAAAGGATGTTCGAGCTTGCACCCACGGACTGACCAGCTGATCGACATGGCCCTGGAGGAGGACGCCGGCCTCGGGGACGTGACCAGCCGCTCCATCTTCCCGGAGGGCCACTCCTGCCGCGCGCAGATCCGCGCCTGCCACGACCTCGTCGCGTGCGGCGTCGGGGTCGCCGGGGCGGTCTTCCTGCGGGTCGGGCCCGCCCTGCGCATCCGCGCGGCGGCGCGCGACGGCGACCTGGTCCGCGGGGGCGGCCTCGTCCTCTCGGTCTCCGGCTCCACCCAGGCCGTGCTCACCGCGGAGCGGACGGCGCTCAACTTCATGCAGAGGCTCTCCGGCATAGCGACCCTCTCGCGGCGCTTCGCGGCGGCCGTCGCCGGGACGGGCGTGCGCGTCGTCGACACGCGCAAGACGACGCCCGGCTACCGCGCCCTCGAGAAGCACGCCGTGCGCTGCGGCGGCTGCTCCAACCACCGCTCGTCCCTGGGGGAGCACGTCCTCATCAAGGACAACCACATCGCGGCCGCCGGGTCGGTCGCGGCCGCGGTGCGCCGCGCGCGCGCGGGCGCCCCCCACCTGGCCAGGATCGAGGTCGAGGCGAAGACGCCCGGCGAGGTGAGGGAGGCCCTGAGGGCCCGGGCCGATGCCATCCTCCTCGACAACATGACGCCCGCCGGGGTCGCCTCGGCGGTGGCTGTCGTCGCCGGCCGGGCCCTCATCGAGGTCTCGGGCGGGGTCACCCTGGGCAACGTCGCCGACTACGCGCAGCCCGGGGTCGACGTCATCAGCGTCGGGGCCCTCACCCACTCCGCGCCCGCGGCCGACCTCAGCCTCACCGTCCTCGGGCGGGGGCGCTGAAGCGCCGATGCGGACGCTGCGCACAGACTGCCTCGTGATCGGCGCCGGGCTCGCCGGGTCCGCCTACGCGCTGCGGGCCGCGGATGCGGGCCTGTCCTGCGAGCTCCTTTCCCTGGACGAGCCCCTGGCCGCGAACAGCGACCGTGCACAGGGCGGGATCATCTACGACACGAGCCCGGACCCTGCGGCCCTCGCGGCCGACATCCTCGCCGCGGGGGACCAGATGAACAACCCGGCCGCGGTGGAGCAGCTCGTCAGGGAGGGCCCGAGGATCGTGAAGGAGCTCCTCATCGACGGGCTCGGCGTCGGGTTCGACCGGGACGCGGCGGGCGGCCTCGACCTGACCCGCGAGGGCGGCCACCGCGAGCGCCGGATCATCCACGCGCGCGACGCGACGGGGCACGCGATCCTCTCGGCCGTGGCCGCGCGCGTCGACTCGACCGCGGGGATCACCCGCCGGCCCGGCTGGGTCGCAATCGACCTGCTGACCCTCTCCCACAACTCCTCGTCGGCGGCCGACAGGTACCAGCCGCTCACCTGCTTCGGCGCCTATGTCCTCGACTCGGCGACGGGGAGGACGGCCGCCATCGTTGCCAAGAAGACGGTGCTGGCCTGCGGCGGCCTGGGGCGGATCTTCCTGCACTCGACGAACCAGCCGGGCAGCGTCGGGCACGGCGTCGCCATGGCCTACCGTGTGGGCGCGAGGCTCATCGACCTGGAGTACGTCCAGTTCCACCCGACGGCGTTCGCAAAGAAGAACGCGCCGCAGTTCCTCATCACCGAGGCGATGCGCGGCGAGGGCGCCGTCCTCGTCAACACGAGGGGCGAGCGGTTCATGGACGGCGTGCACCCGCAGGGCTCCCTGGCCCCGCGCGACATCGTCGCGCGGGCGATCCGCCACGAGATCGAGACGAGCGGCGAGCCCTGCGTCTTCCTCGACCTGTCCGGCATGGCGCCTGGGTTCGCCCGGGAGCGCTTCCCCAACGTCCGCGAGCGCTGCCTGCGGCACGGGGTCGACATCGAGCGCGAGCCCATCCCCGTCCTTCCGGCGGCCCACTTCGCCTGCGGCGGGGTGCACACGGACCTCGAGGGCCGGACCAGCGTACGGAACCTGTCGGCCGTCGGCGAGACGGCCTGCACGGGCCTGCACGGGGCCAACCGGCTGGCCAGCACCTCGCTGCTCGAGTGCGTGACCGCGGGCACGCTGGCCGCGGAGGCCGACGCCCGCGACATCTCCCTCGGGGACTTCCGCCTGCCCGAGCCCAGCATATGGGAGAGCCCCACGCGGTTGGCGGACCCCGCCCTCGTGCGCCAGGACATGCTCCAGATCCAGCACACCATGTGGAACTACGCGGGCGTCGTCCGCTCGCCGAGGCGCCTGAGCCGCGCGAGGCGGATCCTCCTCGAGCTGCGCGAGGAGATCCAGAGCTTCTACCGCGGCTGCGTCCTGACCCGCGACCTCATCGAGCTGCGCAACGCCATCCAGACGGCGCTCCTCGTCGTCCATGCCGCGGCGCTCAACCCCGTCAGCCGGGGATGCCACTTCATCGCCCCCGACGAATGAGCCGGGGCCTGCGGTCTTGCAGTCGCGCTCGCGGCTGTTCTCACTGAAGGTCCCCTCACATGACCTCGCCCAAGCAGGTGTTCATCGGATCGGACAGCGGCGCCACGACCTCGAAGACCGGGGGCGTCTGGGCCGACGGGTCCATGGTATCAATGAAGCTCATGCAGAGCGCGACGAACGCCCAGCTGGGCACGGAGGCGGTCATCAAGGGGTGGGTCCAGGGCGTCGTGGGCTTCCTGGCCGAGAACGGCCTCACCTGGAAGCAGGTGAAGGGCGTGGGCCTGGCGATACCGGGGCCCTACCAGCGCTACGGTGTCCTCGGCAGGGCGGCCAACCTCCCGGCGAGCTTTGACGGCTGGAATTTCCACGAGGACTACGCACGGGCGCTGGCGGAGGCGGCCGGCCGGGCCGTCCCGCTCGTGGTCGGCAACGACGGAAAGTTCGGCGGCGTGGCCGAGGCGAAGCTCGTCCGCGCCGGCAAGAGGTCCTCCGTCCTCATGCTGGCCCCCGGCTCGGGCCTGGGCTGCGCGTACATCGACGCCAACGGGCTGCCGCTGGACGGCGAGACGCTCGCCGGCATGGAGGCCGCCCACATGCCGGCGCCCCTCCACCTCCTCGGGATGCGCCCGCTCCCCTGCGGCTGCGGCCGCACCTGGGGCTGCATCGAGGCGTACACGACCCTCTCCGGCATGTCGCACCTGGTCGAGGAGTTCCTGAGGAGGCACCCCGACCACGAGCTCGCGCAGTCGAAGCTGAGCCCGAGGGAGAAGGCCCTCTCCATACGCGGCCTGGCGCAGAAGGGCGACCCGCTCGCGGCCGAGGTGTTCGACTTCCAGGCCAGGGCCCTGGGGCTACACGCGGCGTCCCTCTGCCTCGCCCTCGACCCGGGCTTCGTCGTCGTCGGCGGCGGCCTCATGGACCACGAGGCCACCACCCCGGAATTCCGCGAGAGGTACATCAACATCCTGCGGGAATCCGCGATCCCTTTCCTCTGGCCGGCCCAGCGCTCGACCATCAAGTTCGCGCCCTCCGAGCTGGGGGAGCTGTCGCAGTCGATCGGGGCGGCGCTTGTCGCCCTGTACACCTCGAAGGGGTGACGGCCGCCAAGGGGCCAGCATTGGCTCGCAAAAATCCCCTGAAAATGATGGCATCGGGCACGATGGCTTGCCCGTCCGCGCCCAAATCCAGTAGGGCTGCAGGCTCCCGCCCCAACCCCCACATAGGAGCATGCAACAACTAGGCTTCCTGTTCACGCTCACCCTGCTCGGGCTGAACATCTACGGCCTGATGCTGGCGGCCGGCGTCTACTGGAGGAACCGCTGGTTCGCCCTCGGCGCCGGGCCCATCCTGGGCGTGACGCTCATCTACGCCATCGAGTGCCACCACGGCCTCGGGCGCACGCTCCCCGGCCTCGAGGTCCTCTCCACGGTGCTGTCGCTGGCGGCGATCTCGTTCTCGCTCGTGTCATGGGAGCCCGGCGCCCTCTCGGGCCGCTGGCTGGATCTCGTCCGTGCCTGGCGGGCCGAGTTTGCGCCGAAGCGGGCCGCGGGCTGCCTCGGCGTCTTCGCACTCGTCTTCTTCTATGCGATGTCGTGGCGGTTCATGTTCCCCAACATCGACGGATCGTCGGAGAAGATCGCGGACCTCTCCTACATCTCGAGCTACTACTCGGGCAAGACGATCCCCGTCCAGGACGCCTGGTTCTATCCCTACCTCTCGACCCAGTACTACAGCTTCCAGCACTACGCGGCGGCCCTCATGGGGCGGACCCTCCTCATCCCGCCCGGGGCCGCCTACAACATCGCCTACTGCGTCGTGATCGCGCTCGGCGGCGCCGCGTTCGCCGGCGCCGTCTTCATGGTCGCCAGGCGCTGGTGGACCCGCGCGGTGGTGATCACCTGCTTCGTCATCGGCGGGACCGGGGTGTCGGTCCTCGTCCACGCGACCGACAAGAACGTGACGCCCTGGACCACGATGCGCTACATCGGCAGCGCCCAGATGGACAAGCCGCCCCTCGGGACCTGGCTCAAGGCCTACGACGCCAAGTTCGGGCTGCCGGAGGACGCGAACTACCCCATGGAGCTTCCGGGGGAGATCTACTCCTACGTGGTCTTCCTCGGCGACTACCACGCCCCGCTGTCCGGCTACTACCTGCTCGGCCTCTGCGCCATGGGAATGCTCCTCTGGGCGAGGACGCGGCAGCTCCGCTACCCCGGGATCGTCGGGGCGACGGTCACCTGGACGCTCCTCGCGAACACCTGGGTCCTCCCGCTCCAGTGCCTCGCGATCGGCCTCTGGCTGGCGGTCAACTGGCGGGACTGGCGGCGGCTTGTCTTTGCGGTGGCCTGCGGGGCGTTCGCCGTATGGCTCGCCGCGTGGGTGTACCTCTCGGCCTTCACGACCGCGGCCTCCGGCTACGACACCGCCCTGCGCATGGTGCCGTGGCGCGAGCACACGCCGCCCATCCTCTTCATCCTCTTCTTCCTCCCCACGATCGCGTTCATCGTCCTGGGCGCGTTCTCGGGCAGCCGCCACGGTCGGCTCCTGGCCCTCTTCTGGCTCTTCCTGCTGCTCTTCTCGGAATTCTTCTACGTCGACGACGAGTACTCGGGCCACTTCGACCGCTTCAACACGACGCTCAAGTGGTGGCCCTGGGTGATGGCCGGGACCCTCATGACGCTGGCCCCCTACGTGATCGAGCAGGCGCGCAGCCGCGTCGTTCGCTGGACAGCGCTCTTCTTCGCCCTCTACCCCATCGGGTACGCCTACGACCTGGCGAAGAACATGATCGAGACGCCGAAGCCCGACATGGGGAAGATCGAGGGCGCCGCGTACCTCAAGAGGGACGAGTTCTCGAAGCTCATCCTGGACCGGATGAAGGTCGAGAAGCCCGGCGTCGTGATCGAGCGGCCGGACGAGAAGGGCGCGTTCACCGACTCGGCCGTCATCCCCCTCCTTGCCGGGCAGCAGATGTGGCTCGGCTGGTGGGGCCACGAGCTCCTCTGGCGCGAGAACCGGGAGGACGTCCGCCGCCGGCACGACCGCCTGATGCTGTTCTACAACGCCGGCATCCCGGACGCCGGCAAGTGGCTCCTTTCCCAGGGCGTCGACTACATCCTCTGGTACCGCCTCGCGCAGGGCGACAGCCCCAAGCTCTGGGAGACCATCAACACCCAGCTGGCGCCCCAGTACATCTGGGTCGACATCCTCACCTACCAGAACGAGGACGGGCGCAGGGTCGGGTTCTGGAGGCGGGCCCCGGGCTACAGCCTGCCGGCGGGAAGGCCGTAGCCGGCCCGCTTGAGGACCTGCCCCGCCGCGGGTCCGCCCAGGAACTGAAGGTAGGCCCTGGCCTCCGGCCTCGGGGCGCCGGACCGCGTGAGGATGGCGCCCTCCACGATCGGCGTGTAGAGCGCGGGGTCGACGGGCTGCCAGGAACCGCGGCCCTTCATGGCTGGGGCCAGCACCGTCGAGAGCGAGATGAGCCCCGCGTCCGCGTTGCCCGTGTCGACGAACTGCGCCGCTTGGGAGATGTCCTCGGCCGTGACGATCCTCGGCTGCAGCGACGCCCAGAGGCCCAGCCTCTGGAGGGCCTCCCGCGCCGCGCGGCCGAAGGGCGCCGTCGAGGGGCTGGCAATCGAGAGCCTGCGGATCCACGGCTGCCGCAGGGCCTGGCCGAGGCCATGCGGGAGCCGCTCGGGCCTTGTCGTCCAGAGGACGAGCCGCCCCAGGGCGAAGGGCCGGAGCGTGGCGCCTTCGGCGCGGCCCGCCCGGGCGAGCGCCCTCGGGAAATCCATGTCGGCGGAGAGGAACACGTCGAAGGGCGCGCCGTTCTCGATCTGGGCGACGAGGCTGCCCGAGGAGCCCAGGGTCACGGTGACCTCGCCCGGCGCGCCTCCCGCGCGGAAGGCGTCGTCGAGGGCCGGCATCACCCGGCCCAGGTTGGCGGCGGCCGCGATCCTGAGCGGCTCGCCCGCCGGCGCGCGCGCGGCAAGCAGGGCGCAGAGCGCCCAGGCTGCCCATCCGCGCCTCACGGCGCGATCTTGTCGGGGACCATGATCTTCAGCACGGAGCGCACCCGGTTCAGCTCGCCGTGGAGGTGGCTCATGATGAAGGCGATCTCGATCGCCCTGGAATCCTGGAGGTCGCCGCTGGGATCGATCGACAGGCGTGTCTCGAGGGTCGAGAAGCGGCGCCCGACCTCGCGCAGGCCGAGGTCGAGGGCCTCGGTCTTCAGCCGGCCGGAGTCCTCGGCCAGGAGCTTGCGGTCCGTGGACTGCGCCCCCGCCTTGGCGTGCGTGAGCCAGCGCTCCATGTTCTCAAGGGACGTGCTGACGCGGGCCTTGTAGGCGGCAAGGTCGATGCCCAGGCGACCGGCGGCCTCCTCGGGCTTCTCGATCTTCTGGAGGCCCGCGATCTCGGCCTTGATGATGTTGAGCTGCTCGAAGACGCGGATCCTGTCGGCCGGCTTCACCATGTAGTGCCGCACGCCGAGCCTGGCGGCCCGCACCACGGTCGCGCTGTCCGTCGAGGTGGTGCAGATGATGACCCGGACGTACCGGCAGGCCGGGGTCGCCCGCACCCGCTCGAGGAGGTCGAGGCCGGAGATGGACGGCAGCATGAGGTCCAGGAACACCACGTCGAAGGGGTGCCGGGGGTCCTCCATCAGCTTCAGGGCGTCGTCGCCGTCGGACGCCGTGAGGATCTTGTGGTCCCCCTCGGACTTGATGATGTTGACGAGCATCTCTCGCGAAATCGCTTCGTCCTCGACGATGAGTATGTTCACGGGAGTGAGGGGGGCACTCTCATTTCGGAAAAACGCGCACCGGTGTCAACCGTTGGCGTTACCGCGGGGCTCATCGCACGGCGGCCCAGACACGCTGCACATCGTCATGATCCTCCAAGGCTTGAAGGAATTCCCCGACCTCGGCCCTGGCCGCCTCGTCCAGCTCGGGATAGGACTTGGCGACGTAGCCGAGCTCGCTGACGACGACCGTCCAGCCGTGCCCCGCGAGCCAGGTCGAGACCGCGTGCAGGTCGCCGCGGCCGGTCGTGAAGCGGGCGCCCGCCCGCCCCTCGGGGATATCGTCGTTCTGCTCGTGCCTCAGGGCCTCGAAGTCGCTGGCGCCGGCCTCGATGGCGGCCGCCTCGGCGTCCGCGGCGGGGTCGCCGTGGTGCGCCTCCACGATGCCCACGTGCTCGAAGAGGAACTTGTTGCTGCCGGCGCCGCCCAGGGCGCCGCGCTTGAAGAGCTGGCGCATCTCGGGCGCCGTCCTCTGGTGGTTGTCCGTGTAGACCTCGACGATGAGGGGCACCTTGTGGGGGGCGTAGCCCTCGAAGACCACGTGCTCCAGGGACATCTTCTCGTCCCCGACGCCGGCCCCCTTCTTGATGGCCCGCTCGATAACGTCGCGGGTGACGCTGGCCTTGCGGGCCTTCTCGAGGGCCGCGAACAGGCGGGCGTTGGAGGCCGGGTCCTGGCCGCCGAGCTTGGCGGCCACGGTGATCTCCTTCACCAGCTTTCCCACCACCTGGCCCTTCTTGAGGTTTACGATCGCGCGCTTGGCGTGGAGCCACTGCCTTCCCATTGGACCCAACCAGCTAGCAGCCGCCCGCGGGCCGGGCAACGGGAAAGGGAGCCTATTTCACGGCGCCCGGACCGGGGCGGGGCCTGCCCCCTGGCGCATCCCACGGGGATGGGCGCGGCCAGATCAGGTTTGCAGGCGCGGGCCGCGCGGTGGAGGTTGGCTGCACCATGACCACACCCGCAAACATCCAGGCCATCGGCGACGAGATCGCGATCGCCTGGAGCGACGGCTCGGAGTCCTTCTTCACCCACGCGTCGCTCCGCGCCGCCTCCCCCAGCGCCGAGAACCTGGGCGAAAGGGATGTCTTCGGGAACCAGTACGGGGGGGGCGCCCGGAAGGACCACGCCGGGGTCCGGGTGACCGGCTGGGAGAAGGTGGGCAACTACGCCCTGCGCTTCGACTTCAGCGACGGGCACCGGACGGGGCTTTACTCCTTCGAATACCTGAGGAAACTCTCGGCCCCCGCGAAAGCGGACAACCCATGAGCACCACGAGTTTTCCGGAGCGCACGAGCACCGACGAGGTCGAGCTCGGGAAGGTCCTCAGGCCCAAGTTCGGCGCCGACGGGATGATCCCCTGCATCACCGTCGACCATGCGGGCGGCGAGGTCCTCATGTTCGCGTTCATGAACGCCGAGTCGCTCGCCAGGACGATCGAGACGGGCAAGGCGACGTACTGGAGCCGCTCGCGCGGGAAGCTCTGGGTGAAGGGCGAGGAGTCCGGCAACGTCCTGCGCGTGGTCAGCCTGTCGGTCGACTGCGACCAGGACGTCCTCCTGCTGCGCGTCGAGAACGCCGGCAAGGGGGCCTGCCACAACGGCTACCGCTCCTGCTTCTACCGCACGCTCGCCAAGGGCGCAGACCCGTCGCGGCCGGACAGCCTCAGGCTCGAGTTCAACTCGGAGCGGGCCTTCGATCCCGCGAAGGCCTACGGGAAGGCCTGACCCCGGCCTGGGCCTGCCTAGACGTCGGCCTCGTCGAGGAGGGTGACGAGGATGTCGGCGCTCGAGGCGACCTGGTCGCCGACCGAGCAGCTGGCCTCGGCGGCGATCACCTTGCCGCGCACCTTGGTCAGCTTGGCCCTCACCGTGATCTGGTCGCCGGGGCGCACGGGCCTCCTGAACTTCACCTTGTCGGCGCTCATGAAGAACGCTGGGCGCGGCACCCAGTTGTTCCGGCGTATCGCCAGGATGCCGATCGCCTGCGCCATGGCCTCGAGCTGCAGGACGCCGGGCATCACCGGGTCGCCCGGGAAGTGCCCGTTGAAGTAGGGCTCGTTGAAGGTGACGTTCTTCAGCGCCACCACCTCGTCCTCGCCGGGGAATTCGACGACGCGGTCGATGAGGACGAACGGGTAGCGGTGCGGGAGCACCTCCAGGATGGCGCGGATGTCGAGCTCGCTCACCTCGTCGGGCGCCTTGCCCGTCAGCTTCTGCCGCTTTCCGCCGCGCTTCCTGCCAGCCTGCATCCTCTCGAACAGGGCCTTGGTGAGCTCGGCATTGAGGGCGTGGCCGGGCCGCGTCGCGACGATGTGCGCCCGCAGCGGCATGCCGAGGAGCGTGATGTCGCCCACGATGTCGAGGATCTTGTGCCGGACGAACTCGTCCTTGAAGCGCAGCGGCTCCTTGGAGATCACCTTGTCCCCCTTGATGACGATCGCCGAGTCGAGCGAGCCGCCGCGGATCTTGCCCATCTTGAGCAGCTCCTCGATGTCCTCGTAGATCGTGAACGTGCGCGCCGGGGCCACCTGCGAGACGTACGTCTCCGGGTCGATGGAGAGGGAAAGGTGCTGGGTGTGTATCCCGCGGTCGTCCGCGGACGTGCAGGAGATCTTCAGGCCGTCGTGCGGCAGCGCGATGATCGACGAGTTGCCCCTCGTGACGGAGACCGGCGAGTCGAGGACGAAGTATTCGCGCTCCTTGTCCTGCTCCACGGGGCCGGCCTCCTCGATCAGGGCCACGAACGGCCTTGCCGAGCCGTCCATGATCGGCGGCTCCGACGCGTTCATCTCGACGACGGCGTTGTCGATGCCGCAGCCGCTGAGGGCGCTGAGGACGTGCTCCACGGTGTGGACCTTCACGTGCCCGGACTGGATCGTCGTCGCGCGCACGAGGTCCGTCACATGGTCGACCCGCGGCTTGATCTCCGGCGCCCCGGACAGGTCGACCCGCTTGAAGGTCACGCCGTGGTCCGTGGCGGCGGGCTTGAGGGTAAGGGTGACGGCCTCGCCCGTGTGGAGCGCGCTACCCTTGATCGTGACGGCGCGCGACAGCGTGCGTTGTTTCATGAGGCGCGGGGAGTTTCGGGTGGGAGGGGCGCGCAGGGCAAGCGCGGATACGTTCCCCCCGGGGTGCCGCTGCAGCCGCCGCCCGGGGCTAGCGCCCGGGCTTCACGGGGGCCCCTCGCGCGGGCCCCGGCATCCCAAGCTGCCGCATGGCCTCCTCGTCGGCCCCAAACGCCAGGGCGCGGCGGGTCACCGCGTCCGCCAGGTCCGGGCGGCCCACCGCGGCCAGCAGGCGCGCCGCCGCGCCGGCCAGCGGGATGTCCCTCGGAAACTTGGCGGCTGCGCCCGCAATCTCGGCGACGTCGCCGCCGCCGGGACGCGCGGCTGAACTCATCCAGGCCTCGGCGAGCAGGCGATAGGCGCCCGCGGAGGGCTCGGCCTTCAGGGCCACGCGCAGGGGCGCAAGGACGGCCCCAAGCTGGCCGGCGCTGATCCGGCCCCCGGGAGCCCCGGGCCTCGCCAGCGCCTCCGCGAGGAGGGCCTGCGCAAGGACCCCGTAGGCCCTCGGCCTGGTGACGCCGGCCCCGGCGGCCGGCCGCAGGTATTCCACGGCCTTGTCGTTGCGCCCCGAGTCAAACGCATAGAGCCCCAGGACGGCCAGCATGCGGGCGTCCCGCACCCCGGCGGCCGGCAGGTCGAAGGGCCCCAGTCTGGGCGTGTCTGCCTGCGGCGGGGCCGCGGCCGGGGTGTCCTGCCGGTAGGCCCGCACGAGCGTCCTGCCTGCGAGGTAGAGCGCCTCGCGGGACATCTCCGGGTCCGACATCCCCAGGGAATCCGCCTCCATCCTCAGCCAGTCGCCGAGGATCCTCCCCACCTGGTCGGCCGTCGCCGGCCCCAGCCGCGGCTTCGGAAAGCCGGCGGGCATGTCCAGGTCGATCGTCATGGGCTTGTTGACGACCGTCCTGAGGTAGGCGCCCAGCTTCTCCCCCATCGCTGCGTATCCGAATCCGAAGCACTCCGTGAAGGCCTTCTCGGTGACGGGCTCGGTGCGGGCGCGGCGGACGAGGTCCGAGAGCGCATGCGCCGTCGCGGGGTCGTCGCTGCCCGGGCCGAGGAGGCTCCAGCGGACGAAAAGCGCCGCCTCGGACTCCCAGGCGGGCAGGGAGCCGGCCGGCGGCGGGTCCTCCGAGAAAAGGCTGGAGAGCGGGGGGATGGCGACCTCGCCGCCGTCCGCGATCCGCTTGCCCTCCTCGACCGAGACCCAGATCGACCCGGGACAGACCGCGTGGTGGATCCAGCCCGCGTCGAAGATCCCCCGTGAGATGATGGGGACCACGCCCTCCCTGAATATCCCGCTCGTCCTGCCGATCAGGCCGGCAACCAGCCACCTCGGCAGGGGCGGCGCGCAGCGCATGAGCCTTCCCAGGGTGATGGAGCCGTAGCTCATGTACTTGAAGTCGACGCCGAAGATGTTGGTGTTGAACGCGACCGTGTCCTCGTCATGCGCGGGCATCTGGTCGGACCAGGTCATCGCGAACTTGCCGAGGGATCCCCAGGCCTGCGCGTCGGAGGGCGCCTCAAGCGTGATGGCCTCGGATGCGGGCTGCCCGACCGGGACGGTCTGGAGGTCCGTGTCGTCGATGATGACCGTGTAGGGAACCGGCGCCGCGGGCAGCCAGTCCCTGGGCATCACGCTGTTCTCGATCCACAGCCCCCTCCGGAGCGAGTCGAGCATCTCCCCGGTCTCCTTTGGCGGGGCGCGCGACAGGATCTCGAATCCCGGCAGCGACGCATAGTGCCAGGGCTTGTCCACCCTGGCGGCCGAGACGATGAAGCGCTTCATCATGGTCGCGCCCTGCCGCGCGGCGCGGTCGGCCGCGGCCGCGTCCTTGGCCGTGGGGGTCCCGGGAGGCGCGCCCTGGAGCGAGGCCGCCAGCGCCGCGAGGACCGCCGCCCCCGGCAGGCGGCCCCGCCGGGCGATCGTTGCGGGCCTGCGGCGCAGGGGTGTCATGCTCGGGGGGCGGCGGCCTACCGGGAGGGGCCGAGGGAGGCGCGCAGCTCCTCAAAATACTCGCGGTTGACGTCGCGGGTCGTGAACACGAGGCCGCTGTCGATGAGCGCCGACGCCTGCGCGGGGTGGCCGCTCTGCGAGCAGAGGACCGCGGCGTCGTAGGCCAGGTCGGTGTCCCTCGGGAAGAGGGCGCAGCCGCGGACGATCTCGTCGGCGTCGGCCGTCGACGGCTGCGCCTCGCACTTCGTCCACACGGCGACCCTCAGGTGGAGGAGGTCCGCCGTCGGCCCGTGCCCCAGGGCAGTCCCGAGGGGGCCGAGGACCCCCGCCGCCTGGCCGGCGCTCAGCTTGCCGTCCGCCCCGAGGGGCTTGGCCAGCGCGTCCGCGTAGCGCAGCTCGGCAAGCGCCGCGTAAACCGCAGGGCGCGGCACGCCGGCATTTGCGGCCGCCAGGAGAAGCTCGCGCGCCTTGGCGCCGTCGCCGGTGTCGCGCTCGTACAGCCCGTAGACCGCCAGCAGCCGGGGATCATGGAAGCGCTTCGCCGAGACGACAAAAGGCCCCATAACGGTTGCGGAGCCCAGGCCGGCGTTCCCCGGCGCCCCCGCGTCCCTCGCCTGCGCATGCGGCAGGTCGACGTCGGGGGGCAGCCCGTTGTCCTCCCGGTAGGCCCGCTCCAGGATCCTTCCCGCGGAACTGAGGAGCTCCCTGCCGAGCCCCGGGTCGGTGCCGGCAAGGGACGCCCCCTTCATGCGCAGCCAGTCGCCGAGGATCCGCCCGATCTGGTCGGAGGTGGCCTCCCTCAGCCGGGCGGGCGGCAGGGCGCCCGGGGGCATTCCCCAGGGCACCGAGGTGGGCTTGCCGAGGACCGCCCGCAGGAACGGGTCGAGCCTGGCCTTCATGGCGCCGTAGCCGAAGCCGAAGCACGCGGTGAACACCTTCTCGTTCACCGGCTCGGAGCGTGCCCGCCGGACCAGTTCCAGGAACGCCCTGGAGAGGGCGGGATCCTCCCGCCCCGGGCCGAGGAGGCCCCACCGCACAAACAGGGAGGCCTCGGACTCCCAGAGTGCGGCGTCCGCTCCCCGGGGCTCCGACTCGAAGAGAAAGGCCAGGGGCGCGGCGGCCACCCCGGGATCGTGCCCGTTGGCCCCCAGCAGCTTCAACAGCCGCGCGGTTTCCTCCTCGCTCACCCAGAGGGTGCCCGGCCCGGCCGCGCGCACGATGGTTCGCCGCTCGTCGGGGTCGGGGCTCAGCACCAGGTCGAACCCCTCCCGGATCATGCCGAAGTTCCGGGACAGGATTCCCGTGAGGAGCCAGCCGGGAAGGGGCGGCTCGGCCCGCGCCAGGCGCTCCAGCGACAGCGAGGCGTAGTTCAGCTTCGAGGTGTCGTTGCCGCTCACGTTCGTGTTGAGGGCAAGCGTGTCGTCGTCGAACGAGCTGATGGGCATGGTGGCGATCCTGGTCACCTCGGCGAGGTCGTCCCACGCGAGGGGATCGCCGGGCGCGTGAAGGAGGAGCGGCGCCACGTGCAGCTGGCCCGCCGGGTTCGACGCCATGTCCGTGTCGTCGATGATGACCGTGTAGGGCACCTGCGGCGCGGGCAGCCACCCTGCGGGCATCAGCCGGTCCTCCAGCCACATCCCCCGGTGGAGGGCGTCCAGCCACCAGTCGGTGTCATGCTCGGAGGCGCGCGTCAGCACCTCGAACTCCCCGGCGGACGCGTACCGCCACGGATTGCGGTCGATCCGCGTGTCGGACACGACGAACCGCTGCATGACGATGGCGCGCTGCTGCTCGGGCGACGCCTCGCCGTCGTCGGCCAGCGCGGCCGACGCCGAGGCGAGGGCCGCGGCCGCCAGGGCGCAGGCGAGTCGGCGGACACGGGGACCCCCGGCGGTTGGCGCGTCGTCTCGCGGGTTCATGCGGAATCGGGGACTCACCCGGGGCCGGGGACCTTGGGGCGGCCTAGGATTCCCCAGGGGGCGCCGATAGGCAATGCTGCAGGGCCTCATCGCCGACCCTCAGGGCACGCCGCATGCCGGATCCGGCGGCCGACCCCTATCGCGCTGCATGGGAGCCGGTTGGGCCGGAAGGGCGCCCGGCGGGCCTCCTTCCCCACTCCCGGAAACGGGTCCGGGCCCGCATCCCCGCCCGGAATCCCCGCGCCGGAACGGGTGCAGCGTCCCAAGGATGGGCCAAGGACGCCGCCATGCCCGCGATCCGCGCGCCTGCGCGCAGGGGTGCCTCGGCTTGACAGGGAACGGGACCTTCTTACGACTGAACCCTCACGCAATCGACAAGCACCGAACGATCCCAGGACACGCCATGCCCGCAGCAAACGACATTCGCAAGGGTCAGGTCATCAAGCATAACGGCGAGCCGCATCTCGTGATGGAGACGCAGCACCGCACGCCCGGGAACCTCCGGGCGTTCGTGCAGGTGAAGATGCGCAACCTGCGCTACGGAAAGGCTCTCGACCAGCGCTTCGCGTCGACGGACACGATCGAGGTCCTGCCGACCGACCGCCGCACCCTGGAATTCAGCTACTCGGACCGGGACACCTTCGCCTTCATCGACCCGAGCACGTTCGACCAGATCGAGCTCTCGGCCGAGACGCTCGGCGACGTGAAGAACTACCTGACGGCCGGCGGCCGCGTCGACGTGCTCTTCGTCGACGAGAAGCCCCTCACGGTCGAGGTCCCGTCCGCGGTCAACCTGAAGGTCATCGAGTCGGCCGAGGGCATCCGCGGCGACACGACGAGCAACGTGCAGAAGCCCGCGAAGCTCGAGACCGGCCTCGTGATCCAGGTCCCCCTGTTCGTCAAGGAAGGGGAGCTCGTCCGCGTCAGCACGGCGGACGGCACGTACCTCGGCAGGGCCTAGCCTGTCCCGCGGGGCTCAGACGACCCGCGTCCACAGGACCTTCAGGTACCGCCCCTCCAGGCAGTTCGAGTAGACCGGGTGGTCCGCGCCCGCGCCCGTCCTGTCCAGGAACTGCAGCCGGCGCCCGAGGCGGTGGGCCGCCTTGATGACATGCTGCTCGAAGTCCTCGAGGCTGAGGAGCCCCGAGCAGGAGCAGGTGACGAAGGTCCCGCCCGGCTTCACCAGCCCGATCGAGAGCTGGTTCAGGTCCTCGTACTTCTGCCGGCCCTCCCAGTTGCCGTGGGCGTCGCGCGTGAAGATGAACTTCGGGGGGTCAAGGACGACGAGGTCCCAGGACTCCTTGTTCTTGTACATCTGCCTGGCGTAGGCGAAGGCGTCCGCGTGGACGAGGCTGAGGCGGACCTGGTTCAGGTTCGCGTTGCGCCGGGCCTGCGCGACCGAGACCTCGTCGAGGTCGACGGAGGTGACCTCCCCCGCGCCGCCGAGCACCTTCGCGCAGAGCGAGAACCCGCCCGTGTAGCAGCAGAGGTCGAGCATGCGCGCCCCCTTGGCGAACTGCGCCACCCTCCTCCTGTTCTCCCGCTGGTCGCAGAAGAACCCCGTCTTGTGGCCCTCGTCGAAGTCGACCTCGAAGCGGACGCCGTTCTCGCGGATCCGGACCGAGGAGGGGCAGGCCGCGTTCGTCTCCTTGAACGTCGAGGGCTTGATTCCCTCGAGGCTGCCCAGGTCGTGGTCGACCTGCACCCGGGCGAACTTCGTGCCGGCCAGCTCGTGGAGGAGCGGCAGGAGCCTCGGCAGGCGCTGGGCCATCCCGAGGCTGAACACCTCGCAGAGGAGCACCTCGCCGTAGCGGTCGATCGTGAGGCCCCCGAGGCCGTCGCCGTCGGAGTTGACGAGCCGGTAGGCGTCGGTCGCCTCGTCGAGGCCGAGCGTCGACCTGCGCAGGGCGACCGCCCGGCGGATCGCCGCCTCCAGGTACTCGTCGCCCACCGGCTCGGCGCCGTGCGCGAGGACCCGCAGCGGTATCTTGGCCCGGGGATTGTAGAGCCCGGAGCCGACCCGCTCGCCGTTCTTGTCGTAGACGCCGACCCAGTCCCCGGGCTTGGCGTCGGGGGACGCCTGCCCGAGCAGCCTCGGGAAGACAGACGGCTGGAAGGTGACGTACTTGAGCTGCGCCCAGGGCCGGGGCCAGGACGAGCGGTCGACCACGGCGGGTCCGGGACGGCCGGGCGCGCTCAGGCCACCCGCTCGACGATCGCCGGCGGCGGGGTCGGGCGCTTGGGAGCCAGCCGGTAGGCGTTCTTGAAGAACTCCAGGGCCTGCTCGAGGCGCGCCTCGTCGTTGTAATGGATCATCATGAGCGGCTCGCCCTGCTTCACCTGCGTGCCGACCTTCCTGATCTCGGAGACTCCGACCGAGTGGTCGACCTTGTCGTGGGGATTCTCCTTGCCGGCGCCCAGCAGGTGCACGCCGCGCGCGATCATCGCGGCGTTGATCGTGTGGACGTAGCCGCGCTTTGGGGCGGGCAGCTTCCTGATGTGGCGGGCCTGCGGGAACTTTTCGGGATGGTCGATGAACGACGTGTCGCCGCCCTGCGCCTTCACAAGCTCCTTGAACTTCTCCAGGGCCGAGCCGTCCGTCAGGTGGCGCTGCACGGTCTGCTTGGCCGAGAGGGTCGAGCCGGCGACGCCGGCCAGGCGGACGATCTCCATGCCGAGCTTGAGGACCAGCTCCTTCACGTCCTCGGGGCCCTCGCCCCGGAGCAGCTGGATCGCTTCCTTCACCTCGAGCGCCGTCCCGACCGAGTCCCCCAGGGGCTGGTTCATGTCGGTCACCAGGGCCACGCAGCGCCTCTTCATCGAGCGCCCGACCCGGGTCATCGAGCGGGCAAGCTGCTTGGCCTGCTCCAGGTCCTTGATGAAGGACCCGTTGCCCCACTTGACGTCGATGACGAGGCCCTCGGCGCCCTCGGCGAGCTTCTTCGAGAGGACGCTGCCGGTGATGAGCGGAAGGCTGGGTATGGTCCCCGTCTCGCGGCGCAGCTCGTAGAGCTTCGCATCCGCCGGGGCCAGGTCCTCGTTCTGGGCGATGATCGCCCCGCCGATCCGGGCAAGCTGCTGGGCGAACTGCTCGTTCGTGTGGTGACCCTTGAACCCGGGGATGGCCGCCAGCTTCTCCAGCGTGTTGATGACGTAGTCGTGCTCGACCCCGCACATCATGGGCACCACGACCCCGGAGGCCATGGCGAGCGGCACGAGGACGAGCGAGGTCTTGTCGCCCACCCCGCCCGTCGAGTACTTGTCGATCTTCGGCTTGGCGATGTTGGAGAGGTCGATCACCTCGCCGGAAAGCATCATCTCCTCCGTCAGGTCCGCCGTTTCCTGGGCCGACATGCCCGAAAAGTAGATCGCCATCGCGAGGGCGGCCAGCTGGTGCTTCGGCATCTCGCCGTCCAGGGTGCTGTCGATGATATACCGGATCTCCTCCTGAGTGAACTCGCCGCCGTCGCGCTTCTTCTCGATGAGGAAGTTGAACGTCGGCTTGATGAAGCGTCTCGCGGGTATGTTGCGTTTGCTCGTCATGAGGATGGAAGAACCTGGAAGGCCCCCGAATCGGGGAAAGCGTACGAGCCAAAACGATTACGTTAAAATGTCGAGCCAAAACGGCCCAGGTGACTCCACGCTTGCGGGGTGGCGTTTGGGGGTGGTGGACTCGCCGGATGCACCCTGCCTTTGACCCGATCGGCGAGCTGGACGCGGCCCTTCGGGCGGCGGCGGGGCGCGCGGGCCTTGGCGGGGGATCCTTCGACCCGGGCGTGCGCACGTCCGACCCCCGGCACGGGGACTTCCAGGCCAACGGGGTCCTGGCGGCCGCGAAGAGCGCCGGCAGGCCGCCCCGGCCGGCGGCCGAGGCCGTGGTCGGCGAGCTGCCCGAGGCCCTGAGGGCCGCGTACCTCGTCTCGGTGGCCGGCCCCGGCTTCATCAATTTCAGGGCCGCGCCCGCGACCCTCCTCTCCTGGCTGTCCGCGTTCTCGACGAGGCAGGCCATGCAGGAGGGAGCCTCGGCGGCGCACAAGGGCCAGACCTGGGTCGTCGACTACAGCTCGCCCAACGCCGCCAAGCAGATGCACGTCGGGCACCTGCGCTCGGCCGTCATCGGCGAGGCCATCTGCAGGATCCTGGCCTTTGCGGGGGCCCGTGTCGTGCGCGACAACCACCTGGGCGACTGGGGCACCCAGTACGGCAAGCTGATCTGGGCGTGCAAAAGGCACCTCGACGAGGCGGCGCTGGCCCGCGACGCCATCGGGGAGTTCGAGCGGCTCTACAAGCTCGGCAACGCCGCCGCCGAGGCGGACCCCGCCGTCATGGACGAGGCCCGCGCCGAGCTCGTGAGGCTCCAGGCCGGCGACCCCGAGAACACGGCCCTCTGGAGGAGGATCAACGCCGCCAGCCTCGCCGCCTTCCAGCGGATCTACGACCGCCTGGGGATCCGCTTCGACCACACGCTCGGCGAGAGCTTCTACAACGACAAGGTGGAGCGGGTCTACGCCGAGCTGGCCGCGGACCGGATCTCCGAGACGAGCGAGGGGGCGCAGGTCGTCTTCCACCCCGAGCACCCGAGGTTCAAGGCCCAGCCCCTGATCGTCCGAAAGTCGGACGGCGCCGCCAACTACGCGTCCACCGACCTGGCCACCATCCTCTACCGGGTGGAGCACCTCGGCGCCGACTGCATCCTGTATGTCGTCGACAAGCGCCAAGGCGACCATTTCGAGCAGCTCTTCCTGACGGCGGGAAAGTGGTTCGCGGCGCGGGGCCGCAGGCTCCCGCGCCTCGAGCACGTGGACTTCGGGACCGTGCTCGGCGAGGGCGGCCGGCCGCTCAAGACCCGCGAGGGGGACAACATCCGCCTGAGGGAGCTCCTCGACGAGGCCTCGGAGCGGGCCTTCGCGCTCGTCACCTCGAAGAGCCCGGAATTCCCGGAGGAGGAGCGGCGCAGGATCGCCGACGTGGTCGGGGTCGGCTCCGTCCAGTATGCGGACCTCTCCCAGAACCGGGCGAGCGACTACGTGTTCTCCTGGGACAAGATGATCTCCCTGGAGGGCAACACCGCGGCCTACCTCCTCTATGCCGTTGCGCGGATCCGCTCCATCTTCAGGAAGCAGGGCCTCGCGGGGCCCGACCCGGCGCTGGAGCGGGGCGCCGGGCCGCCCGAGACGCCCGCGGAGACCGCCCTCGCCCGCCGCCTGCTCCGGTTTGCCGACGCCCTCCGGCTCGCCGGCGAGACGCTCTCGCCGCACTTCCTCTGCCTCTACCTCTACGAGCTCGCCGGGGAGTTCAGCACGTTCTACAACGCCGACAAGGTCATCGTGGACGACCCTGCCGTGAAGGCGCGCCGCCTGATGCTCTGCTCGAGGACGCTCCTTGTCCTTGAGACGGGCCTGGGGCTCCTCGGCCTGCGCGTCCTCGAGCGGATGTAGCCAAAACGCGCTTGCGGGCCCCCCCGCCCGCGACCAGCCTCGCCCCCCATGGGTACCCAGGAATTCTACATCCGCGAGGCCTCGGAGACCGAGGCGCGGGGGCCCTTCAACATGGAGCAGCTGGTCTCCCTAGCGGAGACCGGCCAGGTGACGGCCGACACGCTCTGGTACGACGCGGGCGTCGAGGACTGGGCGGCGATCGGCTCCAACGAGGAGATAAAGGCCGCCCTCTTCCCCGAGAAGCGCAAGCTGCGCATGAAGGTGAAGGAGATGGTCGCCCAGCAGAAGCAGGGCGATTCCCTGCCCCCGATCACGATCGAGGACATGCTGGCGGGCGCCGAGGGCAAGACGGCGGAGACCAAGGACAAAAAGGACCCGGAGATCATGCAGGCCCAGGCAGCCCGGATCGGCATGTGGTCCATCGTCCTCTGCATGGTCCTCTGCGCCGCGGGCGAGGTCCTGCCGGCCGCAGACGCCATCCAGTCCGGCGACCTCAACAAGATCATGGGGCAGCCGCTGGCCTTCCTCGGCGCGTTCGACCTCTTCGTCGCCGTCATGGTCGGCCTGGGCGTCCTCACGTTCTATCCCTTTGTCCGCTTCCGCGCCGCGGCGGGCCTGGGCTTCTTCGGGCTCATCTTCTTCACCCAGGGGGTGTCCATGCCCCTCCTCGCGGTGGCGGCCGGGTCCGTCGGCCTCTACCTGGCGACGCTCTGGATCGAGATGCTCCCGGTCCTCGTGGCCTGCGCCTGCGGCCTGCTCGGCTCGGCCGGGACGGCGTACTTCCTCCTTTCCACGTAGGCGCGGCAGATGCCGATCACCGGCGCCCGGGCTAGGCTAGGACGGCTCTGGAACCAGGAGATCTGGCAGCCCTCCGTGCTGGACGACCGCTCCCCGAGGGGCCGGATCTACGCGGCCCTGAGGGCCGTCTCGACCCTCACGGCCACGTTCACCGAGACGCACACGGCGAGCCGGGCCGCGGACCTCAGCTTCAGCTCGCTGCTCGGCCTCGGCCCCCTGATCGCCATCGCGGTCATGGTGGCCTCGACCCTCTTCGGGAACCGCAACCCGAACCTCGCCGTCGACGCCCTCGACCGGCTGATCGGCTTCGTCGCGCCCCAGCTCGGCCAGTACGAGGTGCTCGAGAACGGCGGTAAGGTCCCGGTCAACCCCCAGCTCGTCAGCCTGCTGAACGGATTCATCGCCGGGGCAAGGAGCGAGATGGCGGGCGTGGTGGGGGCCGCCCTCCTCGTCGTCATCGTCCTCTTCCTCTTCAAGGCGATCGAGGACGCCTTCAACGAGATCTGGGGCGTGCGGCGCAGGACGATCCTGGCGAGGGTCGCCATCTACTGGACCATACTCACGCTGGGCGGCGTCCTCTTCTTCGCCTCGGCGGCGCTCCTCGGCGCCGGCGCCTTCGTGAACGTGTTCGTGGGCGGGCTCCCCTTCGGCGCCGAGCTGGTGAGGCTCCTGCGCTGGTCCCTCCCCCTTGTCTCGTTTGTCATCCTCGTCGCCATACTCGCCCTCTTCTACAGGGCCATCCCCAACACCCGCGTGCGGTGGAGGCCGGCCCTTGCTGGGGCCCTGGTGGTGGCTCTCCTCCTGACGGCGAACAACTTCCTGCAGTTCCTCTACCTGCGCAGGGTGCTCCTCACGAAGAGCCTGTTCGGCTCCCTCGGCATCATCCCCGTCCTCATGTTCGGGCTCTGGATCTTCTGGATCTTCGTCCTCATCGGCGGCCAGATAAGCTACGCTGCGCAGAACATCCACGTGCGCAGCAGCCGGCTCGCCTGGGGCAGCCTCAGCCCCTCGGGACGGGACCGCCTCTCCCTCGCGGTCCTCATGGCCGTCTGCCGCAGGTTCCATGCGGGGCTGCCGGCGATATCGGTCGCCGAGCTCTCGGCCGGCGTGCGGCTCCCGACGCAGGTGGTCAACGAGTGCCTGAACCGCATCGTCGACGCGGGCTACGTGATGCCGGTCGCCGGGCCGCCCGGCTCCGGCTCGAACGAGGCCCGCTACCAGCCGAGCCTGCCGCTGTCGCGGATCAGCCTCTTTGCCATGACAAGGGCGGCGGACCGCCTCGGCGAGGCGGCGTCCGGGGACGAGGACGGGGCCGGGGACCCCGCGGTCGCCCGGTTCGAGGAGGAGCTTGCGCGCGCTGGGGGACAGGGGTTCCTCGGCATGTCCGTTGAGCAGATCCTCCTCGGGGAGCCGCGTGCCCGCTACATGCGGACAACGTCCTGAAACATCACGGCTAGCGGCGCCCGGCAGGGAGCATTTCGGCGTTGCCACCCCCGGGGGGCTGCCCAAGCCTCCACTCCTTTTCCCCGATGATTTCCTGGATCCAACGCACCTTCCAGCACCACTTTAAGCTCATCTTCGCCATCCTGCTGGTCGGAATGATCATCCCGTTCATCTTCACGATCGGGTCCACCCCCGGCATCGGGAGGGGCGACCGGAGCGCCGCCACCCAGGACTTCTTCGGCTACAACCTGCTCTCCCAGCAGGTGAAGGCGAAGCTCCAGTACGAGGCGCGCCTCAGCATCGAGCTCCAGTACGGCATGGCGAACGTGAGCGAGGACCAGCTGGACCACTACATGTACCAGCGGATCGCCTCCCAGCACATCGCCGACAACCTCCACCTGCCCCAGGCGTCGGCGGCGGAGGTCACCGACTTCATCAAGAGCCTGCGGATGTTCGCCGGGCAGGACGGCAAGTTCGACGTGAACCAGTACAACACGTTCAGGAACTCGCTGAAGAGCGGCTCGGGCATCAGCGAGGACGAGATCGCGCATGTCATCTCCGACGATGCGAGGATGTTCAAGATCGGCCACCTCCTGGCAGGCCCCGGTTACGTCGTCCCCTCCGACGTGGCGGCCGTCCTGAAGAGGGTGGACACGACGTGGACCGTCTCGACGGCGACGATCAACTACGCCGCCTTCGCGCCCAACCTGGCGCCCACGGATGCCGAGGTCTCGAAGTTCTTCGCCGAAAATGCCCTGAGGTACACGATCCCGCCGATGGTCGAGGTGGAGGCCGTGCGCTTCCCCGCGGCCAGCTACACGGCGTCCGTCATTCCGACCGAGGACCAGGTGAGGGAGCTCTACGACTCCAACCCGGCCCGGTTCCCGAGGCCGGCGGCGCCGAAGGCCGCGCCCCAGCCCAAGCCCGACCCGGCGGCCGACTATGCCGCCGTGAGGCCCGAGGTTCGCGCGGCGCTCGTCCTCCAGATGGCCCAGCAGGCGGCGGTCAAGGCCGCCTCCGACCTGGCGTTCTCCATCTATGACGGCAAGGTGACCCGCGACGGCATCGATTCCTTCCTCGCCGCCCACAAGGTGAAGGCCGAGACCCTCGCCCCCTTCTCGGCGGACGAGGAGCCGAAGGAGCTCCCCGGCGCCACGGGCGCCGCCAAGGCCGCGTTCGAGCTGGGCGCGGACCAGTTCTATTCCGAGGCTGTCCCCACCCCGGCCGGCGCCGTCGTCCTCATCTGGAAGAGCTCCATCCCCTCGCGCCAGCCGCTCCTCGCCGAGGTCTCCGGAAAGGTCCGGACGGACGCCGCGGACAACATGAAGCGCCTGCGCTTCGTCGAGTTCGGGCGGACCCTGCGGAGCGCGGTTGAGCGCCGCGTGAAGGCGGGTGAGACATTTGACAAGGCCGTGGCCGAGTCGGCCGGCGGCGTGAAGGTCGACGTGAAGAGCCTGCCCCCCTTCAGCCTCAAGGCACCCCCGAGGGACCTCGATCCCGTGGCCGAGCAGGCCCTGGAGGGCCTCGGCAAGGGCCAGGTCTCCCCGATGGAATCCAACGCAGACGAGGGCGTCCTCGTCTATGCCGCCAACGAGAAGGCGCCGGCGACGGACGACTCCAATCCCCTGTACGGTACGGTGAGGAGCAGCCTGGCAGCGAGGTACGCGGCCGCCGACGAGACGTCCATCATGCGGGAATACGTCGATGACGAGCTCAAGAAGGCGGGCCTCATCACCGACAAGGGCCTTCCCGAATCCCCCTGAGCCGCTCGCGGGCCGGTTTTGACCGCCCGGGGGGCGGCCACGCCGCAGGTCGAAATAGGAGTAACTTTGGCACGGCCAGCCGTGTTGAATACCCAGCAACCCAACAGCCGCTCCAGCCGATGAACCGATCCCTTGCCCGGACCCTTGCCGCCCTCCTTTGCGCGCTAGCGCCCGCCGCGGCGTTCGCCGACTACCCGCCGATACCCTCGTTCGGCGAAATGGAGCCCGCGGTCGACCTCTCGGGGCCGGTGAGCCTGCAGGGCTGCATAGGGGTCGCCCTCGGCAGGAACTTCACGGTCCGGATCCAGGAGTTCTCGGTGTTCGAGGCCTCGGACGCCGTCGAGGTCCAGAAGGCCGCGTTTGAGCCGGTCTTCAACGCGGCGGTGAACAAGCAGGTCACCCAGCAGGCCTCCGACGTCCTGGAGGAGTTCGGGATCATCCCCTACTCCGAGACGGAGACGGCCTCGTTCAACGTGGACGACACGCTGGTGACCGGCGCGACCCTGCAGGCCGGCTACAGCATGGAGCGAAGCTCGTACAACCCGTCCTTCCCGCCGAACCCGGCCTTCGCTAGCTCGGCCTCCATCACGGTGACGCAGCCGCTCCTTGCCGGGGGCTGGTCGGACTACAACAAGGCCGAGGTCGAGAGGGCCCGCCTCGGGGTCCGGATCTCGAACCTCAACTTCAAGAGCGCGGTCCTCACCATGGTGCTCAACGTCGAGACGACCTACTATAACCTCCTCTACCAGCGGGAGCAGTACAAGGTCCAGGCGGAGGAGCTGAAGCAGGCGCAGCAGCTGCTGGACGAGAACACCCTGAAGCGCCAGACCGGCACCCTCACCGACCTTGACGTCATGAACGCGCGGGCGGGGGTCGCCTCCGCGCAGAACCAGCTCATCCTGGACGGCCAGGCCGTGAGGAACAGCGAGGACAGCCTCCTGCAGCTCCTCGGCGACAAGGCGTTCACGACCACGGTCGGCGACGTCGCCTTCCCCGACATCGGCGAGCCCGAGGTCTCGTTCGCCCGCTCGTACAGGCTGGCGAGGGAGGACGGCCCGAACCTCCCGGCCGCGCAGGCCGCCATCGACCAGTTCAAGCTGGACGCCCTCCGCGCCAAGAGGAACACGCTGCCGACCCTCAACGTGACGGGGGGCCTCGGGTACAACTCCTTCGCGGCGACCGCCGGCCAGTCGATCACGGGCAGCTGGGGGGGCTACAACTGGGTCGGGGGCCTGACGCTCACCGTCCCCTGGGGGCTCCACGCCAACAAGGCGCTCTACCACCAGGCCGAGTCCCAGGTGCGCAGCCAGGAGGTCGCGTACGACCAGGCCGACCAGCAGCTCCTCGTGAGCGTGCGGTCGGCCGTGCGCGCCGTCGACACGGGCAAGGACTCCGTGCGGTCCTCGGCCGAGAACACCCAGTATGCGCAGAAGGCGTACGACCTGACGAAGGCCCAGTTCGACGCCGGTCTTGCAACAAGCTACCTGGTGCTGCAATCTCAGAATACCCTTGAATCAGCCCGGGTCAGCGAGTTGCAGGCGAAGGTCAGTCTGCTCTTGGCAATCGCAAACCTGCGGTTCCTCGAGGGCAGCTCGCTTCAGCTCTACCACATCAACCTGCCTGAGTGAGGGGAACCCCAAGGCCGGTTTCAGCCTGGTTGAGATCTCGGTCGTCGTCCTCATAATCGGCCTCCTCGCGGCCGCGGCGGTGCCGGCGCTGAAGAAAAGCACGATCAACGCGCGCTCCAGCGCGGTCATGAACGACCTGCGGGTCTACGCGGGCGCGTTCCAGGCCTACGCCCAGGAGCACGGCGACTGGCCGGCGGGCGGGGCGGCGCCGGGCGCGTTCCCCGCCGGGATGGACGGCTACCTCAACCAGACCAACTGGCAGAGGACGACCCCCATCGGCGGCAACTACGAGTTCGCGACGCAGAGCCCCCAGGGCGGCAACCGCTACGCGGCCGTCATCATCATCGCCTCGTCCACTGCAAACCCCGTCACCTCCGACGCGAACCAGCTGACGGACATCGACAAGAAGCTGGACGACGGCAACCTCGCAACGGGGAACTTCTTCCTCGGCTACCGCAATTACCCGGTCTTCATCCTGGAACATTGATGTACCACGTCACCACATCGAACCTAGGCCCCGACGGGCGGCGGGTCCGGACCGGGCCGGACAAGATCGACCGCGGCGAGATGGATGCAAAGCAGCTGATCGAGCTGCTCGACGCCTTCGTGGACATCGACCCGGCCGAGAACGAGGAGCACGACCCCCACATCGCCATTTCCGGGCGCTCCGCGAAGCTGAACGTGAGGACGAGCCGCGGCCGCCTGCAGGTCTACGACGTCCGGGACCATGCCGCGCCGGCGGTGGAGATGAGCCCCGACGCGATCATCCAGCGCCTCGACAAGGCCGAGACCACGGCGCCGTTCCCCGGGCAGTTGCCCGAGGAGGGAGGCCAGCCCTCACCGACGGCGCCCCACAAGGGCATCGCGTTCGCGATGCTGGCCCTGGGCCTCATCCTTAACGGCTACATCCTCTACTCCGTCTTCTACGTGGAGAGCGTGAACAAGAAGGTGGACGTGAAGCTGCTCACCGACCCCGAGGAGATCCACTCGAAGGAGGTGGCGCTCGCCGGCACCTATGCGACGGGCCAGAAGACGGACGACCGCGTCATCGAGGTCGACGTCTCGGGCAGCGTGCGCTTCTACGAGATCGGCTCCAAGGGCCCGATCAACGACACGAAGGACACCTACAAGCTGGGGCGCCACGACGGCATGCTCTGCATGACGACGACGGAAAGCGGGGTCGTCGACATGGTCGGCGACACGCTGGTCTACTACCGCGACGTGTACCAGAGGCGCAGGGGACCTGCGCCCTAGGCGCGGGACCTTAGTCGCCCCGGAGCGCCACCACGGGGTCCACCTTCGACGCGCGGCGGGCCGGCAGGAAGCAGGCCACGAGGGCCACGGATCCCATGACGGACGCGGCCAGGAGGATCGTCCCCGGATGAAACGCCGGGACGCCGAAGAGGATCGACCTCATTGCGGCGCCGGCGCCGTAGGCGCCGAGGAGCCCCAGTGCGCCCCCGAGGGCGACCAGCCTCATACCTGCCCCGAGGAACTGCCGCTGGATCTGGCCCGGCTGCGCGCCCACCGCCATCCTTACGCCGATCTCCCGCCTGCGCTGGGCGACGGCGTAGCTGAGGACGCCGTACGTTCCGACGACGGCGAGCATGAGGGCGACCGCAGCAAAGAGCGCCGCGAGGATCGCCGGTGAACGGCGGGCCACCAGCGTGTCGTCTATGCGGTCGAGGATCGGGCGGACGTCGTCCGCAGGCAGGTTCGGGTCGATCGACCGGACGGCCTGCCGGACCTGGCCCACGAGCGAGCCCGCGGGAAGCTGCGACCTCACGGCAAACGCGAACGTGAAGAGGTCCTGCGCGGAGAAGGGAAGGTAGACGGCGCCGTGGCCGCCCTCCTCCGCCAGGTCGCCCTGCTTCACCGCGCCGACGACCCCGACGATGGCGTAGGTGTTGCTGTCCGTGACCCTCACGTCGAACGGCGCGATCCGCCGGCCGAGCGCGTCCTTGCCAGGCCAGTACCGGTCGGCGAAGGCCTTGTCGACGACGCAGACCCGGCGTCCGGACTCCACGTCGGAGTCGTCGAGGAACCGGCCGTGGACGAGAGGTATCCCCATCGCCTGCCAGTAGTCGCCCGCGACGCCGGAGATGTAGTGTGCGCGGATGCCGTCCCCGGCGCCCATCACGCGGCCCTCGACGGCCACGGCGCTGTCGCTGACGTTCCCGCTGAACGGGAGGCCGCTGCCGATGCCTGCCCGCGACACGCCGGGAATCGAGCGCAGGGCCGGGATCAGCCGTTCCGCGAACGCCGTCTTTGCCGCGATGTCCCTGTACCCGTTCCAGGGAAGGGAGATGTTCCCGGTGAGGACGTGCTCGGTGTCGAAGCCGGACCGGACCTCGAGCACGCGCCTCAGGCTGACGCCCAGGAGCCCGGCGGAGGCGAGGAGCACGAACGCGAGCGCGACCTGCGCGACGATGAAGCCCTGCCGGAGGCGGATGGCGACCCGCCCGACCGTGCCCCCGCGCGAATCGGAGTGGAGCGTGGGGCCGAAGTCGCCGCGCAGGTGAAACCAGGCGATCGGGGCCGCCAGGAGCGGCACCGCCGCCGCGGCAACAAGCGCGGACGCCACGAGGACCGGCCCGTCGAGGCGGATATTGGAGCCGAGGGGCAACTGGTCCGCGCCGATCGCCCGCACCAGGTCCACCCCGAAGTACCCCGCAAGGACGCCGAGGCCGCACCCGATGAGCGTCAGCAGCGCCGTCTCGACGAGTGTCTCGCGCGCCACCTGCCAGCGGCGGGCGCCCAGCGCCTGGCGGATGGCGACCTCCCTGGAGCGGGCGCTCGCGCGGATGAGGAGGAGGTTGACGAGGTTGACGGTCCCTATCGCCATCAGCACGCAGGCCCCCGCCTGCAGGAGGATGAGCGTCAGCCGGATGCCCCGGACATAGTCGGCCTGGAAGGAATAGACCGTCGAGTGAAAGCCGATCTCGAGGACCCTCTGCCGCAGCGGGTCCAGCTTCAGGTACGCGGCATTCGAGGCGTCGACCTGGGCCTGCGCCTGGGCGAGGGTGAAGCCCGGGGCGAGGCGCGCCACCATCTGGTAGCCGCCGCCGGCGTCGCGGCGGTCGGGGAGCCTCATCCCGCGGTCATGGGAGAGCGGGCGGTAGAACTGCGCCCCGGTCGACAGGAACTCGAAGCCCGCCGGCAGGACGCCGACGACCGTGACCTTCAGCTCGTCGTTCAGGAATGTCCTGCCGACCACCCTGGGGTCCGCCCCGAAGCGCCTCCTCCAATAGGCGTCGGTCAGCACGGCCACCTGGTCCGTGCTGTAGTCGAGGTCGGCATCCGTGAACATGCGGCCCATGGCAAGGGGCACGCCGAGCGTCGCGAAGAATTCGGGGGTCACGCGGCAAATCCGGGCACGTTCGGGACGCCCCTGGCCGCCGACGATGAGGCTCTCCTCGTGGTAAAGGGAAACCGAGGAGAAGGCGGGGACACCGCTGTCCCGCCTCTCGAAATAGTTCGCGATCGAGGCGCCGGCCCTGTCGATCCCGGCTCCCGGGTAGGCATTGACGACGCAGACCAGCCTGCCCGGGTCCCGGAACGGGAGGGACCGGAGCAGGATCGCGTCGACCACGGCGAAGATCGTGAGGTTGGCGCCTAGGCACACCACAAGCGTGAGGAGCGCCGTCGCCGTGAAGGCCGGGGCCCTCGTCAATTGGCGCAGGGCGCATCTGAGAGCGATCGGCATGGCTGCGCAGGGAGCTGCAGGCCGCACGCCAGCGGGAAGGATTCCAACAAGCTACTGGCCCTTAATCACATACGCATCCGTTGCACTTGAGGAATTGGCCCTGGAAAACCGATCATGGGAAGCGCCCTTCCCATATGCGGGACCGCCCGAGAGCCGCCCCAACTTTCTGCCGGCGGCCGCGGCAAACGCGGCGGCATTCCCCCACCGGCGCCAGCGTCAGCCTGCAATGGTGTCCGGTCCGGGAGCGCGTGGTGCGGGGCCGGAAGACCCGCCCTCGAAAAGCCTGGAGGGCTCGACCTTGGCCCCGGCCGCCACGACCCGGTGCGCCGGCAGCTGGGTGCGGAACCAGGTCCGCTGCTTCTTCACGAGCGCCCGCGTACTCCTCGCGATCGCCTTGGCAAGGCCCTGCAGGGGCAGCCGCCCCGCAATCGCATCGAGGCTCTCCCGGTAGCCGATCGCGCGCAGGGCGCTGGGGTTCGAGGGAAGCCCCTCGCCGACCAGCCGCTCCACCTCGCCGACGAGGCCCGCCCCAACCATGGCGCGGGCCCGCGCGCCGATGCGGGCGTCGAGGTCGCCGGGCTCCCTGTCGAGGCGCGCAAGGCGCACCTCCCAGCCCTCGAAGGCCGAGGGCGCCCGCGCGAATTCCGAGGCGAGGTCCTCCAGCGTCCGGCCCGAGGCCAGGCAGCGCTCGAGCGCGGCGACCACCCTGCGGGGGTTGGCCGTGTCCAGGGCCCCCGTCCCCGACGGGTTGAGGCGCTGGAGCTCCCCCATGAGGGCCTGCAGCCCGCCGCGCCCGAAGAGATCAGCAACCTGGGAGCGGACGGCCGCCGGCACCTCCGGGCCGGAGGACACCGGCCCAATGAAGCTCCTCAGGTAGAAGCCGCTTCCGCCGGCGACGAGGACCCTCCGGCCCCGCGCGAGGATGTCGTCCGCCGCGTCGCGCGCCATGCGCGCGTAGACGGCTGCGCTCATGGGCTCGGAGACGGGCCTTATGTCGACCAGGTGGTGCCGCACCCGGGCGAGTTCGTCCCTTGTGGGCTTCGCCGTCCCTATGTCCATCCCCCGGTAGAAGAGCAGGGAATCGCAGGAGATGATCTCGGCGCCGTTCTCCTCGGCCCAGCGCAGCGCCCACTGCGTCTTACCGACAGCGGTGCAGCCGGTGAGGATATGGAGGACCCGCGCCCCCTCCGGCCCGCTCACTTCGCGGCGCCGGCGGGCATCGCGCGGTTGCGCCCCGCCTGCTTCGCCGCGTAGAGGGCCTTGTCCGCCGCCTGGAAGAGCTGCCCGCCGTGCTTCGCGTCGCTCGGGAGCTCGGCGACACCGGCGCTCGCCGTCACCGAAAGCGTGCGGCCCTCCCCAAGCTGGATCGGCTCCCTGGAGATGGAGGCGATGGCGCGCCGGGCCACGTCGAGCGCCCCGACACGGTCCGTCTGCACGAGGACAAGCGCAAACTCCTCGCCGCCGATCCTTGCGGCGCGGTCGACGGTGCGGATGACCCCGGCCAGGCGCCGGCCGACCTCCCGCAGCACGGCGTCGCCCGCCGGGTGGCCGTGCATATCGTTGATCTGCTTGAAGTGGTCCAGGTCGATGATGGCCAGGCTCAGCTTGTTGCCGAAACGCTCAGCCCTGTCCTCCTCCTCGACGAGGACCCGGTCGTACTCCCGGCGATTGAGGAGCCCGGTCAGCTGGTCCCGCGTCGCCAGCCGCCGCAGCGCCTCCATCGTCTCGCCGAGCTTGAGGGCGTAGCGCAGCGACCTCTCGAGCGAGCGCGGGGAGATCTCGCCCTTCACCAGGTAGTCCAGCGCGCCGGCCTCCATGGCCTGGATGTCGACGTTGTCGGAGGTCTCGGCCGTCAGGAAGACGATCGGCGTGCGGGCGCCGGCGGCCGTCGCCTCGCGGATCAGCTGCAGGCCATCCTTCAGCCCCAGCTGGTAGTCGAGGATGCACACGGCATAGGCGCCCGTCAGGAGGCGGGCCATCCCGTCCTCGTAGGTCTCGGACCAGTCGAGCTCGTACGAGCCCCGCTGGAAGTTCTTGAAGTGCTGCTGGACAAGCCGGAACTGCATCCGGTCGTCGTCGATGACAAGGACCTTGGTCATGCGCGTGAGGCACCGGCGCTGAGCTCGGTGACCATTCCGGAGAGGGCTGGCGCGATCCCGCCCGCCGCCCCGAGGCCGTCCCTGACGAGGTTCACAAGCGCGCTCCCGACGACGACGCCGTCGGCGAACCGGGCCACCTCGGCCACCTGGGAGCGGCTTGAGATGCCGAAGCCCACCGCGACGGGGAGCCTCGTGTGGCGCCTTATCCTCGCCACGGCCTCGCTGATGCCGCCGGCAAGCTTGTCGCGGACCCCCGTCACGCCCTCGCGCGAGACATAATAGATGAAGCCGGTCGCAGCCGACGCGATCCTCGGCAGGCGCGACTCCGGGGTCGTTGGGGCCACGATGCAGACCGTGTCGACGCCGTGCTGGCGGCACGCCGCGTCGGCCTCGCCCGCCTCCTCGGGAGGCAGGTCAAGGATGAGGAGGCCGTCGACGCCCGCATCGCGGGCGGCCCCAACGTAGTTTGCCACGCCCTTCGCAAAGACGAGGTTGTAGTACGTGTAAAAGACGATGGGCACCTCGCTCGACTCGCGGATCCGGCGGACCAGCTCGAAGACCCTCTCGGCGGTCATCCCCGCGCGAAGCGCGCGCTGGGCGGCCAGCTGGTTTGTGAGGCCGTCGGCGAGGGGATCCGAGAACGGCACGCCGAGCTCGAGGATGTCGGCGCCTCCCTTGATGACGGCCCGGCAGGACGCCAGCGAGAGCTCGAAATCCGGGTCGCCCGCGCAAAGGTAGGCGATGAAGGCGGCCCGCCCCTCGGCGGCCGTTTTCTCGAATGCTCTGGCGATCCGTGACATCGGGGACGACCGTTCAAGACCAAATCAGCCGTTCACGCCACCGAAAATTCGACGACCACCGGGCGGTGGTCGGAGAGGAAGGAACGGATCACCTCGCTCTTCACGAGCCTGCACTGGGGCGGCATGAAGACGAAATCGAGGCTCCGACGGGGCAATGGCGACGGATAGGTGAAGGCGGCCTGGGGGTGGAGGCGGTAGTCCCCGTAGTCCCCCAGGTGGCTGAGGAGGGAGGCCGTGGCGTCGCTGCCCGTCTCCGGCGCGTTGAAGTCGCCGCAGACGATGGGCGGCTGGCACCATGACTTGCGCCTCAGCTTCTCCTTGGCCCTCAGCCACTCGACGAGGAGGTCCAGCTGGACGAGCCTCTTTCGACGCGAGCCATAGTGGAGGTGCAGGTTGACGATGGGGACCAGGCTGCCGCCGATTTCGATCTCCGCGAACAGGAATCCCTTCTCCCCCAGCTTGCGCTTGCCGAAGACGATCGTCTCCGTCTCTGCGATGGGATGACGCGAGAGGATCGCGTTCCCGTAGCTCAGGTTCATGAGGCCGTGGCGCCGGTTGTTGATGCCGAACGCCGCATGGGGGAAGCCCGAGTGGGCCCGCAGGTAGTCCAGGTGGTCGAAACTACCGGCCCAGATCGAGCACTCATCGACCTCCTGGAGGGCGACCACGTCCGCATCAAGGCGGCCGAGTAGGTCCGAAATCCTGCGGAGGTTGAGCCTGAGCTTGCGGGACGAGGTGAACCCCTGGATCGGGGTCAGGCCGCGCCCGTGGGCAATGTTGAACGTGACAAGCCGCAACCGCTTGTGGTGCACGCCCGTAGGCTAGCCAGGAGTGCCAAGGACACAAATGGGAATCGAGTTGATGGAGAGGCAAATGCGTTGTGCTGGCGGCAGAGGCGAAACGGATTGACAGGGACAATCGCTGCCGGGAAGGTTCGCGTTCCCCACTTTACGGCGGTCATAGCTCAGTTGGTTAGAGCACAAGATTGTGGATCTTGGGGTCGCGGGTTCGAGTCCCGTTGGCCGCCCCATTTTAGTTGTTGAGACCCAACAACTAAGTTTTTCACCGATCTAGGTTGCCCAGTTGACGGGGCAACCTGGATATGAATCGCTCGAAATTCTTCGTCAGCCAGTTTGTAAATCGGAATGGGATCGGGTCGTGGCGGGTGGAAGGCCGGATCAACGGCGTCCGCTTCCGTCGCAACTTCAAGACCAAGGAGGAAGCCGCCGCCGAGAAGGCCGCGCTCGAACTGAGCGCCGTGCAGGGAGCGTCCAATCTCCACGCGGTCGCAACCTCGCTCGCGGAAACGCAGGTCCGGGAAGCCGAGGCTGCATTTCACCGCCTGACGGGCCGCACACGCAACCTGACCTTCTACCTGGACTATGCGCTCACCAACTACCGCGACCCGGTGAACGACAAGCCCGTCGCCGAGGCCGCCAAGGAATACCTCGCGTTGCGCGAGGCGGACCACAAGCAAGGGCATCTTTCGCATCGCCAGTTCACCTCGTTTCGATGCGAGCTTCGCGCCTTGGCGGTCACGTTCAGGGGCAAGCTGGTGAGCGAACTCACCGCTGCCGCGCTCACGGAGTTCTTCAAGCGGGGCCAAGTCTCCAAGAAGGCCTACAACAACCGCCGGGGCCTGATCGGCTCATTCCTGAAATACTGCCTCCAAGTCAAAGACTGGATCGCCGTCAATCCCATCGACAGGGTCCCACACTATCGGGGCATCGGCCATCGACGCGGATCGGCCCCGACCCTGACCGCCGACCAATGCGCGGAAATCATGCAATGGACCGAGGACAACCACGGCGGGAAGCTCGTGCCTTTTGTCGCCCTCTGCCTCTTCGCCGGCATCCGGCCCGACCTCTACGAGGGTGAAATCTCCAAGCTCGACCCCAAGGACGTGCGGTTGGACACCGGGGTCATTCACATCGAACCGGAAGTCTCAAAAGTCCGGATGAAGCGGAATATCACGATTCAACCCAACCTCGCGGCCTGGCTGAAAGCCTACCCGCTGGACGACTTCCCGATCATGCCGGTGGGCTTCAAGCGCCTGCGCCTCAAGTTCCGCAAGCAATTCGCGCTCTCCCATGACATCCTCCGGCATACGTTCATTTCCATGTTCGTGGGGAAATTCCGGTCGATGGGCGACGCCGCTCTCCAAGCCGGCAATTCTGAGGCGATCATCCGCAAGCACTACCTCGACCTGAAAAGCCCCAAGGAGGCCGGTCAGTTCTTCACCATCCTGCCGAAGAAAGGGCGCCGACCTGCTGTGGCGCGCACCACAAGATCACCGGCCAGAAATCACCGCACAGACCCGCTCTCGAATTTGGTTGAGTTTGACGGGAGGGATAGCGCCCACGGCGCGCTTCACGCAGACTTCATTGGCCGTGACGATCCGGTGAGGCAGGACAAAGCTATCATGCTTGAGCCCTCCTGATGCAAAATCGCTGACCGCAAGCGCGATGGCTTCCGGATGGCCAGCGGACTGACTCGTAATTTGGCAAAGAATCACGTCGCCACGGGTCAACGACGCCAGCACCAAAGCCGGGCGGACCTTGGAACTGGAAAGGTCCGTGAAGGGAAACGGGACTACGACGACTTCACCGCTTACAAATCGCGCCATGCCGCATCCTCCTCCGGCTTGTCCCAGTCCTTCGCCCATGCGGACTGAGCGAGCGGGAGAAGGTCTTCCTGGGCATCACCGCGCTTGCTCTTGAGGAAAAGTAAAAAGTCCCAGACTTCCCGCTGCACCGGCTCGGTGGCGGACTTAACCTCGTCGATAATCGACTGTGTAAGGGCGGTCATGGCTCGTTCGAATGCGACTCCAGAAAATGCCTCCAAAGCGCCACTCCGTCAAGAGACAAGGCTTCGGGCCCGGTGCCTATAAAATGATAGGCGTCGGCATCGTTCGTCGCGTGCGGTTGACGTGCAATCAGGGGCATGGAAACGCCAACATCTCTCCCCACGGAAAGCCAGCTCACGGACATCATCGGTCTTCGCCTGAGCGGGGTATTTCCTGCCGGCAAAGAGCCCTCGATTCGAACGCTCCGGGCCTGGACAAAGCTCCGGCGAATCCCGCATCACCGCGTCGGACACTTCGTTTATTACGATCCGGCCGAAGTCTCGGACCACATCCGCACCAAGCTAAAGGTGCCGGCGCGGGGCTGAAATCCACGCCACGCCCCTTGGCGGGGAAAACGACACGCGTGTGTCGTTTTCTTCTTCTCGATCATCGACTGGGCGCTGCCATATCCTCACGCGATCAGAATGGCAGGCTGTCCGACGACCGGCCCTTGGGATCGCCCAGGACCCGCACTTCCAGCTCAGTGATGAAAACGGAACCCGGTTTGAGGTTGGCCCGATGAGACGCCGGGAGGCTCCGAAGACATTTGATCCTAAACGCGAGAAGATCGTCCAACATTCTCCGAAGGTTTTCGCCGACGATGACTATCCGGTGATGGGGAAAGAGAAATTCCATCCTCTCCAATTCCCCCTCGTCGGAAAGACTCCAGCCATCGAGGCGAGACCAGGGCAGAGTCCATTCCTTCGCTTGCCATGGGGAGAAAGTCGCCATGATGACCAGGGTGTAATCTCTGTCCACGCAGCAAACGACCGGCGGGTTTAGTGCCTTCTCTGCGGCAATAGTTTTGGCTAACGAGCTCATAGGTGAATATGTTGATGGTTGCTCTGAGTGGCTGTTATACGTGCGAACTCGGCTTCATGCCGGAGGCGCTCCGCTGCCACCACGGAGCGCCGCGTCCACTCGAATTGGCGTACGTCAACCGACTGGGATTCTCCCAGCTTCAAATCCAAGGCAAGTTCCCGCTCGCCGGCTTCCTGAACTTGGGAGCGTAGCGCTTCCTTATCCGACGTGAGAACCAGCACTCGTTTCCGGCCACGAGAAATTGTCACATACCATTGATGCGCGTCCGTGGCCGCACGGTTGGCGGCATCGCCCAGAATGACGGTATCGACGGTTTTGCCCTGAGAGCCGTAGGAGGTCACGGCATAGCCGCGCACGAGGAGCCGTTGGGCCGGCGCGAGCGTTTTGCGCGCTCCGTCGCCGGCCTCGACCACGAGCGACCCATCCCGCGCAATCTCGCAGACGGTGACCAACTCACCGTTATTCAGCCGGGTTCCTTCGAGCGACTTGCCATTGAATTTGAGTTGGAGCCGATCTCCGGCGGCGATCTCCATTTCCTTCGCGGTGGCGACGGCGAAACGATCCGCGTAGCAATAGCTCATCGTGGTCGGGACGCCGTTCTTTTCGATAACTACACCGCGCTCGTTGGCTCCGATGACGGGATAGAGCCCGCCTCTGGAAAAGCGCCCATAACCACGGATGAAACAGGCGTAACATCCTTCCCGGTAAAAGCGTGAATCCCGTTTCTGGGCCTGGTCCAAATCGACCGGCTGGTAGGTCATGAGGGTCGCGCCGGCACCAAGCTTTCCCGCATCTCGTAATTGCGCGCGGATCGCCTCGTTGACCTGACGGACCTCCTCGCGGGTTTGGGCGACGACCAGCGCCCGTTCCTTGCGCCCAATCGCCGCGAGATACTCCTTCGCGACTGCTTCGCGCCGGTTGTCATCGCCGACCTCCCGGATGCAGCCGAGCCGGTCAAGCGCCTCGAAGGACGCGGCGACACGGCCTTCGGCCGCCGCTTTCACCGCCTTCCGGTAGGCACGAATAAACGTCCGCTGCCGGGCGGTCTCGCCCAGATTGGGGTCCTGCCGACGAATGGTCTGAATCACGGCTGGCTTGAGCCCGGCGTGTTTTTCGATGGCAAGCAGCGCGTCCGATGCCGCCACCGCGCCATGCTGGCGGGTGTCGCCGGACAGGATCAGGCGGCCACAGTTGGCCCGCACCACGCGGATCAATTCGCCAAGCTGGCGAGCCCCAACCTGGCCGGCCTCATCGACAATGACGACGGCATCCCGCATTTGCTGCTTTTGCTGCAAGAAATGGGCGAGGGTGTCGGCACCCAGGCCATCGGCCTGCAAGTCTTGCACCTGCTGCCGTTGCGGAGCCAGCACAACCACGGCGCGCCCCGCCGCCGTCAAACCGCGCTCAAGCTCCTTCAGAGCGAAACTTTTCCCGGTGCCCGCTCCTCCGCGAAAAAGGGTAATGAAATCACGGCTTCGCAGGATCTTTTCCACGGCCACGGCCTGCTCAGCGGACAGCGATGGAGATGCTCGATAATCCCGATTCAGCGACATATGCCGGTTGCGACCGTCGTGTGCAGCAATGACCACTTCGGATTCCCAGGCCAGAACCTCGCGCGACGTCAGTTTGTCCGAGTCCTTCTCCCGTAAATAGCCACGTTGATCGATGGCCAGGCGTAGCGCGGCCAGGTCGAAATCCATTCCACGCCCACGCTCCAACGCAGCAGCCATGAGTTCATGATCCCGCACAACGGCCCGGCGCTCAAAAAGATGTTCGTCGGCCCAAGCCACGATTCCGGCCAGGTCGGCCTTTTCCACCAGACGCGGTTTTAATGCGTGCAATGTCCGCAGGGCCGCAACTTCCCCTGGCTGCATTTCACGGCTCCACGCCGACCGCAACCGGTCGGCCGTCGAATCCTTCAACTTCCGACGCCGATTGCCGTGCGCTACCCGCTCGCGCAGGTCTTTGATGTTTCCGACCCTTTCACCCTTTGCCAGCCGCTCGCGGGTTTCCTCGTCGATTTGCCGGTGACGCTTCGAAAAGCGGTCGATGAGACTTTGCGGCACGCCTTTGATTTCAAAGCCACGGGCATGGTTTTCGATTTCGTAGCCCAGCCCGCGAAGCCCCTTGCACAGTTCATGCCGGTAGAGGTTCGTGGCGAAACGGTGCGCCCGGTACATTCCCACCGGGTGGAGCGCCTTCCAGCGACTTTCCACCGGGTCAAATGTCGCGTTCATCACGACGCAATGCGTGTGAAGATGGGGATCGAGTTCGCGGCTGGTTTCGTGCCGGAAGCACGCTGCCACAAGATTGTCGGTCACCCGCTCACCGTTCTGTCTCGACCTGCGGACCCGGGCTTCGGCACGCTTTTCGAGTTCAAGCATGGCCTTCCGGACGGCCTGCTCGTGCAACGCCAGGATGCGAGTGTCCTGAACCAACCCGACGACCGAAACGCTCTTCGGCGGTGCAATCGTGAAGTCGAAAAAGATGCGCCGATTGGCCTTCAAATCTCCTCCCTCATTTCGAACCGAGTTCATCCGCTGGCCCAAGCGCAGACCGGTTTCCGGATGCTTTCCCTCGCACAACGCGATGAAGGCCGCCTCGCTGACGACCCCCTTCAAGCCCAGCCTCTCGGCACCGCGGCCAAGCCATTCTCCGGTGACTTTCTGCCCCTCCGAATAGTAGTCGCCAGCACCCAAGTGCTCGCGAAAATACTGCTCCGCATTCTTCAGGTTAAACTGGATTTTCGTTTGGATCATCATCCAAACGGCCGCGTCAACCGCGCGAACTTACGAAACGAAGTCTCGTTTCGTTTTGATGAGACACCCTACCCCTTGCGGCTGCCCGCAACGGAAGGGCATTCGCAAATGCGACACGCCGTCTGTCGCACAGGGGCGCGCGTCAACCGGCGCAGATTCGCGCGGGGGCGATGACGCCGGCAAGTCGGCCCGGCCTATCGGAGCCCTGGCTCAAAGAGAGCCCGCAGGCGTTCGTAGAGCGGCCTCAAGTCTTGCTGGTATGCCCGCTGCAATTCCGCCGGCATCAGGTTGGGCCGGGCTTTGAGGAGCCCGATCAAACGCGTGGCCAAGACCGCGTGCCTGGGAACCGGACGAAGGACGACAGCGCGGCCTGGGGACTTCGGCTCCGTGGCAATGCCCAAGCGGAAGTACATCTGCCGTAGGCTCGCGCCACGGAGGAATGCCGCATCCGACACCCCTTTTGCCAGCAGCATGTAGCGCTGGGCCGTTCGCGGGGTGCCGGAAAAATATCGCTCCAACCAGAGATGCCATGCGCCGGGTCCCATCGAGCGACGCACATTGCGTTTCTCCAGGATCAGCAATTGGCCGGCCTTCCAGGCCGCGACCAAAGCCGCGTTGAGCGCATCGCGGGATTCGGCGCTCAACCTCATGGCTTCTGTGTGTAGCCGGTTGATTTCTTGTGCGCTGGGTGGGCCGACCGCCAGGGATGGAGCTTCGATGCTCATCGTCAAAGGCCGGTTGTTTGGCGAAAAGCGACCGCCAGTTTGTGAACCGCCTGCCGGGAGCATCCGGCCAGGGCACCAATTTGGTCGAGGGTGGTGCCATCAATCAGGTCGGGACGGATACAGTAGAGCGCCACGCAGGCGCGCAACCCTCGATCCTCAAGGGTCTGCCCATCGGCCATCCAGATCAGAAGGCGGCGGATAACTTCGGATGCCATGGCCACCGCTTCCTGCCGTGAATCGGCCGGTTCGATGAAAAATGGGTCTGCTTCGGTGTTCATCGTCGGATGACTCGTCGGTTCCGAGCTTACACCAACTTGGCTTTCCAAAATAGGGACAGAATACGCGCGTAATTCGGTCGCATTTTCAATGAGCGGTCCACGATCCTCGAATGGCCGCCTCTTTGATCTGCTTCCCTCGTTTTCATGCGGCCAATCTGCGCCCGAGAAGGACATGGATTCAACGGCCTGCACTTACCGGCTTCAGGGTAGCCGACATACCCAGAATTGGGTTGACCGACAGTCCGACCAATCCACTGCCAGGGTTTCGAATCGCAAAATCGCGTTATGAATTGCTCCACCCATCACTCAATCCCCGTCACCCCCAGTCTCAGACTCGCGCGCGGATCGCCGCACGCGCCTCGATTTCCGAGCGAACGGGGATATAGATCGGTAAATCGCCCGCAACCGCTTCAAACCCCACGACGAGTGCAAATTTCGCTTTAGCGTCGATGGTATCGCTCGCCCAGCCTGTGTGACCCCGCACGGCGATACAGAGCGTTCCGGGCATTTCATTGCTTTGGAGAAATGCCCAATCCTTTTGAGCGGTGCCGCCGTTTCGGTGGACGCCGCGGATCACACCGTGTTGGCGATTCGACGCAAGCTGCCACAGGATAGCGGCGCCCTCCTCGTCCCCGCGTTCGCCGGCATCAACGAACGCTCGAGCGCGAAACTCATCCTCGCGTTCGCCCCGACGTGATGAGATCCAATCGAGCCAGGTCGAAAGGTAACCCGTGCGGGCACGACGGGTGCGTCGCGGTTGCGCCGAATATGACAGCGTTACGTCGATGCGAATAATACTTTCGAGGCCCGGCCGGCGAATCTCTTCCGGGACGGGAACACTGAAAATCGCTGCGTCCCCTGCGCCGAGTTCGTAGGTCTCATTGCTGATCAGGGTCACGCGATGCTCGGTGTTGTCCGTCGCGCGAATGATATCGGGTAAGCCATATCCGATAGTGCGGAGGATGTTCAATCGCTCTGTAGGTGGCGCGTTCTCGGCCCAAGCCGGCCACCGCGCAGAATGGACCACGAGCGCACGGTGGAGGAGTGATGATTGGGCGGGATACATGCTAGCAATCCGAGCCGCGATGTGTGCGACCTTGGGGGCCGCAAACGAGGTGCCGATCGCATCTCGCGCAAAACCGGGGCCGACGGCATGCAAGGTCGAGCGAACCAATTCCGGACAAACCTCGGGAGGGCATGAGAGCTGGGGCGGATTCCCACCGTCTCGAACATAGTCGCCAGCGAGTTCAACCACTTCCGGCTTGATGCTGTCCCACATGCCAAATCCCGCCCGGCTAAATGCTGACGGGTGTTCGGCCGCAGCCAGAGATTGGCGTGAACCGTCGGCGAATGTGGTCAATGCGACGGAGCCAACGGTGAGCGCTTGGAGGCTCTGAGCGGGATTAGCGATGCGCGATGACGGTTCAAACAGATATTCGGGGTGCGCGCGACCGGCTTGTAAGTGCTCCCGCACTCCCGGTGATCCGGGCACGTTGCTCGTGCCGGCAATATTCCCGGCGGCTTGGATGAAAAGAACGCCCTGCTCGTGTGATAGCAGATCGATCTCCGCCGCCCATGCGCTCATCCGCTGGCGAATGCGACACGGTATGTTGGCTGCGACAGAGTGGTTGAAAATTCGAGTCTGGTGGGCACCGCCGTGAAAATGAGCAACGATCTCGCGTAAGATCGCCGGCGGATAGAGTCGCGCCGGGATCAGGCAACTATCGTCGAGCATCCTGGCATTTTGAATCCAGCATGTCGCGGGACTGCTGCCCGCCGCGGGAATTTCTCGGGGGTAAAGAACTGCCCCCGCAACGCGTGTTCCATGGCCGGCGGGGCCTACATGGTCCGCGACATCCGCAACGTCCGGCAGGAAAGATCGCGAAGAAGCATTATCGATCGCGGTCCGCAGGAGCACGTGCGCTTCCTGAATGCCGCTATCAATCACGCACACCGCGGGCGCATCACCCGTCGGTGGCAGCAGCTGAAATTGCCTTTCGGGCGGCGTTTCGCCGGCTGCGGCATCGGCATTGGGTAGATCGTCAGGTTCGGTGACCTCGAACAGATTCGGGAAATTCTGGACCAAATCCTTGAAGCCTTTTCCTGACATTTTCACGCGAGCAGAGAAGCTGTCAGGAAAATCGACGAACGGTCCGGTGGGTTGCCCCGCATCGTCAATGAACCCGCTCAGGAATTCACCATGGTAGAAGCGAACAAGTCGTTCCAGTGCGTCCTCCCGCTCCATCCGCCTTGCATCCCACTGTTCGACCATTCGATCACGTTCCGCTCCCCACTGGGCGAAACGGGCGCCAAAATTCTCTGGCGACTCGTTCTTGTGGGGATTGACTGGGCGAGTCGCGATCGTTCCCGCGAGACCAGCGGTCTGGATCGAAACGTCCAAGACAAAGATGTCCGCCTCAGCAAAGGGCCATCTGCCTAGAAGGCTATCGCTTAGGACGTGCTCGATCCGGCGTCGTGATGTTCCGTCGTCGAACACATCCAAAACGTCTGCGGTTTGACCGCTGCCCCAAGTCTCGGCTGTGAAAGCATCGACCATGTCCTTGAATGCGGTTAGATCCAGATCGCTTGCCGCCACGACGACGAAACCATCGTCGTATTCGGCGACGACCTCCAGACCAAGCTTCGCTGCCAGGAATTCCAGAACCGATCCATCGCTGACCTGAACCAAAAACGGAGTGCCGCCTGGAATCGGAGGTAAGTTCTGCGCTTCGCGGGCGGCAACGGCCTGTTTTGATCGACCTGAAATTCGGCCGATCTCGCCCAGCAAATTTGCTGCGTGCTGAGGTCGATTCTCCCGGTTGTATTGGGCACGCGGGTTCGCTGTGCCTCCGCCGGTTAAGCGCGCTGGCCCATGGCGGACTTCGACCAGATTAAGGTGCGGGAACGGCATGACCTCACACCGTCCGGATTACGCCACCCGGCGCTGTTCAGCCATCGCCCCTTCAAGATCTTTCCAAGTTACGGCTTGGCGGCTGGCCAACACCGATCTCTTCGCCGCGTTCTGACAAACGTTGACGATTTCAGAGCAGGAACGGCCCTGGAGCTCAGTCGCCGCTTCGCTCCACGGGAAGTCTTTCTCCGTCTCAAGTGCGGAGAACGAAAACTTGAGGAGCCGAACAATCTCCGCATCGCCCGGCTTCGGAATTTCAAGCACTTCATCAAATCTCCGAAAGAGCGCAGGGTCGAGGGCATCGTCGAGGTTAGTCGCTGCGATAACAAGTCCGTCCCCGTTGAATTCTTCCAGGAGTTGCAGGAGCATGTTCACAATCCGCGAGACTTCACCCACGTCATTGCGGTCACCGCGCGCGCGCGCGATGGTGTCGCATTCATCGAGAAACAATGCACAGGGCTTCTCTGCCGCGGAATCGAATATTCGCTTCAGATTTGTGGCGGTCTCGCCGAAGTAGGAGGAAAGAAGCGTATCGAAACGAACTTTCTGAAGAGTGAGCCCGGTCGCCCAAGCCAGACGCTCCGCTCCGAGACTCTTTCCGCAGCCGGGAGGGCCATGCAGCAAAATGCGATTGCGGGGTCGCAAGCCATACGTCGCGAGACGTGCGCGTGCGGCATATTCTTTCTCAATGCGAATGAAACGCGACTCAACATCCGGCGGCACCACCATGTGATGGCGCAACTTCTCAAGAGGAATGGTTAGTAAAAGCGGAGCCGATTCACGCCGACTGGTCGGCAACGTTGCCATCCCATAACCAGAAGGGGGAGATGGTCGTGACGGCGATGGGTTGAGGATCGTTGAAAGTTGCTTCGCCAGTTTCTCATGTCCGAGCTTTTTTTCCTCTGCCACGATCTTTTCGCACAGCAAGGCCAAGTCCGCCTCGCGGCCTTGTTGAATCGCTGTGAAGAGTCGTTTGAGAATGGCTGAATTCACCGGCTTCTACCTCCAGCGGAAATGAATATTATTTCAAGGGCGGAAGCAATCACGCGCTAGTTTCTGGTGGGGCGTCCCGACTGCCTACGGTGTGCGGTCGTGTCGGAGGACATTCGTCACCAACTCGGCATCGCTCTGGCCGAGGCTGACCGGGTAGGACCGGCGCAAGCTACTCCAATCAGGCCGAGAAAGCCTTTCGAAGACCCTCGGCCACGCAGTAGCGTCAACGCGAACTTCCGGTCTCCTCGTTTGCTCAGCCGGCTCGTGCCGGGCGCTCAATGTGGTCATTTTCCCTCTGCTCGGCGGCTCAGGTCACCTCGCGGTTATCGAGGGCGATGAATTAGCCCGACTCACAGGTAAAGAGCTTGAACCCTGCATTAATGCAGGTTTTATTGCACATGCGATGGGGGCGCTTACTCACCAAACCAAGCAGGCAAAGAACATGCCGGTAGCGACGTTGTTTCGCCTTAAGCACCGTGGCGCTGTGGACTGCGCCGACCTGCTCAAGACCTACCGCGCGCAGTTTCACGTCACTCAGGCCCAGCTCGTACGCCTGACTGGATTCTCTCCCCGCTCCGTGGCTAAATGGAGCCAAGGAGAAACGCCGTCGCCCAAGCAGGAAAAGGCCCTGGTCGAAATGGACCGCCTGTTCGATGGCCTCGCCCGCATGATCGAGCATGCCCAGGTGGGCCGCTGGCTCTCCCAGCCCAATCCCGCCTTCGATGGTTCGACGCCCTTGCAGGTCGTGGAGCGCGGCGAAATTGATCGCATCTGGCGCATGCTTTACGACCTTGAGTCGGGACAGCCATGCTGAACATGTCTTCGTGATCCACATCGCCCAAAGCGAGAAGACATTCCCCCCTATACCTACGAGGCCCTCGGGGCGAATCCTCCGAGAGCTTTACAGGTTGATGTTCTGGAGCAATCGGATTAGCAATCGGCCTTAACATACCGTGAGCTTCTTGAGGAAACTTTTCGGAACCAAAGAATCGACAGAGGGCGACATTCCCAAAAGGGACTCGACCCTGTCGAATTCGCATACTTTTAATCCGGCGCCTCTTTCCAATAATAGCATACCCAGACACTATAAAAGTCATTTATACGGCTGGGAAAAACTTTGGCCCGATGTTGAGACCGCGCTTCAAAACAGCACTACGACAAATATGGAGGGCGCGAAGACATCATTGGCGAATGCCGTAGCACTTGATCTGCAAGCTCAGAGTGAAGTTTCAGCATTTCAAATTGCTAAACTCCAAATGCACCCGATGAGTTCAAGCTTTAATAAGCTGCTTGAGTTAAGAGACTCAGGATCGTTTTTTTTCTTTTCAGCGCAGCGAGTTGGTCATCTGGGTGGACATTTAGGGAATTCATATTATTGGCACAGTCGCCTCCTAGGTGAATGGCCAAAAACTAAGCTGTTGGCAATAGTTCATGGAGATATGGGCATCCTTAGCTTCATGGATTTGATCCATTCCATCTATCAATACAGATTCAATCGAGATGAGACGAATACTGCGTCGGACGGAATTTTGCTGTATTATGCCAACCCGAACCTCTACGTGGATGGTGAGAAATTGACCAGAGCCAATCGGACCGAATGCTAGAGGGCTGGTGAAGCGTATAGAAAATTACTAGGAAATGCAGACAATGTACTGCACGAACATAACTTTCTGATTAGAAATGTGAATCGCCATCTAGACCTAGCTATCGGCTCGGCAACACCGGCCGATGATGCATTGATTCCAATCTGGAAAAATGTAAAAAAACAAGCCACTGACTTGCAGCGTTAAGACCCTTCTGAGCAAACAATGCATATAATAACCAGGCAATCGCAGCAACTTTGAACGCAAACCCAAGAACAGTAAAAACTTTAAACCAACGTGAAGAATGTTTGGTTCTGCATTTTGGGAACAGAGCCCAACGAGATGAAGCATGGACGGTTCTCTGGAAGGCATATAATACCGAACCAAGTCACTTCGAAAAACGTAAAAGTAACTCGCCCAAATATGTCAACTATGAATCGCGAGGCCAAGCACCCGGCGCTTTTCTTATAGTTAAGGCTCCAACACTTTGTAGCGACACTTGGCATAGCATGGAACACCAAAGGCTGCGCGATCATGGCCTAAATGAAGATGAACACGGACAGTATGATATAGATAGAGTGAATTATCAGGAGATTATAGCCGTGTCTTCCAACGATTCGCCTTCAACCATAGCGCGTATTTGGGAGAAATTATTTGGTAGCGGCCATCGCACCTGATGCGAGAAATGAAGAGTTTTGTATCACCTATCCCGTAAGCACTTTGACCGTATTAATTATATAGCTACGGTAGTCACCCTTGCCGAGCCATCTGTTCAAATGCGTTTCTGGCTTTCTTTCGTTCGTGTTCACGAGGGTGATCGAGTCGCCAGCTTCGGGGTTGCCCAAAGGTTGCCCAAAGCCATGCTTTTTGCTTCACTTTGTTAGCTCCATGTGCATCTTGTTTGCTGTTCTAAGACATTAATCCTCAACTAAGTCCACGTTACTGACGCGACTTAGATCAAGTGAGAAGAGGCGGTTCGAGTCCCGTTGGCCGCCCCATTTCTTGGGTCTTTGGATCCAGGCACTACCAAAAAACTGCCACATCGTGGATATCAGGCGGTAGGTCTTCTAGATCCGCGTGGGCGCGCCTTGTGAGAGCGACTTGGAGCATAGGTCGAGATCTTGTCCGACGGGATCAGCTTGCCCTGAATTCTCTCCTGCGCTGCTTCGGCCGCAATTCGTGTGGACGCCGCATCAGCCTCCTCCTCGGTCATTCCATATTCGGCAACCATTTGGTCAATGGCGGTGACCTTCACAGGCCTCAATGCGATGATATCGGCCCCATCGGATAATCCCAATCTCCTCACCCGCCTTGGCCCGCCGCAACCACGACGACAGGTTTTCCCTCGCCTCAGCAACAGTGAGCGTCTTCACAGCGCTTTTTTTGCGTCGCCTCGAAGTGCTATCAAGGGTCTCCCAATCGTCCTAAAGAGATCCAACCATGGGAAGCGCCTCATTCGCCAAGCGACACTCGCATCAGCCCGACATGAAAACCGTGCCACATTTGGCTCACTCGCACGAAGGAGCTTATGGCGCACAGCGAAGTCCGCATATCAGGGCGCGCTTTGCAGGAGGCTCTGGCGCTTAAATCGGCGGTAAGTCCTGAAATCTTCCGCGTCTGTCGTGACGACGGTGTGGTTGCGGAACAGCCCCGAAAGGCGGACCAAGCAAGCGTCGACATAATCCATCCACTTGCCGTGGCGAGTAATCAACTCACGCACCGCAGGGTATTCCTCAGGCAAAACGGGGATCACTCGCAAAAGGCCACGCTCGACCAGAGCAAAGATCCTCCGCCTGGCTTCGGGGACGTCTTCGAGAAGAAAACATGCCCCCGAGATCACAGCTTCGCAGGTCAAAGCCGGCTGCTGGACCGCAGCAAACTGCATCACAGCCCGTTACCCTTCGACACCCGCACAAGTGACGCAATCCGTTGCTCGATGCTTCCTGCGTCCGGATCACGTGGCGGCATCTTGGAACGTCGCCGGCGACCGGCCATGGCAAGGCCAGCCTCCGTCTTTGATCTGGCTAGAAATTCGGACCCTCCCCAGCGTCAAAGCCGGTCCACGCCTGATGCCAGACAGCCAAATGCCCCAAAAAGGTGCGGTCTTCCTCAGCTACGCCTCACAAGACGCCGAGGCTGCGAGGCGCATTTGCGATGCCCTGCGCGCAACCGGGATAGTGGTATGGTTCGACCAAAGCGAACTGCGCGGCGGGGACGCTTGGGACCAGAGCATCCGGAAGCAGATCAAGAATTGCTCACTGTTCGTGCCGGTAATCTCGAAGCACACGCAGACACGACTCGAGGGATATTTTCGCCTCGAATGGAAGCTTGCCGAGGATCGTTCGCATCTGATGGCCAAGGGCAAACCCTTCATCGTGCCGGTGACTGTTGATGCAACCAGCGACAATGAGGCCCATGTGCCCGACGCCTTCATGGCTGTGCAATGGACAAGGCTGCCGGCGGGCGAGACACCGGCGGTATTTTGTGAGCGGGTAGAACAGCTCCTTCGTTCGCCCGGGGCGGAGACCGGGCGCCGCGAGCCGGCACCGGGCAGTACGATCCGCACATCTAATCCGTCAAAGCCGTCACGCCCGTGGCTCGTTCCTGCATTTGCATGCCTCATCGCATGCACGGTCCTTGCCACCTGGCATCCATGGAGCAGGGGCGACAGGCAGGCCCAAGGGGTGCCAACCGTCCCGCCGGTCTCTGAAGCCCGGCAGCTCGTCGCCAAGGCTTGGGCACAGCTCGACAAACCCGAGCTGGGTCCTGAGGAACTCGATATCGCGGACGGGTATTGCAAGCGGGCCGCGGAACTCGACCCCGCAGACGCCGAGGTGTGGGCCGCGTGGTCGCAGGTTGATTCTTGGTATATCTACCACAATTTCGACTCCAGCAGCGGGCGGCAGGACGCGGCGCGCCTAGCCGCTGCCCGAGCACTCCAGCTGGCGCCTACATCGTATGAAGCACGCCTGGCACAAGCCTGCTACCTGGTCCGCGGCGCAACGGCCGGAACCGGCCGCGGGGAGGTTTCATCATTCGCGCCCGAGGCGAATCGGCTGCTTATCAAGCTGCTCGAAGAACGTAAGGACGAGCCGCGGGCATTGTTCGCGCTGGCAATCCTGCAGCGAAACCTTGGGAAGCTGGATGAGGCGAAGGCCAGTTTCGTCCGTCTCTCAAATGATCCGCAATATTCCGCAACGGCCTGGAACGAACTCGCATGGATGGACTTCAGGGTCGGCTCATTTGCGTCGGCTGACGCCGCACTTGCGCGTTCCATTGCCATCAAACCATTCTGGGCAAATCTCAGCCTAAAACTGATTATTTCTATGATATGGCATGGGGATCTCGCCTCAGCGAAGGCCATCCTGGAGGAGCTTCCAGCTACTGTCTTGCAGTCGGATTTTGGCGCTTGGATCTCGTTTCGCGTCTTTGCCTACGAGCGAAAGCCAGACGAATGGCTTCGGTTCAGCAAGGGCATCCGGCGCGACTGGATTCAGTCAAACGGTGACACCGGGCCGATTGCGACCCTCAATGGCCTGGCCCAGAAAATGGCCGGACGGACCGACGCTGCGCGCATCGAGTGGCAGACAGCCCTCAAGCTGGTCGAGCACGGCCTGGCCGATCGACCCGCAGATGTGGACTTGCTGCGATCGAAAGGCGAATTGCTCACCTATCTCGGGGACTATGCGGGAGCCGAAAATGCCCTGGCCCAGGCAGAAGAACTCTCTGGAAGGCAACCTGATCACCTGGACCTAGTCCTGAAGATCGCCGAGGGCCACTTGGATGCAGTCATAGACAAATTGGAATCCCCGGGGGATTTCACGGCGGCGGAACTACATCTCGATCCCATATTTGACCCGCTCAGAAGCAATGTTCGTTTCAAATCCCTCGTCGCTCAAGCCGAGGCTGACCCCAAGAGGTCGCCGCAAGCTTCAAGAAATGAAGCGACGACCTATTTGCCGACCCATTCCCGGAATTGAGGCCCCATGCGCACGCGAGTTTCCTGTTTCCCAGCGCGGAATCTAAATATCACATCGCCGGGACAATAATTCACCGCGATGCCGCCAGAACATACGCCGCCGGACGCCGCGCAGCCAGATCGGCCGTTCTTCAGGGTTGCGCTCAACCTGCCCCATGCCGGGCGTGTCGCACGCCGGATCAATGTACTGCTTTCATCGGAAGAGGGGGCCGACCGGGCGGCGCTGGAGGCGGCATTGCTCACCGTAAGCGAGATTCGGGATCTTCTGGAGCCGGCCGTCGAGCTCGACGATAATCCGGCGCCATCCATCGCCGTCAAGATCCGCGACCAGGTGGCCATGCTCGGGCGCAGGCTCGTGCTGCAGATTGAATCTGGAAAACTGGGCCACGATCGGCTGGGCCAATGTGTCCGCAACCTGTTTGAATGCCTTGGGCTGGGTCTGGAGGGAGCGGACATCTCCCTCAGGGCCGGCGAGGACCCCGGTTCGATGCAGCGGCCCTTCTGATGGAGACTGATCCGCATGGTAGGTCGTAGCCCGACTAGCCAAGCGGAGATATCATAGGCCTCCTGCCGCACGAAAATGGGCGCAATCGGTTGGTGCGTCGCACCGACTGCGCCCCGAAGGCAAGGAACCTCAGTCCGTGTAGGCCTCGAAGAGGGCGATGCCGGAGTTCCCCTTTGCGGACGTGATCTGGGCAGTATAGGCACCCGGCGCCAGGGTGAGAAGGAGCGCGGAGTCCGCACTGGATGCCGGAAGCGCAAAGGCGCCGACGGCAAGCGCCGCCACGGACAGGTCGGACGGCGACTTGTTGGTGGACCATCCCGTGTTCGTCGCCACCACGTTTCCGTTGCTGTCATAGACCGTGAGGACGGGATCAGCCAGGGGGCCGGGGACATTGAAAGTGCCAAGGACGGGCCCGTCACCCCGGATAAGGACGGTTCTCGGGGCGGTCCCCTGCACATAGAAGCCGCCGATGAACGTCTGGGTCGGGCTCACGTAGCCGCGGGTCGAGACATTCCCGAAGACCGTTGGGGGCGGGTTGGAGACGAGGATCGCGCCGCCCGTGCCCGTGGCCACAAAGCGCTGGAGCGTTGAGGAGTACGCGACGCTCAGGAGCGTCGACGTGCTCAGGGTCGAAGGGCTGTCCCCGGAGTACGACTGGACCCAGTTGATTCCGTCCGTCGACCGGAAGATCGTACCTTGCTCGCCCGCTGCGATGAAATAGCCGTTCCCATACGCGAGTCCGCGGAAATCCACATTGGGAGGGGTCGTCGGGGAGACCCTGAAGCTCTGCCCGAACCCAATGCCGCCGGTTGATTCGCTATAGAAGAGAAATCCCTGCCCCACGCCGACGAGGGACGGGGACGCTATCCCCGCACAGAGGATGTTCTCGAGATTTGCCGAGAACGGCAGCTGGCCGCCCGTGAGGGGATTGGTCGCGACGGAAAAGGTAAAGTTTGTCCCATTATTTGGCGCCGTGCCCTGGATCAGCGCACCGTTTTCTCCGGATATCCATATCGTGTTACCGACACTGTCGATCGTATCGCTCGACGCAGGCACATACGTGAGACCATGCAGGTAGCCCGTTATCCCGGGGATTGCGGGCTGAAGCTCCCAATTCTGGCCGTCCAGCGAGGTGATGATCGTGCCGGCCTCGCCCGCCGCGACCCAGACTGCGCCCGTGTAAAGCACCCCGTTCAACCTGTTCGACGTCACCGAGGAGGCATGCACCCATGTGTTCAGGTCCGGTGACTCCAGGATTGTCCCGTTGGCGCCGACGGCGATCCACATCCCGTTTCCATAGGCGATCGACACAAGCCAGACGCCTGCGTCGATGGCCTTGCTGTTCCACGTGGTGCCATTGGCTGACGTCAGCAGGTTTCCCTGGTCGGTCACCGCGGCGAAGATCCCGTCGGCATAGGTGACGCACCATATATTGTCGGTGACCCCCGACGGGCTGTAGTTGCTCCAAAATACCTGGGCATAACTGGGTGTGGCGGATGCCGCTATAAATAGGGCAATGGGTACAAGGGTCCTTTTGATGTTCATGCTGAGTTTGGTTTGAATGCGGCTAACGCGGCCGGGCCCGGGTCTACATTCCTGCATATAATCCACGAGTTCATGGCCGGCGCTTACCGATGACAGTCAAGGGTGCCAAAACCACTACCGCCCGGACGAGCCATGCGCTCCCCTGCCAGTCTTCTTTGCATCTAAGCCCCGACATCGGCGCCCATTGGGGCGACAGGACAGCCGCGGGAGTCACTGTGGTCCAAACATAGGACACCCACACGATGGGCACCGGCGTGCCAAGCAACCGACCCTAAGTGGGGCAGTTCCTATTTAGGCAGCAAACCCCAGGATTCCGCCGCTCACGGGCGCGTCGCCCGTGCGCCCTCTACCACCTCTTGCGGAAGCGGTTCCCACCACCGCCAGCGCCACCACCCCCGCCCCGGGGGTTGCCACCGCCGCGGGAATTGCCGCCGCCGCGGGAATTGCCGCCGCCGCGCGGGTTGTTGCCACCCCGCGGCTGGCCGAACCTGCCCTGGGGGGCCGCTGACGCCGCCCTGTACGAGAATCCCGCGAGCTTCAGCTCCGGGATCCGCTGGCCGATGAACCGCTGGATGTCGCGGACAAGCGGCGCCTCATCGGGAGTCGTCAGCGTGAACGCGTCCCCCACCGACTGCGCCCGCCCGGTCCTGCCGATCCGGTGCACATAGTCCTCCGGGTTCTCCGGGACGTCATAATTGATGACGTGGGTGACTCCGGCCACGTCAATGCCGCGGGCGGCGATATCCGTGGCCACCATCACCTCATACTTCCCGCTCTTGAAACCGGCGAGCGCCTCAAGGCGCTGGTTCTGGGAGCGGTTGGCATGAAGCACAGCCACCGAGTGGTTGGCCGCCCTGAGCTTGTGGGCGATCCTGTCCGCCCCGTGCTTCGTGCGCGAGAACACGAGGACGCTGTCGAACCCGGCTTGGCCGAGCAGGGCCAGGAGCAGATCGAATTTCTGGTCGAAGTTCACCGGGTAGAGCGCGTGGTTCACCGAGGTGGTGACCGACCTGCTGACCCCGACCTCGACCTTCTCGGGATTGCGCTGCGCAAAAGTAGCGATGGCCTGGATCTCGGGCGGCACCGTGGCTGAGAAGAAAAGCGTCTGCCGCTGCTTCGGGCAGCGGCTTATGATGTCCTTCACGACAGGCAGGAACCCCATATCGAGCATCCGGTCCACCTCGTCCAGGACGAGGATCGAGATGTCGCGGAGGCTGAGCGCCCCCTCCTGGAGGAAGTCCACGAGGCGGCCGGGGGTGGCGACGATGACGTCGGCGCCGTTGCGGATTCCCTGGCGCTGGTGCCCGTACCCCACCCCACCGAATATCGCCAGGGTGGTCAGGTTCGTGAAGCGCGCGAAATCATGGAAGGCCGTTTCAACCTGGGCCGCCAGCTCCCGAGTCGGCTCGAGGACGAGCACCCGCGAGCGGCTGTGCGCCCCCAGGAGGCTTAGGATGGGAAGCGCGAACGCAGCCGTCTTGCCCGTGCCTGTCTGGGCGGACCCGATCACGTCGCGTCCCGCCAGGATGAGGGGAATCGCCCGAAGCTGGATCGGCGTTGGATCGACGTAGCCGGCTGCGTCGACACCACGGAGCACCGGCTCGGACAGGTTGAGGGCTTTGAAGGGCATGAACCGTCCAGCGTGCGGCGCATGCAATCCATAAGCAAGCGCCGTCGCCAGCGATCGCAAGCAGCGTCATAACAGGCACTAACGTTTCATAATGCGCCCGTAGTGGGCGCTGCTCCGCCCAGCCTCGAACGCCCGGCGCGCATTTAGTCGGCTGCAAGTTCAAGTTGGCGCGACTTTTAGCCGGCCCTCATGTCACATGACGGCCCCTCCCCCAAGGTGACCCCAACGAAACGGAGATTCGCTAGGCATGTCCTCATAGTGGTGTCGGCTTTCGTCGCCGGGATTTCAGATGTCGCGGGAGCGGAGGAATTGAAAGATACCGAGGCCCGGCCACCGATCTTCGCCCACCCCCTCTCCAAGAAACCGGACCCGGCGCCCAAGCCCAGCGCAGCGGCACCCGCCGCTTCGAATCCCGAATCGGCCCCCGCCATGTCACGGCTGATCTCGGACGGACTGCCGAAATTTGACTCGAAACTGATGGATGACGCGCCTGGCCCGAATGGCAACTCCCCTGCCGCGGGGCTGACGGAGCCCGTGTTGATGGAGCCCTTCACCGTCTTTGACGAGCGTGTGAGGGATCTTGTGGCGCCCCAGGAAAGCCTCATGGAAAAGGTCAGCGGGACCGACCCCCTGCTCCGGCATGTCGGCAGGCGCCTCACGACGGAGCTGAGCTTCGTCAATCTCGACGTCGCCTATAACTGGAAGCCGTTCGAACCGCTACCGCCTCCGGCCGTGACCCTGAGGCTAACGATTTCCTGGTAGCCGGCAGAGGCCGTCTTTTTTGGGCCCAAGGGCCACCGGACCGGGCAAGCTCCCCGTGCATGCGGCCGTTCGCCCCGAGGGCCTATCACTTTGCCGGCGGCGGCGTGGGCTCGCTCAGGCCGTCAGCCGTCAGCCTTGAGCGGATCCGCGAGATATCCTCGTCCGCCGCCTTCAGGCGGCCCTGCTGGTTCTGGATCTGTCCCTGCCGATCGGCGAGCAAGTCTGCGTTGGGACGGGCTGCGGACTCCACGTTGTAGTGGAGTGCCTCGGCGAGGTCCGCGCGCTCCTTCTCCTCGCGCTGCAGCTTCCACCCGAGGCCCTTTTCAAGCACCTGCCTCAGCGTCTTTTCCCTGACCTGGTCGAGGACGGCCGCGTTGACCTGGTCGGAATTCGATGTCCCACCTGCCATGATATGGTAGCGGAGCTCCTGCATAGCGTCCCGCAGGTCGCCCTGCTGCTCGGCTGTGAGCTTGTCCGACATGTCTGATTGCCACGTGGCGAAGTCGACCGGGTCGTTTGCCTTGACGCGCGTGTCGAGCGGGTCCTTCGGCCCGCACCCACACTCCAGCATGGCAGCGGCGCAAACAACCAGGACAAGGGCCTTCCTTTTCATACAGATACCCTAGGGATGAAACCTCCCGACGCCAGCCGGCACCTCAAGCGTGACTTCTCTGAGGGCCGATCCGTCGGCGGGCGCAAGCTCGAGGCGAATCCTGTCGCCGTCCGACCTTTCCAGGAATTTCCGCCCGAGCTCGGAATCCCTGCCGAGCGCGCTGGCGAATTCCCTGACAGGACGCCCGTCGATCGACAATATCCGGTCGCCGGCCCGGACTCCGAGCCGCTCCGTCCTGGATCCCGTGGGAACGCCCGAGACCGATATCCCGGCAACCCGTCCGTTCTTGTCACTGCTCACCCTGAGCGTGATCTGGAACGGGGTCACGGCGGTCGACCGCACGACATACGGCTCAAGGACGGCGCCGACAAGCGCGGCGCCCTGCAGGGCCAAGGAGCAGGCTAGGATGGCGCCAAGAATGGGACGCAAGCGGGGCATCGGCGTCGGGACCCGTCGACTTCGATCCTCGGTCCCGGCGGGTCAAGAGCAAACACCTGCCGCTCCACCGGCCCGCGGCCTGCGCTCAGCCGGACGTAGGCGGAGCCAGGAGTTCGCCGAGGCGCTCCAAGCTCTGCGTCATCCCGGCCTCAAATCCACCGATGTACCTGCCGGCGTCCGGTCCGGCGCTCGTGATGCGCGAATTGACGGTGAGCTTGGTGCCCTTTCCACGGTCCTCAAAGGTCACGACATGGAGGAACTCGAAGAGCGGGGCTCCATCGGCGCCGAGCGCCCCCGAGGTAAAGGCGATCCTTTCGTTTGGGACCACCTCGTGGAATTCGCCGCCCATCGGAAATTCGTCCCCGCCCGGCGATCGCATGACCACATGGATCTTCCGGCCCGGCCTGGCATCCCAGTCGCACACCGGGTTGGTGAAGCCGCGCGGCCCCCACCACTTGGAAAGATAGGCGGGATCGGCCCAGGCCCTGAAGACGAGCGCCCTCGGCGCGGCATATTCCCTCACGATCACGAATTCCCGCCCCACCAGGCCCTTCTCCTCTTTGTTTTTCATAGTTTCTCCTCCTTCGATTGCAGTTCAGACAGAAATTTTCCCAGCCGGTCGAGGCGCCCCTCCCAGGCGGCGCGGTGCTCCTCGATCCATGACTCCGCCTGGAGCAGGCGCCCCGGTCGCATCCTCATGCGGTGGACCCGCCCCCTCCGGCGGCGCCCCACGAGGCCCGCCGACTCGAGTATCCCCAGGTGCTGAGAGATCGCCGGAAGGCTCATCCGGTGGGGCCGCGCAAGCTCCCCGACGCTGCAGTCGCCCCTCGAGAGGCGCTCCAGCATGCGCCTGCGGGTCGGGTCGGCGAGGGCGCCGAAAACCCTGTCCAGGCCGCGGGATGAATAGTTAAGCATTCACTTAACTATTGTTGAGGCCGGCCAAGCCGCAAGCGAAATTGCGCACGCCTCAGAAGCATTGCCAAGGATCCCCGCCGCGCGAAGGCTCGGGCGCCCACGAATGACCTCGACCTGGCTACCGGCGATCGCGGCGGCGGCGATCGCTTCCCTCTGGATCGCCTACCGGGCCCGCCGCGCCGGACTCCCCCTGCCCGAGGCGTGCGCGGTCGCCGCCCTCCCACTCGGCGTCCTCGTGCTGGTTGGCCTGAGCGTGTGGATCAAGTCGGATGTCCAGCGGGCATGGAGCGCCGCGCGCCTCGCCCCTGCGCTGGGGATCCTCAGGGGCTACCCGCTTTATTCTCCCGCCGATCACGGCCCCATCAACGGCTGGCTGTACGGGCCGGTCTCGGCGATCCTCTGGCTGCCCGCGGCAATCGCAAGGAATGCCCTGAACGCGCTCAGGATCGCCGAGTCGATAAATCTCCTCGTTCTCTCCATCCCGCTCCTCGCGGCATGCCTGCTGGCTGCGGGGCCGGGGCTCTCGCGGAGGGCGGCGGCCGCCTGGTGCGCGGTCGGCGGGTCCTCGGTCCTCCTCCTCTTTTATCCGACGTGGTACATGGTCGCCGTCCTGTCCTCGGACGCTGCCGCCGTCGGCTTCGGCGTGCTTGCCTGCGCGCTGCTTTCGGCGGGCAGCGCCACAAGAGGTCGCCTCGCAGCATGCGCCGGCCTCACGGCCCTCGCCATCTGGTCGAAGCAGGTCGAGGCGCCCCTCGCCCTAGCGCAGCTCGTTTGGCTTGCCATGGCGGGCCGACGACAGGACGCCCTCCGCTACCTGGGCTGGCTCGCGGCATGGGGCGCCGGGCTTGCGGCGCTCTTCGTGGCCTTCTTCGGGTTCCAGAACATGTACTTCAACATGTGGGTGATCCCCACCTCCCAGTACTTTGCCGGCGGCGCGGGGGATTTCGCGGACAGGACCCTCATGCTGCTTGCGAGCACCCTACCGGCAACGGCCCTCGCGCTGTGGGTGTGGCGGCAAAGGAAGGGCGCGCCGTTCCCAATCCTGCTCGTCGCCGCCCTCGTGCTGCTCCCGGGCTGCGTCCTCACGAGCCTCAAGGTGGGGGCCGATACGAACTCCATCCACTCCTACTACTATCTGATCGCTGCCGCGGCCTGCGCCATTGCGGAACTCGCCGGCCGGCGGCCGGGGAGAACGGCGTTGCCGGCCGCAATCGCGGCCCTGGCCTTCCTCGCGGCGGGCGGCATGCGCGCCGAGGAGCGGATGGCCGGGCCCGCGCCGCTGCGATGGGCCAACAACGAGGCGGCCTACCAGTTCGCGCTGGCCCATCCGGGCCGGTCGTATTTCCCGGCTGATCCCCTCGCGACGCTGCTGGCCGACGGCAAGTTCTATCACATGGAATATGGGATCCTGGACAGGGTATACGCCGGCCGGCGTCCGGGCCCCGAGCAGCTGGCCGAGGGTCTTCCGCCAGGGCTCCAGTATATCGTCTATCCGCTGTCGGGCAACGTGGGCCTAATGGGCAGGCTCCTTGCGTCGAGGGTGAAGGGCGTGTCGCTTGCCGGGCACTGGACCGTCCTGCATTACGCCGGTCCGGTCGATCCAGCGGAATTCCGTGACGCCTGGACAAAGTGACCCAGGGCAGGGGGGAAAGGCGATTGCTCCCTCCCGGCATGCAGGACCGCCGGAGGTCTTGAGAAGCGCGGCAACGCGGGGCACCGAACGATGGGCGGGGATCTGCGCAGGGGGTTATTTTGCCTGCGCCGCGGCCTACCTCGGCAATATCCTCGCCCTCGCGGCCGCAAGGCAGAGCGAGGCGGTTCCCGCGCTGATCATGTCCGGGCTGCCCATCGTCTGCACCGCAATGGGCCTTATCGTACTCCGGGGCCCCAAGTGGGCGCCGCGCTGGGCGGTCGTCGTGGCGGCTGGCTTCGGCGCGATGCACCTCACGGGCCTCGCCTGTCTCCTCCTCCTTCCGGAGTCGCCCGAGCCCCTCACGCGCTCCCTGCAGTGGCAGCTGGCGGCGGGCCTATTCTTCGTCTGGGCGCTCGTCCTCGCTGCCGCCCTGCGCCTGGCGCGCGAGTCCGAGCGCAAAGTCGTCTGAATTTTCAGGCAGCGCGACACCTAAGGCCAGTATCAGGGTCGGTAACTGGCGATGATAGCTGCCATACTTCCCGTTGCCGCGGTCGGCTTCTCCCTGATCTATCTCCTCTTCGGAGGCGGGATCGGAGGGGCAATCCTCATCTTCATCATTGCGAAGATGCTCGGCCGCTGACGCTCACTGGAGCGTCGACCGAGGGCCGACCAAAGGATCCGGCGACCCCAGCTGGGTCTGGTCCGGGGCCTTGAAATCCACGGTCAGCCGCTCGATGACGACGCCGGGGTCGATCATCCAGAGCCTCAGCTCATGCCGGCCGGGGGCGAGGGACACCTTCGCCGGGAAATGCACCCATCGGATCCCGTTCATGACGGACACGGGCCATGCTCCGCCCCCTCCGACGTTGGCCACGTAGTCGTCAACCATCGGGGCGCCCCCGTCCACGGTGACCGCAAACCGCAACCCGTGGCCCGGCATGAAATTGAGGGTCGGGGCGAGGGCGACCCCGATTGTCGCCTCGCCGCCCTTGACGACCCAGAACGGGTAGGTGTAGCTGGGGCCGGAGCCCGGCTCCTCAAAGCTCTGGGTGAGATGGCGGTCCGAGGTGACGGCGTCGCCCCATCTGCCGAAGTCATGGAGCGGCACCCAGGCGTGGCCGCGGGAGGGAACCGATTGCCCGCCCAGCAGCGGGTTGATGACCACGTGCCCCCGCAGTTCCTGGACAGGGATCGAGGAGGTGTCGTTCAAGGCGCGGACCGATACCTGCACTCGAACCCCGAAGGAGGAAGTGACATCTATGGCGCCGGTTGAGATCCCCTTCGGCGCCTCCTGCCAGTCAGCTGTCACCCTGAGGCGCTCCTCCCTGGTCACCGAGCCCGCGCCCGTCGTCACATGGATCCATGGGACGCTGGGTACAACGCGGTACTCCACGGCCCCGGCGCCGCGGCTGAAAACATCGATCCATGCGGACTGGGCGCCCCCTCTGCCGGCATCGAGTTCCGGGAGAGCCGGAGGGGGAATGCTGACGTTGTCGGTGGGCCACGCGTCGGGGCTCCCCTCGACGGAGACGCCGAGCGTGGCCTTGGCGGGAACCTGGATCTCCGTGATCGCCGGGATGGCGTTGGCGACCGGTTCCTGCCAGGTCGTGTATCCCAGGTGCGTCTGGTCCATGAAATGGTCCCATTTGCCGCCGGCGAAGCCCGTGTTCCAGAATTTCGTGAGCGCGGCGTCCTCGCTAAAGTAGTCCCTCGCCCGCTGCTCCCAAAGGTTCGTCGTCGCCCGACCCTGCACGGCGTAGAGCCTGTTTCGCGCTGCGGCGATGTTGAGGTCGGCCACGACGGCGCAGGCTTTGATTGGGTACAGGACCAGCTGGTAAAAGGCATCGCGGTATTGCGGCGCCAGGTCCTGGAAGATCTTCTCCCCCTTCTCCCGCAGCCCCTCCCACTGTCCCGCGATATCCTCGGCCTCAAGGTTGTTGGTGATGCTGAAGGTCTCGGGAGCCACGTGCTCCGGCTTGCGGATCCCGTTCAGCCGGGTGTAGCCGTCCACGAGGGACGCGATCTCCCCCGCGTGCCCGGGCCCAAACTCCCGCGCCGCCCAGTCCTCCCCGAATTCCCCGAGCTTGTCGTTGGTCCAGCGGTCCGGGCGCCACGCGAAGGAGAGGAAGAACTCGATCGGGAACTCCATGGGCTTCAGGTCGCCCACGTTCACGATCCAGATACGGTCGTCGCCGAACCGCCAGGCCAGGTCCATCTGCTCCTGCACCTTCGAGATGGGATAGGTGTTGAGCCACTTGTAGGACCGGGGACCGCCCACGTAGTCGAAGTGGTAGTAGATCCCGGCGCCGCCGCTGCGGCTGCGCTCGGCCGGCGTCGGCAGCCGGCGGATGTTGCCCCAGTTGTCGTCGCACCAGAGGAGCGTCACGTCGTCCGGCACCCTCATCCCCTTCTCGAAGTACCCTTGGACCTCCTTGTAGAGGGCCCACAGCTGCGGGACCTTGGTGACGTCCGGGTTCACCTCCCTCGAGATTATCCTGCGCTGCTCCGCCACGATGCGCTCCAGCAGGCCGATGTTCTCCTTCTCGGACATCGGCATGTCGCCATCCCCGCGCATCCCGATCGTGATGATGCTCTCGTAGTCCCGGTTCCTGCGGACGCCCTCCGCCCAGAACTTCTCCAGCTCCGCCTCGTTCTTGTCGAAGTTCCAGGGCCCCGTCCCGTGGCGCTTCCATTCCTGCTGCGCCCGGAGCATCGGCTCGTGGTGCGAGGTCCCCATGACGACGCCGTACTCGTCGGCCAGCCTCGGGTTCTCGGGGTCGTCCTCGTTGAAGGCGTTGTCCCACATCGCAGGCCAGAGGTAGTTCCCCCTCAGCCGGAGGATGAGCTCGAAGACCTTGGCGTAGAACCGGTGGTTGAAGCCCCCGAACTTCTCCTTGGCCCAGCCGGCGAGCGCGGGGGCCTCGTCGTTGAGGAAAATGCCCCTGTATTTAACGGAGGGCGGATCCTCGAGCCACCGGACCGGCGCGACGTACAGGGACGGGCTCTTCCTTGGGGGGACGTCCGCCCACCAGTACCACGGCGAGACGCCGGCCTGCTGGGAGATCTCGTAGATGCCGTAGATCGAGCCCCGCTTGTCGCTTCCGGCGATGACGAGCGCGCGGGCAACCCCGCCGAAGGGCTTGTCCACGACCTGGATGAGGAAGGACTCCCACTTTCCGCGGAGGGCCGAGACGTCGATCTTGCCGCGGGCGGCGAGGTCGTCGATGAGGGCGCTGCGGCCGAGGGTCCCGGCGACTATCGCCATGGGACAGGGCGATGCCGCGGAGGCAAACGCGGGCTGGATGTCCGTCACCCGCCCGAGGTCGGCCTGGAGGTCGTGCGCGGCGCGGGTCACGCCGGGCCAGTCGTTGGCCGAGGCCCAGACCGGCGCGCACGCCCCGCCCGTCGCGAGCGCGGTGGAATCCGCCGCCGGGTTGTCGAAGATGATCTGCTTGTCGCCCAGGGCGGCGCGGACGGGTGGCGCGGCGAGGGCGAGGCAGGCGGCGAGGGCTATCGTCCAGGACGGGATCGGGGCAGCCATGGGTGGGGGCGCACCGACCGTACAGCCGGGGCCGAGTCCCCTGCAAGCGCCCCGTCCGGCTAGCCCCGCCCTGCGCGCTTCGCGGGCCGGTTCCTGCGCTGCGCGCCCGCGGCAGCCGGCGCCCGGCCGCTCTCGAGCGCGAATGCCGAATTGACGAGGGCCACCTGGGTGAAGGCCTGCGGAAAGTTGCCGAGCATCCTGCGGTGCGCGATGTCGTACTCCTCGGAATAGAGGCCGAGGTCGTTCCCGAGGGACAGCAGCCGCTCGAAGAGCGCCTCGGCCTCCGCGTGCCGCCCGGAAAGGGAGTAGTTGTCGGCCAGCCAGAAGCTGCAGGGAAGGAACACCCCCTCCGCGCCGCGGAGGTTGTCGGTCCCCGCGGCGTAGCGCATGACAAGGCCGTCCTCCGTGAGGTTCCTCTCGATCGCCCTGATGGTGGACGCCATACGGCGGTCGCGCGCGGGCAGGAACCCGACGAGCGGCAGGCGCAGGACGCTCGCGTCGAGGACGTCCGAGCCGTAGCTCTGCGTGAAGGCGCCCACCCTCTCGTTGTAGCCCCGGCGCAGCACGTCGTCGCGGATGAGGCCGCGCAGCCTGCGCCAGCGCGCAAGGTCCCCGGGCAGCTTCAGCGCCTCGGCCGCGCGGATCGAGCGGTCGACGGCGACCCACGCCATTGCCTTCGAGTAGGTGAAGGGCCTCGTGCCCCCCCGCATCTCCCAGATGCCGCTGTCGTCGTTCGTCCAGTTGCCCTCCACGAACGACAGGAGCTTCGTCTGCAGCGACCACGAGTCGAGCAGCGCCTCCCGCCGGCGGCCGGCGAGGCTGCGCGACGCGCCGAGGGCGTTGATGATCTCCCCGTAGACATCGAGCTGGAACTGGGACGAGGCCGCGTTTCCGGCCCTGACCGGCCTGGAGCCGTCGTAGCCGGCCAGGTGCGGGAGCTCGATCTCCGTGATGCCGCGCTCCCCGGCCATGCCGTAGAGCGTCTGTATGTCGGCCGCGTCGCCCGCGATGGCCCGCATCAGCCAGTCGCGCCAGGCCCCGGCCTCGCCCGCGTAGCCGGCCGCCAGGAGCGCGTCCAGGGTGAACGAGGCGTCGCGCAGCCAGCAGAAGCGGTAGTCCCAGTTGCGGTCGCCCCCGAGGCGCTCGGGGAGCGAGGTGGTGGGCGCCGCGACGATGCCCCCCGTGGGGGCGTAGGTGAGCGCCTTTATCGCGATCAGGGACGACTTGACGGCGCGGCCATGCGGGCCCGGGTAGCGGCAGCGGCGAGACCACTTTTGCCACCATTTCTCCGTGTCGAGGATGGCGTCTGCGACCCGCCCGGGCGGAGGCGCCTCGTGGTGCGAGGGGTACCAGTGAAGGCCGAAGGGCATCTCCTCCCCCTCGCGCAGCGTGAAGTCGGCGACGGTGGAATACCCCTCCCCCCGCGTGCTCGCCCGGGTGCGCAGGATGAGCGCGTCCGGGCCCGCCTTGGCCTCCAGGGAGTGGTCGTCCTTCCTCACCCATGGCAGCGTCCGGCCGTAGTTGAAGCGGATGACGAGCTTCATCCGCATGTCGACCTCGCCCCGCAGGCAGGTGGCCATCCTGACGAGCCACGGGTATTCCTGGCGGATCGGCATGCAGTCGGTGAGCCTCACGAGGCCGCCGTCCGTCTCAAAGTCCGTCTCGAGGACAAGGGACCCCGGGCGGTACCGCCTGCGCACCGCGCGGACGTTTCCCTTTGGGGCGATGACCCAGCAGCCGTTGTCCTCGGTGCCGAGGAGGGCCGCGAAGCATGCGCCGGCGTCGAAGCGCGGCACGCACATCCAGTCAATGGAGCCGTTGCGGCCCACGAGTGCGGCCGTCTGCGTGTCGCCGATCAGGCCGTAGTCCTCGATGTTCATCGCCCGTCTTCGCGCACGGACCCCGCATTGGCGCCGCAAGTTCCGGAACGGCAGCTTCATTGCGCGGTCTATGGCGCACCGACCTGCGGGGGGCCGGCGAATATGGAAACGACTGCGGAAGGCCTGCCCATGGACACGGGAATACCGAGCCGGGGACCCGAGGGTCCCCCGACGGACCTCGCGAGCCTCCGGAAGGCGCAGGCGCGCCGCTTCGAGAGGCTGCGCAAGGACGACGCGAGGACCGCCATCGGCCTCGAGGCCGCGGCGGAGCTCGAGCGCGACCTGCGCAAGGTCATCGACGGCGACGTCCGCTTCGACCGGGGCACGAGGGCGATGTACGCCACGGACGGCTCCAACTACCGCCAGGCCCCCATCGGGGTCGTCATGCCGCGCCACGTCCAGGACGTGGAGGCCGTGGTCCGGCTCGCGCGCGGGCACAACGCGCCGCTCCTTTGCCGCGGCGGGGGCACCAGCCTTGCCGGCCAGTGCTGCAACGTCGCGCTCGTCATGGATTTTTCGAAGCACATGCACCAGGTCCTGGAAATCGACAAGGCGGCGCGCATCGGGCGGGTACAGCCCGGCTGCGTGCTCGACCACTTCCGGGACACGGCGCGCGAGGAGGCCGGCCTCTTCTTCGGCCCGGACCCGGCGACCCACAGCCGCTGCACGATCGGCGGCATGCTGGGCAACAACTCCTGCGGCAGCCACTCGCTCCTTTCCAAGAAGCACGGGTTCGGGGTGCGCATGAGCGACAACACCCACTCCCTTGATGTCCTGCTCTACGACGGCACCCGCATGCAGGTCGGCCCCACGCCGCCGGAGGAGCTTGAGGCCATCATCCGGGGCGGCGGCCGGCGCGGCGAGATCTACGCGGCGCTGAAGGCGCTCGTCGGGCGCCACGGGGACGCCATCAGGAGGTTCCCGCGGCTGGAGAGGCGGGTCTCCGGCTACAACCTCGACGACCTGCTCCCGGAGAATGGGTTCAACGTCGCGCGGGCCCTGGTGGGCTCGGAGTCGACCCTAGTCACCGTCATGGAGGCCGCGCTGCACCTCGTCCCCTACCCCGCGGCGCGGACCGTCACCATGCTCGGCTTCGCCGACATCTACACCGCCGCCGAGTGCGCCCTCGAGGTCCTCCCGTTCGAGCCCACCGCCTGCGAGGGCATCGACGAGCTCCTCTTCGAGTTCGTGAAGAAGAAGGGGGACGAGAGCGCGGCGCTCGCCATCCTCCCCAAGGGGCCCGCGTTCCTTCTCGTCGAGTTCGGGGGCGAGTCGAAGGAGGACAGCGACGGCCAGGCGCGCCGGATGATGGAAGCCGTGCGCGGCCTCGGCAGGCGGGCGCCCGTCGACATGAAGCTCTACGACGACGAGAAGCAGGTGAAGATGATCTGGGACGTGCGCGAGTCGGGCCTGGGGACGACGGCGTGGATCCCCGACCAGGCGGACACCTGGCCGGGATGGGAGGACTCCGCGGTTCCGGTGCCCGCCGTGCCGCAGTACCTGCGGGAGCTGCGCGCCCTCTTCCACAAGTACGGCTACAGCCCGTCGCTCTACGGCCACATGGGCCAGGGCTGCGTCCACTGCCGGGCGCAGTTCGACCTCTACACGGCCGCGGGGATCGAGGATTACCGGCGGTTCATGGACGAGGCGGTCACGCTCGTCATGAAGTTCGGCGGCGTCGCCTCCGGCGAGCACGGCGACGGCCAGGCCCGCGGCCAGTACCTCCCGAAGATGTTCGGCCCGGAGGTCTACGAGGCCTTCCAGCAGTTCAAGAGGATCTGGGACCCCTCCAACAGGATGAACCCCGGCAAGGTCATCAACCCGGACGGCGAGGTCTACACGATCACCGACAACCTGCGCGTCGGGCCCGACTACAGCCCGCCGCAGCCCCAGACCCACTTCTCCTACGACAAGGACAAGGGAAGCTTCGCCCGCGCCGCGCTCCGATGCGTCGGGGTCGGCGCGTGCCGGCGCGCCGGCGGGGGCACGATGTGCCCGTCCTACATGGTGACGCGGGACGAGAAGGACTCCACGCGCGGCCGCGCGCGCATTCTGTTCGAGATGATGAACGGCGAGATCATCGGGGACGGATGGAAGAGCGAGGAGGTGAAGGACGCGCTCGACCTGTGCCTCTCGTGCAAGGGGTGCAAGGGCGACTGCCCGGTCAACGTGGACATGGCGACGTACAAGGCCGAGTTCCTCTCCCACTACTACGAGGGCCGGGGCCGGCCCAGGCACGCCTACGCCTTCGGCCTCATCCACAACTGGGCGCGGCTCGCCTCCCCGGTCGCCCCCCTCGTGAACGCCCTCGTCCACGCCCCGGGCCTCTCGCGCGTGGCCAAGTTCATCGCGGGAGCCGACTCCCGGAGGACGATCCCGCCATTCGCCCGGCGGAACTTCCGGAGCATCTTCCGCTCACGGCCCCGCGCCAATCCCGGCGGCCCGCCCGTCGTCCTCTTCCCTGACACGTTCAACAACTACTTCAGGCCGGAGATCGCTGTGGCCGCGGCCGACGTCCTCGAGGACGCCGGGTTCAGGGTCGAGGTCCCAGGGGCCGACATGTGCTGCGGCCGCCCGCTCTACGACTACGGGTTCCTCGACCTGGCGCGGGCGCGCTGGGTCCAGATGCTGGGCACCCTGCGGCCGCAATACCAGGAAGGCGTGCCCGTCGTCGTCCTCGAGCCCAGCTGCTGGTCGGCGTTCAAGGACGAGCTGCCGCACATGATGCACGGCGACGAGGACGCGAAGCGGCTCTCCTCGCTCGCCTACACGCTCAGCAGCTTCCTCCGGGAGAAGGCTCCCCGCTACGAAATCCCGAGGCTCGCCCGGCGGGTGCTCCTTCACGGGCATTGCCACCAGAAGGCCCTCGATACGCTCGACAACAAGGAATACGGGAAGCTTTTCTCAGAGAAGGCGGTCCTCGGGAAGATGGGCGCCGACCTGCGAACGCCCGAGGTCGGCTGCTGCGGGATGGCGGGGGCCTTCGGCTACGAGCGGCAGAACGACCACTACGAGGTGGCGGTCGCCGCCGGGGACCGCGGCCTGCTGGCCGAGGTGCGCCAGACGCCGGGCAGCGACCTCATCGTCGCCGACGGGTTCAGCTGCCGGGAGCAGATCGAGCAGCAGACCGGCAGGCAGGTGCACCACATGGCGCAGGTCCTGCAGATGGCCGTCCAGGGACGCACGAGGAAGGAGCCCGACTAGGCAATGAAGACGAGGCTCCTCAGCAGCAGCGAGGGCCGGCGCGAATGGGCCCTCGTCATGGATGCGGGGGACGAGGCGGTGGCCGAGCTGGCCGCCTTCGCCCGGGGCAACGCCCTCGGCGCCGCGCACTTCACGGGCATTGGCGCCTTCTCCGGGCTGACGGTCGCGTGGTTCGACCTGGGGGCCCGCAAGTACCGCCCCGTGAGGCTGCCCGAGCAGGTGGAGGTCCTCTCCCTCGTCGGCGACGTCGCCCGTGGGAAAGACGGGCCCTCCGTCCACGCGCACGTCTGCGTCGCCAAGCGCGACGCGACGGCCCACGGCGGGCACCTCCTCGAGGCCCGGGTCCAGCCGACCCTCGAGGTCATCCTCGTCGAGTCGCCGTCGCACCTCGTGAAGACGTTCCGCCCCGAGGTGGGCCTCGCGCTCATCGACCCCCTTAAGGGCCCGGCCGTCCCGGCCGCGCCCTCCCAACCCAAACCCTTCAAATAAAGGAATCCCGAGCCATGTCCCTATCCGTCGGCCAGTATGTCATGCAGAGGCTTCAGCAGTGGGGCGTCGAGCGCCTCTACGGCTACCCAGGGGACGGGATAAACGGGCTCCTGGCGGGCCTGCGCAAGAACGGGGACAAGCCGCGCTTCATCCAGGCCAGGCACGAGGAGCTCGCGGCCTTCATGGCGTCGGCCCACGCGAAGTTCACCGGCACGCCCGGGGTGTGCATCGCGACAAGCGGGCCGGGCGCCATCCACACGCTGAACGGCCTCTACGACGCGAAGATGGACCACCAGCCGGTCGTGGCCATCGTCGGCCAGTCCGCGACGACGGCCATCGGCAGCCAGTACCAGCAGGAGGTCGACCTGCAGAGCCTCTTCAAGGACGTCGCCAGCGAGTACTGCGTGACCGTCATGAGCCCCAAGGCGGTGCGGCACTGCGTCGACCGCGCGCTCAGGATCGCCATCGACCAGCGCACGGTGACATGCCTCATCTTCCCGAAGGACCTGCAGGAGGAAAAGGCCGTGCCGGAGCCCGAGCCCCACCACGACATCGCCCTTTCCGGCGTGGGCTGCCCGCGCCCCTACATGGTCCCCCACAAGGAGGACCTCGCGGCGGCGGCGAAGATCCTGAACGAGGGCAGGAAGGTGGCGATGCTGGTCGGCGCAGGCGCCCTCGGCGCGCAGGACGAGGTGCATTCCGTGGCGGAGGCGCTGGGGGCCGGCGTCGCGAAGAGCTGGCTCGGCAAGGCCGTGATGCCGGAGGACGTGCCCTTCTGCACGGGCCACATCGGCCTCCTCGGCACGAAGGCATCCTGGGACCTCATGCGGGAGTGCGACACGCTGCTTGTCGTCGGCTGCAGCTTCCCCTACGCGGAGTTCTACCCGAAGCCCGGGCAGGCGAAGGCCGTCCAGATCGACGCGGACGGGCGCCTCCTCAGCCTGCGGTATCCCATGGACGTCAACCTGAAGGGTGACGCCAGGCAGACCCTCCAGGCGCTGCTTCCCCTCCTCCGCCGCAAGGAGGAGCGCAAGTGGCAGGATGAGGTCATCGAGGGCGTGAAGAAGTGGTGGAAGCTCGTAGAGGAGCGCGCCCACGCCGACGGGAACAACGACCTGCTGAACCCGGAGCGCGTCTTCTGGGAGCTTAGCCCCAAGCTGCCCGACCGGTGCATCCTCTCGGCGGACAGCGGGACGACCGCCAACTGGTACGCGCGCGACCTGCGCATACGCCGCGGGATGATGGCGAGCGGCAGCGGCAACCTGGCGTCGATGGGCGCCGCCGTTCCCTACGCCGTGGGGGCCAAGTTCTGCTTTCCCGACCGGGTGTGCATCGCCGTCACGGGCGACGGCGCCATGCAGATGAACGGGCTCAACTCCTGCATCACGGTGGCCAAGTACTGGAAGGAATGGTCCGACCCGCGCTGGATCACGCTCGTCCTCAACAACCGCGACCTGAACCAGGTGACCTGGGAGCAGCGGATCATGATGGGCGACGTCCGGTTCACGGCGAGCCAGGAGCTGCCCGACTTCCCCTACGCGTCCTTCGCCGAGTCGATCGGCCTGCGCGGCATCCGCGTTGAGAGGCCCGACGACATCGCAGGGGCCTGGGACGCCGCCCTCTCCAGCGACCGCCCGGTCGTGGTGGAGGCCCTCAGCGACCCGGACACGCCGACGCTCCCCCCGCACATCACCCTCGAGCAGGCCAAGAAGTTCACGGAGTGCCTCGTCCGCGGCGACTCAAGCGAGGGCGGGATCATCAAGCAGACCCTGAAGAGCATGGTCCCGTCGCACGCGGGCTAGGCGAGGCGGCCAGCCGACGGCCCGGGAACCTAGGCCTGAATCCGGTACCGCTCGGCGCCCGAGCCCCTGAGCGACATGCCGTGGCCCGCCCTGCCGAGGTCGGGCCTGAGCCTCCCCTTTTCGGGCCGGAGCACGCCGTCAAAGAGGAGCCCGTCCAGACGCGCATGGTCGAAGAAATACTCCACGTGCCGCAGCCCGGGGGCGGCGCATCCCGCATGGGCGTGGACCTGCGGGGCGCAGTGCGCCGAGAACGGGACGTGCGCCGCCTCGCACAGCGCGGCCGCCTTCAGGAACCCGGTGATGCCCCCGCAGCGGGTGGCGTCCGCCTGCAGGCAGTCGACGGCGGGGATCATCCGCAGGAAATATCCCGGGCTGTCGCCGTACTCGCCGGCCGCGATGTCCATCCCGGCGGGCCCCGCGTCGCGCAGCAGGCGCAGGCCATCCAGGTCATCCGAGGACACGGGCTCCTCGAACCACGAGACGGCGGATTCGGAGGCGAAGACCTGGGCCATCCCGAGCGCCTGCTTGCGCGAGTAGGCCCCGTTCGCGTCGACGAAGAGCTCGGTCCCGGCGCCGATGGCGCGCCTGGCGGCGCGCACCCGCCGACGGTCGGCCGAGGGATCGCGCCCGACCTTCATCTTCACCCGCCCTATCCCGCTCCCCGCCCACCCGGCCAGCTGCCTGCAGAGCTTCCCCTCCGTGTAGCTCGTGAACCCGCCGCTCCCATAGATGGGAACGCAGTCACGGACCTGGCCGATGAGGCCAGCCAGGGGCAGCCCGAGGATCCTCGCCTTCAGGTCCCACAGGGCCAGGTCCACCGCCGAGATGGCCATCATCCCCGCGCCGCCCCGGCCCGCGTTGCGCAGCGAGCGGACCATGGCCTGCCAGGCGCCGCCCACGTCGAGCGCGGACAGCCCCTCGATGGCCGGGAAGAGGATGTCCCGCAGGAGGGCTGCGCAGGCGCGCGGGCCGTACGTCCAGCCGAGGCCCTCCCTGCCGCCCGCGGACACGTGGACGACGACGACCCCCGTGTGGGACCACTCGATGGTTCCGTCCGACTCCGGGGAGTCGGTGGGCACCCGGTAGGCGGCCGCCCGCAGGCGCCCGATCTCGGCTTCTGCAACCGGCTTCATCGCGTGCCCCCTTGGACACCGGGCGCGGCCCTGCGGTTCGGGCTCCGCGGGCCTTCCGGGTCAGCGGCCGGCGCCCATGGCGACGATCCTCGCAAACTCCCTCGCGGCGAGCGGCATGACGGAGAGGCGGCTGTGCCGGACGAGCAGGATGCCGGACAGCGACGGCTCGGCCTTCACGGCCGCAAGCGGCACCGGTGACGCCAGGGGGCGCACGGCCTCGAGCTCCACGGACACCCAGGCGGGGTCGTCAGCCGTCGGGTCGAGGTACGGTCCCTTGGACACCCGTGCGGTCCCGACTACGGACTTCGACTCGCCGCTCGAGTAGAACAGCACCGGGTCCCCCTTTTTCATCGCCCTAAGGCTGTTCCGGGCCTGGTAGTTCCTCACGCCGTCCCACGACGTCCTTTTGTCGCGCGCGAAGTCCTCCCAGGAGTAGCTTTCCGGCTCCTGCTTCACGAGCCAATGGCCTCGGGCCTGCGTCATGGTCGACGAGGATGGCCGGGCGAGGCGCGCCGGCGCAAAGCGAAAACGCCGCACGGCGGCGCAGAGGGGAACTCAGGGGTTGCCCGCGCACGGCGGAAAAGATTGTGTGGGGACGGCGTCCCGGCACCCCCAACCCCCATGACCACGACCCGTCTAGCCGCCCTGGCCCTGCTGTCGCTCCTCCTTGCCCCGCGCGTGCGCGCCGGACAGCCGAACACCCTCACGGACGCCGAGCGCTCCGCGGGCTGGAGGCTCCTCTTCGACGGGAGGACCCTCGACGGATGGCGCTCGCTCACGGGCCCGAGGCCCGGCGCCGGCTGGACGGCCGCCGACGGGGCCATCACCCGCACCGGCCGCAGCGGCGACATCCTCACCGACGCGGAATTCGGCGACTTCGAGCTCTCGGTCGAGTGGCGGGTCGCGGACGCGACGAACAGCGGCATCCTGTACCGCGTCGCGCTCGGCGAGGCGCAGACCTACTTCACCGGGCCGGAGTACCAGATCCTCGACAACGTGCACGGGGGCGACCGTTTCGACCCGAGGCACCGGTGCGGGGCCCTCTACGACCTCGTGGCGCCACCGGCGGACTACACGCGGCCCGTCGGCGAGTGGAACCGGACGAGGATCATCGTCCGGGGCTGGCACGTCGAGCACTGGCTGAACGGCCACAGGATCGTCGACGTCGACCTCGCGGGCCCCGCGGGCAGGGCCCTCGTGGCGCACAGCAAGTTCAGGGTGATGCCCCATTTTGCGCAGCACGCCCGCGGCCACATCGCGCTCCAGGACCACGACAACGCCGTCAGCTATCGCAGCATCAAGCTCCTGGAGCTGGCCCCGGGGAGCTGACCCATGCCGCCCGCACCGGGCCTCTGGGTCCAGGCCTACGCGCCCATATTCGGCAGCGTCCCCCTCTCGGCCGCGGCAGCGGCGGCGCCGCTCGTCGTCATCGCCTTCTGCCTGGCGGTCCTGCGGATGCAGGCGCACAAGGCGGCGCTCATCGCCCTCGCCGCGGCGCTCCTCATCGCGGCCGGCGCCTGGGGCATGCCGGCCAAGCTGGCGCTGCTCTCGGCCGCGCAGGGCGCGGCCTTCGGGCTCTTCCCGGTCTTCTTCATCGTCCTCGCGACCCTCTTCCTCTTCAACGTGACGGTGCGCGGCGGGCAGTTCGGCGTCATCCGCCAGTCCCTCGCCGGCGTCACCGACGACCGCAGGATACAGGCGCTCCTCATCGCGTTCTGCTTCGGCGCGTTCATTGAGGGGGCCGCCGGGTTCGGCGCCCCGGTGGCCATCGCCGGCGCGACCCTCGTCGGCCTCGGCTTCGACGCCTTCTACGCGGCGGGCCTCTGCCTCGTGGCCAACACGGCCCCGGTCGCCTTCGGCAGCATCGGCATCCCCATCGTGACGCTGGCCGGCGTCATCGGGGTCGGCGACGCGGGGCTCCAGAAGCTCTCGTTCATCGTCGGGCACCAGCTCCCCGTGGTCTCCCTCATCCTCCCGGCCTACCTCGTCCTGATCATGGCCGGGCCGCGCAGGACCGCGGAGGTCCTTCCCGCGGTCGCGGTCTGCGGCGGGGCGTTCGCCGCGTGCCAGTGGTACGTCTCGACGCGGATCGGCCCCTACCTTCCCGACATCATCGCCTCGCTTGCCGCGATGGCGTCCCTCGTCGTCCTCCTGAGGTTCTGGAGGCCGGCGGCGACATTCCGGTTCCCGGGCGAGGCTCCCGCGCAGGCGGTGCAGGAGCGTCCGGCCGCGGGCGCGGTCGTCCGCGCCTGGCTGCCCTACCTGCTGCTGACGCTCGTCGTCCTCCTCTGGGGCGTGCCGGGGATCAAGAATGCGCTCTCAAGGACGACGCTCATGATCGCCGTCCCCGGCCTCGACAGGGCCATCGCGACGATCGCGACCGGCCAGCCGTGGCCGACGCCGCTCCCCGCGCTCTTCAAGCTGGACTACCTGGCGAGCGCGGGATCGGCGGTCCTCGTCGCGGCCCTCGTCTCCGCCGCCGCCTGCGGCGTCGGCGTCCGGGGCGCGGCCTCCGCGCTCGGCCGGACCCTCGTCGACATGCGCTACCCCGCCCTCACGATGGCCGGCGTCCTCGCGCTCGCCTACGTCATGAACAACTCGGGGATGACGACCTGCCTCGGGCTGTTCGCGACCCGCGCCGGCCGGCTCTTCCCGTTCATTGCGCCGATACTCGGCTGGATCGGCGTCTTCCTCACGGGCTCGGACACCTCGAGCAACGTCCTCTTCGGCGGCCTGCAGAAGACAGCCGGGGAGCAGCTCGGCATCAATCCCCTCCTCACCGCCGCCTCGAACACGACCGGCGGGGTCATGGGAAAGATGATCTCCCCGCAGTCGCTCGCCGTCGCCTGCGCGGCGACGAACACCGTGGGGAACGAGGGCTCGCTCCTGCGCTTCACCCTGCGGCACTCGGTGGCGCTTCTCCTCATCGTCTGCGTCATCAGCTACCTGCAGGCGTACGCGCTTGCGGCGACACTGCCGAGGTGACCCGTGCCCAGCCTGCGCTTCGCGACCGCGCTCGGGACCTGCGCCGCCACCTGGGAAAGGGGCGCGCTCACCCGTTTCAACCTCCCGATGCCCGGGCCTGACCCCGACCCCGCGGCCGAGGCCGCGGCGCCCGAGTTTGTGCGCTCCCTTATAGGGCGGGCCCGCAGGCACCTGGAGGGCACCCCCCAGGACTTTTCCGACGTGCCGCTCGCCTGGGAGCGGGTGAACAGCTTCCAGAGGGACGTGTACCGGCAGACGCAGGCGATCCCGGCAGGCCAGATGCGGAGCTACGGCGAGGTCGCGTCGGCGATCGGCGGGGGCCCCGAGTCCGCCCGCGCGGTCGGCGCGGCCCTCGGGGCCAACCCGTGGCCGCTCGTCGTCCCCTGCCACCGGGTCGTGGCGGCGGACGGGAGGATGACCGGGTTCTCGGGCCCCGGCGGCATCCGCACGAAGACGAGGCTCCTCGCCCTTGAGGGAGCCGAGCTCCTCTCGGAGTGAGCGCTGGGTAATCGCCGCGCGGAATCCGTCAAAAACCCCTGAATCAAGGCCTTCGAAGTCCCCGGCCGGGCGGAAAGCCGGGCTTTGGCGTTGCGCGGGCCGCCCCCGGCCTGCGATAATGGCACCGGACGCTGTCCCCAGCCGGCGGCGCCGCGATCCATGACCAATGCACCACCCGAACTCGTGCTAATAGTGCCCGTGTACAACGAGGCGGATGCGATCGTGCCCGTGCTCGCCGAGTGGCGCGCCGAGCTCGAGCGGACGGTCGGAAAGGGGCGCTACCTCATCCTCGTCGTCGACGACGGCTCCAGGGACGAGACCCCGGCCAGGCTGGCCGCGCTGGACTGGCCCGAGCTACGCGTCCACACCCACGCCAACCGCGGCCACGGCCAGAGCTGCCTCGTCGGCTACATCGAGGCGGAGAGGATCGGCGCGCCGTACCTCTTCCAGATCGACTCCGACGGCCAGTGCGACCCCGCCTACTTTGCGAAGGTCTGGGAACCGCGCGGGCGCGCGGCCTCGGTGTACGGGCGGCGGACGAGCCGCGACGACGGCCCCGCCCGGAGGGTCGTGAGCGCCGTCCTGCGCGCGTCGCTAAAGCTGGCGCGGGGCACGAAGCTCAACGACACGAACGTGCCCTACCGGCTCTACCGGACTCCGCTCGCGGCGGCCGCGGCGCGGCGGATTCCCGCGGACTTCAACCTGGCGAACATCGCGATGGCCCTCCTCCTCGAGCCCGAGGGCTTTGCCGAGGTGCCTATCCATTTCAGGGACCGCACGGGGGGCCATCCCTCGGTCAGCCTCTGGGGCTTCGCGCCGAAGGCGCTGCGGCTCCACCGCGACCTGGCCAGGCTCGGCCGCTAGCGATGCGCGACAGCTACGACTACCTCATCGTTGGCGCGGGGCTCTCCGGCCTCGTCCTCGCCGAGAGGCTGGGCTCCCTCGGTCGCAGCTGCCTCGTCGTCGAGCGCCGCAACCACATCGGCGGCAACTGCCACGACACTAGGGACCGCAACGGCCTCTTCTTCCACGTCTACGGCCCGCACTACTTCAGAACCAACTCGAAGCTGGTCCGGGAATACCTCTCGCGCTTCACCGGGTGGAGCGACGCAAAGTACCGCGTGAGCGTCTTCACGCAGGGGCGCTACTGGAAGTTCCCCGTCAACCTCGGCACCTACCGCCAGCTCACCGGCAATCCCGCGGCGGCCGAGGAGGACTTCAAGGACTACCTGGCAAGGAGCGCCCACCCCATCGCATCGCCCGCCAACAGCCGCGAGGCGATCCTGGCGGCCGTGGGCACGGAGCTCTACGAGCTCTTCTACAGGGGCTACACACAGAAGCAGTGGGGCAGGCCGGCAGAGGCCCTCGATCCTTCCGTCTGCCGGCGGATACCCATCCACACCGGGCTCGACGAGCGCTACTTCAAGGATGAGTTCCAGGCGCTTCCGAAGGACGGCTACCATGCGATGTTCGAGCGGATCGCGGACGCCTCCGGCGCCGACATCCGCCTCGAGACCGACTACCGCGAGGTTCTCCCCCACGTGCGCAGGCGGCACCTCATCTACACGGGCCCCGTCGACGAGTACTTCGAATGCCGGTTCGGCGCCCTGCCCTACCGCACCGCGCGCTACGCCCTTGAGGAGATCGAGGCCCGGGACGTCCCGGAGGGCGGCTTCGTCCAGCCCGTCCTCCAGGTCAACTATCCCGGGCCCGAGCCCTTCACCAGGACGGTCGAGCTGAAGCATGTGACCGGCCAGGTGAGCGCGTGCTCGAACCTCGTGCGTGAATTCCCCGCCGAATACAAGCCGGGCGAAAGCGATCCCAACTACCCCGTCCCGGGCCCCGAGAGCGAGGCCCTGGCCAACAGGTACCGTGAGCTGGCCGACGGGGAGGAGGGGGTCACCTTCATCGGCAGGCTAGCCCAGTACCGGTACCTCAACATGGACCAGGTTGTCGGCGCCGCCCTCCATACCTTCGACAAGCTGAAGTGAGCTAGCCTTTCACGGGCAGCGACTTAAAGTCGGGCCGGAAGGGCGCCGCAAGAGGCCTGCGCGCCCCGGATGAAGCGAATGCGGCGCTTACGTATTACGATCATTTGACGCGGAATTACGTTGAACGGGCCACCTAGTTGCAATGCTATCGCCATCGTTAAATAAGGCCTTCCAGTCGCCCATTTTCCAGCACACGCCATGAGTCCAGAAGGTGAGAAAGGACCCCCCGTTGGCGCCGCCCGAAGCGCCAGGAAGGCCGGCTTCACGCTCGTGGAGGTGATGGTGGCGACGGTCCTGCTGACGGTGATGTTCCTCAGCATCCTGCAGACCCTCATCTTCTCGTACCAGGTCGCGGCCAAGGCGCGCTACCACGATGCGGCTCGCTTTGTCATCCGCTCCTTCGCCGACCAGTTCATGACCCAGGACTCGACCGTGAACCAGGTGCTCCTGACGATGTTCACGCCGACGATGGACAGCAGCAACAACTACGCGCCGCTCGGCACGGGGCTGAGCTGGGTCAATCCCGACGGGTCAAACGGGACGCTGGTCAACGGCCTGAATGGGCTCTCGAGCTACCAGGTCCTGATCGCCGCCCCGGGGCAGACGCCGATCACGGCCACGGTGACCCGCGGCGTCCAGTACGTCTCCCCGACGTCGGGCGACGAGACCCTGTCGGACCAGAACGCCGCTGCGGGCTATTTCCTGGAGGGCGACTTCACGATCAGCTACACCTTTGACGGCCAGGCGCAGACGCCGCTCACGATCACCGCCGTGCGCTCTATACCATGAGCAAGCCGGACGACGCAGGGCCGCAGCCGCCGCGCCAGGGACCCCCGAGGGAGGGTTTCACGATGGTGGAGATGGTGGTCACGCTGACCGTCGCCTGCCTCCTCATGGTGGGCGTCGTCATGTTCCTCGTGAACGGCCTGGTGAGCACCACCAAGACCTCGGCGATCAACGACACGACGACCAAGGGCCGCTTCGTGTTTGAGCACATCTCCAAGGAGATGGCCCGCTCGGCCGACCTCTACACCACCAACTTCTCGTCCTCCGATCCCTCGGCCCTGCCGAACGTAACGCCGGGATTCCAGAGCTTCAGCTACTATATCCCGGTGGGCGGCTTCGCCTACAATACGACCAACGTGCCGATGACGGCGGGCGTGAGCCCGGGCATTTCCCTTTACCTGAACGCGTCGTCGCCTCCCGACTTCCTCGTGCCGCAGGCCGGCGACTACATCGAAATCCCGGGCATCACCCTGGGATTGAACGGGGCGCAGATCGCCTCGGTGACCGCGCCAAGCTCGAGCGACGGCTCGGGCAACTACACGATCTACCTGTCGGCCCCGATCTACACCATAGCGGGCATACCCGCGACGAGCCCCGACGTCGCCGCGGACGAGGTCTTCACGATCCAGAGGCAGCGGACGTATGAGATCGAGAACAACCTTACCGCGGGGGACGTGGAGCTCTGGTGGCTGCCGAACACCTCCAACATGCCGAGCAGCATGGTGATCGCCAAGTACCTGCCGCAGCAGGGCAACGGGGAGATCCAATACCCCTTCTATCCCCAGCAAAAGGTGCTGGGCCAGTCCAACTCCTCATACTACGTCGGGGTACGCCTGGCCCTCGCGACGCCCTCAGGCGAGCAGGCGCAGGTCCTGCAGGGCTCGAATTCCACCTTCTACACGGGAAGCTCCGTGAACGCCGTCTTCGCGAACAAGTCGGGCGTGTCGTTCAACAGCATGAACGAGCCGCCCTCGCCGACCCCGACGCCGACGCCCTCGCCGACGCCCTCGCCGACCCCGACGCCCTCGCCGACCCCGACGCCCTCGCCGACGCCGACGCCCTCGCCGACCCCGACGCCCTCGCCCTCGCCGACGCCCACCCACACGCCCTCGCCGACGCCCACCCATACGCCGGTACCTACCCCGACGCCCTCGCCCTCGCCGACCCCGACGCCCACCCATACGCCGACGCCGACGCCAACCCCGTCGCCCACGCCCACGCCCTCGCCGACGCCGACGCCCTCGCCGACCCCGACCCATACGCCGACGCCGACCCCGTCGCCGACGCACACGCCTTCGCCCACCCCTTCGCCGACGCCCACCCCGTCGCCGACGCCGACGCATACGCCCACACCCACGCCGTCGCCGACACACACCCCGTCGCCGACACCCACGCACACGCCGACGCCCTCGCCGACGCCGACGCCAACACCGTCGCCGACGCACACCCCGTCGCCCACCCCCTCACCCACCCACACGCCGTCGCCCACGCCGACGCCGACGCATACGCCGTCGCCGACGCCGACACCGACGCCCTCGCCGACGCACACCCCGTCGCCGACGCCCTCGCCCACACCCTCGCCGACGCCCTCGCCGACGCCCTCGCCGACACCGACTCCGTCGCCGACACACACCCCGTCGCCCACGCCGACACACACCCCGACGCCGACGCCCACACCGTCGCCCACGCCGACGCCCTCGCCGACGCCCACGCCCACGCCGACGCACACGCCGACGCCCTCGCCGACGCCCACGTCCACGCCGACGCCGACGCCCACGCCGACCCACACGCCGACGCCGACGCCCACGCCGACGCCCACGCCGCCGCCTGACGATTAGAGCACCATGGAACGCCCAATGACCCAGCCCATGGCTGGCACCCGGACACGCGGAAGCGCACTCCTGGCGGCCATGATCGTGATCACGATCCTCTCCGTCGCCTGCGCCGGGGTGATCACCTACAGCATGACGACCTACCGGAACTCGGTGAGGCAGGCGACGCTCGACCAGTGCAAGGTCCTGGCCGACCAGGAGATCGAGTACATCTACTACCAGTGGAAGGGAAAGATCCTGGGCAAGACCCCGGTCGACAACCTCGTGAGCGTCCTGGCCGGGTCGACGACGGACTCGGGCAAATACCCTGCCGCCAGCTCGACCTTCGGGCAGCAGACCGTCAGCGGCCCGTTCGACACGACGATGCGGAGCCAGAACCCCGCCTGGACGGTCACGGCCTCCCTCTCCGGGCCGATCTCGATCGGCGGCTCGGACAGCGCGGTCGGCATCGTCCCTGGCACCCAGGAGCTGGGCCACAACTACTACTTCGACGCCTATGCCAGCGCGTCGCGGGCGGTCCCCCTCATGGGGACGGTCACCTACTATTCCGGGCGCCATTTCGTGTACTCGAACACCTCGCTTTTCCAGTTTGCGGTGTTCTACCAGGGCGACCTCGAGATGGCGGCCGGCGGCAACATGACGATCAGCGGGCCGATCTCGACGAACGCGAGCGCCTACCTGGGGTCCCACACAGGGTACGACCTGACGCTGACGGACAAGGTGTACTACTACACCGATTACAACGGCGCGGCCGACCCGCTGAGCGGCGAGACGGACTACCTGCAGGGCACCTCGAGCCTGAGCGACCCGGTCTACAACCCCAATCCCAACCAGGCGGCACCCTCGGACCAGACCTCGCAGCGCGCCCTCCAGGTCTCGCAGCTCCAGAACCAGAATAACTTCCTGGGCGGCGTCAACATCACGTCGGACATCAACAACCCGGACTATGCGTTGGCGTACAGCAACCAGTATGGCGCCGTCGACGTGAACGAGATCTACCGCGCCGTCATCGCGCCCCCGCCCGTCGACGGGAGCGGCAACGACCTCCCGGAGGACCCGACCGTCGCGGCCAGCCGCATGTACAATTCGGCCGGAATCCTGATCACGATCGAGCAGACCACCACCGCGGCGCCGGTGGCCGGCCTAGGCGGCAACATCACGATCCATGTCGGAATCGCCCCGGACGCGACCACGCCGTCGAACCCGGCCAACGTCTCGCTCTACGACAACCTGGCTCCTTTCGCCTCGATCACGAACCCGACGGGGGCCACGACCGACGTCCTCCAGAACGTGCGCCAGACGCTGACCGACCCCCGCGAGTTCCTGAACGGCTCCACGGGCGTGGCGCTCACCACGGTCAACGTCGGCAACCTCAACACCGCCATCACGGCGGCGATGGCCCTCTCCAACAACGCCGGGCTGTCCACCAACTATAATGGCGTCGTCTACGTCTACGACAAGACCACTGCAGCGGAGGCCAATCCGACGGCGAACCTGAAAGGGATCCTCCTCAACAACGCGACGACGACGCCCGCCTTCAACGACCAGAACGGAAACCCGCTCGGGTTCAGCGTCGTGACGGACAACGGCCTTTATGTCCAGGGCGACTACAACACGACGCCGATCACGGTGAACGGCAGCCAGGTCACCAACCCTTCGGCCCTCATGGGCGATGCCGTCACCGCCCTGTCGTACGGTTTCAGCGTCCCCGCGAATGCCGGCCTCACCTACTGGAACCAGCGCGAAGCGGTGACGAGCCCCGGCGAGCCGAACGGGATGGTCGTGGACGCGGCGGTCCTGACGGGCAACACGCCCACGACCTCCACCGTCAACAGCGGGGGGGCCCAGAACCTCGTCCGCATGATCGAGGACTGGTACTACCCCAATCCCACGGGCCAGATGGTCACCGGGCCTGACGGCAACCCAACCCCCCTCGGCATGCAGCTGACCCTGAACGGCTCCCTCGGCCAGCTCTTCCATTCCAAGTATTTCTCGAGCCCGTATGCGACCGGCGCCCAGACGGGCCTCGCGGCCGCGGGCGCGGGCAACTACGTCTACATCCAGCCGAAGACGCGGGTCCTCTCGTACGACCAGAACTTCAAGCTGAGGAGCCCGGCGGGCTCCCCCAGCACGACGAACTTCACGAGGGGTCCCTTCTTCAGCTGGACCCCATAGGGCGGCGCGGTTGCAACCCCCTTGGCCATCAGGCCTTGCCCGAGCCGATTGCGCGGGAACAGAGCCCGTGTATCCTTTGTCATCGGCGGGCGTCATAACCTGCAGCCAAACATGAAGACCAAGACATTCCTCCTTCCGGCGGCGGCCGCGGCCCTCGCCCTCTGCGCCGCCCCGATCGCCGGGGCCTATATCGGGTTCGGGCTCAACCTGGCCATACCGCTTTACCAGCCGGAGCCCGCCACTGTCGTCTACTCGGCCCCCGTGTACCGGACCTCGTACGAGTCCGGATCCACCGCCCGCTCGGAGCAGGTGACGCCCTCCCCGGGGCCCGGCTACGTCTGGCTCGCGGGGCACTGGAACAACGTCAGCCAGCGCTGGGTTTGGGTCTCCGGCCACTGGGAGCTTCCCCCGTCCCGGAGCGCCGTCTATGTCGGCGGCCACTGGACGCCCAACGGCGGCGGCTACGCCTGGGTCGAGGGCGCCTGGATGATCCCGAATGGCGGCCAGCCGCAGTCGCCCCCCCCGGCCCCGAACGCCGAGCAGGCGCCTCCTCCCCCCACGCCGCCCACGGCCCAGGCCGTCCCCGCTCCCGCGGGCCCGGCGCCCTCGGCAGAGCCGCAGGAGGGCTATGAGGTCAACAGCGCCCCGCCGGCGCCGATTGTCGAATACGTCCCCGCCGACCCCTATCCGGACTGGATCTGGGTGGGAGGCTTCTGGGGATGGAACAGCGGCTGGTACTGGCATGCCGGCCACTACGCGCCCCGGCCCTTCCGCGGCGCGGCCTGGGTCCGCGGCGGCTGGGTGCACGGGGGCCACGGCTGGGCGTGGCACGGCGGCCACTGGCGCCGCTAGCAGGCCCGGCCGGCCTGTGCGCAACTTCGCCTTGCCTGGCAGATAGCGGGTGACCTCGGTACCGGGCATGACCCGGGCCGAGTTCGCGCTTTACGCCGGCCGCAGGGCCGCCGAATCCCTCCTGATCGCCGCCGCGGCGGCGCTTGCGACCCGCGCGCTCGAGGAGCGCGGCCTCATCGCGGCGCTGCCGCTCCTGCCCGCGGCTGCCCTGCCCAGGCTCCCCGCGGGCGCCGCGGCCCTCGCGGCCGGCGCCGGGAAGGCCGCCCCCTGCCTCCTCGCGGCCCTGGCGGCCCACGTCGTCCTCGGCCCCAAGCAGCGGCGGCCCGTCTTCCTGCGGGTCCCGGGGGCGCTCTACGTCTACGCGGGCGTCCCCGTGAGCCCCGAGGCCGGCTGCCGGGGCGGCCTCGCGACGGGCTCGACCGGCTCCGGGAAGACGCTCGCCTGCATCATGCCGAGGCTCCATTCGCTGTGCGTCAACCAGGCGGGCGTCGAGGCGCCCGGATGGGGGCGGAGCGCGGAGCGCGCGGCCCTCGAGGAGAGGCGGGCAGCCCACCGCGCGCTGCTGCGCGAAGCGGGGGGGCTGACCGGCAGCGGCGAGCCCGGCGCCGCGGAGGATCGCCTCCATGAAAGCTCGCGGCTCCTGGAGGAGGCGGCCGGGGCGTCCCGCCGGCGGCGCTACCTGGAGCCCCCCTGGGGCGGCCTCGTCTGCGGGGAGAAGGGCAACGAGTGGCAGGCCGTGGAGGCGCTCCTCTCGCGCCACGGCCGCGGGGAGGACGCCTGCGTCCTTCGGACCCGCCCGCCGGGGTCCGGGCCGCTGTGGCGGCCGCCCGCGCGCCTCAACCTCCTGTCCATGGACGCCGTACCGGCCGACACGTACGCGAGGATGATCGTCGACACCGGGCTCTGCGTCGAGGCGTCCGGCACGCGGGACGAGTTCTTCGTGCCGCAGGCCAGGGACAAGATCGCCTGGGGCATCAGGCTCCTGCGCGCGGCCGGGGCGGCGCCCTCCCTGTCCACCCTCCTAGACCTCTTGACGGTGCAGGAGTCCTACCAGGCCTTCCTCCAGCGGGCGTGCGGCGCAAACCCGGCGCTCGAGGGCTCCGACGCGCTCGCGGAGGCCCGGTACCAGCTGGAGCACAACTACTGGGGCCAGCCGCCAGACCAGCTGGGCGGCGTCCGCGGCACGCTCTACAACTTCCTGATCCCCTACTGCGAGCCAGAGATCGCCGAGGTCTTCTGCGCCGACAGCACGTTCGCCATCGGGGACGTGGAGGCGGGGAGGGTCGTCTGCCTCGCGATCCCGCAGCGCCACGCGCTCCAGAGGCGCTACGTCTCGGCCCTCCTGAAGGCGATGACCTACCAGGTCATCCTCTCCCGCTTCGACTCCGGCCCGCGAGCGCGGCGGCGCAACGTCATCCTCGTCGAGCAGGACGAGTGGCAGAGGCACGCCGTCCCCGCCGACTGCGAGGCTGATGTCGTCCGCGAGGCCCGCGGCGCCGTCTACGCCGCGGCCCAGTCGCAGAACGCCGTGTGGAGCCGCCTCGGCGGCCGGGAGAGCGCGGCGCCCCTCATCGCGAACCTGCGCAGCCGCTGGATCTGCCAGGCGGCGGCCGAGGAGTGCGCGGCCGAGAGCTCGGCCCACATCGGCTCCGCCCTGGAGCGCCAGCTCTCCCACTCGAGCGGCGAATCCGGACGGTCGACGACCGTGTCCCAGGCCGAGCGGGCCTTCCTCGCCCCGCGCGAGCTCCGGGCCCTTGCCCCCTTCCACGTCGTCTTCGTCCCCGCCGAGGGAAAATGGCTCTACCGCCACGGGATCGCGATGCCCGTCGAGGCCGACGGCACCCTGCCGCCGTGGTGGTTCGGCGACTGGAACCCGCTGCGGTGGGCGGCCCGCGCCCTCAACCCGGCGCGGCCGGGGACGCGGGAGCTTGTCCCGCCCTGGAGGGCGCGGGCGCCCGCGGCCGCGCTCACCCGGTGGCTCCTCGGCCTCGACGGGACCTTCATCGTGAAGGGCGGCCGGCGGGCGGGAAAAACTTATTAACACGCCATAATTAGACTTGTCTTAACTCCTGCGTTTGGACTTCGTCCGCCGCATGAAGCTCATCCACGGCAGGCGCGCCGCCCTCGCCGCAGCAGTCCTGGCGGCCGCCGCCGCGGCGGCGGCCCAGACAGGGACGTCGTCCTCGTCGCCGATCGTCATGGGCACGGGCGGGTTCGTCCTCAACTTCACGACCCGCTGGACGTGCGACGACAGCCCGGCGGGGACGCAGAGCGCCAGCGGGGAGGTCGACCTTGTCGACTCCGGCGGGAATGTCACCGGCACGGTCCTCACGACGGCGAGCGGCGCCTCGCCGATCGCGACCCTGCACGGGCCCGGCGCCCTCTCCGGGGTCGTGGCGTCGATCCACCTGCAGGGCGCGGCGGGAACGCCCGCGGACGGCGACATGAGCACGACCTGGACCATCACCGGGCCCGCCGCCGGAAATTACACGCTGAGGTTCTGGCTCCTCCACGCCACCGTGCACGGCAATCCCGCGAGCGAGATCACGACGCAGACGCTGGCCGCCGGCGGCGGCGGGACGGTGGGCGCCCCCACGCCGACCCCGACGCCGAGCCCGACACCCACCCCGTCGCCCCCCAGGGTTTCCCTCTCGGCGCCGCAGTCGGCCGTCGCCCTCCAGGCGTTCACGGTCTCCGCGGCCGCCTCGGCCGGCACGTCCCCTCTGGCCTCCGTGTCGATCGCGGCCTCGCTCGACGGGGGCTCGACGTGGACGCAGGTGGCCGCGGACGCACGGCCCGCGAGCCCAACTGACTCCGAGTCGGCCAGCTACTCGGCCGCGGCGTCAGGGAGCATCCTTTTCCGGGCGAGCGCCGTCGACTCGGCGGGCCTGTCCGCCGCGGCGCAGCAGGCGCTCGCGGTGACGAGGGCGGCGCAGGGGCCGGTGGCCCTGACCCCGGCCAGCGCCTCGGTGGCGGCTGGCCAGTCGGTCGCCTTCGCGGCCTCGGGCGGGGCCACGGGAAACTACCTCTGGGGCGGCTCCGCCTCGGGCGGTGGAAGCACGCAGTCTGTCGGGTTCGCCTCCGCGGGATCGTTCACGGTCACCGTGCTCGACCAGGGAAACGCGGCCTACGGGCCGTCCTCCCCCGCCTCCGCCGCCGTGGCCGTCCAGCCCCTCTTCTACACGCTGAGCGCCGTCCCGCTGGCCGGCGGGAGCGCGTCGGGGGGCGGCAGCTACCCGGCGAACGCCGTCGCGGGCGCGTCGGCGACGCCCGCGGCGGGATTCTCCTTCGCGGGCTGGACGGGCGACGTCATCTCCGCGAGCCCCCAGGTCTCCGTCCTCATGAACTCCAACAAGGCGCTCGCCGCGCATTTCACGGCGATGCTCGCCCAGTCGATCAGCTTCGCGCAGCCGCTCGGCGTCACGACGCGCACCCCGCCCATCGCGCTCAGCGCCGCGGCCTCGAGCGGCCTTCCGGTGACCCTCGCCCTCGGCTCGGGGCCGGCGACGCTCAGCGGCTCCCTTTTGACCCTCTCCGGGGCGGCCGGCACGGTCGTCCTCACGGCGACGCAGCCCGGCAACGCGCTCTACCTGCCGGCGGCGCCGGTCACGATCACGTTCGCGGTCGGCGCCCCGCCGCCGGGCCTCACGATGAGCGACGGCGCCGCCACCAAGCGCAACGACAGGACCGTGCACCCCTCGACGTACACGAGCACGCCGCAGGACTGACCCCCCTTTCCACATGGAGCACTCCCCGTTTCCCCTGCCGGTGGGCTCGAGCCACCACTCGCACTACCACCGCTTCCTCCTCGGCGCCGACGCGGCGACGCTGGCGCCCTTCCCGAAGCCATTCTGCGTCGGCCGGCTGGCCGCCGCCCTGCCGGACCTGGCGGCCCGGCTGGACCTGCCGCGGTGGCGCAAGCTCTACCATGCGGCCTTCCCGTGGGCCGAGGGCTTCGGGCCGGCGGACTACGCCGTCGGCAACGTGCCGCCCTTCAGGCCCCTCCCGGAGGGCTTCGCCAGGCCCGCGCGACGGCACGCGGCGTTCGACTTCGTCCAGATGGCCGACCCCTCCGTAACCGCCCTGGCCCTCGTCGCCGGCGACCGCCGCATCCTCGCCCGCTTTGTCGCAATGAACGAGGCCTTCTGCGCGGCGCTCGAGCCCGGGGTGGGCGCGAGACAGGCCGGGCCGGACGGCTCGCGGTCCACGGGCCGGATGCTGGCCGGGATCTTCGCAGAGCCCAACAACCGCTGGCTGATGCCGTTCCTCCACGTCCACGTGAGGGTCCTCAACTTCACCTCCTTCCCCGGCCGGCCGGCGCGCCTGGAGTGCGTCGACCAGGCGTCGCTCACGCGGGCCGGGACGCGGGCGCGGGCCGGCTGGGTCACGAGGCAGGCGTCGATGCTGTCCGAGCTGGGATACCGGGTCTTCCCGCGGGTAGACCCCGAGGGCCCGCTCAGGGTCGAGGGCGTGGGGCCCAAGGTCCTGGCGTCCATCGAGGCGCCGCGGATCGCCGTCCTGCGGGTCCTCGAGCGCACGCTCCTTGGCGGGGGCGGCGTGCCGCAGGAGGCCAGCCTCCCGGAGATGCCTGCGCCCGTCGTCGCCGCGATGGCGGAGCAGCTGGAGGTCCTCCTTGCCCGCTCGGTCGCGCACTACCGCCCGCCGAAGATCGGCATCCCCTCCGAGGGGCCCTGGCGTGCCGCCGTGCGCTCGCACCTGGGCCGGTGCTGCCCCGGGGCGCTCGACTCGCTCGACCGCGAGGCGCGCCGCGCCCGCGCCGAGCCGATGGGCACCAGCCTCTTCGCGACCCCCTCCCTCGACGCCGCGCACCGCCATGCCTCGTCCGCGGAGCCGGGCGAGGCGCCGGTCCAGAACCCGACCGACCCCGAGCTCGGCGCCCTGCCGCAGCTGGCCGGCTCGCGGGGAGCCGCCCCGCGGCTGCTCCTCGCCGAGTTCTGCGCCGCGCTGAACGACGTCAACGAGGCCATCGTGCGCGCCCCGGGCGCGGACAACCTTGCGGCGTTGCGGGCGCCGCTCGCGGCCATCGACCGCCACGGCGAGGCGCCGGGCGCGGCGGAGCTGCGCAGGGCCGCCGCGATCCTGGGGGCCGGCCTCGAGCGGGAGGCCGGGCGGGAGGAGGCCGAGAGCGCCGCGCAGATGCGCCACCGGTGGGTCGACCGGGTGCCGCTGGCGGCCCTCGACAGGCTCTTCGAGGACGCGGGGCGCGCCATGGCCTGCGAGGAGGAGATCGGCGGCCGCTGCCCGTGAGCGGGCCCGAGCCGCCCGTCCTCGGCTGGCCGGACGCGCAGTCCCTCCTCGCCCTCGGGGCCGACCCCTGGAGGACGAAGGACGCCTGCGAGGGGACGATCATCTTCGGGGCCACGGGGTCGGGCAAGACCTCGGGCAGCGGCCGGGCGCTTGCCCGCGCCTACCTCTCGGCGGGATTCGGGGGGCTCGTCCTCTGCGCAAAGACGGACGAGCCGGGCCTTTGGCGGGGCTACGCCGAGGCCGCCGGCAGGAGCGGCGACCTTGTCGTCTTCGGCTCGGGCGGCGGCCTGTCGTTCGACTTCATGCAGCACGAGTCGCAGAGGGCCGGCGCAGGCGCGGGCCTCTCCGAGAACCTGGTCGCGCTGTTTATGGAGGTGGCCTCGGTCGGCTCGGGCGACTCCCGCACGCGGGGCGGCGACCCCTTCTGGGACCGGGCCATGCGCTCCCTCATCCGCAACTGCGTCGACCTCGTCTCCATGGCGGGGGCGCCGGTGACGCTCCGCTCGATGTTCGACGCCGTCCGCAGCGCGCCCGCCGACCGCGATGCCGCGCGCTCGGCCGAATGGAAGGCGGGCTCGGCGTGCTGGGGCCTTCTGCAGGAGGCGGGAGACCGGGCGCTTGGCACGCCCTGGGAGGCCGACTTCCACGAGGTCTCGGGCTTCTGGCTCGCGCAGTTCCCGTCCCTCGGGGACCGGACGCGGGGAAGCATCGTCGCCATGTTCTCGACCCTGGCCGAGGCCCTGATGCGCGGAAGGATGAGGGAGCTCTTCTGCTCGGGGACGACGGTCGCGCCGGAGGACGTGCTGGCGGGCCGCATCCTCCTCGTGGACCTGCCGGTCAAGGAATGGTCGGAGGTCGGGCGCATGGCGGCCGTCATCTTGAAATACTGCCTGCAGAAGGCGGTGGAGCGGCGCGCGGACAATGCCGACGGCCGCGGCCGGCCGCTCTTCATCTGGGCCGACGAGTGCCAGCACTTCGCCAGCCGGTACGACACCCTGTTCCAGGCCACCGCGCGCTCCTCCCGGGCGGCGAGCGTGTACCTGACCCAGAACTACCCGAGCCTGTGCGCATCGCTTGGGGGCGGCCAGGACGGCCGGACCGCGGCGGACGCGCTCATCGGGAACATGGGCACGAAGATCTTCCACGCCAACAGCGACCGGGAGACCAACCAGCTGGCGGCCGACCTCGCGGGCAAGCGCCTCCAGCGGATGCGCAGCTGGGGATTCGGGTCCAGCCTCGGCCTGGCGGGCCATGCGTCTGCGGGTGCGTCGGCGAACCGCGGCCGCAGCGAGGCGATGGACCTGGACATCCAGCCGATGGAGTTCGCGTCCCTCGGCAAGGGGGGCCCGGAGGGGGGCTACGCCCCGGAGGCCGTGGTCTTCCAGAACGGGCGCCTGTGGACGGCGACGCGCCGCCCGTGGCAGAAGCTGCGCTTCCACCAGCGCGCGCCCGAGGAGGCGCCGGCGCTGGCCCGGAACGGGCCCCGCCGGTGACCCGTCACTTGCCCGCGTACCAGAACGCGCGGAGCCAGGCGTGCGCGCGCAGCCGGCGCTGCAGCTCGCCGGGCATGGGCGCAAGCGAGCTGACGAGGCAATTCGCCTCCGCCTGCGCGGGGCTCCGCATCCCGGGGATGACGGTGCCCACGGCGGGGTGCGCCAGCGCGAACGCGATCGCCGCCTGCGGCAGGGTGTAGCCGCTCCCGGCGACCTCGTCGGCGGCTCTGCCGGCCCGGGCCACCGAGCGCGCGAGCCGGTCGCCGGCGAAGTAGTTCCTGCGGAAGTCGCCTTCGGCGAACCGGGTTTCGGCGGTCCACTTGCCCGTGAGCGAGCCCTCGTCGAAGACGACGCGGACGATGACCCCGACGCCGTGCTCCGCGGCCGCGGGCAGGAGCTCGGCCGCGGGCTCCTGCTCGAAGATGTTGTAGATCACCTGGACCACGTCGACCCAGCCCGCCCGGATGAGGCCGATGACCGCGTTCTGGTCCTGCTCGGGCGTCGAGACGCCGACGAAACGGACCTTCCCCTCCTCCTTCAGCGCGCGCAGGACCTCGAAGGCCTCGGGCCGCGCGTTCCAGGCCCGGGTCCAGGTGTGGAGCTGCAGGATGTCGATCCTGTCGGTGCCGAGGTTCCTCAGGCGCTCCTCGACGTTCCGGCGGATGTACTGCGCCGGATACCGCTCGGAGGCGACGCAGTAGGGGGTCGGCGGCCAGGGGCCGGCGGAGGGCGGGGTCTTCGTGGCGACCACGACCGAGTCGCGCCGCCCGCGCAGGACGGAGGCGATGATCCGCTCGCTGCGCCCGTCGCCGTAGCCGGCGGCCGTGTCGATGAAGTTGACCCCCAGGTCGAGCGCCCTGCCGAGGGCGGCCACGGAGTCCGCGTCGCTCTGCGGGCCCCAGCCCCCGCCGATGGCCCATGCCCCGAATCCGATTTCCGACACCTCCAGGCCAGTCCGGCCGAGCTTTCTGAATTTCATGGGGATTTGCTGCTGGCGGCCGATGATTTGGCGGGCGGGCGGCGCGTCAAGGGGCTGGATTGGCCGCTTACGCTCCCCGGACGCGGCGTGCCGCCGATACCTATGCCTTTCCGATTGACCAGAAGCGACTTTGGTCCGTTTTTGGTATCCTGACCAGCCATGAAGCCCCGCTCGATTTACGGGTATGTCGCTGCCTGATGACGTAATCTCGCTGCTCCGGGACGAGGCCTATCTCGACCTGTGCCGCAACGCGCTCAAGGACGCGCTGGAGAGGGCCATTGCCGAAAAGGCCCAGGTCACGGAGACGAGGCCCCCCTTCGGCATCCTCGCGTCGAAGAAGCAGCGCGAGGTCTTCGAGTCCTCGATGCAGACCGTCCTCGACACCGAGACGGCCATCGAGGCGCGCCTGGGCAAGCTCGAGGTGATCGAGAACTGGCTGAAGGGCTCCATCCGCGAGCGCCTCCGGGACTACCTGCGGCAGGCCTCGGAGAACTACAGGCGGAGCATGAAGATCGCCGAGGCCATCAAGTCGTGGGACCGCCTGGTCGAGCACTACGGCGAGCAGCTCCTCGCCCTCGCCAGGAACATCAAGAACGTCTCGGCCACCTTCGCGGGCGCCGCGGGCGGGGTGCGCTCCGCGTTCAGCGACCGGGCCCAGGCGTTCGCCGAGCTCCGGATGGGGGCCGACAACCTCGACAGGACGGCGCTCCAGCTCGAGTCGCTGACCCGCTCGATGGCGATGATCGCCGCAAACACCCCCTACAAGGACGTCCACCTGACCGAGCTCCCCATAAAGGGCGCCGTCAGCTGGGTGGACAACCTCGCCCTGCAGCACGACCGCGACGCGCTTCCCGCTGCGCAGGAGATGGAGGCGGACGCCCGCAACATCGTCGCGAAGAAGCTCACCGACTTCCACACGAGCGCGGCGAAGGCCCTCGAGTCCCTGGGCGTCATCGAGGGCCAGGAGCTGGAGAGCTACTGGGAGGTTCTGCGCGCGCACGCCCTCGCCCACTACGTGCAGGAGCGCGACGTGGACGAGGTCCTGAACGAGCTGAACGAGCGCTACGTCGTGGCCAACATCGAGCGCAGGCAGCGCGCGATGGAGGGCCAGCTCGACCCCTACGGCCACGAGCGCTGAGGGCCCGCTCAGGCGGCGGGCTGCGGCTGCGGCCGGTAGTGTCGGAAGAGCGCGTACGCCATGTCCAGCGGGAGCTGCCCGAGGCCGGGAAGGATCGCCGCCGGGTTGCGCGTGCCGGGAGTGTCCCCGAAGAACTCCTGGATCCTGTCCCACGCGGGGAACGGCCCGCCCGTGACCTTCGCGACCTCGTCGGCCTCCTGGGCCATGCGCCCGCGCAGGCCGTTGACGCCCGCCGCGCACAGGAGCGACACCCTGGCGCCGGAATCCTCCGGGGTGTTGGGGAGCGGGCGCGCGTCGAGGAGCGCGAAGAGGGCCGCCGCCGTCCCGGCGTCGGGGTAGCGCACGAGGTGCGCGGCGACGAGCTCCACGGCGACCGGCGTCGCCGCACTGTCCAGGATAAGCGCGACCCGCTGGCGCTCGACATCGTGCCACCCCAGCATCGAGTAGGCGTCGAGCCTGAGCGACTCGCTGTCATAGGGGTCGAGGGCGCCCGGGTTCGCGTCCAGCTCCGCGACGGCGCCGGACGGGTCGCCCAGCTCGGCGAGCCTGCGCAGGCAGTAGTAGGTCTCGAACTTCGTGGCCGCGCCGCCAAGGAACACCCGGGCGGCCGCACGCCGCTCCTGCCCGGTGCCCGAGCGCAGGCCCCGCGCCAGGAGGAGGACCGCGCGCGCCTCCCCCGGGACGCTGCCTGCGTCCCTGAGTACGGCGTCGCTTTCCCGTGACTCGCCCGTCATCGACTCCGCGAAGAGGAGGGCCTGCGTCCACGCGCCGGCGCTCCGGGTGCGCTGCCCCAGCATCCGCGACGCCAGCCCCGCGCAGGAGACGAAGTCGCCCCTGGAGAGGAGCGAGCGCAGCCAGATCTGCGCGGTGCCCTCGAAGTCGCCCCGGCGCCCGAAGACGAGGTGGGCGAACAGGGCGTCCGAGAAGCCCGGGTTGCCGATCTGCATGAACTGGGCGAGGAGGCGCGAGGCGTCCGCATTGCCCGGGTCCAGGGCGTAGGCCTGGCCCAGCGCCAGGTAGCAGCGCCTTACGTCGCCGGAACGGAACGCCTCGAGCGCCATCCGGTAGAAGTAGTCCGCCCTCGCCTCGTGGACCTGGCGCCATGCGGGAGGCCATGCGACGGCCTTCAGGGAGACGCGGTAGCCCACCGCCCGGAAGGCCCCGAAGGCCCCGAGGACGGCCAGGATGGCGGCAAGCGACGCTGACCCGAGGAAATAGAACGCGGCGCGCCCCCAGAACGGCCGCACGTCGCGCGCGTCGACCGAGCAGACCCGCCGGCCGTCAGCCACCAGAAGGGGGCAGAGGCGCCTGAATCGCGCGGTGCCGCGCCACCCGATGCACGCCTCGCAGACGGTCTCGCCCGCCCTGCCGGAGTCGCTCGGGTGCTGGCAGGGTGCGCGGCCGGACGCCCCGCGGGCTCGGAACAGCGTCTTTCGCGCGTTCCAGTAGAAGAGGCCCCAGCAAAGGCGGCCGAGGTCGCCCAGCCACGCCCTCATGTCGCCGAGGCTGCGCGGGGCGGAATCGCCCGGCAAACGCAAAGTGGGGCCCTCCCGGGCCTATTTGCCCGAGTCCAGCATCTTCTTCAGCTTCTCGACCTTCGGCCGGATGACCACGGCGCAGTAGCCCTGGTCGGGATGCTTCGCGAAATAGTCCTGGTGGTAGTCCTCCGCCGGCCAGAATTTAACGAGCGGCACGATCTGGGTCGTGATGGTATCGGTCAGCTTCTTCTGCTCCTCGGCGCGCGACTTCTCGGCGGCGGCCTTCTGCGCGGGGTCCGCGTAGAGGATGATCGAGCGGTACTGGTCGCCCATGTCGTTGCCCTGACCGCCCTCCTGCGTGGCGTCGTGCACGTGCCAGAAGTAGTCGAGCACCTTGTCGAGCGGGACGACCTTCGGGTCGAAATCGATTTTCACGACCTCGGCGTGGCCCGTCTCCTCGGTGCAGACCTGCTGGTAGGTCGGGTTGTCGACCTTGCCGCCCGAGTAGCCGCAGGTGATGTGCGTCACGCCGGGCAGCAGCTTGTAGGCCGCGTCGAGGCACCAGAAGCACCCGCCGCCAAGGACGATCGTGTCAGCCCGTGCCGCGCTGGAGAGGGAGGTCATGGCGAGGATGAGGAAGGCCCAGAAGGGCGACTTGAAGCATTGCATTGTCGTAAGGTCGCGGCAAGCCGTCACTTGGGAGCCTGGCCGGCCTGGCCGGCGTGGCCGGCGACCCAGGCGTCATACTGCTTGCGCGGGACGAACCGCAGCGCCGCCGAGTTGATGCAGTAGCGCATGCCCGTCGGGGCGGGGCCGTCGTCAAAGAGGTGTCCGAGGTGGGCCCCGTCCACGGAGCAGTGCACCTCGTCGCGGACCATGCCGTAGGAGGTGTCCGTCTCGTCCGAGATGAAGTGCGGGTCGATCGGCTTGGTGAAGCTCGGCCACCCCGTGCCGCTGTCGAACTTGTCGCGGCTGTCGAAGAGCGGCGTGTCGCTGCAGACGCTGAAATAGACGCCGTCCTCGTGGTTGTTCCAGTACTCGTTGTGGAACGAGGGCTCCGTGCCCTGGCGGCGGGTGACGTCATACTGGGTCGGGGAGAGCAGGCTGCGCCACTCCGCGTCGGTGTGCGTCACCTGGGCCTTCGACATGTCGATGACGACGCTCGAGGGAAGGCCGCAGGCGGACTTCTGGGGATCGGGGGCGCACGCGGCGCCCTGGGCGGGATCGGGCTTGGTTGTCTTCATGTCGGCGTCTGCCAGCGCGGCCGCGCAGAGGCATGCAAGGGCGGCCGCTGTCAGGAGTTGTTTCACGTGGGTAAGAGTATCCGGAACCGGGGATTATTCCAGCACCCGCCGGCCACGCAACCCCCCGAAACCGCGCAACCGGCCGGCTTGACAGGTGTCAAAGGGTGCACTTCCCTCCCCTCCCTTCAATGTCCTCACGGATCACAGCAACCAGCGCTGCCCTCGTCGCCGTCTCCTCGGCCGTCGTCATCGTCTCGTCGCCGTGCGCGCCGAGGGGGCACTGATCCAAAATCAGAATTTGCCCCTCCGGCGCCGAGCCGGGGGGGCTTTTTTTTGGCCCCGCCGGCAGAGGCGAGGGAGCGGGCTCCAAAAACCGCGAACAAAATGAACACACATGGAGCCAAAGACCACACGGGGCCCGAGCCCCGGGACAACCGGCCGCGCGCGCAGCGAAACTGGGGGCCGCCCCCCGCCGTTCACGACCTCCTCGTCATGAGCCACGGGCCCGAGACCCGGCCGGACGAGCGGTCAAATCACGCGTGCCTGAACAGCTTCACGAGGACGTCGTGGATCATCGCCTCAGGCGCGTGACCGAACACCATGCTCGGCCGGAAGTCGTGCCCGATCGCGAGCACCTTGCCGCTCGTCGCGTTCCTCACCTGGATGTCGATCTCGATCATGTAGTTGTTGAAGTCCCAGGTCCACATGTCGTCGTACGAGACGACGAGGTCCGTGCCCGGCTCCATCATGGTGAGCGCGCCCGAGGACGCCTTGTAGCCCATGCCCCGCAGCTGCCTGGCGATTTCATCGGAGATGCCGTAGCTGTCCGCCAGCCGGTGCTCGACGAACACCGTCTTCCTCGAGGAAAGGTCCGCCCCGGGGAGGGTGCGGGAGGAGATGTGGCCGCAGCCCGCCATGAGGGCGAGGCCGGCGGAGACAAGGACTGCCCTTAGGGTTCTTGCGCGCATCGACTGGCCTGCGCTTTGGAGCCGGCGGGTTGCGCACGCAAGAAAGAAACGTCAGGGTCGGCCGTGCGTCCTGCACCCGTCCACGTGAATCCCCGGCCCGAGCCACGCAGCAAGAAAAGATCGCTGAGCGCCGTGACGCGCTACGCGGTCGTGCCGCTCCTCCTGCTGGCCGCGGGGGTGCGGATCGGGATGTACATCGGCAGGGCGCGGGCGGCACCGGCCGCCGCGCCGGCGCCCCCGCCCCCCCCGGCCCCGCAGCCGCAGCCGGCCGCGGCGCCCCAGGCGCCGCCCGATGCGCCAAGGCTCGGCATCGAGGCCTCCTTCCAGAACAACATCTACCCGTCCCTCCTCCTCTCCCTCGGCGCCTCCTATCCCGAGTACACGCGGTGCCTTTCCGTGACGGTGAGCGGCGCCCCCCCGTCCGGCGCCCAAGTCCGCATCGAGTCGGATCTCTTCGAGGTTCCGGCCACCGTCTCCCTGGAGGCCCCCGGCGGCCAGGCGACGCTCAATCCAGACCTGCCCTGGAACTACGCCCTCCTGAGGCGGACGGCGCAGCTCGGCCCCCACTCCTTCGTCGCCACCCTCATCGTCGCCGGCCGGCCGGCGGCGCAGGCGCCCCTCGTCTGCAATGTCCACTCGGTGAACGAGGTCGTCTCGCGCATCTTCACGCCCGCGAGCGGGCAGTGGGAGGACACGAGCGTCTGCTTCGCGGCCTACGTGAATGAGGACCACCCCTTCATCAGCACGCTGCTCCAGGACGCCATCTCCGGCGGCGGGGTGCGGGCCTTCACCGGCTACCAGAACGGCCTGCGCTCCGAGATGGCCCAGGCCCAGGCCGTGTGGGACACGCTGGCCGCACGGGGGCTCTCCTACGTGAACGTCGCGACGGACAGTGGCGCCTCCGCGCTCGTGTCCACCCAGTACGTCCGCTTCCTCGAGCAGTCGCTGCGCGACAAGGGGGCCAACTGCGTCGACGCGTCGGTCATGTTCGCGTCCATCCTGCGGCGCATCGGCCTGCGGCCGGTGCTCATCTTCCGGCCGGGGCACTGCTTCGCGGGCTTCTACGACGGGCCCGACGGGGGCCACATCGTGGCCTTCGAGACGACCTTCCTCGGGACCGCGAGCTTCGCCTCGGCCGAGGAGGAGGGCGGGCGCGAGCTCCAGGGCACGCTCCCCTTCATCGGCTCGGCCGAGTACTCCGTCGTCGACATCGCGCTCTGCCGGCAGCAGGGAATAAATCCGATCCCCTACGAGCCCGGCGGCTGAGCGCGGGCTACGCGAAGAGCCGCGCGATCCTCTCCTGGATCTCCTCGGCCTTGGCCCTCGGGTCCTCGGCCTTCCTGATCGGCCGGCCGACCACGATGTAGTCCGCGCCGGCGCGGAAGGCGTCCTCGACGTCCATCGTGCGCTTCTGGTCGTCCGCCGGGCGGTTCTCGACTGGTCGGATGCCCGGGCTGACGACGAGGAAGCCGGCGCCCAGCTCAGCGCGCAGCCTCGAGGCCTCGAGGCCGGAGGAGATGACCCCGTCGCAGCCGAGCCGCAGGGCGCGCCGGGCCCGGGAAAGGACGAGGTCCGCCGGGTCGCACTGGAAGCCCAGGTCGTCCAGGTCGCCGCGGTCGAGGCTCGTCAGGACCGTGACGGCGAGTATCTTGACGGCCCCCTTCGCGGAGGCCGCGGCCTCGAGCATGGGGTCGTTTCCGTGCACCGTCGCAAAGTCGACCCTCCTCCTCGCGAGCTGCTCAACGGCCAGCTTCACGGTCTCCGGGACGTCGAAGAACTTGATGTCGGCGAACACCTTCTTTCCGCGGTCGTTCAGCCAGTCGACCATGTCGAAGTACTGGCCAGTCATGAGGAACTGGAGCCCCAGCTTGTAGAAGGTGACCGAGTCGCCGAGGCGCTCCACCCAGCGCTTGCCCTCGTCGAGGGAGGGGACGTCGAGCGCCAGGATGAGGCGGTCGCGGGGCGGGATGTTCTTTTCCGAGAGGTTTCCGGTGGCCATCTGCGCCGATGCCAGACAACGGGCGGCCCCGGTCAAGAACGAACGCCCAAGCGGCGGAATTGACGCGGCCCCCCGCGCAAATCGAGAATCACCCCATGCCCACCACCGTCTTCACCATCGCGAACCAGAAGGGCGGCGTCGGCAAGACCACGACCGCCGTGAACCTGGCGGCCGGCCTGGCCCAGAAGAAGATCCACACGCTCCTCATCGACCTGGACCCCCAGGCGAACGCCACGAGCTCCCTCGGCATCGAGAAGCAGGAGGGCCGCAGCCTCTACGCCGCCCTGCGCGGCGAGGGGGAGGCCCTCCCCCTCGTGACGCCCACGGCGTACGAGCACCTGGCCCTCATCCCCAGCGAGGAGGACCTTGCCGCGGCCGAGATCGAGCTCGCCCAGGGCGAGAACTACCTGATGCGCCTGCGCGGGGTCCTGGCGCCCCTCGTTGCCTCGGGCGGCTTCCGGGTCATCATCATCGACTGCCCGCCCGCCCTGGGGATGCTCTCGATGAACAGCCTGGCGGCGGCGGACTTCCTGCTCATCACGCTCCAGTGCGAGTACATGGCCCTGGAGGGCCTGGGCCAGATCCTGCGCAACGTCGACCGGCTCAAGTCGGCCGGCATCAATCCCACCCTCGAGCTCGGGGGGATCGTGATGACGATGTTCGACGTGCGCACCAGCCTGTCGCGCCAGGTGGTCGACGAGGTGAAGAAGCACATGCCGGACAAGATTTTCTCGTCTGTCATCCCGAGGACGGTGCGCCTCAGCGAGGCGCCGAGCTTCGGCAAGACGATCTTCGCCTACGACCCCCTGAGCCCGGGCAGCTCCGCCTACCGCAACCTCGCCGCCGAGGTCGCCAAGCGCTTCGGCCTGTGAGGAAGTACGCCCACGCGTTCGTGGTCGGGCTCCAGAGCAACCTGGTCTACCGCTGGAACTTCGGCGTCCGGAGCATCTTCTGGTTCTTCCACCTGCTGGTCGTCTACCTCCTCTGGGGGGCGGCCTACCAGGGCAACCCGGCGATCGGCGGCTACTCCTTCGAGCAGACGCTCACCTACTTCGTCGCCATCTTCGTCCTGCAGTTCTTCGTGGGCGCGTTCAACGAGGACTACCTGATCGGCGAGGACATCCGCAACGGCCTCATCAACCAGTTCCTGCTGAAGCCCATCAACTACTTCGCGTACCGCATCTCGGTGTTCGGCGCGGCGAGGGTCGTCTCGGGCGTGTTCGGGCTGCTCTCGCTCGCTGTCGCCATCCCCCTCATAAGGAGCCACCTCGAGGTCCCGCACGACGCGTGGAGGGTCGCCGTCGTCGTCCCGGCGCTGGCCCTCACGGCCGTCATCCAGTTCAGCATCGCGTACTGCTTCGGCATGCTCGCCTTCTGGTTCCTGGAGATCCAGGGCTTCGTCCTGCTGTCCATGGCGGTCGAGATGCTCCTCGGCGGACAGATCGTGCCCCTCGACCTCCTGCCCGCCGGGGCCTTCACGGCCGCCAGGTTCCTGCCCTTCTTCTACCAGGCCTACTTCCCCGCGGCCGTGCTCACAGGCAGGATCGGCCTGCCGCTGGCGCTCCAGGGCCTCGCCATCCAGGCCTTCTGGGCCCTCGCGCTCGTCGGCCTCGCGCACCTCGCGTGGGTCCGGGGCCTGCGCCGCCACACGGCGGCCGGGGGCTGACCGCCATGGACTCCGTCGCACGCCACCTCAGGGTCTGGCTCGCCAGCGCGCGCTACTCGCTCGTGCGCGCGACGATGTTCCGGGGCGACCTCTTCGTCTGGGCGGTGGTCGAGCTCCTGTGGATCACGGTCAACGTCGTCATGATCCTGGTCATCTACAGCCACACCCCGACGGTCGCTGGGTGGACGGAATACCAGATGCTCCTCCTCGTGGGGACCTCGCTCCTCATCCAGCGGATCCTGATGGGCCTCTTCTGGAGCGGGATTTTCGAGATGGGGCGCAACATCCGGACCGGGCTCTTCGACTTCTTCCTCGCGCAGCCGGGCGACCCGCTGTTCATGGCCTCGACCCGCAAGCTCGAGCTCGACGGGCTCCTGAACGGCTTCGTCGCCGTGGGCCTCATCATCTACTCGGCGATGAAGCTCGGGATCCACCCCGGGGCGGCCGACATCGTGATCTACGCCTGCATGATCCTGTGCGGCGTCGTCATCCACTACAGCGCGCTGGTGATGGCGATGTCCCTCGCCTTCTGGATCACGAGCTCGACGGGCGTCGAGGGCAGCTACTTCACGCTGATGGAGTTCTCGAGGCTGCCCCGCGAGGCCTTCAAGGGCCTGGTGGCCTTCATCTTCGTCTGGATCCTGCCCGTCGTCGCCGTCAGCAACGCGCCGGCCAGGACGATCCTGCGGGGATTCGAGCCGGGATGGGCGCTGGGCCTGTGCGCGGCGACGGCCGCCTGGCTCGCCCTGGCGGTGATCGTCTTCCGTGCGGGGCTGCGGCGCTACACGAGCGCCAGCTCATGAGCGCCGGCCTCGATGCCCTGGAGGCGAGGATCGGCCACCGATTCAGAGACCGCTCGCTCCTCGAGCGGGCCCTCACGCACGCCTCTTTCCCCCATGAGAACCCTGGCGGCGGCGGCGACAACCAGCGCCTCGAATTCCTCGGGGACTCCGTGCTGCAGCTCGTCCTCACGGAGGCCCTCTTCAGCCTGTACCCGGGCGACGACGAGGGCGCCCTCACGCTCAGGCGCGCGGTCCTCACCGGCGGGCGGTTCCTCGCGGCGATGGCGCGCGGCGCCGGGATCGACGCCTGCATGATCCTGGGCGCCAACGAGGAGGCGAGCGGCGGCCGCGCGCGCGACGCGGCGGCCGAGGACGCGTTCGAGGCCCTCGTCGGGGCGGTCAACCTGGACGGCGGGATCGAGGCCGCGCGCCGGATGATCCTGCATCTCTACGGGGACATCCCCGGGCGGGTCGCGTCCCTCGAGGGGCACGCCAACCCGAAGGGCCGGCTGCAGGAGATCGTCCAGCCCGAGCACGGCAACGGCGCCGTCCGCTACGAGGTCACCGCGGCCGAGGGCGAGGACCACAGGAAGTCGTACCTCGTGACCGTGCTCGTCAACGGCCGCCGCCTCGGCGACGGCCGCGGCAGCTCGAAGAAGGCCGCGGAGGAGGAGGCCGCCCGGGCCGCCCTCGCGGCCCTCGGCAGGCCGCCCCCCGCGCAATGACGAGCCAGGGCCGGCACAGGGTCGTCGGAGTCTGCCCGGCCGCCCGCGCGGCGGCCGTCGCCGAGCTCATGCGCTCGGCGCCAGCCCCGGCATGGGTCGTCGTGGCGCCCGACCTGCGCGCCGCCGAGCAGCTGGCCGAGGACACGGCCTTCTTCGCTCGGGCGGCCGGGGGCGAGGCGCCGCAGGCCCTCGTCTTCCCGGAGTCGATCCCCGACAGCCGCGATATGCGCGAGGCGTTCGCCGCCTCAGGGGACCGCCTGATGGTCCTCTCCAGGCTGCGCGCACTGAAGGCGGAAGCGGAGCCCGGGGCCCCCGCCCTCGCCGTCTTCGCGACGCCGGCCTCGCTCCTGCAGGGCGTGCCGGCCATCGAGCAGTACGCGGCGAGCGAGATCATCCTCTCGCGCCAGAGCCGCCAGGGGTTCCAGGACCTCCTCGTGCGCCTGAGGAACCTCGACTATGACAGCGAGGCCGTCTGCGAGTCGCCCGGCCACTACGCCGTGCGCGGCGGGATCATCGACGTCTACCCCGTCACGGCGCCCGAGCCCTACCGGCTGGACTTCTTCGGCGACGAGATCGAGGACATCAGGGCCTTCGACCCCGTGACCCAGCGCTCGGGGGCGCGCGTCGAGAGGATCTCCGTCGCCGCGTCGCCGCGCCTGCGCCTCGAGGCCGCGAGGACCGGGATCGCGGACTACCTCGGCGACGCCACCCACCTCGTCCTCGTGGAGCCCGCAGCGCTCGAGGAGGAGTTCCGCGCGTTCGCCGAGGGGCGGGACGGGCTTGCGCCCATCCTCTCGCGCTGCGCGGCCGCGTTCGGCATATCGGAGATCGACGAGGCCAGCGGCGCCTTCGCCCCTGGCGCCTCGGAGGCCGTCTGGGACACGGAGAGCCTCTCCCACCACCGCCGCCTCCCCGACGAGTCCCTCCTCGCCGGCGAGAGGCTCCACGCCGAGGAGGACGCCAGGCGCGGCTTCCTCGCGCAGGTGGCGGAGTGGTCGCGCCAGGGCTACGCGGTCGTCATCGCGGCGTCCAAGGAGGGCGAGGAGCGGCGCATCCGCGAGATCCTCGCCGCGGGCCCCGGCCTCGCCGGCGTGGCCCCGAGGTTCCTGCGGGGCAACCCGAACGAGGGCTTCCGGGCGACCTCACGGCCGGGGGCGCAAGCGCCGCTGGCCGGCGGCTCCAGGGGCCTTGTCTTTGTCACCGAGACGGAAATCTTCGGCAGGAAGCGGGCGAGGCGCCAGCTGGCCGGGAGGGCACGGGTCCCGGTGGCCCAGGTAGACCAGCTCCTCGACTTCTCGGAGCTCGTCGAGGGGGACTTCGTCGTCCACCTGCAGCACGGGATCGCGCTCTACAGGGGCCTCGGGCGCATCGACACGGCGCAGGGGGTCAGGGAGGTGATCTCGCTCGAGTTCGACGACGGCGTCACGCTCCACGTCCCCCTGCCGGAGTCGCACCTCATCAGCCGCTACGTGGGCCTCGGCAGGGCCAGGCCCCACCTCGGGCGGATCGGGAGCGGGCGCTGGGAGAAGGCCCGCAGGGCCGTCGAGCGCGCGACGGTCGACCTCGCGGCCGAGCTCCTGCGCGTGCAGGCGAGCCGCGAGGCGCAGCCGGGCTTCGCCTTCCCGCCCGACACCGAGTGGCAGAGGGAGTTCGAGGCGTCGTTCCCCTTCACCGAGACCCCAGGCCAGCTCCGCGCAATCGAGGAGGTGAAGCGGGACATGGAGCGGAGCAGGCCCATGGACCGGCTGATCTGCGGCGACGTCGGCTTCGGGAAGACGGAGGTCGCCGTCCGCGCGGCGTTCAAGGCGGTCCAGGCCGGAAAGCAGGTGATCGTCCTGGTTCCCACCACCGTGCTCGCGCAGCAGCACATGAATACCTTCCGCGAGAGGATGGCGGGCTATCCCGTCTCCGTCGAGATGCTGAGCCGGTTCAGGAGGCCGGCGGAGCAGCGGACGGTCCTCGCGGCGCTGGCGGCGGGAGGGGTCGACATCCTCATCGGAACGCACCGGCTGCTCCAGGGCGACGTCGTCCCCAGGGACCTGGGGCTCCTCGTCATCGACGAGGAGCAGCGCTTCGGCGTCAGGCACAAGGAGCGCTTCAAGGAGATGCGCGCGACGGTCGACGTGCTCTCGATGAGCGCGACCCCGATCCCGAGGACGCTGTACCTTGCGCTCACGAGCGCCCGGGACATGAGCGTCATCGACACGCCGCCGGTCAACCGCCACCCGATCCAGACCATCGTGAAGACCTACGACGAGGCGGTGGTCGTCGACGCGGTGAGGCACGAGCTGCGCCGCGGCGGCCAGGCCTTCTACCTCCACAACCGGGTGGGGACCATCGACGCCGTGGCCGCCAGGCTCCGCCAGCTGATGCCGGGCGTCTCCTTCGGGGTCGGCCACGGGCAGATGGAGCCTGGCGAGCTGGAGCGCGTGATGACGGAGTTCGTCGCCGGCAGGTTCAACGTCCTGGTCTGCACGACGATCATCGAGAGCGGCCTGGACATCCCGAACTGCAACACGCTCATCATCGAGGGCGCCGACAGGTTCGGGCTCTCCCAGCTCTACCAGCTGCGCGGCCGGGTCGGCCGGTTCAGGCACCAGGCGTACGCCTACCTCCTGCTTCACCGGCACACCCGGCTCCTCGACGCGGCGCGCCAGCGCATGGCGAGCCTGCGCCAGCACTCCCAGCTGGGCGCCGGCTTCAAGATCGCGATGCGCGACCTCGAGCTCCGGGGCGCGGGCAACCTCCTCGGCGCCGAGCAGAGCGGCCACATCGTGGGCGTCGGCTTCGAGCTCTACTGCCAGCTCCTGCGCCAGTCGGTCGCGCGCCTGAGGGGCGAGAAGGCCGCGGCGGCCATCCGTGCGAGCGTGAAGCTCGACTTCGTCTTCGTCGGCGAGGGCGAGCCGGCCGGCGAGGCCCAGTCCGGGAGGCGCGCCGACGGGTACACGGCGCTCAAGGACGCGGAGGACGAGGCGAGCGGCCCCCAGGTCGAGCGGGTGCAGGCCCGCATCCCCGTGTCCTACGTCGGCGAGACCCGGCTGCGGATCGACCTCTACCGCCGCCTCGCCATGGCCGGCACGCGCGAGGCGGTGCGCCAGGTGGAGGACGAGGTGCGCGACAGGTTCGGTAAACCGCCCAAGGAAGTGCGCACCCTCCTCATGGTGACCGAGATCCGCGTTCTCGCGGAACAAAAGGGAATTCTGTCCGTCGAAACGGAAGCTAACCGCCTCAAGTGCCTGCGCGGCAGCGGACAACGTGACGACTGGGTGCAGGTGGGAACCCGGTTTCCAAGGTTGACCGCCCGGCCGCCGCACCTACGGTTGAAGGAAATTGTCTCCTTTTTGAACCACCTGCCGAACCCATGATCTCCTATCGCGGCACACTCGCCGCACTGGCCGCAGCGCTGGTGGCGTCGCATGCCTGGAGCCAGGTTGAACCGGGCGGATCCCCGGACAACCTCGACCAGCGCTTCGTGAACGGCATCGTGGCCATCGCGGAGGACAAGATCATCACCGTCGACGATGTCCGGCGCGAGGTGACTCCCCTCATTCCCCAGCTCCAGCGCGAATCGCACAGCGAGGAGGAGTTCAACCAGAAGCTGGCGGCCCTCCAGGACAATGCCATCAAGAACCTCATCGACAGGGTGTTGATCGTCAAGGACTTCGAGAAGGACGACAAGAAGCACGTCCCGGAGAGCTACGTCGACAACCAGATCGCCGACCAGTTGACCGAGCAGTTCGACAACGACCGCTCGAAGTTCCTCGCCTACCTGCGCGCCAGGGGCACGACGATGCGGGACTACCGCAAGGAGGTGGAGGAGGACATCATCTACAACTACATGATGCACCAGCAGCACAAGTCGCAGAGCCTTGTGAGCCCCGTCCGCATCGAGGAGTACTACAAGGAGAACAAGGACCGGTTCTACCAGGACGACAGCGTCCACCTCCGCCTCATCCAGCTTTCGCGCGCGCCCGGCGTCTCGGACGGCGACCTGCGCGGCGAGGCCGACTCGATCCTCCTGCGCCTGCACTCGGGCGAGAAGTTCTCGGACCTTGCCAAGGAGTACAGCACGGATTCCCGGCGCGCCAAGGGCGGCGACTGGGGCTGGATGAAGCGCTCGGACCTGAAGCCCGAGTTCAGCGAGCCGCTTTTCGCGGTCAAGAAGGGCGAGTGCTCGCAGCCCGTCATCCTGCCTGAGGGCTGCTTCCTGCTCTATGCCGAGGACCGCAAGTACGCCGGCATCCAGTCGCTTGACGAGGTCCGCGACCAGATCGAGCGAATCCTGGTCCAGCAGATGGGCCGCGAGGGCGAGGAGAAGTGGCTCGAGCGGCTGCACCGCGACGGCTACGTGAAGCAGTTCTAGCTTCCGCCGCGGGCGCCCGCCCGCCTGACGAACCTAGTTGATCGACGCCAGGCCGGCACCCGGCGCGGCCTCGCGGGCCAGCGCCATGAGCGGGCTCTCGACCGGCTGGTACGCCGCCACCACGACTCCGATGAGGTTGTCGGAGGTCACACGTACCTCGTTGGGCTCGGCGTTGTTGACGCCATGGGCGACCCATCCGTCGAGGGACCTCCTGATGGGGACATGGGCGACGGGCCTGCCGGAGTCGCCAAGGAAGACGGCCGTCATGCCGGCCCTCAGGGCCCTCTCCTGCAGGTGCCGGGCGATGATGACCGTGTGGTCCTTGTAGAGGGGAGACATCGAGTTGCCGCTGCCGACCATCAGCTCTGTGCCGGAGTGGGCGTCGACGTACCTCTGGCCGAGCATCATGGGCTCGAAGGGACGGACCAGCTGGGCCGCGGGCGAGAGGCCGACATCAATCCCCTTGGCCGGGGCGCCCACGGGGCACGCGGCCAGGAGGACGGCGAGGGAAAGGCAGGCGGCTCCGGCAGCGTTCGTCACGGCACGGTGGGCAACAGGCCGCGAAACGGGGCGGCCCCGTTGACACTTACCCGGGATTTACGGGAACCCTTCCGGCCGACGCCGCGCATTCGGGCGCCGATTGCGAATAACAATTCATGGGATGCGCCCGGGCAGGCGCCCTAGGTTCCGGCCCAGTGCACAGCCCATGAAAACCTCCCTCGCAGCCGCCCCGCCCTACCCGCCGAACCGCCTGATGATCCTCCCGGCGGGCGAACGGCCGCAGGAGCGGCTCGAGCGCCTCGGCGCCGCCGCCCTCAGCGACACCGAGCTCCTCGCCATGCTCCTTCGAAGCGGGACCCGCGGGCAGGACGTCCTCACCCTGGCCACGCGGCTCGTCTCCGAGGCCGGCTCGCTCCCCGCGCTACTCGCCTGGCACGAGGCGGACTTCCGGGGGCTGAAGGGGATCGGGCGCGTGAAGGCTCTGCAGCTCGTGGCCGCCATGGAGGTGGCCCGCAGGGCCATTTGCCTGCCCCCGGGGGAGGCGCCGATCCTCAACCGCGCGGACCTCATCGCCGCCTACGTCGACTCCGCAGCCGCGGGCCTCGAAGTCGAAAAGTTCTGGGTCCTGTGCCTCAACCGGCGCAACCGCCTGCGCAAGCGCGTGGAGGTCTCGTCGGGGACGGCCACGGCGGCCCTGGCGCACCCGCGGGAGGTGTTCAGGTCGGCGATCCGGGAGGCCGCATCCGCCGTCGTCTGCGCCCACAATCACCCATCAGGCGACCCATCCCCAAGCGCGGCGGATATTCAGCTCACTCGGCAGCTGCGAGAGGCCGCCGCCGCGGTGGATATTCCTCTGTTGGATCATGTTATCATTGGCAGACGTGGTGCGGATCCCCTTGGGCGAGGCTACTATAGCTTCAGGGAAGCGGGTCTTCTATGAACGTTCCGATATTCGGTTTCACAAATCCCCTGAGGTTGTTTGACACGCAACATTTGTATATACAGAGTATGCACATGCCAACCCTTTCGGCCAAAGTTTTCAAATCCGGCAACTCGCAGGCAATTCGCTTGCCGAAGGTACTGCGCTTGACCGCAAAGACCGTTCTAATCGAGAAGACAGCGCATGGGCTTATCATTCTCGACCCCAGAGCCGAAGCCGCCCGCGTAAAAGCATTGTCGAAGCTCTACGGCTCTTGCCCGGGCTTCCCTGAACTTGAGCACCTGGCTCTACAGGAGTCGTGATATTTCTGCCGGGCACCAACGTATTCTCGCGCTATCTTCGCGGCATCGACGCTGGAATTAGGACTAAGCTGGAGAGCAATCTCCGATATTGTCAGTTGTCATGCATCGTACTCTCGGAGCTTGAATACGGTGCTGCGAAGCGACCGGACCTCCCGACACTCGCGGAACGAGTGAGGAAACTCAGAACGATTGTGGGCAATGAGGCCCATTACACGTGCGCCGACGCTAGCTTCTGCGGGTTTGTGAGAGCCCATCTAGCGAGACTAAAGCCGAATGCCCAGCCCATCGGTCCATTCGACCTTATGCTGGCGGCCCAAGCACTCAGGCTTGGCGCTACCATCGTCACTGACAATACATCCGAGTTTAGCCGCATTCCGGGCCTCGTTATCGAGAACTGGCAGAGCTACGGTTAGGGGCAAACCCACGGCATGTTATTTTGCTGCCGAGAACGACGATGCCGCAAAGATTAGGGCTCTAAAAGCCGCCGGAGCAGATGTTGACACCCACGGCCGTGGCAATCTTGCGCCTCTTTATTTGGCAGCAGCCAGTCGCAGCAAGAATGCCTATATAAGCCGTCTTGAACTAGGGGCAGACCCAAATGTTCAGTTTCAAGAGACTGGCGCCAGTGCGTTGGCAATAGGAGGTCCCTGAGCGTGTGCGCAATCCGCCCGCTCCATCGGGGGCTCCGGATTCATGCCGACCTCCTGGTGCGGGACGGGTCGCCGGCAACCCAGGTGAGTTCCTGCGCATTGCCCGGGGCGGCCCGCGTTCGCATTTGCCGGCAATCTCCCCGCTGACAAGGATGCCCGTCGCCGTGTCCGATCCCAACGCCGCCTATGTCATTGCGGTTATCTTCCTGGCGACGCTGGTCCGGTCGACGGTCGGCTTCGGCGAGGCGCTTGTAGCCGTGCCCCTCCTCGCCCTGCGGCTGCCAGTCAGCGTCGCCGCGCCGCTGGCGACGGTCTTTTCGGTCGTGATAGCCGGGGTCGTGGTCGCCCAGGACTGGCGCCACGTGCAGGTCCGCAGCGCCGTTGGACTCATCCTACCCGCGCTGGTCGGGGTCCCGCTGGGGGCGCTTCTCCTCGTCAGGGGCAATGAGCACATGGTGAAGGCGCTCCTTGGCGTCGTCATCGCCGGCTTTTCCATCTATTCCCTATCCGGCCGCTCCAAGCTGCATCTTTCGAAGGACCATCCCCGCTGGCTCCTCGGCTGCGGGTTCATCTCCGGCGTCCTAGGCGGCGCCTACGGCATGAACGGCCCCCCGCTCGTCGTCTACGGCGCCCTGCGCCGCTGGTCCCCGCAGCACTTCCGCGCCACCCTGCAGGGCTACTTTCTTCCCGTCAGCACGGCGGGGCTCCTTGGCTACGTCGTCGCGGGCCTCTGGAGTGCCGAGGTCACGCGCTATCTCCTCCTCTCGGTTCCAGCGACCGCCATCGCGATCCCCATAGGCCGGGCCATCAACCGCCGGCTGACCGGCCAGCATTTCCTGCAGGCCATTTACGTCGGGCTGACCGTCACCGGCATCATGCTCCTCCATCAGGCCCGATAGGGCCCAAGGACGGGCCTTTTCGTGAAAACCCCGGCGATTGGTGTAACAAACCCCCCGGTTGCAGGTTATACGGGGAGCCCCGACACCGCGCGTGAGTGAGATCGTCCAGGACCTTAAGTTCGGCTTCCGGTCGCTCCTGAAGAGCCCGGGCTTCGCCATTGTCGCCATTGCGACGATCGGGATAGGGATAGGGGCCAACGCGGCGATCTTCAGCATCGTGGACGGCATCCTGCTCAAGCCCTCGCCGTTCAAGGAGATCGACCGCATGGTTCGGGTCCTGGAAAAGCCTCCGGGCGGCGGAAGGAACGGCATCTCGACGCTCAACTACCTGGACTGGGAGAAGCAGAACACCGTCTTCCAGTACATCGCGGCCCAGAGCTGGGGCACCGTGTCGCTGACCGGAGTCGAGACCCCCGTGCAGGTGGTCTCCGAGCGGGTGCGCGCCCATTTTTTCGACGTCTTCCAGGGCACCCCCCGCATCGGGCGGACGTTTGCGGAGGGGGAGGATGAGGTCGGCAGGGACCACGTCGCCGTGATCAGCAATACGTTCTGGGTCTCGCAGTTCGGCTCCGACCCGGCCGTCCTCGGCAAGACCATGATCCTCGACGGCGAGCCGTACACGGTCATCGGAGTGATGCCACCCGGCCGGTTCGACCTGACCGCCACGAAGATATGGAGGCCCCTGTCGTTCCCCCCGGCCAACATGACACGGGATTTCCACTGGTTCGGCGCATGGGCCCTCCTCAAGAAGGGGGTGAGCCTCCAGCAGGCGCGCACGCAGATGGACGCCCTCGCGATCCGGATCGCGCACGATTATCCCAAGTCGAACAAGGGCTGGGGCATCGGGATAGACTCCTTCGCCTCGGTCGCGGTCGGCGGCGACCTCAAGCGGTCGCTCTACGTCCTCATGGGCGCGGTGGGCATGGTGCTCATGATCGGCTGCGCCAACCTCGCCAACCTGACCCTTGCCCGGGGGATTTCCCGGGAGCGGGAGGTCGCCATCCGCGCGGCGATCGGGGCGGGGCGGTGGCGGCTCGTCCGCCAGTTCCTCACCGAGAGCCTGCTCCTCTCGGTCATGGGCGGCGCCCTGGGCCTCGCGATCGGCTACGGCGGCTTCGCGCTCCTGAAGGCGTACATGCCGGACGGGACCATACCCCCGAACCTCGAGGTCTCCATGGACGGCCGGGTGTTCCTGTTCGTCGCCGCCCTCTCCGTGGTCACGGGGATCCTCTTCGGGATCGTGCCGGCGCTCAAGGCGACGAAGCCCGACCTCACCAACTCCATCAAGCAGGGCAGCCCAGGGTCCAGCCCGGGCCACGCCAGCAGGAGGTTCAGGGGAATCCTCGTCGTTGCCGAGGTGGCCGTCGCCTTCGTGCTCCTCGCCGGCTCGGGGCTCCTCATCCGGAGCTTCTTCCGGATGCAAGGCGTTGAGACCGGGTTCGACTCGACCAACGTTGTCACGGCCGGACTGCCGATCCCGGACAGGCGGTTTCGATCGGAAACCGAGTTCAAGCTCTATCTCCACCAGATTTCGGACGCGGTCGCCTCGGTGCCCGGGGTGCGCGACGTCGCGCTCACCTCCGCGCTGCCGCTCGAGGGCTGGGGCTACGGCATGCCCTTCCAGATCGAGGGGACGAAGACCGTCGACGCGGCCAACCGGCCGGACTGCTTCTTCAAGATGGTCGGGCCGTCTTACTTCCACGCGCTGGGGATGCGGCTCACGAGGGGACGGCTCCTCGACGACCACGACGTGGCCGGGGCCCCCCCGGCGGCGGTGATCAACGAGACGATGGCGAAGAAGTACTTCCCCAACGAGAACCCGGTCGGCAAGCGGATCCGCGTCGAGAAGATCGCCTACGCTGCGACGAAGCTCGGCCCGGAGATACCCTGGGAGGTCGTCGGCGTGGTCGCCGACGAGAAGGTCGAGAACCTCGGCGCGCAGGGCAACGAGGACCCCGGGATGTACGTGACCACCGACCAGAGCCCGCAGACGGGGCAGGCGCTCGTCGTCCGCGGAAAGACCGAGTCGGCGCTCCTCCAGAGGTCGATTCGCGACGCGATCCGCCGCGTGAACAAGGACCAGGTCGTGGACAACATGAAGACGCTGGACCAGATAAAGGTCGAATCCGTCGCCGGTGAGCGCTTCCGCTCGGTACTCATGGCCATCTTCGCGGCCGTGGCGCTCCTCCTGGCGGCGATCGGCCTCTACGGCGTGATCTCGTACTCGGTCGGCCAGCGGACGCGGGAGATCGGGATCCGCACGGCCCTCGGCGCAAATCCCGGGAACATCCGGATGCTCGTCCTTCGGGGCTCGATGCTGCTTACGCTCGCCGGGCTCCTCACCGGGTTCGGGGCCGCCCTGGGGCTCGCCCAGTTCCTCTCCTCCATGCTCTTCGATGTCGGCGAGTACGACCCCATGACGCTGGCGTCGGTGGCCGCAATCCTGGTCGCCGTCGCTCTCCTCGCCTGCCTCGTCCCCGCCAGGCGCGCCATGAAGGTGGACCCCATCGTGGCCCTCAGGTACGAGTGAGGGGGCAGCCGGGCCCCTATTCGGCCCCCACCTTCACCTCGAAGACCCTGGGCCAGTCCTTGCCCGTGACGAACAGCCGGTCGTCCCTGGCGTCGTAGGCGATGCCGTTCATGACGTCGGTGTGCGCGGTCGTCTCTGAGGCGGGAAGGATCCCCACGAAGTCGATGGACGCCACCACCCGGCCGCTGGCCGGATCTATCCGCAGGACAAACTGGGTCTGCCAGACGTTGGCGTACAGCTCGCCCTTCACGTATTCCAGCTCGTTCAGGTTGGCGACGGGGCGCCCGTGGGCGACGACGCCAATTGTCCGCGTCACCTTGAATGTCGCCGGGTCGATGAACCGGATCCGGTTCGTCCCGTCCGTCATGATGAGGGAGCGACCATCCGTCGTGAGCCCCCAGCCCTCCCCGGTGAAGGCGAAGTCGCCCTCCTGCCTCAGGGTCTTCAGGTCGTAGATGAACCCGCGGTGGCTCTGCCACGTGAGCTGGAATATCCTCCCCCCCAGGACGGCTATGCCCTCGCCAAAATACCGCGCCGGCAGCCGCACCTCCTGGAGGACGCGGCCCGTCTCCAGGTCTACCTTCCGCAGGGCCGAGTGGCCATAGAGTCCCGTGCTCTCGATGAGCATCCCGTTCCAGAACAGCAGGCCCTCGGTGAAGGCATCGGTGTCGTGCGGCCAGGCCTTAACCAGCGTGTAGGACAGCGTCGGGATCTCCCCCAGGGCCGCCTGTTGGCCTTCCGCAGCATGAAGGCGGGCCTGCGGAAACAGGAACGCGAGGACGGCAAGGAGCGCAGGCACCGTGAGGTGGGCTCGCCGCGATCGGTTCTGCGTGCCGGGGTGCCAGGGCATCCAAGAAGCGCTGCCGGCACGGGGCCCGCGAGGCAATCCCGACTTATCGGCCGCCCCCCTGCCGCCGCCAGGAGCTCGGGCAGACGCCGAAGGCCGCCTTGAAGGACGAGGAGAGGTGGAAGGGCGAGCTGAACCCGAGCCTCTCGGAGATCTCCTTCAGCGTGTCCCCGGTCGCCCCCAGGAGGCGCTGCGCCCGCTGGAGCCGGATACGAAGCTGGTACTGGCGGGGGGAAATCCCCGTCGAGCGCCGGAACTGCCTCCTGAAGTGCGAATAGCTGACCCCGAGCGAGCGGGCGATCTCGGGAACGGGCCGCGGCGCCCCCTCGGCGTCCTCCATGATGCGCCGGGCCTTGTCGACAAAGGACATGGCGGCCCGCCCCGCGCCCGGTCCCTCCTGGGACTCGTGGACCAGGGCAAGGAGGTCGGCCACATGGGCCGCCAGCTCGCGCGCGTGCGCGCACGGCTCGGCCGAAAAGAGGCGCTGGAGCGAGTCGAGCCTCGCCTCCCAGTCGAGCCTGCGCGAGACCGCGACGGCGGGGCGCAGGGGGTCGAGGACCCCCTTCTCCACGAGCCTGCGGACGAGCGGGCCGCCGAGCTCGACCCATTTCTCGAGCCAGCCGGTTCCCGGGGCGGGCCGGTAGCGGTGCCAGGCCCCGGGGTGCAGGAGCATCGCCGTCCCCTCGCCCACCCTGCAGCGGCCGCCGGCCTCCGTCTCCAGCTCGCCCTCGCCCCGCTCGACATACACGACCTGGAAGGAACCCATGACGCGGCCGCCCTCCCAGGTGAACGAATGGTCCGCCGGGTGGCCCGGCGGCGGATAGGGCCGGCCGGGAGGGGCCAGGTAGCGGCCGCAGCCCGTCACGACGGCGCCCCAGCATTCGGCCTCGGGCGTGGCCGCGCGGTAGCGGAAGGAATCCGGGCTCTCGGGTGACACAGCCTAGGGTCATTTCATGTATGCCAATGGTCAAATTGTCGATTCCCTTCCCACCCCCCAGTCGGATAAGCTCGGGTTTCGGGAAGCAACTCCTGTGGGCAAATGCTGTATTACTCGGCAAGAAAGCGATGACCCAATACCGCCACGTCACGTATTCCTGGGAGGACGCCAAGGCAGACGCCCTGGACCCCGTCGGCCGCCTCGTCTACCGCTCCAATATCCTCGGCGCCGACCAGCGCATCACGAACACCGGGGGCGGAAACACCTCCTCCAAGATCCGCGAGAAGGATCCCCTGTCGGGCAAGCCGGTGGACGTGCTCTGGGTGAAGGGATCCGGGGGCGACCTGCGCACCAGCGGCCGCGAGAACTTCTCATCGCTCTACCAGCAGAAGCTCGTCGGCCTCCAGCCCCTCTACCGCGCCCGAAGGGACAGGGGCCTCAAGTCCCCCGCGGAGGACGACATGGTCGGCATGTTCGCGCACGCGACCTATGGGCTGAACCCGAGGGCTCCGTCGATCGACACGCCTCTCCACTCGTTCCTGCGGGGGCGGCATGTCGACCACATGCACCCGAACGCGATCATCGCCATCGCCGCGACCTCGGCCTGCAGGCGCCTGACGCGCGAGATCTTCGGCGGGCGGATGGCCTATGTCCCCTGGATGAGGCCCGGCTTCGAGCTCGGGCTCGCCATGCAGCAGATCGAGAGGCGCTCCCCCAGGGTGCGCGCCATCATGATGGGCCAGCACGGGTTCATCTCCTGGGCCAATGACGACAAGAAGTGCTACGCGGCCACGCTGGACTTCATCGAGGCTGCGGCGGCCCACATCGAGAAGAGATACGAGGAGAAGGGCGGAGACGCCCGCGCCTTCGGCGGGCAGAGGCACGCCCCGCTCGCCCCCCAGAGGCGCAGGGAGGTCGTTGCCGCGGTGCTCCCCTGGCTGCGGGGCCGCGTCTCGGCCGGCAAGCGGCTCATCGCCACGGTGCAGGACGACGACCGGATCCTCAGGTTCGTGGGGTCCGCGGACGCGAAGCGCCTCGCGGCCCTCGGCACCAGCTGCCCCGACCATTTCCTGCGAACGAAGATCAAGCCCCTCCTTGTCGACTGGAACCCGCGGTCGGGGACCGTGGAGGGGCTGAAGTCGGCGCTGGACTCGGGCCTCGCCGCCTACCGCAGGGACTACGCCGCCTATTACGCCAAGTGCCGGCGTCCGGACTCCCCCGCCATGCGCGACCCCAACCCGACCGTCATCCTCATCCCGGGCGTCGGCATGGTCGCCTGGGGCAAGGACAAGTCGGAGAGCCGCGTGACGGCGGAATTCTACACCTGCGCCGTGGAGGTGATGCGGGGGGCCGAGGCCATCGACCGCTACATCGCGCTGCCGCAGCAGGAGGCCTTCGACATCGAGTACTGGAGGCTGGAGGAGGCCAAGCTGCGCCGCATGCCGCCCGAGAAGGAGCTGGCGCGCCAGGTCGTGGTCGTGGTCGGCGCCGGCTCCGGGATCGGCCGGGAGACGGCCCACCGGATGATGCGCGAGGGCGCGCACGTCGCCTGCGTCGACGTCGACGAGGCCGCGGCCAGGGCCGCCGCCAAGGAGCTGGCCGACATCCATGGCGCCGGGATCGGCATCGCCGGCTCAGGAATCTCGGGATGCGGGCCCGCGATCGGCCTCAGGGCCGACGTCACCGACCGAGCGAGCATCCGCAGGATGCTGGACGAGGTCGCCCTCGCCTACGGGGGATTCGACCACATCTGCGTCACGGCGGGGGTGTTCGCCCCGAGCGACACGACCGGGCACATCCCCGACTCCCGGTGGGCCCAGACCTTCGCCGTCAACGTCACGGGCAGCTACCTCGTGGCCGACGAGGCGCAGAGGACCTGGGCCGAGCAGGGCCTGCCGGGCAGCCTCGTCCTCACGACCTCGGCCAATGCCGTCGTCGCCAAGCGCGGCTCGATCGCCTACGACGCGTCGAAGGCCGCCGCGAACCACCTCGTGCGCGAGCTTGCGGTCGAGCTGGCGCCCCTCGTCCGGGTCAACGGGGTCGCCCCGGCGACCGTCGTCAAGGGCTCGTCCATGTTCCCGCGCGAGCGGGTCATAGGCTCGCTGGCCAAGTACAAGATACCCTACGCGCAGTCGGAGGCCACGGAGGCGCTGGTCGGCAAGCTGGCGAGGTTCTACGCCGAGCGCACGCTCACCAAGTCGCCGATCAGCCCGGCCGACCAGGCCGAGGCCTACTTCCTCCTCGTCTCCCAGCGCCTGTCAAAGACGACCGGCCAGGTCCTCGCGGTCGACGGCGGGCTCCACGAGGCCTTCCTCAGGTAGGCGCCATGAGGCCGGTCCACTGCGCGGCGGTCGATCTCGGGGCGACCAGCGGGCGCGTGATTGTCGGCACCTGGAAGTCGGAAAGGCTCAGCACCATCGAGGTCCACCGGTTCCCGAACCAGTTCCGCAGCCTGGGCGTCCACGACTACTGGGACATCCCCTACCTCTGGTCGGAGGTCCGCGCGGGCCTGGCGAAGGCCAGGGCTCGGTTCCCGCGCCTCGCCTCGGTGGGCGTCGACGCCTGGGCGGTGGACCACGTGCTTGTCGGGCGGGACGGTCGACCCTGCCATCCCGTGTACGCCTATCGCGACGCCCGCACGCAGGCGCTCTCGGCCGGGCTCGGGCGGCGCGGCCTCGGCCGGATCTATTCCCTCACGGGAATCCCCAACTATCCCTACAACACGAGCCTCCAGCTGCAGGAGACGCTGCGGGCGTTCCCTCTGCTGGCACGGACCGCCCGGCGGTGCCTCTTCATCTCCGACTACTTCAATTTCCTGCTCTCGGGGCGGATGGAGAACGAGATCTCGGTCTGCAGCCACTCGCAGCTGGTCGATGTCAACGGCCGCGGCTGGTCAAGGCCGGCGCTCCGGTTCTTCGGCGTGCCGGAGCGCTGGTTCACGGCGCCCGCGCTTTCGCCCGCCAGGCTGGGGCCGGTCACCGGCGACACGGGCCTGAAGGGCGTCGAGTCGGCCCTCGTCCCCGGGCATGACACGGCCTGCGCCTTCGCGTCCATGCCCGCGGCCGAGGACGGCTCCGATCTCTTCCTCAGCTCGGGGACCTGGTCGCTGGTCGGCCTCGAGTCGGGTGTCCCCCTGGCCGGTCCGGCCGCCCTCCGGGCCCGCGTGTCCAACGAGCGCACGGGGGACGGCGGCTACCGGCCGCTGCGGAGCTGCCTCGGCCTCTGGCTCCTTGAGCGGACGCTCCAGAGCCTGGGCGCCCGGTCGCCGTCGGCCAGCGACTGGCGGGGGATCTATTCCGCCGCGGGCCGGGACGGTCACGGCGCGCTCATCGACCTTGCCGACAGCACCCTCTTCAATCCCGCCGACATGCGCGCCGCCATCGACGCCAACCTGCGCCGCCAGGGGGCCCGGCCGCCGCGGGACCTCGCCGGCTACGCGCGCCTCATCTGCCGCTCGCTGGGGCGGGGCCACGCGGACGCCGCGCGGCTCTTCGGGTCGCTGGCCGGGCGGCGCTTCAGGCGGATCCTCATGACGGGCGGCGGCGCCCGGAACCGGTTCCTCTGCCAGGCGACGGCCGACGCCTGCGGCCTCGAGGTCGTCTCCCTGTCCCTGGAGGGCACGGCCGTCGGCAATATCGGGAGCCAGCTCGCGGCCCTGGGCGCCGTCGCCGGCGCCGCGGCGTTCAGGCGGAGCCTTGCCCGCAGCCTCCCCGCCAAGCATTTCAAACCAAGCTAACCCCATGACGACCACCCGAAGGATCTCAGCCGCCTACCGCCTGGCCCAGGACGCCTACGCCGGCCTGGGCGTCGACACGGAGAGGGCCATCAAGAGGGCCCTCTCAGTCCCGGTCTCCCTCCACTGCTGGCAGGCCGACGACGTGCGCGGCCTGGAGGCGTCGGGGGGAAGCCTCGAGGCGAGCGGCCTCATGGCGACCGGGGGCTATCCCGGCCGGGCGCGGAGCGGCGACGAGATGCGCTCCGACTTTGACCAGGTGCTTGGGCTCCTGCCGGGCCGCCACAGGCTGAACCTTCACGCGTCCTATGCCGAGACCGGGGCCGCCCGCGTCGACCGGGACGAGATCGGCGAGGAGCATTTCGCGGGGTGGCTTGCCTGGGCCAAACGGCGCCGCATCGGCCTGGACTTCAACACGACGTTCTTCTCGCATCCCCTCGCCGCCTCGGGGTTCACGCTCTCCCACCCGGACCGCGCCGTGCGGCGCTTCTGGATCCGCCATGCGCGCCGCTGCCGCCGGATAGCCCAGCACTTCGCACGGCGGCTCGGGGGCGCCACGATCCTCAACCACTGGGCTCCCGACGGGGCGAAGGACGTCCCGGCCGACCGCTGGGCTCCCCGGCGCCGGCTGCTCGAGTCGCTGGACGAGATCTTCGACGACCGGTCGGTCGACCGGCGCCTCTGCGTCGACGCCGTCGAGGGCAAGCTCTTCGGGCTCGGCAGCGAGGAATACGTGGTCGGCTCGCACGAGTTCTACAGCTCCTACGCGCAGGCGAACGGGCTCGTGCCCTGCCTCGACCTCGGCCACTACCACCCGACGGAGTCGGTCGCCGACAAGCTCTCGGCGCTCATGCTCTTCTACCCGCGCCTCCTCATCCACACGAGCCGGCCCGTGCGCTGGGACAGCGACCACGTGGTCATCCTCGACGACCCCGTGAGGGCCGTGTTCCTCGAGATCGCGCGCGGGCAGGCCTGGGACCGCGTGTTCGTCGCCCTCGACTTCTTCGACGCGTCCATCAACCGCATAGCGGCCTACGTGATCGGCGCCCGGGCGACGCGCCAGGCCATCCTCCTCGGCTGCCTCGACCCCTCCGTCAGGCTCAGGGCCGCGGAGGACGCCGGGCGCGGGCACGAGAGGCTGGCCCTCATGGAACTCGCCAAGTCGCTCCCCTGGGGCGCCGTCTGGGACGAGCTCTGCAGCCGCGGCGGCGTCCCCGCGGGGGCGGACTGGCTGGGCGAGGTGAACCGCTACGAGGCGCGCGTCCTTTCGAGGAGAAAATAACCCCAAACCCCCATGAACCCCAATCCGTTCCTCGGCGTCGTCTTCCACTGGCTGGGAGGCCTGGCCTCGGGCTCCTTCTACGTGCCGTACAAGGGCGTGCGCAAGTGGTCCTGGGAGACCTACTGGCTGGTCGGCGGCTTCTTCTCCTGGATCATCTGCCCCTGGGTCCTCGCGCTCCTCCTCACGCGCGACCTCCTCGGCGTCCTCGGCCACCAGTCCGGGTCCACGCTCTGGTGGGCCTACTTCTTCGGGGCCCTGTGGGGTTTCGGGGGGCTGACCTTCGGCCTGACGATGCGCTACCTCGGCATGTCGCTCGGGATGGGCATCGCGCTCGGCTACTGCGCCGCCTTCGGCTCGCTCCTGCCGCCCATCTTCAAGTCATTCGTCCCGAGCGTGCCCGTGCCGGAGACCCTGGGGCAGATCGCCCAGAGCCTGCCCGGGCAGATCACCCTCGCCGGCGTCGGCGTCTGCCTCCTCGGCATCGGTATCGCCGCGCTGGCGGGCCTGACGAAGGAGCGGGAGATGCCCGAGGAGGAGAAGCGCCGCGCCATCGCGGAGTTCGACTTCAGGAAGGGCGTCCTCGTGGCGACGTTCTCCGGGATCATGAGCGCCTGCTTCGCCTTCGGCCTGACGGCGGGCAATCCCATCGCGGTGTCGTCGCTCGCCGCCGGAACGCCGGAGCTCTGGACGGGCCTGCCGAAGCTCGTCGTCGTCCTCCTTGGCGGCTTCACGACGAACTTCATCTGGTGCGTCGCCCTCAACATCCGCAACGGGAGCGGCTACCAGTACTTCTCCGGCAGGCTGAGGCCCGGCCACGAGGGCCTCGCCGCCTCGGCTCCCGGCGCCGGGCAGGCGCCCGGGCCCGAGGCGCTCTCCATCCCCGCCCTCGCCAACTATCTCTTCTCGGCGCTCGCGGGGATCACCTGGTACTTCCAGTTCTTCTTCTACACGATGGGCGAGACGCAGATGGGCAAGTTCGCCTTCGCGTCGTGGACGCTGCACATGGCGAGCATCATCATCTTCTCCACCATGTGGGGGTGGATACTCCACGAGTGGCGAGGCTCGAGCAGGAAGGCCCACCTCCTCATCGCGGGCGGCATCGGCACCCTCATCCTGTCGACGATCGTGATCGGGTACGGGACCTACCTGAAGGCCGGGTCCGGCGGATGAGCCCCTAGCGGGGCGGCAGCGCCGGCATGGGCAGGGAGGGCAGCGGGGACCCGGTCCCGACCTTCGCCGCCACGGCGACGCGCTCCTTGTAGAGCGAATCCAGCTGCTGCTTCAGCCGGTCGATCGCATCCTCATATTCGTCGACATGGTTCCTGAATGCTCCCCTCTTCGGGACCACATAAACGCCGACGCCCGTGGCCACGCCCAGGCCCGCGCCGATGATGTTCGCGGCGACAAAACCGGCGATCCGCTCGGCGCGCCCGGCCTTTTCCTTTGCGAGCGCCTTCTTGTAGCGGTCGAGCTTCCCCTGGTACTCGGAAACGGCCCCGGGTATCGCCGACGAGCTCCTCACGAAATACCCGTGCGCGTCACCCGGCCTCCCGTGGGCCTGCAGGTAGTCGCCGTAGGCCTCGAAGGAGCGCGCGTTGATGGCGAACGTGTCGTCTATCTGCGGGGGCCAGGACTCCGGCCCGCCGCCCTCGCTTGGAAGCGGCGGCAGGTCCTGGGGCTCAAGCCCGTCCCCTATCAGGAAGTCCTCGGCAGGCCGCTGGTCGTTGAGCGCGGCCTCGGACATCGCCGAGTAGCCATGGTCGCGGGCGAGGAGGCTGTCCTTCGAGGTCGCCTTCAGGAGCAGGTCGATGCAGGGCCCGGGCTGCCCGGCCGCGGCCGCGAGGTGGAGCGGCCGCAGGCCGGCGAGGCTCGTGGCGTCCGCGTCCGCGCCGGCGTCCAGGAGAAGCTTGATGAGCTCGTACTGGCTCTCGGCGTCCTTCGGGTCGCACTGCTTCGACGCCGCGATGATGAGCGCGGAATTCCCGTCGGCGTTGACGAGGTTCGCGTCGGCGTGGTGCTCCAGCAGGAGGGCGACGGCGTCGTTCCTATACGTGTCGTCGTCGACGATGTACATGAGGGCGTCAAAGCCCTGGCCGTCCTGGATGTCGGTCTTCGCGCCGGCCGCGAGAAGGCTCCCCATGAGGGCAACATGGCCCTTTCGCGCCGCCCGGATGAGCTGCGTGCGCCCGGACCCGTCCCGCCTATCGATTTCCGCGACCTTGGGCTGCTTCGCCGCGGACGCCGAGGCGGCCGGCGGTCCGGCGCAGCCCGGCGAGAGAAGGGCCAGGGCAATCATGGCCGCGCCAAGTGGCGCCCGGCGAACAAGGGCTGGGATGCTCATGGGGTGGCCGTCCTGGGGGGCGGCAGGCTGGACCCGGCGATTGGGGCCGGCCCCTCCCAAAATCACAACCGCGAAACCGCCGCCTACAGCTTCGTGTAGACCATCGTCATGGTCTGCTCGCCCCGCGCCGAGACGGAGTGCCTGCGGATCGAGAGCGCCCGGCCGCCGTCCAGGAGGTTCCAGACCTCGGTCGTCGTCATCCTGGAGCCCGGAGGCCCGAAGCTGAAGTTGACGGTCGAGTCGAGCTCAAGCCCCCTGCCGTCCTCGGTCTTGTGGCCGGTCGTGAGGCGGGGGGAATTGAAGAACTCCGACTTGGTCTCGGTGGCGCCGTCCAGGACGTAGTGGTCGGTCGTCACCTGGTCGTCGGCGTACTCCACGACCCGGGTCGACTTGATCGTGAGGTCGTTCCCGGCCTCGGCGATCTCGAGGCGCGCCGGGACCATGCCGACACCCATCCCCGAGCCCAGCTGGCTCCTGTCCTCGTTGAGCGCCCAGAGCCCTGAGAAATCGGCGGGGCGCGGCCCGATGCGCAGGACCGGCAGACCGCAGGCCCGCCGGTAGTCCGCAGTCACCGTCCAGTAGGCCGGGTCCTCGAGGTTGAGGACGCGCGGGTCGGCCATGAGCGCCGCATAGTCCGTCCGGGACGTGTTCCTCACCATGGCGGCCCATGTCATGTAGTAGGTCCATCGCGGCTGCCTCTCCAGGACCTCGGGCCTGGGCGGGTTGCCGACCTCGGCCAGGGCCATCGGCTTGCCCTGCGACAGCGCCGCCAGGCTGTCGTAGTAGGACTGCGCGAAGTCGCTGCCGTAGGCGTCGAGCGCCAGGACGTCGACGTAGTTGATGCCCGGGAAATAGTCGGAGAACTGCCGCGCCGGCGTCGTCGGCCTGTCCACATTCCAGACCCAGATGAGGTTCCTCAGGTGGTCGTGGTTCACGAACCGGTCGAAGATCTGCCTGTAGAGCGCCATCGTGCTGTACTGGCCCGTCCGACCGCCCCACCAGAACCAGTCGCCGTTCATCTCGTGGTAAGGCCTCCAGAGGACCGGCACGTGGGCGTCCTGGAGCTGCCTCAGGTATCCGGCGATCGTGTCGACCTGGGCGCACCACTTGTCGTAGAGGGCGGTCCCTGGCGTCAGCAGGTCCCTGAACTGCTCGTCGAGGAGCTTGCCCTGGACGCTCTTCAGGTGGGCGGGATCGGCGCCCGGGAGCGCCCGGAACGTGATCGGCTCGTCCGCGGTGGGAGGGACCGCGTGCCAGCAGAGGGCGATGATCGAGCCCAGGCGGTGCTGGCGGATCGCCTCCTGGACGATGTCGGGCCTGGCGAGGTACGAGTCCGTGTCGCCGGCCTTCGCGTGGCCCCAGTCGGACCCCCAGATGACCGGGGTCTTGCCGATGTACCTCGACGCGAACTCGGTGTTGCGGGAGCGGGTGTTGGGGTAGTTGTGCTGGCCGCTCAGCGTGTACTTCCCCGAGATGTCATGGAGGAGCTGGAGCAGCGCCACGGCCTCGGGCATGGCGTCCGGCGTCACGGGCCGGGCGGGCGCGGGAGCGTCGTCCGGCAGCGCCAGCGGCGCCGCCGCGAGCGCGAGGGCGGCAACGAGAGCGATCCTGAGCGGGGATTTCACGGGGAGTCTGGAGCTAGGTTCCGGGCAGGGGGCCTGTCAACGGGAACGTTTGCCGGGTTCATTTCTCAAGCCAGACCTTCGTGAGGTCCTGGAAGCCCACGACGTTCGTCGCCCAGCCGCGCACGTGGGGGCTGAGCGCATACACGTTCGAGCGGTAGTAGAGGGGGATCAGCGGCGTCTCCGACAGCATCAGGGCCTCGGCCCTCTGGAAGATCTCCAGCCGCTTCGCGTTGTCCGGGGTGTGGGACGCCTCGTCGATGAGCTGGTCGTACGCCTTGTTGCTGTACTCCGACCAGTTGTTCCCGTTCCCGGTCTGCCCCAGCTGCAGGAAGGTCAGGGGGTCGGGGTAGTCGGCGAGCCAGCCGGAGAACGCCATCGAGAAGTTCCCGGTCTGGCTGTTCTGGAACAGGGTCTTCTGCTCCTGCTGGGCGATGGTGATGTGTATCCCGAGCCGGGCCTGCCACATCTCCTGGATGGCCTCCAGCATCCGGTTGGGCACCTCCGTCTGGTAGGTGATCACCTCCACGGAGGGGAACCCCCTGCCTCCCGGGTACCCAGCCTCGGCGAGGAGCTTCTTGGCGAGCTCGAAATCGTCCGAGATGCCCGCCCGGCACGTGTAGCCGCCGCAGTTCGGCGGCGTCAGCGTGTGCGCCGGCGGATAGACCCCGTGGGTGATGTTGTCCGAGAGAGCCTTGCGGTCCACCGCGTGCGCGAGCGCCAGGCGCACCCTCGCGTCATTGAACGGGGGCTTCGTGACGTTGAAGATCACGTAGAATGTGCTGAGGACCGGGTCGATCTGGATGTCGACCGGGTTGTCCTTCCGGTAGGCCTCGACGCGGTCCATCGGCAGGTCGTAGGTCGAGTCCAGCTGGCCCGAGCGGTAGTTCAGGTCCTCGATGTCCGGGTGCTCGATCGGGTACCAGATGATCCTGTTGAGGCGCACGTGCGCGGCGTCCCAGTACAGCGGGTTCTTGCGGACGATGATCCTCGAGTTGGGCGACCATTCCTCGAGGGTGAAGGCCCCGTTGCCGACCAGGTTCCCGGGCCGCGTCCACTTCGTGTTCCTTTCGTCGATCTTGCCGAACTTCTCGATGTCGCTCCTGTGCACCGGCAGCCAGGTCGTGTGCGAGGCGAGCGCCGGCAGGTAGGGCGTCGGCTGCTCGAGCGTGACCTGGAGTGTGTGGGGTCCCAGCGCCTTGACGCCCACCTTCGTGAAATCGGTCACCTTCCCCTCGTTGTAGGCCTCGGCGTTCTTGATCGGCCAGAGCATGTAGGAGTAGGTGGCCGCGAAATCCGGCGTCAGGATCCGCCGGAAGGAGTAGACGAAATCCTCGGCGGTCACGGGATCGCCGTTCGACCACCGCGTCTCGGGCCTCATGTGGAAGACGTAAACGAGGCCGTCCGGGGTCACGTCCCAGCTTGTCGCCACGGCCGGCACGGCCGTGTTGGTCCTCGGGTCCAGCCAGGTAAGGCCCTGGAAGAGCGTGTAGGCGATCCTCGAGTCGGTGTAGGCGTAGATGACGTCCGGGTCGAGGTCCTGGGGCTCGGCGGCGTTGCCCAGGAGGATCGTCTGGTCGCGGATCCCCGCATCCACGGGCGTAAGCCGCCTCGCGCATCCGGCCAGGACCATGCCGCCGAGGGCGAGGGCGAGAAGCCGGGTGCGGGTTGCGGGATTCAAGGTCCTTGGGGGGTTCGTGGCGGCAGCGCCTCAGTCCTCGACCACGTCGAAGACGTTCCCAAAGGGGTCGCGGAAATAGAACGAGCTGCCCCGGTCGACCACGATCTGGCAGCGGGCGCCCCTGAGGAGGCGCTTTGCCTTCTCGGCGCTCTTCACGCTGAACGAGGGGGTCGCCGGCTGGGCCTTCGTGGACCGGTTGAGGAAAAGCCTGAAATGCCCCGTGTCGTACTCCAGATGAGTCCGGCTCTTGCTCCTGAGCCTCAGCCCGAGGACGTCGCTATAGAAGCGTTCCGCCTTGGCCAAGCTCCTCAGGTGTATGGCGATGCATTCGTTGGAGCGGAACTTCATGCCTCCTGTCCTTCGTTTCTTATTAAAGACCAGCGATTTAAGCGATGGTGGACCCTACTGGACTCGAACCAGCGACCTTTTCCATGTCAAGGAAACGCTCTAACCAACTGAGCTAAGGGTCCCCTCCAACGGGTTGGAAATTAAGCGGCATGCCCACCTTTTACGGCAAGGAAAATTCGGCGCGGGCCTCGGCGACGTCCCGCTCGATCTGGGCGCCCAATTCGGCCACGCCGCCGAACTTCCGCTCGGGCCGCAGAAACCGCATCCACTCGACGGCGATCTCGTCGCCGGGGCCGTAGGGGCAGGCGACCAGCAGGTGGATCTCGAGCCTGGGCTCCGACGCCTGCTCGACGGTGGGCCGAAGCCCGTAGTTGGCGACCGCGGGAAGCCAGCCGTAGGACTTTGCGCCGCTGACCCTCACGGCGTACACGCCGTAGAGCGGGCGCAGGTCGGGCGACCAGGCCAGGTTGAGGGTCGGGAAGCCGATCGTCCTCCCCATGTGCTTGCCGTGGACGACCGTGCCCCTTGCCGAGTACGCGTAGCCGAGGAGCGCCGCCGCCGCCTTCATGTCCCCCACGGCCAGGCGCTCGCGGATCCTCGTGCTCGAGATGGGCTCGCCGTCCAGGCTGACGCGCGGCGCGCTGAACACGGATATGCCGTGCCGGCGGCCCTCGGCCACCAGGAGCGCGACATCCCCCTTGCGGCCGCGGCCGAACCGGAAGTTCTCCCCAACGTAGATGCCGGCGAGCCTCGGGAGGTGCCTCTTGATGTAGGGGATGAACTCCTCGGCCGAGATCGCCGCGAACTCCCGTCCGAAGGGCTGGACCACGACGGCCTCGATCCCGAGCGCCCCCAGCCTCTCCAGCTTGGAGGGCAGGTCGAGGATCATGTGGACGGGGTCCGCCGGCCTGAAGAGGACGCTCGGATGGGGCGAGAACGTGAGGACGACGGAGACGCCGTCGCTGTGCCTGGCGGACTGCACGGCGGCCTCCACGACCGCGCGGTGGCCCAGGTGGATGCCGTCGAACATCCCGATCGCCACGTGCAGCGGCCGGCCCGGCAGCGAGACCCTCTCGAGCCCGTCAAATTGCGCGGGCAGGCTCACAGGGCGACGGAGGGCACGGCCTTGCCGACCGGTATGAGGCGTTTCTCGATGTCGGCGATCGGCATCGCCTCGATCTGGTCCATCGTGAGCGCGTCCGCGACGCTGAACCGGTCGGTCGCCGTGCGCCGCAGCGCGCGCAGGTGCGCCCCGCAGCCCAGCTTCGCCCCGAGGTCGTGCGCGAGCGTCCGCACGTAGGTCCCCTTCGTGCACCGGAGCCGAAAGTCGGCGTGCGGGAGCGAAAGGCCGGTGAGGTCCCAGGACATGACCCGGATGAACCTGGGCTCCCGCTCGACCTCCTCGCCCTTGCGGGCCTTCTTGTAGAGCGGGACGCCCCCCACCTTGATGGCCGAGAACATGGGGGGGGTCTGGTACTGGTCCCCCAGGAAGCCCTGCATCGCGGCCCGGACCTGCTCCTCGGTCATCGGCGGAACCGGGCGCGTCTCCATCACCTCGCCGTCGGCGTCCTGCGAATCCGTAACCTTCCCGAACTCGATCGTGCCCTCGTACTCCTTGTCGAGGCTGATGATGTACTGGGACACGCGGGTGGCCCTGCCGACAAGCACGACGAGGAGGCCCGTCGCCATGGGGTCCAGCGTCCCCGCGTGGCCGATCTTCCTCATCCTCAGCTTGCCCCGCAGCCGCGCGATCACGTCGTGCGAGGTGTGCTCGGTGGGCTTGTCGACGAGGAGGACCCCGTCGAGCTCCTTCTGGGCGCCCATCATGGGGCTGCCCCCCCCGCGCGGGCGGCATCGAGCACCCCCAGGCGGTCCCCCAGCGCCGCGAGGAGGCGCGCCCTGAAGTCCGGAGCCGGCGCCTTCTGGTTGAGGCCCGCCGCGCAGGCGTGCCCGCCGCCGCCGAAGATCCCCGCCACGAGGTCCAGCCTGCACAGCGGGTCCTTGGCGCGCAGGCTCGCCTTTACCCCGCCGTCCGTGCGCTCCTCGACGAGTACGCCGACCTCGACGCCGTCGACGCAGCGGGCGTAGTCGACGAGGCCCTCCGTGTCCTCGGCCGTCGTGCCTGTGGCCTCGAAGACGCCCCGTGCCAGCGTGCCCATGCACACCCGGCCCCCAAATTCCATCGTGAGGGACGCGAGGAAGCTCTGCAGGAGTCGGAGCTTGCCCTCCGACTCGCGCTCGAAGAGCTCGTACCCGGCCACGGGCGGCGAGGCGCCGCGCGCCACGAGCTCGCCCGCCAGGCCGAAGCTGCGCTGGGAGGTCGACGAGTAGCGGAACTGGCCCGTGTCGGTGACGAGGCCGACGAAGAGGGCCATCGCGGCCTGGGCGTCGAAGGCTATCCCCGCGTCGACGAGGAGCCCCGCCAGGATCTCGCAGGTGGCGGCCGACCCCGTGTCGACGATGTTGACGGCCGCGAAGCCCCGGTTCGAAAGGTGGTGGTCGATGCAGGCCGCCGGGCTCGGGAACCGCGCCTTCAGGCGCTCCCCCGGGCGCGCGTGGTCAGCGCAGTCGACGTAGATGGCCACGGTCCCGGCCGGCAGCGCCAGCGCCTCGTCTGTCCGGATGAACCGCGTGTCCCCGGCGGCGAACGCCAGCCGGCGCGGCACCGGGTCCGCGTTGACGCAAACCGCGGAGCAGCCCCGGGCCGCAAGGACGCGTGCCATGGCGACCTGGGACCCGATGCAGTCCCCGTCGGGCCTGGCGTGGCCGATGATCGCGACCGGCCCCGGGGCGGCCAGCGCAAGGATCTCGGCGAAGCGCCGCTGGTAATCAGGATAGTACATCGCCCTCCCCCTGGGGTGGCGGGGCGGCCGCATGCGCCTCGAGGTCGTTAAGCGCCTTGTGGATCTTGGCGGCCCTTCCGGCCGTCGTGTCCAGGAGGTACGTGAGCCGCGGCAGGAACTTGATGACGATCCGCTTGGCGAGCTCCTCGCGGAGCTGGGGCGCGATGGACCGCAGCCAGCGAAACCGGCCCTGCACGAACTCCTCCTCCCCGACGATGGCCACGAACACGCGGCCGTCGCGCAGGTCGGGGGCGATCCGCACCTCGGTCACGGTCACCGCGACCGCCTCGGCGGAGTAGCGGCGCCGCAGGATGTCGCTGATCTCGCGCTGGACCAGCTCGTTGATCCTCACGATGCGGTTGGACACGGGCGCCTTCGGTCCTGCCTGTGCGCTCAGAGCGACGCCCTGACCTTCTGCGTGTCGTAGCACTCGATGACGTCGCCGACCTGGTAGCCGTTGAACTCGTCGAGCTTGATGCCGCACTCGAGGCCGGCGCGCACCTCGTTGGCGTCGTCCTTGAAGCGCTTGAGCGTGTTGACGCGGCCCTCGTGGACGACCTCGCGCCCGCGGCGCAGCCGGGAGGCCGCCCCACGGTTGACCTTGCCCTCCGTGACGAGGCACCCCCCGACGAAGCCCTTGGCGAGCGGGAACACCGCCCGGACCTCGGCCGCCCCGAGCTTGATCTCCTTGATGTCGGGATCGAGCAGGTCGGCCATCATCTCGCGCACCTTGTCGCCGAGCTCGTAGATGATGTTGAAGTTCTCGATGCGGACCGCGTGGTGCTTGGCGAGCGGCGTCACGCCGTTCTCCAGCTTGGTGCTGAAGCCGAGGATGGTCGCGCCGGCCGCGGCCGCCATGATGACGTCGTTCTTCGTAACGAGCCCCACGTCCGCGGACACGATCTCGAGCGTCACCTTCGCGCTCTTTATCCCCTCGAGGATCTGCCGCACGGCCTCAGCCGAGCCGAAGACGTCGGCCTTCACGATCACCTTCAGGACCTTCTGCTGCGTGGCGGCGATGTTCGCGAAGAGGTGCTCGACCGAGATGTCCTTCTGGGCGGAGTCGGCGGTGACGACCGCCTTCTTCAGGCGCTGGGACTCCTCGTCGGCCAGGTTCTCGGCCTCGCGGGCGTTCTTCGTCGCGCGGAAGGCCGCGCCGCTTTCGGGCGTGCCCGACCAGCCGATGACCCGCACGGGCGTGGACGGGGCGGCCTCCTTGATGGGCATGCCCTGGTCGTCGAACATCGCGCGGACCTTGGCCCACTGTGCGCCGCAGACGATCGCGTCGCCGGTCCGCAGGGTGCCCTTCTGGACGATGACCGTCGACAGCGGCCCCCTGCCGACGTCGACCTGGGACTCGATGACGACGCCCGACGCCTCCGCCTTCGGGTTCGCCTTCAGCTCGAGGACGTCGGCCTGAAGGAGGATCATCTCGAGCAGGTCGTTGATCCCGGTGCCCTTCAGGGCCGAGACGGGGACCGTGATCGTCTCCCCGCCCCAGTCCTCGGGCACCAGGTTCCTCTGCTGCATCTGGCCCTTCACCTGGTCCAGGTTGGCGCCCTTCACGTCGATCTTGTTCACGGCGACGATCGTCACGACCTTGGCGTTGCGCGCGTGCTCGAGCGCCTCGTCGGTCTGCGGCATGAAGCCGTCGTCGGCGGCGACGACGAGGACCGCGATGTCCGTCACCGAGGCTCCCCGCGCCCGCATCTTGTTGAAGGCCGCGTGGCCGGGGGTGTCGAGGAAGGTGATCCTTCGGCCGTTGTGCTCGATCTGGTAGGCGCCGATGTGCTGGGTGATGCCGCCGGCCTCGCCGGCGGCGACGTTGGCCTTGCGGATCGCGTCAAGTAGGGTGGTCTTGCCGTGGTCGACGTGGCCGAGGATGACCACGACCGGCGGCCGCGGCGCCATGTCCTTCGTCTCGTCCTCGGGCGGCTTCGGGGCCTTCTCCTTGCCGCGCGCCTGCTGCTGCTGGGCGGCGTCCCCGCGGTGCTTGATGTCGAGGATGAAGCCGTACTTCTCCGCGACCTTCTGGGCCACGGCCTCGTCGATCGTCGAGTTCATCGACGCGAAGCCGCCGATCTGGTTCAGCTCCGAGATGAGCTTGAACGGCTTCAGGCTGAGGGCCGCCGCGAAGTCGCGAACGATGACCGGGGGCTTCAGATGGATGATCTTGACGCCGTCCTCCTCCGTGACGACGGGCGCGGACGCCGAGGGCGCCGCAGGCGCGGCCTGCCTCGGGAACAAGGCTGCGCGCGCGGGAAGCGGGGGCGGCCCCGCGGGCGACTTGGGCGCCTCGGCCGCCGGCGCGGGGGCCGCGGCCGGCAGGGGCCTCGGGGTCGGCACCGACGGGGCGGGCCTTGGCATGGGCGAGGCGAGGGGGGGCTGGGACACGGGGACCGGCCGCGGGGCCATCGCCGGGCGCGGCGGCGGCGGCGCCAGGGGCACGGGGCGCGGCGCCATGGCCGGGGCCGGGCGCGGCGGCGCGGCCACAGCGGCGGCGGCGGCCTTGCTCACGGACTCGCGCTCGCGCGCCACGTCCTGGGCGGTCTTGACGAAGATGCCTGCGGGGCTGCGCACCGCGGGGGCGGATGCTGGGGCCTCCGGCGCGGGCTCCGGGGCCACGGGGGCGGCCGGGGCCGCGGCGGCCGCGGGCGCCCTCGAGGCCAGCTCCTTCTCAATCTCCTCGACGTAGATCTTGCTGACCGTGCTGGAGACGGACTTCGTGTCCGCAGCGACGTACCCGCGCTCCTTCAGGAGGGCCAGCATGTCGCGGCCCTCCATGTTGTGCTTCTTCGCGAGTTCGTGGATGCGGATGCTCATTATTTGCGTTTCGCGGGCGCGTCAGGAGGTGACGCGCTGGATGACATCCTGCGCCTCCTCGGACGTGAAGCCGGCGCTCACGAGGTCGTCGGCCACGACGCCCTCGAATGCTGCGGGGGAGTTGATGCCCATGTCGACCAGGCGCCCTGCGACGCCCGGGTCTATGCCGAGGGACTTCACGAGGGTGTTGATGGCGTTGCCGCGCGGGTCGTCGCCCTCGGCCTTGAATTCCTCGATGTCGATCCGCCAGCCGATGAGGCGCGAGGTGAGCCGGGCGTTCTGCCCCTTGCGCCCGATCGCGATGGCGAGGTCGTCCGTGGCCACCTTGAGGACGATGCGCCTGTTGCGCTCGTCGATCACGATCTCGCGCGGGACGGCGGGCTTCAGGGCCTCGATGACCATCTCGCGGGGGTCGGCGTAGTACTTGATGATGTCGATCTTCTCGCCCCCAAGCTCGCGGACGATCGTCTTCACGCGCGCGCCGCGGGCGCCGACGCAGGCGCCCACCGGGTCGACCTTCTGGTCCCTGGACGAGACAGCGATCTTCGTGCGGTAGCTGGGCTCACGGGCGAAGGCCTCGATCTTCACGGTGCCGTCGGCGATTTCCGTGACCTCGAGCTCGAACAGGCGGCGGACGAACTTCGGGCTCGCGCGGCTGAGGATGATCTCCGGGCCCCGCGGGGAGTTCTCGATCTCCAGCAGGAGGCAGCGGATGCGGTCGCCGGGCTGGTACTCCTCCATGGGCACCTGCTCCTTGGCCGGCATCACGGCCTCGGCCTTGCCGATGTCGATGTAGATGTCGTTGCGCTCGCGGCGGCGGACGGTGCCCGTGACGATGTTGCCCACCTGGTCCTTGAAGTCGTCGTAGATCCGGTCCTTCTCGAACTGGCGGAGGCGCTGCATGACCGCCTGGCGGGCCGTCTGGGCCGCGATCCGGCCTAGGGTCGAGGGGTCGACCTCCTTCTCGAGGAATTCACCGATGAGGACGCCCGGCTTGGCGGCCTGGGCCTTCTCGACGTGGATCTCGGTCTTCGGGTTGCTGACTGAGTCGACCACCTTCATGAGCGCCCATGCCTTCAGCTGCCCGTTCTTCGGGTTGATCTCTATCTTCAACTCCTGGCCTGAATTAACACCCTTCTGGGCCGCGGTCTTCAGGGCATTTGCGATCGTCGCGATCATGTCCGCGCGCGGAATGCCCTTCTCTTTCTCCATGTACTCCAGGACGGAAAGAATCTCGCTGCTCATAGGTGGGAATTGTGGAAAAAAAAAGCGGGCCGCATGGCCCACTTTAAACTAAAGTGAGTGTTATAAAGGGGTGCTAACTTACCGCCCGGCCCAAAGTCTTGTCAAGCCCCCCACCCGGCCGGCCCGCTCCCCGGAGGCGGCGGGCCCCCGGGGGCCGGAAACTATTGGGACTTGAGGAGCTTGAGGAGATCGGCCCTCGCCGCGCGCCTTGCGGGAAGCAGGCAGGCCGCAAGCCCCGCGCCCAGCAGGACCGCCGAAACCGCGCCATAGACCCAGGGGTCATAGGGCTTTGTCTCGATGAGGAGGCTCGCCAGGTAGCGGGTGAGCCCCGCCGCGCCGGCAATGCCAAGGAGGACCCCGGCAAGGGAGGCGCCCATGCCCCTCCGGAGCACGAGCCCCGCGACCTGCGGCGAGGTCGCCCCCACCGCCATCCGGATGCCGAATTCCGGCATGCGGCTGTTGACCGAGACCGAGATGACTGAAAACAGGCCGATGACGGTCAGGAAGAGGGCCGCCGCCGCAAGCATCCTCAGCATGAAGTAGGCGCGCCGCTGGGCCCAGGTGTAGTCCACGATCTTCTGCTCGACCGAGCGGATGGCGTAGGTGCTTATGAGGGGCTCCACCGAATACAGGGCCTTCCGGACGTCCCTCGCGAAATTGGGCGGGGGGCTGCCCGAGAGGCTGATCACGAGCGTGCTGAGCAGGCCCGGGTTGTCCCACGGGGCGACGTAGATCTCGGGCTCGGCGGGCCTCGTGACGCCGGTCCGGACATCCGAGACGACGCCCACGATCGGGTGCGGCGCGGGCTTGTCCGAACCGAAAATCGACACGTCCAGCATCCGTCCCACCGGGTTTTCGCGGCCGAAACGCTCCTTGGCGAAGCTCTCGTTGACGACGATCTCCCTCGCGGCCCGGTCCGTTGAGAGCCAGCGGCCGCCCAGCATCCTCAGGCCCGCGACCTCCTGGAAATTCGGGGAGGTGATGTTGCCCTTCGTGTCCTTCAGCGTCCCGTCGGCCATGCGGATCTTGGAGGTGAAATACCCGCCGTCCAGGAGGCTTTCCGCATAGGACACGCCGCGCACGCCGGGCACCCGCTGGATGACCTCCTCCAGCCGCTCGAGCAGCTGGATCCTCGCGGCGGGGTTGGCCCTCTGGTAGGACTCGGGGAGCGAGAGCTCGACCGTCATCTTGCCACCGGGATCGAAGCCAAGGTCCATGTGCTGGAGATTGTGGAAGCTCCGGACCATGAGGCCCGCGCCCGTGAGGAGGATGACCGCGAAGGCCGCCTGGAGGACCACGAGAGCGGTCCTCAGCCTGCCTGCGGCGGGGCTTTCGCCGGACGCCGGTCCGCCCTCCTTCAGGCCCCATCCCGCGTTCATCCGGAGGACCCGCAGGATCGGCGCCGCCGAGGCGAAAAGCCCGGCGGCGACCCCCAGCCCGCAGATGATGGCCGGCTGCACCCAGTCAAACCCGCCGGCCGAGTCGAACGACACGTTTCCCTCGCCGTAGAAGGACTCGAGGAAGGGGTGGGACAGCCAATGGAGAACGAGGAGCGCCCCCGCGCAGGCCGCGGTCGTCAGCACGGCCGCTTCCGTCGCCAGGACCTGCGCGGACTGCCGCCGCGACGCGCCCACGGCCGCCCGGATGCCGAATTCGCGGATCCGGCCGACGAGGCGGATCAGCATCAGGTTTGCGGCGTTGAGGGCGGTGATCGCGAAGAGGAATCCCCCGGCCGCCAGGCTCACCCAGTAGGCGGGGCTGGTGCCGTAGCGCGCGAGCGGGGACAGCACCACGCGCTGGTCGGCCAGGTTTCGCAGGGCCCACGCCGGCAGGCGCTCCAGCCTGGCGGCGGACATGATGGACGAGGCCACGGCCGGCTTCATGCCGTCCTTCAGGCGGACGACGACCGACATCCATTTGGAATAAGGCTGGCTCGGGTCGACGTGCAGGACCATGGGGCGGTAGAGCTCGGCCCCAAAGGCATACGGCATGCCCTGGCTTGGCCCGAGCACCCCCACGATGTCGCACTCGTCCTGGCCGACCCGGATTTTCCGGCCGAGGGCGGCCGGCGAGCCGCCGAGGTATTTCTTCCAGAACGCATAGGAGGCCACGATGACATTGTTCTCCCCGTCCCTGCCCTCTCCCGGCCGGAAGCCCCGTCCCATGAAGGGCCTTACCCCAAGTATCTTGAACGTGTCCGCGGACAGGCTCGCCGTGTACGAGGGTATCGGCTCGCCATCGATGAGGACGTTCTCCGAGTCGCCCGAGCACGCGGCGAACTGCCCGGCCGCAGCGGCCTGGTCCCGGAAGGCCTCGTAGCGCACCGCCGGCATGTACGCGGCGGGTTCGCCGGTCCTTCCGGCCATGGCCACGATGTACAGCTCCGAGGGGCGCTCGTACTGCATGGGAGGACGGATCACCCAGCCGGCGACATCGTAGACGAGCCCCGACACCGTCAGCCCAAGGACAAGCGTCGTCAGGATCGCCGAGGTGTAGCCCTTCGCCTTCCAGAGGGACTTCGCCGTGTAGCGGAGATCACGGGGCACCTGCCTCAGCCAGGCGAGGCGTGCGCTGGCCTGGCGCGGGTCAGGCATGGCCGACGGGGGCTGCGCCTGGGGCCATGCGTGCGCGCCCCCTTGCGCGGGGGACGATCCGCGGAAGGTGCCGCCCTGTCAGGGCCCTGGCGGAATCCCGTGAGCCGGCATTCATCGTGGCGCGACTATGGGATGCGGGGCCCCGCCCGCCAAGGCTTTTGAGGCGTGCCGGCGGGGCCGGCCGGTTCCAACAACCCATTGTGCGCCCGGCGTTGCCGTGTTAGTCTGGCGCCTCAATGGACAAGAAGGCCCCCCTGGGGTTGAAGCTCATCGCCGGGGCCAAGATCGCCAAGGGCGTCGCCTTTGCCCTGCTCTCCCTCGGCGTCTTCGACATGATCCACAAGGACCTCGGCAGGGAGGCCCTCCACGTGGTCCAGGTCCTGCGGATCTCCCCCGAGAACCACTATGTCGAGCTCGCCCTTGAAAAGCTGGGCCTGGTGGAGCCGAGGACGCTCATCCACCTCGGGGAGCTCACGGCCCTGTTCGCCACGACCGAGCTGATCGAGGGCCTCGGGCTCTGGTTCGGCATGATCTGGGCCGAGTACGTCGTCGTCGTCTCCACTGGGCTCTTCATCCCGAAGGAGTGGCTCGAGGTCATCCGCCGGCCGAGCCCGCTCCACGCCACGGTGCTGTTCATCAACTTCATCATCTTCGTCTACGTGGTCTACCTTGTCTGGGAGCGCTACCTGCGCCGCGCAGCCGCCCGGTCCGCCGGCCCGCCGGCTCCCAACTGAGGGGCGGCCCCCGGGCCGGCGCGTCAAATTGGCGGAGGAGGAGGGATTCGAACCCCCGGTGAGCTTGCGCCCACGTCTGATTTCAAGTCAGGTGCCTTAAACCAGCTCAGCCACTCCTCCGGATACCCCGAAAGGGTGCCCCGGTGCCCATGGAGGTCAACCGCGGACGGGGAAGGGGATACGTAATCCCACGACTCGCCTTCGGGAGGGCACTTTCGCAACGTTGGGCCCTGGTGAACGAGCCGCCTTCCGGCGGGTCTTGTTCCCAGCCACCAAGAGCCATGAGTGACCCAAGCCAGACGGCTGTCGCCGGACAGCCCGGCGTTCGCGCCACGGGACCCGTCCTCGTCATCGATGATGACGAGCTGGTCGGCATCGTCCTCTCGCGGGCCCTTGGGAGGCTGGGCTATGCCGCGGACTCCGCGCCCGACGGCAGGCGCGGGGTGGCCCTCTTCGAGGCGGACCCGAGGCGCTACGGCCTCGTTTTCCTCGACTACAAGCTTCCCGGCATGGACTCCGCGGAGGTCTGCGCCCGGCTCCGCGCGGCCCGGCCCGACATTCCCGTCGTCCTCATGAGCGGCTACTCGCGGGAGGACGCCATGGGCGCCGCCTCCTGCGAATTCTCCGGCTTCCTGAAGAAGCCCTTCACCGTCGACTCGGTGAAGGAGGCCCTCACCCTTCCCCAGGCCTAGAGCATTTTAAATAAAACTGTAGCCATTATTAAGTAATCGGCTACAATCGGGGGGATGAAAACGCTCTCCCTTGATTTGCGGGAAAGGATCCTGACGGCCTACGACAACGAGCAGGGCAGCCGCGAGGAGATCGGGA
>DASXEV010000008.1:0-1575 GCA_036489955.1 Opitutaceae bacterium
ATGTTGAGCAGGCCGCGGATCTTGTTGACGACGATCGTGGCGAGCGCCTCGCCCTCGACGTCCTCGGCGATGACCAGCAGCGGCTTCTTGGTCTGGGCGACCTTCTCGAGCAGCGGCAGGAAGTCGGCCATGGAGGAGATCTTGTTCTGGTGGACGAGAACGTAGGCGTCCTCGAGCACCGCCTCAAGACGCTCCTGGTCGGTGACGAAGTACTGCGAGACGTAGCCCTTGTCGAACTGCAGGCCCTCGGTGAACTCCAGCTCGAGGCCCATCGTCGGGGACTCCTCGACGGTGACCACGCCGTCCTTGCCGACCTTGGCGAACGCCTCGGCGATGAGCTCGCCGATCTTGACGTCCTGGGCGGAGATGGTCGCGACGTGCGCGATCTCGGTCTGCTCCTCCACCTCGCGGGCGGACTTGAGCAGCCGCTCCGACACCTCGGCGGCGGCGAGGTCGATGCCGCGCTTGAGGTCCATCGGGTTGGCGCCGGCCGCCACCGAGCGGAGCCCGAGGTGGACCATCGCCTGGGCGAGCACGGTTGCGGTGGTGGTGCCGTCGCCGGCGACGTCGTTCGTCTTGGTGGCGACTTCCTTGGCGAGCTGGGCGCCAAGGTTCTCGTAGGGGTTCTCCAGCTCGATCTCCTTGGCGACGGTGACGCCGTCGTTGGTGATCGTGGGAGCGCCCCACTTCTTGTCGATGACGACGTTGCGGCCGCGCGGGCCGAGCGTCACCTTCACGGTGTCGGCGAGCTTGTCCACGCCACGCTCAAGGTGGCGTCGGGCGTCCTCGTCGAACTCCAGGATCTTGGGCATTGACTTACCTCAACCTACGGTTGGATCAGGTGCGGTACTTGGACCTGGGTATCGCCGACGCGCGCCCTGGGCGGCCCTCGTTGACGGGCCGCTCAGGGGCGCGAACGGACGCTTGAACTACTTCTCGATGATCGCGAGCACGTCGCGGGCCGAGAGCACCAGGTACTCCTCGCCCGAGTACTTCACTTCAGTGCCGCCGTACTTGCTGTACAGCACCACGTCGCCGACCTTCACGTCGACGGGGACGCGCTTGGCGCCCGCGTCGTCGAAACGGCCGGGACCAACCGCGAGGACTTCGCCCTCCTGGGGCTTCTCCTTCGCGGTGTCCGGGATGACAAGCCCGGACGCGGTAGTCTGCTCAGCCTCAAGCGGCTTCACTACGATGCGGTCCTCAAGTGGTTTGAGGACAACCTTGGTGGCGGTCGTCACGATCTGACCTCCCCCTCCGGAAAGGGCTATTTGGCGATTTGCTTGCGAGGCGACCAGGGTCGGCCTGCCGTCGCGGGTGTCAGACCTGCCTCGTCGCATTAGCACTCTACATGAGTGAGTGCTAATGCCGAACACTAGCCGCCGCCAAAGAGAGCGTCAACACGGCCCGCCGGGTCGGCCGCCGGCCACCGGCCGGGCCAGAGTTTTAGCCGCTTGCACACGAGTGAGCACGCTGAGCTACTAAAGTGATCCCACTCCACCCCTCACCCGGAGCGCTTGCTTGAAGGAGCACGATGGACCAGTCGGGCAACAATCAACTGCTGTTGCGCGCAAG
>DASXEV010000010.1:0-97069 GCA_036489955.1 Opitutaceae bacterium
ACATCATCGGGCCGACGGTGTACGTGAAGTCGCTGAACACGGTTGCCAACGAGTCGTACCCCACGGGCTTCACCCAGGGCGTCACGATCACGATCAACAGCGTGGCCGGCGTCCGCACGATCACCTACGCCCCGTAATCGACAAGACCGGGTATTTCTCCTACTTCAAAGCCGCCCGCCTCGCGTGGGCGGCTTTTTTTTGGCCAAATTGAGCAACCGATGAACGACGGATCGCTTGCGCCCCTCCTCAGGGACCGGAGGGTGTGGCTCTTCATCCTCATCGCCGTCCTCTCGGCGGCGGCGGGGCTGTTCCTCGTGCCCGACGCCTGGGTCGTGCCGGTCGTGAACCACGCGGGCTACTGGTGCGTGCTGGCGGCCTTCGTCCTCTTTGTCCGCGCCCTCTGGCAGGGCTACGGTCCGGACGTGCGGGCAGCGGGGGCCCGGGGGCTCGGGGCCGTGGACTGGGCGAGCGTCGCCGTCGTCGGCGTCGGCGGCCTCATCCTCATCGCCCACGAGGCGTTCGGGTTCAAGATCATGATGGACGAGGCCATGCTGGCCGGCACGTCCATGAGCATGCACCTCGACCGGACGGTCGTGGTGCCGACGCGGGGCGGCAACATCCAGGGCGCCTTCGTCGTCATGGGCTACCTGATGGACAAGCGGCAGCTGTTCTTCCCGTTCCTCGTCTCCATCCTCCATGACCTGACGGGGTACCGGGCCGACAACGCGTTCTACCTGAACGCGGGCCTCGCGTTCGTCCTGCTGGCCCTGGTCTGCGTCGCCGGCCGCAGGCTCGGCGGCCGGATCGCCGGCTGGCTGGGCGTCGCCCTCTTCGCGGGCCTGCCGCTCCTCGCGCAGAACGCCACTGGGGGGGGGGCCGAGCTCCTCAACCTGGTCATGATCCTCGCGGCCCTGCTGCTCGGTGCGCGCTACATCGAGAAGAGGGACGCGCCCTCGCTCGCGGCGTTCTGCTACGCGGGGATGCTGCTGACGCAGGTGCGGTACGAGTCGGCCGTCTTCCTGCTGCCCGTCGCCGTCATCATCCTCATGGTCTGGCGCCGGGAGGGGCGGGCGCTCCTGCCGTGGCCGGTCATGGTCCTGCCGGTGCTCCTCATCCACTGCGCACTCCACCAGAGGATCTTCGAGATCCAGGGGTCGGCCTGGCAGCTCCAGAGCAAGCCGGGCCTCAAGGAGCCCTTCTCGCTCGGGTACGTCCCGAAAAACCTCGCCCACGCCGTCGGGTTCTTCTTCGGCAGCCCCGCCGACCAGCCCAATTCCTACGTCCTGTCGGCGATGGGCATCCTGGGCCTCGTCTTCTTCCTCCTGCTTATTGCGCGAAAGGCGCGCTCCCTGGCGCAGGAGACGCCGGTGTCCGCGGCGACCATCGTCTTCTGCCTCGGGTTCGCGGCGCACTTCGGCCTCATGATGTGCTACTTCTGGGGCGAGTTCGACGACGCCATCATCAGGCGCCTCAGCCTGCCGACCCACCTCTGGCTCGTGCTCTCCGTCATGGCCGTCATGCCGCAGTTCCCGAGGGCCGCGTTCCAGAAGGCGCTCCTCGGGATCGCGGTCCTCGGCGTCATCGCGTTCGGGATACCCTCCATGTCGGAGCACGCCTACAACCAGGAGTACCTGGCGGGCCTGGAGACGCAGTGGCGCAGGCAGTTCGTCGCCGACCACCCGATGAAGGACTACCTCGTCATCGACAACGACTCCATCCTCTGGATCGCCGACCAGGTCTCGGCGACGACCATCGATTCAGCCCGGGCGAGGAAGGAGGACCTCGAGTACCTCATGAAGACGCACACGTACTCGGCGGTCTTCGTCTTCCAGACCTTCCTCGTCGACCCCAAGACGGGCAAGCTCACGATCCGCGACGGGGACGACCTTGGGCCGGACTTCGTCCTTGAGCCCGTGAGGAGCGAGCGGCTGGTCACCCTCACGCAGACGCGGATCTCGCGCCTCGTCGAGATCACGAAGGGCGGCAAGGACGTGACCGAGGCGCCGCCCGACCACGCGATGCCGACGGACCGCGCGGAGATCGAGAAGGCGCGCGCCGCCTACATCGAGAACTTCCTTCGGCGCCTGCCGTGAGGCGGGCCATGGACCTGTTTGCGGGGAGGGGGGCGAGGCTCCGGGGCCTGCTCTTCGCGCTCAGCGGCGCCGCCGCGCTCTGGCTGGGGTACGTTGCCGTGGGGACCATCGAGGCGGCGCACCTCATCATCGCGTGCGGCTACTACTACGTCCTCGGGGTCTTCGCGCTCTTCGTCCTCTTCGCGCGGCGCCTCGCGCTGGAGCGCAGGGAGGTCTGGGCGGGGTGGCTGCGGCGCCCGGGGGCGGGCGGCCTGGCCATCCTCGCTGGCGCCCTCTTCGCCGTCTGGTCCGACCACTTCCAACACAAGATCCTCTACGACGAGTTCGACATCCAGTCGACCGCGTACACGATGCACATGGCCAGGACGGTGAGCACGGTCGTGCGCGCGTACAAGGTGTCGGGGACCTGGGTGCTCGACGGGCTCTTCCTCGACAAGCGGCCCTACTTCCTGCCGTTCCTGGTCTCGCTGGTGCACGACGTGACGGGCTTCCGGGTCGCGAACATCTTCGCCGTGAACGCGGCGTTCGGCGCCGGGCTCCTCGGGCTCCTCTACTGGTTCACGAGGCAGTTCGCGGCGCGCGGCCCGGCGGTCCTCGCCGTGGCGCTGATGGCGAGCCTGCCCCTCCTCGGCCAGAACGCGACGGGGGCCGGCATGGACATGAGCAACCTCGCGATGATCGCGCTCGTCGCCTGCCTGGGGGTCCTCTACCTGCGCGTCCCCACGGGGAACCGCCTCTCGGCGCTCGTCCTCGGCGCCATCCTCCTCACGCAGAGCCGCTACGAGTCCATCATCTTCATCGCCCCCGTGGCCGCGGTCGTCGTCGCCGGCTGGGCGCGGGCGGGCCGGGCGATCCTGCCCTGGCCGGCCGTCCTTGCGCCGCTCCTCCTCATCCCGAGCGCCTGGCACCTGCGGGTCGTGAAGAGCGAGCCCATCTTCTTCCAGCTCAAGCCCGGCCAGTCCGCGTTCACGGCATCCAACATCCTTCCCAACCTGAGGGGCGACGCCAGCTTCCTCCTGAACCTCGGCACCGGGCACCCCGACTCGGCGTGCCTCACGGTCCTCGGGCTCCTCGGCCTCTGCTGGGCGGCCTGGCTCGCCATCGGCCGGCTGAGGGCCCGCGCGCCGGCGCCGCCCACGGCCGTCGTCGGGGCCGCATTCGGCGCCGGCATCGTCCTGCACTTCTGCGTCCTGCTCTGCTACTGGTGGTCGGACTTCGACGACCCCCTGGCCGCGCGGTTCGCGCTCCCCCTCTGCCTCGCCTTCGCGGTCCTCGCGGCGCTCCTCGTCGACTCCCTGGGGCGGCTGGGGCTGCCGGCCGTGCGGGTGGGGTGGGCCGCGCTCGCCCTCTGGTTCCTCGGCTTCGGCCTGCCGGCCATCAACCTGCGCCTCTACACGGTCGAGAACCTTCCCATGCAAGAGCTCGACTGGGAGCAGGGCATCGTCTCCCGGCTTCCCGGCCCGGTGCTCATCATCACCAACAAGTCGACCATCCCCTTCCTGCTGCACGGCGAGGAGGCGATCCTGCGCGACAACGTCGTCGCCCGCGCGAACGACCTGCGCTACCACATGGGGCAGGAGACCTTCGCGACGGTCGTCGTGACCCAGGCCGTCCGACCGATCACGGAAGACGGCGCCATGGGGATCGACCCCGACGACATCCTGCCGGGGGCCTTCCACCTGCGCCGGATCGCGCAGAAGCGCTTCGGCACCCGGTTCGACCGGGTCAGCCTGCTCCTCTCCGTCGACGAGCAGCCCGGCGCCACTCAGCGCGCCCCGGATCCCGCGGCCCAGCGCTCGATCAGCCCTGCCCAGTCCCTCAGCGACCCGCCGGTGGCGGCCCTCACGTCCTCCTCCGAGAGGCGGTAGGCGTAGATGGAATAGCCGATCTCGGCGTCGGGCCTCCTCGCCCGCAGGCAGAAGCAGAGGCGCGCAAAGCGCAGGTGCAGGAACCGGTCGCGGCTCCTGCGCCACTTCTCGGGCGACAGGTGGGCGTCGTAGTCCCTGCGCGCGGCCGGGTCCTCGGCGTAGCGGCGGAAGACCGGCTCGAAGTCCCGCAGGAACTCGTACTCCTTCTCGAGCGAGTCCGTCCAGGGCCCGTTGACCGTGTTGTACGGCTGCTCCAGCATGGTGGCGCCGATGCAGTAGAGGCCGGGGCCGAGCGGGATGTACGGCTCGTCCTCCTGGAAGAGGTTCATGTAGGCCAGGCGCTTCACCCCCAGCGGGTAGTAGCGCGGCTCGTCCGTGCCGAAGTAGGCGAGGTATGCGTCCTCCCCGGGACGGCGGTTGCGCACGAGCCAGTCCTTGAGGCCGGGAAGGTCCTGGCCCCAGTCGAGCGAGCTGTCGACCAGGTGGCTCGCCCCATGGGACGGGCCGCCGCCGAGCTCGTTGAAGTAGGCGATGTAGTGGGGGTAGATGAAGGCGGCCTCGGCCGCGTTCCAGACGAGGAGGGCGCCGACGAGGGCGGCTCCGGCCCGCCACGGGAGGAGCGACGCCAGGGAACCCGCCAGGATGAAGAGCGCCGGGTACATCGGCAGCAGGTGCCGGATCCCGATGTTGAGGTGGCTGGTGAGGGTCACGGCCCAGTAGCCGGCGAGCAGGACGAGGAGGGGGACGATCGGCAGGAGCGCGGCGGCCCTCGCGGGGGCGCGCAGGCGCGCGCGGACCGAGATCCAGATCCCGAGGGCGGCCGCGATGATGAAGGGGATCGTCTCCTTCAGGAAGAACGTCCAGACGAAGAAGCTTCGCCAGCCCGTGACGCTGCACGCCCCGTTCAGGAACGCGGCGCGCGTCCTTGACGTTTCGTCCACGTAGGCGGCGCCGTAGAGGAACGCCTCCGGCAGCAGGCGCAGGTTCGCCATCGCGTGGATGACGCGGCCGACGCCGCCCGTCGCCCTGTACATGTCGGGCCAGGACTGGATGAACTGCAGCGCCTCGGGGAGGCGGGGGTTGAAGGCGCTGTAGCGGAACCCATAGGAGGCCCAGATGATGCAGAAGGCGGCCGCGGCGTGGGCGGCCGCCGAGAGCGCGACGCGCGACGCCCGCGTTCCGCGCACGGCCATGTGCGCCGCGGCGCAGGCGAGGAACATCGGGATGAGGAGCGGCGCCGAGAACTTGGCGACGCAGGAGAGGCCGAAGAGGACCGCGCTCGCCGCCAGGCGGGCGGCCCCGGGCCGCTCGAGGTGCCTCCAGTAGGCCCAGAGGCTCGCAAGGAAGAAGAGGCTGATGCACACGTCCGACGTCGCCAGCCCCCCGTGGGCGAGGAAATTGGGGTTGAACGCGTAGAAGCCTAGCGACACGAGGCCGCCGGCCGCGCCGAAGAGGGACCGCGACCAGAGGAAGATGAGGGCGCCCAGGGCGACGCTCAGGAGGGCGGTCATGGCCCGCGACTCCATGAGCCGCGGGAAATGGTCCTCGCCGGTCTCGTAGAAGAGCTCGTGGCCCATGACCCAGGCGTCGCTCACCTTCCAGTAGGGCTGGTCGAGCCCGGGGAACCTCGCGTGGCCGAGCTCCCACGGCAGCGAGACCCAGCGCTGTGCCAGGTTGCCGTTCTCGGGATGCAGGCGGTAGTCGTCGAGCCTCCAGTAGGACAGGCCGCCCGTCACGAAGACGAGCTCGTCGGACGTCGTGCCCTCGTGGGCCTTGCTCGCGACGGCGAGGGTGAAGTGGATGCCGAGGAGGAGCGCCACCCCCGCCGCCACCAGCGCTCTTCGGGCGCCGGCGGTCATAGCGGGACCGGCTCGTAGAGGTCGTGCAGCACCTCCTTGTCCGAGAGGTCGAAGATGAGGAACGTGTAGGCGACCTCGGACTCGGGCTTCCTGCCCCGCAGGCAGTGGCACAGGCGCGCGAACTGGTACTCCTCGAACTTCACGGCCTCCTGGTACGTGAGCTTCGTGTGGGTCTTCTCGAGGCCGACGACGTGCGCGAGCATCAGGCGGTACTCCTCCTCCTTGGCGAAGTCCCACGGCCCCCGCGCTTCGGTGTAGACCTGCTGGAACTGCGTGACGCTGATGATCCAGGTGCCGCCCCCGAGGATCGCCGGCACCCGCCTCGGGCGCAGGTCGAAGTTGATGTCGCCGATCCGCGTCCCCCTGATGCCGTAGGTCTCCAGGTCGCCCGAGCCGAAGTAGGACACGTAGACGGGGTCCTTCGGCGGGTGGGCGTCCAGCCACCTGCGGACGCTCGGCAGGTCCTGGCCCCAGTCGAGCGAGCTGTCGACGACGTGCCTCCAGGCGTTCGTCGGGCCGACGATCTCGTTGAAGTATGCGAGGTAGTGCGGCCGGATCCACAGGGACTCCCCCGCGAACCAAGCGAGGAGGAGCGCGGCCGCGGCCCCGGCCCACGCCGTCCCCTCGGCTGCCCACCCGGCCGCGCCCGCCGCCATGACGAACATGACCGGGTAGACCGGCATGATGTGCCGGTGGCCGATGTTGAGGCCGCTGGTGAGCGAGAAGGCCCAGTAGACGGCGAAGAGGACGAGGAGGGGCGACCACTCGTAGAGCCGCGCATCCCATTCCCTGGGTGAGCGCCTTCGCCGGGCGGCGTGCAGGGCCGCCAGGCCGATGAGGCCGAAGAGCGCCAGGGGGGTCTTCACGAGGGTCGTGTACGGGAAGAAGCCGACCCAGCCGCGGCTGCGGTACTCCCCGTTCAGGAACGCCTTCCTGTACCTCGAGAAGCGGTAGGTGTGCGCGAACCCGTACACGTAGGACTCGGGCAGCAGCCTGTGCTCCCTGACGAACCGCAGCGTCGGCACGACGGGGCCGCCCTGGTCCTCGAGGACGTCCCAGCCGACCAGCGACCGCACGCGGTGCGGCTCAAAGTGCCGGAACATGGGGTACTTGAAGCCGTAGGACGCCCAGATGACGCCGACCGCGAGCGCGCAGGCGGCGAGCGTGGAGGCGATGAGGGCGCCCGCCATCCTGCGGCGGCCCGCGAAGGGGGCGAACGGGAAGCCGGACTCCAGCGTTCCCCCCCTCACGAGCCTGACGGCGAAGAGGATGGCGCACATGGGCGCGATGAGCGGCGCCGAGAACTTGGCGACGCAGAGGAGCCCGAGCGCCAGGCCGAAGGCGAGGAGCCGCACGAGCGAGAGGCGCTGCGCCATGGCCCAGAAGGCGGTCACGGCCGCGAGGAACATGAAGGTCGCCGTCATGTCGCTCGTGATGAGGGGGCCGTTCGCGAGCATGGTGGGGCTGAACGCGAAGAGGAGGACGCCGAGCACGGCGCCCCTGTCGCCGTGGAGCTTCCTCGCCCAGAGGAAGACGAGGGCGCCGCAGAAGACGCCCATGAGGGCGATCATCCGGCGGCCCTCCCGCAGCATGGACGTGATGTTGTTGCCGCACTCGTAGAACCACTGGAAGCCCATGTCCCAGACGTCGGAGATCCTCCAGGCGTTCTGGTCCTGCGTCGGGAACCTGAGCTTCTCGTGGAGGAGCGGGATCGCGGCCCAGCGCTGCGGCAGGTTGCCGTTCTCGGGCTGCAGCCGGTAGTCGTCGGTCTTCCAGTAGGAGTAGCCCGCCGTCAGGTGGGCGATCTCGTCGCCCGTCGTGCACATGGTGTCGGAGACGCTGGTGGCCATCCACCAGTAGAGCCCGAGGGCCAGGGCGCCGATGACGAGCGCGACGCGGCTCATGCGCGGGCTGCGGGCCTGCGCGCGGCCACGGCCTGCGCGAGGGACCCGATGAGGACGGCCTGCATCGCGATCAGGGGGAGCTGGTGGCGCTCGTTGTGGTTGACGAGGACGTAGGGCAGGACCATGGCGAAGAGGATGAGGGCCGCCCAGCACGCCGGCGCGCCGGGGCTCCCCCCTGCGGCCAGCGCCGCCCCGAGGAGGGCGGCGGTGGGGACGCCGGCCACGAGGAGGCCGACGAGGATGCCCCGCAGGCCGAAGTGCTCGCCGTCGTAGGAGAGGCGCTTCTCCGACCAGTCCCGCAGGGCGCCCAGGCCGTCCGCCAGGCCCAGCGCGCGGAACCTCGCCGCCTCGGCCGCCGGCGGCGCGTCGATCCTCGCCCACAGGCTGGCGCCGCCCCCCAGGTTGATGAGCTCCCCGGAGGAGACCAGCCGCGCGAAGTCCCCGGGCGGGAACCGGTGGTCCGTCCCCTCGCCTCCGCCGTCGCGGCGGTTGAAGACGAACGCGTCCGCGGCGCGCCGCATCACGTTGCCGGCGAAGTGCGCCGGGTCGGCGCCGATCGCGGCGAGTGCGGGTTTCCTGAAGGTGGACACGTAGCGCACCTCCCCGAGGCTCGCGTAGAGCGAGAACTGCCCCGGGTCGAAGAAGGGCAGGCGCCGCAGGACGTTCTCCATCCGCGGCAGCCCGTCGGGTGCGTCGGCGTTCGCGAGGCTGAGCTCGAACCAGAAGTTGGACTTGAGGGGGATGAAGCGGCCGAGGGCCGCCCGGTTGCGTGCCCCCCACGCCCCGGCGGCGAGTGCGGCGGCGGCGAGCGCGCAGAGCGGGGCCGCGGAGCGCCCGGGGGCGCCGCGGCCCATGACGAGGAGCGCCGCGGCGCACAGGCCCGCGGCGGCGCAGAGCCCCGCGTTCTCCAGCGGCGCCAGCGCCCCCGAAAGGACGAGGGCGTGCGGCGCCAGCCTGCGGCCGGAGCCGATCCCCATGACGGCCCAGAAGAGGAGGGCGCAGAGAAGGATGTCGAGCCAGGCCTCGCTCTGGACCTCGAGGGGGCCGCCCGGGACGAGGCAGGCGTAGGCGAGGAAGGCCGCCGAGGAAGCCCCCAGGGCCCACGGGCCGCGGGGCCGGAGCGCCGAGGCGAGGAGGGCGTTGGCCGCCCCGAGCCCGACGACCGCCAGGATGAGGAGGGCCCTCGCCGCGGCCGCGGTCTTCGTCCCCAGGGCCGCGAAGACCGCGGCGTCGACGAGGACGGGCAGCGGCGAGACCCAGGCCGTGGCGCCGGTCCCCCCGTCAAAGGGGTCGCTGAAGCCCCGGCCGCCCGCCAGCGCCGCCGCGACGTTGCCGGGCTCCGCCCAGTTGAGGAGGCCCGGCGAGGCCCTGGGGAGGTTGTGGGCGAGGGCCGCGGCCGCCAGGACGGCGAGTCCAGCCAGGGCAAGGAGCCGGTTGGGCCGCATGGGTCGTCAGCGGCGGGCCGGCTTCACGAGGTAGATGGGCCTCTGCTTCACCTCGTCGTAGATGCGGCCCAGGTATTCGCCGAGGACGCCGATCCCGATCAGCTGCACGCCGCCGAGGAACGTGACCAGCGAGACGAGCGTCGTGAAGCCGGTCGTCGCGCGCTCGATGCCGAGGAGCCGCTTCACGATGAAGTAGAGCCCGAGCGTGAAGCCGAGGAGGCTCACCATCACCCCGGCGTAGGTGAGGGCGCGCAGCGGCAGGTAGGAGAAGCTGAAGAAGCCGTCGACGGCGTAGCGGATCAGGCGCCGGAAGGTCTGCTTCGGCCTGCCGGCGGCGCGCTCCTGGCGGTCGTAGTGGACGTCCGAGGAGGGGAACCCGATCCACGCCCGCAGGCCAGGGAAGAACCTGTGGCGCTCGGGCAGGCCGGCGAAGGCCTCGAGGGCCGGCCCGCCGAGGAGCCCGAACGTGCCCGAGTTGGACTCGATCGGGATGTCCGTCAGCCTGCCGTAGAAGGCGTGGAAGAGGTCGAAGCCCATCCGGCGCAGGCCCGTCTCCTGCCGGGAGCGCCGCACGGCCCGGACCACCTCGGCCCCGTCGCGCCAGGCGGCCACGAGCTCCGGGATGACCTCGGGCGGGTCCTGGAGGTCCGCGTCCATGGTGACCGCGGCGTCGGCGCCCCGCGCGTGCGCCAGGCCCGCGGCGAGCGCGCCCTGGAACCCGAAGTTCCTCGAGAGCTCGACGAGCTCGAAGCGGGGGTCCCGCGCCCCCTGGGAGCGGGCGAGGTCCGCCGACGCGTCGCGGCTGCCGTCGTTCACGATGACGGCCCGCCACACGCAGTCGGGGTGGGACCGGAAGAGGGCCTCCAGGCGCGAGAAGAGCTCCGGCATGACCGCCTCCTCGTTGTAGACGGGGATGACGATCGCGATGGTCGGTCGGGTTTCGGTCATGGGCCCGGGTCCGCGGCCACCTGGCCGCGGGCGCGCACGAGGGCGAGGAGGAGGAGGGCGCCGAGGAGCAGGAGGACGTGGACGGTCCGGATTGGCAGAGTGTCGGCCACAAACGCGAGGTGGGCGACCATTTTTTCCCCGATGTTCTCCTGGGACATGAGGCTGAGGCCGGCGGGGTCGATGGCCAGGCCGCGGCCCGGGCGCAGGGGGTCGGCCATGCCCTCGAGGCCGGCCTGGAGCGCGACGCCGAGGCAGAAGTCCGCGCACCAGCCCAGGCACAGGGCGGCCCTCCAGCCGCGCCCCAGGCTGTCCCACTGGGCGGCCGCGAAGGCCACGCCGAGGAGGACGAGGCCCTGGAGGCACAGGTGCCCGATCCCGTAGCGGTCCCTGTCGCCGTAGGCCGCGAAGCTGAGGAGGAAGATGCCGAGGAGGATGCCCGTCCAGAACGCCCGGTCCGCGCGGGACGCCGCGGCCCACGCGCGGGCCGCCCCGCGCGCGGCGACGAGGCACGCGACCGAGCCCATGGCGAGGACGGGGTCCAGCTGGTAGAGGAGGAAGCAGTGGTCGCGGAACGCCCCCCAGGGGTTCGCCTGCACGAACATGCGGCCGTGGAAGCCCCGCACCACGGCGGGCACCAGCGTGTCGCGGATGTTGAGGAGCATGGCGAGGAGGGGGGACATTGGCGCCATGCCGGCCATCTCGGCCGTCGAGTTGGACAGGAAGGTGACCCGCGCCCCGTAGGCCGTGACCGACCAGCCGAACCACAGGGCGAGGACCGCCGCGCCCGCCGCGGCCGACAGGAGCGTCAGGCGCACGGTCGGCAGCGCCCAGCGCGAGCGGACCCCGAGGAGGATCCAGGAGAGCGCGAGGACCGCGGCATACGGCCCGGCGGAGTAGTGCGCGAGGATGCCGCCCGCAAGGCAGACGGCGGCCAGGAGCCCGCAGGCGGCCGAGCCCCGGCCGCCGTCGCGCATCCTGGCCACGAAGTAGAGGGCGCAGAGGACGAAGAACGCGGCCTCGAGCTTCGTCCAGGGGTAGGTCGCATTCTGGATGAAGAGGGGGCTCGCCATGAAGGCCACGGCCGACATCCGCAGGCCGCGCCGCCCCCCGAACCTCCATGCGAGGAGCCCCGCCGGCAGGAAGGCGAGGCTGCAGAGGGCCGTAGAGGCCGACTGGAACATGGGGAAGCTGACGGACGTCATCCTCATGAAGCCGGCGACGAGGAGGTTGGCGAGGGGCGGCCGGGCCGGCAGTAGGTACCTGCCGATGAACAGCCTGTCCGCCGGCCAGAGCCGCAGGAAGTACCCGGCCCGCTCCCAGTGCTCGTACCAGTCCGCGATCCAGGCGCCGCCGGTGTACTCGTGGAGGAGTGCGAGGAAGGACGCGCACCAGGCGGTCACCATGAGCTGGCAGCCCATGAGCTCGCGGGCGGCGCCGTCCCTGAGGAGCGCGGCGACGCCGCGCCAGCCGGCCGCGATCCCCGCGGCGGCGGCGGCCGGCACGAGCCAGTACAGCCCGAGGGGGAGTCCCAGCGTGAAAACGGCCCAGAGGACCGCGAAGGCGGCGACGAGCGAGAGGGCGGCGCCCGCCACCACGGCCTCGACCGGCCGCAGGCCCAGGCGGTCGGCGACCGGCCTGGCGATCCCGAACGCCACGCCCAGCACGAGGACGAGGCTGGCCAGCAGTTCGGCGATCATGGGCGGGTTCCCCTCCATGGGATTGCAGCGGGTCCGCCTTTGCAACCCTCTCCTGTCCCCCCAGGAAGGCGGGTCCCGTGGCGGCTACCGCAGGTTGTACTTCAGGATCGCCCAGAGGGCCCGGAAGCCGTCGCGCCAGCCGATCTTCTTCCCCTCCGCGTAGGAGCGGCCGTAGTAGCTGATGCCGATCTCGAAGATGACGATGTCCATCTTCGAGACCTTGGCCGTGATCTCCGGCTCGAAGCCGAAGCGGTCCTCCTCGATGTGGAGCTTGTTGACGACCTCGCGGCGGAACACCTTGTAGCACGTCTCCATGTCCGTGAGGTTCAGGTTCGTGAACATGTTGGAGAGGAGGGTCAGGAACTTGTTGCCCACCATGTGCCAGAAGAAGTGGACGCGGTGGGCCTCGCCGCCCATGAATCGGGAGCCGAAGACGACGTCGGCCTTGCCGTCCGCGATGGGCTTCATGAGCTTCGTGTACTCGTCCGGGTCGTACTCCAGGTCCGCGTCCTGGACGATCACGGCGTCGCCGGTGGCGGCCGCGAACCCCGTCCGGAGCGCCGCCCCCTTGCCCCGGTTGGCCTCGTGGTAGAGGATCTTGTCGACGAGGGGCTCGATCTGCGTCCGCAGGAGGTCCCGGGTGCCGTCCCGGGAGCAGTCGTCGACGATGATGATCTCCTTGTCGGGGTACGGCGACCTCCGGACGCGCTCGACGAGGGTCCGGATGGTCTTAGCCTCGTTATAGCAGGGGATGACTATCGAGAGCTTCATTCGCGGCAAGGGACGGAGGATGCAACGCGTGCGCGGGCAACGGAAGCTTTTATCTCCCCCGCGCGCGCCATGACGAGGGACGCCGACGTCAGGGCCGCGGGGCCCGCGGACGCGGGCGCCGTCTGGGCGATCCTGAGCGAGGCCGCCGGCTGGCAGGTCGCGCTCGGCACGCCGCTCTGGCTCGACGGCGAGCTGGACGAGGGCGACACCGCGGCGCAGGTCGCGGCCGGCCGCGTCCTCGTCGCCGAGGTGGGCGGCGAGCCCGCGGGCACCATCCGCTTCCAGGGGGAGGACCCGCTCTTCTGGCCGGACCTCCCGGACCCCGGCGCCGGCTACGTGCACCGCCTCGCCGTCGGCCGGCGCTTCGCGGGAAGGGGCGTCTCCTCCGCGCTCCTGCGCGCGGCGGCCGCGCGCCTGCGCGGGATGGGCCGGCGCGTCATCCGGCTCGACACGCCGGCCGACCGCCCAAGGCTGCGCGCCGTGTACGAGCGCTTCGGGTTCAGGCACCACAGCGACCTTCGGGTCGGCCCCTACTTCGTCTCGAGGTACGAGCTCGACACCGGGCCCCTGCCATGAACCCCCCGGTCGTCCGGCCCGGCGCGGGCGTGGGGGGCCCCGGGCAGCCGGCGTGCCGGCTTGCCGGCGCCCTGGCCTGCCTCGCCGTCGCCGCTGGCCTCGTGGCACTCGTCGCGGCCAGCCGCCCGTACGCCTGGCGGGGCCCCGCCGCGGCCGAGCCCTACAACCTCATGGTCGACGGCTTCCGCCGGGGCCACACGTGGATGGCGAAGGACGCCCCGCCGGCCCTCCTCGCGGCGGGAAACCCGTATGACTTCGGGACCTACAGGCAATTCCTGGGGCCCCCGTGGGGGCTCATCGACCTCAGCTATTTCAAGGGGCACCTCTACGCCTACTTTGGCGCGGCCCCGGCGGTCCTCCTCTTCTGGCCGTACCGCGCCCTGACGGGCCACTACGCCCACGAGGCGGCCGCGGTTCTCGCCTTCAGCCTCGTGGGGCTGCTTGCGGCCTGCGCGCTCCTCGAGGACGTGAGGAGGCGCTGCTTCCCGCGGGTGGGGCCGCTCGGGGCGGCCTGCGGCGTCGTCCTCGCCGGCTCCCTGTCGACGCTCCCCGTCCTCCTCGCCAGGCCCGGGCTCTTCGAGGTCTCGATCAGCTGCGGCTTCATGCTCCTCATGCTGTGCCTCTGCGCGCTCTGGCGCTCGCGGCACTCCGCGGGCCGCGCCGCGTGGATCGCCGCGGCGAGCCTCGCCTACGGGCTCGCCGTCGGCTCGCGCCCGACGCTCCTCTTCGGCGCCTTCATCCTCTTCCTGCCGGCCCTCGGCGCCGCGCGCCGCGGCCCCGCCTGGGCCTGGCTGCGCGACTTCCTCGCGGCGCTCGTCCCCATCGGCCTCGTCGGCCTGGGGCTCGCCGCCTACAACCACGCCCGCTTCGGGAGCGCGCTCCAGTTCGGCCACGACTACCAGCTCTCCGGCAACGACGTCTACGGCAGGAGCTCGTTCGCCTGGCACTTCCTCCGGGACAACGTGCGGCTGTACTTCCTCGCGGCGCCGCGCTGGCACCCGGGGTTCCCGTTCATCTGGGAGCCGGTTGCGCCGGCGCTCTCGGCGGACCACCTGCCGATCGAGTTCTTCTTCGGCGTCCTGCCGGCATTCCCGGCCCTCCTTCTTGCGGCGGCGGCGCCCCGGCGGGCCCCCGCCGGCGCCCTCTGGGCCCTCTTCGTTGCCCTCGCGCTCCCCATATGCCTCTACGCGGGCGCCACGAGCCGCTACCTGGCGGACTTCGTCCCGGCGCTGGCCCTCCTCGCCGTCGCCGGGTTCTGGAGGCTCGCGGGCCCGGCCGCCGGCGCCGTGCGGTGGCCGGTCCGCGCCCTCTTCGCCTTCTCGGTCGCCAACGCGTGGCTGCTCGCCGCCGCGCTCTGCGGCTTCTACCGGGGCGCCGAGGACGGCGCCCGGCTCCTCGCGCAGGGCCGCCTCGCGGAGGCGGAGGGCGCCTATGCCCGCGTCTGCGGGATCGATCCGGACTTCCGGGGCCAGGCCGACATGGCGCTCGGGGTGGCCAGCCTCTCGAAGGGGTTCGTCCCCAAGGCGGCCGCGTACCTCGTCCGGGCGGCCGCCGAGGAGCCCCGCCTCGAGGCCGCGCAGTACAACCTCGGGATCGCCTACCTTTACGAGGGCAGGCGCGCCGACGCGGCCAAGGCCCTCGGGCGCGCGCTTGCGATCGACCCCTCGGACGCGCAGGCGAGGGGGATCCTGCGCCAGCTTGAGGCTCCCCGGGCCGGCAAGTAGGCGGCCAGCGGCTACCTCGCCGCGGCCCTCAACTCGGGCTGCGCGGCCTTGTCCTGCATCTCCGCCTCGGCCGCCTTTGCGATCGCGAGGGCGTCCGGGTGCCAGGGCTGGATCCTCAGGGCCTCGTTCGCCTCCGCGAGCGCCGTCCTGTCGTCGCCGACGGCGTAGGCCGCCCGGGCGAGGAGCGCATGGTCCTGGACATAGGTCGACGTGTCGGCGACGCCGCCCAGCCTCGAGAACGTCGTCACCGCGGCGACGAGCATCGCGCCGGCGAGGAGCGCGCGCTTCCACGGCGTGAACGCGGTCCAGAACCCGGGCCTCTCGAGGGCGCCGCCCGCCAGGACAAGGCACAGCGCCGCCAGCGGCAGCCGGAACCGCGCGCTGACGAAGAACAGCATGACCGAGAGGACGCAGGCCAGCTTGACGGCCAGCATGACCATCCACCCCCGGGGGTACTCGTGGGCGAGGCGGGCGGCGCCCGCCACGGCCAGGACGAGGACGAGGCCCCAGCAGAGCGGGTTCCACCGCAGCCACGGGGAGCGCGCCTTGTGGAAGGCGTAGGTCTTATTGTTGTACTGCTCGAAGTTGTTCACGAGGGCGTAGAGCTTGCCCGCCATCAGCCTGCCCCAGCGCATGGGGTGGCGGAGGACCTCGTCCCAGAACCTGCCCCGCCAGAAGGCGTCCATGGCTGAGATCAGCGGCGGCTTGCCGCCCGACTCCTTCTCGTAGAGGAGGACGGACTCGGCCTTGGCGGGGTTGAGGCGGGCGAGCTCGGCCGGCAGGCTGACCTGCTGCGTGTAGAAGCGGCCGTTGGCCCCCGGACGGTTGGCCGACCAGAGGTTGTAGGCCCCCTGCCAGGGGAGGAATCCCGGGGCGCCGCAGACCTCGTACTGCCAGAGGGAGACGCCGCCAAAGAGGAGGGCGCCCGACAGGGCGGCCGCGGCGGCGAGCGAGCGGCGGCGCGGGGGGAGCGCGGATGCGAGGGCGAACGCGGGGACGACCAGCCACGCGAAGAGGTAGTTGGGGCGCGTCACGGCCGCGGCCGCCCAGAACACGCTGGCGAGGACCCAGGGCCGCAGGCGCGCGGGCGCGCGCATGGCCCCCACGAGGCAGTAGAGGCCGGCGAGGAAGAGCGTGAGGGACAGCGCGGCGTCGAGGGCCTGCGTCGCAAAGTGGACGAGGACGGGGTCGAGCGCGTAGAGGAGCCCGGCGGCGAGGCCGGCCGTCTTCCCGAAGAGGCGCCCGGCGACGGCGGCCGCGAGGGCCGCCGCCACCCCGTGGAGCAGGGCGCCTAGGACGAGGGCGGAGGCGAAGAGGCTGGCCGCCGGAACTCCGAGGAGGCGGAGGGACGCGAGGACGAGCGCGTAGCCCGGGGCGCGGTAGAACGGCTCGTGGGGGAGGGTCCCCCCGAAGATCGCCTCCGCCAGGGCTATGTTCTCGTGCTCGTCCAGGACCGGCACCCGGCCGAGGGGGGTCGACATGTACCAGTCCAGGTGCCCGAACGCGTAGGCCAGCGCGGCGGCCAGCGGCAGCAACAGGAAAAGGCCGGCCCGGAGGCGGGCGGCCGGGCGGGGCTGTTCCGGATGGGGAACGGGAGGGGGCACCTGGGATGCCATGACAACCCCCGCCGCCCCGCCATGCGAGCGGATTGACGGCGAGGTCTTGACGGCTTCCGAGCGTGCCGGGCAGGCTTGTCGTCCATGGCGTCCTCCCAGCCCCGCCGCAAGATCCCGGTGGTCCCGCTCGCCGGCTTCGTCATCGTCCTGGTGGCGGCGGCGGCGCTCCTGGTCCGCGGCGTCAACCTGACGGTGCTCGGGCGCCAGGCGGTGGGGATCGTCCAGAGCCTGGGGCCCTGGACCTTCTTCTCGGCCTGCGCCGTCCTGCCCGCGATCGGCGCCCCCCTCAGCCTCTTCACGATCACGGCGGGCGACTTCTTCGCCCAGCGCCTCACGCTCGCCGGCGTCATCGGGGCCACCCTCGTCGCCATCGCGGTCAACCTGGCGCTCAGCTATTGGCTGGCGCGCTACGCCCTGCGGCCGCTCCTCTCGCGGATCATTGAGCGCTACGGCTACAAGATCCCGAAGGTGACGGCGGACAACGCGCTCTCCATCGCCCTTGCCGTGCGCCTGACCCCGGGGCCGCCGCTCTTCGTCCAGTCCTACATCCTGGGCCTCGCGCAGGTGCCTTTCCGCCTGTACATGGTCGTCTCCTGGATCTGCGTCCTGCCCTGGGCGATTGGGGCGATCGTCCTCGGCAAGGGCATCCTCAACGGCAACTTCCGGCTGGCGGTCTACGGCCTCGGCGTGATCGTCGTGGCGGTCGTCGTCGTGCAGGCCCTGCGCAAGCGCTATGTCTCCAAGCCCGGCTGAGGCGGACGGCGCGAGGCCGATGTCGGTGACGGAATTCACGCGGCGCGTGAAGGCCGTCCTCGAGGGCGCCCTGGGCGCCTGCTGGGTGCGGGGCGAGGTCTCGAACCTGCGGGTGCAGCCGAGCGGTCACGTCTACTTTTCCCTGAAGGACGCGGGGGCCCAGCTCTCGGCCGTCATGTTCCGGATGCAGGCGGCGAGGCAGGCGGTGAAGCTGCGGGACGGCATGCAGGTCGTCGCCTTCGGGGACGTGGGCGTCTACGAGCCACGGGGGCAGTACCAGCTGGTCGTGAAGACGCTCGTCGCCGACGGCGTCGGCGACCTGCAGCGGCGCTTCGAGGAGCTGAAGAGGAAGCTGGCCGACGAGGGCCTCTTCGGCCCCGAAAGGAAGAAGCCGCTCCCGGCGATGCCGTCCGTCGTCGGCTTTGTCACGTCGCCCACCGGCGCGGCCGTCCAGGACTTCCTGAGGATCCTCTCCCGCAGGGGGTGGCGGGGCAGGCTCGTCGTGCTGCCCTCCAGGGTGCAGGGGGAGGGGTCGGCCGCGGAGATCGCTGCCATGCTGGGCCTTGCCGGGCGCCTCGGGATATTCGACCTCCTCGTCGTCGGCCGCGGCGGCGGCAGCCTCGAGGACCTCTGGGCGTTCAACGAGGAGGTCCTCGTCCGGGCGGTGGCGGCGTGCCCGGTGCCGACGATATCGGCGGTCGGCCACGAGATCGACTTCACCCTGTGCGATTTTGCGGCGGACGCCCGGGCCGAGACGCCGAGCGCGGCCGCCGAACTCATCTCGAGCGCCTACGTGGGCTTCGCGGAGCGCACGCTCGCCGCGGGCTCGGCCCTGAAGTCCGAACTGCTCGGCGGCGCGGCGCGGGCCTCGGAGAGGCTGGCGCACGGCCGGTCGCGCCTGAGGCTCCTCTCCCCGGCCGCCATGGTCGAGCGCGGGCACCTGATGCTGGACGACGCGTCGAACAGGCTGCGCTCGGCCCTGCTCTCGTCCGTCGTGTCCAGGCGGCACGCCCTGGCGGTCGCCGCCGCGGAATTCGCGCGGGTGTCGCCGGAGACCCGGATCCGCTTCGAGTCCCACCGGCTGCTGGGCCTCTACAAGCGCCTGCATGGCGCGAGCCCCGGCTCCGTGCTCGGCCGCGGTTTTGTCATCCTGCGCGACGAGAAGGGCAGGCCCGTCATGCGCAAGGCGTCGGTCAGGAAGGGCCAGCTCCTCGAGGCGGAATTCGCGGACGGGAAGGCCCCGATGCGGCCGGAGTAGGGCGGCGGGCGTCTGCCGCCGGCCCGTACCGGGAGGGGATTCGCCGGGCGCCTACGGGGTGACGGCGATCATCCAGTCGATGCCGAAGCGGTCCGTCAGCATCCCGAAGCACGGCGACCAGAAGGTCTTCGCGAGCGGCATGGAAACCTTGCCGCCGGCCGAGAGCGCCTCAAAGCCCTGCCTTGCCTCGGCCTCCCCGTGGAACGCAATCGAGAGGGAGAAGCCGGAGTATTCCTGGCCGTGCTCGCACCCGTCGGACACCATGAGGACCGTCTCGCCGATCCGGACGGAGGCGTGCATCACCTTCCCCTCGAACCCGGCCGGCAGGCGGCCCGGCGGCTGCGGCTCGGGACTGTCCCTGTAGCGCATCAGGAACTCAACCGACGCCCCGACCGACTGCCTGTAGAATTCGATGGCCTCGTCGCAGCGGCCGCCGAAGAAGAGGTAGGGTTGCACGATCATGGGTGACGTCCTGCCAGACTCTCCGCTGGCCGCTGGTTGTTTCTCAAGCAAAACCGGGCTGGCCGTGCCCATGCCCCGCCAGCGCGCCGATCGCATACTAATGTTGCTCAGCCACCGGGATTTGCGCGGAAGGTAAAGAACGCCTAATACCGGTTCCGAAGGGGATTGAGTTTTGGACCCATTGGAGGGAGTCTGGCAGCTCCATGCGACTGGGCGCCTCTTTCCTCGGCTTGGCCGCTGCAGCGCTGCTTCTGTCGGCGTGCGGCGAGCAGAAGGTCGCGACCTACCGGGTGCCGAAGGAGAAGGACCCGGAGCTGCCGATGGCGGGCGGGGCGGATGCGTCGGCCGGCCAGCCTGCCGGCGGCGGATCCATGGCCGACACCTCGGTTCCGACGGCCTCCGGGGACGACCTCACCTGGACGGCGCCCGCCGGGTGGCAGCAGAAGCCGGCCTCCGCGATGCGCAAGGCGACCTTCATGGTGCCCGGCGCGGGAGCCGGGTCGGAGCTGTCGATCACGGCCTTCCCCGGCGACGTTGGCGGCGAGCTGGCCAACGTGAACCGCTGGCGCGGCCAGGCGGGGCTCCGGCCGCTCGGGGCGCAGGACCTGGATTCCTCCGTCACCCACGTCCAGGCGAACGGGCTCAGGTTCACGATCGTCGAGCTTGAGCCGCCGTCGGGCAGCCCCGCCAAGTGCATCCTCGGGGCCATCGTGCCCGTGTCGGGATCCACGTGGTTCTTCAAGCTGACCGGGGGCACGGATGCCGTGAAGGCGGCGAAGGCCCCGTTCCTCGAGTTCCTCCACACGGTCAAGCCGCCGCAATGACCGCCTTCCTCGTCCAGCTGAGGGCCCTCTTCGTCTCCCTGCGGCTGACAGTCGTCCTCCTCGCGCTCTCCATCATCCTCGTCTTCTGGGCGACGCTCGACCAGGTGCACCTCGGCGTGTGGGCGGTCCAGCAGAAGTTCTTCCACTCGATCGTCGTGCCGGTGAAGTTCGGCGACCTCATGGTGCCGGTGTTCCCGGGCGGCTACTTGATCGGCGGGCTCCTCCTTATCAACCTCATCTGCGCCCACATCTACCGGTTCAAGCTCAGCTGGAGGAAGCTCGGGATCTGGCTCACCCACATCGGCGTCATCCTCCTCCTCGTTGGCGAGCTGGTCTCCGGGCTCGTGCAGCAGGACTACGAGATGACCCTCAACCAGGGTGAGACGAAGAACTACGCGGAGAGCAACCGGCTCGACGAGCTGGCGATCATCGACGCGACGGACCCCAACTACGACGAGGTCGTCGCGATCCCTGAGTCGATGATCGCCAAGGGCGAGGTCGTGCAGAACCCGAAGCTGCCGTTCCGGGTCGTGCCGAAGGCGTACTATCCCAATTCCGACGCGCAGATGCGCTCGCAGGCGCCGGGCGCCCCGCCCTCGATGGCGACGGTGGGCGTAGGGCCCATGGTCGCGGTGACGCCGACCGAGGTTTCCTACGCCGAGGACGCCCACAACCTCCCGTCGGCCTTCATCGAGCTCGTGGGCCCCGACGGCTCGCTCGGGACGTGGCTTGTCTCGACGCTGATGCCCGGCAACCCGCAGACGTTCACCTACGCGAACCGGACCTGGAAGCTCTACCTGCGGCCCAAGCGGATGTACTCGGCGTACTCGGTGACGCTGGAGAAGTTCACGCACGACATCTTCCCCGGGACGGACATCGACAGGAACTTCTCGAGCAAGGTGCGCCTCAACATCCCCGGCGGCGGGAGCCGCGAGGTGCTGATCTACATGAACAACCCGCTCCGGTACGCCGGGCTGACCTACTACCAGGAGCGCTTCGCGAACAACGACCAGACCTCGATACTCGAGGTCGTCCGCAACCCGAGCTGGCTGGTCCCGTACATCTCGTGCGTCATGATCGCGCTGGGGCTGGTGATCCAGTTCCTCATACACCTGGTGGGCTTCGCACGGAGGAGGCGCGCATGACGAAGTACACGCCGCTCGTCATCGTCCTCGTCATGGCGGTGTACCTCTTCCAGGGGCTGTTCCCCTCGAACATCATCGACCCGCCTGCCGTGCAGGAATTCGGGAGGCTCCCCGTCCTCTCGGAGGGCAGGATCAAGCCCATGGATTCCGTGGCGAGGAGCACGCTTCTCGTCATACAGGGGCGCCAGCGGGTGAAGACGCAGGAGCCCGACGGCGACGAGATCACGCCCGACCAGTGGATCCTCGACGTCATGTTCAATCCCGCGAAGGCGGACACCTACCAGACCTTCGTCGTCGACAACCCGGACGTGCTGACGCTGGTCGGCAAGACGCACGACGACCTCAAGATCACCTACAGGCAGGGATGGAAGCAGCTGGTCGCGACGACGGGCGCCCTGTCGTCCGAGAGGCGCAGGCTCTCGTTCAACGAGATCATACCCGCCATCCCGCAGATCGAGGCGCAGTACAAGCTGGCCGAGCCCGTGGCGGCCCAGTCGAGGACGCCCTTCCAGTCCGGCGTCGTGCAGCTCTACGGCAACCTGACGCGCTACCTGCGGATCCGCAGGGCCGTCCTGCCCGAGGGCGAGAACGACCTCCTGGGGGACCTCCTGTCCCTGCAGGACAACCTGGAGAGCGGCGTCGACGCCGTGCGCGCCAAGGAGGCCGGGAAGCCGCATGACGAGGCGAAGGCCAAGCAGATCGTGGACGAGGGCCAGAAGTTCCTCGCGATGTCCGAGTCGACGGACCTCCTCCTCATCCCGCCGAGCGGCTCGCTGAACCTCAACGACTGGCACAACGTCGGCCACGCGCTCCTCGAGTCGTTCGGCCGCGGCAATATCAATCCCGCGGTCCTGGCCTACGCCGGCATGGCCTTCGCCTGGCAGAAGGGCGAGACCGAGGCCTTCGACCACGTGGTCGGCCTGTACACCTCCGGCCTCCAGAAGCACTTCGGGAAGGAGATGGGCAGGGCTTCCATCGAGACCACGTTCAACAGGATCGAGCCCTTCTACGGGTGCATGGTCATCTACGGCCTGGCGTTTGCCCTGGTCCTCGTCTCATGGCTGCGGTGGACCGAGCCCGCCCAGAAGGCGGCCTTCGGGCTGGTGGCCCTCGGGTGGGTGGCCGCGACGGCGGGGATCCTCACCCGCATGTGGCTCGAGGGCAGGCCCCCCGTCACGAACCTCTACTCGTCGGCGCTCTTCATCGGGTGGGGCGCGGTGGCCCTCTGCCTTGTCCTGGAATTCATCTACAGGAACGCGATTGGCAGCCTGGCGGCGGGGGTCATCGGCTTCTGCACGCTCCTCATCGCCCACCACCTGTCGCTCGCCGGCGACACGATGGAGATGATGCGGGCCGTCCTCGACTCGAACTTCTGGCTGGCGACGCACGTCGTCGTCGTGACCACCGGGTACGCCTCGACCTTCCTCGCCGGCATGCTCGCCATCATCTACGTGGTCCGCGGCGTGTTCACCCGGGGGCTCGACAGGGCGACCGCGGACTCGCTGGGCAAGATGGTCTACGGCATCGTGTGCTTCGCCACGCTCTTCAGCTTCGTCGGCACCATGCTGGGGGGCATCTGGGCCGACCAGTCCTGGGGCAGGTTCTGGGGCTGGGACCCCAAGGAGAACGGGGCCCTCATCATCGTCATCTGGAACGCCCTCATCCTCCACGCGCGCTGGGGCGGCCTCATCCGCCAGCGTGGGCTCATGTGCCTGGCCATCTTCGGCAACGTCGTCACCAGCTGGAGCTGGTTCGGGACCAACATGCTCGGCATCGGGCTCCACTCCTACGGGTTCACGGAGGCGGCCTTCTGGTGGCTGATCGCCTTCGTGGCCTCGCAGCTCGTCCTCATCGCGGTGGCCAACATGCCGCTCTCCCGCTGGAAAAGCTTCCAAGCCGCGGGCTAGCGCGATTTAAACGGCGGCGTTCACCATGAGCGCCTACACCCTGGCGGGCTGGGAAAACTTCTTCGTGGCCACGGCCGGCGCGGCGGCGGCGCTCTCGGGGCTCCTTTTTGTCGCCCTGTCCATCAACCTGCAGCGGATCCTGTCGATCCCGGGGCTTGCCGCCAGGGCGGGGGAGACCTTCATCCCCCTCGGGACCTCCCTCGTCGTCTCGCTGGTCGCGCTCGTCCCGGGAGCTGACCCGAGGCACATCGCGCTGCACCTCCTGCTCTACGGGCTGGTCTCGTGGGCGGCCGTCACCGTGATCGAGGCCCGCGCGGTCCGGTCCCGCCAGTTCATCAAGTGGCAGCACCTCATCCTGCGCCTGGCGTTCGGTCAGCCGTCCACCCTGTGCGTCGCCCTTGCCGGCCTATTCCTGCGGATGGATCGGTTCGGCGGCCTTTACTGGATCGTCCCCGCCGTCCTCTTCACGTTCTACGGCGCGCTTGTGAACTCCTGGATACTCCTGGTCGAGATACTCAGGTAGGCGGCCGGGCCGGGGCCCGCGCAGGCGCCTCATTGAGTGCCCACCGAGTAGATCTGCACGGGCCCGATGAGTCCCGACGGCAGCAGCGGGGAGTCGGCCCTGTACGGCTTGATGTCGGCGAAGGTGTATTTCACCGCCGCGTCCGGCTGCTGGTCGCCGATGAGCCGGTTGACCCAGGCATTCGTGACCTTGATGGACACTTCGTTTGCTCCGGGCCTCAGGGCGTCTGTGGCGTCGACGCGGTAGGGCGCGTGCCAGACGGTCCCGAGGGGTTTCCCGTTCACGGACACCTCGGCGAGGTTCTTCACGTCCCCGAGGTCGATCCACAGGCGGCGGCCCCTCCCGAACCAGGCGGCCGGTGCGTCGACGGTCCTCGTGTACGTGCCGGTCCCCGAAAAATACCTCACGCCCGCATCCGGGCTGGTGCTCCACGAGGACAATGCCTCAAGGGTGATGCTGGGGGGCGCCCCGCGGCCGGGCTGGAAGGCCACGTTCCACGGGCCGGGCTCGGTGACAAGGAGCGTCTCCCTGACTTCCGGCAGCGTCCGTGCGGCGCCCGGGGCGGCCTTGCGGAACACGACGAACACGGAGCCCCACGGCTCCAGGTGCAGCGGGACCGTGGTCCGGCCGCCGGCGATCCGGTAGGATGCCGGCTCGGATGCGCCCGTCTCGGCGTGCCAGAGCTCGGGCGCCTTGCCCGAAACGCGGAAGGTTGCGTCGACCGTCTCGTCCTGGTCGCTCCTGTTGTCGACAAAGTAGAGGTCCCCGCCGGGGAGGACCCGGTGCACGAAGAGGATCCGGGCGCCGCTTTCCGGCCTCGTGTAGTCGAAGTCGGGCTTCACCTGCAGCGCGTCAAAGACCTCCTGGAGGCCCTGGCCCGCGTAGACCGAGCCCCTGCCGACCCTGTGCACCCCGGTGCCGTCGCCAAAGAGCTCGTCGGCCAGCCGGTGGAATTCCGCCTGGTCGTCGGCAAGGCTCGGGTCGTCGGTTGGCTTCGCCCCCGCCACGACTGCGCCGTCCTCCACGAGGCCGTGGATGGCCCGCAGCACGGGCAGCGACATGTGCCGGCTGTAGGGATCGAGGCCGAGCACGCGGTAGCTCATGCCGCTCCTTGTCGTGATTCGCCCATCCCTGGCGGACAGCTCGTGGATGAGGCCGTCGGCGTTGATGTAGTCGAACCCGTAGCCGTCCGGCACGGCCGGCGCGCTGGCGGTGAAGAGCGAGGTGAGGTTGGTGTCCTCGCCGTAGAAGTAGACCAGGTCCGCGCCGAAGCGCCCCTGCTGGAGGAGGAAGGAGCTGCGGGCGATGTACTTCACCCAGGGGCCGGCCTCCTCGGCCCAGGTGTCGTTCCGGTTGAACCACTGGCCGTAGGGCCCGAGCGTGAGGCCCGGGGCCTTGCCCACCAGGGGCTGGTGCGCCGACTCATGGATCACGAAGCGGTTGATCCCGTTCAGGAGCTCGGAGTCGGCCGTCGGCTTCAGCGTGGCGGGCGACCAGGCCCAAGGGGCTGACGACGCGGTCATGGACTCGGCCGCGGCGAGGTTCTGCCCATAGATATGGGCGACCGACGCCGACTCCCGGTCGTCGGCGTTGTAGTTGTAGCTGACCTTGTTTTCCCCGAAGTGCTGGGTCCACATCGCGCTCATCGGGATGTCGTCCAGCTTCTTCACCTCCATGCCGTCGGCCACGAGGGCGCGGCCCCCCTCGTGGGACTCGCCATAGTGGCGCATGCCCCGCGCCCTGAGCGAGGCCTCGACCTGGCCGTAATGCTCGTCGGAGATCAGGTCGGCGATCGTCTTCCGGAAATCCCACAGGAACCGGTCGCTGTCCGCGGCGCTCCCGACCACGCGCCCGGCGAGGACCGGCAGCCATGGGATGGGGTCGTAGCCGCGCCGGGCCCTGAACTGGGCGACCATGTCGTCGGTCCAGTTCTGGGAGCCGGCCTCCCAGCTGTCGGTCACCACGTACTGGATGCCGCGCCTTCCCATCCACTCGGCGCCCACCGCGTCCCTGAAGCTGTCCAGGTAGCGGTCCATGTAGTTCTTCACGAAGCCGGCATTCAGCTTGTCGACCTCGAGGCCCGTCGCCTCGGCGGTGGCCGGATGGTTCGTCGTCCCGAGGAGCGAGTAGCCGAACCACAGCACGACCCAGTCGCCGGGCGGCGGCGTCCAGTCGAGCCTGCCGTCGGGCCCCAGCCTCGAGGTCAGGTCGACGACGCCGGAACTTTGGACGGCGTCCCCGGCGGCAACGCCGGGCGTCGCGAGCGGATAGAGGTCGGGAAAGGGCGTGAAGGCGGCCTTCTCCTCGAACCGGTTCACCCGCGCCCCGGGGGTCAGCGCCAGCTTCGTGACCGCGTAGTCCGCCGGAGGGGCGCCCATCTCAGCCTTCCTCGCAGCTATGTCGAGGGCGGTCATCCAGGCGGGCGCCACGGGCGCCGGCCCCCGCCTGAAGACAACGCGGAAATAGCGCGCCCTCTCGGGCGGGAACGAGATCGTGTGCTCCTTCGCGCCTCCATCGGGGAGCCTCGCAACGAGGTGGAAATTCCGCCCATCGTCGCCCGCCTCCAGCGATTTCTCGGGGTTGGAGATGCCGGCGGCCACCTCGGTCATCCGGTCGAGGTCCCTCATCGCGAACGTGAGCGAGCGGATCAACTGCGGCTGGGCGAACTCGTACTGGACCCAGGCCTCGCCTCCGGCGGCCGGAATCGGGAGCTTCTGCGGCGCCTCGGGGCACCCCTGGCCCAGCATGGCCGCGTCAGGGGATCCCGCGCTCGCCGTCACCGCCGGGTGGAGCGAGCTGATCGGCACGTCGCTCGGGGGCCTCCTGAAGGCGACGACCGCGGCGTTGCCGTAGAACTGAGGCGGGGACTTCCCGTCGTCGTGGTCCACGAAGTCCTGGAAGGGTCCCGTGACCGCCGGGGGATGGGCCAGCCTGCCCAGGTAAGGCTTGCCGCCCTCGATGTCCGTCTCGCTCCACACGTATTTCTTCATCCCCTGCGACGCGGGGACCCACGGGCCACCCGTCTCGCTCCATCCCGGGGAGCTGGCGATCGCCTCCTCCATCCCGAGCTGGTCGCCGAGCGTGACCGCGTACTTGAACGCGTCCTTCCACTCGGGAGTCATGTAGATGAGCCGCTTTTCCACCACCTGCGGCGTCGAGAGGCTTGCGTCAAAGACATGGAAGCCGCCGACGCCCACGCGGTGCATCCACTCCAGGTCCAGCTTGATGCCCACCTTTGTGATGTTTCCGTTCATCCAGTGCCACCACACGCGGGGCCATGCGCTCTCGGGCGGGCTCGAGAATCCCCGGGACAACGTGTCGTCATTCTGCTGCCCGCTCGCGCTTGCCGCGAGGCACGACAAGGACAGCAGGGAGGCGGCGGCCACCAGCCGTAGGCGGCATCGGGAGGAACGCGCCCCCGCGCCTTCCATCCTCCCGGTTTGGGTGTCGCGGTGTTTCGCCCCGGATAGGTCTTTCATATGGCCAAGCATTGGGCCGCGCCCGCATGCAACGCAAGGTGGCCGCGCGGGGTGCTGGAGGCTTGTCGGGCCTCCCTGCTTCAAATACCAAGGCATACCCCAAGCCCGTGGACACCCAGCCCGAATTCAGCCCCGCCCCGCACGGAATCTCCCTTTTGGCCAAAGACGGGCGGACCAGGCGGCCGAGGGGCAATGGCGTGGCGGGGGCCGGGGCGCTTGGAGTGGCGGCGTTCATCGGGTGCCTCGCCCAGTGCGCCCTCCTTGGAACCGCATTCGGGGCTGACCAGCCGAAGCGGCCGGCCCCGTACGTCCGCAGTCCCGGTGCCCCGGGCACCCCTCCGCTCATCCGGGTTTCAAATCCGCCTCCGGACAGGGACGGGGACTTCCTGATCGGGCCCCCCTATGTGCGGGCGCCGGAAATGAACGCGGCCGAAGGGGTGCCGAAGGGCAGGCTGGTCCGCTTCACGATGCGCTCCGAGGACAGCAAGGCCTATCCGGGGATCACCAAGGTCCCGCCCGGCGGCTCCCCCCGCTACATGCCGCCCGACCTGGCGCACGTGAGCATCTACCCGATGCCCTACACGCGGACCGTGACCGTATACGTGCCGGCGCAGTATGCTCCCGGCACGCCGGCGCCCGTGATCGTGACCCAGGACGGACCCGACGGGAGCCTGCCCACGGTCCTCGACAACCTGATCGCGCAGCACCGGGCGCCCGCGATGGTCGCCGTGATGATACAGAACGGCGGCGGGGACGCGCAGGGAAGCGAACGCGGCCTGGAGTACGACACGATGTCCGGGCGCTACGCCCAGTTCGTCGAGTCGGAGGTGTTCCCCCTCGTCGAATCCAAGTGCGGGGTCGTGCTCACGAGGGACCCGGACGGCCGGGCCGCCATGGGCGGAAGCTCGGGCGGCGCGGCCGCCTTCACGATGGCGTGGTACCGGCCGGACCTGTACCACCGCGTGATCACGTATTCGGGCACCTTCGTGGACCAGGCCTCCCCCTACAACGCCGACGCGCCCCATGGCGCGTGGGAGTATCACGAGCACCTCATCCCGCAGAGCCCGCGCAAGCCCATCCGGCTCTGGATGGAGGTGGGCGACCGGGACCTCTACAATCCCAACTCGCTCCGCGACGGGATGCACGACTGGGTCGATGCAAACAACCGGATGGCCGTTGCCCTGAAGGCGAAGGGCTACCACTACCAATACGTCTTCTGCCTGGATGCCGGCCACGTGGACCGCCGCGTGAAGGCGCAGACGCTGCCGGAGGCCCTGGAATGGGTGTGGCGGGGGTATCCCGAGTCGAACTGACGAGGGGCGGCGGGCGGGGCCTCGCGGCGGCGTCAGGCGCTTGACGGGCCGGGATGTGCCCAGGGGGCGCGGTAGGGGCGCGCCAGCATCCGCGTCGCCTCGGCGTCACCGGGGACCGTGCGGCTCCCTGGGTCGTAGGAGACGGGCCTGCCGAGCTGCAGCGAGAGGTTCGCAAGCTCGCAGCACGCGCTCGATATGTGCCCCTCCTCGATGTCGGAGATGGGGCGGGAGCGGTCCTGCCGCGCCCCCATGAAGTCGAGGACATGCCTGTTCTCGGTCTCCGTGTAGGCGTGGCCCTCGCCGCTGAAGTCGACATTCTCGAGGTTGCCGGTCTTCGAAAGCATGTGCACGCCCTCGCGCGGCCCCCCGCCCGCGGGCGTGAAGGCATACTCGAGCATGGTCAGGTTGAGGGTGCCCTTGTCGCCGATGAGGCGGGTGCCCCACTGGTCGCTCCAATGGCGCTGGGGAATGGGTGAGCCGCCCCACAGGCGGTGCTGCCAGCTGATGTCGAGGTCGGGATAGCGAAACTCGCTCCTCTGCGTGTCGGAGATGTTGGAGAATGAGGCCTTCTCGACGTAGATCCCTCCCGTGGACGAGATCGACGTTGGCCAGCCGAGGCCGAGCAGCCAGCGCGCCTGGTCCAGCATGTGCACGCCGAGGTTTCCAATGGGCCCGTTGCCATACTCCATGAACGCGCGCCATCCCCGGTTCTCCTTGATGGCCTTGAAGGGCAGGAGGGGCGCCGGCCCTGTCCAGAAGTCGTAATTGAGGTGGGCTGGGACCGGGGCATCGGGCACCGGCCCAGCCGACCAGCCTTCCGAGCCGAGGTAGCTGTAGGTCTCAACGAGGCCTATCTTGCCGACCCGGCCGCTGCGGAGATACCGGTCGCGGGCCTCGAGGTAGAGGGGATTGCTCCTTCGCTGGGTGTTCACCTGGACGACCCGGCCGTATCTGCGCGCCGCGGCGACGAGCGCCTCCCCCTCCATGACGTCGACGCCCACGGGCTTTTCCAGGTAGACGTCCGCGCCGGCCTTCATCGCGGCGATGGCCGGCAGGGCGTGCCAGTGGTCGGGGGTGGCGACGATCACGACGTCATGCTCGCCCGAGTCCAGCATCTCGCGGTAGTCGACGAAAGTCCTCGGCACGCCGGACTGCAGCTTGGCGACGGCGCGCAGGGTGTTCTCCAGGTTCTGCTGGTTGACGTCGCAGAGCGAGACGACGTCAAGGGCGACATTCCGGGAGAAGGCGTCGAGGTTCACGCCGCCGTACCAGCCGCACCCGATGATGCCGACCCGTACCCGCGGGGACGTGCCGATGGCGAAGAGGCGCGAGCCCGTGGCGGCCACGGCGCCGGCCGCAGCCAGCGAGGAAACGAAGGTGCGGCGGTTCATCGGCGCATGAGGCCCTGTCCTTCGCCCCGGCGCAAGCGCGGCCTTAGGCGTAGGGCCGTTCCTGGGTGTCGGGGGGCTGCTGCTCCTCCTGCTGCTCCTCGACCTCCTTCGCGTGCTTGAAGAGCTTCCCGTCATCCTGGAGCTTCGAGAGGGCGTCCAGCGAGGGGCTTCGGAAATTCTCCTTCAGGCGCATGCGGTGGTATGCGTCGATCGCGAACAGCCAGCCCGAGTAGGTGTCGTCGAGCGCGTGCGCGCTCCGCAGCTGGGTCTTCACGTCCCCTGCGACGAAGGCGGCAAGGAGCAGGGAGTGGAGCTGGGCCTCCCGGTCCTTGTCCAGGCCCCAGTCCTCCGAGAGCCAGGGCAGCTCGTCCGGGCCCACGTCGACCATCACGTCGTCGCTCACCTGCGCATAGACGACGATCGTCTTGGCGGCCTCGTCGGCCCCGGGTCCCAGGATGTCCTTCTCAAGGACGGAGATGGCCTGGAGTGCGTCGTCGCGCGACGGGGCGGCCAGGCCGCAGGCCGCGCAGAGGAGGAAAAGGGCAGCGCCGAGCCATCCCCGTGAAGATATGAGCCGCATGTGCACGCCTGACGTGGAAAATGCGTGATTCGTTCCGCCGCGCAACCCCCTTTGCCTCCGCAAAGGGCGCACCCCCGGCGGCGCCGGCCCTACGGCGCCTTCTTCGGCTCCGGGAACGTCTCCAGCTGGTTTATAAGCCATTCACCGGAAGGGCTGCGGGACCACTCGACCTCCAGGCGCCCCCCGCTCTCAAGGATGTGCCCGGTGGGCTCCCGAACCCTGAGGGAATAGGTCCCGATCTCCTCGGAGATGTCCCCGTCGATGAGGGTGCTGGTTGCCATATAGCTGCAGGCTAGGATCTTGTGGTCCGAGAATTTATCCAGGAGCCCTTCGATGGCTGCCGGGCCCTTGGTCGTCCTCGAGGGACTGTCGAATTCCCCCTGGGGGGCGAACATCGCCGCAATCGCGGCGTTGTCCATGGCGAGCATGAGCTCGGAGAAGTGCTGCAGGCGCGCCCGCACGGCATCCTTTTCCATCTCGATCCGCTTCGCCTTCGGGCTTTCGCACGCGGCGAGGAGGAGTGCTGCAACGACGAGGAGGGCCCGCTTCATGGGGCGCGTCCCTAGTCCGCAAACCCGCTTGTCAGCGTGGCGATCTCGCGCTGCACCTGGGGGGTCAGCCGCTCGATCACCTCCAGCGCGCCGAGGTTCTCCTTCAGCTGCTCCACCTTGGACGCGCCGAGGATCACAGTGCTGACGTGGGGATTCTTCAGGCACCAGGCGATGCCGAGGCAGGGGAGCGTGGTCTGGAGCTCCCTTGCGACCGCCTCAAGCTTCGGGACCACGGCCAGCTTCCTCTCGATGCCGGGCTTCTTCAGTATCTCGTCCCGCAGCCACTCCATGCCCGACATGCCCAGGCGCGTTCCCTTGCCGACCGACTTGTTGTACTTTCCGGTCAGCAGCCCCGAGGCCAGCGGGGACCAGATCGTCGTCCCAAGGCCCGGGCTCCGGTACAGGGCCGAGAACTCCTTCTCCACCTTCGAGCGGTGGAAGATATTGTACTGCGGCTGCTCGACGACCGGGTGGTGCAGGAGAAGGCGGTCGCACACGGCGTGGGCGGCCTCGATCTGCGCGGCGCTCCACTCGCTCGTGCCCCAGTAGAGGACGCGGCCCTGGGCGATCAGGTCATGCATGGCGCGGCACGTCTCCTCGATGGGCACCGAGGGGTCCGGCCTGTGGCAGAAATAAAGGTCCAGGTAGTCGACCTGCAGCCTGCGCAGGGCGTCATTGCAGGCCTCGACAACGTGCTTCCTGGAAAGGCCGTCCTCGTTCGGGCGGTCGCCCTCGGCGCCGAAGAACACCTTGCTGGAGACCATGTAGCTGCTCCGCCTCCAGCCGGACTTCTTCAGGATCGCCCCCATCACCTCCTCCGCCTTCCCGTCGGCGTAGGACTCCGCGTTGTCGAAGTAGTTTATCCCGGCGTCGTAGGCCGTGTGGAGAAGCTGCCTGGCGACCGTGTCGCCGACCTGCTTGCCGAAGGTCACCCAGGCGCCGAAGGACAGCGCGCTGATCTTGAGTCCCGATTTTCCGAGTTGGCGGTATTGCATGGTCATGGGGTGGGGAAGGCTATCATGGCCGCAAGGGCGTGTTCCGCAAGGGCATGGCCGCCTTCCGCGCGATGCGCCCGGCGCCTGTGAATAACCCGGTGAATCGAATGTTCACGCCTTTTGGTTTCCATTTGGACAAAACGCGCCACATAGAGGCCGAAGAATGATCGAACGCGTGCTTGCCGTCCCGCGCCCCGCAATCGAGCGCCACCTGCGCCAGGGCTTCCTGGATGCCGGCTCGGCCGACCTCATGGAGGCGCTCGGGGAGTCATCGGTGTTCCTGAACCGCCCCGCCGCCGAGGCGGACCCGACGCACAAGCAGGTCATACCCTACATCGTCATCACCCACCGCGACCAGTTCCTGCTCTACCGCCGGACGAAGAAGCAGGGGGAGAGCCGGCTCCATGACAAGTTCTCTCTGGGGTTCGGGGGGCACATCAACGACATCGACGGACAGAGCGGCGCAAAGACGAACCTCATCATGGCCGCGATGGTCCGCGAGCTGAACGAGGAGGTGTTCATTCCCAGCATCCGCCGGCTGAGCGTCGTGGGCTTTATCAACGACGACGCCAGCCCCGTGGGGCAGGTCCACCTCGGCGTGGCCTTCCTCGTGGAGGCCGGCAGCGGGCGCTTCGCCGTCAACGAGCCCGAGATGATCGAGGCCATGTGGAGCGACGCGGCTGGCATCGAGGAGGTCTTCCCCAAGCTGGAGAGCTGGTCGCAGCTCCTGTGGACGGAATACCTCAAGGCGCGGCCGCAGGCCGCCGGCCAGGAGGCCCCGGGCCTCGGCGGCCGGGCCTCCTCGGTCGCCTGACGCAGGGCCGCGGGGCGCGCCGCGAACCCGGGCCCCTCCGCTCAGCCGAATGCGCGGGGCGACCGGCGCATCATCTCCCGGCGCTCGAACCCGAATCGCTCGTAGAGCCCGTGCGCGTCGCGGGTCCCGAGGATATTCGAAGTTGAGCGCACGCACGGGTGGTCCATGACCGCCGCCATGAGGGCCTTGCCCATGCCCTTTCCCCTGTGGGCTTCATCGACGACCACGTCGCAGATCCAGGAGAAGGTCACCTTGTCGGTCACGATGCGGGCAAACCCGACCTGCCTCCGGTCCGCCTTCAGGTACGCGCCGAAGCAGACGGAGTTGGCGATGCTCTCCCTGATGATTTCTCTCGGCCGATTTTCCGCCCAATAGCTGCCCTGGAGAAGGCGGTGGACGGCATCCACGTCGATCAATGCCGGGTCAGGGGATATGAACCACGAGGCCTGGTCAGATGGTGTCATCCGTTTTAAGGCTCGGGCGGCGTTATCAGGGGAATCACCTGGCGGCGATTGCGCCGGTAGGTCCTGAAATGCCTGTCGAGCGTGAGTATCCTAGAATCGGCCCGGAGCTCGGACATCCGGACAAGGCATCCATCCGCAAGGGACATCGAGAGGTTGGAATAAGTCTTCATCAATTCGAAGACCCGTTCCTGTTCCGCCGAGAGCGAGAAATCAATGGTCCAGGCCCCGGACTCGAGGTTGCTCCTGACTGCGGCAGTCCCCCTTGGGACCCCAGAAAGCAAATAACAGAGCTCGGCCAGCACCGCCTCGCACGTGACCAAGGGAGGGCTCATGGCCTGAATTTGCTCCACCGCCCACGCATGGAATTTCTCCCGCCGGTCAAGGAGCGCGACGAGCGCACCCGTGTCGGCCAAGACCGTGCTCACTTTTGCCCGAATCCTTTCAGGTGCGCCGGGTTGTGGCCAAGGTCCCGGATGCCGCTGTCCACGAGGCCGACGGTGGGCTTCATCATGTCGTATACGGATGGCTCGTTTGCCGCCGCTCGAAGCTTGTCCTCCAGGGCCTCGCGCATGACCGCCGATTTCGTGGTGCGGCGGCGCCTTGCCATGCGCTCAAGCCTCGCCGCCGTGCCCGTCGAAAGCTTGAGCGTCAAGGTTTGCACCCTGAAGACGTATTACCAGATGTCGCATGTGTCAATACGGACGCTTCCCCATGCCGCCGGACGGCTCCGATTGCCCAAGAAGCTCTGCAACCGGCTCCCTTGACTGGGATTGAGGATGACGGCACCCCTATCACCATGCCGCGCCCCTTCCGCCAGGGTGTCTCCCGATGAAGAATCTCTGGGATAAGGCCGAGGCCGCCCGGTTCCCAGGGGACCTCGGGCAGAGGGTGTACAGCTCGCGCCTCCTGGGAGCAGATCCAGCTCTGGTCCTCCATGGCGGGGGCAACACCTCCGTGAAGACGCTGGAGCGCAATCTCTACGGCGAGTCCGAGCCGATCCTGCGCGTGAAGGGCAGCGGCTGGGAGCTCTCGACAATCAAGGAGCAGGGCTTTTCCCCGTGCCGGATGGACGCCCTGCTGCGGCTCGCGAAGCTGGACGCCCTGTCCGACCTGCGCATGGCGGCCGAGTTCAGGGTCTCCATGACGGACCCGTTGGCGCCCAACCCGTCCGTCGAGGCGATCCTCCACGCGCTCATCCCCTCCAAGTACGTCGACCACACCCATGCCGAGGCCCTGGTCGCGGTGTGCAACACGCCGGGGGGCGCCGAGCGCATTGCGAGCCTCTACGCCGGCCGCGCGGTCGTGATTCCCTACGTGATGCCGGGATTCCGGCTCGCCAAGGCCTGCCTGGGCGCGGTCGCGTCCCCCTTTCCGCGCGGAGTCATCGGCCTTGTCCTCATGAGCCACGGCCTCGTGAGCTTCGGGGACACCGCCGAGGAGTCGTACTCCCGGATGGCCGAGCTGGTGACGCTGGCCGAGGACCAGCTGGGGAAGGCCGGGGCGAGGCCTCTCGATGCGTCGCGGGCTCCTGCGGCAAGGCCCGTCGTCCGCACGGACATCGCGGCCTTCAGGAACCGGCTGTCAGAGGTGGCGGGCGGCCCGGCCATCCTGTCGTCACACCGGGACTCAAGGAGCCTTGCCTTCATCGGCGCGGCGGACCTCGGCGCCCGCGCGCTGGGCGGCCCGGTCACCCCTGACCATGTCATCCGCACGAAGCGCGTCCCCCTCGTCGGGCGCGACCTCGCCCGCTATGCGGCCGAATACAGGGCCTACTACGAGGCCGGGGCGGCGAAGGCTGACCCGAGGCCCGCGATGCTGGACCCGGCGCCGCGAATCGTGCTCGACCCGGAGTGGGGGATGATCGCTGTCGGGCGCACGGCAAGGGACGCTGAAGTCGCGGGGGACATCTACGGCCGGACGATGGACGTCATCTCCCAGGCCCAGGCGCTCGGGGGCTGGAGCGCGCTCCCGGCCGGCGACATCTTCGAGGTCGAGTACTGGGACCTCGAGCAGGCGAAGCTGAGGAGCCCGGGCAAGCCCCCGGAATTCACGGGCGAGGTGGTCGTCGTGACCGGCGCCGCGTCCGGGATCGGGAAGGCCTGCGTCGACGCCTTCCTTTCCCGCGGCGCCGCGGTGGTGGGCCTGGACATCAATCCGGCCGTGGCCGCGCCCGCCGGCCGGGCCGCCTACCGCGGCTTCAGGTGCGACCTTTCGAAGGAGGCCGAGATCCGCGCCGCGCTCGACGAGGCGGTCCTGGCCTTTGGCGGCGTCGACATGCTGGTCCTCAACGCCGGCATCTTCCACCCGACCACGCCCATCGCGCGCATGGATTCTGCCGCCTGGGACAGGGTGATGACGGTCAACCTGGACGCCACGTTCCTCATGATGCGCGAGTGCCACCCCCTCCTGAAGGAGTCCCCAAGGGGCGGCCGCGTCGCTGTCATCGGGTCCAAGAACGTGCCGGCGCCGGGGCCCGGTGCGGCCGCCTACTCGGCCTCGAAGGCGGCCGTCAGCCAGCTGGCGCGCGTCGCGGCGCTCGAGTGGGGGCGCGACGGCATACGCGTCAACACGCTCCACCCGAACATGGTCTTCGACACGGCGCTCTGGACCGCCGAGGTCATCGAGTCCCGCGCGAAGAGCTACGGCCTCTCGGTCGAGGAATACCGCACGAACAACGTCCTCCGCACGGAGGTGACGAGCCGGGACGTTGCCGAGCTTGCCGCCGAGCTCTGCGGCAGCAAGTTTGCCAAGACGACCGGCGCCCAGGTGCCCGTCGACGGAGGCAATGAACGCGTGATATGAAGGTAAGGGGCAAAGCCCAGCGCACGATTTGGACGGGGAGCGACGGCGTCTCCGCCGGCATCATCGACCAGACAAGCCTGCCCCATGGCTTCGAGGTCGTGCGCCTCGCAAGCGCCGGAGCCGCGGCCGCCGCCATCCGCACGATGAAGGTGCGCGGCGCCCCGCTCATCGGGGCGACAGCCGCCTACGGCCTCTGGCTTGCGCTGCGCACCGATCCCTCAGACGAGGGGCTGCGCGCGGCGGGCAGGGAGCTGATGGCGACCCGCCCGACTGCGGTCAACCTGCGATGGGCGGTCCAGCGCGCGCAGACGGAGCTTGGACAGGTGGGGCCCGCAGCCCGGGCGGAGGCCGCCCTGGCGCTTGCCGAGCGGATCTGTGACGAGGACGTCGCCATCAACACCGCGATCGGCCAGTCGGGCCTGCCGCTCCTGCGTGCGCTCGCCGAAAAGGGAAAGCGCAGGGTCAACATCCTCACGCACTGCAATGCGGGCTGGCTCGCAACGGTCGACGTCGGCACGGCGACCGCGCCCATCTACGCCGCCCATGACGGCGGCATCCCCGTTCACGTCTGGGTCGACGAGACCCGTCCCCGCAACCAGGGCGCGAGCCTGACGGCCTGGGAGCTGAAGAACCACGGCGTCCCGCACACGGTCATCTCCGACAATGCCGGCGGCCACCTGATGCAGCACGGCGAGGTGGACATCGTGATCGTGGGCACCGACCGCACGACCGCCACGGGCGACGTCTGCAACAAGATCGGCACGTACCTGAAGGCCCTGGCCGCCTACGACAACGGGGTGCCCTTCTATGCCGCCGTCCCGTCCCCCTCCATCGACTGGAGCCTGCGGGACGGCGTGCGCGAGATACCGATCGAGAACCGCTCGGAGAAGGAGGTGACGCACATCGCCGGCCGCCTGGAGGGCGGCCTCGTCGCCGAGGTCCTCCTGACGCCGGAGGGAAGCGCCGCGGCAAACCCCGCCTTTGACGTGACGCCGGCCCGCCTCGTTACCGGCCTCATCACCGAGCGGGGCGTCGCCGAGGCCTCGGAGACTGGACTGCGCGGGCTTTTTGCGGAACGTTAGGGCCCATGAACAACCTCAGCCGCCGCGATTTCGTGAAAACCACCCTTGCCGCCGGAAGCGTCGCCGCCCTTGCCGGCACCGCGAGGGCCGCCGACGCCGGCCCCTCGTCCCAGATCCTCGAGCTGCGGTCCTATCGCCTGCGCGCCGGCGCGGGGCACGCGCTCCTTGACGGCTACCTCGAGAAGGCCCTCATCCCCGCCCTCAACGCCCGCGGGGTCGAGGCCGTCGGCGCCTTCACCGAGCCCGACGCCAAGGACGGCGCGGCCGTGTGGGTGCTCATCCCGCACCCGTCCATGGAGTCGGTGGTCTCGATCGACTCCTCGATCAACGAGGACGGCGGCGTGCAGGCCGCAGGCATGGATTACCTGAGCAGGCCCACGAAGGAGAACCCGGCCTTCGACCGCATCGACAGCTGGATATTCCTGCCCTTCTCGGGGCTCCCCCGGCTCGTGGTCCCGCAGCTCGCCAAGGACAGGAAGGCCAGGGTGTTCGAGATGCGCACCTACGAGAGCTACAGCGAGCTCAAGGCCCTGAAGAAGGTCGCCATGTTCAATGCTGGGGAGATCGGCGTCATGCAGGAGGTCGACCTGTCGCCGGTGTTCTACGGGCAGGCCCTCGTCGGCAGGGACCTCCCGCACCTCACCTACATGCTCTGCAGCTCCGACCTGGCGACGCACAAGCGCAACTGGGACCGGTTCCTCGCGCACCCCGTCTGGAAGAAGCTGCTCAACGACCCGCAGTACGCCGACACGGTGCAGAAGATCACGAGCCGCTTCCTCGTCCCTACGGAGTACTCGCAGGTCTAGCCGAAGGGATGAATCCGAGGGCGGCGAGCCTGCCCGGCAGGGCAGGCGCAGGGTCGGACAGGCATTCGTTGAGCCAGGAGAGGACGGCCGGCGCCATGGGGTTCAGGACCCAGGAAAGCAGGATGTGGTCCTCGAGCCCGGTCTTGTCGAAGTGCACCGTCACGACCGAGTGAAGGCTCCGGGTCCTGTCGGCCAGGCGGCGCGTGTTGCCCGGAGAGATCCAATGGTCGTTGTCCGCGCAGACGTAGAGGATGGGCGCCTGGGCGCTGGCCGCCGAGCCCGCCGGGTCCGCGCTCGACCAGGCGAAGCCGCCCAGGCGCGCTGCGCGGTCCTCCGCGGTTGAGAAGTCCCTCTCGGTCCAGGAGCTGACGAGCTTCGGGACGACGGCGCGGGCGAACTCGACCACCGCCTCCCGCGAGTCGCTGAAGGGCTCCATGGCGACCACCGCCCCGACCCGCCTGTCGCGCCCGGCCAGCTGGAGCCCGACGCTGGCCCCGTAGGAAATCCCCAGGACCCCGAGGCGGCCGGCGATGAGGTGCCTCCTGTCCAGGTCGTCGATGACCTGCTGCAGGTCGTGCGCCTCGAAGGCCCCGTAACCGATCCAGCTTCCCGTCGAGCGCCCGTGTCCCCGCAGGTCGACGAGGACCGCCCTGTACCGGTGCTCGGCCAGGAAAAGGGCCCAGTGCATCATGTCCTCCTTCGAGTCCTCGTAGCCGTGGAGGAGGAGCACCGTGGCCCTCGGCGGAACCGCCGCGCCGGGGGGCCGGGCGGGGATCGTCCAATGGGTCTCGGGCCAGACGGGCTCCCTGCCGTTCTTGAACTTGCCGGTCCTGATGACGACGGACGACTTGTAGTCGCCGGGCTCGACCACCGCGACGGACAGCTGCGCCGCGGGCGGACCCACGGGAACCATCCAGGCTTCGGAGTAGGTGGCGTCGTCCTTGAGCAGCTCCTTCGAGCGCGCGGGCGTCAGGATCCGTGGGGTGTGCCTGCCGTTCGGCGCCTCGACGATGGCGCGGGTCAGCCTCGCATTGATGCAGCCCGCCGACGACAGGGCCACTGCCAGCAAGCCCGCGAGGACACCGTTCGAGCGCATGCGCATCCGACGGTAATGGATGGCCTCCCGGCGGATGCAACGAACAACCGAGATGCCGCCCCCTGGCCGGGTACCGGAAACCGAGATTCCTCGCCCCTAGGGTATTCGGGGGGGGGGGGGACGGGCCTGCAGGCGCCCTTACTCGGATTTCAGCAGGCGGATTACGTCGGCCCTCGCGGCCCGGCGCGCCGGGAGGGCGCACGCCGCCGCGGCCGAGACAAGGAGGAGGAGCGCGACGGCGCCGTACACGGCGGGGTCGAAGGGCGACGTCTCAAACAGCATTCCCTGCATGAAGCGGGTCAGCGCCAGGCCCCCCGACACCCCGATCGCGACGCCGAGAGCCGCGAAGGCCAGCCCGCGGCTCATGATCAGCGACCTGATGTTCTCCGGCGTCGCGCCCACGGCCATCCTGATCCCGAACTCCGTCATCCGGCTGGATACGGCGTAGGCGATCACCGAGAAGAGCCCCACGACCGTGAGGCCGAGGGCGATTCCCGCCAGGCCCTTCATCACCTTGAAGGCGAGGTTCTCCGCCGTGATGACGGGGGAGTCGCCTGTTTTCCCTGGCGTTTCCAGGGTCACGGCACGGTCCCAGCCACCTTCCATAGGAGAACCATGAGCCTGCGCCTGCACTCGCGCCTTGTTCCGGGGCGCTTTCCCCTGTGCGGATGAACCCGCAAATTGCCCGATTCGGAGATTGACGCACAAAAGGTGCCGGCATGGGTCCAAGGCTCTATTAGGCCATGAACAGAATCATCTCACTCATCCTCCTCGTCGTCGGCATCATCCTCATCGTTTACGGGGCCGACGCTGCGCATTCGACGGCATCCAGCATCTCAAGGACGTTCACGGGCGCGCCGACCAACAAGGCGGTCTGGCTCCTCGTCGCGGGAGTCATCGTGGGCCTTGTCGGCCTCTTTGGCGTCTTCCGCGGCCCGGGCGCGCGGCCCCTCACCTAGGGAAGGGGCTACACCTTCCTCAGGAGGGTGATTCGGCCGATGGGCAGCCATTCCGCGACGAGGATGTCCCCCGTCGCCAGGAAGATGGCGGCGTGCGGCGTTATGAACTTCCCGGGCGTGAACTGGTCGCGCGCCTGGTCCCGCCGAGAGCCGACCTTCCCGTTGATCGCCTGGCCGTCGCCCAGCTGGGCGACGACGCGGTAGTCCCGGTCGAGCAGGCAGACCTGGCTGTCCAGGTCCGGGCAGACCATGAGGTCGCCGCGCACGTGGAAGTAGCACGGCATCCGCAGGTGCGCCTCGTCCTTCACCGTGCGCAGGTGCACGCCGTCTAGGTCGAAGAGCTGGATCCTGCGGTTGCCCCGGTCGGCGACGGCGAGTACCGGCTCGGGGCCCCTCGTGTCGACCCACTGGCCGTGCGGCGTGTCGAACTCGGCGTCGTCCTTCCCCGGGCCGCCGATCTCGCCCATGAAGCTCCCGTCAGGCGAGAACCTGAGCATATGGCTGGACCCGTAGCCGTCGCCCACGAAGAACCCGCCGTCCGGCCGGAAGGCGACGTTCGTCGGCACGAAGCTGATGGGCTTCCCGCGGTAGGCCATGTCCTCGGCCGGGTAGCCGTGCTCCCAGAGGACCTCGCCCGTGAGCGTCGTCCTCACGATGTTGCAGCGGTTGATGTCGCAGTGGACGAGGGTCTCGCCGCCGCCCACGGTGTCGAGGACCAGGCCGTGCGCGCCCCCGCGGAACCGCTCGCCGAAGGCTCGGACGAACCGGCCGTCGGCGTCATACACGACGATCGCCTCGCCGCGCATGCTCGACTTGTTGACCGTGTGGGCCACGTAGATGTTGCCCGAGGCGTCCTGGCAGAGCCCGTGCGTGTCGCCCCAGACGAGGCCGCTGGGAGGGACGAGCCAGTCGTGCACGCACTCGTAGGTGTGCTCGCCGGAGCCCACGATGGGGAACCGGCTCCCGGCCTTGTCGGAGGCGCGGACGTTGAAGGAGGGGAGCGTCGAGGCCGCGGCGAACGCCGCGCAGCGGCCGATGAACGATCTGCGGGAGAGCGGTGTCATGGGGGTGGATTCCTTGGGGTTGGGGTTCATTTCGCGGGGACGGGCGCCGCGGACGCGGCCACGTTGAGCTTCAGGCCGTCGCCGTCGTCGCCGCGGAAGCGGTCGGCCGCGATCTGGCGGCCGAGCTCGGCCTCGCTCTGCCTCCAGCGCTCGGCGCGCCGGGGATCGACGACCGAGGAGGCCAGGGTGTCGAGGCCGGCCGGCGTGACCGCGGTCTGCCAGACGTAGAGCGAGCGCAGGCGGGGCAGGCCGGCAAGGTGCATGAGCCCCTTGTCCGTCACCCGCGTCCCGCGCAGGTTGAGCGACGCCAGGCGGCGCAGGCCGGAGAGGCCCGCAAGGCTGGCGTCGTCGACGTGCAGGCCGTCCAGCCTCAGCCTCTCCAGGTTGCGCATGGCCGCCACGGGCGCCAGCCCGGCGGCCGTCACGGCGGTTCCCCCGAGGTCGAGCCACTGGACGGCCGCGGCGATCGGCGAGAGCTGGGCCAGCTCGCGGTCGCCGAAGGACCTGCCCGCGGGCCGGGCATTGACGTCGAGCCACGGCCCGTCGGGCGAGCGCGAGCGTATGAGGATGCCGAGCGAGGGACCGAGCTTCGCGGCCTGGGCGAGGACCGAGGCCCGGTCGGGCGGCGGCGGCCCGGGGAAGCGGGCCTCCAGCGCGGACTCCGCGGTCGGGGTGGGTTCAAGGGCGGCCGCCCGCTGCATCTTCGGGGCGCCGGCGCCGACCCACCACTCGACGAGCGCGATGTCGTCGTCGTTCAGCTGGGGCTTGTCCCGCGGGGGCATGTGCGCGCGGTCATCCATGGGCAGGTTGATCCGCCGTATCATCTCGCTCGCCCCCAGCTTCCCGGCGACATAGGCCGGGCCGTGCTTGCCGCCCTTCGTGAGCAGCTCCCACGAGTCGACCCGGAGGGAGCCGTTGCTTTTTGACGGGCCGTGGCACGCGGCGCAGTGCGCCTCCAGGATCGGGTGGACGACGTCGCCGAAGGCGACCGCGTTCTCAAGCGTCACGACCCGCGGGGGCGCCACGACCCTGGGCGCGACGCCCAGCAGCCGGGCGAGCCTCGGCGGCAGGCTCGCCGTCAGGTAGTCGCTCCCGTGCGTGATCTTGGCCCCGGCGTGCCCCGCCAGGACAAGGAGGACGAACGAGAGGAGGAACGCCGGCAGGTAGAGCCAGCGGACGCGGTGGACAAGGAGGAGGAGGACGGCGGCCCCGGCGGCCATGAGGCCCAGCTCCCGGTGCCGCACGATGAGGGCACCGTCGTAGCCCCCGGCGCGGGAGAGCAGCCAGCCGAGCGCCGCCGCCACCACGGCCGACACGGCCGACACCACGAGGATGAGCGCCCGCTGGCGGCCCCCCAGGTGGGGCATGAACGACAGGCCGGGGACCAGCGAAAGCAGGTTCGAGGCCTCCAGCAGCGCCAGGACCAGGAAGACGCCGATCGGCAGGTGCACCCAGACGGGGTGGAGATGCCCGAGGAACTGGGCTATTTCTCGCATGGGCCGCCGCTAGGCGAAGATCCCCTTCGAGATCCGGCCGTGCACGTCCGTCAGCCGGAAGTCGCGGCCCTGGTGGCGGTAGGTCAGCTTCTCGTGGTTGATGCCCATCGCGGCCAGCATGTTGGCGTGGAGGTCGTGGACGTGCATCTCCTGCCCGTCCTCGATGTAGCGGTAGCCGAGCTCGTCCGTGGAGCCCCACGTGAGGCCGCCGCGGATCCCGCCGCCCGCCATCCAGACCGAGAAGGCGTTGATGTGGTGGTCGCGGCCGCTGCCCTGGCCCATCGGCGTCCGTCCGAACTCCCCGCCCCAGAGGACAAGGGTGTCCTCCAGCATGCCGCGCTGCTTCAGGTCCTTCACGAGGGCGGCGGAGGCCTGGTCGACCCGGCGGCAGACGTCAGGCAGGTCGTTGTCGAGGTTCGAGTGCTGGTCCCAGCCGCGGTGATAGAGCTGGATGAAGCGCACGCCGCGCTCCGCGAGTCGCCGCGCGATGAGGCAGTTGGAGGCGAAGGAGCCGTCGCCCTGGTGCTTCACGCCGTACATGTCGCGGATCGACTGGGGCTCCTCCGAGAGGTCGGTCAGGTCGGGGATGCTGCTCTGCATCTTGAACGCCAGCTCGTACTGGGCGATCCGGGTCTGGATCTCTGGGTCCTGGGTCTGCTCCTCGTGGAAGCCGTTCAGGCGCGCGACCTCGTCGATCACCTGCCGCTGGGTGCTCTGGCACACGCCGTCGGGGTTGCCGACGTAGTGGACGGGCGCCCCGGTGCTCTGGAACTGGACGCCCTGGAAGCGGCTGGGGAGGAACCCCGACGACCACTGCCTCGCCGACACCGGCTGCTCCCCACCGGAGGGCCCGCGCGACATGAGGACGACGAATCCCGGGAGGTTGTCCGACTCGGAGCCCAGGCCGTAGAGGAGCCAGGAGCCGATGCTCGGCCGGCCCTTGAGGCCCGAGCCCGAGTTCATGAAGGCGTGGGCGGGATCGTGGTTGATCTGCTCCGTGTGCATCGAGCGGACGATGCAGATGTCGTCGGCGATCTGCTGCGTGTAGGGCAGGAGATCCGAGATCATCTGGCCCGAGAGCCCGCAGCGGGTGACGCCAAACTTGGAGCCGCGGGCCAGGAGCTTCGAGCCCTGGAGCTGGGCGAGCTGCTGGCCGCTCGTGAACGAGGCGGGAAAGGGATGGCCGTTGATCCGGTTGAGCTCGGGCTTGGGGTCGAAGAGGTCGATGTGGGACGGGCCGCCGGCCATGTAGAGGTGGATGATCCTCTTGGCGGTCGGCGGGAACGCGGGGGAGGTGACGATGCCCGACCACCGGGGGGAGGGGGCCGTCATCCCGCGCAGGAGGGCGGGGTTCAGCAGCGAGCCCAGGGCCAGGGTGCCCAGGGCCTGGGCGGACTTTCCGAGGAACGTCCGGCGCGACCACTCGAGCTGGCGCTCCTCCAGGAATCTTTGGATCGATGGGTCCATGGGATCAGTAGCGAACGATCGCCTCGTTGAGGTTGATGAGGACCCGGGCGACGGACGTCCAGGCGGCAAGGGTGGGCGCGTCGACGATCGCCGAGACGGGGTGGTAGCCGACGGCGAGGAGCTTGCCGGCCTCCGCGGGCGCCCCCCTGTAGTAGGCGAGCTGCTCCTCGAAGAAACTGCGGACCGAGGCCGTCTCGTCGGCCGTCGGGGGTCGGGAGAGGAGCCGGCGGAATGCGGCGTCGATCGTCGCCTCGGGCGCCCCGGCCTTCGAGGCCTCGAGGGACTTTTCGGCGAGGCCGCGGGCGGCCTCCACGAATTCCGGGTCGTTGAGGAGCGTCAGCGCCTGCTGGGGGGTGCTGGAGACGATCCGCGACGCCGTGCACTCCTCGCGCGAGGGGGCGTCGAAGTTCGCCAGCATGGGGTGAAGGAAGGTCCGCTGCCAGTGGACGTAGACGCCCCTGCGGTACTGCCTGTCTCCGCTGTCGGCGATATAGTCGCGGTCGGGGAACTGGAGGGCGACGTAGTAGCCCGCCGGCTGGTAGGGGTAGATGCTGGGGCCGCCGATATCGAGGTTGATGAGCCCGCCGGCCGCGAGGGCGTTGTCGCGGATGAACTCCGCCTCGAGCCTGCGCGGCGACTGCCGGGCCACCAGGCGGTTGTCGGGGTCGATATCCGCCAGCTCGGGCCGGTACTTCGAGCTCTGCCGGTACGTGCCCGACATCACGATCTCGCGCACCATCGCCTTCATGTCCCATCCCTTGTCCATGAACTCGACGGCGAGCCAGTCGAGGAGTTCGGGGTGGGTGGGGTACTCGCCCTGGGTCCCCAGGTCGTCGACGACGGCCGAGAGGCCCGTGCCGAAGAACTGCTTCCAGAGGCGGTTCATGATCGTCCGGGCCGTGAGGGGGTTGTCCCGCGAGATGATCCAGTTGGCCAGGTCGAGCCGGGTCTGGCGCGCGCCCCCCGTGGGTGCGGGCACCGTGAGGAACGCCGGGGTCGCCGGGACGACGACCGCGCCCGAGTCGTCCTGCCAGTTGCCCCGCGGGAGGATCCGCGTCATCCGGGGGGTGGTGGCGACCGTGACGGTCGTGAAGGCCATGCCGTTGCGGCAGGCCGCGGCCTGCCTCGTGTCGTCCAGGATGACGCCGAACTCGTAGGGGTGCGAGGCCCGCGTCGCGGCGAAGTACTCCTCGGCGACCTCCTCCTCCTGCCGCGGCGTCCGGTTCCCGGCGAGGACGGCCGCGTCGAGCTTCTCCGGCGCCTCCGCGGCCGCGGTCCTCAGGCCGATGGGTGAAAGCGACACGCGCAGGCGGGCCACGTCCTCGGACTCGATGGAGACCACCAGCTTGTCGCCCTCCTTGAGGGTAGCCGGGATGGCGAGGATGTAGTCGACGTGCTGGGCCTTGCTGGCCAGGGACGGGGCGGACACCCAGTTGACCGGCATCGAGGTCATGATCTGCCCGTTGAAATAGGTCCAGGTGGGCTGTCCCGGGTAGCCGTCGCACACGTCGACGGCCTCGTCCTTGTCGGAGCCCGCGCGCCGGATCTTGAGGTTGAAGGCGAGGGTGAACTCGTCGTCGTGGGGCCGGCTCGTCACGCGGCCCCCGCGGATGTCGTCGGGAAGGGCTTCCAGCCTGAGGCGCGCCAGGACGCCCGCCGGGGCGTCGTAGGTGATCAGGGCGCCGTTGCCGTAGCTGTCGTCCTTCTGGCCCTTCGCGGGCAGGAACCGGACCGACCCGTCGGGGAGGACGGACACCCCGGCCTCGCCGTCCTTCCGCGGCTTGGCCTCCCTGGGCGTCATCGCCTTCCAGCCCGTGGGCTCGGCCTTCAGGAAAGGGGAGACCGAGCGGGCCCACTCGTCGGCGGCCTCGCGCGCCACGGGGTCGGCCACGATCTTCCTGCCCATGTCCTCCATCTCGGAGCGGCAGAGCGCCTCCTCCTTCTTCTGCCGGGCCGCCAGGTAGGGGCTCAGCACCTGGATCTCGGGCGGGAATGGCGAGTCGTTGTTGAAGCCCTTCAGGTCGGGCTCGGGCGTGTAGGTGTAGTCGTTGTAGACCCCCCACTGCTTGATGTCGGCAAAGTAGGCCTCCATGGAGTAGAAGTCCTTTGTCTTGAAGGGGTCGAACTTGTGGTCGTGGCACTCGCAGCAGGCCATCGTCGAGCCGAGCCAGGTGGTCGACACCGTGCGCACCCGGTCCGCGGCGTACTTGTCGAGGTACTCCATCGGCTGGGCGCCGCCCTCGCGCGTCACCATGTTCAGGCGGTTGAAGCCGCTGGCCACCCGGTCCTCGGCGGTGGCGTTCGGCAGGAGGTCGCCGGCCAGCTGCTCCCTCGTGAACTCGTCGAAGGGCATGTTGCTGTTGTAGGCGTTGATGACCCAGTCGCGGTACGGGAAGTTGTTGTAGAGCTGGTCGCCGTGGTAGCCGACCGTGTCCGCGAAGCGGGCCAGGTCCAGCCACTCGACCGCCATGCGCTCGCCGAAGTGCGGCGAGGCGAGGAGGCGGTCGACCAGGCGCCCGTAGGCGTCGGGCTCATTGTCGGAGACGAAGGCCTCGGTCTCCCCGGGACTCGGCGGCAGGCCGACCAGGTCGAGGTAAACCCGACGGACCAGCGTCCGGCGGTCGGCCTCGGGCGAGGGCGTGAGGCCGTTCTCGGCCAGCTCCTTCTGGATGAAGCGGTCGATGGGGTTGCTGGTGCCGGACGCGACAGCCGGGGGCTCGTCCTTCTTGGGCGGCATGTAGGCCCAGTGCTTCTCGTAGACGGCCCCCTGCTCGATCCAGCGCCGGAGGATCTCCTTGTCCCTCGCGGACAGCTGGTGGAGGGTGTCGCGCGGGGGCATGACGACGCCGCCGTCCGCCGAGCTCACCCGGCGCCAGACCTCGGACAGCTCGGGGTGGCCGGGCACGATGGGCGCGTACTTGCGGCCCGTCTTGTCGGTCCTCATGGCATAGGCGTTCGAGGGAAGGTCGAGCCGCAGGTTGGCCTTGTTCGCCTTGGGGTCGGGTCCATGGCACTTGAAGCACGTGTTGCCGACGATCGGCATCACGTCGCGGTTGAACTTTATGACCGCGGGAATCCTGCGCTCCACCGTGGCGGCGCCGGCGAGGGCCGCGAGAAACGGAACGACCGCGGCAGCGGCGCCCAATCTTATCATTGGGGTGATGATCTCGCGAGTCTGACGGCGCGCGCTCCGGAAGGCAAGGGCCGCCCTCCGGCGCAGGAGACTATATAAGCACGGGAAGAGGTCCCCAGAATATTCGCGGTCCTAATGACCCGCGACGACCCGCACGGCTCCTACTTGGCGCGCGGCCCGGTCCCCTGCGCGGCGCTCACTGCAGCGGGCTGAGGAAACGGTCGAACCTCGGACGCGCAAGGTGGGAAAGGTCGAAGGACGCGATGACCCTGGTGGCGCGGCCGACGATGCGGTCGCGGGAAACGGCGCCAAAATAGCGGGAGTCGAAGCTGTTGTCGCGGTTGTCCCCCATGACGAAGTAGGATCCAGCGGGGACGCGGACCGGGCCGAAATTCCGGCGCGCGCGCCTGGCGGGAAGCACGGTGATGGGATGCGGCCGGCCGGGAAGGCCCTCCTGCGCAAGGATGCGCGGCTGGCCGTCCCTGTCCGCGGTGACGGCCCGGCTCGTGTGCCAGGGCGCGTAGTCCAGGGGCGCGCCGTTGATGCACAGGCGGTCCATGCGCGACTCCACGGTGTCGCCGGGCAGGCCCACCACCCGCTTGACCAGCCGCGTCCCGTCGGCCGGCGAATAGAAGACGATGACGTCGCCCCGGCTGGGATTGCCCCAGGTTGCCAGGTGCTCGGTCGTGAACGGCACCTTCAGGTCGTAGGCGAGCTTGTCGACCCAGACGTATTCGGCGGGGACGATGGTGGGCTCCATGGAGCCCGTGGGCACCACGTTCCAGTCGGCGACGGCGGACCGCAGCGGCGCGGCGATGGCCAGGGCGATGATGACGGGGCGCAGCTCCCTCCAATGGCGAAGCAGGAACGACTTTAGGGATCGGTTCATGGGGTATATTATTCCCGCGGGGGCTGGGGTCGTAAAAAACCGGCGGAGGTAGGCGTTCCGCGGGGAGCCTCCTGTAGACTCGTCCGATCCGCGGGTGTTTCAACGCATTCCTGGGCGCCATCCTTCGGGGGGCGCCCTGCACTGCCCCGGCGACTGTTAATCGCGCGCCCTTAGCGGCAGATATGCTTGCGGTGTCCGATCCTGATGACGATCACGACCAGGCGCGCCTATTTGAAGCGCAACATGAAGGGCTGCGTCCCCAGCCATGCGATGATCTCGGCGGCCATCGCCTTGTGGTCGGCGACCCTCGGGTGGTTCTGCGACCAGTGCTGGAACCGGAAATGGCTCACCGCCCCGTCCTCCCTCTCGAGGTCCGCGGCGACCTTTCCCCAGGCTGCCGCGAGCTCGGGGCTGTTGTGCCCTCCCCACATGCCGCCGGTCACCAGGACGATGTGCGCCCTGGGGGCCGCCGCCCGGACCTTCCGGTAGAGCGCCTCATAGTTGGCGACGTAGTCGGGGGGGAAGGGAAGGTGGTGTTCCCTCGGGTAGGAGTCGTCGTTCTCGCCGAGGTAGATGAAGATGACGTCTGGCTTCCAGTGGGTGAGGTCCGCCTTGGGGGACTTGGGGTCCGGGTAGACCCTGTCCCAGACCATGTCCTCCAGGAGGCCGTTGTCCCACCCGGCGGCCATCCCGATCCCTGAGACGGAGAGGTTCTGGTAGTCGGCGTGGAACGCCGCGGCCGTCAGCGCGGCCCAGCTGTAGGCCGCGTCATGGGTGCCCCGGTCCTCCCACTGGTCGGAAGGGCCGTCCTCGTCGCAGGCTCCCGCCGTGATGGAGTCCCCGATGAAGTGCATGGTCATCCGGTAGTCCGGTTTCCTGGGCGTGCGGACCCGGGCGTCCGCGGCGACGCTGATCCCGAGGAACACCGCGGTCCCCGCGGTGGCCTCCGTCCTCTTGAAGAGAATGAGGTGGTGGCGCCCGCTGCCGGACACGGGAAGGCCGATGCTTCCCGGCGCCGCCCGGATGACGGATGTCGTCCCGTCGAGCGTCGCGTCAAAGAAGACCTGGTCCTTCACGTCGCCGAAGCGCACGGCGGCCTGCGGCCCGCTGAAATCGATGGCAACGGTGCTGGCTTCCCATATGACCACCGGCCTTGCCGGGTCCGAGGCGTCGAAGCGCCCGTCGTAGGCAAAGTGGGGATCCGACGCCGGCACGTCGCGCAGTCCGGCAGCGCGGGCCGCCGGTCCGGCAAGCGCCAGCGCAAGGAGCGCGAGGAACCGCAGGCCTAGTGCCGGCCGCGGAAGATCCATGAGACGAGGGTCAGGACAACGCTGATGAGGATGCATGTGGCAAAGGGAAAGTAGATGTCGGCGCCGCCGCGCCTGAAGTGGAAGTCCCCGGGAAGGCGGCCGAGCCAGCCCCGGCCGAAGCCCGACCAGAGGACGGCGCCAACGAGCATGACTGCGGCGCCAAGGATGACGAGGGTCTTGCCGAGGTCGGACACGGCTCGTGGGCTAGCGCCTCCCCGCGGGAATTCCCGGCCGCGCCCTGCGGCCCCTCACGACGAGGACGGCCGCGATGCCGAAGGCGCCCATCAGGGCGCCGTACAGCCTCGGCTCCGGGACCGGCGTGATCTCGTTCTCGTTCTCCGGGCCCGACGTGTTCGTGTTCCACATCGTGTTCGCGCCCGTGAAGCCGTGGAAGATGATCTGGTCGATCGGCGCCGACCCCTGGGTCCCGGGGCTCGCCAGGCTGTAGAAGTAATTCACCATGTTGGCCCAGTTGGTGACCGAGAGCTGGCTCGTCCCCGAGAGCGAGACGCCGCTCACCGTGAGGATGGACTGCGTCGACAGCGGCGTCGGGCTCTTGAAGTCGAGGACGGAGTTCGACGTGATGCTGAGGTTGCCGAAGGTGTCCGTCGTGCCGTTCAGCAGCAGCGTCCCGCCCGCCAGGACGATGTTGAGGTTGGGGTCGTTGAAGTTGGCCCCGAGGGTCAGCGTGGCGCCGGAGCCCAGGGTCAGGGTGCCCGAGCCCGTCATGGAGCCGCTCAGGGTCTCGATGCCCCCGAGGGTCAGCGACCCGCCGCTCCCGAATGACAGGATGCCGCCGCCGCCCAGCGTCGAGAGCGACTGCGTCGTCCCGTTGAGGCTCAGCGTCGTGCCGCTCGAGAACGTCACGCCGACGGTGTTGTTCTTGAAGATGCTCGACGTCGTGAATGCGAGCGTCCCCGCGTTGAGGGCGACCGTCCCCGCATAGGCGGTACTGACGCCGCCCAGGCTCAGCGTGCCGGCGCCGTCCTTGGTGAGGGTGCTCCCCGCCACCCCGGAGACGGCGCCGCTGATCGCCGTGTCGCCGGCGCCCCCGACGCTGAGCGAATTCCCGGCGATCCCGACCGTGCCCGAGAGCGTGAGGCTGCCCGCGTCCGACTGGATCCGCGAGTCGCCCGTGAGGGTCACGGTCCCGGTGACCGTGTTGGCGCCCGAGACGTTCTCGATGCCGCCCGTGGAATTCGTCCCGCCGGTGCTGGCGACCGAGAACTTGTTGTCGAACGTGTTCCCGCCCTGCAGCTGGAAGGCGCCCGTCCCCGACGCCGTCGCGGTGCCGCCCGTGCCGAAGGCGTCCATGGCGGAGCCGTTCACGACGCCGCTGCTCACGGTCACCTTGCCGGTGAAGGGCGTGTTGGCGCCCTGCACGTCGAGCGTCCCCGTGCCCGTGAAGGCCAGGGTGCCCGTGCCCGTGATGGCGCCGTCAAAGGCCGTCGTGGAGGACTGGGTGTCCGTCAGCGTGCCGCCGCCGAGGGCGAGCGTGGCCAGGCCCAGCGACGAGCCCTGCAGGCTGGCGACGGTCTCGGACTTCCCGCTCAGGTTGAAGGTGCCTGAGTCGTCGACCTCGAGGTTCGTGCCGGACGAGAGGTTGCCGCTCGCCTTGTCGAGGACGGTTCCCGTGCCGTTGATGAGGAGGTTGCCGCCGATTGTCGCCGACGTCCCGCCCAGGTCGAGCGCGCCGGAACCCACGCTCGTGAGGCCCGTGTAGGTGTTGGCCCCGGAGAAGGTGACCGTGCCCGACCCGTTGAGCGTCACCCCCCCGCTCCCGGTCTCGATGGGGGCGCTGATGTTGAAGCTCCCCGGGCCCGAGAAGGTGAGGTTCGCCCCCGACCCCGTGATGGCCGTCCCGGTCATCTTGAGCGTGCTGCCGGAGGTCGTGACATCCAGGGTCGTGTCCCCCGACAGGGTTACGGCCCCCGACAGGGTGGCCGTTCCCGTGCCGGTGGACTCGACGGCGCCGATCCCCCCGGCGCCCGTGCCCTGGAGGTTGAGGTTTGTGGCGAGGTTCCTGCCGTCCGTGAGGACGAGGGACGCGCCCGAGGCCACGGTGACCGTCCCCGTCCCGAGGACCGTGTTGGCCGTGGAGACGCTGAGGATGCCGCCGGCGACGTCGAAGCCGCCGGTAAAGGCAGAGGCGTTGCCGCTCAGGGACAGGGTCCCGGAGCCCGTCTTTGTGACCAGCGAGCCGCCGCTCAGCTTGGAGGTGAACGCGAGGCCGCCCGAGCCCGTGACGTCGATCGTGCTGGCCGACGAGAAAGCGACCGTGCCGCTGCTCAGGGTCTCCAGGCTCGCCGACTGGGAGAGGATCTCGGGCGCCGACCCGTCCAGGGTCAGGATCTTTCCGCCGAACGCCACCACGAAGGCGCCGGCGCCCGTGTCGAACGTGAGCGAGCCCACCGAGTAGCTGTTGTTCATCGTGTTCGACGTCTGCGTGGAGCCCGTGAAGTCGAGCGCCTGGGTGCTCCCGACCGTGGTGCTCGGCGCCCCGCTGTTCCAGTTGCCGGCGGTGCTCCAGTTGGCATTCGTCCCGCCGCCGTTCCAAACGATCGCCTGGCCCCGCGCCGTGTCGGCAGCGAGCCCAAGCAATAGGGCCGCCCCGGCCATCCATGGATAAACCGGGGAAGCGGACTTTCGTGACAGGCCTAGCATCGTCGTCCGGCCTAGATGCTAAGGCTGCTCGTCCCTGCCAACAAGGGCCTTTTTGCCTCTCATTAGCGCTTAAGGCCCCACCGGATAGGGGGTTAGGCCAGATAAGCAAAACTACGTACGGGCAATTTTCGCATCAGGCGGCGCCTGATGGCGCCTGTCCCCGGCCTGCTATTTCCTGATGATGACGCGCTCCAGGGCCTGAAGCAGCGCGGCTGCCGTGTAGGGTTTCTGGAGAAAGCCTGCCACGCCCTCGGCGCGGCGGGCCTTCCCGGGCTCGGAGCCCGCGGCAAACCCGCTTGCGGCAATGATCGGGATGTCCGGCCGGATCTTCCTCATCGCATGGATCGTGGCCTGGCCGTCCATGACCGGCATGATCATGTCGGTGATGACGAGCGAGAGGCTCTCGTGCTTCTGGGCGAAGAGGGCGACCGCCTCCGCGCCGTTCGCAGCGGTGAGGGCGCGGTAGCCATGGCGAAGGAGCGTCCTCGTCACCGTGTCCCGCACCGCCGCCTCGTCGTCGACGACGAGGATCCATTCGCCGTTGCCCCTGGCGAGGGACTCGATGGGCGGGTCCGCCGACAGGTCGCCCTCGGGCTGGGCGGGCAGGTACACCCTGAACGTCGTCCCCTTGCGCTCCTCGCTGTAGACGTCGATGAAGCCGTGGTGGCTCTTCACGATGGCGAGCGTCGTCGTGAGCCCGAGGCCCGTGCCCTGGCCGACGGGCTTGGTCGTGAAGAAGGGCTCGAAGATGCGCTCACGCAGGCCCTGGGGAATGCCCGTGCCGAAATCCATGACCTCGAGGACGACGTAGGGCCCGGGCCTCGCCTGGGTGGTCATGCCGGCATAGTTCTCATCCAGGGAGATGTTGGTCGCCGAGACGATGATCCTCCCTCCGGAGGGCATAGCGTCGCGGGCGTTGACGACCAGGTTGAGGAGCACCTGGTGGAGCTGCGTGATGTCGCCGAGGACCGGCCAGACGTCGACCGGGGCCCGGAACGAGAAGGCGTAGGTCCTGGGGAAGGTCTCCGACGCAAACTGCTCCAGCTCCCTCAGGAGGTGTGCGGGGCTGATGTTGCGCCTCTCGCCATGCACGCCGCGGGCGAAGACCAGCACCTGCTTCACCATCCTGGCGCCGCGCCTCGCGCAGATCTCGATCTCGTCGAGGAGGGCGGTCGGCTCCTCGCCCGAGACGCCCTCCCGCAGGAGCGGGATCCCCATGATGATGGGGGCGAAGACGTTGTTGAGGTCGTGCGCGATCCCGCCCGCCAGCGTGCCGATTCCCTCCAGCCGCTGGGACCGGAGGAGCTGCGCCTCGACCTTCTTCAGCTCGGTGACGTCGGTATTGGTGCAGAGGATGGACTTCGGCGTCCCATCGTCGCGGCGCAGGAGCGTCTTGCGCGACAGGACCGTGATCGCCTCCCCGTTCTTGCGGACGTGCCCGACCTCGCCCTTCCACTCCGAGCTGCGGAGGACCTGCTCCGCGCCCTCGCGCGGGCCGGCTCCGAGGGACTCCATGGTGAGGATCCCGACCGCCTCCTTGGAGGTCCAGCCGTAGAGCCGCTCCGCCCCCTTGCTCCAGAAGCTGACGCGCCCCTCCAGGTCGAACACCATGATGGCGTCGCTCGCCTCGTCGAGGAGCGCCGCCTGCTCGCGGATGCGCTCCTCGGCCCGGATCCGGTCGGTGATGTCCTGGTCGGCGCCGCGGGTCCGCGCGGTGCGGCCCTGCCTTGTCGCGGACACGTCCCGGAGGACCGCGAGGCGCGCGGGCTGCCCTTCCCACTCGACGGTGCTGAACCGGACCTCCGCCAGGCCCTCCTCGCCGCCCGGGCGGCGGATGATGATCTCCGGCGGGAGCGGCGCGCTGGCGAGCGGCTCCGAGCCCAGCATCGATTCCGCGGCCGCGTTCGCGAAGAGCACCCGGCCGTCCTCTCCCGATACGAGCACCCCGTCGGTCACGTAGTCGACGATCGACCGGAAGGGGTTTTGGGGCGTGGCGCTCACCGGGTTCTCTGGCGCGGCCGGGGCAGGCCGCCTCTTCCTGCGACGTTGGGGACGGCAGTCCCAGCGCGCAATCCGCAATGACCGGCCCCCTGGGCCCCAGATGTCACGGAACGGCTTCCCGCGAGAGGGGTCATTGGCGGCAGGCAACCTCCCCACACCGGGGACACGCCGAAAATCTAGACGAGGAACGACGGTGATCTACACGATCAAGCACTCTGATTGGCAATGGCTGATCGAGCCGAACGGCAAGGGCAGGAAGTACGTACTCAAGTACAAGAAGCCCCGCCAGTGGCGCGCATGCGGCAAGTTCAAGTCGCCCGAGACGGCCGCGCAGGCGGTCGCCGACGGCAAGACGGGCGTCAAGGGATGGGACGGCCTGAAGCATGAGAAGCCATTCCCTGCCTTGTCCGCGTGGCTCATCGACCCGACCGGCGTCGTCCTCAAGGCGGCGACGAGGCTGCTTCGCGCGGCGCTGCCGGACCTGCCCGATTCCGGTCGCGGCTTCCCGGCCTCCGGCCGGTAGCCGGCCCCACGGTTTTTTCTCGGGAATCCCGAGAAAGACGCTCGCCTTTGGCTGGGCCGTCCGGCCTCATCGCTGCGCGGTTCCAGCCGCATAAGTTACATCCGGGCGGCAAATTTTGCAGTTTGCCGGCCGGAACCTCGGCGGGTTTGCCGCAATCTCATTGCGGAGAAGCCGCCGGGTCCCAAACCCCACATTTCCTCCTGCCGCGGCCGGAGAACCTGCAACAACCCGCGATGAGAGCCCACGTGAAACAGGCGATCCTGGCCGTCTTGGCCTGCGCCCTTCCCATGGGCCCCGTCATCCCCCGGGTCAGGGCGCAGGAGGTGGTGAGGCCGTGGCCGGGCGCGAGGGCCTCCGCGGTCCTCAGCACGGAGGACGACATCCTCCTTGACGAGCTCCAGCGCGCGGCATTCCGGTATTTCCAGGAGCAGTCCGACCCGGTCACGGGGCTCGTGCGAGACCGCGCGCTGTCGAACGGCGCCCCGAGCGAGGGCAAGTCCAGCATAGCGGCCTGCGGCTTTGCGCTCAGCGCCTGGGCCGTGGCGACGCAGCGCGGCTGGGTCACCCGTCCCCAGGCGCTCGCCTACGTGAAGAGACAGCTGCGCTTCCTGGCGACGAAGGCGCCCCGCAGGCACGGCTTCTTCTACCACTTCATGGACATGGACACGGGCGCCCGGGCCTGGAAGTGCGAGGTGTCGCCCATCGACACCGGCCTTTTCCTGGCGGGCGCCATCCTGGCCCGTGAATACTTCCACGACCCGGACATCACGGCCCTCGTCAACAAGCTGTCCGGGGACGTAGACTGGGAATGGTTCCTCAACAGCGGGCAGACGCTCGCCATGGACTGGCACGACGAGCACGGCTTCTCGCGCTACCGCTGGGACCAGTACTCGGAGGCGACGATGCTGTCCTTCCTCGGCATGGGAGCCATCGGGCGCCCGCTGCCGAACAGCTACTGGGACGCCTGGGCGAGGAAGCCCGTCGGCACCTACGCCGGCCTGCATTTCATCGAGGGGCCGCCGCTCTTCATCCACCAGTTCACGCACGCCTACGTGGACTTCCGGTTCCTGAGGGACGGCTACGCCGACTACTATCACAACTCCATCCTTGCCTCGCTCGCCCAGAGGCAGATGTGCATCGACCTCCGGCCGGAATTCCCGAGCTGGGGCGAGCGCCTCTGGGGAATCACCTCCTCCGACTCCATCGACGGGTACAAGGCCTGGGGCGGCCCGCCGCGGACGGAGGACGCGAACGCGCTGGACGGGACCATCGTCCCCTGCGCGGCCGCGGGCTCGGTGGCCTTCGTCCCCAACGAGTCCATGACCACGCTGCGCTACATGAGGGCCGCGTACGGCGACCTCATCTGGAGCAGGTACGGCTTCGTCGACGCGTTCAACCCCGAGACCGGCTGGGTCGACCCGAACGTCATCGGCATCGACCTCGGGATCACGCTCCTGCAGTGCGAGAACGCGAGGACGGGGCTCATCTGGGCCGTCTTCATGCAGGCCCCCGAGGTGCAGCGCGCCCTGGCCCGGGCGGGCTTCGTCTCGCAGGGCCACATCCTTCCATGGGCCGACCAGGCCCGCATGCACCGCCTGGCGTCGCAGGTCTGGAAGTCCATCGAGCCCGAGGAGGCGACCGGCGACACCCTCGGCCTGCGGCTCTCGGCCGCCCTGTCCGCGGCGGTCCTCGGGCTCATCCCGGAGGACGACGCCGAGGCCAAGATTGCAAAGCTGCTGAAGACCGGCCCGCTCCCGGTCGGCGAGCGGGCGATCACGCCCTATGCGGCGAGCCTCGTCACCCTGAGGAACGCGATCCCCCAGTTTGCGCAGGAGGCCACGGCTCGCCTCAAGGCCATTGACTGGAGCAAGGTGACGCCGGAGTCGAACAACCTCGGGTCCGCGAGCCGCCTCGCCGTCTTTTTCCAGGTGGCGAACGGCGTCCGGCCGCCGTCGGCCTGGTACAACATGAAGCGGGCCTCCGTGGCGCAGGGCCACGTCTACGTCCTCGAGCCCGCTCAGATCCGCGACCAGATGATGCCCGGCCTATGGCTCGACGAGCGCTCCATCGTGACGGGGGCCTCGGCCTCGCAGCTTGCCTACGCGATCGCGGTTGGCACGCGCAAGGAGTCGACGACGACGTTCCCCTTCAATGTCCAGAGCACGGCGCTTCTCGTTGAGCAGTTCCCGGCCGAGGTGGCGGCGGCCCTGAAGGCCACACCGCTGCCGCAGGGCTGGCTCGAGAAGGCGCCCGTCGACAGCCGCTGCCTCCTCCTCATCAGCCTCGCCAACCTCCTCGCCCCCGAGTGCATGCGGGAATGGTTCCAGCAGGACGAGCTGGTCCTCGCCGGGAGGAAGTCCATCGGGGAGTTCGCTCAGGCCGCGTTCGGGGGCAACAACTCGGTGTACACGAGGAACGAGCTCTCGATACCGATCAAGGTGCCCCCGCAGCGCGAGGCCGACGCCGTTCCGGCGGAGATTGCCGCCGACAAGTGGCAGTGGGTCACCGTGAAGGGCATGGACTACAAGGTCTCGAACGCCGACGTGCGGCCGGGCGACCCGGACCTAGAGCTGCGCTTCGCCCTCACCTGGGACAGCAACGAGCTGCACTTCCACGCCGAGGCCATGGACACTCCGGCCGGCTTCTTCCCGCCGACGGGAAGCCGCTCCGTGGAGCTCTTCATCAATCCGAGGCGCGACGGGCTTGTCTGGCGGACGCCGGACAATTTCCAGTTCGCCTACAGGCCCGACGGGTCCGCCATGGAATGGTTCCACAACAAGCCCGTGGCGGCGCACATCCAGAAGACGGGGCACGGCTACACGATCGAGTCGGACATCCGCTGGGCGGACCTTGGGATCACCCCGCACCCCGGCATGCTCCTCGGCGTGACGGCGAACGTGTCGGCGGGCGGGACCCAGGAATGGGATCCCATGCTGGAGCTCAGCTGGCGGTACTACCAGAGGGACGACGACCGCTTCGGCCTAGGCACTATCCGGCTTGCGTCGGCGGAAAAGGCCATGGCCGACTTGAGGGCGAGGGAGGCGGGGCGGGGGACTGTGGCCAGCAACTAGCATTGCCGGCGGCCGCCGGTGACGCTCAAGCGCTCGGGGATTTAAAGCTGAAGGGGACCTTCACCTTGACGTCGACGGGCTGGCCGGCCCGTCGGGGGATATCGAACACCCATTGCGAGACCGCGGTCGCCGCGGACCAGCCGAAAGCCGGGTCCGAGGCCGAGACGACCTGCGGGAACCGCGCCCTGCCGTCCCGGGCGACGATGAATTCGACGAGCGCCTTGCCGGCCGGCCTGCCTGAGGACTTGAGGGCCTCGGGGTAGGCGGGGGAGGCCATGTACCGCGGCGTCAGCCTGGCGTCGAGCCCCGCCGCGCCCGGGACCTTTCCCGCCTTCATGTCCGCCAGGAGCGGCGCGAGCGGGTCTCCTCCGCCGTCGCCCTGCCCGGAAGCCAGGGGGAATTGGACCTTTCGGACGAGGACCACGGTCGTCGCCTGTCCGCCGCTTGCGGGGGGCGAGAATGCGCACATCTGGACCGCCGCAACCAAGGCGTCGCCGAATTGCGGGTTGCTGGCCTCGTGCACGCGGATGTCCGTCGGCCTCCCATTTTGGTCCACCGTGAACGTCACGGAGGCCGAGCCCTTCTCCCCGCTCAGCGCGAGGCCGTAGGGCGTGATGGGGTCCACGATCACCAGCGGATCCACGTCGACCGCCGGGGGATTGCCGTCGGGCGCAGAGATCGCGTTTGCGGCCAGGGCGCCGGCTTTGCTGCCCGGCACCAGGTCGAACTTGAGGACGCCCTCGACCTGGGCCGTGGTTGGGAGGTCCCCCTTCATCCTCGGGGTGTACTTCAGTTTCCCGATCGCCTTCAGCGCCGGGAGGACGAAGTCCACGTGGGTCGCAAAGGTGATGCGCGGGTTCGCCACGCTTCCGTCCGGCTTGACGGTGCAGAGGTAGTGCGCGAGGCCCGACAGCTTCCGGTCGAAAAGCGAGTCCGGATAGTCGATGTCGGGGGACGATTCCAGCGCGGCCTCGGTCACCGCCGACGCCACGGGCATCTGGTCCGCCGGGGGCAGCACCGCCGTGCGCGCCTTGCGCGGCAGCATGTCCTTAGAGAAGATTATGGACACGTCCATCGAGCACGGGACGGGCTTGCTGTCATCCAACGCCGGGGAAAAAACCCACTTGTTGACCGCGCTCAGCGCCGGGGAGGCAAACATCGGGTCGGTCGCGTCAAGGACCCTCGAGGACGTGACAGCTCCCTTCTCGTCCACGACGAGGCGCACCTGCACCGCCCCGTTGATGACGTCCTTCTGCGCGGCCCTTGGATATTCGGCAGGGACCCATGTTCGCAATATAGCCAGGCCGTTGATCGGCGGGGACGCGTCGGGCGCCTCGGCCGGCAGGCGCACGATCGAGGCGACGGCGAGGAGCGCGAGCCTATAGGCAACGGTCTTGGCAGGGTTCTTCATGACAACGTGGGGTTCTCGGTTGCGGGGGGCACAATATCATCGCGAGTATTCCGAGGAGAGCCGCGCCGGGCAAGCGCCGGGGGGCCAGGCGCGGCGCCGTCCGCGGGACGATGGCCGCCCTTGCAGGCGGGCCGCGATCTCGCCATCAGGTTGTTGCGGCCGGTCCCGGGCGCACTGCGAGAGGCGAACAACATCCCAATGTCCACAGAGTCCTTGTTGCCATACGTATATCAGGGTGCGAGAGGGCCATATTAAGTGATCTCGGCCGCAAGAGACCCGGCCGCCACGCCCGCTGAGGCCGGCGGGCGCCCCGGTGGGCCTGCGATCGTTGCCTGCATCGCGGCCGCGAAGCTGTGCCTCCACCTGTTTACCGCGTCACGCTACGGCCCGTTCAGGGACGAGCTTTATTATGTCGCCTGCAGCGAGCATCTCGGGGCCGGCTACGTGGATCATCCGCCGCTGATCGCATTTGTGACCTGGGTTGCGCGGCACGCGTTTGGCGACTCGCTGTTGGCCCTTAGGCTGCTTCCCGCCGTTGCCGGGGCGGGATTGGTATGGGTGACAGGAGCCCTTGCACGGGAAATGGGCGGCGGGCGATTCGCCCAGGCCCTTGCGGCCCTCGCGGTGCTGTTCGTCCCCTACTATCTCATCCTGGAGCATTGGATGACGATGAATGCGCTCGAGCCGCTGGCATGGGCCGCCTGCGCCTGGTGCATCGTCAGGGCGGCCAATACCGGGAACCCGAAATATTGCCTGACCTTCGGGATCATCGCGGGCGTGGGACTCGAGAACAAATACTCGATCGCATTCCTGATCGTCGGGGTCGTCGCCGGCCTCCTGATGACGCCGGACAGGCGCCATTTCCGCAGCCGCTGGTTCTGGCTGGGCGTCCTCGCGTCGCTTGCGATATTCGCCCCGAACCTGGTCTGGCTGGTTCGCCATCATTTTCCGTTCCTGGAGCTGATGCACAATGTCCGCATGTCCGGACGCGACATCGCCCGCCCGCCCCTGTCGTTTGTGGCCGACCAGGCCATGGTGCATAATCCGGCGCTCTTCCCCCTCTGGGCGGGCGGACTCCTCTGGCTGCTCGCGAGTCCTCGTGGCCGGCGTTACCGGGTCCTTGGCATCGCCTTCGTATTCGTGTTTGCGGCGCTGATGATCCTCAAGGGCAAGAATTACTACGTGTCGCCGGCATACGCGATGATGCTTGCGGCCGGCTCTGTCGGCTTCGAGGGCCTCACGGCGGGGCGCCTGAGGCCGGCAAGGTGGCTCTACACCCCGGCGGCGGTGTGCTACAGCCTGCTCATCCTGCCGGTAGTGGTGCCGATCCTGCCGCCCGCCTCGTATGCAGGCTACCAGAAGGCCGTCGGCTATCCCCCTCCGGAATGCGAGCACCAGCGAAACGGCGTCCTTCCGCAGTATTTTGCGGACGAGTTCGGCTGGGAGAATATGGCCAGGGTCACGGCGGCCGCCTTCGATCGGCTTTCGCCCGGCGACCGGGCCAGGGTGGTCATCTTTGCGAACAACTACGGCGAGGCCGCGGCGATCGATTTCTACGGTCCCCGCCTTGGCCTGCCGAGGGCCGTGTGTCCCCATCAAAGCTACTGGCTTTGGGGACCCCGCAATGCCGGACGCGGCGTAGTCCTTGTCCTTGGCAGCGATGGGAGCGGCGACCGCGAGCATTTTGCGACGGTCGAGGCTGCAGGGGACGTGAAGTCACCCTATTCCCGCCTTGATGAGCATTTCACCCTGTGGCTCTGCAGGGGCCTCAATTTCGATCTGCGCCAGAATTGGCCGGCGATGAAGCGCTGGAATTGAGCCCACCCTGCACGCTGACGCCGCAGGTTGAGCTCCTGCGTGGAGCATGTGCGATTGCCCGGCGACCGGCAGTATACGGATGGATGTCTGGCCAAGAGCAAAATGAGGTGCCTGAAGGCAGGCAAGCGCCTGAAGAACGCGCGCTGCAAAGGCTTGCGGTCCTCTTGACCAGGCGGGGCTTTGCCTGCGACTCGTCCAAGATGGAGGAGTTCTTGCTGGCCCATGCTTCCATGGACGCGCCGGCCGAGGTGGTCGCCTCCGTCGTGAGGGCCGCGCCAGGTGGATTTCGTCGCGGGCGCCTAGGATGAGCACCGTCGGGCGAAATTTGACGCTATCCCTCGCGTGGCTGGCCCTTGCCACGGGCTGCCGGCATGCCGCGCCACCCGTGGCCTCATTCCATTTCGTCCCTCCAACGGATTATCGCGGTCCGCCCGTTGATGCGACCGGCTTCAAGATCTCCAAAGGGCAAGACGTATACGTCGATGCCAAGCCGATCGAACCCCTGGCGCCTCCAATATACCCGCACCGTGCGCTGGGCCTGCAGAAGTGGCCGGTTACGATGACCGTCAGCATCAAGGTTGGGGCTGACGGCATGGTCTCATACGTGGGGCCGAGCATGTCCGCCGTGTCGTTCCCCACGCCATTCGACCAGGACTTCCTGGAAGCCATAAAGGCGGCCCTTTCGGCGTGGCATTTTGAGCCGGCACACATCGCATCGCTTGAGCCGCAACCGGATGGGTCGCCTCTGGTGACGGGACTGATGGACGTGGAGGCGACGCTCAACGTAGCGTTCACGTTCTCCCCCGGGGGAACGGTGGCCTCGTCCAGGAAATAGGCTGGAGGCCGCTGCCATCGACCACCTTTGCCTTTGATCCTGCGCAATGGGGTGCAACACAGGTACAGCCGTGAGAAGCAACCTGCATAATCTGCTGCGAACGGCAGCAGGACGGATTTCCCGATTCTGGATCAGACGCCGGACCAGCCGGCTGGCCTGTGCCATCGCGCTCGGGGTTCTGTCTGGCTGTAGCTCGAGCATTGCCCCTAGGGACCCTTCGCCACCGGGATTCGAGGCCAATGAGAATTACGTGACCAGGCGCGGGATGGATGCCGTCATCGCGCGCGATTGGAGCAGCGGCCGGGTCACCGACGTCGAGTTTCTTCAGGGGGGCGGTTCAGGCCCTGAGGAAGGCTCCATAGGCCCGGTGGCTGCAGGAACGAAGATTCACATTCTAAATGTGGAGCGGAAAAGGGACCCGGAATTGGGCGTGATCGTGCGCGTTTATGCAAAGATCGCCTCCGGACCCTACGAAGGCGCGGTCGCCATTCTTTATAGCATATCAGTTCAGAAGCGGGCGACGGACGGCAAGATGTCCGACCTCGGGCCGGATCCAGCCCTGATAGGCCGGATCGAATAACGGGGCATGGTGTTGGACGAGGCGATTCAGCGCAATAAATGCGGCTGTGCTGGCATCGATTGGACACACTGCGCCGTGGCGAACTGGCACATGGCGAACCTTACGTTGTCTTTTCCTGGATCGAGCCGCAGCCCCTCGCCATGGCGTACTCCACAAAGGCGAGGGTCTCAGTAACCTCGATTTCGTCGTCAGGTCGCACGACTTGCCCATCGACGCTTTTGCGCCCCAGTAGCGCCCTGTTTATCAAAGGGCTCCATCGCAGGGGAAGAGCCGCTTCGCTCCATCGCACGCTCGCAGCTTTGGAATGCACGGCGCCAGATTCCAGTGTCTCCAGCATGCGGCAGTGGGTCAAAACGACGAACGATCGATTCCAGGGGTTGTTGAGTGAGCTGGGATTCGAAGCGAGTCGCTCGGTCCACGCCTTCATTTCGGACAAGACCGCACGTTGCAGGGTCGCCACAGGGACTGGGCCGAAAAATGATTTCGGTTCGGGCCCAACGACCGCGACACCGCAATTATGAAGCTCCCAGAGCACCACCCACGAATTATCGCAGATGGACTGGCCCAGGGTTCTTGTCCCTCCGTCAAAGAACCACAGCGGATCCACCCCGACTTTCTCGCCTCCGCTAAGGAGCGCTCTGGGAAAATAGGAGCCCTCGAGGCGTTTTGAATAAGGGGAGGGCAGGGAAAGCAGGTCCGTATGCATCTGTCTCACGCCGGCAACCTGCGCCGACGTAGGTTCGGTGTCGGTCACCACGATGAAATCAATGTCGCTCGATGCCTCGTCGAAATCACCCACGGCAAGGGAGCCATGCAGATAGACGCCAACGGGTTCGCTTCCCAATGCGGACGGCAATCGCGCCGAGAATTCACGTAGGATCTCGTTCACCTTGGGGTAGGGTGTCGGGTGCATTGCCGCAGGTATTCGATAGGGGCCCGCATGGCCTTAGCCAGTAGCAACGGCCGGCGCACCGTTGCCTATATGTGACGAAATCTCGATTGGGGCGCATAGGGCCGGTTGCGCCAATTCGTGCGCCCGTCGAACCCACCGAGCAAGGCCAGCGCGAGATCCTGGATGCGTTGCGGGATTATATCACAAAGCGCGCACCTCGTTACCTCGCCCAACGGGACGCCCCTGTACCTGGACTTCACAAATGTAAAGGTCGCCGGGCTGTTCCCGATCGGGGCGATCGGAAATGACTACCAGAGGGTGATAACCGCAACGACGCCGCCCTTGCTCGCGTTCACCTGGGCGGTCACGGATCCCTCGGGCGCCGTCGTGAAAGCGGCCGGGAGAGCCTCGAGGAGGACAACTACAAGAATCTTTACCGCAGCGCCGATCCCGGCTACCCGCGCCGCTACGAGAAGGCCGTCCTGGACGACTGGATGAGAAGCTCCCTTTAGGCCGGGTCGTCCCCGGTTCCCTGACGGCGGCGGGGCAACCGCCGTTCGGGCCGCCTGTCTTGTCGGGGGTGGCCCATCAGCTCAAGCTGGCCCTTCTCCTTGTGGCCTGCGCCGGGCGGCTTCCGGCGGTGCCGGCATTGCCGCCTTCGCCCGACGTGGTTTACGGCCAGCTCTTTGAGGCGGTCCAGGAGGCACGGGTGTACCCCGACCAGAAGACCTTCGCCGACTGCACGCCGAGGCTGGACCCGGTCGACATCGCCTCGCGCTACCGCTCGGAGCGGAAAAACGGGCCCGTGGACCCCCGGCGATTCGTGGAGGAGTATTTCACCCCACCGGCCGACGTCGCCAGGGCGGTTCCCCAGGAGCCGACCATCGAGGCCCACATCGCGGTCCTCTGGGACGAGCTGGAGCGCAGCTCCATGGATGCGCCGCGCGGCTCGACGCTCCTGCGGCTCCCCGAACCCTATGTCGTCCCGGGCGGCCGGTTCAGGGAATTCTACTACTGGGACTCGTACTTCACGATGCTTGGGCTCCTGCAGTCCGGAAAGGACCGGCTCGCGCAGGGGATGCTGGACGACTTTGCCGAAGAGTGCCGGACATACGGCTTCATCCCCAATGGGAACCGGACCTATTTCCTCTCGCGCTCCCAGCCCCCGTTCCTGGCGCTCATGGTCCGGCTTATGGCGGACCGGCTGGGCCCGCAGGAGCTCACCCGCTACCGGGATGCCCTCGAGGCCGAGCATGCCTACTGGATGGACGGGACGCTTCCGACTCGCCATGGAGTGACCCTGCCCGACGGAAGCGTCCTTAGCCGCTACTGGGACAGGGACGACACCCCGCGGCCGGAGGAATACGCCAACGACGTCCAACTCGCGGCGCATTCCAGGCAGGCGGCGCCCCAACTCTACCGCAACCTGCGCTCGGCCGCGGAGAGCGGCTGGGATTTCAGCTCCCGGTGGCTGCAGGACTGCCGCGACCTGGGAACCATAGACACGACGGACATCGTCCCCGTGGACCTGAACGCCCTCCTTTTCGTCCTGGAGGAGACCCTTGCCGACGCGAGGCAGGCTGCGGGAGAGAGGACAGCGGCGGACGAGATGCGCGCCATGGCCACGCGCCGGCACGACGCCATCCTGGGGGAGCTGTGGTCCCCGAAGGACGGCTTCTTCCATGACTACGACCTGGCGCGCCACGAGCTCCGGCCGGAGGAGACGCTCGCCGGGGCCGTGCCGCTCTTCTGCCGGGTCGCCTCCCAGGACCAGGCAAACCTTGTCGCGGGCACCCTGAAGGGGAAATTCCTGTTCCCAGGCGGCCTCGCGACGTCCCTCGTGCGCTCCGGCCAGCAGTGGGACGCCCCGAACGGCTGGGCTCCCCTCGAGTGGATGGCGGCACAGGGCCTCATGAACTACGGCCACAAGGACCTCGCCCTCGAGATCGCGAGGCGATGGACACGGCTCAACAGGGACGTCTACGAGCGCACGGGCCGGATGGAGGAGAAGTACGACGTCGAGGACGCGGGCCTGCGCGCCGGCGGGGGGGAGTACCCGACCCAGGACGGCTTCGGATGGACGAACGGCGTGTTCCTTGCCCTTGAAAGGATGCAAGGGCGGCCGTGACGCGGTCCCCTGTTGAGGGAAGCGGCCGTTTGTGAGAGAGTGGCCGCCTCTCCCCCATGAAGCCCCATTGGCGGCTCGGCGCCGCCCTCATCCTTTGCGGCCCGGCGCTTCGCACGGCCGCGGCCGGCACCCCAGACGACCCGAGGGGGACTTACTTCTCGAAGAAGGCCTATGACCCGCACCCCCTTCCCGATTACGCCAAGCTGAAGGACCAGCTTCCCGCCCCGATCCTCGCATCCCACCCGGAGTGGGTCGCCCTCTACTGGAAGGCCTGGGAGATCGCCTTCCACAACTTCCACGAGCCGGAGCCGGGAAGCCACTTTGTCTCCCAGTTCATCGACGCGGCCTTCAACAAGAACACGTTCCTGTGGGACACATGCTTCATGAGCATGTTCTGCAACGTGGCGCATCCCCTCGTCCCCGGAATCGAGTCGCTCGACAATTTCTACGCAAGGCAGCACGCCGACGGGGAGATCGGCCGGGAGATCGTTCGCTCGACGGGCCTCGACTATGCGCCGTGGGTCGACGCGGGGGGCCGGCCGCTCTTCTCGAGGAACGGCTTCAACGCCGACTCCCCGGATTCCCCCGTGAAATACCGGGGCCGCCCGGTGCCGGAGCCGGCGCCGAGGCTGACGCTCGACGCCGTCGACAACCCGCTTCCGGCCTGGGCGGAGCTCGAGAGCTACCGCGTGACGGGGGACCGGGACCGCATCGCGCGGGTCTATCCTCCGCTCGCCGCCTACTACGGCGCCATCAGGAAGTACCTGCGGCAGGGGAACGGCCTCTACGTGACCGACTGGGCGAGCATGGATAATTCGCCGAGGAACAGGTACCTGGCGAACGGCGGGACCGCCGTCGACACGTCCAGCCAGATGGTGCTCTTCGCGCGCCAGCTCTCGGAGATGGCGGGCATGCTCGGGAAGGACCGGGACCGGCTCGCCTTTGCCTTGGACGCCAGGGAGCTCTCGGGGATCATCAACCGCCTCATGTGGAACCCGGACAGGCGCTTCTACTTCGACCTCACGCAGGACGGCCGGCAGGCGCCCGTCCGGACGGTGGCCGCCTATTGGACCCTCCTGGCCGAGGTGGCGCCGGTCGACCGCGCGAGGGCCCTCGTCCAGGCGCTCGGGGACCCGGACGCCTTTGGCCGGCGCAACCAGGTGCCGACGCTGCCGGCTGACGAGAAGGGCTTCGACCCCATGGGCGGCTACTGGCGCGGCTCCGTCTGGGCGCCCACCACCATGATGGTGATCCGCGGGCTGGAACGCTACGGCCGGGCGCAGCAGGCGCGCCAGATTGCCCTCGGCAACCTGCGGCTCATGTCGGCCGTCCTCCAGAAGACGGGCACCATCTGGGAGAACTACGCCCCCGACTCGGAGTCCCAGGGCAGGCCCGCCAAGGATGACTTTGTGGGATGGAGCGGCCTCGGGCCCATCGACTGGCTCCTCGAGTACGCGCTCGGCCTCAAGCCGGACGCCCCCGACAACACGCTCGACTGGACGCCCGACCCGGATGGGAGGAGCGGGTGCAGGAACTACCGCTTCAACGGCCACGTCTGCTCGCTCGAGGCGACGCCCCTGGGCGGCGGGCGCTTCCGGTACTCGGTCGATGCCGACGAGCCCTTCCTGATTCGCCTGGGACGCGACGGCGACTGGAAGACGGTCAACATCGGCTTTGGGCCCAACGCCTGGTCCGACTAGGCCCATGCGCGCCGCCGGGGCACGTGGGCCTGCGCCGTATTTTTGGGCTCGGTCGGCGCCTGATTTTGCCTAGATTGGAAGAACGCCGGTCCGGCGGACCCCTTCTTGAAGAAGCTCCTCATCGTCTCGCCGCATTTCCCGCCGATCAACGCGCCGGACATGCAGCGCATCCGGATGGCGCTCCCGTACTTCCGGAGCCACGGGTGGGAGCCCACGGTCCTCGCGATCGCGCCCGAGTCCATCGAGGGCGGCGTCATCGAGGAGAAACTGACCGACACCTATCCCGCCGACATCAGGGTGATCCGCGCCAAGGGCCTGTCGGCCCGCTTCACGCGCTGGGCGGGAACCGGCAACCTCTGGCTCCGCTGCGGGCGGGCGCTCACCTCGGCAGGGGAGAGGCTCCTCGGGTCCGAGAAGTTCGACATGCTTTTCATCAGCACGACCCAGTTCAGCGCCTTCCAGCTGGGCCCCCGGTGGAAGAGGAAGTTCGGGCTGCCCTATGTCCTCGATTACCAGGATCCCTGGATCAACGAGTATTACCAGGTCACGGGCGTGAAGCCCCCCGGGGGCCACATCAAGTACGCGATCAGCCAGTGGCAGGCGTCGCGGATCGAGCCGAGGGCGCTTCGCGGGGCCTCGGGCGTCGTGGGCGTCTCGGACTCCTACGGGCCCATGCTTTCCGGAAACTATCCCTGGTTCCTCGCCAGCCGGCTGAAGCTCCTCCCCTTTGGGGCCGCGGCCGCGGACTTCGACCGCGTGGCGGGCTACGGGCCCGCGAAGCCCGTCATCGACTTCGCGGACGGCCTCTTCCACCAGGTGTACGTCGGCCGGTGCGGTCCCGACATGTCGGTGGCCCTGAAGATCATCTTCGGCGCCTTCAGGCGGTTCACGCAGAGCCATCCGCAGGAGGCGGCGAATATGCGCTTCCACTTCGTGGGGACCGACTACGCGCCGCCCCCCATGGGCCACGACTGGGCGCTTCCCGTCGCAAGGGAGGAGGGCGTCGCCGACTATGTCCACGAGCACCGCTACCGGGTGCCGTATTTCGACTCTCTCTATTACATGAGGAACGCCGACGCCCTGGTGGCCGTGGGCTCGAACGACCCGACCTACAGCGCGTCGAAGTTCTTCGCCTACGTCCTGGCGCAGAGGCCGCTCATGATGATCTTCCACGCCCAGAGCCCCGTGCTCCGCTTCGCCCAGAACCTTTCCGCAGCGTCGGTGTACGGGTTCACGAGCAAGTCCGACATCGGCCAGATCGCCGAGTCCGTCTACCGCGAGTGGTACGTGGGGGGCGCCTGCCGGAAGTCCCGTCCCTTCAACGCCGAGGCCTTCCGGCCCTACACCGCCGAGGCGATGGTGAGGGGCCTTGTCGCCTCCCTCGACGCCGCCCTCCTTGAAAACAAGAAGACGCAGACCCTGGCGGGCCTGCCGGCATAGGCGGGACCGGCAAGCCACCCCACGATGACAACGCTGCGCAAGTTCTCGACGCTTGTCCTTCTCCTGGTGGCCGTCTTTGCGGTCGACTGGTACACCGACCAGCTGAACGTCGGCCCCCTCTACCTCCTCCTCGTGGTGTACGCCCGCTGGCAGATGGGACTCGGGACCGGCATCGCCACCGCCTTCGCGTGCCCCTTCCTCTGGGCCTGGGCCGACTACGGGACCGGGCACAGGTTCAGCCACGAGTGGATCCTCTATGAGAACATCGTGGTCCGGATCTTCACCTACAGCCTCATCGTCGCCGGCGTCTCCATCTACAAGAGGTCGCTCGAGGCCCACCGCAGGCGCCTCGCCATGCTTGAGCGCCTCCTGTCCGTGTGCCCCGGGTGCGGGGCGATCGGGGTCACGGAGAGCGGCTGGCGCAAGCCCGCGGAGTTCCACGCGGAGACGACGCACGTCTACACGCTTTGCCCCACCTGCGCAGCGGCGCACCCCATCGATGTCCCTCAGAATCCTCCACGTCCTCCAGCCGGCTGAGACCGACGCCGGCCGGTCCATTGAGGACGTCTGCGGGCTCTCCGTGCTCCAGAAGGAGTTCGGGCACTCGGTCGAGTTCCTCACGATAGGGAAGGCCAGGTCCGCCCGCCTCGAGGAGCTGGGCGCCCCGATCCACAAGGTGAGGGGCCGGTGGGGCCGGTATGGCTATTCGCCGGAGATGGTCCGCTGGATCCGGGGGAACGCGGCGCGCTTCCACTGCATCGTCGTCCACGGGGTATGGGACTTCTGCGGCCTGGGAACATGGCTGGCGCTGCGCAAGGCGGGCATTCCCTATTTCATCATCCCACACGGGACGCTCGACCCCTGGTTCAAGCTGAGCCACCCGGTCCGGCACATGCTGCGTTGGCTCTACTGGCTCTGGGGCGGCTATCCCATCCTCAGGGACGCCCACGCGGTGTTCTTCCTCTGCGAGGAGGAGAGGCAGCGGGCAAGGCAAGCCTTCTGGCTCTACGACTGCCACGAGTTCGTGGTCCGGCCGGGCTCGTGGGAGCTGGAAACCGCCGTGCGGGGAGGCTCGGCCAGGGCGTTCCTGGAGGCGTACCCCTCCCTTCGCGGGAAAAAGCTCGTCGCCCTCGTGGCCGACCCCGACTCCCTTGACGGCCTCCGGACCGTCGCGGGGTCCGTCGCGCTCCTCAGGGAGCGCGGCTCCTGGGACGGCACGACGACCCAGCTGCTGGTCCTCGACCCGACGCGGGGCGGGGCGAGGGCGGCGGTCGACGCCATCGTCCGCGACCGCGGCCTTTCGGGCTGCGTGACGGCCATCTATGGGCAGTCGTCGTCGGAAATAAGCGACGCCTTGGCCGCCTCGGCGGCCCTCATACGGCCGGCCGACTTTGAGATCTGCTCCCGGCGCCCGGCCCTGGCGCTCGCCTGCGGCACGCCGGTCATCTCGTCGACCGGGGTCATGCACTGGCGGGAGATCGCCGACGAGGCGGCTGGCCTCGTCGCGGAGAACTCGGCAAGCGGCTATGCCCGGATGCTGGCGGCGATGCTGGCGTCCTCGGACGAGGAGGCGGCCGTCATGAGGACGAGCGCCCGGCGGTGCTTTGAGGGGAACTTCGCCCCCGCGGCGGCGGCGCACAGCCTTTCGTCGGCCATCTACCTCTTCGTGGGGATCCACAGGGACGCGCGTTGGAACTCGAGGCCCCTCAGGCCCGCCTCCGAACTGCAGTAGACCGGCCCCGGAGGGCCGTGCGTTCGGGCCGCGGCCCAGCGGATTCGCCGCAGGCTTTTTGTCGCAATTTGCCCCGGCAAAACCTATTCTTTCGGGCAATACCCCTGGTCGCGCGCCGACAACAGGACAAGTCGGCGGCCGTCTCCCTGGACGACTGCCGGAAATGAACGGACCTTGAACCTCCAAAAATATGTCTAACGACAAAACACGAGCAATGAGCACTTCGGCGGCGGCAGTCAGAGGCGGGCTTCTCCTGCTTGCTGCAGCGGCGGGCCTCAACCGGGCAGAGGCGCGCGACTTCTTCATCCATGACGGGGACCGCGTCGTGTTCCTCGGCGACAGCATCACGCAGCAGCTGCTCTACACCAACTACATCGAGTCCTACACCCTGTGCCGGCACCCCTCGTGGAACCTCACCTTCAGGAACGTGGGGTGGGGAGGGGACACCTCGTGGCTCAGGCAGCGCAAGCACATCGATGAAACGCTGCTTTCGGCGTCGGACGACGAGAGCCAGCTGAAGATGGTGACGACGCCCATCGAGTACGGCCTGGACCGCGACGTCTTCCCGCTCAAGCCCACGGTCGTCACCATCGATTTCGGGATGAACGACTTTGGCTACCAGGCGTTCCGGCCCGACATCTTCCGCGCCTATATCACCAGCGAGAGGCTCCTGGAGAGGACGCTGAAGGCGCATGGGGCCACCCCGATACTGCTCACCACCCAGCCCATAGAGGAAAAAGCGGCCGACCCGGGGCAGGACGTGCGCAACCTTGCGCTGGCGAGGTTCGCGGACGGCCTCAGGGACCTGGCCAGGAGCGAGAAGGTCGACTTCGTGGACCAGTTCAATCCCTACCTCGACGCGCTCGTCAGGTCGCATAATTTCACGGTCGGGAACGGTCTCGACGCCGTGCACCCCGGGCCGGCGGGCCACACGATCATGGCGTGGGCGATCCTGAAGGGGCTCGGCGCGACCGCGCTCGTGTCGACGGCGTCGATCAATGCGGGGAGCAAGGCCGTAGATGCCGCGCAGGCCTGCAGCATCACCGGCCTCAAGGTCGACGGGTCCACGGTCTCGTTCGACCGCATTGACGACGCCCTGCCGATGCCGATCGACCCGAAGGCCGAGCCGGTCCTCGAGCTCGTGCCGATCACCCACGACCTGAACGACTACATGCTCAAGGTGTCCGGCCTGCCTGCCGGCAGGTACGACGTCTCGATCGACGGCGAGCCCGCCGCGACGGTTTCCTCCGAGGAACTGGCAGGCGGCTGGAACCTCGCCTACAGGGCGGGCCCGATCACCAAGCAGGCCGACGAGGTGCTGAGGTTGGTGGCGAAGAAGAACAACCTCTACTATGACAGGTGGAGGAACGTTCAGCTCTACGAGCAGCCGAAATGGGCCGGGACCGCCTCCGACTTCGAGGCGCACAAGGGCGCGGAGCTGGCGCGGCTTGACGGCGAGATCGCCTCGCTGGAGTCGAGGATCAACGCCGAGCGCCGGCCGAAGACCAGGCACTTCGTAATAAGTCCAAGCGCCGAGGCTGCGGACTGAGGCGCTGCAGCCAGCCGTCAGGGGCGGAAGTTGGCCTTCCAGCCCATGCCGCGCCCCTGGTCAGGCTGGGACGGAAAGTCACCCTTCGGCGAATGTAGCCGGGCGACGGGTCGACTATTCACTTGGCACCGCTGGCGCCGCCTGTTCGCGTCGTCGGATGCCCCTTAGAACCCCCGCTGCGGCCCTGGCCGCGATCACGCTCCTCCTTGCGGCCCATGACGGCCGCGCCGCCGCCGGGCAGGACTGGCCCGTCTACCTGGGCGACAAGTCAGCGAGCCACTACTCGAAGCTGGACCAGATATCGGCCGAGAACGTCGACAAGCTCTCGGTCGCCTGGAGCTGGAGCGGCGGCGACAAGCGGCCCGACAGCTCGCAGATCCAGTGCAATCCCCTGGAGGTTGACGGCGTCCTTTACTGCACGTCCGCCGCCATGAAGCTCGTGGCCCTCGACGCCGCCACGGGGCGGGAGCTCTGGAGGTTCGTGCCGGATGAGGCCAGCGGGGTGAACAGGGGCCTCGCCTACTGGCGGGATGGCGACGACGCCCGCATCCTCTACGGGAACGACCACTGGCTGCACGCCATCGACGCGAAGACCGGCAAGCCCATCGACTCCTTTGGCAACCACGGGCAGGTCGACCTCTCGAAGGACCTCGGCCGCGACGTCACGGGGCTCGCGATCCAGATGAACACCCCCGGGGTCATCTACAAGAACTACATCATCCTCTCGTCCCGCTGCGGCGAGGGGCCGGGGCCCGCGGCCCCCGGCCACGTCCGCGCCTACGACGTGCGGACGGGCAAGCTCGCCTGGATCTTCCACGCGATTCCCTACCCGGGCGAGGTGGGCTACGACACCTGGCCCAGCGACGCCTGGAAGCGGGAGGGCGGCGTCAACGCCTGGGCCGGCATGACGGTCGACGAGGAGCGGGGCCTCGTCTTCTGCCCGATCGGGTGCGCGACCTTCGACTTCTGGGGCGGCACGCGGCCGGGCAACGACATCTACGGTGACTGCCTCGTGGTCCTGAACGCGGCCACGGGGAAGCTCGTCTGGTACTACCAGTTTACCCACCACGACCTCTGGGACCGCGATCCCCCGGCGCCCCCGACCCTCCTCACGGTCCACCGCGGCGGGAAGGACATCCCGGCCGTGGCCCAGGTGACGAAGAGCGGGCACGTCTGGGTTTTCAACCGGGTCACCGGGGAGCACCTCTTCCCCGTGCAGGAGATAGCGGTCCCCAGCTCGGACCTGGCCGGCGAGGTCGCCTCGCTCACGCAGCCCCTGCCCCTCAAGCCCGCGCCCTTCACCCGGCAGCACTTCAACTCGGAGGACATCACGGACCGCACGCCCGCGGCGCACAGGGCCGTCCTCGAGCGGTTCTTCCGAATCCGGCCGCACGTGCCCTTCGGGCCGCCGAGCCGCGAGGGCACCATCGTGTTCCCCGGCTTTGACGGGGGCGCGGAGTGGGGCGGGGCGGCAGCCGACCCGTCGGGCGTCCTCTACGTCAACGAGAACGAGATGCCCTGGATCCTCAACATGATCGAGATAGGCGGCGCGACCTCGAAGGGGCAGCAGATCTACATCCAGAACTGCGCCGGCTGCCACGGGCCGGACCGCCAGGGAAACAAGGCGGCGAACATCCCGTCCCTCGTCGACGTCAAGAAGCGCCTCAACCGCGACCAGATGATGGAGGTGATCACGAAGGGCAGGGCGGTCATGCCCTCGTGGGGATTCCTCTCGGAGGCCCAGCGGTCGGCGCTCGTGGACTACCTGCGGGGCGAACCGAACCACAAGGAGGTGGATGCGAAGGCCTGCGACTGGGTGACCTATACCGACGACAAGGTGACCGCGGACTTCGTGCCGCCGCCGTATACCCACACCGGCTACAACCGTTTCCTCGACCCGGACGGCTATCCGGCCATCAAGCCGCCGTGGGGAACCCTGAACGCCATCGACCTCAACACGGGGGACTACGTCTGGAGGGTGCCGCTCGGGTTTTACCCGGAGCTTGAGGCGAAGGGCGTCCCGACGACCGGCACCGAGAACTACGGCGGCCCCCTCGTCACGGCCGGTGGCGTGCTTTTCATCGCCGCAACGAGGGACGAGATGTTCCGCGCCTTTGATACGAAGACCGGGCACGAGCTCTGGCGGACCAAGCTGCCGGCAGCCGGCTACGCTAGCCCGGCGACGTACGAGATCGGCGGCCGCCAATACGTGGTCATCGCGTGCGGCGGCGGAAAATTGGGCACGAAAAGCGGCGACACCTACATGGCGTTTGCGCTTCCACAAAACTAGCGGGCCCGGTTGTTTCGTGGGCCATGGGCGAACGCCTCAAGATCCTCCTTGACCCGCATCCGCGCCGGACAGACGCACTGTTCAGCGCGGGCGCGAAGAGGCGGCTTGAATCCCTGGGCGAGGTGGTCTGGCACGATGGCGGCCCGGCGCCGGACGGCCACATCGACCGCCACCTTGCCGACACGGTGGCCATCATCGGGCAGACGGCCCTCGACAAGGCCCGGCTGGACCGGGCCCCAAGGCTGAAGGCGGTCTTCAACGTCGAGAGCAACTTCCTCCCCAACGTCGACTACCAAGAATGCCACCGGCGGGGGATCCCGGTTCTCTCGACGGCCCCCGTGTTCGCCAAGCCCGTTGCGGAGATGTGCCTCGGGCTTGCGCTCAGCTTGGCGCGCCGGATCCACGAGGCCGACGCAGCCATCCGCTCGGGCAGGGAGACCCTCTACGGCGAGGGCGACAACGCCGACTCGGTCCTCCTGTCCGGGCGGACGCTGGCCGTCGTCGGCTACGGCAACGTGGGGCGGGCGCTTGTCCCGCTCCTGCGGCCGTTCGGCGCGAGGCTCCTCGTGCATGATCCCTGGATCCACGCGAGCGTGCTCCGGGAGGCGGGCCTCGAGCCGGCCTCGCTCGAGGCCTGCTTCGAGCATTCTGCCGCCGTCTTCCTCACCTCCGCGGTGACGACCGAGAACCGCGAGGGCATCGGCCGGGCGCATTTTGACAGGATGCAAGGGGGCGGGATCGTCGTCCTCGCGAGCCGGGCGGGCGTGGTCAAGTTCGACGACCTGCTTGACGCCGCGGCGTCCGGTCACCTGCGTGTCGGGATCGACGTGTGGCCGGAGGAGCCCATCCCGGCGGACCACAGGGCCCGGAAGACGCCGAACACGATCCTCCAGGCCCACCGGGCCGGGAACATCCCGGAAATATGGCCCCTCATGGGCGAGATGGTCGTCGACGACCTCGAGTGCATCCTCGCCGGCCTTTCGCCCCAGCGGTGCCAGAGGGCGGCCCTTGAGACCGTGGCGCGCCTGCGGAGCAAGCCTGTGGGCTGAGGGCCCCGGCCCGGCCCAGCCACGCGACCCGAGAGGGCGGCCCGATGCCCAGAGGCTCGGAATCCGAATGGAGGCCGGATTCATATCAGAAGCCCGATGGCTGCTGGCGTCCACGTTGACCGCACCCATGGTTCGGGGTATGAGGAGGGGAACGGACGCGTATGACTGCCAAGGCCCTTTTGATCCTGTGCCTTCCTGTTGCCCTCGCCTCTCATGGGCTGGCCTCCCCCGCGCTGATCGCCCCAGGCTCCGTCTGGCTCGATGACCGCGGGCAGCCGATCCAAGCCCACGGCGGCGGGATAACGGAAGCCGGCGGAACGTACTACTGGTTCGGCGAGGATCGCTCCAAGGACAACCTACCGTCGCAGCGCTGCGTGTCCTGCTACTCGTCGGAGGACCTGGCCCACTGGAAATTCTGCGGTCAGGCGCTAAGAATCACCGATCCCGAGGGCTTCGGCCCGAAATGGATCCTCGAGCGCCCGAAGGTCTTCGCGAACCCGCGCACCGGGAAGTTCGTCATGTACATGCACATCGACGGGCCGGTCGCCGGCATGGAGGGCGACTATCGCCTGGCGCGGGTCGGCGTCGCCGTCTCGGACAGGATCGACGGACCCTACAGGTATGTCAGGAGCTTCAGGCCGCTCGGGATGGAGAGCCGCGACATCGGCCAATTCGTTGACGACGACGGGTCGGCCTACCTCATCTTTGAGAGCCGGCCGACGAGGAGCTTCGTGATCGCGAGGCTCTCGGGCGACTACCTTGGTGTTGATTCCAAGGTATGCCAGGTCGACGCGTCGCTGGAAGGGGGCGCCATCGTCCATTACCAGGGACTCTACTATGCGATCGGCTCCCACCTCACCGGATGGGACCCAAATCCCAATGTCTATGCGACTTCGCGGTCGCTGGCCGGTCCCTGGGGCGAATTCAGGGACATCGCCCCGCCCGGGACGAAAACCTACGGCTCCCAGTCCAGCTTCCTGCTCAAGGTTTCGGGCTCCAGGACGACGACGGTCATTTTCATGGGCGACATCTGGAAGCCGCAGGCCCAATGGGATTCCCGGTACCTGTGGATGCCCGTCGTCATTGGCGACGGGCGCCTCAGCCTCCCAAAGCCCGGGCCGTGGTCCATCGATGTTGAGACAGGCCAGGCGGCCATTGAGAATTCGTTCGCTGGGTTGCCGCCGCTCTCCGGGTTCACGATAAAATTCACGAGGCCCGGCGGGGGAATGGATGACGACCTGGATCGGGCTCCCTGGCAAAGCTACAGCCAGCTGAGGATTGGGGACATCGGCTGGCCCAGTCGTTGAACGGCGCTGTCCGCAGGGGCCCGGCGGGAAATCGACCGCCCGGTGATGCGGCCAGCCTCGGCGAATCAGAACAGCGGCGCGTTGTTGGCCGGGTCCCTGAGGAGGGCCTCGAATCGCGGATCGCCATGGAGGCTGCCGCCGATCTGCGTCTCCAGCTTGTGGACATTCACGAGCATGGTGTTGGGGCGGGACAGCTCCCTCTTATAGAGCTCAAGCGCGCGCTCCTTTTCCCCGGCTATGTTGTAGATGTACGCGGCGAGGCTGGCATAGATCCCTGAATCCAGGGCGTCCAGGGACGCGGGCATGAGCGAGGTGGCTTTCTCCTCGCTCCTGACCGCCTCTGCGTTGTTGCCCACGACAATTTCCATGAAGCCCTTGAATGCCCAAAGGCGCGGATTATTCGGCTCGCGTGCAATCCGCTTCTCCAGTTCGCCGGGAATTGTCCCCAGCATCTGCACGGCTGTGGCCTTTTCGCCGCAAATGAACATCTCGGCCGCGGTCTCGATCTCGTTTTCCCAGTCCTCAAGCATCGTATCGCGGTCCACGGGCTGAATTCGCGCGAGGCGGACCCATTCCGTTACATTGCCGGTGTAGTCGGCCCAGGTCTTCCGTATTTCAATGCCCTTTGGCGAATCAGCCTCCTCCGGGCTCATGTGCGCGATGAAGTCCTCTGCCTCCTTGGTGGAACCCGTCGCATAGAAGGGCACGAGCGCCACATCGAAGCCGAGGTCGAACTTCTCGGGCCTGAGGGCGACCATTTTCCTCCGGGCGTCGGCGAGCTCATCGTAGCGCCTGGCGGCCTCGAGCGTCGCGATGTGGTTGCCGAGGTACCCCACGTTGGCGACGTCAAGGTGGATGGCGCGCCGGGAATACTCGAGCGACTCGGCCCACTTGCCCTCCCTGCGAAGGATGAGGGACAATGAATTGTAGACCGCGGCGTCGTTTGGCCGCAGCTTGAGGAGCCGCTGGTACTGCTCATTGGCGCGGGCATAGTCCCGGAAGCCGTAATAATAATAGGTTCCAAGGCTCCCGATTACCTCGGGGTCGTTGGGGGCCAGCTGGACGGCCTGGTCGATGGCGTCCTTCGCGGCCGCGAGCCGGCCTTCCACCCCCTCGCGGTATTGGAATGCGCCGAAGGCGTAATCGTCGGCCAAATCCCCCCAGGCCCACGCAAACGAGGAATCCAGGTCCACCGCCTTCTTGAGCAGCTCGCGCCGCTCCCCCGCGTCCTCTGCAAGGACCAGCCGCCGGGCCTTGAGGTAAAGGTCGTAAGCCTCCGTGTTCTGGGTGGGCCGCCGGTCGAGCAGGGCCTTTTCCTCCGGCGAGAGCGCCGCCTGGAGCTCGGTGGCGATCGCCTGGGCAAGCTCGGACTGGATGGCGAAGATGTCAGTCAGGTCGCGTTCATAGGCCTTGGCCCAGACATGGTCATCGGTTGCCGCATGGATCAGCTGCCCGGTGACCCGAACCCGGTTCCCCTCGCGGCGCACGCTGCCCTCAAGGATATACGCGACGCCAAGCTCCGCCGCGATCTGGCCGATCGGCTTCTTCGTGTCGCGGTACTGCTCCACGGACGTCCGGGAAATGACCCGGAGCTGCCGCACGAGCGCCAGGTCCGTCAGGATGTCGTCCTGGATCCCGTCTGTGAAGAACTGGTTGTCCTTCTGGTCGCTCATGTTCTCAAAGGGCAGGACGGCAATTGACTTGTCGTCGGCCTTCGGGATGGCCTCGGCCTTCGCTGCAGGCGCCGGTGTCGGCGCGGGGGCCGGGGAACCTTTTCTCAGGGCAATGAACACGGCCGCGGCGGCCACGGCCCCGGCGACGGCACCCCATACCCAGCCGGGCACTGGCGAGCCCTGCTTCTTGGGCTTGGGCTCGCCGCCAAAGCCGGGATGCCGGCTGCCATGGCCGGGCGGCTGCGCGCCCGGCTTCTCGGTCAGGCGCTTGATCCTTTCGACGAAGAGCGGGGTAGGGGTCCCTCCAGGCAGGCGGGTCCACTGGACCCGCATGAATTCCTCGGGAACCAGGGCCTTGGATTCCAGCGTGTCATCGATGACGACGGGGATGATGAAGGGAATTCCCGCGGCCATGTCATGCGTGCGGTCGATCGCGAGCCTCCATTCCCGGCGGAAGTAGCCTTCTCCCCGTGCCTGCGTGGTCGCCGAGACGACAGCCACAAAGAGACAGCACTCGCGGATCTGCCGCCTGATATTCGCGTCCCAGGCGTCGCCTCCCCGCAATTCGGCCTGGTCGAACCAAACTTCAACGCCAAATCCGCGGAGCGCGTCAGCGATCCGCTTGGCTGAATCAGTGTCCTCCCGAGCGTAGCTCAGGAAAACGCCGCGTGGACCCGGCGATTCCGGCATAAGTCGCCAGAGCTATGAGCCTTATGGCCGGGCGTAGCCAGTCCAAACCGGAGTCGCGGGTGGGCGTCTTGCTGGTAGGCGGTAAAATCTTCACTACCAAGGTCTCCTCGTTGACCAGGGCCCTAGATTTTACGTCGAGACTTCTCCCATGAGAAGGGATCAAATCCCGGCCAGATCCATGGCATTGTTTCCTTCGCGGCCCCACGTCTCTCCGATTCGCGCGCTGTTTGTGTGCGCGGCCGTGCTGGTTGCGGCCGCCTCGGCCCGCGCAGTCGACGCCCCGGCCCTCGCCGACGACGTCAAGGCCGAGACCCTCCGCACTTGGAATGCCTACGTGCGCTACGCGTGGCCCCACGACGAACTGCTTCCCATTTCCCGCGGCTACAGGGACTGGTACGGAGAGTCCATCAACATCGCGCCGATTGACGCCTACAGCACCCTTAAGGTCATGGGCTTTGATGCCGAGGCGGCGCGCATCGAGGCCTTTGTGGTGACGAAGCTTTCCTTCCAGAAGGACGACTTCGTGAAGGTCTTCGAAGTGAACATCCGCATCCTGGGCGGCCTGCTCTCCATCTACGAGATGAGCGGCGACAAGGCGGTGCTCGCGAAGGCCAAGGAATTCGCAGAGAGGCTCCTGCCGGCTTTCAGGACGCCGACGGGCCTGCCCTACAAGTTCGTGAACCTGGCGACCGGGGCGAGAAGGGACGCCACGGTCAATGTCGCCGAAGCAGGTTCCTACCTCTTCGAGTTCGGCCTCCTCAGCTACTACACGGGTGACCCCCGGTACTATCAGACCGCGAAGCGGGCCTCGCTTGAGATCAACGCCCTCCGCTCGCCGCTGGGGCTCGTCGGGCGGGACCTCAATGTCGAGACCGGGCGCTGGACCATGACCCAGAGCATGGTGGGCGCCTTCGCCGACTCCTACTTTGAATACCTCTACAAGTCATGGCTCCTCTTCCGCGATCCCGAGATAAAGGCGGCCTGGGATTCCTCGATCGCAGCCATCCAGCGCCACATCGCGGACCGGCGGGGTCCCCTGCTTTGGTACGGCAAGGTCGACATGTACACGGGCCGAAGGGTGAGCACGGACGTGACCCTCTGGGACGCCTTCTTCCCGGGGCTCCTCGCGATCTCCGGCGACATGCCCAGGGCTGAGGCCAGCCAGGCGAGCTGGGACAGGCTATGGGACCAGCACGGGCTCATCCCCATGGGCTACGACTACGAAAGGGACAAGATCACCAACCCCTACTACCAGCTGAACCCCGAGCTCATCGAGTCGACGTTCTATCTCTGGCGCCTCACGGGAAACCCCCGTTACCTGGGTGAGATCGCGAAATACTACGCGGACATCAAGAGGTTCTGCCGCAACGACACGGCCTATTGCCACGTTGAGGATGTGCGGACGATGAAGAAGGCCGACGAGATGGAGACATTCTTCATCGCAGAGACTCTCAAGTACTGCTACCTCTCCTTCGCCCCCGACTGCCCCGTCAATCCCGCAGACTACGTGTTCAGCACCGAGGCGCACCCGTTCAGGAAGGGCAGCTTTGACCCCGCGACAGCTGCCGAACGCCTGGGCTTCAAACGGTAGCGGCGCCCGAGCCACGGCGCTTTCCCATTGTGTCGCGCCCGCCGCGCCGGGTAGGAAATCCCCCTGCTCGATGAAAAGACCCGATGTCCTGCTCATCTTCCAGATCCAGCTGGAGGAGTGCGTGGCGATGCTGAAGGGCATCGCCCATTTTGAGCGAATTAACAACATCTGGGCCGTCTTCCACGATGACCTGGGGGCGGCGCAGGACAACATGAGATGGATCCGGGACAGGAAGTGGAAGGGCGTGATCAGCCGGCACACCACGCCCGAACTCGCGCGCACCTGCAGGGAGGAGGGGATTCCCCTTGTCGACCTCCACGACGTGGACCCGTTTCCCGGGGTGCCCAAGATCCGCCCCGACAACGCGCGGATAGGGCAGCTCGGCGCGGAACACCTGCTGGAACGCGGCTACCGGAGCTTCGCGTTCGCCGGCTTTTCGAACACGGCCTGGTCACGGGAGCGGCGCGACGGGTTCACGAGCGCCATCTACCGCACCGGCCACAGGTGCTCCGTGCTTGATGTCGCGTACCCGAAGGGCGGCATGGACCCGTTCTGGGTCAAGGAGCAGGTCGAGAAGCTTTCCAAGTGGCTGCGGGAGCTGCCGAAGCCCGCGGGCGTCATGGCGTGCGCCGACCTGTGGGCGATGCACCTCATCGGCGCCGGCCACGCCGCCGATATCCTCATGCCGGAGGAAGTCTCGGTCCTGGGCGCGAACAACGAGTCCTTCCGGTGCGAGATGTCCATTCCCGCGCTTTCCAGCGTCGCGCCAAATGCGTTCCAGTCGGGGTTCGTGGCGGCGAGCGTCCTCAACGACATGATGAACGGCCGGAAGATAGACTCGTACGACCGGAGGATCGAGCCCTCGGGCGTAGTCGAGCGGCATTCCACCGACATCCTTGCAATCGACGACGAGAAGGTGGCGGATGCCGTGAACTTCATCCGCCGCGAGGCCTGCAAGGGCCTGTCCGTCGAGCAGGTGGCCGCCAACGTCCATATCTCGCGCAGCCTCCTGGAGAGGAGGTTCCGCCGGCACATGGGCCGCTCCCTCCAGGCCGAGATCCGGCGGGTCCAGGTCCGGAGGATCAAGGAGCTGCTCGTGGACACCGACTACCCGATGAAGCGGATAGCCGAGCTCACCGGCTTCGAATACACGGAGTACATGAGCGTCCTATTCAAGCGCATGACCGGGTGTCCGCCGGGCACCTATAGGGAAAAGATGCAGGACAAGGCGGCTGTCCGGTCGACGGTCATCGCCCGGGGCGGCGATTCCAGGTAACCGGCCGCGAGTCCGCCGGCTTGTTCGACGGCCCTGCGGAAAGCTCATTTATCGTGGGCCCGTTCTCATTCACGGCGCGCCTACCGTCCGGTATAACATGTGGTGTCGGATCCCGGCCCCCTACCTCGCTTGACCCCGGGTAGGCGGGCCCTGACCCGATAATCGGCCCAGCCGTCAGTGGCGGCCGCCGATGACACCGCAAACCAAGCAGACCCAAACACACAGCCCCCATGCCCCTACTTAGAGCGCCGGCGACACGTGCCGGCATCATCCTCTCCGCGTTCTTCCTCGCGGTGGTGCCCAGCATCGCGGTCGCCCAGGCCGCCGCAGACAATGCCTCGACGACGACCACGTCGACGACGACAACGACCACGGAGCAGAACACGGAGGAGCCGACAGTCCTTTCGCCCTTCGTCGTGGACGCGTCTGAGGACAAGGGCAGCTACCAGGCCGAGAGCACCCTGGCCGGCACGCGCGTGCGCACCGACCTGAAGGACGTCGCCTCGGCGATCTCGGTCGTGACGGCGCAGTTCCTGCAGGACACGGGCGCGACGAACGCGAACGACCTGCTGGTGTACACGCCGAGCACGGAGGTGGCGGGCCTGCGCGGCAACTTCTCCGGCGTCGCAGGATCCGCGGTCGTCCAGGAGAACACGGTCGACACCTCGACACGCGTCCGCGGCCTGGACACTGCGGACAACACGAGGGACTACTTCCTCTCCGACGTCCCGTGGGACTCGTTCGACGTGGGCCGCGTGGACCTGCAGCGCGGGCCGAACTCGATCCTGTTCGGCACGGGCAGCCCGGCCGGCATCATCAACGTCTCGACCAACGGGGCGGCGTTCAACAACTCCTACAACCTCACCAACCGCTTCGACCAGTACGGCTCGCTGCGCGACTCGGTGATGCTGAACCAGGAGCTGATCCCCGGAGTCCTCGCGATACGCCTCGGCGCCCTGCAGGACGACCGCAAGTACGAGCAGAACCCGGCGTTCTGCAATATCAACCGCTACTACGGCGCGTTCCGCCTCGATCCGAAACTTTTCGGCAAGGACTCGCACACGAGCATCCGCGGCAACTGGGAGAAGGGCAGCCAGACCTCCGACAACCCGCGCGACGTGCCTCCCGCGGACGAGATCACGCCCTGGTTCTCGAGCTCGCTGACCATTGGCGGCGTGACGAACCCCGGCTTCAACAAGCTCAACTACAACCAGTACAGCACCACCAACCCCTCCCCCGGCGGCCCCGTCCCGGCCGGCCCCCTGTCCGCCAACCTTTTCGAGCTTGGCGGCTTTGAGGAAGGCCGCTCGTACTGGGCCGACGTCATCAACTACTTCGAGGTGACCCCACTTTCGCTCAACTCGAACCTCGGTGGCGCCGTCAACCCGACGGGCACCCCGATCAAGGTGATCACGGCGGAGGCCAACGAGGGCCTTGCGCCCGGGGCCACGATCAGCGGCATCACTGACTCGGTCCCGAAGGCCATCCCGCCGTTCTCCCTCATCGCGCAGTTCATCGGCGCCAACGACACCAGCACGGCCGGCTACAACGAGCCGTTCAAGACGATCCCCGGCGGCGTGTACTACAACGACGTCGTCCTTACGGACCCCTCGATCTTCAACTTCTACAAGAAGCTGCTCGACGGCCCGAACAAGCATGAGTGGAAAAACTGGCAGACCTTCAACCTGACGGTTGACCAGAGCTTCCTCGACGACCGGCTCGCGATCGAGGTGGCGTACGACCAGCAGACCTACACGGAGGGCGCGGAGCCATTCCTGGAGGGTGAGAACTACGCGATCAACATCGACCCGAACCTGGTCTATGCGGACGGCACGACGAACCCGAACGTGGACCGGCCCTACGTCGCGAACGCGGCGTCCGGCGGTGAGGACAACAACTACCAGACGACGACGACGCGCGACACCTGGCGGATCACGCCGGTTGCCGAGCTGCGCTCGACGGACTTCTTCAGCAACCCGACGCTGACCTACCTCCTCGGCAAGAGCACCGTGACGGGCCTCTATGAGAAGAACGCGGTCACCTCGTTCACGTACCAGTTCTCCGAGTATGCCACAACGCCCGACTATGCGACGAACAACTCGGTCGCGGCCAACGCCGCAAACACCGAGAACTCGACCCGCGGCTTCGAGTGGCTGGCCTACATCGGGCCGAGCCTCGCCAGCGCCTCCTCGGCGTCCGGCGCGAACCTCGCGAACCTTAACTACGTGGTCGCCCCGCCGGAGCATGAGCAGACGCTCAACTTCAACTCGACGTGGAACAAGCCGACGGACCCGAACGCCCCCGGCTACGTGAACCCGGCAGCCCCGTTCACCTATGTGAACACGGTGGACGGCACCACGGACACGAGCACGCAGCAGAACAACCCCGCCAACTACGTCGGCTGGTCCAACCAGCAGATCTCGTACATGTTCGCGACCAATCCGAACGACCTGCCCGACCTGATCAACACGGCGACGCGGACGAAGTACGTCGACGAGTCGAAGGGCGTCACCTGGCAGGGCTACCTCCTCGGCGGCGACCTGGTCCCGTCCCTCGGCTGGCGCAAGGACACGGTGACCAACTACGAGTCGAATGCCTACCAGGACCCGAACACGGGCTACGTCTCGCTCAGCTTCCCGGACAACGATGCGTCCCGCACGGATGTCTCGGGCACCAGCAAAACCTGGGGCGGTGTCTACCACATCCCGAAGTCGATCATGTCGAAGCTTCCGGGCGACATGACGTTCAGCCTGCTGTTCAACCGCTCGGAGAACTTCAAGCCTGACGCGGCCCGCGAGAGCCTCGACGGCCTGCCGATACCGAACGCGTCCGGCACGACGACAGAGTACGGCTTTGTCATCACGGGCCTCTCGGACAAGATCACCCTCAAGGTCGACTGGTTTAAGACGATCGTGAAGAACGCCAGCCTGGGCGAGACGGACGGCAACTCGATCGCCGGCCTGGGCTCCAACGCCTACTTCATCGCCGACGGCCTCGTGTGGGGCTACGGCTGGGCGGCGGCCCTGCAGACGGGCCTCGAGGGCAATCTCGGCAACGGCGTCTCGAGCACCTCGCCGAGCACGAACTACTGGGACTACGGCGCAGGCAGCAACTTCGCGCCCGGCAGCCCGCAGTACATTGCGGTCAACAACGCCTCGACGGCGATCGTCAACGCCTGGATCAACAACCCGCTGTCGTCGCAGTTCTTCGCGAACTACAACCTGACCCCCACGATCGACCCCACGGTCGCAAAGTCGACCGGCCAGCTGGCCTCGGGCTTCATCAACGGGTTCAACGTCAACACCGCGGCGGCGGGCGGCGAGAGCGGCTCCAACTTCGGCGACCACCAGACGACGGTCGACAACACATCCAAGGGCGTGGAAATCGAGCTTTCTGCGCAGCCGACGAGGAACTGGAACCTCACGCTGAACTACTCGCACGTCAACGCGACCCACACGGACATCGACCCGATCTCGCAGCAGTTCCTGTCCGAGATGACCGGGTTCCTGAACGGCCCCGCCGGCCAGATCCGCATGTGGTGCAACAGCTGCGTCGGAAGCAGCCTCCTCGGGGCCGACTGGAACTCGTCGATCGTCGCACCCTGGACGGTGCAGCTGAACGACCAGGGCCACGAGGCGCCGGAAGTCGCGCCCTGGAGGCTCAACCTCATCACGACGTACTCGTTCGACCGCGGCCCGCTCAAGGGCTGGTTCGTGGGCGGCGCGCTCCGCATGGAAGCCTCGCGCATCCTCGGATACCGCTACGACCCGAACTTCAAGAACGTCAACTCCACGGACCCGAACTACGCCAACGTGATCGCTGTCACGGAGGGCGGCCTCAACGTCAACGACCCGATCTACGGCGAGACCGACACGCACGTCGACGGCTGGGTGGGCTACACGCGCAAGATCTACCGCAACGTCAACTGGCGCATCCAGCTGAACCTGCAGAGCATCGGCGAGAAGGACCACCTGTTCGCCTCGGGCTACAACCCGGACGGCAACCTCTACCTCGCCCGAATCCAGGAAGGCATGGGCTGGGAGCTCGAGAACTCATTCGACTTCTAAGGCCAGGCGGTCCCGGTGCCGGGTAAAGCCCCGGGTCCGCAAGATGGTATTGGACTAGGGACATTAGGGCAGTAGAAACGAAGTCCGGCGGCCCCACGGCCGCCGGACTTCGCCCATTTCGGACATCACACGGCAAGACGGCGTCACATGCAGAGGCGGGTCACACTCCGGGATTTGGCAGAGCGGTGCAACGTGCACATCTCGACGGTGTCGCTTGCGCTGCGCAACAGCCCGCGGCTTTCCCATGAGACCCGCACCCGCGTCCAGGCGACCGCGAAGGAGATGGGTTATGCGCACGACACGATGCTCGACGCGCTCGTGGCCTACCGGGACTCGGTGAGGCGCCAAAGCAACCCGCCCGTCCTCGGCTACGTCACGTCCTGGGTCGACGACGTGGAGCAGATTCCACACCACCGCCTCTACTGGTCGGGCGCGAAGAAGCGGGCCTCCGAACTCGGGTTCAGGCTGGAGTACTTCTCGCTGCGGGCGCCCGGGATGACCGACACGCGCCTCGCGAACATCCTCGTCACGCGCGGGATCGTGGGGATCGTCCTGAGCTCCATCATAAGGGCCGAGGTCAGGTTCGACTGGGATAAGTTCACGGCCGTCCGGATCGAGCTCCACCCCTATTGGCCCCGCTTCAGCACCACGGCGGTCGACCATGTGCGCGCCATGATCGAGGCGATCCACCAGGCGCTCAGCCTCGGGTACCGCCGACCAGGGCTCGTCCTGGAGGAGGACTGGTCGGAGCTGGCCGAGGACCACTGGAAGATGGGATTCCTATGGGCCCAGCAGCGCCTCGAGCCTGGGGACCGGTGCCCCGTGTACCTCTACAAGCCCGACTGGAAGCGGGCAGGGCAGGGGTCCGACGGGCAGTTCGAGAGCTGGTATATGCGGTACCGGCCCGACGTCCTCATCGGGCCCCACGGCCAGATCGAGGCGCGCAGCGGCACGCTCGGACTCAACTTTCCCGGTGACGCAGCCGTGATCGACCCGTTCCTCGAGACGCCCCACCCATTCTATGCGGGGATCATCCACGACTTTGAGGAGGTGGGCGCGCGCGCGATCGAGAACCTGGCGGCGGCGCTCACGAGGAACCAGAGGGGAGTCCCGCCGGTGATGGTCCGCTCCTACGTCGACGGCTCATGGCAGCCGGGCCCGAGCTGCCCCAGGGCCGCCCCGGGCGCGCTGCGGGGCCCAGTTCAATAGTTCGAATTCCGCGGGCCTCGACGTTTCGCCTCCCCGGGGGAACAAATTACGCGACAGGCCCACCACGGTGAGCCCAGATCGGCCGGCCATGCGAAACCCGCCGGTTTACCCCACGAACCCCGTCCGCATTTCCCCATGCTCCTTCATTCCTGCTGCCCCAAGCGCCTCGTTGCGCTCTCCGCAATCGCCATTCTCTCCGCGTGGTCAAGGCCGGCCGCGCGAGGTGCCGTCTACGCGCTGCCCGCTGACCGGGTGACGACGTGGAACCCCGGGCTGAACGCCGTCGGGGGGATCCCCAGCCGGACGACCATCTACCAGACGATATCCCCCAGCGGTGGGGACGACACGGCGGCGATCAACGCCGCCCTCGCGGCCTGCCCGCCGAACGAGGTCGTCCTCCTCACGGCCGGCACTTTCACGATCTCCGGCCAGGGCCTCATCATGACCAACTCGAGCATCACGCTGCGGGGCGCCGGGCCCTCACTGACGCAGCTGATCAAGACGGACGGCGCCAGCCAGCAGTACTCGGTCATCTGCGTCGGGAACCGCTATTCCTCAAATAAGTTCGGGACGTCCATCAACCTGACCGAGGACGCGGTGAAGGATGCGAACTCCGTCACGGTCGCCAGCACGGCGGGCCTGACCGTGGGCCAGATCGTCCTCGTGGACCAGGTGACGGACAGCCGGACCTGGTGGGGCACGAGGTCCCCCGAGGGCGACCCCTCCCGCGGCTGGTTCTGCCGCATGGACAGGCCAATCTCCCAGGTGATGGAGATCGCCTCCATCAGCGGGAGCACGGTCACGTTCACGACGCCGTTCCACATCTCCATGTTCATGGCCTCGACGGCGCAGCTGACGCCCTACGCGTCGTACGTGCTCCCCAACACCGAGCACTCCGGCGTCGAGAACCTCATGGTGTCCGGTGGCAACGGCGGGGACGGCGGGGGCAACATCCACCTCAACATCTGCGCCTACTGCTGGGTGCAGAACATCGAGTCCACGGAGAGCACGGGCACCAGCGTCAACCTGGACGGGTGCTTCCGCTGTGTCCTGCGGGACTCCTACGTGCACACGAGCGCGGACCCCAACCCGGGCGGCGGCGGCTACCTGGTCGGCGTCAACTGCGGCGGCGCCGACAACCTGATCGAGAACAACATCATGTGGTCGGGCAACAAGGTCATCGTGATGCGGTGCTCGGGGGGAGGCAACGTGGTCGGCTACAACTTCGCCCAGGACGCCTTCGGGGCCGGGTACCCGACGATCCCCGAGATCGGGCTCAACGCGTCGCACATGACGACCGCGCACATGGAGCTCTACGAGGGCAACGAGTGCTACGATGTCGACTCCGACGCCGTGTGGGGCGGGGCCGACGACATCACCTATTTCCGCAACAACCTGACGGGCCTGAGGACCTCGACGCCTCCCCTGCAGCTGTTCGACCAGGTCACCCGGCACTGCGCCGGAAACCAGGAGGGGTCGTGGTGGTACAGCTTTGTCGGCAACGTCCTCGGGTTCCCGGGCATGCCGCTCGACCCCCAGACGAGCTGGCAGTACGAGAAGAACAACGCGGACGCCGCAAACGACAACATCGCGGGCATCTGGATGATCGGGTGGGGCGACGGCGGCGACTATGGCGCGGCGCAGGACACTACGGTCGCCTCGGAGACGATACGCGACGGCAATTTCGACTATGTCACGAACGCCCAGAACTGGGTGAGCACCCCCGGGTTCTCGGGGACCCTGCCCAACTCCCTGTACCTGTCGGCGGCGCCCAGCTTCTTCGGCTCCAACACCTGGCCCTGGGTGGATCCCACGAACGGCACGACCTACACGCTGCCCGCGAAGGCGCGGTTCATCTCGCTCCACGGTGGCGGCGACTCGAGCCCCCCGGCCGCCCCGACCGGCCTCACGGCGACCGCTGGGAATTCCCAGATCACGCTCAACTGGACGGCCGCCGCGGGGGCCCTCTCGTACAACGTCTACGTGAGCACCTCCTCGGGCAACGAGCTCACCCCCGTCCCGGTGGCCATCGCCACCGGCATCACGGGCACCAGCTACACGAACATCGGCCTCACGAACGGGACGACCTACTACTACCAGGTCGAGTCCGTTAACAACATCTTCTCCTACGGCGACTCGAACGAGGCCAGCGCGACGCCGTCGTCGACGGCCCTGCCGGGGGCGCCTTCCGCCCTGGCGGCCACGCCCGGGAACGGCCAGGTGGTCCTCAGCTGGACGGCAGGCAGCGGCGCTTCGACCTACAACCTGTACCGGGGCACCTCGTCCGGGGGGGAGGGGACATCCCCGATCGTGGCCGGCCTCACGGCGACCGGCTACACGGACACGACGGTCTCCAACGGGACGACCTATTACTACGTGGCAAAGTCGGTCAACGCCACGGGAAGCAGCGGGCCGTCCAACGAGGCCGCCGCGACCCCGAATCCGCCGACCATTCCGCTCGCCCCGACGGGGCTGTCGGCTGCTGCAGGGAACGGCCAGATTGTGCTCAGCTGGACCGCCAGCAGCGGAGCCACGTCCTACAACATCTACCGCGGCACCTCATCCGGCGGCGAGTCCACCCTCGCGACCGGCATATCCTCCACGGGGTACACGGACAACGGCCTCACCAACGGGATCACCTACTACTATGAGGCGAAGGCGGTCAATTCCGCCGGGACAAGCGCCAGCTATTCGAACGAGGCGAGCGCGACCCCAGAGCTGCCCGCGGTGCCCTCGGCCCCGTCAGGGCTGACCATCTCGGTGGGGACGGCCCAGCTTGGGCTCACGTGGACCGCCGGAAGCGGGGCCGCGTCCTACAACGTCTACCGCGGCACCTCGCCCGGGGGAGAGTCGGGAACCGCGGTGGCCACCGGCGTCCTTGCCCCCGGCTACAACGACACCGGCCTCAGCAACGGGACGACCTACTATTATGACGTCAAGTCGGTGAACGCGGGCGGCGTCAGCGGCGCCTCCAACGAGGCCGGCGCGGCGCCAGCCGCCGGCGACCTGTCGACCTATAACTTCGAGTCAAGCGCCCAAGGCTGGGCGTCGACAGGCGGAATGATCACGGGCGTCGCGAGTTCCTCGGCTAAGTCCTTCGCCGGCTCGGATTCCTTGGCCGTCACCATCAACTGCACCGATTCGGGCGAGTACCAGTACGCGCAGATCGCGAACCCGTCCGGCATCGTTGCCGGGGACACGATCATCTTCCACGTCTGGGTGCCCTCCGGAAGCACGCTCAACCTCATTCAGCCCTTCATCCAGCAGGGATCCGCGGGAAATTGGACATGGACGGGAACGCCGGTCTCCATCGGGAACCTGAACATGAATGCCTGGAACACGATCTCGGTCGTTGTCCCGTCGGACGTTGTCCTCCCGCTCGCCTGGCTGGGCGTGGAGTTCCAAACGGACGGAGTGTGGTCCGGCACGTGTTACGTGGACTGCGTGGGTACGCCAAACCCAACGCCAACGCCGACCCCGACACCCACACCGACCCCAACCCCGACGGCGACACCGACACCCACGCCCACGCCCACGCCGACCCCGACACCTACGCCGACCCCAACGCCCACGCACACGCCGACGCCGACCCCGACGCCGCCTCCGGCGCCGACGGGCCTGGCGGCAAGCCCGGGAAATGCCCAGGTGGCGCTGTCCTGGGGCTCAAGCTCGGGCGCGACGTCGTACAGCGTCTACCGCGGCACGTCCGCCGGCGGCGAGTCCACGACCGCTATTGCGACCGGGATTTCAACGACGACGTACACCAACACCGGGCTCACCAACGGCACCGCCTACTATTACAAGGTGAAGGCCGTGGGGACCGGCGGGACGAGCGGCTACTCCAATGAGGCCCACGCGACGCCGGTGGCTCCGCCAGCGGCGCCCACGGGCCTCGGCGCCACGGCCGAGAATGCCCAGGCCGCGCTTTCCTGGACCTCCAGCAGCGGAGCCGCGTCCTACAGCGTCTACCGCGGCACCACGTCCGGCGGGGAATCCACGACCGCGATTGCGACCGGGATTTCAACGACGACGTACACCAACACCGGCCTCACGAACGGCACCACCTACTACTATGAGGTGAAGGCCGTGAACGCCGGCGGGACGAGCGGGAACTCCAACGAAGCCCATGCGACGCCGGTGGCCCCGCCAGCGGCGCCCACCGGCCTCGGGGCCACGGCCGGAAACGGCCAGGTTTCGCTCTCATGGACCTCCAGCAGCGGGGCCGCGTCCTACAGCATCTACCGCGGCACGTCCTCCGGCGGCGAATCCACGACTGCCATCGCTACCGGGATAACGACCACCAACTACACCAACACCGGGCTCACCAACGGCACCACCTACTACTATGAGGTGAAGGCCGTGAACGCTGGCGGGACGAGCGGGAACTCCAACGAGGCACACGCCACGCCGGTCCTGCCGCCCCCGGCCCCGCCGACGGGGCTCGCGGCCGCGCCCGGCAACGCGCAGGTCGCGCTCTCGTGGATCTCGAGCACCGGGGCGACCTCCTACAGCGTCTACCGCGGCACCACGCCCGGCGGCGAATCCACCACGGCGCTCGCCACGGGAATATCCGGCACCACCTACACGGACACGACCTCGGCCAACGGCACCACCTACTACTACGAGGTGAAGGCCGTGGGGACGGGCGGGACGAGCGGGGCCTCCAACGAGGCCTCCGCGACGCCGGCCTTCGACCCGGCCACGTACAACTTCGAGGCCGGGGCCCAGGGATGGGTGTCCACCGGCGGGATGATCACCAGCGTTGCCGGCTCGACGGCGCAGCACTTTGCCGGCGTGGCCTCGCTTGCCGTCAACATCGACTGCACGGACTCGGGCGAATACCAGTACGCGCAGACCACGAGCCCCACCGGCGTCGCGGCCGGCTCCACGATCGCGTACCACGTCTGGGTCCCCTCCGGCAGCTCGCTCACCCTCGTCCAGCCCTTCGTCCTCCAGGGCGCCTCGGGCGGATGGACCTGGACCGGCACGGTCGTCCCGATCGGCAGCCTGGCGACCAACGCCTGGAACACGATCACGGTCACCGTGCCCTCCACCGCGGTGCTCCCCCTCAATTCCCTCGGCGTCGAGTTCCAGACCAACGGCCCCTGGGCGGGGACCTGCTACGTCGATTCCGTTGGGGTGGTCATCGCCCCGGCCCCGACCGGCCTGTCGGCGGCGGCCGGCAATGCCGAGGTGGGGCTCACCTGGAACGCCTCCAGCGGGGCGACATCCTACAACGTCTACCGCGGCACGTCGTCCGGCGGCGAATCCTCGACCCCCATTGCGACCGGCATCACGGGCACAAGCTACACCAGCACCGGGCTCACGAACGGAACGACCTACTTCTTCACGGTCGCGGCCGTCGACGCGGGGGGCACGAGCGGGTATTCCAATGAGGCCAGCGCGGCGCCCACCGCGCCGCCGGCCGCGCCCACGGCCTTGTCGGCAGCCGCCGGCAACGCCCAGGTGAGCCTCACCTGGACGTCAAGCCTCGGGGCCGCCTCGTACAACGTCTACCGCGGCACAACGTCCGGCGGCGAATCCGCCACCCCCGTTGCGACCGGCGTCACCGGGACAAGCTACACGGACACCGGGCTCACCAACAACACGGCCTACTACTACGAGGTGGCCGCGGTGAACGCCGAAGGCACGAGCAGCGTCTCCAACGAGGCCACTGCGACCCCGTCGGCGGACCTGTCCCGCTACGGCTTTGAGACGGGAACGGACGGATGGACGTCCACGGGCGGGATGATCACCGGACTCGCGAGCTCGACCGCGCAGCATTTTGCCGGGGCGGCGTCGCTCGCCGTCAGCATCAACTGCACGGACTCGGGCGAGTTCCAGTACGCCCAGATCGCCAACCCGCCCAACGTGGTGGCCGGCGGGACCGTCACCTTCCACGTCTGGGTGCCCTCGGGGAGCTCGATCACGCTCGTGCAGCCCTTCGTGCTCCAGGGAGCCTCGGGCGGATGGACGTGGACGGGCACGGATGCGCCCATCGGCAGCCTGACGCCCAATGCATGGAACACGATCACCGTCACGGTGCCGTCGAACGCGGTGCTGCCCCTCAACACGCTCGGGGTCGAATTCCAGACCAACGGGCCGTGGACGGGGACGTGCTACATTGACGCCGTGAACTTCTGATCTCCCGGTTCACGGGAGACAGCGCGCCGAGGGCTTGACCGGGCCAGCTATCCCTCTCGGACTTGCGCAGGCTGCAATGTTCTCCCGCCAGAGCGCCATGGCCCAGCCGTCCAGGGAAAACGCGAGTCCGGGCAGGTACGTGGCGCCCTAGTTCGAGCACAGCCCTGTCGGCTCTGCGCACGAGGCTCCTGTCGAGCGAGATCGCCGGCTGGTTTCCGCGGTCCTGAACCTCGGACGCTTCCACCAGCGGTTTCATCATTATGTTATAGCGACACTGGCATTGACCCTTCAAGCCACCATCAAGGAGTCTGTGGAACAACCGCCATCGAGGCGGCAACGGCAAGCTGGCTTCCCGTGACGGACCCCGTCGGATTCGGTTCTTCGAGTTCCAATGCAGCACCCAGAAGTCTGTCTCGATCATGGCGGTGACCCTCGAGGACCACCTCAGGTGGCGTAGCGTCCTTCACGTTTCAAGTTCTTCGATGTTACGATAAAGTCGGCTAAGGCGGCACCCGCCGCGAATGTTCCGAGGAATGCCCCTGCGCGACTCACTGCCCGTAGATTCCCGTTGCCGATGGCCAATGCCAAGAATGTGGTGGTTCCTGTGACATGGCTGACTGGCTGCTTGGCAACGCCTGAAAGGCCGACGCCATTGATCTTGCCACCATTCAGCGCCAGCAATCCGCCGCCGATCCAAACCCATCGCTCAAACTTCCGCACCATGATCTCCTTCTTCCATCGCTATTTGCCTTACGTCAACGTGACACGTGAATCATCAGGTAGTCGCTAGGGAGCTCCATACAGGGCTCCTCGAGATCGCCGGAGAGATGACCAATTCGCTGGCGGAGCAAAGTCGAAGAGGCATTCGCCGCCGCCGGTTCGTAGATTAGCCACAGTTGGGTTCTGGCCGACGTGACGTGGAGCAGACGTCAAGCCGACGTGTGGACCGGCTGCCCGCGCGATCAATGAAGGGCGTACGTCTCCGCAAGGGCGATGCCCGACGAACCATGCGAGCCCGAGACCACAGCGGTGTAGCTTCCTGGCTGCAGCGTCAACAGGAGGGCGCTGTCGGCGCTGCCCGTCTGCAGTGCGAATGCGCCGGCCGAGGATGCAGCGGCCGCGATAGCCGCCGAATTCGCATTTGTTGACCAGCCTGTGTTGCTCGCAACGAGGTTGCTCGAGGCGTCGAATACCTGCAGGATCGGGCTGGGCAGGGACCCGGAGACGCCAAAGGCGGCGAGCGCCGGCCCGTCTGCACGGACAAGGACCTGCTGTGGCCCCAGCCCACCGACGATAAAGCCATTGATGAGCTCGCCGCCGGCGGGCACCATGGCCCGTGAGGAAAGGTTGACGAGGCCCGTGCCGCCGAAGCACGACTCGTAGATTTCCCCAAGCGTGGTGCCCGAGGCACCGTTGGAGCCCGTTACTACCATCGTGTAGGCGCCAGGCGGAAGCGACACCACGAGGGCCGAGTCACCACTTCCCTGGGCCAGGCTAAAGATTTGCATGGAATTCGTGATCGTCAGGACCGTTGGGGCATTTCCGCCGGATGACCATCCACTGTTCGTCGCAAGGACGTTGCCCGACGAATCGTAGAGGCTGAGGACCGTCCCGGAAAGAGGGTTCGCGACGCCGAAGGCGGACAAGGCCGGGCCGTCGGCTCTGATGAGGAGCTGCTCCATGGAATTGGCGGGCCCGGTGATGACAAATCCTTCGATGAGGGCGTTGGCTCCGGAGGAGACGGCGGCGCGTCCGGAAACGTTTGTCAGCCTGTCTGCACCGACCGGCGCGCTCCACGGGCTGCCCGGGAACGTGCCGACCAGCGAAGGGGAGTAGCTCCTCGCCAGGAATCCCTGCGTCGCCGAGAACGTCACCGGCGAACCCGAGGTTGCCGCACTCGGCGAAATCGCCCCGCCGGAGAGCCGTGGGTCCGAGCCGTTGAGCGTGTACACGATCTGCGCCCCCGGCTGCGGCGCGAGGGTTCGGTTCGAGCCGGACAGCCGGATTGAAGGCGCAGGCAGAAACTGGCTATCGATCCAGTTCGCGCGGGTGTTGATCCACGATTGCAGGTTGTTGACCTCGCCCACCCATGAACCGTTGCCGAACCTTCCCGCATCATCCGGCCAGCGCGCTATGTCCCGGGCAGCCGCGTCGGGTCCCACCTCGGCCGCCAGCTCGTTGATGAGCTGCGAGAGTCGCGAGTCGGAAAACAACGTGGAGCGCAGCTGGGCCCAGCGATCGACCCACGCCTGCATGAAGTCGGGATCGGTGGCTAGGACGCCCCACCAGCTGACATCCCAGAAGGAATAGCCGACATCCGGCGACCATGTCTGCGGATTGGCGTCACGTCCATCGACAGATCCCATACTGCGGTCGTAGTCCCATATGGGGCCAGCCACGATGGGGCCGTCAACGTCCTTCGTCAGGTACTCGCTAAAGACGAAGGAGTCGACGTTCTCGACGAATGTATTGATGATGTGGTAGTCGACCCACGAGGGCCGGTCGATTAGGCCTAGGTAATCCCTGTTGGTCCAACCCGTGGCCTGGTCCGCATAGAACGAGTTCTCCATCTGTTGCACATACCCGGTGATGTAGTCGATCTGGGGCTGGACGAGGACATCAAGCTTGGGCGTGTCCAGCATCACGGGATAGCCGGCGCTCGTTGTCCATTGGTAGAGGTCGCCCTCCGGGTGGTCGACGCGCAGGATGTAGCCGCCGGTTACGTTTGGCGGGGTCGTGTCGTTCACCTGGAGCGAGTAGATGTTCACCCGGTCCGTATCGACCTTGATGCGGTCCGTCATCACCGTCACCCCGGAATAGGAGGTGTAGTCTAGGATTCCACCGCCCGAGTGGATGAACATCTCCGCAAACCGTGTTGACGGGGCCCAGTGCCCCATACTGTTTGAGAGCGAGTAGGCGAAGGCATTGTGGATGAACGTCCGGTCATAGAACCAAGGGCCAATCGAGTCCCAGCTCTTCGAGGAGTCCATCCCGAACACGGCCTCATCCAGGTCGTTGCCCAGCTGGTCCGTGATATCGATGTCATAGCTCTGCTTGAGAAACGAGGCGGACGTGAATCCGTGCAGCTTCATGGTGTCTGGGGCAAAAAAATCCGGCGGCTGCGTCAGGCTCGAAAGTCCACCTGCCGGGGGATTGAAGGCGGCCATCCAGCCCGGGTAGTCGGTATCGTTGTCCGGCAACAGGCCAAAGCCATTGTCGTCGAAGACGAGAAGGGGAAGGGCGCTACGGAACATGTCCACGCGGTTGGCAGTCGAGTCGTCGAGCTGGATGAACATGCTGGCAAGCGGCAGGCCCCGCTGAAAGTCGTCGCTCGTAAAGACCGCAGCGTCGAGAAGTGCGGTTCCGGCGAGGGGCACCGCCGCCGAGTAAGCGGTTGATGAAGCGGTGGGGGACGAAACCTGATCCCCTTTGACGGAGGGGGTGTCGATGTCGTAGCGGTAATGCTCGGAACCACTCGCCCCGGAAAAGCCGACCGATACTGTTCCCGTGAAGAATGTTGGTCCGGGCGACAAGGACACCATGTCCGGAATGAGGATATTGCCGTTGCCGGAGTTCCAGGCGCCCGGCGTAGCGGCGGCAAAGTAGCCCACCTGCGCGCTGCTTCCGTCGGTCGGCTGGGATGTGCCATAGGAGACGTCAGGGTATTGAACCGGGTAGGCATAGGAGCTTGCGACCGTCTTGCCGTCCGGCTCGACTAAGCCTAAGTAGCTGCTAGATGATGAGATATCGAAATTTGTGGCCATCGGCTGCGTAGAATCCGTGTAGTTCTTCTCAGAACAAAAGATGACAAGATATCCACCCGCGGGGATGGTGACCGCGGGAATCTCCCATTTTGTGGGTTTCGAGGCCTTGTCCGTCAGATACCATCCCCCCATCGCGGCGGGCGAGGGGCCGGGATTGTAGAGCTCAAGCCAGTCGGCATAGTCGCCGTCCTGGTCGGCGAGCGTCGTATTGTTCGACGCCATGAACTCGCTGATCACCGGCGTTTGCGCCGAAGCGATGGCGCATACTAGTGAGAGCACGATGCCTGTGGCTAAGAGGCGCGGGACTGGCACGGTAAGATGAACGCTCCAACCCGGAAAAGGTGACGGATTATTTAATGCCCGCCAGGAGCTGGCTTCGGGATTTTGACCCAGTGGGGCAGCGTTTTTCTGCCAACGCCAACCAACTTGGGAACTCCAAAGCTTTTAATTGTGGTTATCAGTAAGCGTCCGGTCAGTCGCCTCGTAGTCGGCTGATCGAATTTCCGCTAAGCTGCGGGAATGGAAACGATCGCAGCAGAGCTTGTGGAGACGGGGGCGAAGCGGGACAGCCGTGGGCGGCGCCTGGCGATCAAGGCGGAGG
>DASXEV010000012.1:0-74466 GCA_036489955.1 Opitutaceae bacterium
CCTCCGCCTTGATCGCCAGGCGCCGCCCACGGCTGTCCCGCTTCGCCCCCGTCTCCACAAGCTCTGCTGCGATCGTTTCCATTCCCGCAGCTTAGCGGAAATTCGATCAGCCGACTACGAGGCGACTGACCGGACGCTTACGAGCTTGCCGACGCGCAGGGCTTCGACGGCAGCGACGCCGCCGTGGTTGGCCACGTCCTGCTCGTTGAAAACGACCTCGCGGCGGTGGACGAGGCCAGCGACTTCATCTGAGTCGCCGTTGCCCGTATAGCCGCCGACCTTGAATAGAGCCATGCCTTGCACGGCTGCCATCGCGCCGCCCACGGCGACAGGGGCCATGGCGGCAGCGCCGCCCCACGAGGCGATGGTGGCGAGGGTCGCAGGCGCAGCCCAAATGGCAGACATACCCATTGCGGTCGCTGCATTGGCGGCTAGCGCGGCAGCACGCAGGGAATTGCCCAAGGCGAATTCGATCACCTTGCGGGCAACCCACTGGACCGAAGCCTGAACGATGGCCTGCACAACCTGCGTCGTGATCGTCGAAGCGACCGAGGCGAGGGCCTGATGCCACGTTTTGGTTTTCATTATCAACGCGGTGATGTTCGAGGACACCGAGTTGAGGGCTGAATTCATCACGCCGGAAATCTCCGAGCCGATGGACTTGAAGCTGTTCGTGAGCTTCACGAGACCGGAGGTCATGTCGCCAAAGAACGAACCCGGCGCGGTCTGGGACATTTCCTTGGGCAGGGTGACCTGCTGGCGCTCCTGGAGCCGCTTTAGCTCGTCCTGCGCCTGAGCCTTGGTTGCGGACCCATCAGGCTCCGTCTCGACGCGCTTCTTGGCGATGGCGATGTCCTCGGCGATTTGCTGCTCCTCGCGCTTATATTCGAGGTAGAGCAGTTCCTTCTTTTGCCGGTCGGTCAGATACTCGTCCTCTTTGATCGAATCGACGGCGGCTTGGTCGGCACGCTGCTGCTCCTGAGAGGCGGCAGAGCGCTTCGCGGCAAGTTCCTTCTCGGCCTGTTTCTCCTTTTTGTCGGCGGCCTCCTGCGCCTTTTTGTTCTCCGCTTCCTCGGCCTTAGCCTCTGCATCCTGCGTCGCAAAAATCTCGTGCTCCACCTGCGCGATCTTGCCCGCCATTTCGAGACGGAAGGTGTAGGCGGCCTGCTGCGCCTCGCTCTGCTTGGACGGGTCGCTGGCCTCGTTCGACCCAAGGTAGCGCTCGGGCCGCGAGTCAGGGCCGTTGAGCTGCGCCGTCAGCGAAGCCTTCTTCGCGAGGAGCATGTTGATGTATTCGGACTTGTCGGCTTCCTTGAAAGCCGCCTCAACGCGGGCCTCCTCCTGCGCCTGAATCTCGGGGCCTTTCTTGACCAACGCATCGCGGGCGGCTGCTGCCTCGCGTGTAAACGCTGCGGCGCGTGCCTCCATTTGGGCCTCAAGGTCCTTCTGCTTGTTCAGCTCGATCTGCTTTTGGCCCTCGGATTGGAGAAGGGAAAGCCGCTGACGGGTCAGGTCGATCAACTCGACGATATTGCCCGTTGACGTATTGTCATCATCACCAATGGCACTGCCCGAACTGGCGAGCTGCCTGATGTTCTTCCATCCTTGATCGGTTGCCGAATCTATATCGGACTGACTCCGCACGTTATCGGCCTGAGCGCTGAATTGATCGAATTGCTTGCGACCAGCAACAGCCTCCTGCTGCGGCCCTGTCAGCGGCTGTCTTCCGTCTATAACGTCCGCAAGATCAGTGAGCTGGCCGATGCTCGCTTGCGCACCCAAGGAAAGGAATCTGACGGTCTGTTTAAACGCATCGCTGCTCGTCAGCGCTATGAGGGACTTTAGCAGTTCCTTGTAGGAAACAGCGAGGTCTGCTGTCGCGTCAGAAGCCGACTGCGCCGTCGTAGCGTTCAGACGCTCTTGCAGGATCGTGATGTTCTCCGCGCTGGCCGTCACAGCCTCGGTGAAAGCGTGGAGCTTCTGATTCAGAAACTCGTAGAGCTGGCCTGCCTCGCTCGCGGCCTTGAGGTCGGCGTCGGTGATCCCGAGGCTGCGCCCAGCGACCGTGCGGTTGGCGACGCCGTTCAGGATGTCGGCAATGTCGCGGGTCGCCCTGAAACCTTGGATGCCGAGCGTCGTCATCGCCCGGTTGAGCGTGACAGACAGCTCGATCTGCTTGTTGAGGTCGGTGATCCCGCCCTTGAACATAGCACCGACCGTGGCGGTGTACTGCTCGGCCAGGGCGGGGAAGCTCAGGCCGAACTGAGCCGACTTCGCCTTGAGCTTGTCGATGACATCGCCCGATGCCTCAAGGGCCTGCTGGAAGGTGTGGTAGCGCTCAGGGTCGAATTCTTGGAGGGCTGCCGCGATGCCTGTCTTTGCGTTCTCCATTTCCGCCGTGAACTGGATGCCCTCAGAGAGGACACCCTTAATCGCGCCAGATATTGCTCGGACAGCGGCGACAACACTCATCGCAGCAGTCGCGCCTGCCGTTAGCCCTGCGCCCATTCCGAAACTGCCAAAGAATTGCTCGCGGAACGTGTCGCCGAAGCCAGCGGCCTCCTTAGCGGCAGCATTGATGCCGCCCATGGAGAACTTGGCTGCGTTCTGGAGGTCGAGGAACGCTTCCTGAGCTTTCTTTATGCCCTCCAGATTTGCACTAACCTTGAGGAGAATGTCTGCTTGTCCGTCGGCCATGGCGGTGAGTGGTTGAGGGTTACTCGGAGATGTTTTCGACTGCCTGCGCTGCGAAAGCTGCGCCCGTAGGCGTGGCTATCCATTGCTGAAACACGCGCATGGCTTCGTCGTTGGTCAGCTTGTCGGCCCGCTTGAAGGCAAATTTAGGATGCCTCTCCCGAATTGAGCGCACGTCCCCTTTGTCGGCTTCGGTCGGGATACTGCCATCGAACGCAGCACTTTCCCAAACCAGCCTCCCGGCTTCGAGTTGGTGCTTGGTCATCTTCCAGCCCAGCTTGAAGGTTTGGACGAACCGTCCGTTGTTGGCCTTCGACCCGGAATTCCTTGTTTGGGTTTTCATACCTTGGGTTCTCCACTTGGCGGGCATGTCGTTCCAGACGCAGCAACCTCGCGGCAGAATTCGGCCCACCATTCCCTAAGTCTTATTTCGATCTGGAATGCCTTCAGCCCCTTCAGTCGCCGAGCAAGGTTGCTAAATCGTGGCCCTTTAAATCTGGGTTTCCCTTTGGATGTACGTCCATGCGCCTCGATCCATTCCTTCCATTGGGCGACATTCCAAAATCCATCGGACCGGGGTATTGGTGCCCCTAAAATGCGCCAACGCTGCACGGTCTTGCGCGTGACCCCGAGTATCAGCGCCAGCTCTACTTGATTTCGAGCCCACCCATCCTCAGCTAAACGATACACTCTCTTCGGTCTCCCAACCTTTGGTGGTTGGCCCGTCTGTTGAGTTCGCGGCTGTGCCGTCTCAAGAATGTACCTCTGTGACGGTGTAAGTTCTCGGCCTTTAGAGCTGTCCTGAATCGATTTGGCTAAAATCTGACGCCTCGCAGTGTCGACAGGACTGCCCCTCGTCCGCACGCGGATCTCGGATTCCGGGTCGGTATTCTTGTCTGGTGACCAAATCGGTGCGCCTGTCCCCCCCGGAGCTGCTTGATATTCGTCAGCCATGGTGAATTAAACCCGCCTGTAGGGGTCTGCTGGCTGCGAAGGTTTCTGCGGCAGATCGGTGCCCTCGGGCTCGCGCAATCCCTGCCACCCCTTGAAGATCGTGAATTCGATGGCACGGATAGCCCGTGCTAGACCGATGCCGACGCACCATTTCAAACCCTGCGACTCAGAGGTGGGCTTGAGCGGCTTTTTGATTTCGATCCGGTGCTGACGCCAGGACTCCCAGGCTTTCTCGAACTCGGGTGTCCGCAGCTCCAAAGGAATTTCAGCACCCACACTGGCTGCGCCGGTAGGCGCATAGTTCGCTTTTTCTGCTTGTAGGATGCTTGAAGCATCCTTCGAGGATGCTTCGGGATGCTTCCTAGTCTTGTCTATGTCTAGTCTTGTCTCCGTCTTTGTCTCTCGGTTCAGAGACCACCTGGCTTCGGCGGCCTGCTTCGCCCGGTTCCGATAGAGCGCCAGCTTTGCCCCGTAGCGCTCGTTCCAACCCACGGCTGTTTGGCCGTCCTCGCTGATGAAGCCACAATCTTTCAGTGCCTTGGCGAGAAGTTGAGCGTCCCCGTCAAATTCGAGCACATCCTTAAGATCCTCCGCTGAGAGGTCTGACACGTCATCCGACTCGCGCTCCATGCAGTAGGACCATAGGCGTGGCGGAACCCAAAATGCATCGGTCCCGATGACCCGCTTCAGCCGCAAGGTCTTCGGGTGCCGGTAAAAGGAGGATTCGTGTTGAATCCATTTAGCCACGGCTACCACTCCCCTTTCTGCGCATTGCGTGGGTACGAGCCCGCATCATCGCAAAGCCGCTGGCCGGATTCTTGTAGAGCAAACCCCACTTCGCCAGGGTGTGGCGTCGCATGCGGTTTAGCCGAAGAGCGCTTTTCACTTTGCCTCCGCTTCGACAGCCGCAGGGCCGTTTAAACGCTCAATGAGCGCGATCGCCTGAGCAACGGGGAGAAGAACCCGGCCAGCTCGCTGGCGTCCGGGAAGTCGAGGTCTAACAAGCCGAATAAGGCCCTTCGATTCAGCCAGCCGCCACCAGCTTTGCGACATGTTGCATACGGGATCACCCCCGCTTTTGGGTAGCTGAATGAATTCGGGATGATTCGCTTCGGTCGATTTCATAGGTTCAAGGAAGTGGCATTGAGTTGGTGGAGCTGTACACCATGGCTCTAATGTCGCTTTGGCGTCGTTTTGGGGCGCGTGCCTGATGGCGTTTTCGTGGTCGCCAAGAGAGCTGCAAATCGCGCCTCGTGCGTCCTATGGGAATGGCCAACTTTGCCATTCCTTTGGCTCTTGCGGCCTTTCGCGGGCGAAATTGGGTCCCCAATGAGGGTCTGGGCTTCAAAAGACCAAGGAATTGGTCAGAAGTCCCAAGCCAATGCCCCTAGAGGCCCAACCCAGCGGAATGTATCAATGGCAACCCATAGAGCGAAAAGCGCGCCTTACTCTCGGCCAGCGACCTGCCCCGGCAGCCAAGCGCAACATGGGACTCCCATTTTTTCATCGCATGCAGATGACAAGGGCCCTCGTGGCGGAACCAGCCCGCCGGGGGTGGGCCAAAGAGATTCCTTAGGGGGGCAGGCCCTAGAATTAATGCAGGGCTACGTTCGTCGGTGGAACGGCGCGAACACCCGGCCCCGTGACGAGACTTGAGTCGCTGCAGCTTCGCGCTCTAGTACCCGCCCAAAGAAACCCGATGGGCTACATGCTCGACACTTCAGTCTTCAACCGGATTCTGCAAGGCCGCCTTGCGTTGGAGGCCGTGCCTTATGATGGAGGGATCTTTGTCACCCAGATCCAAAGCGACGAGCTGACCAAAACCGGCGCCAAGGACGAGCAGCGAATGAAGGACCTTTTGGCTGTGCTAGCGACGCTCGGTCCAATGACGATTCCTACCGAGACGGGGGTGGTGGGCTACGTCAAAATCGGTGAATTCAAGATTTCCAGTGGCGTGAAGTTTTCTGAAATCAAAGCCGCGATGGAGCGAATTCAGCCGAAGAAAGATCACACAAACGATGCGCTCATTGCGGAGGCAGCCTTGTTGAACGGCCATACCCTGGTAAGCTCCGACAAGGCACTTTGTGCGGCCTTCGAGGAAATCGGCGGCAAAGTATATCGAATCGCTTGATCTGCTACTTTTACCCCGGACGTTTCGGGGCCTAATCGCGCCAGCGAAACCCGTAAAGGTAGCCTCGCCAGCGCTAACTGGGTTTTCCTACCACGCGCACAAATTCGCCGTTATCGACCCTCTGAAACGTGCCCTCATCAACATAATTCAAATCGTAGCCGTCACTAGTAACTGCTTCGCTCAAAGCCCCAAGGGTCTCTTGGTGGCCATGGCGCATATCGCTTGTATCGATAATCTCCCTGTAAACTAGAATTAGGCACTCAGCCCCCGAATCGTAACGACCAAGCAATCTCTGGGTTAGACGTTTGCTCATAGACTTGGCTCATTAGCCAAATCGGTTGGCTAACAATAGTCCAATTCTACTTCATTCCGCTCAATGCCGCCTCAGCGAGATCCAGAGCATGAAGTGCCTGCCTTGCTGTCGTTGCGTGTGGCGTGCCGACCTCATCCGCAACAATCCGCTCCCATTGCGGACGACACCTTGCGGCGTAGGCTCTGAACTCCGCCTCTAATATTGCTTTTTCGCGGAGCCGCTTTAGCAATGGGCGATTGAGTCTAAGGATTCTGATTTGATATTCTGCAGGCGGCTTAAGCGCATTTACGGTCCCATCGCCGTCGACTTCAAAAAAGTTCAATCGATTTTCGATGAAAGGCTCGATCCAGCCTTTTTCACCATCGAAAGGCAAAGAGGGATCCTCTGTTGGCCAATGGTCACTCTTGAATCTATTACAGATCCCACAGGAATGAACCAGGTTTTTAGGATCGTCGCGCAGATGCTCAAATCGCCTCTCGTTATTCGGACCAAAGGGCTTGCGCCACGGGCGAAAATGATCGGTCTCCATGCCATGTATGCCGCCGAATGAATCTTGGTGGCTACCGCAGTACCCGCAGTACTCGCGGCAGTCTTCGGAAATAGCCACCCGGTATCTCGCATAGCCATAATAAGCCCCATCGGGCCTAGTCTCATACGGGTCTCGTCGGGTGAGAGGTCCGAAATAGGCCATCTATAGAGGTAGATTGCCCGCCCTAATCAGGCCTTTAACAGTTTCCACAGCTCTTGCTAGATTCTGCTCCTTTGCTCTCTCTTCGGCGAGAACAGCCGCCGTAGCCTCCCCCTCAAGTCGGTCCATTTCGGTTTGCTCCTCAGGTGTAAGGGCTTCGCGCAGGCTCTTGACCAACAAATCATGAAATCGGCTTTCTCGGTCGTTGCGGACGTCGTTAAACACGTCCAGATGCCGAAGCATTCTCGCTTTGACTGTTTTCGCCTCCTCGCTATTCGCGTCCTCAATATCCTCCTTTCCGATGATGTTTTCGACCAGGTGCTCGCATCCTGCGAAGTCTTGGCGCTCTCTCGAATGACCTGTCAGAATATATATGGGCATCTTCCCGTCTATGCCGCGTAAGTGGCTCGCGAGATCTGTCCCATTGTATCCAATACCACCGCCTTTCATTCGTTGATCTAGAATGAAAGCAGCCGTGTCTGGCTTAGCTAGAAGCTCGTTGTAATCTGCCATAGCATGCAATGGCTCTTGGGCTATTACTTGAATTTCCGGGTTGTCCAATAGGCTAATAAGGCCCCGAACATTGGCACGCCGAGCTGCCGCGTCCTCGTCGACAAAATAGATCCTGTTTCGCTTCATGTCTGGTTCTGTTTCGCGGCTTTGGGAACCTTGATTTCGAATCCTGCTCCGCCCAAGTCCCCGCGATCTTTTGCGAAGATACTACCTCGCGCATGATCCTCAACGAATGATTTCACAATGAAGAGACCCATTCCGGTACCGAATAGCTCACCACGTCTATTGCGCTTTGTACTAAAAGCGGGTAGAAAGATCATATCTTCGGTCCCTGCCTCTAGACCGATTCCACTGTCGTCAAAATTGAGACGCCACTCGTTACCCTCATCGACAATTCCCGCACGTATGCGGCGCTTTTCGGGAACAATATCCTCCAATGCCCATGCGGCATTTGTAATCAGATTCACCACGATGCTTTCCCAATCCATTTCGTATCCAAAGATTTCGCATGCATTCTGCGGCATCCCTGTCAGATCAACCTTTGTGTGACGCTGAATTCGCAACACCTCGTCAAATGCTTCGAATACGTCGCTGACCGTTTTCTTAAGGTCGAACTCCCGTTGCTGTCTCTTGGTTCTATTCAGATTTCCCAGTGTGAAGCTCGCGAATTTACGAACCTTCTGAGCCTCATCTGACGTATCCTGCAGCGTCTGGGTGATTTCGGCTTCAACCTGAGGGAGAACCATGAAAGATCCCTTCTTAAAGCTCTCCAAGAGCCATTTAGCATTCTTAACAACCGTTCCCGTCCAGTCCAAAGTCTCGTGTCCGAACGATGCTGCTAATATTCCTAATGACGCGAGATTCGCCATTGTGTTCTTCTGGTCTTCCGCGTCGCGATATAGCTTGGTCGATTCGGCTAAATCTAGGCGGGCCGTCTCCAACTGCTTTTGAATGTCCTCAATGACCTCCTTAAATTGCCAGTAGGACTCAGGCAGAATTGTCTCGATGGGCGGCGGCTCAGTGAATTTGGGCAGTTGGTTGGCAATGTCGCTTAGCTTCTTAAGCGCTGAATCAGCACCATCTAAGGTACTGCGAACCTTATCTTCAGCGTTTTCGAGAGGGGCCTGTTGCTGCTTAAGCGATATCTCGTAAGTCTGATGATGAACTTCGAAAAATTGAATAACTCGCCGCGCAAAGACGGCCAGGTGATCGAACGCTTTGCCCTGGAGTAGCCCTTCGCGGTTCGTTTGATCGTTCAACCCTGAATTCCGCGCATGGGTGATGAAGACGGCGCCCGCTACCTGATTGTATCCGACCCTCCAGTTGCCGGGCTTTGCGTCTTGAGCGACACCTTCCGGATTGACCATTCGCCGATAAGCTAACTTCAGCCAATCGCCACTTCCGTCCGGCTCACCGTAAGGCTTTACCCTAAAGCCATCGCGATAAATTCGGACACCTTGATTGTACTTCAGGAAATTCGCGATTTCCGCAGCCCGAAGCGTCTTCGACGCCAGCTCCACATCGCGTCGAACAAAGAAATAGAATTCCATTTTCAGCGGGCCACAATGGGGCCTGACGCCCTGTTTCTTAACGAAATCACTCCACTGAGTAGGCTTGAGTGAGTACCCGGTGCCATGTCGTGGGGACGTCATACTGATTTCCACCTGATCCAAATCGTCCAACGTCGCTACCACATTCCACGTAGCCCCCTCCAAGAGGGGCTCCGGAATCGGTACTGGTCCGTCCAAGCGCACGAAAGCGCCCCCGGTTTCCATTCGTATCGAGAAATCATTTGGTGCTTGGAATGGCGAAATAAGCAAAGCCAGCTCATTTCGTAATGCACCAATCGATTCCTCGTCCCATAGATCTTTGAGGCCACGCAAGACAAGGCGTGTGCCCTTCGGATAGTCGATCCAATCTCCAGAAATCGGATCAAGCTTTAGATTTGGTATGCTAAATAAGTCGTGCTCGACCTTTTCCAGACGGGCATCGCCCGCAACGTAGCGTCCCCAGTCTATAACTAGACGAACCCCTTCCCTGGCGTTCTCCTGAATTGAATCAATCTCAGAGACCGAACAGAGCCGGTCCAATCCTAAGCGGCCTAGTCCCTTTTCTCCGGTAACAACCCGTTCCTTCCTAGTCTTTCTGCGTTCGGCTTTGTTAGCGGTACCGATGACCATCCAGAATTCCTTTAAGCTCTCGATTGTCATACCGTCGCCAGTGTCCTCGATGACAATTATAGCTTCTGGCTTCCCTAGATTTGCGAAACGTATGCGGACCTCGGTTGCATCGGCGTCGTAGGCATTTTTCACCAATTCCACGATTGCAGTAATTGAACTTGAAATGCTCTCACGTCCCAACTGAAGGGCAACGCGAGCACTAACTGAAAACGAAGCCGTACCTAGTTTTGTCGGACTCTGCCGCACCAATTCCGACGCTGGATCACTCGTTCCCGGATCATTCATTTCTGCCAAATTCGAATCGAGGCAATCGACTCAATGGTCAAATGGCGGCAACGAATGCGCCTGTTTAGGTGTCGATTGGTCTCTCTAGTCTTGAGAACGCGAAGCAGTTTTCTGCACGTCGCCAGTTTTCGATCTTTTGGCTGACAGACTATCAAGTGATTCTCAACTGCGACTTCATCTGCACCCGTAATGATCGTAGCGGCAGCGCGGTAGGCGTGTTCGGGACGCGAAGTGCGACGGATGGCGACAAATGGAGTTTGGTGGATGCCGCCTGAAAATCTGACGCTTTCTGGAAACGACTTCATTTCCTTCCACGGCGGAACGCATCGCGGGTGAATGTAAGGATAGCGCGGGCCGTTTTCCTCATTTCTGAAAGGCACGACTCGGCCAACATTGACGGCAAACAAGCTGCCAACTGTGGCTTTTGAATTTCGATACTCCGGCCACCTCTTTAAGTTGGGTTCCGATCTTTCCCTCTTACGGAGATGCACAAGGAATACGTCTATGTCCGCGCTTTCGTCGAAAATGCCGAAGGGCTTTACCAACATTATTTGAGCTCTCTCGCCCACATGTTTTCTCCACTTTCTGTAATTGGAGCCCGAACGTAAAACCTCCGGAAGAATTGCTAGAATTTCTCCACCAGGGGTCATTCGGTCCAATGAGTTGTCGAGGAATATTGCAGCCATTGAGACTTTGCCACGGCCCCACGGACATTTCTTCGGCGCCCTCCCCAATCCGAACGGTGGATTAAGCAAAATGTGTGTTGGGTCCGTTGCACCGACTTTGGGTGCGAGGCCGTCCGCCTTAAGAATGTTCGGAAAGTAATCCCGCCAATTTTTGGGAATAGGACCAAAATCCCGTTTCCTTTGTCGTGCCAACAAGACGAGACGGTTCTTCACCGCATCAATAAATTCAGAGTAAACATCGCAGCCGCTGAGCAGCCCGCCCCACAGCTTCAGGGTTCCTTCGACGGTGCCGCCAAGTGGGAGCTTTTGCGCTGCCGCTAACAAAAGGTCCCCAGCCCCACATGCCGGGTCGTGGATCATTAACCCCTTACCACGAGGTCGACTCAGGTGTCCCAAGAGTTCTGCGGCCAAATGAGAGCCAGTAAAAAAAGTCCCCATTTTTCGCCGCTTAGAAAGCCCGACAACTTTGCGGAGCTCTTCCGCCGCCTGACCATTTAACGAAGCATCCACTGCTGTATGCCAGGCTCGGTCGTTTCGTGGCTCAATCGCTAGCTTTTCAAGCGTGTCGACGTACCGGCGGTAGCAAGCTACCGGAGAATTACCTTGGCGCGTCTTGGGTAGCATGGGCTTCTGAAAGCTAACACTAACTTCCGATGCAGGAAGGCGAAATTTTCGCCACAGGGTCACATCCGTGATTCATCAATTTGCCTGCGGATTAGCTGAACAAAGTAAAGTGTTTCATCTTCCGTTAGGGTGCCTGCCCCTTTCTCAAGATCTTCAATGAAGATGCCAATTCCAACCGATGACCGCAGTCCCTTCTCGGTCCAACCGATTTCTGAAACAGGTGCCTTGCGTTGCCGGGTGATCGTGGACGCTCGGTCAACCCAGCCTGCGGCCATCAGCTTTCGGACCAGGCTATAACGGGCAGATGGATTTGTCGGCATCCGTCTAAAAAAGACTCTTACTCGGGCGACTGCTGGACGGTCCTCGCTTGCGGGCAAATTTTTTGGCCAGCCCTTTGGCCAGTCCTGCCACTCTATCTCCGCGCTCCTCGATTATTTCGACAAGGGCGTGTTCGAAAACTTCGAATGCATCGAGCAGGTCATCCCGAGAAAGCTTCGAATTATGGCTTCCTGCATTCCCAAGCCATTTCAAAGCCATTAAATGGTCTCCAACGAGCGGAGAATTAAGTTTGAATTTGGCCAACCGGGCGTGGAGCGACAGTTCTACGAGCCTATTGTGTTGATTCCTTCCCCATCGCTTTACCTTTGAATGATCCATTAGCGCTTCGAGGGCCATTCGAAGGCGTCCGGCAGATGCCGGACGATCTGATGCGTAGAGAGCAAATGCAGCTGCTAGGCTCTCCTTTACGCTTTCAGGGCAAGATTCAGGCACTTTGAAGAGGGGCGGCATTGGATGCCAAAAGAGCGGTTCGAAATAGTCGTCCCAATCCCAACCCTCCGGACTATTCACCTGCTGGACGCCGCCCTTTCCTGCAATTGCGACTTTCTGCTTACACTTTTGGTTTACGCAGGTCGCCCAGGCGGTGAATCGGTAATCAGTCCATTCAGGATCGAATTCATCATCTGCATGGCCTATTTTCGACTGAGCCGTTTCGTAGATGATTAGCGAATTCGGAACCAGTTTTAGCGTTCCCGTCGCGCAAATGGGACATGGCCACGCAGCACACCCGTACTTGTAAAGATTCGTCGTCCAAAGCTCGCGCTTCATTTTGCCGTACTCGACGTCATCCACAAATGGCCGCAGAATCTAGCGTTTAAACGCTATGCTTAGCGCTTCGTGGGGATGGATGAAGGACCGGAAGCGACCCAATGGAGGTGAGGAAATGCCTCTGATCTTCGATTGTGAGCCTCCTTTTGCGCTTCTTTGCTGCTTGTTGAGACTGTTGACAGTCTTGTTGCCACTATTGACCTCGTAGTCTCCATCAAATCTATAAACTATTGATGAGGTTTCCCATGGGGTTTAAGAATCAGTGGAAATAGGGCTCATCAGCTCGAATGAGCACGAAGCCCAACGACTTATAAAATCACCGCCGCGCAGGACGTCCGATGAGAATGAATCGTCCAAAATCGGCCAGATTCCCAAACGTTTAGGAATGGCACTGACCTACGAGTGGATTGGAAAACAGGTGTCATTTTAGAAGAGCTGCGGCTGGTCTGCAGAACCCTTTTTCTCCGCCTGCAGGCGCTTTAAACGGGCCTGTTTCTCTCGAAGGGTCTCAGCCTTCGCCTGGGCCACTTCCCCCGTCCTCTGGGCCATCAGCTCGGGCAGCGTCGGTCCCAGGGCTTTGCCGATCAGGGCCATGGCCTGGCTAACATGGGATCCGGCCCTGAGCGCCTGGTCCCGGATCTCCTCGGAATTGACCCCCACGTAGCGGTCGACGACGGCCTGGAAATACGGCCAGAAGTCGCGGACCTTATCGGCGCGTTGCTGGGCGCCGAGCGTCGAGATGGCCATAATGATATGCGTGGCCAGGGCCTCCCCGTCCAGAAACCAGCCGCGGCGCCAAAGCGCCAGGACCATGCGCTCAAGATAGATCCGGCATTGCTCTACGCGGCGGTCCTTCGTGTCGCCTGCCCAGGCCCAATCGAGGCGCTCCGACAGCTGCTTCCGGACCCAGCGGTCGAACCTGATCAGCCGCTCCTCCGGCCTCTGGCTGCGATCCAGCCAGCTCTCTCGCTTCCAATCGTCCAGACGCCTGCCGAGGAGGTTCATAGCGAAAGGGTCGGCTGGTCGGTCGGCTGGGGTGCCAGCCGGGTGTAACGGTGATACCGACGGCGGAGGGCCAGGCCCTGCTGCAGATACTTCTTTCCGGCGCTTTCCCACCGGCTGGCGCAGGCGTCGACCTCGGCAATCTCGCACGAACTGCTGAGTAGCTTGTAGCCTGGGGATCCGGGCGACCGCATGATGCGCCCGTCGCTGGCCTCGGCGATCGCAGCCAGGCGCCGAATATGGAGGCGGTTCTCCTGGGCGATGAACTCCCGCTTCACCCAGCCGCGGCCGACAAGGAAACGGCAAATCTTGTCGATCTCCTCTTCAGTGACCGGGGCCCCAGCCATTTCGAGAAACTCGACTTGCTCGTTCATGGTCAGATCGGCTCGGTGATGTAGACCCGGCGGTCGGAGCGAGTCGGGCGCGCCTGCGTTGTGGCCGTAAATAAGACAAACTCACCTTCCGGGTGGAGACGCTGCAGCCTGAGCAGCTCCGTCTCGGCTTCATCCTGGTAGCAATGGACGAACGACGGCCTCCGGAGCGCAGGGACCTTCTGACCGTTGAAGTGGTAGACGTTCTGGGAAATATCGACGATCAGGAACATCAGAACGGATTCGGGCTCGCCGCCCGGTCTTTGAATTTGCCGAGCATCGTGGCGCGGCGGATTTGAGCCAGCCTGGCAAACAAGATCCCCCGGAGCTGGGTAAGCTGCGCCTCGTCGAGCTCCTGGTAGGTCATCACCCGGAACACCCGCTTTGCGAGGCCGTTCAGGTAGGCATTCTCGTTGCCCGGCCGGTCGACGATTCCAGTGACGACCTCTCGGACGTTCGCGATCAGGGCTTGCTTGCGCATAGCCGGCTGCTCCTCGGCCCGGAGCTGGGCCTCCAGGTTGCCTCCATCGTGGACCGCCCGGAAGGTTGCGAGGATCTTGTCCAGGTCAGGGTTTGTGAAGTCCTTGCTCGACTTCGAATGTCCCAGGGCGCGCTCGTGCAGAGCGTGGCGCATGTCGTCGGTCTGGGACGCGCTCTTACCATGGGCGCGATACCAGTCGCGGGTCAGAGCCCACTCACGCCAGTAAAGGCCGGTCTGGGCGGCATTCATGCAGCAGCCTTTTTCGCAAAGGGCCGGCGGGAGAAGTGCAGGCAGGCCGGGGCGTTGGGTTTGATATAGCTGCCCGGCCTATCCCAAACACGGGCCGCACGCTCGCACTTGTAGCCCTCCTCGCCGGGGTTGGTGATCTTGATGCAGCTCAGGCACTGGACGCAGCGCGACTTCTTCGGGCCTGTGCCGGGCCTAGCTGCGTAGCCGATCTTCCGGAGGCGAGGCTGCTGCGCCTCCGGAAGTGGCGAACCGAATAGATCCCTCGCAACCATGGAGGGCTACTTCCGCACCACGCGAACGGCCGCAGGCCGTTCGCTCGCGCGCAAAAGTGCGAGCAGCTTTTCGCTGGCTTTGGTCCAGAACGCCCAACGAGCCGCCTCCGCCGCCGCCTCCGCCGCCGCCCAACGAGCCGCCGCCGCCCAACGAGCCGCCTCCGCCGCCGCCTCCGCCGCCGCCTCCGCCGCCGCCGCCCAACGAGCCGCCGCCGCCGCCTCCGCCGCCTTATTCCACTCAGCGATACTTGGATCATCACCTGCGAGCTTCCTGCGAAGGAGCGCAGCGACGGCCTCGATCGCGACTTTGCCGGCGGCTGATGCGAACCGGATCACGCCGTCCTTGTCGTCGACCAGGAGCCACAGCATGAACTGCGTGGTCACCAGCGCTAGATTCGCTCCGACCGGGATGGCCTCGACGAATTTGACCGGCCAGTCCAGGGCCCTCTTGTTCGGCATCCGCTCGAACGCACAATCGTTGAGGCGCATGATCGACCGAGGGACGCCCATCTCGGTTTCGCCCGCGGCGTGGTTGTCACTGTGGAGGATGCAGCCGACGGAGCACCCGCGGAAAACGCCGTCGGAATCCGGCTTCCAGTAGCCGTAGCCCTGGCGGATTTCGTCGGCCTTGCGGTGCATGCGGACGCGATCGAGATATTTCTTCTTGATCGCCGGGTCGTTGTGGAACGCCAGCATGGCCGGCGGATTTGCTACCTTTGTTGATGTTGTCATTGGTCGATTTCAGCTCTGTTTCAGGACTTTAACGGTGACCTCGATCACGCCGGTCCTGGGGTCGGCGAGGATCAAGAAAGCATGCGCGGACAGGTCGAGTAGGCGTCCCCGGCTGACGAGGTCGAAGCGGGGGCCCCTGTCGGTGACGGTCACGACGACCTTGCGGTCGCCGCGTGTGACCAGGAGGCGGGTGCCAAGCGCGTATTCCCAGCTGGCGCAGGTGAGCGCATCCGGGTTGAAGGGGCGCCCGTTCGCCATCAGGCGGCCGCGGCATTCGTTGCCGTACCAGCTCGCCAGGCACCAGCGGCCGACGCGGTCGGCGATGGCGTCAGTGACCATGCAGACGGCCGTGACGGGCACGAGGAGGGCCGCCGCGGCCGCCACGGTGGCAATAAGGAAAAGAGCTAAGAGACCAGTCTGGAGCCAGGTCTTCACTGATCGAGGACGGGCTGAATCTTCCGTTCGTGGCGGATGATCATGGCGTGGACCAGGGCCGCAGTGCCCCGGAAGAGCGCCTGGTATTGATAGGGCACCGGGATCCCGAGCCAGCAGCGGCCGGCGGGACGGTATTCGCCTCTGATGGTCTTCCTGGCCGTTACCTGGGCCGTCCGCGGGCAGATCTCGACCTCCCAGTCCGGATGGGCGTGGCGCAGCCGCTTGACGGCTGCGCCGACGTCCAGGGCCGGGAGTTCTAGCGCGGCGGTCGTCATTTATGGGCCGTGGCTGTGTCCTTCGGCTCGATGAAGAAGCTCTCCTCCTGGGCAACCCTGCAGCCGAGTTCCGACAGCGCGGCACTGCTGAGGCTGCCGGGCTTGGCGGCTGGCATGGTGGCGGCCGCGATCAGCTTCGCCTTGTCGACCTCCTCCTTCGTGCGGATGAACCTCGTCATGGCCCTGTCGGCCTTCAGGGCGACGAGCACCTTCGCCCAGGTCTTCTTCGACAGCGTCTTCAGCGCGGGCATTCCCAGGCGGAAGCCGTAGGTCGCCAGCGCCGTGGTCGCCGACTTGGCCTTGTCGGGGAGTAGCTCCTCCCGGTGCTCGGTAGCGTACTGCTCAGCGAGGATCCTCAGGGCCTTTATCGACGCCACGATCGCGCGGGCCCCTTCGTCGTGGTTTTCGCGGACCCGCTGGAGCTCGGCGTCGCGCAGCGCCTCCCAGCTCTGAAGGTCGTTCGATTGGACGCAAATCTGATCGATGACACGCTCGAAGTCCGTCCGCGTTGTGAGGCACCCGTCTTTGATTCGTTTGCTCATGGCTCAGGCGTGGACGAGCGGACGGGGGCGGAACGTACGGACCGAGGCCCGACCGGCCTTTGCAGTCACTTCAGCGAAGTCCTCGATCATCAGTCGGTCTTCCGGCCTCGGACCCATCTTGAGGCCGATGCTCTCGCCGAAGGTCTTTGTGCCATCCGGCCCGAAGGAGACGAATCCGGCCGCGACCGGCAGGTCGCCCATCTTCGAGAACGCTTGGGCGATCTCGAAATGCGTAGCTGGGTCGATCGTGAAGAAGTATCGCTCGACGCCGCTCTTGGAGCGCATCGCTACATACCGCAGCGCGTACTCTGGCGGCCGAGCCAGGTCGACGAACACTTGGAGGGCACGATAGCCGTTGTTTTCCGCGACCTTCGTCGCAGCTTCCCTCGTGGCGTAATTGCCCAGGGGCTCTTTATCAGCCGGCGTCTGGACGCTATATCCTCCGCGCTCGTTTTGCGCGACGGTCGCGGTTTCCGGCTCGGTCGAGGGGCTTGCGGCCCCGAATAGCTTACTGATGAACGCTGGCAGTTTCATGTGAATGCTCCTTCCGCTGTGATCTGGTTGCCGTCTGGGGTTACAATTTTGACGATGTCCAAGGGGTGCTCGCCTCCGTCCTCGCGCCAGTGGCCGTCGCCGGTCCATAGCTCGTGGGCCTCCAGCGGATGGCAGAACGCCGCCTTGAGCCGGCGGAAGCCCTGCACGCGGAATCCATCGAGCTTGATGCGGCCGGTGACGGCCGCGGGATCGCCGTTTCGCAGGACCACTGGCGTGGGTTTGAGGCTCATGACCTGGCGAGCGGCCGTGCCGACGCATTGTAGATCCTGTAGCCGCTGCCGGCGTTGACGTGCCTGAGTACCACCCGCCGCTGAGCGCAGTGGAAGTACTTAGCCGCGGCGGCGAGGGCCGCGTAGATATAGTCGTTGGTGCTGCTGGCTGTCCGGGCACCCCTCCCGGCTCCTATGCGGGCCATGTGGGTGCCACCCTTATCAACGACGCGGACTGTGGCAGAGGTCTTCACGGCGCCCTTTACTTCGCCGCGTGCTGGATCTCGCCCATGGCCTGCTTGCGAAGCGCCAGGGACTTGAAAAAATCGTCCTCCAGCATTCCGCGCTTGGAGGCGCTCGCGATCTTGCTGGCGACTTCGAGCAACTTCCCGAGTGTCCGGAGCCGGCCGCCGGCCTCGTCGTTTACCAGGGCGAAAGCGGCGTTCTGCAGGGTCGCTGTCGGCTTCGGGAAATACTGCTGCAGTATGGGCAGCACGTCCGCGTTCTCGATGTGCCGGTAGAGACGCACTGGCAGGCCCACGCGGCCGAGGACCTGCTCGAACTGGTACTTGAGCTTCTTCAGCGTGTCATCGAACCGCTGGGTGGCAATCAGCCCGACGCCGCACTTCGTCTTGTCGTGGATGTATCGGATGATCTCCAGCTTGACCGGGTTGATGTCGCGCCGGGTGTCGCCCGGCAGGAGGCGGTGGGCCTCGTCCAGTATAAGGATCCGGTTCGAGTTAAAAGACCGCAGGAGGGCCTCCAGCTGCATGTCCTGGCTACCGTTGACGTTGTGCCCGCAGCCCCTGCAGAGCGCGCGAAGGAGGGTCTTGGCACCCCCTATCGGCGGGATCTCCACGAGGACGCTCCTGCCGTGGTTGTTGGCGTCGCGCCAGGCTGTCGTCGAGATCGTCTTGCCCTGGCCGGACTCGCCGACGATGAGGGTGATCGAGTTGTTGGCTAGCGCGTAGTCCAGGCCCGAGAAGATCAGGTCGCTGATCGAATTCCTGGCGAACTTGCCGCGCTGGATCCCGATGCGGTTCGTGACGACCCGCTTGTAGCTGTTGATCGACTTGACGATGTTCTGGTAGTTGCCCTCGTAGGTGCCCTTGAGCACGCGGTAGACCGTCGTGTTGTTGTAGTTGATGGCCTTCCCCGCGTCCTTGTAGTTGAGGCCCTCGTCGAGGATGTGCTGGTGGAACCAGAGCAGCGCCTCGGAGATGGCGGGATCAAGGTGCCGCCAGTTTTCAAGGTTGAGCGGTATATTGATCCTCGCGGCCGCCGAAGCGGCGCGCGCCTTGTCGGAGGCGTCGACCTCGGACTCTATATCATTGACGGGTTCCTCTGTGGTGTTCATGCGTGTGTCTCCTCTGTTTGTTGTCTATTGGGCCCCGGCCGTTTGCGCGGCCGGGGTCTTGTTTTTGGTGGAAATGCTAGTCCGGCTTTTGCGAGATGGCCTTCATGAGCGCCGCGGCCTCTTCGCGGGTAAGCGTTTGCTCAGCCTCGCCCCCGCAGTCGTTGACGGCCGCTCGATCGGCATCGGTTAAACGCTTCTCCTGGTGCGCGACCTCCCGAGCGACCGTGCGCGCCGTCACCTGGACGCGCTCCTCGGCGACTGCGTGGGCCGCGATGCCGGCCGCGAGGGAGGCCGCGGCGGCCGCGTGGCGGGGCTGGGCGCCGGGCTGGCCCAGGGCGAGCCTCGCCGTCACGCCAGCCTTCTCGGGCGCTGGGATGGCGCCCCAGGCTTCGAGCTTGGCTGCGTTGTCGGCCTTCAGCGTTGCCAGGGCCGTGTCCTCGTCGGCGTGGCGGGCCCGTACGGGCGCCAGGACGGTCTTTGTGATGAGGCGGGTGATCTCGCCCTGCTCCAGGGCGATCGCCTCGCGGTTGCGGATATCGACCGCGCCGCGGCGGCGCACGGCCCCGACGTAGCGGCCGTTGGTGAGGGTGACGTAGAGGCGGTTGGGCTGCGCCGGATCCAGGTAGCCCAGGAGTTCCGTCCCCTCCGCCAGCTTCATGACCGGCGAGTCGGCGTCCGCGAAGGTGTAGCCTTCGCCGCGCAAGGTGAAGGTGACGCGGTGATTCTGCAGCGTGCAGCGCTTGGGGGTCAGGAGGAGCAGCGCCAGGGCGTGCTCGGCCGGCCGGATCCAGTTGGCGTCGCGGGTCAGCTTCTCCCAGCGCTCGACCGGACTTTCGCGGCGCGGAAGTGGCGTCAGGCTGAGGAGCATTTCCCGCGTCAGCTTCTGGGCGCGGGAGATATCGATGGCGCCGGATCCGTCAGGGAGCGCGTAGTCGCAGAGCTCCTCGAAGCCCTGCATCTTGTGGGCCGTGCGCTCTTCGAGGAAATCGAACACCTTGTGGTAGGCCGTAAGGGCCTCCTCGAAGCGCCAGAAACCCGTCTGCAGCTGGCCCCGCTGCTCGTCCGTGAGGCCCTCGGTGGAGAGGAGGTTCTCGGCGTAGAGGAGCTTCGCCTCCAGGTCGCCGGGCTTCAGCTGGTAGGTGGCGCCCTTCTGCCCTGGGAACGCGCCGGCCTGGTTCCACGCGACGTTGAACGTCGACTCTATCCAGCCCTTCTCCCACGGCTTGCCGCCTTTCTCGATGAATCCGTTCTTGAGGACCTTATCAGCCAGGAGGCCGGTGCGGGCCACCTGGACGCCCAGGAGCGCCTGCAGCATGGCCTCCACGTCCGCGCTGATCGCGGCTGAGGCGTTCTCGCAGAGGATCGTTACTCCCCAGTCCCTGGGCACCCCGAATTCACTGAAGACGGCATAGAGGAGGCCCTGGACGTCCGCCCTGGTGATCGCCTGCCGCTTGCCTTCATCGCTCTTGAAACGGGGTTTCAGGCCGAGGCCAAGCCGGCGGCGGGTCGCAACGTCCATGGCGAGGAGCCCGGTGCAGGTGCAGATCTCGTAGCGGCCGGTGTCCGGGTGGCGCGCCTGGACGAGGATGTCCGTCTCGAAGTCGTCGACGACGATCAGCTCCATCGGGCGCAGCTGGCCCGTGTCGCGGACCAGGTGAGGCAGGTAACGCTTCGCAGCAGCAACGCCGCGGCGCGCCATCTCGCGTTCGGCCCGGCTCGACTGCTTGCGGTAGAGGTTGGTCTGCGACCAGCCGCGGGGAAAGAAGCCGAAGGGATAGCGCTCGGGGATGTCGCGCTCGGGCCAGGTCACGGCGAAATACTCGCGCCAGGTGCCGTAGGCGGGGACCGAGGCGCCCTTCGACCACTCGTCCTTGATCTGCATCATGACGGCGCGCGCCGGGTTCTCGCGCTTGTTCTGCTCCACGCGCAGGCGGAAGAACTGAACGAATTCCGCAGGGACTGCGTCCGGTCCGCGGTACTTCGGGACCAGGACGCGCCAGTCGCCCGTCGCCTTGAAGGCGTAGAAGAGCGTCTTCAGGTTGCCCGCGCTGAAGCCCCGGCCGGGATGCAGCATCGCGGCCTGGTAGCAGGCCGCGACGACGCCGGCCGGCGACGCCTTGATCTCGTCGAAGATCTGGAGCAGCTCGGCGACCCGCAGGCGCTGCTCCTCCGTCGTCTGGTTGTGGAACTCCTCGTGGTGGGCCAGGGGGATGATCGCCGCGACGGAGGCCGGCACGGTTGCCAGCGGGGACTCGGCTAGCGCGAGGGCGGAGGATTCGGATGGGGGAAGCATGGAGGCTTTAAGTTGAGGATTGAGCCGGGCTGGGCGGATTCGCAGGATCCGCCGATGTGGCCGTGGAAACGCGGGATTGACCCAGAGCTCGCCGCGCTGCGGGAACGTGTAGCGGTGCTGGAAGCGCTGCTAAAATCTCAGGGAGAGAATCTCGGATTGCTGAACCGTCAGCTCCAAGCAGCCCAGGCTCGCTTTGAAGAGACGCGCGGAATTGCGCTAGAGAGAGGACTTTACCAGACTGACATTCTAGTGCGGCTCGCAGAGCGCCTCGGAGTTCACACAGGTGATCGGCCGCCTGACGCCAACCGCGCAGATCCCGGCATTCCTCCTGCGTCTGCATCAGGAGCAGATAGGCCAGTTCCAGGCGCGCGCGGCTGAGCGCAGCGAAAGGGAGCGGAGCGCTCATACGGGGATCGCTGCGCCGACCTTGGCCTGGCCGCGGAGGCGCTTCCATTGGCCGTAGATGTCCTCCATGTTCTGGTCCAGGGACTCCAGCTGCTGGGGCGTCAGGCGCATCAGCGCCTCGGCTGATGTCACGATCGAGCGGAAGCCGGACAGCCGCTCAGCCACGTCCGCGAAGAAATCCATCTGGACGCCAGCATTCGGGCCGCCTTCGCCCCCTAGCGCCGCTTTGATTCCTGCGCTCTTGATGCCGTGCTTTATCAGCAGCTCGTGCAGGCTTAGGTTGCCAATGAACCCGGAGGCCTTCTCAACAAAGGCGCGCTTTTCTCCTTCGAGGTTGCCCAGGACGAGCGCGTCTTGTCCCTTGGGGAGCGCGATTAGCTCGGCCTTCGTTAGGCGGCTTTTCTCGGCGAATGTCATCGCCAGTCGCATGAGGTAGTTCGCATAGCGGTCACCGAATTCGGCTATGTTCTGCTCGACCCACTTGCCGAACGTGCCGTGGGGCATCGCCTCCTTCATCCGGCAGAGGGTTAAGCCGATCAGGAGCCCAAATGTGGCCTCCCGGTTTCGGAGAACCTGCATGTGGCGCAGGCCCTCGACTACATATAGCTGGAGCCGCGTGATCTCAGCCGCGTCCCCTTTTGGGCTGCTCGCTGAGATAAGCGCGAGTGTGGAAGTTGAAGGCTTAGGCATTGGAAAGGGTCGACTGCAGTTCACGAATTAGGGTCCGGCGCGTAGCGGCCGGCAGCGTGTGGAGAAGCCTCGTTCGCTTCGCCAGCGGCCCCGTGAGGTGCCTAATCGCATACTCTCGATAGCACTCGATCGGCACCCTTGCGCATCGCCGCTTGGCTCCAGCGCCTTTTAGATCGATCGCAGTCAACTCGCCGGCATCGATCTCATGGAAAATATGCCGCTCTGAGACTTGAAGGCGCTTGGCAATCTCCGGCACCAACACGATGCTCCTCCCAGGGAAGTCCAATGACCGAGGAAGCATCACCTGGTCGCTATCCATTTCAGTCAGCTCGGTGCGCCGCCTTTGCCTCACGGATGAGTTCCCGCTGCCTGCGGATCAACTGAGAGCGGAATGGACTCGCCCGCTCCCCGCTGAGCACGCGCAGGATGTGTCCCTTGCTCAGGCCGAATTCGTCAGCCAACGCCTTCACGAACGGATAGGCGGCTTTCGGCTTGTGGCGCGGTAGTGTTGCGGCAACCATAAATCGAACGAAACCGGACATAACCGAACACGCAAGTCAAATGTTCGGTTTCGTTCGGTTATGATCTTCAGCCAGAAATTTACGCGATTACGCCTTCGCTACGGACTAACCATTCGGGACGTCGCTGCAGCGCTCCGCGTCGGCGTCGGCACAGTCGGCGCGTGGGCATCAAGCGCGCGGCCGCGCCCTGATCTAGCGCGTCGACTGGCTGAACTGCTGAAAATCGATCTCGACGCCCTGATGGACGATGAAGTGGAGCTTCCGCCGGTCGCCCAGCTAACCGCTGATCCTATCGTAAATGAAGTTCTCCTCGAATGTGGTCCTAGTCATCCCGAGGAGATCGTCAGAGCATCCCGCGCAATTATTGAAAATACACGTTTCTTTGATCGCGACTCATTGCTTCGAGAATTGGACCTAATTAGGCAAAATATAGGCGATCTGGATACTGAAAAACTCAGGGCCGCATTGGTCGCCATTCAACGACAGTTAGCTGAGCTCCAGGCAAAGTTGCCGATCCCAAAAAAACGCCATCGACACCCACACCTCACCAGGGATCACGAAAAGGCCATCAAATCCGTACTATCAAAGGAGCGTCAAAGTAAGAAAGGAGAGGGCGGTCACTCGTCCGAACGTAAAGAGCAGGGTGGTGCTGGGGGACAATAGAGCTGGCAATGCTTACAACGGGTACCACTTGCGGTCAGCTCTATGTCCCTGATCAGACCTAGTGCCAGCGAAAGAGCCCTCCAACGCGATCTACACTTCGACCATTCGAACCGAAGTGCCATCGCAGTTGTTGTTGGGTAAATTTCAATTCTATTGCCTTGGGGTATTTGAATATTAGGCATCGTGCTGGAAATGGATACTACCCCAAAGCCCCAGGAGAAGAGCGAGAAGGTGAGCCCCGGTGCTGCAATAGCGGTCATGCTATTCATGATTCCGGTTTGTTTTCTTTTCTATAAATGCGAGAACGCCACCCTTGATGCCCATGAGCGACGTCATCAAGAGGCGACAGCTCTTCAGGCGAACATTGATTCAGCGGTCGATCTAAAGGGAGTCGTATATGGCATGACTGCCGATCAAGTTCGCGACTCGTGGGGCGAGCCGCTACGGAAAGACCATCTTGACGCCGGCCGCCACCATTACGACACGCTTTATTATTCTGGAGACCGCATTGTGACTTTGACGGATGGCCGAGTAAACGACGTCGAAACTCACTGATCATTCCGGTCGGCCTGGCAATCTCATCCGCTGCCCAGATCGGTCAAATTCGAACCGTGTGCGAATTCGCACGGCGGTTCGAATTTAGATCCATTATCGAGGGACCAACAGCGCGGATTGGGCCCGTTTAGAACCGTATGCGGAGCCGCACAAAGACTCGAAACAGGTCAAATTCGAACCGTGTGCGAATTTGCACAAAATGACGGAATCAGGATCCTCAGAAGGGATGTAGTTCCCAATTTTTCCCAGTTTCGCACAAAATAGCAGGAATGGAGCGAATGGAGCGAACCGTAGGGTAACGCCCTTTCCGGATTGATGGCATGATGGCGGGGTCTTGAAGCAGCCAGCTTCCCAACGCCCCGCCGAATCGTCGCAGCCTTCACAGGTCGTCGGAGCTGTTTCGTCCGTGGATGGCGAGCTAGTGACGCTCACGGTCAAGACGCTGCTCGACGGAAAGAAGACGTTCTCCTTCACGGCGGCGCTGGCAAGCAACGTCGCCCGCGATCTTAGGAATGCGGCCGAAGAGGCAAAGCTCCGGGCTGACAAGAGGGGAGGCCGCGGATGAAGCGGATCCAGGCGCACTTCGGTAAGCACGGCATCATCTGGCTCATCATCGCCCTCGGCTTCATCAATGCGTTCATAGCGCGGTTCAAGGACACGACGCCCGCGCAGCGCACGCAGATGCAGACCATGGAATGGTCGGTCGCCTACGCCCAGATCACGGCCGGCGGCATGATCGCCTGGGTCGCGTACCTGAAGCGTCCGAAGGATTCGGAGGACGACGACGATGACGACGCTCCGCCGTCTCCCGCTCCGCAGCCTGCTCCCGTGGCCATAGCGCCGCCCCCTTCCACGACATGAAAACCAACCGCCTCATATTCGGCGCCCTGTGCGCCTTCGCCCTCCTGCTCACCACCGGATGCGGTGCTCTGTACCAGCCCTCCACGCCAGCGGCCGCAACGTCAACGGGAGCAGCGTCCTCCGCGACGTCGCCGATAGTGCTCGCGCTCGAAAACCCGAACTCGATCGGCAAGACGGTTCAGGCGGGCGTGCAGTTCGGCGCCACGGCCTTCCTGGCGAACAAGAACAACCAGCAATATGCGGGCGAGCTCGATGCCGCGGCCGACGCGCTCGTCATGCTGGCGCAGAGCAATCCCGCGCTGATAACGCAGGCCGACATCCAGGCGGCGCTTAGTGCAGCCAAAGTGTCGGCTGCTACGGCCTCCGAGATCGCGAGCTATTCCTCGTCCGGGCTCTCCCTCTTCGAGTCGAACTTCACGACCAGCTTTCCGGCGCTGAAACCCGACTACGCGATCTATCTCTACGCTCTTGCCAATGGCCTTTACGGAGCGACGGGCAAGGCATCGAACGAGATCCCTCTTCCGGTCATTCCCTGGCCTCCGACCGCGGCCGCCGCGCCCACGTCAACCCCTCCCACCAGCTGATCCGATGGGACTCCTGGCCAGCTTCCTCACCTTCTTCAAGGGCCTCTTCGGCTACGAGAAGCAGCGCGACGCCGAAAACAACACGGCGCCGATGCAGGCGAATGCCCAGGCCCAGCAGATCCAGAAGGACAAGGCGGCCGCGGCAGAGGAGGTCAGCTCGGGCAACTTGGAAAAACTACGAGAGGAAACCGCAGAATGAAATCCACACCCCGCACCTCACTCACGTTCCCGGTCCTGGTCGTCATCGCGGCGATCGTCGCGTGCTTCGGTCTCTCGGCCTGCACGAACACGGTTCACCAGGCGCCGGTCCCCAGCACGCAGCCGAGCTTCGACGGCGATGTCCAGGACTCCGGTATCGTCGCAGATCTCCCTGATGGAAGCTACGTCGTCACGGCCAGCTTCCTCGCTCGGTACAATAGGCTCATCGCGACCTATGGGAACGCGAAGACGGCGGACGGTAGCCCGATCTTCACGCCCGCCTTGGCCGCCAATGCCGGCGTCGAGCCATTGAACCCGGCCACGATACTGACGCTCTATCAGGGCCGCGGCGCCTATATCATGACGGCCGAGGCGATGGACAACATGGTCGTGTTGTCGCGCCTCAAAAAGCGGGGCTTCAAGCCATGACATGCCTGCTCGCGGAAGCCGAACCGAGCCTGTCGGGCACATCGTTCTACGGTGTCCTCGTTGGCATCGGCGTGGTTGCCGCGCTCGCGCTGGCGATCTTCCAGCTCACCAGGATGGCCTCGGGCACGGACGGCCAGAGGCAGATCGAGCCGACTGCGATCGCGGCCATCCAGGCCGAACTGAAGGAGTTCGGGCGCACGCTTACCGAGCTGTCGACGAAGATGGGCGGCATGTCGGCCAGCGTGGATGCCTTGAAGGATTCGGTCACCGAGGTCCGCGGCACCCACCGCGATGATATTGAGGGAGTTCATACTCGGCTTAGCGGAATCAGTCGCGAGCTCGCTGGTACTACTGCACGCCTCGAAAGCTCTGAGCAAAGGCAGAGGCAAAGGTTCGCCGACCGTGAGTAGCCGCCAGCTCAAGATTCGGTGGGCGCTCCTGCGGACCCTCTCGCTTTTGCCGGACGGGATCATGCACACGGACGAGATGCTGAAGATCGAGGCGGCGCGCCTCGTCATTCCCCGTCCCACGGACGCCGAGCTGCGCGAGCAGACGGGCGCGGCGGACGCCGCGCTCCAGATCACCGGCATCGTCGGTGACGACGGCCTCAAGTGGAAGCTCGCCGACGCGGGCCGCGCCTGGCTCGCCGAGCACCCATGACCTCCACGCTGAACCCCGGACATCCGGAGACACGCACACCCGTTAGATCGCTCCGCGGATCCCGGCCGGCGTGGACCTTTCGCGGCCTCGGCCGTCAACACCTAACCCTCCGGCCGGCATACCCGGTTACCACGGACGGGGCGTCGCGGATCATCGACGCCCCTCTTGTGCCGGCCGGAGGTTCCCTTTCTGGAGGTTCGTGAACGATGCCAAACAAGCCGCGGTCGGACTCGGTCCTGGACTCGCTGAATCCCGAGATGAAGTCGCAGCTCGTGGAGTGGCTCGTCCAGGACAACCTGTCGTACAAGGACGCCAAGGCCCGGCTCGCCGAGGACTTCAACATCAAGACCTCGGTCGGCGCGCTCTCGCGGTTCTATGCGCTGCACTGCTTTGCCTTCCGGTCCTCAGAGGCGAAGGAATTTGCGGAGAAGGTCGTGGCGGACCTGCAGGAGGGAGCGCCGCAGTTCGACCAGGCGACGCTGGCGCTGGTGAAACAGAAAGCCTTCGAGCGTGCCTACGCACGGAACGGCAATCTGAAGGAGCTGCTGGCCCTCTCGAAGATCATCGGCGACTCGGCGAAGTTGACGCTGAAGAAGCGGGACCAGGAGCTGGCCGAGCGCAGGATCATCATCCTGGAGGCGAAGGCGGATCTCGCCGACAAGGCGACGGGCATCGCCAAGGACGGTCAGCTTTCGGACGAGGAGAAGGGCGCGAGGCTGCGCGGCTTGTTCGGCATGGGCGGCTAATGGCGAATCTCAGAAAAGACGCCCTGGAGCGCCTGCGTGTCCAGGTTGAGGCCGCAAGGGTCTCGGCTTCGGCAAACCCGCTTTGGAAGCTAGAGCTGCCCGAGCTGCGCTCGCTCGCGGCCGGCCACACCCTTGGAACGACGCGCAGTGGGTGGGTGAACCCTTATCCGAAGGACGACCCGCGCAGCCTTCTCCTGGAGTACCAGTTCGCCAATTTCCACGATCGCTCGCGGTTCAAGATCAGCCTCCAGGCCCGGCAGACTGGCAAGGATTTCACGAACGAAGGGGAGGCCGTCGAGGACTGCCAGGCCCGCGACGGAACAGAGTGGATGGTGGCCGCTCCATCCGAGCGCCAGGCGTTCGACTCCCTGGACCAGGGGAAGATCTGGGCCGAAGCGTGGGGCCTCTATATCGATGACTTCAAGGTGGTCCGGGATGGCGATCAATCGCAGGCCCTTCTGAAGAGCGCAGAGATCATCTTCTCGAATAAGTCGAGGATCCGAGCGGTCCCTGGAAAGCCGGACACGGTGCGCGGCCGCAGCACGAACCTACTCCTCACCGAGTTTGATTTCTTCGAGAATCCGGCGGCGACCTGGAGGGCAGTCCTGCCCTCGATCACCAACCCGCTTCGCGGCGGAGAAAAGAAGGTGCGGCTCGCGACGACGCCGAATGGCAAAGGCGGGGCGGCTCACAAGATCTGGACCAAGCCTGACACCCCGCGCATGCGGTGGTCGCGGCATCTGGTGACAATTTACCACGCCGTGCTCATGGGACTGCCGATCGACATCGAGCAGCTGCGCGAGGCGATGGACGATCCGGAGGGGTGGGCCCAGGAGGAGGAATGCCAGTTCCTCGACTCCTCACTCATCCTGTTGCCCTACGACATCATCGCTCTCGCGGAGAGCCTCGATGCCCATGAGTCGGCGGACGCCGCATTCTGGGAGGAGAAGAACGGCAACCCAGTGGTGATCGGGATAGACTTCGGCCGGACGAACGATCCGACCGTTCCCTGGACACTCGAGAAGGTGGGCGACGTATGGTGGACGCGGGAGGTCCTCGCGGAGCGCGGCATGTCGACGCCGGACCAGGAGGAGATGCTGGCGAAGCGCATCGAGCGGTCGACCCGTGTCTGCTTCGACTACACCGGCCCGGGCATCGGGCTCGGTGATTACCTGGTCAGGAGGCATGGCCAGTGGGATCCCGCGAAGCACAAGTTCGGGAAGATAGAGCTCTGCACGTTCACGGCGGGCTTTAAGCGCGAGATCTTCCCCAAGCTGCGCCGCGCCTTCGAGTCGCCGGTCAAGATCCGCATCCCGGTTTCTATCGCGGTCCGGGAGGACCTGCATGCCTATCTCCAGATCGTCCACAAGGGCGAGTACACCTACTCAGCGCCCAGGACCGATGAAGGCCACAGCGATCGCTGCACGGCCCTTGCACTGGCATATCGGGCAACGAGCATGGCGGACGGCGTCTTCGTCATGCCGGGCACCGGCAGCAAAACCCGCGAGCGCAGCCGCTCCCGCCATGACCGGGAGGTTTCGACGTGAAGCCTGCCGCGAAAGCCAAACAGCGCGCGCCCAAGGCGCCCCCGATCACCACGAGCGCCGCCAGGGAAGAGAAGCCGGCGGACGCGCTCGCGGTGACCGGCGCCAGCGACCTGCCGGGCCTCGCGGCGTCCGGGGGCGTTTCGCTCACGAGGCGGATCGCCGCCATAAGCCGGTGGCGGGAGAACTACAATCCGCTGCGGGGCCTCTCGTTTCAGCGGGCCGTCTACATGGCCGAGTCCTATCCGCGAGGCTGGATGGCGGATCTCCAGTGGGTCTACTTCTTCATCGAGCAGACGGACGAGGATCTCTTCGCCCTTTGCGACAGGCGCACGAGCCGGCTCCTGGAGATGGACTACTCGGCCGTAAAGAAGAAGGACGCCGATGAAGGTCTCGCAAAGGAGCAGGCGGCGTTCCTGGAGGAGCGCTTCGACAAGATCGATAACCTCTATGAGGCGATCGAGCACCTCGCGATGGCCTCGTTCCGCGGCTACTCCCACTGCGAGAAATGGTATAACGACCAGGGCGAGCTCAGTCACCTGGAGGTGGTCGACCAGTGGAACTGCGTGCGCGACGGATTGAAGGGCGGTTGGAAGTACAATCCCCAGGCGCTGCAGACGTCCTACTTCGCCCTGGACGACGCCCTGGTCATGCCGATCGAGAACTTCCTCTATCGCGACACGCGCCGGCACATCAACCGGATCGCCCTCTTCAAGTTCCTGCGCCAGTCGCTTGCCAACAAGGACTGGGACGCCTTCGTGGAGATCTACGGCATTCCCTCCGGCGTCATCACCGGGCCCCCGAATATCCCGACCGACAAGGCCGCCGACTTCGAGGCGGCCGCCCGTGAGATTTCCGAAGGCGGCAGCGGATTCCTCCCGCACGGCTCTGAGTACAAGCCGAACAACGCGCCGCGGGGAACCTCTCCCTTCAAGGAGCGCCTGGAATACCTGTCCGAGAAGCTGATCCTCGCTGGGACCGGCGGCATGCTGACGATGCTCGCCCGTTCCGGGAGCGGCACGCTCGCCGGGGGCGCCCACACGGACGTCTTTGAGCAGATCGCCAAGGCGGAGGCCCGCAAGATCTCGGAGCTCATCAATGAGCAGCTCGCCGTCGAATGGCTCGATCGGCAGTTCCCGGGCAAGCCGCATGCCGCCTATTTCGCACTCTCGGCAAACGAGGAGACCAAGGTGGGCGAGATCGTCGCCCACATAACCGGCCTCGCGGCCGCCGGCTACCAGGTGGACGCGGAGGAGGTATCCGAGCGGACCGGCTACACGGTTAAGTTGAGGGCCTCGCCGGCCGACGCCGATGGAGAGGATCCGATCGACCCCGCCGCCGGCGGCCTGGATGGAAAGAACTCCGATCCGGAGTCGGGCGACCCTCCGAGTGTCGAGAACCGGCGCCTGCGAATCTACCGGCGCATGATTCGCAATTCCGTCAGGCGCCAGGTGGACGCCGGGGATGCGGTCTTCACCCGCAACGCCGTCCGCAAGCTCACCAAGGCCCAGACTGAGGCCGTCCAGCCCATGCTGGACCGTGTAGCAGCCTTCAAGGAGCTGCCGGCCGACCAGCTCGCAGGCGCCCTGGTCAAGTTTCGCACCGACATTCCCCGGCTTCATGCCGAGGCCCGGCTGCATGCCCCGGACATCGACGACGTTTGGGACCAGGTGCTCGGGACCGCCATGGTCGACGGCCTCGCCGACATGCCCTCAAAAGCCGCCTAAGCGATGCCTAATTTCCAGACCAAGGCCGAAAACCGGCCATTTCAACGCCACGGGCAAAAGTCGGCCTGGTGCGTCCCGTCCCCCCACTTTTCAACCCGGCGGGCGCCTGAAGGCGTTGCAAGGGCTGCAAGAGGCCGTTTTGCGGCTCCGATTTCATGAACGCACTCATTCTAAACCGCCAAAGCAAGCTGCCTGAAGACGGCTGGCACCAATTCGAGGTGCCTGGGGAGCACGTCAACCATGACTCCAAGGTGGTCCAGGTCATCGACGAAAAGGCGGTCACCTCGATCCTGAACCGCTTCAACCAGGAGCGCGAGGCGTCCGGTGACAACTTCGGCGGCCTTCTGGTCGACAAGGATCACTTCAGCCTTGATGCCGAACAGACGAGCGAAGCCATGGGCTGGGCGATGGAGCTGCGCAACCGCGCCGGCGTTCCGGAGGCCAAGGTCAGCTGGACGGCCGTCGGACGCCCGCTAATCGAGAGCAAGCCGGACCAGCCGCCGGCCTATAAGTATTTCTCGACCGTCTATGACGGCACCGACTGCGAGGTCATCGGCAACCGTCAGATCGGCGGCAAGCCCTACAAGGTCGTCCGGCCGCTGCGCCTGGACCGCCTGGCGCTCACCAACGACCCGAACAACAAGGGCGGCAAACCCATTTCGAACCGACAAACCGCGGCGACCGCGGATCGGACAGAAAAACCAAACGCATCCACCATGAAGTCAGTCCTCAAGCTCCTGGGCTTGGCGGAAGACGCCTCCGAGGAATCGGCCGTCGCCGCAGTCCAGAAGATCACGAACCGCGCCGGCCTAGTCGACGCGCTCACCACGGAGCGCGATACGCTCCTCACTGCCCAGGTCGAAAGCGACCTGGATAAGTACAAGGCGGTCATCAAAAACCGCGACGCTTTCAAGAAGCAGCTCCTCGCCAACCGGACGAGCACGCTTGAGCTCCTTGAGGGCCTGCAGACCGCCGCGCCGGTCGAGCAGAAGGATCGGGTCACGAACCGCTCGACGGCGAAGACGCCCGCGGAGGTCGAGGCCGATAAGGCGAAGGCCAAGGGTGCCGAGGCGCTCGGACAGAAGATACAGAACCGCGCCCACGCGATTCAGAAGGAGAAGAGCAAGGGGAGCCGGACCTACCCCTGGACGAACGCATTCAACGAGGCCAGCGCCGAGCTGAGCAGCGACGCGAAGTAACCGGCCCAGAAACCACGAACCCAATCCGATAGCTCAAACTCGCAGATAAAATGGAAACAACCCAATCAAATACGGTCATCGGCAGCCGCCAGGTCATCGCGGCCGAGGGCCTCTACGGAAATGAGGGCAAGCTCATTGTCCTCTACTCCAACGCAGGCGTACCGACGGTACGGATGCCGAATGCCACCACGGACATTCCGACGTACCTGCTGATCGACGACGGCCTGCCGCAGAACGCGGTCGACAACGGCGGCCAGTACGTCGACGGCCTGCCGCTCTCGCCCGATCGCAACGAGCGGATCACCTGCTACGGAGCGGGCGCCGCGGGCACGATCCTCGTCATGGCCGATCCCACGGCCAATGGGGGCGCCCAGGCAGGCATGGTGACGGCCCTTCCGGCCGGCGCCGGCAAGTACGTCCAGATCGGCGTCGCCGAGGAGGACTTCGTTGACGGTCAGCTGGTGCTCCTGCGCCCCGAGCTGAAGAGCATCATCGTCTCGACGGCGGTCGCCGCGCCCGCGGCCCTCACGTCGGCGCAGATCGGTGCGGCTCCCACGGAGGCGAACTTCAACGCGCTGCAGGCCGATGTCGCCGCTCTCCTGGCGACCGTCGCCGCGCTGCGCGCCGCCCTCGCCACGAACGGACAGGTCCACTGATCCGCCGCCCCTCATCCCGAAACAACAGACCAACTCAGTAGCTCTCTACCATGTCACAACTCGGAGCAATCACCGCAGACCCAATGCTGCGGAACTTCGCGCAGGGGGCGGCCCAGTCCGCCACCCGCGCCATCGCGAACTTCCTCGCGCCAACGGTCCCTGTCCCGACCCTCATCGGCCGGTACAAGGAGTACACCGCCAAGAACCGCTTCAAGGTCCCGAACACCCGGCGCGCGCCGGGCGGCAGGGCCACCCGGATCGGTTTCACCGCGGACGACAAGTCCTACGACTGCTCGCCGCACGCCCTCGACTTCCCGATCGACGATCTGGAAAAGATCGAGGCGGCGCAGCTGATGATGATCGCGCAATATGGCGCGACGCTCATCGCCGACGTGGCGACGCTCGACCATGAGATCAACGTGGTCGACACGGCGCTCGCGGCGCTCGGTGCCGGCACGAACGTCGACTTCACCAACGCCGGGACCGACCCGGTCGCGGTCCTGGACGGCTACATCCGCGCGATGATGCTGGCCTCGAAGAACGGCGCGCCGATCAAGGTGCTGGTCGGAGCCGGCGCTTGGCTGGACATCAAGAACAACGCGAACTTCGTCAAGAGGTTCATCGTGGGCAACGGTCGCGGCGGCGGCGCTGTCGGCCTCGCGAGCCCGCAGATCGAGGACCTCTCGTCGCTGCTCTTTGGCGCCCCCGCGTGCCAGATGGCGACGCTCGTCCAGGACACGGCCGCCGAGGGCCTGGCGGAGAACATGAGCTTCGTCCTGGACAAGGACGTCATCGTGTTCGCGAGCCAGGACACCCCCACGACGCTCGATCCGTCGTTCATGAAGACATTCCGGCTCGCGGGCCAGTGGATGGTCCCCGGCTCCTACATCCCCGAGGACGGCCGCGGGGAGGTCCTGAAGATGGATTGGTCCGAGGACATCCGGGTCACGAACGCGCCCGCCGCGGTTCGCCTGCATCAGAACGTCTGATCCGCCTAGGAAGTTCTTCGAGCGCCGGCCGATGGCGGCCGGCGCTCCATAGAGCAGCCAAGCCATATGTCCAACTGGGTCACAGTCACCACCGACAACCTGAACGCCTCCAGCGTCTCGGGGAAGGTCGCGATCATTCGGCAGATCGCGACTAACAAGGGCATGCCCGATCCGGCGCCGGCCGCGATTGCCACGATCACGGGCGAGCTGCGCGCCGTGGTGGGCTTCTCGGGCAAGTACGCTCTCGATACGGTCCTCACCGCTATCCCGGGCGGCCTCCTCGACTTCGCAGTAAAGAAGATCGTCCGTGATATGTCGAAGACGGTCGGGATCCAGCTGACCGAGGACGAGCGGACCGACGAGAAGGTCTACGAGGCGCGGGTGGACAAGATCCGGCTCGGCGACTGGCCGATCGATCTGCCTGACAACGCTCTCATCATCGCGCCCGTCCAGGCGTCGACTGTCGTTCCGAGCATCGGGCGTCGCCGCCGTCGCTTCACACATCGGCACGAGGAGGGATCGTAAGCCATGTTCGACCAACCTGAAGACGCTCACCTTCCGCCGGCGCGGCCTGTCATTAGCTGGCCGGGCGGCAAGGGCCGCATGCTGAAGCATCTTCTGCCGCTCATCCCGGCCCACACCTGCTACGTCGAGCCGTTCTTTGGCGGCGGGGCGCTCTTCTTTGCGAAACCCCAGAGCCACCATGAGGTGATCAACGACATCAACAACGACCTGGTGTCGTTCATGCGGAATGCCCGGCTTCACCTGGACGCTCTTCTCGACGAGACGGACCTGGTCCTCAACTCGCGCAAGGAATTTGAGGACTACCTGGAGCAGGCCGGCCTCACTGAGATCCAGCGCGCGGCCCGCTGGTTCCTCAGAAATCGCCTGAGCTTCGGCGGCATGGGTCGCACCTTCGCCGTGACGCGCACGCACTCGCTCACATCCAGGGCGCAGCGCATCATCGCGATCCGCTCGCTTTCGCGTCGCCTGGATCGCACAACGGTCGAGAACCGGGACTGGGCGAAGATCGTCGACCTCTACGACTTCGACGAGGCGTTCTTCTTCTTCGATCCGCCCTACCTGGACGGCGCCGGCGCGGCCTACGAGGGCTGGAGCGAGCTGGAACTCACGCGCTTCTGTCAGCGGATCCAGAAGCTCAAGGGCGCCTGGCTCGTAACATTCCAAGACTGCGAGCAGGTCCGCGACCTCCTGCCCGGTTACACGACCAAGGCCGTCGTGCGCGCGAACGGCATCGGCAACAACGGCCGCGTCAGGAGCGGCCGCGTTTACCGCGAGGTCATCATTTCGAGCGCCCGCGCGGCGGCCGGCCGCCAGCGAAAGGGGATGAGCGCATGATCTTCACGTCGCCCATGCCCTTCGGGGCCGCCGTGCAGCGCCTCGAGTCCAAGACACCGATCGCCGCGGATCTCTCGTCCGCCGAGTGGTCGCAGATGCAGCTCGGCATTCTTGACCGCTCCTTTTTCTCATCGCGGGTCAACGATATCCGGACCGTCGCCGAGATGCAGTCGCGTATCTCGGACGCGCTCACCCTCGTGCGCCGGGACGGGGGTGCATTCATGGACCGGAGCCGGTTCATCGCCGACATGCGCTCCTACCTGGGCGCCGCGTCTGGCGACAGCGGGGAAATCACCGACCTCACGAGCGCAGGCCGCCTTGGCCTCATCTACGACTTCAACGTCGAGGACGCCATGGAGTACGGTCGCTGGATGGCGCGCCAGGATCCCGACATCCTGGACGCCTTCCCCTGCAACGAGCTTGTGCGGATTGAACACCGCGAGGTTCCGCGCGGATACCGGCGCGGCGCCAAGGGGCGCCTCGTCGAGGTGCCGGACGAAAGCTGGCCCTCTCGGTGGGCCGCAGCCGGCGGGCAGTTTGTCGGCGGCCGCATGATCGCCGCGAAGGACGATCCGATATGGACGAAGATCTCGCGCTTCGGGCGCCCCTGGCCGCCGTTCGATTTCAATTCAGGGATGGGACTGGCGGACATCAGCCGCAAGGAGGCAGAGCAGCTCGGCGTCATAGATCCCGACGCTCCGGCGCCCAAGCCCCAGCACCTGGACTTCAACCACAACCTCCAGTCGTCAATACCCGATGCGACTCCCGAAGTGCTCTCGCAGCTGGAAAAGGTGTTCGGCGACCAAATCCAGGCAGACCGGGATGGCAAGGTCGTCTGGCAAGGCCAGCGCCTGGCCCGCCTCTATTCGGCCGCGCTTGCCGATTCCTCGGTCAAATGGTCGCTCAACCTGGGCGAGGCGACTCCTGAAGCGATCGCCGCGGCGAGCGACCTCGGCGTGGACCTTGAGGGAGCGAGCCTCGTCATCGAGGCCGACGAGATCCGGCATGCGGAAAATCGTCACGGCGCGGGCAATGAGAGCCGTTCGGACCAGCGCCCGCTGACGAGCCTCGACTTCCAGCTCGTCCCCCACGTCTGGCGGAATCCGGACAGCGTCGAGCTGGGGGACAAGGACGGGACGCTCGTCTTTTCAAAGTCGCTCCTGGGCGAAGCTGCCATTGTCACCTACGACCGCCAGGGCAAGTCGGGCAAGTGGGGTTTCCTCACGATGTACGTTAAAACGAAAGGAGGGACGCTGTGATGCGTCCCTCCTTCGCCGCCGGTTGCCTCGATGGCGCCTTTTACAGCTGCCCCCTGGCGGAACGGCCGAACCGTTTCCCGACGCGCAACGGGAAATTGAACGCGCTCAGCGCCGATCGCAAGCCATGAGCGCAATCATCACACTGGGCCGGGATGAGGCGACCCGCGACCTGGCGGTCCTCTACAGCGGCCTTGGGACCCCCGAGGCGCGGGTGGCGCTGATGAATGTTGTGGGCGTCCGGGCCGACAAGGAGCTGCGGGCTTGGTGGACTCGGCGGGACGCCAATTCGCCGAACAAGCATGGCTGGACCCCGCGGCAGCACTTCTGGGCCCGAATCGTCAAGGCGACCGCCTTCGACCCGAGCAAGACGACGGAGGCTACGGCGACGGTCGTCGTGTCGGAGCCGGCGCTCTCGGCCAAGATATATGGCGCCACAATCAAGCCCACGGGTGCCGTCAGCCCTAAGACAGGGCGGCCGACCCAGAATATATCTATCCCGATGGTGGGTGCGGCATACGGATTGTGGCCCCGGGGCAATCCGACCCCCGGCCTCTTCTTCATTAAGAAGACTCATGGCAATGGCGGCTTCCTGGTGGCCCGCGACGGCAAGGGGCTCATTTTCTTCTATCGCCTGCTCCCCGAGGTGACCGTGCCCAAGGATCCCCAGGCGCTTCCGCCCGCGGACCAGCTGGGGGCGGCGCTCGCGGACACGGCCAACGATTTCTTCAGGCGCAACGCATCCGAGGGAGGGGTGAGCTGATGCCGGCGCTGAATCCATTCTTTGCCCTGCAGCGCAGGATCGCCGCGCTCCTGGAGGCGAATGCCTACTTCACTGGCCTCACCGCGACCGGCCAGATCCTGACGGAGGAGATCGGCGACCTGGAGTTCGTGGTCATGAACAAGCTGCTGCCTCTGTCCTTCGGGGTCGTCGTCACGACGGCCGCAGGCAAGGCGCGAGAGAACGAGTACGAGGTCCTCATGACCGACGAGGACCTCAACGTCTCGATCATGTGGAATCCGACCACGGATCCCAAACACAAGATGCTCGACGCAGTAGCGGCCGCGATCGCCGCGCTGCAGAACCAGTTTGTCCAGGAGACGCCTCCTCCCGCGCCGCGGCCTTTCGATTACTTCCGGATCACCGGGCACCAGAAGCGCCTCGATGGCCCTCCGGGCGTGAACGTCCACGAGATCTACGTCCTAGCCGGCCTGCGCCTCTCCTAAGTTTCCGTCCAAAACAACCATAACAGTCGTCTCATAAAATGAACCTCAAGCGCATCGTCACAGGCTCACAGTCCATCTTCTTCCCGGAGGGCGGAGCCTTCACCATACCGGCTGCTGGCATAGCCGGCGTCGCATCGAAGCCCGGCGCCACGGATCCGGCCTTCCTCGTCCTCGGCGCCATCAAGTGGTCGAAGAATCCGACCCACAAGACCGAGAACTACATGGAGGCCTCCCCGGGCTCCTACGTGGCGACGGACGAGATCGTCCTCAGCAAGGGCATCACTCTGAAGGGCAAGCTGGAGAAGCAGTCCAACTTCGCCGTCCAGCTGCAGCAGGCCTGCGCCGCGCTGCCCGTGTCCCCCGCGGCCGGCGGCGTCTTCAACCCGCTCTCCGGGCCGCCCGTCGTGCGCGGCTGGCTGCATGTCCAGGAGTACGACCAGAACGACACCCTGGTGAACACGGTGGACTACTGGGTCGCCATGAAGGCGAGCGGCGACACCAACAACGACGACAAGGCCACGGAGACGCCGATCGAGGCCGTGGTGCTCTTCTCGACGCTCAACGTCGGCACCCTGGCCTAAGCCAACCCAACGCTAGCAGCCGGAAGGGGCGACTTCGCCCAGCCCCTTCCGGCCGCTGCCATCACACATGAGTTTCACACGCACCACGACCGCTCCGGGCGTCATCGACGACATCTCGCCGGGCACGCCCACGGACGCAGCGCCGGGGCAAGTCGCCCCGGCAGCCCGCAGCAACACCGCGCCCGCCGACAGGACAGGCGCAGCCAGAACCGCGACGCCCCCCGTGTCCTTCGACATGCTGGACGGCACCGCCCAGCCCCTTCCCAACATGCCATCCGTATTCCAACCCGCATTCAACGGCCTCACCGGAGGCGGCAACAGCCTCTCCACCCTCACCGCAAGCGCAGCCGACATCGGCAAATTCATCCAGGGAAAGGACGGCGCCCAGATGAGGAGCTACGAAGTCTGCGCCGGCGCCGACGCGACGGCCGCTCCCGGCATCATTCGCCCGGCGAACTTCGACGCCGTCAACAACGCCGTCGTCTTCGTCGAGCGCTAGACGCCCAACCCAATAGGAAATCCAACCATGAATCGCTTCCTCCTTCTCTGCGCCCTCGCGGCCGCGGCCCTTGCGCCGGCGGCCCTGGCAACCAACACGGGCTCCGAGCCCTTCTATATATCGTCCGATGGGAACGACGTCGCCCTGGAGAACCTGGTCTTCGACAGCGGCACGTCGATCAGCGGCACCGGCACGTTCGATTTCAGCGCCGGCACGCTGATCATGTCGGCGAACACGAATATCCCGGCGCTCACCATCAGCGGCACGGCCGGCGCCGGCTTCCTGGATCTCACCTCGCAGTCGGCGGTTCCCGCATACCTCTCGGGCAGCATCCGGCTCTATTCCGATGCGAGCAACAAGCTCGCCTGGATCGGAGCTACCGGATTCACGCGCAGCTTCGACGGGTCGATCACGGCGAACCGCGTCTATACGCTGCCTGACGTATCGGGCACCCTCATCACGAGCGGCAACCTTTCCAGCATCACGACCGTGGGGACCCTCACGTCCGGCGTCTGGAACGGCACGGCGATCGCGAATGCCTACCTGGCTAACTCCTCGGTCTCGATCGCGGGCAACTCGGTCGCCCTGGGCGCGTCCCTTTCGCTGGATACCCTGACGGGTGTCTCCACGAATGGATTCCTGGAGAGGACGGGCGCCAACGCGCTCACTTCCCTTGGGTCGACGGGCGCCGGCAGTGTGGTGCTTTCGACGTCCCCGACGTTGCTGACATCGCTCCTGGTTACGCAGACCGGGTCCGGACCTTCTTCGGCCCAGCTGAGCGCCAGCGTCAACGCGCCCGCCGTCTCCTACACCTCGAACACGACGGGCGGCTTTCACTACGCCCAGGTGAATTCGAACGGGACACTTGTCTTGCAGATCTTCGACAGCGGCCTTGCAGCGATCTCCGCCAGCTCAACTGGGGGCCTCGCGGTCGGGGGCGGACTCAACGTCTCAGGGACGACGGCCGCTACCAGCACGTCCTCGGGCGCGATCGTGGACGTCGGCGGCCTCGGGGTCGCGGGAGCCGTCTACGCGGGCTCCCTGAACACGACGACCATCGGGTCAATAAGCTCGGCCGTGCTTACCATCACAGGAGGGACTAGCAACTCCACCATCACGCTCAACGGCACGAGCACCTCTCCGGAGAATAGCTACGCCGCGCCGTCCAGCGCCACGACCTCGCAGGTGGGTCATGCTTTTACCTTTGCAAGCACGTCGAGCGGCGGCGGCACGGCGGTCGGCGCGCGTATTGTCGACACGGTGAACCAGAGCGGCAGCTCTGGCTTCGTCGACCTGTTTATCAACCGAACGCAAACCGCGACGGGGTCGGCTGCGGAAGCCCTCGCTCAATTCAGCGTCGGGTCGACAGCCTGGTATACCTTCAACATAGGCAACGCGGCCACCACGGGGGACTTCAATGGATCCTCGGGCACGGCCGTGGCGGCCGACTTCGAGCCCAACTTCTCTGGCGAGACTAGCTCGGCCGGATGGACGGCGCTAAAGGTCAATGCGACCGACGGCAGCGGAAGCGGAACGAAGACGCTCATCCAGGGGCTCCTCGGCGGATCCTCGGTCTTCAGCGTCCTAAGCAACGGCAACCTCTCCGCGACCGGCACGGTCGGCTCGGGCGGAGCGGTCCTCGCCGCCACGGCTCCGACTCACGGCGCCGGAACCTGGGGACTCGGCACCATCAGGACGGGGTCCGGCCTCGCCGTTTCCACCTCCAACGGTCTTGAGCTCTCCGTCGGAGGAGTCGTCTACGACGTCGCTCTCCTCACATCCACTCCATGAAGGCTAAAATCACAATCCTCGCGATTGCCCTTGCGGCGGTCGCTTTCGCCCAGACGCTCACGCCCACCCCGACGCCAACCGCAACGCCGACCCCGGTGATCGTGCAGTCGCCGGAATATCCCTGGCGCCTGCAGGTGGACTTCACCTACGTGGACGGCGCGCTCACCGCCGCTCCGATCACGCAGTTCTACCAGAGCGACATCACCCAGGGCTCGGACGTCATCGCGCAGCCGCCCAGCGTGCCGCCCAGCCTCACTGTGGACCTGGTGGCGAACGGCTCAAAGACGGTCACGATCGGCGGCACCACCTATACCTATGCGCAGGTGATTGCCATGATGACGGCGATCTTCGCCCAGGAAAGAGCCGCGCAGCTGGCCCCGACGCCCACTCCGACGCCGACGCCCTAGCGGCCGATTCCATGACGCGCCAGGACATCGAGAACCTGCTCACCGACAAGGAGAGCTCCCTCGGCCAGCAAGTTCCCTTGCTGGAGAACCTCGCGCGCTTTGGCGGCCTCATCTATGCCAAGCCCGAATGGGCCTGGATCGTGGGGCCGTTCCGCGAGCTCGTGAGGGCCCGGCTCTGGTCGGATGGCCTCGATACCTGGCTCGTCAAGTGGGAGTGCCGCGACTTCGCCAGGGCGTTCGCCTGCTACGCCCAGGAGTGCAACGCCCTGACGCCCGGCGCCCCCAAGGGCAGCGACGCCCTGGCCGTTGGCGAATTCTGGTTCATCCCGGATGCCTCGCGGGGTCTCGCTCCCGCAGGCACCGGGCACGCAATCAACATCTGCATCACCGAGAAAGGGGTGCAGTTCATCGACCCTCAAAACTTCACCGAATGGATACCATCCTTAGACGAATTGGCTTCGTGCTTATTTCTGCGGTTCTGATCGGCGCCAGCGGGTGCGCGACGACCTCCACGAAGCTGCCCCCCGTGCAGTACGCACCCTGATTTACCATGAAAACACTGAAGACATTCCTGGCCTCGGGCCTGCTCCTCGCCGCGGTCACCGTCCGCGCTGACAACATCAAGCTGAACTTCGTCCAGCAGACCGGCGTCCTCCAGGCCCTCCAGGGCCTCGATGGCACCGCGAGGCTCGACAAGGAGAACACCAAGGTCGTCGTCGGCTTCGACTTCGCCGGGTCGACGCGGATCGCGATCATGAAGGACATAACCGCCCTGCAGGCCGGCCTCCAGACGGTCCGAGAGGCCGAGGCCCATTACATGAAGGGCCACGGCATTGCCGAGGTGAAGAGCGCCACGCCTGAGCAGCTTGCCGCGATGGACGAGATCGCGAACACCCCGTCGGACGTGACTCTCATCAAGTTCTCGACCGACGACCTGCGTCTCGACTCGAACGCCATTCCGGGATCCGTCCTGGCGGCGTTGGCGCCCCTAATCAAGTAGCGCCATGGACCCTCTCGCCGAAGTGCCGCCCCCTACGCTCCGTTTCAAGAACGGGCAAAGCGAGCTGATTCGCTGGACCGAGCTTGGCATCGCCGAGCGGCACGCGTTCACCAACCTCCTCGCCGAGGGCAGGACTCCCGAGATCGTGCTCCTCTGCACCAAGCGGAACGCCGCCTGGATGGAGAGCCTCGACTTCGATTCCTACCTGGAGCTCGCCAAATACTTCCTCAAGCGAAATTTTCGCTGGGCCCTCGCCATCGTGACGCACGATCCGGTGATGGGCCTGAAATGTGGGACGTTGATCCTGGCGATTCAGATATCATCCGGACTTTCGACGAGCTCTGCGCCTACGCCCGCCGGTGCGTCGACCGATGGGAAGGAGACGCCTGGCGCGCCTGCGCCAGCGGCTTCTGCGCTGGAGACCAGTCAAAGGTCCTGACCCACAGCCCCAAGGACATCCAACGGTACATCTTCGAGCGAGACCGCTACCATGCACGGCGCCAGCTGGAGCTCATGGAAAGCTGCCTCCTCGGGATGGTCGGCGGAGACGACTACAACGCGGCCGCGACAAAGCTAATCGAGATCATCGATGCCGAGCCTGGTTGAACTCATCATCAGCGCCGTGGGGGCCGAAGAGGCCGGCGCGGCCGTGCAGGGCATTTCGGCCAAGGTTAAGGAGCTGGCATCCTCCCTCAGCGGCGGCGGCCTAAAGAGCACGACCGACTTCTCCGAGAAGCTGGAGGACGTGTCTGGGGTGATGCGCGACATGGTGTCGCCCGCGCTCTCGGACACGACGAAGCAGCTCCTCGGCCTGGCTGCCGCGTCGCTCTCGGTGGGCGCGGTATATAATTCCGTTAAGGACCAGATCAGCCAGGGATCCGACTTCGTCCAGCTCTCTCGCCGGACGGGGGAGAGCGTCAGGGACCTGGTCATCCTGCGCCAGGCGTTCACGAATGCCGGGCTCGGCGCCGAATATGTGGGAACGGCCGCGAACCTCCTGGACCGGGTCCTCAGCGGCACGACAGCGAGCGGAAGGCGCACCTCCGAGGTCTTCGAAGAGCTGCATCTGTCAATCGACAAGATGCGGACCCTCACCTTCACGCAGCAGCTGCAGGAGCTCGGGTCCGCGTTCGCCCGGCTTCCCGACCAGGCTGCGCGAAGCGGCGCAGCGATGACGCTCTTCGGCCGCTACGCCGGCGGCCAGATGCTGCAGCTCCTGGCCGACACGGATGCCTTCCGCCGGGCCGAGGCGCAGGCGGGGAGCTATGCGGACCGGATGGCTCGGGACGCGGGTGTTTTCAACGACGTCGCGCTTCGGTTCAACGCCATCAAGGTGAACATCCAGGAGATGGCGGCGGCGGCGGCCGAGCAGCTCGTCCCGGCGCTCGATAGCGTGGCAAAGGTCGCCGGAGGAATTAACCTTGCCGGCTTGGGCAGCTTCGCCGGCGCGGCGGCTCCTGGCATCCTGGGGACCGTCGCCCTCACGATCGCTACAGACCAGGCAGACATGAAGATGGTCCAGCTGGCGGAGCGTTTCGGTCAGAACGTCGAAGGTAGCCTGCTCGGAGGTGTTATGGGCGCCGCGAGCAAGGTCACCGGGCTGCTCGCGACGGCGCTGCCCTTCGGATTAGCAGCGGTAATCGGCGCCGAGATCGTGAAGGGGATCCTGATGGCGGACTGGCAGAACACCATGGACAAGATCGACGCCGCCGGCTCGGGCGCCGACACCCTGACGAAGAAGGCCCGGGACATCCGGACCGACGACGACCGGCAGGCCGTCCTTGCCATGGCCCAGAAGGAGCTGGCCTCGCAGGTCCAGGCGCAGGCGGACGCTACTAAGGTACCCATGTTCAGCGGACCCGGTGTGGTGCCTGGAATGGACCCACGCGCGACTGCTGGCGAAGGAAACAGCCTGCTCGCCGACAGCTACGGGGCGACGATCTCGCAGTTGAAGACGCTCATCAACGAGCTCGCCAGTCCGAAATGGGCGAAGATGACCGAGGAGCAGAACCAGGCTACCGACGCCCTTGCAAAATTCCGCACCGGAATTGATGCGGCCGCCACCAGCTTGCCGCAGCTCAGAGAGAAAAACGATCAGCTGCAGGAAAAGGATATGTCACCCACTGACAGGGTGGCGGACCTCACTGCCCAGCGCACGCAGTTGTACTATCAAAGGGCCGCGCCGCCGCAAAAGGGCGCCAGTGCCGACGAAATCGCGACGGTCGATCAGCAGACCGACAACAAGATCCTCGACCTAACCCACCAGATCCAGGAGGCGGAAAAGCAGGTCACCGAGGAGAAGAAAAAGCAGGCGGAACTGGATGCTCACCGGCAGATATACGCTCTCCAAACAAACATGGAGAGGGCGAAGGCCGCCGGGGACCTGGAAGGCGCGCAGGCCCTCAAGGAGCAGATCGACGCGATCCGCAACAGCGTGGAGCTGCAGGGAGAGGACCTGACATTAGCGAAGCAACGGGCCGCGGCTGAGCATCAGGTATTTGAAGAGCAGCAAGCTCAGATTGCGCAGCGGAAGGCTGCTGAAGCGGCGCGTCAGGCACTGGAGGTCCAACGCACGGCCCTCGAAAATGAACTCGAAGCTATCCGTAGTCGGCTTGCTCTTTTGGACTCCGACACGAGCAAGACAGAAGCCCAAAAATGGGCCGACCGAAAGGCTGCGATCGCTGAGGAAATTAAGGATGTGGAGGCGACCATCCAAGCCGAGCAGCTCCTCGCTCAGGCGGCCGCTGCGAAGGGCGATCAAGTGGCGGCGAACCAGTACTCGGCCGAGGCCGCTAAGAACGGCGAAAAGCTCAGCGGGTTGCAGCATGAGAACGTTCAGCTGGGTCCCGACCCGAACAACTGGGTAAAGCAGACCCAGAAATCCATGAACGACCTGCTAAAGTCGCTGGGAACGACCTCGCAGCAGATTGCCCAGTCGATCACGAGCACGATCGGGAACGCCTTCAATTCGATCCGGGAGAACATCGTCAGGGCCATCACGGTGACTGGCGACTGGAAGCGGGCGATCAGCCAGATCGGCCTCAGCATCGAGCAGTCCCTCGTGGGCGCGTTCGTCAACATGGCGGTCCAGTGGGCGGAGAAGCTCGTCATCATGAAGGTGGAGTGGCTCGCGATGCGCCTCGGGATGGCGGCGGCGGACAAGGGTGTCGCCGCATCGAGCACGGCGGCCCTGGTGCCCCTCGCCCTGGCGACGTCGGCCATCTGGGCGGCGCCGGCGGCCCTGGCCACGATCGCGACCTTCGGCGGCGCGGCGGCCGCGGCGCCCATGGAGATCGCGGCCTCGATGGCTGCCAGCCAGGGCCTGGCGCTCGCCTCCTCGGGCGGTTTCTTTCCCGGAGATCCCACGAAGGCCCGCGGCATCTTCCACGGCGACGAGTTTGTCCTTTCGGCGCCGGCGGTCCGCAACCTGGGCGGCGGGGCGGCCGTGACGGCCCTCCACCAGGCGGCGCTGCAGGGCCCGGCCCAGGCCGCCGCGGCTAAGGCCATGACGGGGGGCGGCCGCACGCCGAACATTCACACGTATATCGACAAGGCTGTCTTCATGCGCGCCATCGCGCCGGACGTTGAGGCGATCGCGCACACCGTCTCCATGAAGAACATTCGGCAAAACGCCTGAGCCATGATCCCAGTCGTCGCACTCGGCCAGGACGCCTGGCTCGTGCCCTACAGCCCGAACACCGACGACGCCTGCACGGTGAAGGCGCGGGTCGCCATCCAGGCATCGAGGAGCCTCACGGCGCGCCAGTCGCGCAGGCCGACGGCGCGGCTCCTGCGCTACCGGATCAGCTGGACGAGCAAGATGCGCCGGGGTGACTACGCCGCGGCCCGCATCGCGGCCCTCAATTCCCAGGACGAGCCGATCCTGACCCCCTTCTGGCCCGCTGCCAGGCCGGTGGCCGCGGCGGCCGCCATGACGGGCGGCGTCGTGATCGCGTGGACGCGGGGCTGGACCGGCTGGGCCATCAGCCCCGTCAGCCTAGTGGGTTTCGACTACTATGCTCCGCTTCTCTGGGGGCGCTTCTCCCAGCCGCCGAGGATCACCGCGCAGACCAACGAATACGTGACGGCGGAATTCTCGGTGGACGAGGACTCGGGCAGCGCGGCCGCCATCACGCCGCCGGCCGGCGCCGACACGACCTTTGCGACGCCGGACGGCTACGCGGCCGCCATCTACCCCTACAAGTTCGACCCGGCGGACAACATCAAGCTGGCGCTGCCTGGCTACGACGTCAGCCGCACCCAGCTGGGGGCGGGGCGCCAGGAGTCGACGACCTTCTATCCGCAGATCCCTGAAGACACCCTTCAGGTGGCCTACAAGTTCCGCTGCAGCGCCGATGCAATCGAGCTCCTAAGCTGGTGGCAGCGGCGAGCCGGGGGAGCGGACGCCTTCTGGATACCGTCGACGCAGAGCATCGGGCGCCTGAGCGCAGACATCGCGGCCGGGATCACGGTCCTCCCGTCGACGTGCGCCATCAATACGCGGGTGGGAGACACCCTCGCGCTCTGCACGACGGGGCAGGCCATGGAGCTGGGGCGGGTAAATTCGATAGCCGGCGGGACGGTGAAGCTCGCCGCGGCGACCACGGCCGCGCACCCGGCCGCGTGGACGAGCATCTGCCCGGCGGTCCTCGTTCGCCACACGGACGACGAACTGCAGGTGGACTTCCGGCGCACCTCCGAGGGCGACTGGACGGCGAGCGGCAAAGTCTCATTCCGGGAGGTCGGCGCCGAGTACACCGTCCCGACGGACGGCGAGACACGCGGCGTCACGATGGGGCGCCAGCCGACCCTCGCCTGGTTCGCACGGGTCGACCTCAATTACCCCGGCTCAGTCCAGAGCTGGTTTCTGACCGACTGGGAAGGGGGCGCAACGACCCCTGACGCCCAGGTCTGGGAGTACTCGGATTTCGATTTCGGGCAGATCGGCCAGAACATCAACGGCGACGATGACGCGGCCACGTTCAAGGTGCGCTGGTGGGACGGTTGTCCCTGGGTTAATTGGCTCCCTGGGCAGCTTTCGGCGACGGGCACGCTCACGGTCCTCAAGGCGACGGTCGCTGCCGACGGCACGGTGGGCGAGCCGGAGCAGGTCTGGTCCGGCCAGCTCTCCACGCCCTCTCCCGAGGGCGCCATGCTTTCCGTGAAGGTGCTCGGGGCAAACGCGCTGTTTGATCAGAACGCTCCCCAGCAGCTGCAGATCCCGCAATGCTACAAGAAACTCTACGGGGTGCGCTGCGCGCTCACTCTAGCCAACTGGCAGTTTAGCGCGAAGGTCGGCTCTATCGCCGGCCTAAGCGTCGTCATCAACACGATCGCTGCCTTAGGCTCATGCGCACCTGCTGTCATGGTGGGCGGCCTTCCCGCGGGCTTCGGCTTCCAGGACTGGTTCACCCTCGGCTACGTCGAATGGACGAGCGGCGGGAACACGCTCAGTTCCGAGATCATCGCGTCATCGGCGCTCGCAGGAGGCGCCATCACTCTGACGCTCCAGCGCCCGGTCACCTTTGTGGCGGGTGCCACCATCACCGTGGTCCCTGGATGCGACCGCACGCGCAGCACCTGTGACGGGTACGACGCTGCGACGAACCCGACAGGAAAATTCAACAACAACCGCGGGAGCACGCTCAAGTTCGGGGGCTTCGCCGACATGCCGGCGATCAGCCCCAGCTTCATCATCCCGCAGACGACGACAACCCCCGCCAAGAAATGATCACTGCAGCCCAGCTCGACGCCCTTGACGCCGCCGCCGCCTCGTGGAGGGGGACGCCCTTCTGCGAGGGATCGCCCGTCAGGGGCGCCGGCATCTCCTGCAGCCATCTCGTGGCCGAGGTTCTCTTCGAGGCCGGCCTCACCCCCCGGATCCCGGTCCCGGACGGCCCGTCGTCTTCTTCGGCGATCCTTTCATCGGAAAGCCTGATCGCGAAATTCATCGATGGCACGGGTCTCTTTGTCCGCATGGACGGCTTCCCCCAGGGCGGCGACGTGCTGGGCTTCAGGGTCGGCAATGCCGTCCACCACGCGGCCGTCATGCTGCGCGGCGGCCGCCTCGTCCACAGCATCCGCAACCATGGGGTCTGCGTGGCACCGCTCATCCCGGCCGAGTGGGCGCGCCGCATCGAAATCGTCTGGCGCCTCAAAAGCGTACTATGAGCGAGCCCAACAATACGCAGCCGGTCAGCCTTCTGCCCTTCCAGCAGGAGAACGTCGCCTCGAACCAGCAAAACGTCCCGATCCCGTACCTCGGGGGAGAGCGCCTCATGGCCCTTAAGTGGATCCAGCCGGCCCTCGGTGAAATGACCCAGCAGGCCACGGGCTCTGGGAAAAAAGGCTAATGGGCAGCAGCAGCAAAAGCGGGTCCGCCCAGCAGAGCCTCAACTACTACGGCACGATCGCGGGCGCCTTCTGCTGGGGGCCGTTGCAGTGGCTGACGGCCGTCGTCTGCAACGGGAACTACGTCTGGCAGTGCTCGCCGTCCGGTCCCCTCGATTTGACGGCTTCAGGGGCTCTGGAGGCCGGCGGCTACGTGGACCTGACGGGCGGCATCCTGGATCCCACGCTTATCGCCTCGGGCGGCTTTCTGCATCTCTACGCCGGCTTCCCCAACCAGGGCGCGAGTGCGGCCCTGACCGGCGATGCCTACCAGGACACCGTTGTCCTGGTCGGCAAGGACATCTTCTTCGGGGAGGATTCGGGCACCGCGCCCAACTTCCAGATCATCGGCGGCCGCTGCCCGCAGGTGGACACCTCGATCGTCGCGGCCCTGGACAACATCGTCGTCGACCGACAGGTCAATCCGATCGCCTGCCTGGCTGAATTCTTCCTCGATGAGCGAGGCAAGGGAATGCTGCTCTCCCAGCTGGACCCCGCGAGCTGGCAGGCCTCCGCCCACTGGTGCGCCCAGGACGCCGCTCACCAGGCATTCACATTCATCTCGCCCCTCATCACGGAGCAGAGCGCCTTGCGCGACGTCCGCAAGGCCCTCCTGGATCCCATCTCGGGCTACACGCGCTGGCTGCCGAACGGCACGCTGGGGTGTTTCATTTACGAGTGGGGCACCAATCCCGGCGGCCTCGTGACGGTTGACGCCAGGCACTTCACAAAGGAGCTGAAGGGTGACCTGGCTGACTGGGTGTCCGTCCCGACAGGCATCGTGGCCTCGTTCACGGACCGGGCCTACGAGTTCCAGACAAACACGGTGCTGGTCCCCAACGAACGGGCGACCCAGATCCGCGGCGTCGCGGATCCCAGCCAGATCGACCGCCAGCACGTCACAAAGCAGCCCCAGGCGCAGGCTCAGGCCATGGAATACATGAGGCGCCTGTCGATGGGCCCGGGGACCGCCACGGGTGTTATTCGGGGCTCGCTGATCCCTGGCGTCGTGCCGGGCTCAAAGATCCTCATCAACGTCGACCCGCAGACAGGGGGCGGCGGCCTGGCGCAGCTGGCCCGGATCGACGGCATGAAGATCGATCGCTCCGACGACGTGGAGCTGGACATCACCTACGACCCGCTGCTCCCCGCGGTAGCCTATACGCCCGACTGGCCCTCCCCGCTGCCGGAGACGACCTTCCATGCCTCGTCGGCGCCCACGCTGGTCTACCGGCTCGCGATTCCGCTGCCGCCTGGAGCATTCGACTGGCCCCCGGCGGTGGGCTTCCTGGCGACGAGGCCCTCGATGACGGTGACGGGTTTCAGCGTCTATTTCTCCCAGACGTCGGGAGGCGCCTTTGCCGAGCTGGGCTCGCAGCTCGGTTTCGCTGTCCGGGCCTCACTGATCACGGCCGTGGGGACCGGCGACGCGACGATGGAGCTGCAGATGCTGGACGGCGCGAACGGTCCGGACGCCTATCTCGCCGCCAACACCCCCGGCGGCAACACGACGGCCGCCGAAAACAACACCCTCCTGGCGATCCTGGTACAGCTCGACGGCTCGGGCAGGGTCGCCCTGGACGGAAGCGGCAACCCGATCATGGAGATGGCCTCCATCGTCCAGCGGTCCGCCGTCACGGCCGACACCCACAACTACACGGTCCTGCGCGGCCGCTGTGGCCTAGCTGCGCGGGCCTGGGGAGCAGCGACCGCTGCCTGGATAGTCCCGATCGCGAATCTGACGCCCTGGAGGCATTTGCTCTTCGCAGCCCTGGAAGGGGCGCCTGCGTATTTCAGGCTGCAGGCATTCACTTCCGCCGCCGTCGACGAGACGATCCCGTTGCCCGAGGCCGACGTCGTGTTCCCGACCCTTGCGCCGCCCACGGCGCTCACAGCCATCACCCCGGGGGGACAGCTGGTAACGCTTGCCTGGGCAGACAGCGTCAACCTGGACGACGGCCTTGACGAGTATGTCGTCTACCGGGCAACGGCAGGCGCCGGCGGCCCCTTTACCGAGATCGGCCGCACCAGGTCGACGGCCTTCCACGATACCGGGCAGACAGGTGGCCTCGTGATAGGCACGCAGTACTGGTACGCCGTCACTGCCCTGGACCTTTCGGACGACGAAAGCGTCCAGTCGAACATCGTCACGGCCACGCCGACCGGGGTCGCAGCCAACCAGACCCCTCCGCAGAACGCCGGAGCAGCATCGGAGGCGGACGGGGGACATACCATCGTCGCCAGCGACGGGAGCGTCTCGGCGTCGCTGGACATCCTGGTCCCGGCTCTCCCGGGCGCCGGCGCCGGAACACTGGCCGCCGCCTGGCAAAACCTCCTTTTCAGACGCAACGGGGTTTCGAGCCAATGGCAGATCGGATCCGGGAATCTTAACAATACCGGCACCGTGACGGTTTCCTTGGACCTCCTGTCCCCCGGCGTGGCCTATGACGTCGCACTGCAGGCATTCACGAGCTTCGGCATCCCCTCGGCGATAGTAGTCGCGACCAGCTCACCTTTCACAGCGCCCAGCAAGGGCACCTCGGCGCCAGCGCCGGGCGCCATTAGTTCGCGGGTGCCGACGACGGGCGACGCTGTTCCGCCGGCATTTGAGGGTAGTCAGCTGGTTCCAGCCACGATCATCACGTTTGCCGGCGTCACCTCGGACAGGAGCCTCATCGGCTACGAATACTACCTGGGTGAGCTGTCTGGGCCGCCAACCACCGGACAGGCCATCAACCCGGTCAATGTCGTTCCAGCCACCCCGGACGGAGGCACGGTCGAGATCCCCGTTTATGGGCAGCCTTCGCTTCTCAGCTTGGCTGGATGGGTGCGTACAATCGACAGCACTGGCAACACGAGCACCTGGACGGGTACGGGCGGCGCCATGGCCTGGACGTTCGGCTACGCGGGCAACATGGGCGCCCAGGATTCAGACGGGGTCGAGGTCAGCGCAGTCCAAACGGGTGCGGCAGGGGCCAGCTCCGTGCGTCAGATCCTCGCCAGTTGCCCCGTCGACATGGTCTACGTCACGACTGGAGGTCATCCGACCGAGACGTTCAACGTCGACATCAGCAACCGGGGATTCACCACCGCGCCGGACAACTGCCAGATCACCCCCACGTCGCCGACCCTCGGGAACTCCTGGTATTACGACAAGAGCTCCTCCACCTCGACGACCGCTGTGATCGTCATGCAAGGCTTCAACGGCGCCAACATCGGCGTCGCCCAGGACTACGGCATCAGCTTCCTCTTCACCGAATACGACTAACCGCCATGGCCCTCCAAAAGACTATCGACCTGCCCAACGGCACCTCAGGCAACTATATCAAGATCGTGGCCTATCGTTGGGACACGCTCACCGAAACCGCCTCCGCGCTGTTTGCGCTCTACCTTAGCCAGGCGCAGCGTACCGCTGCTCCCAAGAGCACCCTTATGCCAGTGGTCGCCAAACTCCGGCTGCACGGGGCTAAGTTCAACCAATACCTCGCGAATTCGGTTCTCGACCCGCCCAATGTGACCGTCCTCGGTCAGCTCTATGCCGCTGCCAAGGTCGAGCCGCTGAAGTCGGACTTTCAGCCCACATCCGGCTCTGCGACGGTCTTGTCCGATGCCACAAACGTCTGAGGTCGACCTTCGTGACCCGTCCGCAGCAACCCCCGCATTTCAGCTGTTACGGCGGAAGCCTCCAAGGTCGGCCGCTGTTGCTCATCGATGAGCGGGCCTACGAGGACACCATTGTCGAGCTTTGGAGGCTGAAAATGGCCGTTTCTGAGGCCCTGCAACCGGCTCTTCCACCCCCTGCAAGGCGCCTGTCTCGGCTCCTCGTTTCAGCGCCTGATTCTTAAAGGTGTGGGAATTATTCCTAAAGCGAACGGGAATTTACATTGATAACCATATTTTTGTAATATGATGGACGCCGAGGGATTCGAACCCCCGACCCCCTCGGTGTAAACGAGGTGCTCTAACCAACTGAGCTAGGCGTCCGAAATCTGGCCTATACGGCGGCCAGCGCGCGCCGCGGCCGCAGGAGACCGTCGCGGGCCATCAGCTCCGCCACCTGGACGGCGTTGAGCGCCGCCCCCTTCCAAAGGTTGTCGCCGCTCACCCAGAACGCGAGGCCGTTGGGAAGCGCCGTGTCGACGCGGATCCTGCCGACGCCGCACTTCACCTTCGCGCTGAAGTCGAGGGGTGTCGGGTACGCGCCCGTGGACGGCTCGTCGACGAGCTGCGCGCCCGGGAACGAGGCGACGGCCTGCCTCGCCTCCTCAACGCTGACCGGACGCTCGAACTCCGCATTGACCGCCACGGAATGAGCCCGGACCACGGGGACCCGGACGCAGGTCGCGGAGACCGGAAGGTTGGGCAGGCCCAGGATCTTGCGGGCCTCCAGCATCATCTTCGTCTCCTCGCCCGTGTAGCCGTTTGCCCCGAAGGAGTCGACCTGGGGAATCACGTTGAGGGCGATCTGGTGCGGGAAGACCTTCTTCTGGAGCGGCGCGTGCCCCACGTGCGCCGCCAGCTGCGCCTCAAGCTCGCGCTCCCCTTCCGTGCCGGCGCCGGTGACCGACTGGTAGGTCGCCATGATGAGGCGCTTCAGTCCAAAGCGCCGGTGCAGCGGCCAGACGCCCATGAGGGCCACCGCCGTCGAGCAGTTCGGGTTGGCGATGATGCCCTTGTGGGTCCCAAGCGCCTCGGGATTGATCTCGGGGATGACGAGCGGCACGGACGGGTCCATGCGCATGGCCGAGCTCTTGTCGATGACGAGGCAGCCGGCCTTGACGGCGTCCGGGGCGAGCGCGCGGGTTACCGGGCCGCCGGCCGCGAAGAACGCCACGTCAATCCCGGCGAAGACTCCCGCCTTTGCCTCCTCGACCGCCACCTTCTCGCCCCTGAAATCAACCGTCTTGCCCACCGACCTGGCCGACGCGAAGGGCCTGAGCGACGAGATCGGGAAGCCGCGCGCCTCGAGCAGGCGCAGCAGCTCTTGACCGACGGCGCCCGTGGCGCCGACGATGCCGACCGTGAAGGATGCTGTCTTGTCCATGGAATCCAGCTGGGAGTCGTTCAACAAAACCCGTTCGCGCCTTGGCATCAAGCACGCAGACCGGGTTCTGCTGGTGCGGATCGCCACGCAGACGCTCCAGTTCCGCCGGAACGGGCAGGCCCCAAGGTCATACGCCATATCGACTTCCAAAATGCCCCCGTCGAACGTGAAGGACTCGCTGGGGACGCCGAGGGGGCTCCATGAGATCGCCGAGCGGATCGGCGCCGGCCAGCCCTCCGGCATGGTCTTCAGGGCCCGCGTGCCGACCGGGCGGCACTTCTCCGAGGTCGAGGGGGCGGGGGACGCCAACCTCATCACGAGCCGCATCCTCTGGCTCCGCGGCCTGGAGCCCAGGATAAATGCGGGCGAGGGCGTCAACTCGCACGGCCGCTACATCTACATCCACGGCACGCAGCGCGAGGACCGCATCGGCGAGCCCATCAGCGGCGGCTGCGTCCTCATGCTTAACGCCGACATCATCGCCCTGTACGACGAGGTGCGCGCCGGCGACCTGGTCTGGATCGCCGACTAGCGGGACACGGGCATGATCGGACTCAATGAGGAAGCGGCGCCCGCGGGCCCGGGCCCAAGCCGGGCCTCCGCCGTCGCGGCCCGGGTGTTCGGGGAGGGCGGCAGCCTCCAGGCCGGCCTCGGCCTCGAGCACCGGCCGGGCCAGGAGCGGATGGCCGTCGCCGCGGCCGCGGCCTTCCAGGACGACTCGGCGCTCCTCTTCGAGGCGGGCACCGGGATCGGCAAGTCGCTCGCCTACCTGGTCCCCGGGATCGTCCACGCCGTCGACTGCGGCCGCCAGCTCATCGTCTCGACGCACACCATATCCCTCCAGGAGCAGGTGGAGAAGAAGGACATCCCCCTCTGCAGGCGCCTCTTCGGGTCCGACCCGGGATTCGCGCGCTACGCCGCGTTTTCCGCGACGGTCCTCGTGGGAAAGGGCAACTACCTCTGCACGACCCGGCTGTCCCACGCGCTCGCCGAGCGCGCGAGCCTCTTCGATGACGCGGGCTACGCCGAGCTGCAGAGGATCGCCGACTGGTCGGAGCAGACGAAGACCGGCCTGCGCCACGACCTGCAGCCGCCGCCCAGCCCCGACGTCTGGGAGAGCGTGAACGCCGACTCGTCGACCTGCTCGCGGCGCTCCTGCGACTGCGAGAAGTGCTTCTACCAGCGCGCCCGGGCCCGGGTCCGGTCGGCCCAGGTCATCGTCGTCAACCACTCGCTCCTCTTCTCCCTCATCGCGGCCGGGGGCGCCCGCGCCGAGGGCGCCGGGCCCGACGCCGCGGGCATCCTCTTCGCCGGCGACTTCGTCGTCCTCGACGAGGCCCACACGGTGCCCGAGGTGGCCGAGGAGTGCTTCGGCCTGTCGCTCTCAAGCCTGGGCGTCGAGCGAACCCTGCGGCACCTCCACAACCCCAAGACCCGCCGGGGGGTCCTGCGCAAGTCCGGCGAGCCCGGCCTCCTCGCGGCGGTGGCCGACGCGATCGACGCCTCCGCGCGGTTCTTCGGGCAGGTTGCCGCGAAATTCCTGCTCGAGCACGCCGTCGTGCGCGTCCGCGAGGAGGGGGCGGCCGAGCCGGTGCTCTCCGAGCCGCTCGCGTCCGTCGAGAGGGGCCTCTCAAAGCTCATCGACCGCCTGGAGGAGGGCCGCGAGCGCGACGAGCTCATGGACCAGCGCCTGAGGGTCCGCTCGGTCAGGACCGGCCTCGACGAGTGGCTTGGCCTCAGCGACAAGGGCCACGTGTACTGGGCGGAGCGGGGCGGCCGGCGCCAGACGATCGTGACCCTCCGGAGCGCGCCCATGGACGTCGCGCCCGAGCTGGAGCGCTGCCTCTTCGGGACGGGTGTCGGCGTCGTCTGCACGAGCGCCACCCTCGCCCAGTCGGGGGAGATGGCGCCGTTCGCCCGGAAGATGGGGGCCTCGGGCGCGCGGACGGGGATCGCGCTGTCGCCCTTCGACTTCGAGGCGAACATGCGGGTCTATGTGGCCTCGGACGTGCCCCCGCCGAGCGCCAAGGACTCGCGCTCGGCGGTGGAGGCGCTCGCGGACTACGTCGCCTACTGCTGTACGCGGGTGAAGGGAGGCTCCCTCGTCCTCTTCACGAGCTACCGCGACATGCAGGCCGTGGCGGCGATCGTGGGTCCCGGCTTCGCGGCGCAGGGCCGGCCCTTCCTCCAGCAGGGCGGCGAGCACTCCCGGACGGAGCTCGCCCAGCGGATGCGCGAGGCGGGCAACGCCGTGCTCCTTGGGACGGACAGCTTCTGGACGGGGGTCGACGTCCCCGGCGACGCCCTGTCCCAGGTCGTGATCGTGCGGCTCCCCTTCAGCCCCCCCACCCACCCGATCGCGGAGGCGAAGGCGGAGCTGATCCGCGAAGCCGGCGGCGACCCATTTTGTGAACTCACTCTCCCGGAGGCCCTTATAAAATTCAGGCAGGGGGCCGGCCGCCTCATCAGGACCCAGTCCGACCGCGGCTTGGTCACGGTCCTCGACAGCCGTGTCCTCTCAAAATCCTATGGCCGGCTTTTCATCGAGTCCCTGCCCCAGAAGCGCTTCGAGCGCCTGACCCGCGAGGGACGTGACGGGCAATTTCGTCCTTTCCCATGACGGGTGCCCCCCTATCGTGGCTTGCCCCGATGACCTCCCTGCGCGCAGCCAGTTATTCGGACATCGGGAAGGTCCGGAAGGAGAACGAGGACCGCGTCCTGTTTGAGGAGGCGACGCAGCTCTTCGGCGTCGCCGACGGCGTGGGCGGGCTTCCCGGGGGCGCCGAGGCCGCCCAGGAAGTCGTGACCGCCGTCGCGGCCGCGGTGTCGCGCGCGGGCAACGGCGAGGTCGACCTCAAGGCCGCCGTCACGACCGCCAACGACGCCGTCGTCGCCCTCGGCGCACGGCTGAGCCCCGGCCTCGGGATCGGCTCCACCCTCACCCTCGGCTGCGTCCGCGGGAAGCGGATGAAGATCGCGCACGTCGGGGACTCGCGGGCCTTCTCGTGGCGCGCGGGCGAGCTCGTCAGCCTGACGGAGGACCATTCCGTCGAGAACGAGGCCAAGAGGCGCCGGGCCCGTGGCGAGGTCGTCTACTACAGCGAATCCCAGCGCGGGGCCCTCACGCGCTGCATAGGCCAGGTGCTCCCGCCAGAGGTCGACCTGGCGGACCTGCCCCTCGTGGCCGGCGACCGCTACCTCTTCTGCACGGACGGCGTGACGCGCATGGTGACGGACCGCGAGGTCCGCGAGGAGCTCGGCCGGGCCGACGACCCGATGGCGATCGTGCGGGGGCTCGTGGACCTGGCCGTCCAGCGCGGCGGCCCGGACAACGCGACCTGCGTCGCCCTCATCATCGACTCGGTCTAGCCCGCCAGGGCTAGGACACGAAGGGGTTGTAGCAGAGCTCGTTTCCCGCGGTCGTCATCGGCCCGTGGCCCGGGGCGACGACAGTGTCCCGCGCGACTGTTGCCAGGACGCGGCGCAGGTGGTCGCGCAGCTGGCGCTTGCAGTGGTACGGTCCGCCCGCCGATCCCGCGAAGACGAGGTCCCCCGAGACAAGGAGCGAGCGCGCGGACGGGATGGCCACCGAGCGCACGTGGTAGCAGTTGTGGAGCGCGCAGTGCCCGGGCGTCCGGAATGCGGTCACCTCCAGGGGCCCCGCGAGGAAGCTCTCCCCCTCCCCCATCGGCCGGCAGCCCCCGGGCGCGCCGCCGGAGGGAATGAAGGCGTGGCCCGGCCGGAGGCGGCCCCTCACGTCGGCGAGCCCGCCGGCGTGCTCCGCCTCGACATGCGTGAGGAACACGGCGTCGAGGGACCGGACCTCCGCCGGCCATGCCTCGCGCAGCGCCGCCGGGCCCGGCCCCGTGTCAAAGAGGAGGCCCCGCCCGCCCCCGAGGCCCACCACGTAGGCGTTCACGACGCCGATCCCGTGGCGCATCCGCAGGGGCCAGAGCGGGAACGGCAGGCCCTCGGAGTCCGGCAGCGGGTACTTTCCGGACGCGAGCGCGCAGAGGCCGACCTCGTTGAGGCCGAGGGCGGCGGCGAGGCGCCCGCACTCCTGCGGCCCGAATTCCGGGCGGTAGTCGATGGCGTCCCTGATGGCCGAGACGGGCACGGCGGCCTTCTCCGAGAGGGTCTCGGGCGTGAGGCCCGCGCACGCCATGGCCTTCTCCAGGACGTCGCCCAGCTCGTCCTCGAGCGGCACTTGCCGGGCGGCCTTCTCCTGTTCAATCGGTCCCACGTCCGGGGAACCTAGCGCCGGGTTCGCCGGGTTTCAACGCGGGAGCGGAGGGAAGCGTTGAATACCGGCCGGGAGCCGTTTCAATTCCGCGCCCATGGACAAGGACCAAGAGGAAATCCTCGGCATCTTCACGCGGACGCGGGCGCTCCTCTCGGGGCACTTCGTCCTTCGCTCCGGGCTCCACAGCGCCCACTACTTCCAGTGCGCCCAGGTGTGCCAGCACATGGACGCCGTGGAGCGCCTGGGCGAACTCCTGCTCGCCAAGGTGCGCGCGGGCGGCTGGAGGTTCCCGACCGTGCTGGCGCCCGCCATGGGCGGGCTCGTCATCGGCCAGGAGGTGGCCCGGCGCGCGGGCGCGCGGTTCATCTTCGCCGAGAAGGAGAACAATGTCCTCGTCCTGCGGCGCGGGTTCACGCTGGCGCCCAACGAGCCGGTCCTCGTCGTCGAGGACGTGGTGACGCGCGGCGGACGGGTCATCGAGTGCCTCGACATCGTCCGCAAGGCGGGCGGCGCCGTGGCGGGCATCGCCATGCTGGTCGACCGGAGCGCCGGCACCGCCCGGTTCGACGCCCCGTCGGTCTCCCTGCTTGAGCTCAGCTTTCCCACCTACCCGGCGGACAGGCTCCCCGCGGAGCTGGCGGGGATACCGGCGTCAAAGCCGGGAAGTTGACCGCCCGTGGGCGGTCAGTCGACCGTGACGACGAGGTAGCGCTGGTAGCCCTGGTAGTAGACGAGGAGGAGGTTGTGCCCGGGGTGCAGCAGCTGCCGGGCGGCCGCGACATCGTCCACCGGCTGCCGGTTGATCTCGACGATGATGGAGCCCTGGGGCAGGTCCTCCGCATACGGGGACTTGTCGTCCACGCTCGACACGACGAGGCCCGTCACCCGCTGGTCGATGCCGTAGTGCCGGCGGACGTCGTCCGTCAGCTTCGAGAACTCGACGCCCTTCAGGACCTCGTTCGGCTTGTCGGCGAACTGGGCGAGGGTCACGCTGACGACCCTGGGCGCGCCGTCGCGCGCCGTGCTCAGCGTCACCTTTGTGCCGGGGGCCATCTCGGAAATGGTGAGGCGCAGCTCGTCCTGGTCGTGGATGACCTTGCCGTTCACGGCGACGATGACGTCGCCCTGCTTGAGGCCCGCCTTGTCCGCCGGGCTGTCGGGCTCGATGGAGGAGATGATGATACCCGTGGCGTCCTTGGGAAGGTGGACCTGCTCGGCGATGTCCGGGGTCACCGAGTCGCCGGCGACGCCCAGGAACCCGCGGGTCACCGACCCCGTCTCGATCAGGCTGCGCATGATGTTGGCCGCCATGTTGACCGGAACGGCGAAGCCGATCCCGATGTTCCCGCGCGAGGGGGAGACGATCGCGCTGTTGATGCCGACGAAGCGGCCCTTCGCGTCGACGAGCGCGCCGCCCGAGTTGCCCATGTTGATCGCGGCGTCCGTCTGGATGAAGTCCTCGTAGCCCTTCACGTCGTCCAGGATGCCGACGTTGCGGCCCTTCGCGGAGACGATGCCCATCGTGACCGTCTCGCCGACGCCGAGCGGGTTGCCGACGGCGAAGACGACGTCGCCCACGCGGAGCTTGTCGCTGTCCGCGAACGTCGCGGCAGGCAGGCCCTTGGCGTCGATCTTGATGACCGCGATGTCGGTCTTCGGGTCGGTGCCGATGACCTTTGCGGTGAACTTGCGGTTGTCCGAGAGGTCGACCGTCAGCTCGTCGGCGTCGGCGACCACGTGGTTGTTGGTGAGGATGTAGCCGTCGGGCGAGACGATGACGCCCGAGCCCAGGCCCATCTCCTTGCTCTCGCGGTCCTGGTCGGGGATGTCGCCGAAGAACTGGCGCAGGAGGGGATTTGCCTGGATGTGCTCGTGGACGGTGCGCGCCGACTCGATGGAGACGACCTCCTTCTGGACAGGGTCGAGCATGTCGGCGTAGGAGACGATGGCCGGCCCCTTGCCATCATTGATGGAGGAGAAGTCCTTCTTCAGGACCGGCATCTTGGCGGGGGCCTTGGCGTCCGTCGACAGGGCCCGGGCCGCGGGGCTGAGGAGGGCGGCAGCGAGGGCCGCGGCGGCGAGCGATGAAGCTTGGCGTAATGTCATGAGTTTAAAGGGAGACGCCTGCGGGGCCGACAAGGTTCCACAAAGCCGCCGATAGGCAAGTCTCAGAATCCCTTGATCCGGAAGAGACTTGTGATGCTCTCGTTCGTATTTATCCGCTGGATCGCCTCGCCGAGGAGCCCGGCGACGCTCAGGACGGTGATCGGCAGGCCCCGGGTCTCGATGGGAACCGTGTTGGCAGTGATGAGCTCGTCAATGGTCCCCGCCTTGAGCCGCTCGTAGGCCAGCTCGTTGAGGACGCAGTGGCTGACGGCCGCGCGGATGCGCCGGGCGCCGTGGTCGCGGAGGATCTTTGCGGCCGCGGCCAGCGTACCCGCGGTCTCCGTGATGTCGTCGACGAGGAGGACGTCGCAGCCCGCGACGTCGCCCACCACGTTCACGGCCTCGACGGTCGTGGCATTCTTGCGGCGCTTGGCCACGAGGCCCAGGCTCGCCGAGAGCAGGTCGGCGTAGGCCGCCGCCATCTTCATCCCGCCGACGTCCGGCGAGCACACGACGAGGTTCTCCGTCCGCTGCTTCGCCAGATAGTCGAAGAAGACCGGGGAAGCGAAGAGGTGGTCGACCGGGATGTCGAAGAAGCCCTGGATCTGCTGGCTGTGGAGGTCCATCGTCAGGACCCTGCTCGCGCCCGCGGAGACGAGGAGGTTGGCGACGAGCTTCGCCGTGATCGGCACCCGCGGCTGGTCCTTGCGGTCCTGGCGGGCGTAGCCGTAGAACGGCATGACGGCCGTGATCCGGTTCGCCGACGCGCGGCGCGCGGCGTCGATCATGATCAGCAGCTCCATCAGGTGCTGGTTCGTCGGCGGGCAGGTCGACTGGATGATGAAGACGTCGTGGCCCCGGATGTTCTCGTCGATCTTCACGAACGTCTCCCCGTCCGGGAAGCTGGTCACGGTGGCCTCGCCGAGAGGCACGCCGATGTGCCGGCAGATGTCCTCCGCCAGCGGCTTGTTGGAATTACCCGAGAAGATCTTGAGGCGGGACTCTGCCATGAAGCGGGCCATCTTGTCCGGGCCCCGTCGGGTGGCTACCCCAAAATTGAGGGCCCCCGGCGAAGGCCGCCCGTCTGCCTCAGGGCCTCGTAGGCGGCGACGCCTGCGGCGGTGCTGAGGTTCAGGGAGCGCAGGGCCGGGTTGGCATGGGGGATCGTGACCCGCGTGGGGCCCAGTTCCGCGTGCAGCCAGTCGGGCGCGCCGCTCCCCTCGTTCCCGAAGACAAGGCCGTCGCCCTCCTGGAACCCGGCGTCCCAGAACGAGCCCTCGGCCCGGGTCGTGAAGAGCCAGAGGCGGGCGGGCGACGCCGCGCTCTTCCTGAACGCGGCCCAGTCCGCGTGCTCGTGGACGTCGAGCGAGAACCAGTAGTCCATCCCCGCCCGCTTCAGGTTGCGGTCCGTGATCCGGAACCCCAGCGGGTGGATGAGGTGCAGCCGGGAGCGCGTCAGGGCGCACATCCTCCCGATGTTGCCCGTGTTCTGGGGTATCTCGGGCTGGAAGAGGACGATGTGGATCATGGCCCGGGCGGGGCCCCGCGGGGAAGGGCCGCTCAGCCCTCGACCACGAGTCCCACGTTGTCCGCGGAAAGGATGCGGGACTCGCTCGGCATCGAGGCGCGCATGAAGGCGGCCGCCATGGCCTTGGCGACCAGCTCCGCCCGGGCCCGCTCGCAGACGCAGAGGACGCTGGAGCCGCTGCCGCTCAGCCAGCCCGTCCAGGCGCCCGCGGCGACGCCGGCCGCGATGGCGTCGGCGCCCCCGGGGATGCGCGGCAGGCGGTAGGGCTCGTGGACGAAGTCGCCGGCGACCTGGGAGAGGCGGGCGTAGTCCCCGGAGGCGAACGCGGCCACGAGGTACGCGGCGCCGTTGATGCTCCTGACGGCGTCAAAGAAGGGAAGCGAGGGGGGCAGCGCGCCGCGCTGGTCCTTCGTCGCAAACTCGACGGGGGGCGACGAGACGACGAAGGCCACCGACTCCGGGACGCTGAACTTCTGGGAGTCGATGTAGGCGCCGGTGCCCGGGTTCGAGCGCGAGACGCAGAAGCCCCCGAGGATGCTGGCGCCCGCGTTGTCGGGGTGCCCCTCGATGCCGGAGACAAGGCCCACCAGGCGGTGGGCGTCGATCGGCGTCCCGTGCAGGGCGCCGAGCCCCGCGATGATGCCCGCCGCCACGGTGACGCTGGAGCCGAGGCCCCGCGCGGGCGGGACGTCGCCCTCGATGCGGTAGCGGAACCCGCCGGCCAGCCGGCCGGTGGCGCGGGTGAAGGCGGCCGAGGACTCGGCCGCCATCTGCTGCGCCCTGGCGTCGCCGGGCCTGTCGGGCACCGGGTCCGTGCCCGAGGCGCGCGCCAGCGTCACGCGGTTGTAGAGGCTGAGCGCGAGCCCGAGCGTGTCGAAGCCGGCGCCGCAGTTGGAGGTGCTGGCGGGCACGCGCACGCATGCCCTCTCCGCGGGCGGACTCATCCGCGTCGGGTCCTGAGCGACCTGTTCGCCTCGCGCATCTGGACCTTTTTCTTCAGGTCCTCGCGTTTGTCGAAGAGTTTCTTGCCGGTGCAGAGGGCCACCTCGACTTTCACGAGCGCCTGCTTGAAGTACATCCGCAGCGGGATGAGCGCCTTGCCGCCGGTCTGGACCGCCACCTCGGCCTTGCGGATGTCCGAGCGGTGCAGGAACAGCTTGCGGACCCGCCTCGTGTCGTGGTTCTCCAGGCCGCCGAAGGCGTAGGGCTCGATGTGGGCCCCGTACATCCAGACCTCGCCCTTCTCTATCCGGCAGAAGGAGTCGCTGATCTGGGCGCGGCCGCTGCGCACGGACTTGACCTCCGTGCCGAGGAGCTCGACGCCGGCCTCGAACCTCTCCCCGACCACGAAGTCGCGGAAGACCTTTGCGTTCCTCACCTCCGAGAGGCGGGGGCCCCCTTTTTGACTCGCGGCCATGGGTGGGCTTGCGCCGCGCCGCCTCCGCCGGGCGCCCTGGGGCGCCCCGCGTCAGGCCTCGCCGGCCTCGAAGCTGATCTTCTCCTCTATGATCTCCCGCAGGGCGATGTCCTCGGCCGAGAGCTTTTCCAGCGACTCGACGAGGGGCCGGTTGCCGCGCTTCAGCTGCTTCACGCGGCGCGAGACCACGTTGATTAGGATGTTGGGATCCATGATCTTGCCTAGCGCCTGTTTGATGTAGTCGTCCCTCATTGCGGTGGTGATACGTTTGCGGGAGGAGTGAAAATGCCCCTGTCCGCAGGCCGGTCAAGGGAGAATTGTCCTTGTCACGGCCCCGCGCGGACGTTTACTGCTGGACCCTTTAAACGGTAAATCCGGCCAAATTCTCCCCGCCATGTCACAGCACAAGAGCCTTCAGGGTACCAACGGCATCGTCATCAAGCGCAACGTCTTGAAGCGCTTCGAGCGCGTCGACCTCCTGAGGAAGCGGGGACAGTGGAAGCCCGGCGAGCGGGTCCACGGCCTGCGCAAGACCAAGCCCGACGTCTGAGTCCGCCTTGCACGGGCTCACCCAGCGCCTCCTGGAGGCGTACCAGCACTCGCTGCAGACGGGGGGGTACCCGTACCTCATCCTGCTGATGGCGCTCGAGAGCTCGCTGGTGCCCATCCCGAGCGAGGTGATCATCCCGCCGGCAGTCATCATGGTGATGGGCGGCCGGGGGGACATGACGGTCTCGGGCATCGTGGTCGCAGCGGTTTTCGGCAGCTGGCTTGGGGCCACGGTCATGTACTGGGCGTCCCGGGCCGCGGGCCGGCCGTTCGTCATCGCCTACGGGCGGCATTTCCTCATCGGGCAGGAGAAGGTCGCCTCCGCGGAGCGCTGGTCGCAGCGCTTCGGCGGGTTCGGGGTGTTCCTGTCCCGCATGCTGCCCGTCATCCGGCACCTGATCGGGATACCCGCCGGCATCGTCCGGATGAACTACTTCTGGTATTCCGTCTACACGATCCTCGGGTCCGCGGTGTGGTGCACGGTGCTCGCCTGGGTCTCAAGGATCGCGGGCCATGACGAGAGGCTGATGCACGGCGAGATCCGCGAGGTCACGATCTGGGTCGCGGGAGCCGCGGTCATCCTCGGCTCGGCGTACTACTTCCTCGTGCACCGGATGGCGCGCGAGCAGGAGGCATAGGATCCGCCCGGCTATTCGTCGTCGACCCCCCGCCCCTCCAAGTTGGCCGGGAGGTTCTCGGGAAGGAAGAAGTAGTAGAGCGTGAGCCACCAGGCCCACGAGAGCCGGTAGAGGACGAGGGGCAGCAGGAGCGCCGCGACGGCGGAGGCGAAAAGCGTCGGGACCATGCCGATCCAGCCGGCGAGGAACATCCCGAACACGGGGAGCACGAAGCCGAACGCCGTGACGGTGTAGTTGATGACGAAGGGGCCGAGGAACGCGCCGTCGCCCTTCTCGATCTGCATGCCGCAGGAGGAGCAGGCCTCGTTCACCTTGAACAGCCTGCCGGGCGCGAAGAGGGTCCGGCCGCCGCAGTTGGGGCAGCGGCAGGCGATCCCCTTCTCGACGATCTGCAGGCGCGTGACCATCATGCTATCGCGGCAGGGTCCCCGCCCGGTTGAGGAGCATGGCCGCCAGGTGCCCCAGCCAGACGCCGAGGAGGCAGAGGATGACCGATGCGGCGACATAGGCGCCGGCCTTGTGCCACTGACCCGTACGCGCGAGGAGGAGGGTCTGCAGGCTGAAGCTCGAGAACGTGGTGAAGCCGCCGCAGACGCCGACCATGAAGAATTGCCGGCCAATGTGGGCGACGGGCCAGCGCCCGTCGCTCCCCGTCAGAGTGTAGAAGAGGCCGATCGCGAAGGAGCCGGCAATGTTGATGAGGAGGGTTCCCCAGGGGAACGTGTCGCCGTAGTGGTCGGCGACGAAAACCGACAGGGCGAAGCGGCCGACGCCGCCCAGGGCGCTTCCGGCCGCGATCCAGAGGTAGAGGAGCATGATGAGTCCGTTGGCGTCAGTTCGCTGTAGGAGTCATCGGCCGGGGAGATCCGGCGGTTTTCCCGCTGGCGGGAAGGCAGAGTCCATTGCCGGGTAAAACGTGGCCATCCGCCCCCGACGCGGCAACCACAAACACCGGGGGCGGTCATAACCCCCGCCAGCGGGCCCCACCGCGGCGACATGGACAAGACCGAGATCTCCTTCTGGCTCACGCTTGTCGGCACGGCATGCTGGGCCGCCTGCTTCTGGTGGATGTACGTCATCTCCCGGGCCCAGAACCGGCTGCTCGACCGCCTGAGCGAGCAGGGCCGGCGCATCGAGGGGTTCTCCAAGGTCGAGCACGACCTCATCAGGGAGGTCCATCCCCAGGTCGGGCGGATCAAGGACGGGATGGAGGCCGTGGTCGCGGCCGTGACTGAGAACACGCAGGCCGTCGCCGGCAGGCCCCGCCCGAAGCGAGGCGTCAGCCCTCGACCTTCGGGTTGTCGATCCCGAGGGCGGTCGCCAGGTCCGTCAGGTGCTCCTGCTCCTGCGCGATGATCGTGCGCAGGACCTCGCTCATGGCGTACTCCCCCATGGCGTCCGCCTGGCGGATGCGCTCCCGGTAGTTGAGGATGGTCTTGCGCTCGTTCTCGAGGTCGATGTGCAGCATTTCCTCCGAGCTTTCGGACAGCTTCACGGGCGCGGGGTCCTTGGTGGGCGTGCCATTCAGGTAGTCGATCTGCTTGGCGACGAGGATGGCGTGGTTGAGCTCCTCGGCCGCGTGCTTCTCCAGCTCCTGCGCGATGAACTGGTATTTCCCGCCCTTCATCACCTGGCTGTAGATCACGTAGCTGATGATCGCCTGGTACTCGCGGGCGAGGTCCTCGTTGAGGAGCCGGATCATTTCCTTCCTCGAGATCTTTGCGTCGTCTTTCATTAGATTGGCGGAGGACGGCCGACTTCCCCATCCGCCCGTCGCGGGGGGGCACCCGGCCGTCCCCCGGGGGTGGCGCATAGACCCGCTTCGGGCGCGTTGGTTCGCAGGCCGCCGGGGACCTCCGCCGGCCCGCAAAGGAGGATTGCGGCGGGGCCCGCCGATGCGTTCTTAATGGGGTCCCATGAAGCGCGCGCTTGCCCTCCTTGGCCTCCTCCTCGCCGCGGGCTGCGCCGTGAGGCCGCCCGCGCCGCCGCCGGCGGCGGCGCAGACCCTCCAGCCCGCGGACGTCCCGCGCGGGCCCCAGGACTGGCGGTGGGTCCAGGGCGCCGTCTTCGTCCCCACGAACTGCGTCAACGAGGCGCAGGAGTGGGATGAGTACGACCCGGTCGTCAACGAGCGCGAGCTCGGCTACGCCTCCGTGTACGGGATCAACGTCGTCCGGGTCTACCTGCACTACTTCGTCTACCTGAAGAAGAAGGCGGCGCTGCTGGCCGACATCGAGGACTTCCTGCGCCGCGCGGACAGCCACGGCATCCGCGTGGAGTTCGTCTTCTTCGACGACTGCTGGAACCAGCCGCCCGAGGAGCTCCTCTCGGCCGACTACCACTACCCGGCGCCCATCCCCGGGGTCCACAACAGCCGGTGGCTCGTCTGCCCGGGCGACGCCGTAAGGAACAACTACGAGAAGCACAGGGCCGGCCTCAAGGCCTACGTCCAGGACATCGTCGACGCGCACAGGGCCGACCCGAGGGTCGTGTTCTGGGAAATCTACAACGAGCCGAACAAGTCGGGGGCCACCGTGCGCCTCGAGCGCGACGCCCTGGGCTGGATCAAGGAGACGGGCACGCAGATCCCCGTGACGGCGACGGACCGGGAGTTCTCGGGGGGGCCCTTCTCGGACTTCTACTCGTGGCACGAGTACGGGTCCTACGGCGTCCTCGGCGACAGCCACTCCCTGTGCACCGAGTGCATGAACCGCCAGGGCCAGAGCGTCCCCGGGATCGTCGGGCATTTCCGGGGGAAGGTGGGCTACATCATGTGGGAGCTGGGGATCGGGCGCGACAACTGCCGGTTCGCCTGGGCGAACGACCGCGCGCACCCGCGCGCCGACGAGACGCCGGTGCCGTTCCACGGGATCGTCTACCCGGACGGCCATCCCTGGTCGCTGGACGACGCCCGCGCGCTCCTGGGCCCCGGGAAGTACTCGGCGACGGCCTTCTTCAAGGTGCGGTACTACCGCGACGACGCCTTTGGCTCGCTGGCCAAGACCTCCGTCGTGCCGGACATCGACTACGACCTCGTCGACGAGGCGGGCGTCGGCTCGCCGGACGCCTCGGCGGGCGTCCCGAGGACGGGCTTCTCCGTGGCCTACGAGGGGACGATCCGGCCCCGCGCCGACGGGCTCTACACGTTTTCCGTCGTGAGCGACGGCGCGGTCGAGGTGACGGTCGACGGCGCCCCCGTCGTCCGCAGGGCCGGCGGCGCGCACGGCGCCTCCCAGGGCTCGGCTGACCTGGCGTCCGACGCTCCGCACAGGTTCGAGGTGCGCTATGTCCACGGCAGCGGGGCCGCGAGCCTCCATGTGCTCTGGTCCGGACCGGGAATGGCCAGCACACCGGTCCTGCCGGCGTCCCATCCGGACGGCATCTAGGCCCAAGGCGACCAGGCGTCGCCACCGGCTGGCTGCCCGGCCTGGATTCGAACCAGGACTAGGTGAGTCAAAGTCACCTGTGCTACCATTACACCACCAGGCAATTGCGGTTGGAACCGATCAGCGTGCCGATCCGACACTAGCCGCGTCAACGGAGGAATCGAGCCCCAACGATTGGGAGGTTGACGGACCTTTTTTGTGGACGTTTCATGGCAGTCCATGCACGCCACGCTACCCGTAGATCCGCGGGTAAAATACAAGCGCATCATCCTCAAGCTCTCAGGCGAGCTTCTCAGCGGGGGAAAATCCGGGGATCCCATCGACATCGACACCCTCGAGCGCACCTGCAAGCAGGTGAAGGAGATACACGAGCTCGGCGTCCAGATCTGCCTGGTCATCGGCGGCGGCAACATCTTCCGGGGCCTGTCAGGGGAGAAGCGGGGCGTGGACCGCACGACCGGCGACTACATGGGCATGCTGGCCACGGTCATCAACGGCATGGCCATCATGGATAGGCTTGAGAAGATGGGCGTGACGACGCGGGTCCAGAGCGCGATCCCGATGAACCAGATCGCCGAGCCCTTCATCCTGCGCCGCGCCATCCGCCACCTCGAGAAGGGCCGCGTCGTCATCTTCGTCGCCGGCACCGGCAACCCGTACTTCTCGACCGACACGACGGCGGCCCTGCGGGCCTCCGAGATGCACGCCGACGTCATCGTGAAGGCGACGAAGGTCGACGGGATCTACGACAAGGACCCGAAGAAGTTCCCGGACGCCGTCAAGTACGAGGAGATCACCTTCATCGACGCCCTGAAGCAGCGCCTGAAGGTCATGGACTCGACCGCGTTCTCGCTCTGCCTCGACAACCACGTCCCGATCCTCGTCCTGGACCTGCAGGAGGACCATGCGATCCTGCGCGGCGTCACGGGCAAGAAGGTGGGGACGCTCGTCCACGCCTAGACTTTTTCAGGATAACCCCCCGCGCACCATGTCCCACCCTCTCCTCGCCGACGCCGCCGCAAAGATGAAGAAGGCGCTCGACCACACCCTTCACGAGTTCTCGACGATCCACACGGGCAAGGCCTCGCCCTCCATGGTGGAGGGCGTCATGGTCGAGGCCTACGGGTCGCAGATGCGCCTGCGCGACTGCGCCGCCATCACGACGCCGGACGCGCGCCTCATCCAGATCCAGCCCTGGGACGCGGGCCTGACGAAGGCGATCGAGAAGGCCATCCAGGTCGCCAACCTCGGCATCAACCCGATCGTCGACGGGAAGGTCATCCGCGTGCCGCTTCCCGACATGAGCCGCGAGCGCCGCCAGGAATTCGCAAAGACCGCGGCGCGCATCGCCGAGGAGGGGCGCGTCCACATCCGCAACGTCCGCCGCGACGCCCTGGAGGCAATCAAGAAGGCCAAGTTCCCGGAGGACGAGTCGAAGCGCCTCGAGAAGGACGTCCAGGCCGCCACGGACAAGGCGATCAAGGACATCGGGGACCACTACACCGCCAAGGAGAAGGAGCTTCTGACGGTCTAGGCCGAAAGGCGCATGGTGACGCCCTTCAAGCGGCCCTCGAGGGTCGTCGTCAAGCTGGGCACGGGGGTCCTGACCTCCGGCGTCGGCCAGCTGAACACGGCCCGCATCGCGGAGATCTGCAGGCAGATCGCGGCGCTTCGCGCGTCAGGGACGACGGTCTTCGTCGTCTCGTCCGGCGCCGTGGGACTCGGCATGGGGCGGCTCGGCCTCACCCGGAGGCCCTCCGAGGTCGCCAGGAAGCAGGCGTGCGCCGCCATCGGCCAGGGGCTCCTCATGCAGACGTGGCAGGAGGGCTTCGCGCCGCACGGCGTCACGGTGGCCCAGGTGCTCCTCACGCATGAGGACCTGCGCGCACGCTCGCGCTACCTGGGCGTCAAGGAGGCCCTGGCGCAGGTGACCGGGTACGGCGCAGTCCCCGTCATCAACGAGAACGACACCGTGAGCGCCGCGGAGATGGACAGCCCGGGCGGCGGCTTCGGGGACAACGACACGCTTTCGGCGATGGTGGCGAGCCTCGTCGGCGCGCAGCTCCTCCTCATCCTCTCCACGGCGCCGGGCCTCATCGACATGAGGGGCACCGGCAAGGTGGTCCCGCTGGTCGAGCGGATCACGCCCGAGATCGAGGCCATGGCCGGCGGCACGACGAGCGCCACGGCCGTGGGGGGCATGGTGAGCAAGCTCTCGGCAGTGAAGCTGGCGACAAAGGCGGGCTGCGGCGTCTTCATCGCCGCGGGCGCCGAGCCGGCCGTCATCGAGCGGCTCCTCTCCGGGTTCGGGCCGGGGACCTTCTTCGTCCCGAGCGGCCTGCCCCTCGAGTCGAGGAAGGCCTGGCTCGCGTACTTCCAGAGGCCGTCCGGCGCCATACTCGTGAACGCCCGCGCCGTGCCGGCCCTGCGCGAGCAGGGCGGGAGCCTCCTGGCGGTCGGCGTCACGGGCACGAGGGGGAGCTTCTCCGAGGGCGACGTCGTCGACATCGCCGGCCCCGACGGGGCCGTCATCGCGCGCGGCAAGGCCGCGTTCGCCTCGTCGGACATCGCCGCGCTTGCCGGCAAGAAGGGGGACGAGGTCCGCGCCCTGCACCCGGGCCGCAGGCGGGTCGAGGTCGTCCACAGGAGCAACCTCGCCCTCCTGTGAACGCCTTCGGCCAGCTCCGGGGCCTCACCGGCCGGCAGTGGAGGGCGTTCACCGCCTCGTTCATGGGGTGGATGCTCGACGCGTTCGACTACTTCATCCTCGTCATGGTGGCGGGCAGGCTGGCCGAGGCGTTCCACACGACGCTGACCGTCATCGCGACCGGCTTCTTCCTGACCCTCGCCTTCCGACCGGTGGGCGCCCTCCTCTTCGGCCTCATGGCGGACCGCTACGGCAGGCGCCCGGCGCTTATGGCGAGCGTGCTCCTCTTCGCGGTCGTCGAGCTCCTCACCGGGTTCGCACCCAACCTGACGACGTTCTTCATCCTCCGGGCCATCTTCGGCATAGGCATGGGGGGCGAGTGGGGCGTCGGGGCGTCGCTTGCCATGGAGTCGGTGCCCGCGGAGAGCCGGGGCCTCCTCTCGGGCATCCTGCAGCAGGGTTATCCCCTCGGCTACCTGCTGGCGGCCGTGATGAACGGCTTCGCGTACCCCTACCTTGGCTGGAGGGGCATGTTCATGGTGGGCGCCATCCCCGCGGTCCTCGTCGTCTTCATCCGGATGGGCGTCCACGAGTCGCCGGCCTGGGTGGAGGAGCGCACGCGGCCCAAGGCCCCCGGGGCCGTGTCCGGGATCTGGCCGGCCATACGTGCCAACTGGCCCCTCTTCCTTTACATGGTCGCCCTTATGACGGCGTTCAACGCCTTCAGCCACGGGGCCCAGGACAACTACCCGAGCGGCTTCCTCGAGAAGGCGCGCCACCTTCCCCTGAGGGACGTGACGAGGATCACGGTCATCTACAACATAGGCGCCATCATCGGGGGCATACTCTTCGGCGCCCTCTCGCAGAAGATAGGAAGGAGGAAGGCGATCGCCATGGCGGCGCTCCTCGTGCTCCCCATGATTCCCCTCTGGGTGGGCAACGGCTCCGCCGGCACCCTCGCCGTCGGCGCCTTCCTCATCCAGATGGCGGTCCAGGGGGCCTGGGGCGTCGTCCCCGCCCACCTGAACGAGCTGTCCCCGGCGTCGGTCCGCGGGACGTTCCCCGGCCTCGCCTACCAGCTGGGCAACCTCGGGGCCTCGTTCATCCCGAAGCTCGAGCCCATGATGGCCGAGGGATGGGGGCGCGGCTGGCCGTTCGCGCTAGGCTGGGTCGTCGGCATCGGCGCGGTCGTCCTCGCGGCCATCGTGTTCCTGGGCCCGGAGGCGCGCGATGCCCGCATGTCGGCGGACGGGGCGGACCCGCAACCCCATGGATCCCCAGGCTGACGCGCCGGCCGGCGAGCCGGTTCCCAGCATCGACTTCAGGGCGCAGCTGAACGACGACCAGCTTGCGGCCGTGACGGCGGAGCCCGGGCCTCTGCTCGTGCTGGCGGGAGCGGGCTCGGGCAAGACCCGCACCCTCACCTACCGCGTGGCCTACCTTCTCTCCCAGGGCGTGCGGCCGGGCGAGATCCTGCTCCTCACGTTCACGAACAAGGCCGCGAAGGAGATGCTCTACCGCGTCCACGAGCTGACCGGCATCGAGCCCGCGCGCTTCTGGGGCGGCACCTTCCACTCGATCGGCCACCGCTCGCTGCGGATGTTCGGGGAGGCCATCAACCTCGACAAAGGCTTCACGATCCTGGACGCCGAGGAGTCGGAGAGGCTCCTGAAGCAGGTGGTCGAGTCGCGGGACCGGGCCTTCTTCAAGGACAAGACCCGCCCCAAGCCGGGCCCCCTCTTCAGCATCCTCTCCCTCGCGCGGAACACCCAGTCGCCGGTGGAGGCCACCGTCACGCGGTATTTCCCGCACTACTCCGACATCGCGGGACTGCTCCCCGACTTCGCGTCGGCCTACGAGAAGAGGAAGCGCGAGCAGAAGGTCTGCGACTACGACGACCTCCTCGACCTCTGGCTCTCGCTCCTCAAGGCCTCGCCGGAGGTCGGCGCGTACTTCACGCAGCGCTTCCGGCACGTCCTCGTCGACGAGTACCAGGACACGAACACCCTCCAGGCCCAGATCGTCGACAGGATCGGCTCGCACCACCGGGTCATGGCCGTCGGGGACGACGCGCAGTGCATCTACTCCTGGCGCGGCGCCAACTTCGAGAACATCATGTCGTTTCCCGAGCGGCACCCGGGGACCGTGGTCCACCGCATCGAGACCAACTACCGCTCGACCCCGGAGATCCTCAACCTGGCGAACGGCGTCCTCATGGCGCAGCCCAAGGGCAGGCACTTCGACAAGGAGCTGCGCGCCGCGCGCGGCCACATGGAGAAGCCCTACGTCGTCCAGGCGATCGACGACCGCGAGCAGGCGGAGTTCGTGGTGAAGCGCGTGCGGGCGCTCCACGAGGAGGAGGGCGCGGCCCTGGCGAGCATCGCCGTCCTCTACCGCTCCCACTTCATCGCCGTCGAGACCCAGATCGCGCTGGCGCGCGCGGGCATTCCCTACCACATTACGAGCGGGGTGAAGTTCTTCGAGAGGCAGCACATCCGCGACCTGGTGGGGCTGCTGCGCTTCGTCTACAACCCGGCCGACAGTCAGGCGTGGGAGCGCATCGCGATCCTCCTGCCCAAGGTGGGCGAGAAGGGGGCCCTGAAGCTCCACGCCGCGGCGCTCGGCTTCGCGAGGGATTCGCAGCGCAACTTCATCGACGTCATGGCGGGCCCCGAGATGAAGGGGAAGGTCCCGAAGGGCGCGCTCCCGGAGTGGGACAAGTTCGCGGTCTCGCTCCGGCAGGTGTACGACGCCATGCAGACGCGCCGCCCCTCCGAGGTCGTCGGGACCGCGATCGAGGGATGGTACGGCGACTACCTGAAGGGCGCGTTCGCCGACTACGCCGACCGCCTGGAGGAGCTGAACGCCCTGGTCGGCTTCGCGCAGCGCTTCGACGAGATGCAGGACTTCCTCGCGCAGATCCTGCTCCTCAACAGCGAGACGAGCGACCGGCACGTCGACCCGGAGACGGACGCCATCAAGCTGACGACGGTCCACCAGGCGAAGGGCCTGGAGTACGACTCGGTCTTCCTCATCGGCCTGGCGGACGGCCAGTTCCCCGGGAGGCGCTCGATCGAGTCGGGCAACGTCGAGGAGGAGCGGCGGCTATTCTACGTCGCCGTCACGCGGGCGCGCAACGAGCTCTACCTCTGCTTCCCGAAGGTGGCCTCGCGGCCGGGCCCGGGCGGCATGATGAATTCCCCGAGCCGGTTCCTGCAGGAGCTTTCCCCAGGGCTCTACCAGGAGCTGCGGATACGGCGCATGGCCGGCTGGTAGGCGGGCGCCGAGTCTGACGTCTTGGTTACGCATCCGGGGTTGCGCCGGGCCCGTTCAGCGTCTCCTTCTATGTGTCCCGCCTCCACCATGCCCAACGCACCCGTTGAAAACGTCGTCATCATAGGGACCGGCTGCGCCGGCCTGACCGCCGCGGTGTACGCCGCGCGGTCCAACCTCTCGCCGCTCGTCGTCGAGGGGCCGCTGCCCGGGGGCCAGCTGACGACGACCAGCGAGGTCGAGAACTTCCCCGGGTTCCCGGAGGGGGTCGACGGGTTCCAGCTGATGCAGAACCTGCGGCAGCAGGCCTCGAGGTTCGGCGCCAGGTTCGAGCAGGCCCTGGTGCAGGGCGTCGACTTCTCCGGCACGCCGAGGAAGCTCGTCTGCTCCGAGAGGACGATCCTCGCCAAGGCGGTCATCGTCGCCACGGGGGCCTCGCCCAGGATGACGGGCATCCCCGGGGAAAAGGAGCTCTACGGCGGCAAGGGCGTCACGACCTGCGCCACCTGCGACGGGGCGTTCTACCGCAAGATGGACGTCGCCGTCATCGGCGGCGGCGACAGCGCGGCGGAGGAGGCGCTCTTCCTCACGCGCTTCGCGAGCAAGGTCTACCTCGTCCACCGTCGCGACTCGCTGCGGGCCTCGAGGATCATGGCCGAGCGGGCCACGAGCCACGAGAAGATCCAGATGGTGTGGGACACGGCGCCCACCGAGGCCGTCGGCGCCGCCGAGGGGGCCGTCAGCGGGCTCAGGGTCCGCCACCTGAAGACCGGCGCCGAGTCGGTGCTGCCCGTGAAGGGAATCTTTGTCGCCATCGGGCACGTGCCCAACACGGCGCCGTTCGCCGCGGCCCTCGACGTCGACGCCAACGGGTACTTCGTGCCCGCCGGCGGCTCGCAGGTGAGGACGAAGGTGCCGGGCGTCTACGTGGCCGGCGACTGCGCCGACCATGTCTACCGCCAGGCCATCACGGCCGCGGGCATGGGATGCCAGGCGGCCATCGACGCCGAGCGCTGGCTGGCCGAGCACGGCGGCTGACGCCCCGGTGCGCCGCAGGGGTCCCATGCGCCCGGCCTTCAAGGTCCCGCCCGGCTACGCGGCCAAGCGCGCCATGGAGCCCCGTGAAGAGGCCGCGGACCTGGAGAGCGCGGGCCGCGACCCCGAGGGGCGCGAGGTCCTGCTCGAGGCCGCGGCCGCCGCGGCATGGGCCGGGATGGCCGAGGCCGCGAGGAAGGACGGCGTCACCCTCCTCGCCGTGTCGGGTTTCCGGAGCATCCGCCGCCAGGAGGAGCTCATCGCCCGGAAGCTGGCCGCCGGGGAAGGCGTCGAGGCCGTCCTGCGGGTCATGGCGGCCCCAGGCTACAGCGAGCACCACACGGGCCGCGCGGTCGACATCGCCACGCCCGGCGAGCCGGCGTTGACCGAGGACTTTGAGCGCACCGAGGCGTTCCGCTGGCTCGGCCGGCGGGCGAGGAACCACGGCTTCACGATGTCCTACCCCCGCGGCAACCCGCACGGCATGGCCTACGAGCCGTGGCACTGGTTCCACGGTAGGCGCTAGAGCATTTTAAATAAAACTGTAGCCATTATTAAGTAATCGGCTACAATCGGGGGATGAAAACGCTCTCCCTTGATTTGCGGGAAAGGATCCTGACGGCCTACGACAACGAGCAGGGCAGCCGCGAGGAGATCGGGAGGCGCTTCCGGGTGTCGACGGGCATGGTGAAGAAGCTTTTGCAGCAGCGCCGCC
>DASXEV010000017.1:0-83495 GCA_036489955.1 Opitutaceae bacterium
GCTCCGCCCCGAGCCGTTACACCAAAAAGGTGAACCTTTTTAATAAATACTCTGGACACGCCTTCTCATGGAAGCGCCAGGAGCCGGCGCTCCCCTTTGTCACGGTCCGTGCTGGGCACGTCCCGCGCCAAAGTATCGCGCGGCTCACTCGCGGTCGTTAGATCGGGTTGAATGACGACCCCAATATACATTTTGAACCACCAGGCTGTCGTCGATCGATTTGGTAGATGGCCAGCCTTTCACGACGCAAACGTATTAAAATATGAGCCGTTAGTTCCCGAAGAGCCATCCATCGGGCTGACCCTTCATACATGGAACATGACAAGCGAGGTGGATGGGAAGGGCTTTTTCGTTTTACGTGATCACTCGCTCGTAGGCTTTCGCTTTCACGGCGTAAGCAATCTCGATATGGATTCATTTCGCTCTGGTAATATCCTGTTTGAGGTCAAGTTTGCGCCAGCTGATAGTCACTCGTCGTTTCGTGTCGAGCTCAAGTCGGTCATGGACATGTCCGGCTCTTTCACTGCAACGGCCGGCGAAGTTGTTTCGGTCATTCCCTGCACAGCCGATGGCAACCCAGTCTAGCCAGTAGGAATGAGAGGGCGTAGAGCATCGCGCGGATGCGCGCGGTGGGATAGACTACGCCTTATGAGCACGACAAAACTGACCATTGGACTGGACCTGGGCGACCACCGGCATTCGGTGTGCGTCCTTGATATATCGGGCGGGATCATTGCGGAGGAAGTGATCAGCAGCGAAGAGGGCCAGCGGCGCGAGGGCCTTGAGTCCGAAACCCGCGGCAGGTTTATTTGGCCGCTGGCATCCCCGTTTGGACTGCACTGGCCGGACCTTGATGAGGATATCTCTGTTCGAGATATGCTCGCGGGTGTTTTGGCCAAAATATTCCGGCCTGGCCCATGCCGCGCCCGGAGCCTACGCCCTCTCGCGGCGGCTAGGGCGACATATGAATTCCTGGCCATTCAAGGGCCAGAAACGGGAACTACGGGGGATTAGGGTTTAGCTGACGCGCGACATGCGCCGATCGAGAGCTGGGTTGCCCGTGCGCTTAGTCCCGGATGGCGCAGGCGGTCTGGGGCCCGGTCGAGGGGCCGCCTCGGAGACGGCGATTGGTATCCCGTAATTTAACGTAGTCTTTGGGCGTGAATCCCCGCGCCTGCTTATAGAGCATTTGTCCTCCCGCCGGCTGCGCCCGAAGAAGGGTGCGCCAAGGCAGGGCGAAAACCGTGACCCGGCAAATGAAGACGATACGCCTCCTTGTTGCAGCGCTCCTGCTCTCCGTCTCCGCCGCCGCATCCGATGCGGCGACGGTGGCTTCCCCTGGCCGAACGTTGTTCTCGGACGCGATCACGCCCGGCCCCGGCTCGACGGGCGGCCCATACCCCGTGACGAGGACCGCCCTCACATCCGCCGAGCTCGCAGCCCCGGTCGACGTCGTCGTCAGCCTGAGGATGCGCAACCTCCCTGCATTGGAGGAGCGTGTCCACGGTGGGCAGACGGTTGGCCGGGCGGAAATGGAGTCCCTGTACCTGCCCCTGCAGTCGGACTTCGACAGCGTGTCCGCGTGGCTCAAGGCGGCCGGGTTCACGGTTACCCTCCTGGACCGCAACCACACCAACATCTTTGCGCGCGCCAGTGTGGCGTCGGCGTCGGCCGCGTTCGGCGCCCGGTTTGCTCGGGTCCTGACGCCTGCCGGCGAGATGACCTCAGCCGTGTCGCCGCCCTCCCTGCCGACGGCGGTCGCCGGGCCCGTTCTCACAATCCTCGGGCTCCAGCCTCGCCTGGCCGGTGATACGGGCATTGCGGAGACCCCCAGGCTCGAGGCCTCCGACCTGGATGGGCGGATTGCCCCGGGCGACGTGCTGGCCGCCTATAACGCTCCGACAAACTTCGACGGCACCGGGCAGACGGTGGCGATCATCGCCGGCTCCGTGCCCGCCACGAGCGACCTTACCTTGTATTGGCAGACCGTCATGGTTCCCGACTCACTGGCGAATTTCAGCGTGGTCGACGTGGACGGCGGCCCGACCTCGGGAAGCCAGTCCGCCCACCTGGACGACGCGACCCTTGCCGTGGAATGGACGTCCTCGATTGCGCCCGGCGCAAAGATAGCGCTCTACGCGGGGTCGGACCTGAGCATTCCCGGCCTCATGGCGGCGTGCACCCAGATCCTGGGCGACGGCACGGCAAACGTGGCGCTGTGCACCTCCAGCTACACCGAGGACTATTACACCCTCAGCCAGGTGCAGAGCGCCTCGCAGGTGTTCGCCCAGATGGGTGCAGCTGGCATCACCGTCATCGTCGGCTCGGGGATAGGCGGCTCGAACCCCGCCCCCTCGTCGACATCCACCGCTGGCTATGCCGCCTCCAACCCCCTGCAGGTTGAGTACCCCGCGTCGGACCCAAATGTCACGACGGTCGGCGGGACGACGCTCACGCTTGATGCCGACTGGAACGCGCAGTCGGAGGCCGCCTGGTCCCAGATCGGGACCTCCAATCCCCTCGCGACCGGCGGCGGAGTCAGCAAATATTTCCCGAGGCCCTACTGGCAGGTCGGCGCGGGTTTCCCAGAGGGGACGACGCGGTGCGTCCCCGACGTCTCGATGATCGCGGCGGCCAATCCCACGGCTCCCGGCAGCGACACCGGTTGCCTCACGATCCTCGGCGGCCAGGAGACCGGCTTTGTCGGGACGACCGTGTCCGCCTCGGTCTGGGCCGGGTTTGCGGCGATCATGGACCAGTACCGCAAGTCGGCGGACCTGCCCTCCCTTGGGATCCTCAGCCGGCTCATCAATCCGCTGAACGAGACGGATGCGGTCTTCGACGTCATGACCGGGAACAACGGAACGTACGCCGCGGGTGCCGGCTATGACCTCTGCACAGGCATCGGCTCGCCATCCATGGCGACCTTCATGCAGTCCGCCTCGGAGACCCTCGTGGGCCTTACCGCCCCGCCCAACCCGGTGGACCCGGGCACGCCCGTCACGCTGGCGACAATCTCGCAGGATCCCAATGCCACCTACCAGTGGAGCCTCAACGGCACGGCGATCCCGGGGGCCACCAACCCCATCTACCGCCTGGGCTCGGTGGGCGCCGCCAACGCGGGCGACTACTCCGTTGCGGTCACGACCACGGCGTTCCTCACCCTGAATTACAACGTGGGCACGCTCTCGGTCAATGCGGGCGCCCCATCGACGACGACGCGGCTCACCAACATCTCGACGCGGGCCCAGGTCGGGACGGGGGCCAACCTGCTGATCCCCGGGTTCGTGCTCGTAGGCAGCGGGACGGACACGCTCCTGATCCGCGCCGTCGGGCCCGGGCTCCAGCAGTTCTCGGTGAGCGGGGTGCTCGCCCAGCCGACCCTCAGCCTGTTCGACAGCAACGGCAACATGATCGCGAGCAACCAGGGCTGGGCGAACGCCCCCTTTCCGTCCGAGTTGGCCAAGATGTCCTCCGCGGTGGGAGCGTTCGCCCTCGCGCCCGGCAGCGCGGACTGCGTCCTGCTCGCACAGCTCCCCGCCGGGGCGTACACCGTCCAGGTCTCGGGCGTCAGCTCGACGACGGGGGTCGCGCTTGCCGAGATCTACGAGGTTTCCTCGACGGGACCGCGGCTCGTGAACATCTCGACCCGCGCCCAGGTGGGCACCGGCTCGAACATCCTCATCCCTGGGTTCTATATATCGGGCTCCGGGAGCGAGCAGCTCCTCGTCCGCGGCGACGGGCCCGGGCTTGCGCAGTTTGCCGTCGCGGGAGCCCTGTCGAACCCGACGATCTCGGTCTACAGCGGCCAATCGGTCGTCGCCTTAAACACGGGTTGGACGACCGGGCCGGACGCCTCGGACATTGCGAGCGTCAGCGCCTCCGTGGGAGCTTTCGCATTCGAGGCAGGAAGCGCCGACAGCGCCACGGTGGTCAATCTGGGCGCCGGTCCCTACACCGTGCAACTGAGCGGCGTCGGCGGCACGACGGGGGTGGGCCTCGCCGAGATCTACGAGGTCCCGTAGGGGAGCGCGTCCGCCTTCATCCGGCTCGCCCCGCGAGCGCCGGAAGGCGGGCGAATACCTATCACCGTTAACCGTTATTTGTTAAGTGGGCATCAGCGTGGGACACAATGGCCCGCATACCTTTGCCCCTAATGGGGCGCTTGTCGTGGATAAGGGTGGCTGATTAGGGATTCGTGCCGGGCGCCATCACAGCTCATCGGCCTGCATATCCATGGGTTGGCCCGTAGGGCAGGCGAAGGGGAGGGGGCCCAATTCCCTCGCTCATGGTCTAGGAGAGGGTGCTGGATGCCGGGGAGATTCGGGAGGCGCCAAAGCCTTCCGCATAAATTTGTACTTGTAAGCGGCGGCGCGAGCGGGGATTTTGATCCCCCTTTTGTCGGGTCTTACAGCCCACCTGGCGCCCGCCGGAGTGTGCACCTTATCGCGCGCTGCACCTGATTTTCGCAGCCTCCACGATCCAAAAGTTTCTCTCTCCAGAAAGTTCTTGCCCGCTATCTGGCGCAGAGTAGCTTCAACCTCTTTTCCCAAATTTCCAACCACTCGTAGCCGTCCAGAATGCCAACCATCAACCAGCTTGTACGCAAAGGCCGCCGCAAGGTGCGCATCAAGTCCAAGTCCCCCGCCCTCGAGGGCAACCCCTTCCGCCGCGGGGTCTGCGTCCAGGTCATGACCCGCACCCCGAAGAAGCCGAACTCGGCCATCCGCAAGGTCGCCAAGGTCAGGCTCACGAACGGCAACGAGGTCATTTCGTACATCCCCGACGAGGGGCACAACCTGCAGGAACACTCGATCGTCCTCGTCCGCGGGGGCCGCGTGAAGGACCTGCCCGGCGTCCGCTACCACATCGTGCGCGGGACGCTGGACGCGACGGGCGTCGAGAAGCGCCGCCGCAGCCGCTCGAAGTACGGCGTGAAGCGCCCGAAAGAGGCAAAGAAGTAAGGGGAGGATTTAAAGGACCATGTCACGCCGCCACAGAGCAGAGAAACGCAACGTCACCCCGGACATCAGGTATTCGAGCCCGCTCGTGGCGCACCTGGTGAACGTGATCATGAAGAGCGGCAAGAAGAACCTTGCCCAGCGCATTGTCTACGGGGCCTTCGAGAAGGTCTCCGAGAAGCTGGAGAAGGGCGACCCGGTGGACCTGCTCCTCGGTGCGCTCGAGAACGCGCGCCCGCGCCTCGAGGTGAAGAGCCGCCGCGTGGGCGGCGCCACCTACCAGGTGCCCGTCGAGATTTCCTTCGAGAGGCAGGAGAGCCTCGCCATCCGCTGGATCGTCGACGCCGCCACCGCCCGCAAGGGCGCCACGATGCGCGACGCCCTGGCGGCCGAGCTCATCGACGCCTACAACAACACGGGCTCCGTCGTTAAGAAGAAGGAAGACACGCACAAGATGGCGCAGGCCAACCGCGCCTTCGCCCACCTTCGCTGGTAAAAGCCCTCAGAACGATGTCCGCCACGGCCGCTCCCAACATCACTGTCGTCACAGACAAAGCCAAGGTCTCGCCCCAGAACGCGCCCATCCGCCCGTTCCCGCTCGAGTGGACCCGCAACATAGGCATTGCCGCCCACATCGACGCGGGCAAGACGACCACCACGGAGCGCATCCTCTTCTACTCGGGCGCCGTCCACAGGATGGGCGAGGTGCACGAGGGGACGACCGTCACCGACTGGATGGAGCAGGAGAGGGAGCGCGGCATCACGATCACGGCCGCAGCCATCTCGTGCGCCTGGAACGCCTCTTGCGGCCCCTGGAAGGGGATCAAGCAGCGGATCAACATCATTGATACGCCTGGACACGTGGACTTCACGGCCGAGGTAGAGCGCTCGCTGCGCGTCCTCGACGGCGCCATCGCGGTCTTCGACGCCGTCGCCGGCGTCCAGCCCCAGTCCGAGACGGTCTGGCGGCAGGCCAACAAGTACAACGTCCCGCGCCTGGCCTTCATCAACAAGATGGACCGCGTCGGCGCCGACTTCCACAAGTCGATCGACGACATCCGCGTCAAGCTGAAGGGCAACGCGCACGCCCTCTTCCTGCCGATCGGCGCCGAGGAGAACTTCACGGGGATGATCGACCTCGTCCAGATGCTGGCCTACCTCTTCGACGACACGAAGGACCCGCTGGGCCTCACCCCGGTTACGGCGCCCATCCCGGCCGACATGCTCGACGAGGCCAAGGAGTACCGCGACATGCTGATCGAGGCGGTGTCCGACTTCGACGACACGCTTGCGGAAAAGTACCTCGAGGGCGCCGAGATCGACCCGGCCATGCTCATGCTCGCCATCAGGAAGGCGACCATCTCCCTCAAGTTCTTCGGCGTCGTCCCCGGATCGGCCTTCAAGAAGAAGGGCATCCAGCGCCTGCTCGACTGCGTGGTCAACTACCTGCCGAGCCCCATCGACGTCCCGCCGATGCACGGCGCGGACTCCGACGGCAACCGCGTCGAGGCCGTGGTGGACGACAAGGCGAAGCTGGCCGGCCTCGCGTTCAAGCTCTGGACCGACCCCTTCGTCGGCAAGCTGGTGTTCTACCGCGTCTACACGGGCCAGGTGAAGAAGGGCATGTCCCTCTACAACCCGAGGACCCGCAGGAGCGAGCGCGTCTCGCGCCTCGTCCTCATGCGCGCCATCGACCGCGAGGAGATCGACGTCGCCTACTCGGGCGACATCTGCGCCCTCGTCGGCGTCAAGGACGTCATCACGGGCGACACGCTCTGCGACGAGGATGTCGACATCCGCCTGGAGCCGCCTTCCTTCCCCGAGCCCGTCATCTCGATGTCGATCGAGCCCAACTCGAAGGCCGACCAGGAGAAGATGGGCACCGCCATCCAGCGCCTCGTGGCCGAGGACCCGACGCTGCGCGTCAAGACGGACGTGGAGACCGGCCAGGTCATCCTCTCCGGCATGGGCGAGCTGCACCTCGAGATCATCCTCGACCGCATGAAGCGCGAGTTCAAGGTCGAGGCCACCTCCGGCAAGCCGCAGATCGCCTACAAGGAGACGGTCGCGGCGAAGGCGGACGGCGAGGGCAAGTTCATCCGCCAGTCGGGCGGCAAGGGCCAGTACGGCCACGTCATCCTCAAGCTTGAGCCGAACGAGAAGGGCAAGGGCATCGAGGTCCTCAACGAGACGGTCGGCGGGTCCATCCCGAAGGAATTCATCAAGCCGTCCATCGACGGCATCATGGAGGGCGCCAACAACGGCGTCGTCGCCGGCTACCCGTGCGTCGACCTCATCGTCAAGATCGTCGACGGCACCTTCCACGACGTCGACTCCTCGGAGCTAGCGTTCAAGATGGCCGGGATCTTCGCGTTCAAGGACGCGATGAAGAAGGCCAAGCCCATCCTCCTCGAGCCCATCATGGGCGTCGAGGTGACCACGCCCGAGGAGTACCAGGGCGACCTCATCGGCGACATCAACCGCCGCCGCGGCCAGGTCAACGGCATGGAGAGCAAGGCCGGCGCCTGCATCATCTCGGCTACGGTCCCCCTCGAGACCCTGTTCGGCTACGTCACCGACATCCGCTCGCTCTCAAAGGGCCGCGCGAGCGCCGGCGTCACCCCCTCCCACTTCCAGCAGGTCCCGGATGCCGTCCTCAAGAAGGTGGTCGAGACCAGCTCGAAAGCCCCCGCCCGCACCTAACCCGTTCTTTTTGGAGTCCCCATGAAAGGCCAACGCATCCGCATCAAGCTCCAGGGCTTCGACTACCGAGTCATCGACCAGTCGGCCCAGGACATCGTCGAGACGGCGAAGCGCTCCGGCGCCCGCGTTTCCGGCCCGATCCCGCTGCCCACCCGCATCGAGAAGCTTTCCGTGAACCGCTCGCCGCACGTCGACAAGAAGTCGATGGAGCAGTTCGAGACGAGGACGCACAAGCGCCTCATCGACATCATCGAGCCGACCGCCCAGACGGTCGACGAGCTGAAGAAACTCAACCTGCCCTCGGGCGTAGACATCACGATCAACGTCTAAAGCCCACAGTTAGCAGTTGCCCGCGTGCGCCCCCGGCGCACCTCCGGTGCCCCTCCTAATGTAGGTCCTATAAAAAACGGATCCCTCCACCTACCACTTAGCCATGATCTCCTCACTCCTAGGGAAAAAGATCGGAATGACCCAGATCTACGACGCGCAGAACGTCCTGGTCCCGGTCACCGTGGTCGAAGCCGGCCCCTGCGCCGTCACCCAGCTCAAGACCGCCGAGAACGACGGCTACAACGCCGTGCAGATCGGCTTCGCGTCGAAGAAGGAGAAGAATTCCAGCAAGGCCGAGGCCGAGCACGCCAAGAAGGCGGGCCTCTCGCAGACGCCCCGGGTCCTCTCCGAGGTCAGGGTCGCCAAGCTGCCCGAGCTCAAGGTCGGCGACCTGGTCACGGTCGCCGTCTTCAAGGAGGGCGAGCTCGTCGACGTCATCGGCATCACGAAGGGCAAGGGCTTCCAGGGCGTCGTCAAGCGCTGGCGGGTGGCCGGCGGCCCCGCGGCGCACGGCTCCATGTTCCACCGCCGCATCGGGTCCATCGGCATGCGCCAGACGCCGGGCCGCACGTGGAAGAACCAGTCGATGCCCGGCCACATGGGCCGCGAGAAGCGCACGGTCCAGAACCTGCGCGTCGTGAAGGTCATCGCGGACAAGAACCTGATCCTCGTCAAGGGGGCCATCCCGGGCGCCAACGGCGACGACGTGCTCGTCCGCCTGGCGATCAAGGGCCAACAGAAGAAAGCCTGAAACATTCCGAGGACCAAGACATGAAACTCACCGTTTTCAGCGCCGACGGCGCCTCCAGCCAGGAGAAGGAATTCTCCGGCCTACCGACCTTCGAGGGCGACCGCGGCCTCCAGGCCGTCAAGGAGGTCATCGTCGCCATCAACGCGAACAACCGCCTCGGCACGCACTCGACCAAGAGGCGCGGCGAGGTGAGGGGCGGCGGCAAGAAGCCGTGGCGCCAGAAGGGCTCTGGCCGCGCCCGCGCCGGCTCCTCGCGCTCCCCCCTCTGGGTCGGCGGCGGCGTCGTGTTCGGCCCGAAGCCGCGCGACTACGACAAGAAGGTCAACGGCAAGGTGAAGGCCCTCGCCTTCAGCCGCGCCCTCTTCGACCGCGCCAGCGCCGGCGAGATCGCCGTCATCGAGAACTTCGGCTCCGCCGTGAAGAAGACCAAGGCCGCGAGCAAGCTCGTGGGCCTCATTGCCCCGAAGGGCAGGGTGCTCCTCGTCGACGCCCCCTTCGAGGCAGACACGAGGGTCGCCACCCGCAACATCGGGCGCGTGGTGACGCAGGAGGCCGCCAAGCTCAACACCCTGGACCTGGCGCAGTACCAGAAGATCATCGTCAGCACGCGCGCGCTGGACGCCATCATCGCGCGGGTCGGGGGCAATAGCTCATGAACGCCGACAAGGTCCTGAAGGGCATGCTCCTCACGGAGAAGGCCAACAAGCAGTCATCCGAGCTCGGGCAGTACACCTTCGAGGTGGCCCGCTCGGCCAACAAGCACGCCATCGCGGAGGCCGTCGAGGCGACCTTCAAGGTCACTGTCCGGCGCGTGAACACCATGAACTACCGCGGCAAGAACAAGAAAAGCCGCCTCGGCCAGCCGAGCACGACGAGCGACTACAAGAAGGCCGTCGTGACGCTCAAGGCCGGCGACAAGATCGAGCTCGTCTGAGGCCCACAGAGGAAAACCAGCCATGCCAATCAAGCACTTCCGCCCCCTCACGCCCTCCCAGAGGTTCACCTCGCTCAACAAGCCGGTGGGCCTGTCGAAGGAGCGCCCCGTCCGCGCCCTGACCGAGCGCAAGCTGCGCTCCGGCGGCCGCAACGTCTACGGGCGCGTGACCTCCCGCCGCATCGGCGGCGGCCACAAGCAGCTCTACCGCATCATCGACTTCCGGCGCGACATCCTCGACGTCCCCGCGAAGGTCGCGGCCATCGAGTACGACCCGAACCGCACGGCGCACATCGCCCTCCTCCACTACGTGAGCGGCGAGAAGCGGTACATCCCGGCCCCCGACGGCCTCAAGGTGGGCGACAGGATCTTCTCGTCGATGAACGCGACGACCAACGACTTCCTGCCCGGCAACAGCTTCCCCCTCTCCATCATCCCCGCCGCGACGCGCATCCACTGCGTCGAGATGGTCCCCGGCAAGGGCGCCAAGATGGCCCGCTCGGCCGGCGCCAGCATCGAGCTGGTGACGGTCGATGGCGAGAACGCCCAGCTGAAGATGCCGTCCGGCGAGATACGCCTCGTGAACGCGCGCTGCCGCGCGACGATCGGCATTGTCGGCAACGCCGACCAGGCCAACCGCTCGCTTGGCAAGGCCGGCCGCAAGCGCTGGCTCGGCCGCAGGCCGATCAGCCGCGGCATGGCCCGCAACCCGGTCGACCACCCGAACGGCGGCGGCCAGGGCAAGTCCAAGGGCGGCGGCGGCCGCCAGCAGCTCGTCTCCCCGTGGGGCCAGCTCGCCAAGGGCTTCCCGACGCGCAGGCGCACGCTCGTCTCCAGCAACCAAATCCTCGTCCGCAAGAACGGCCGCCCGCCGCGCAACAAGAAGTAACCCACCATGGCACGCTCAATCAAGAAGGGCTTCTTCGTCGACTATCACCTCCTCGAGAAGATCGAGAAGGCGACGAAGTCCGGCGCCCGCAAGCCGATCCAGACCTGGTCCCGGCGCTCGACGATCACGCCCGACTTCATCGGGCACACGTTCAATGTCCACAACGGCAAGGCGTTCGTCGCCGTGTACGTCACCGAGAACATGGTCGGCCACAAGCTCGGGGAGTTTGCGCTCACGCGCATCTTCAAGGCGCACGGCGGCATGACCCGCAAGGAGATCTAAAGGAGCCGCCCCCATGGAAGTCCAAGCACTCACACGCAACGCACGGATGTCGCCGAAGAAGGTGCGCGAGGTCGCGCGCACGATCCAGGGCCGGCCGGCCAACGAGGCCGTCGAGTACCTGACGCTCATCCCCCGCAAGTCCGCCCGGCTGATCGTCAAGACGCTGAAGAGCGCGATCGCGAACGCCGAGAACAACAACAACCTCGCCTCCGACTCCCTCAAGGTGAAGAGCGCAATCGTGGAGCAGGGCCAGGTCCTCCGCCGCTTCAAGGCCGGCGCCAAGGGCACCGCGATGCCCCGCAGGAAGAAGATGGCACACATCCGCATCGTCCTCTCGGACGGAAACCCGAACCAAGCTTAACCCATGGGCCAAAAGACAAACCCTATCGGCTTCCGCCTCGCCGTCACCCGCGACTGGCAGTCCCGCTGGTACGCGGGCAAGAAGGAATTCCCGAAGCTCCTCCTCGAGGACCAGCTGATCCGCTCGGCGCTCATGGAGAAGCTGAAGCAGGCCTCCGTGCCGCGCATCTTCATCGAGCGCGCGTCGAACCGCGTCCGCGTCAAGATCTACACGGCCCGCCCCGGCGTCGTCATCGGCCGCAAGGGCCAGGAGGTCGAGAACATCAAGGCGCAGCTGGTGAAGCTGACGGGCAAGGAGATCCTCCTCGACATCCAAGAGGTGAAGAAGCCCGAGATCGAGGCGCAGCTGGTCTCCGAGAACGTCGCCCTCCAGCTGGAGCGCCGCATCACCTTCCGCCGCGCGATGAAGAAGGCAGTCGAGATGGCCATGGCGCTCGGCGCCGAGGGCATCAAGATCCAGTGCTCGGGCCGCCTCGGCGGCGCCGACATCGCCCGCCGCGAGTGGCAGAGGAAGGGCCGCGTCCCGCTGCACACCCTGCGCGAGAACATCGACTACGGATTTTCCGAGGCCCTGACCGTGTACGGCAAGATCGGCGTCAAGTGCTGGATCTGCAAGAAGGAGGCGGACGCGGCCTGATCGCCGCGGCGCCCAAAGCAATCACAGGAACCCACAGACCATGGCCCTCGCCCCCGCACGCACCAAGTACCGCAAGTCCCAGAAGGGATCCCGCGCAGGCAACGCCAAGCGCGGCAACACGCTCGCCTTCGGCGAATTCGGGCTGCAGTCGCTGACCCGGGGCCCGATGACCGGCCAGCAGATCGAGGCGGCGCGCGTCACCATCTCCCGGCACCTGAAGCGCAAGGGCAAGCTGTGGATCCGCGTGTTCCCGCACAAGCCGGTCACGAAGAAGCCCGCCGAGGTCCGCATGGGCCAGGGCAAGGGCCCGGTCGAGTTCTACGTCGCCGTGATCAAGCCCGGCGCCGTCCTCTTCGAGCTCGCCGGCATCCCCGCCAGCATAGCCAAGGAGGCCTTTCGCCTCGCCGACGCCAAGCTTCCCTTCCACTGCCGCTTCATCGTCCGCGAGGGCACGGTGGTCTGACCACGACACGACAATGACCTCCAAGGAAATCAGAGAGCTGCCCGAGAACGAGATCGTGACCAAGATCCGCGAGAAGCGCGAGTCGCTCCTGCAGGCGCGCGTGCGCAAGCAGACCGGCCAGGTGGAGAAGACCCACGAGCTCCGGTCGATCCGCAAGGACATCGCCCGCCTCGAAACGATCCTTACCCAGAAGAAGAACAAGCCGGCCAAGGCCGCCTGAAGCGCCGAAGCACACGCCAATGTCAACCGCCACCAAAGATTCCCGCAACACGCGCAAGACGCTCATAGGCTTCGTGACCAGCCGCTCCGGCGACAAGTCCGTCAAGGTCACGATCCCGTACAAGACGCCGCACCCCCTCTACCACAAGGTCATCAACCGCAAGACCGTCGTGCACGTGCACGACGAGAAGAACGAGACCAAGGTCGGCGACAAGGTCGAGATCATGGAGACCCGCCCCATCAGCCGCCTGAAGCGCTGGAGGGTCGTCTCGATCGTCCACAGCGCCGTCAGCGGCGTCGCCGACGCCGTCACCGAGGCGGACGTTGCCGCGAAGGTCCCCACGAAGACCACCAAGGCCGGCGCCGCACCCGCGGCCGCCCCGGCGCAGCCCTGAAATAGAGACTTAACGAAGCAAGAGGCCAGCCATGATCCAACTCAGATCCATCCTAGAGGTCGCCGACAACACGGGCGCACGCCGCGCGGCCATGATCAGCCGCAAGGGGCAGAACACGGACACGGCCGCCGTCGGCGACATCGTCACCGTCCACATCAAGGAGAGCTCCACCGACGCCACCGTGAAGAAGGGCGAGGTCGCGAAGGCCGTCGTCATCCGCACGAAGGCGGCCGTCCGCCGGTCGGACGGCAGCTACCTGCGCTTCGACAGCAACGCGATCGTCATCCTGGGTCCCGACGGCAACCCGCGGGGGACGCGCATCTTCGGCCCGGTCGCCCGCGAGCTCCGCGCCAAGAACTTCATGAAGATCATCTCGCTCGCTCCGGAGGTCCTCTGAACATGCAAAATTTCCACGTAAAGCGCGGCGACTCGGTGGTCGTCATCGCGGGCTCCCACCGTGGCAAGGAGGGCAAGATCCTCGAGATCCTGCCCGCCAAGTCGCGCGCGCGCGTCGAGGGCGTAGCCATCGTCAAGCGCCACACCCGCAAGTCCGAGCAGCACCCCCAGGGTGCGATCGTCGAGCGCGAGGGCTCCGTCCACGTCTCAAACCTGATGCTCAAGGCCAACTACGACGCCAGCAAGCGCAAGAAGGCAGAGTGACCATGAAGACCGCACCCACACTGAAGAGGCACTACGCCGAGGTCGCATTCCCCGAGCTCCAGAAGCTCCGCGGCTACAAGAACCGGCACGAGGTCCCGAAGATCACCAAGGTGACCCTGAACACCGGCATCGACGCCGAGGCCGACAAGAACCAGATCACCGACATCCAGCGCGACATGGCCCTCATCGCGGGCCAGAAGCCTGTCCTCTCGCGCACCAGGAAGGCCATCTCCAACTTCAAGCTGAAGCAGGGGCAGGTCGTCGGCTGCCACGTGACGCTCCGCGGCGACACCATGTGGGACTTCCTCTACCGCCTCCTCGCGGTGGCCCTCCCCACGATCCGCGACTTCCGCGGCGTCTCCCCCAAGCTCGACGGCCAGGGCAACTACAACCTCGGCATCACCGACTTCACGATCTTCCCGGAAATCACGGTGGAGAACGTGAAGAAGAGCATGGGCCTGGACATCACGATCGTCACCTCCGCCGAGACCGACGACGAGGGGCGCGAACTCCTGCGCCTCATGGGCATGCCCTTCCGCCGCACCGAAACGAAGACAGCGACCGCCGCCTGACACCATGCCTAAGACCTCCGCCATCGAAAGGAACAAGAAGCGCCAGAGGCTCGTCGAGAAGCACTCGAAGGCCCGCGTCGAGCTGAAGGCGATCCTCGCCAACCCGGCGACGACCGACGAGCAGTTCTTCTCCGCCCAGACCAAGCTGCAGAAGCTGCCGAAGAATTCGGCGAGGACCCGCATCCGCAACCGCTGCTCCATGAGCGGCCGCCCGCGCGGCTTCAACCGCAAGTTCGGCGTCTCCCGCATCCAGTTCCGCGAGCTGGCGCTCTCGGGCAAGATCCCGGGAGTCATCAAGTCCTCATGGTGATCCCCTTGGCCCGCGGGAGTCGGATATGACCCGCGAAGCCCCCTAACACGAAGAAACATCCAACATGACAGACCCGATCAGCGATTTCCTCACGAGGCTCCGCAATGCGAGCAAGGCCAGGCTCGAGGAGTGCCATGTGCCGCACTCCAAGCTGAAGGCCGGCATCGCCGCCATCCTGAAGGCCGAGGGCTATGTCTCCGGCTGCTCGGAGGGCGCCGACCAGAGCGGCCACAAGACGCTCATCGTGAAGATGAAGTACGTCGAGGGCGCCCCCGCGATCAGCGGCCTCAACCGCGCCTCCACGCCCGGCCGCCGCCTCTATTCCAGCTACACCGACATCCCCCGCGTCCTGAACGGCCTGGGCATCAGCATCATCTCGACCTCGAGGGGCCTCATGAAGGACGCCGACTGCCGCCGCAACAAGGCTGGCGGGGAGCTCATCTGCAACGTCTGGTAACCCGCGCCACAACCATGAGCCGCATCGGAAAGCAACCCGTTCCCATCCCCGACAAGGTCAAGGTCGAGATCAAGGACACGACCGTCAACGTCGAGGGCCCGAAGGGCAAGGTCCGCAAGACCTTCGCGCCCGTCGTCGCGATCGCCGTGGCCGACAAGAAGGTCACCGTCTCGCCCCTCGACAAGACCCGCTTCGCGAACGCCATGTATGGCACCACCCGCTCGATCATCGCCGGGATGGTGAAGGGCGTGACCGTCGGCTTCTCCAAGGACCTCGAGATCCAGGGCGTCGGGTTCAAGGCGACGCTGAAGGGCAAGCAGCTGGACCTGGCCCTCGGCTACTCCCACCCGATCGTCATGGAGATCCCGGAGGGCATCAAGCTCACCGTCGTCGAGGGCACCCGCATCAAGGTCGAGGGCTGCGACAAGCAGCTCGTCGGGGCCGTGACCGCGGAGATCCGCAGCTACTACCCGCCCGAGCCCTACAAGGGCAAGGGCGTGCGCATCGTCGGCGAGCGCGTCCGCCGCAAGGAAGGCAAGACCGTCGCCTAACACCCATGAACACCGTCCACAAAGCCATCCTCCTTCAGAAGCGCCGCTGGCGGATACGCAAGAAGGTCGCCGGCACAGCCGGGCGCCCGCGCCTCTCCGTCCGCTTCAGCGGAAAGAACATCTACGCCCAGGCCGTCAACGACGACGCTGGCGCCACCCTCGTGTTCCTCTCGAGCCTCGATGCCGGGCTGCGCAAGCAGAAGCTCAAGGCCAACATCGCCGGCGCGAAGGCGCTCGGCACGGCGTTCGCCGAAAAGGCGAAGGCCGCGGGCCTGTCCAGCGTCGTATTCGACCGCGGAGGGGCCCGCTACCACGGCAAGGTCAAGGTTTTCGCGGACTCCGCCCGCGAGGCCGGCCTCGTATTCTGATCCAAAGCCCATGAGCAACGACACAGCACCTGTTTCCGAGTCGGCCCCGGCCGCGACCCCCGCACCCGCACCTGCTCCAGCACCAGCACCTGGACCCTCACCCGCAACTGCCCACGCACCTGGCCACGGCCATGCGCCCTTCCCGGGCTCGCGCCCCCAGCGCCGCGAGGGCGGCTTCGGGCAGCGCGGCCCCCGCCGCGACATGCGCCGCGACCAGCCCCAGCAGACCGGCGACGGCCCCGCCATGCTGGAGAAGGTGGTCTTCATCAACCGCTGCGCCAAGGTGGTGAAGGGCGGCAGGCGCTTCAGCTTCGCGGCCCTCACGGTCGTCGGCGACCAGAAGGGCAACATCGGAGTCGGCTACGGCAAGGCCAACGAGGTCCCGGACGCCATCAAGAAGAGCACCGACCACGCCAGGAAGAAGCTCATCCACGTCAAGACGAAGGGCGACACGATCCCCCATGACGTGACGGGCCACTTCGACGGGGGCGTCGTCCTCCTGAAGCCGGCGTCGCCCGGCACGGGCCTCATCGCGGGCGGCGGCGTCCGCGCGGTCCTCGAGGCGGCGGGCATCAAGAACGTCCTCACCAAGTCGATGGGCTCCAAGAACCACATCGCCGTCGTCAACGCCACGGTCGACGCGCTGCGCCAGCTGCGCCTCGCCGAGGACTTCAGGAAGCTCCGCCAGGCCTGAACCAGGGAATTTCCAAAATAATCCGAGTTCCCCGCCGCGGTGCGGCCCGGGGGGCGCCAAAGAGGAACACAAAATGAAACTCCACGAACTGAAGAACGTCCCCGGTGCGGTGCACCGCAAGAAGCGCGTCGGCTGCGGCGAGGGCGGCGGCCACGGCAAGACGAGCGGCAGGGGCGGCAAGGGCCAGTCGGCCCGCTCGGGCTCAAGCATCCGCCCGGGCTTCGAGGGCGGCCAGATGCCGCTCTACCGCAAGCTCCCGCACCGCGGGTTCAACAACTACGAGTTCAGGACCGAGATCGCCATCGTCAACGTGGGCGAGCTGGGCGGACTCGACGCCTCCATCACGGAGGTCGACGCGGCGGTCCTCGCCACGGCCGGCCTCATCCGCAAGGGCGAGAAGGCCGTGAAGGTCCTCGGCGACGGCGAGCTGAAGAGGGCGCTTTCCGTGACGGCTGCCAGGTTCTCCCAGTCCGCCAAGGAAAAGATCGAGAAGGCGGGCGGCAAGGCGATCGCCGGCTGAACCCATGTTCTCGGCATTCGTAAATTCCCTAAAGATCCCGGAGCTGCGCTCCCGGATATTCTACACGCTGGCTCTCCTCTTCGTGGCCCGCGTCGGCTGCGCGATACCGATCCCCGGGATCGACCCGCACCCCCTCCAGGAATTCTTCAAGCAGCAGTCCGGCGGGACCGCCGGCTCGATGATCGGCCTGTACAACATGTTCACCGGCGGCGCGCTCCTGAAGGGCGCGGTCTGCTCCCTGGGGATCATGCCGTACGTGAGCGCGCAGATCATCTTCCAGCTGATGACGGCCATCGTGCCCACGCTTGTCCGCCTCCAGCAGGAGGGCGACGTCGGCCGCCAGAAGATCACGCAGTACACCCGCTACGCGACGGTACTCATCTGCATCGTGCAGGGCGCCCTCACCATCCTGGCCCTTGAGAACCCCTCCAAGCTCTTCCCCGGCTACGACGTCTCGACCTACGGCAACATCGTCGTGGTCAGCCACACATGGTTCCTCGTCTCCTCCGTCATCTACCTGACGGCCGGCTCCATGCTCATGATGTGGCTCGGCGAGCAGATCACGCTGCGCGGGGTGGGGAACGGCGTCTCGCTCCTCATCACGGTCGGCATCCTTGCGACGATGCCGGGCGCTGTGGCGCAGACCTACCAGCTCTTCTTCGGGCCCGTCGGAACCAATTCCGGCCACAACGTCCCGCTAGCGGTCGTCATGATCCTCCTCTTCTTCGGCGTCACGATGGGAATGATCGAGGTGGTTCAGGGCGAGCGGAAGATCCCGGTCCAGTACGCCAAGAGGGTGGTCGGCAACAAGATCATGGGCGGCCAGAGCTCGTTCCTCCCCCTCAAGGTCAACTACTCGGGCGTCATGCCCGTCATCTTCGCGCAGGCGATCCTCCTCTTCCCGCAGCAGATCATGTCCCAGCTGGGGGCGGCGTTCAACCTGCACTTCCTCTCGGAGTACTCGCAGAACCTGCTGCGCGGGCACTGGGTGTACTACACGACGAACGCCGTGCTCATCCTCTTCTTCAGCTATTTCTGGGTGTCGGTCATGTTCAAGCCCATCCAGATCGCCGACGACCTGAAGAAGTACGGGGGCTACATCCCGGGCGTCCGCCCCGGGCAGCCCACCGCCCACTTCCTGGACTTCATCATGACCCGCCTGACGCTGGCCGGCGCCGTCTTCCTGACGCTTATCGCGATCATGCCGGACATCCTTCTCTTCGAGCTCAACGTCCCGCCGCGGATCGCCTATTTCTTTGGCGGCACGGGGATGCTGATCACGGTGGGCGTCATCCTGGACACCATGCGCCAGGTCGAGGCCTTCCTCCTGCAGCGCCATTACGACGGCTTCCTGAAGAAGGGGCGCATCCGCGCCCGCAGCGCCAACGCCCAGGCGGGGGCCCTCGGGGACGCCCTTGACCTCGAGGCCGTCGGAAAACTCTGCCTCGCCGTCGGTTCCATCTTCCTCTTCGGCATCGTGATATGGGCCGCACGCCGCTGGGGGTGACCTGGATGCCCTTTCGCCTTTACAAGTGCCCGAATGCCAGCGATATTGGACCTCTTTTCCCATTTAGGCACACCAGCCAAGACTAAACTACTTCTGCTCGGTTCGACTGATCCTCGTACGGAAGACATGATGAACCGGGCCCGTTCTTTGCAGATTGAGCACGTCTCTCCTGCCGGCCTCATGCGGCGGGGGATTTCGCGGACCGGCCGAGAGGCCGGAAACGGTGATTCCGCGGCGCTGATGCGCCGCTGGTTCTTCGCGCGCAAACCTGATGCGGGATTCGTCCTAACGGGCTTCCCGGCTACGCTGCTCCAAGCTAAAATGTTCGACGAATGGCTCGATGCCCGCGGCGAGGAAATCGACGCGGCGGTCGAGGGCACCGGATCTCCGGGGCCCGTCGTCGAGCACTACCGCACGCTCGGCCTCCTCTCGGAGGCCAGCGCAGCCTGATGATTCCCGTCAAGGACAAGGAGGGGATCGCCCGGATGCGCGAGGCGTGCGCCAGGGCCGCCGCCGTGCTTGAGTCGCTCAAGCCCCTCGTGCGGCCCGGAATAACGACCATGGACTTGGAGGAGGCGGGCCGGGCTAAGATCGCGGCCCTGGGCGCAAGAAGCGCCTGCTTCGGCTACGAGCACGGGGCGCGCCGCTACCCGGCGCACACCTGCATCTCGGTGAACGAGGAGGTGGTCCACGGGATTCCCTCGTACAAGCGCGTCCTGCGCGAGGGCGACATCGTCTCGCTGGACATCGTACTCGAGTACAACGGCTACATCGGCGACAACGCCTTCACGGTGCCTGTCCTGCCGGTGGCCCCGAAGGTCGAGAAGCTGCTTCGCGTGACGCGCGAGGCGCTCGACATCGGGATCCGCGCGGCCCAGGTGGGCGGCCGGATCGGCGACATCTCGAATGCCGTCCAGTCCCACGTGGAGAAGAACGGCTTCTCCGTCGTCCGCGACATGGTGGGACACGGGGTCGGCGTCGCGATGCACGAGCCGCCCGAGATCCCGAACTTCGGGCGCAAGGGCGCCGGGGAGAGGATCCAGCCCGGGATGACGTTCGCGATAGAGCCGATGGTGAACATGGGCGCGTACCAGACGCGCACCCTCCCGGACGGATGGACGGTCGTCTCCGCGGACGGGTCCCCCTCGGCCCACTTCGAACACACGGTGCTCACGACGGAACAGGGCCCGGCAATCCTCACGGTGCCGGGGCTCGACCAGGCCCGCGCCGCCTGAAAAAGGGCGCACTAGCAATTTTCCGACAGATTTAACAACCACAACAGAAACAGACCACAATGCCTCGTCTCCTTGGCGTAGAAATCCCGGCGAAGAAGAAAGTCGCCTACTCGCTCCGCTACATCTACGGCGTCGGCCCGACCCGGGCCGACCTTGTCATCCGCGAGGCGGGCCTGAAGCCCGAGATGAGGGCCCAGGACCTCACGGAGGAGCAGCTGAACAAGATCCTCCACGTCATCACCGAGCACAAGTGGGTGGTGGAGGGCGACCTGCGCCGCGAGATCGCGGGCAACCTCAAGCGCCTCCAGGCGATCAACTGCTACCGCGGCGTCCGTCACCGCAAGAGCCTGCCCGTCCGCGGGCAGCGCACCAGCACAAACGCGCGCACGCGCAAGGGCCCTCGCAAGACGATCGGCGTCACGAAGGCGAAGGAATAAGGATCCAGCACCATGGCCGAAGAAAAGACACAGCCGAAGAAGGAAAAGGCCCCGAAGGCCCCCAAAGCCCCCAAGGAGACCGCGCCCGAGGGCGCAGCCGCAGGGGCCGCACCCGCGCCCGCGCCGGCCGCGGCGCCCGCCGCGGAGGCGAAGCCCACGGAGCTCGTGGGCGGCGTCGCCAAGCAGCCGAGCGCCGAGGACCTCCTGAAGGAGGAGCTGGGCACCGTCAAGGTGCGCAAGGCGAAGGGCTCGAAGAACGTGACGAGCGGCTTTGCGAACGTGCTCGCGTCCTTCAACAACACGATCGTCTCCATCACCGACCCGAAGGGCCAGGTCATCGCCTGGTCGAGCGCCGGCAAGTGCAACTTCCGGGGCTCGCGCAAGTCGACGGCCTACGCCGCCCAGATCGTCGCCCAGGACGCTGCCCGCAACGCGATGTCGCACGGCCTCAAGGACGTCGTCATCCGCGTCTCCGGGCCCGGCCTCGGCCGTGACAGCGCCATCCGCGCCCTCCAGGCGGTCGGCCTCGAGATCACCTCAATCGTCGACGTGACGCCCATCCCGCATAACGGGTGCCGCCCACGCAAGCGCCGCCGCGTCTAACGCGCGCTGCGAACACAGACACCTCCGAACAACTCCAGAAAATGGCTCGCTACACAGGTCCCTCTACCCGCATCAGCAGGCGCTTCGGCAGCCTCATCATCGGCTCCGGCAAGGCGCTCGAGCGCCGCAACTACCCGCCCGGCCAGCACGGCCCGAAGTCGCGCCGCAAGAACTCCGAGTACTCGGTCGGCCTCGGCGAGAAGCAGAAGCTGCGCTACACCTACGGCCTCCTCGAGCGCCAGTTCCGCCGCATGTTCGAGATGGCCAAGCGCGAGCGCGGCGTCACGGGCGAGCGCTTCCTGCAGCTGCTTGAGACGCGCCTCGACAGCGTCATCTACCTCCTAGGCTTCGCCAAGACCCGCGCCGCCGCCAGGCAGTTCGTCAACCACGGCCACATCCGCGTCAACGGCCACAAGGTCGACATCGCGTCCTACAACGTGCGCTCCGGCGACGAGATCGAGATCCGCAACGCCCCCGCCTCGCGGCAGATGGCGACCCGCAACCTCGAGGAGAACCGCATCCGCACGGTCCCCGGCTGGCTCTCCCTCAACGGCGAGCAGTTCAAGGCCGGCATCGTCCGCCTCCCCACCCGCGAGGAGATGGACCAGAACATCAACGAGCAGCTCATCGTCGAGTTCTACTCCCGCTTCTAAGAAACGACTTAACAACGAAGTTCATCCAAACCACGCCAGAGTTCACGCCCATGCCAAAACGCCTCGGAAAATTCGAACTCCCCAACAAACTGACCAAGGTAGAGGAAGGCGCCACGCCGACCTACGCCAAGTTCATAGCCGAGCCCTTTGAGGCCGGCTACGGGCACACGATCGGCAACTCGCTCCGCCGCGTCCTCCTGAGCTCCATCGAGGGGGCCGCCATCGCGTCGATCAAGGTCGACAGCGTCAACCACGAGTTCCAGAGCATCGACGGGGTCGTCGAGGACGTGACGGAGATCGTCCTGAACCTGAAGAAGGTCCTCATCGTCTCCCACAAACGCGAGACCATCACCCTCTCGATCAAGGCGTCGAAGGCCGGCGCCGTCACGGCGGCCGACATCCAGGCCGACGCGAACATCCAGATCATCAACCCCGACCAGGTCATCTGCACCCTCGACAGCAAGCGCTCGTTCGAGGCCGAGATCGAGATCAAGACCGGCCGCGGCTACTTCCCCGGTGAGCAGAACAAGAAGGAGGACCAGCCGATCGGCGTCATCGCGATCGACTCCCTCTTCTCGCCCGTCCGCCTCGTCAAGTACACGGTCGAAAACACCCGCGTCGGGCAGATCACGGACTACGACAAGCTGATCCTCGAGGTGTGGACGGACGGCCGGATCACGCCGGACGACGCGCTCAAGCAGGCCGCGTCGATCCTCAACCACCACCTCGACGTGTTCGACCGCGTCAGCGAGGAGGCCTACGAGTTCGAGAGCCAGCAGAGCGAGGTCAGCGAGGAGCAGAATAAGCTCCGCAAGCTCCTCAACATGTCGGTCAACGAGATCGAGCTCTCGGTCCGCGCGGCCAACTGCCTCAACAACGCGAACATCACCACGGTCGGCGAGCTCGCGATGAAGACCGAGCAGGAGATGCTCAAGTACAGGAACTTCGGCAAGAAGTCCCTGAACGAGATCAAGGAGAAGCTCGAGGCCCTCGGGCTATCGCTCGGCATGAAGTTCGACGAGCGCCTCCTGGACGCCAAGAAGGAAGCCTGATCAATGCGCCATAAGAAGCACCACGCCTCGCTTGGCGTGACCCGCGAGCACCGCGAGTCCATGCTGTCGAACCTGGCGACCGCGCTCATCACGCACGGCCGCATCAAGACGACGCTGACGAAGGCCCGCGTCCTGCGGCCTTTCGTCGAGAAGGCGATCACGAAGGCCAAGCACGCCGCGGGCAAGTCCGAGAAGAAGGACGCCCTCCACCTTCGCAGGCTCGTCCTGCGCGACATCCGCGACGAGGACGCCGTCACGCTCCTCTTCAACGAGAAGTACAAGGACTTCGAGGCCAGGGCGGGCGGCTACACCCGCATCTACAAGCTCGGGCCCCAGAGGCTCGGCGACGCCGCGGAGATGGCCCTGATCGAGTTCGTGAAGGCAGACGACCCGGGGTACAAGAAGTCCCGCGGGAAGAAGGCCTCCAGGAAGCCGAGGAAGGCCAAGGGGGCCCCCGCCCCCGAGGAGAAGGCCGCGCCGGCCGAGGCGCCGGCGCCCGAGGGCGAGAAGAAGGCCTGACGCCGGGCCCCATCCCCTGAAATACCAGCGCGCCGGAGTTTACCTCCGGCGCGTTTTTGCTTCACTGGGTTTCAGCCATGTTCGAATTCACCGCGGCCGCCGTCATCTACTGCGTGCTGGTCGCGGCCGTGTTCCTGGGGCTCTGGCTCTTCTACGACCGCAGGGACCTCCTGCGCTACGACAGGGAGCGCCGCCGGACGACCTTCCACTGCATCCGCTGCGACCGGCTCTACACGGCGCCGGCGGGCACCGAGCTCTGCCGCTGCCCGCGCTGCAACCACGAGAACTCCAGGCTGCGATTCTAACTTGCGGTCCGGGGCAGGTGGGGCCTTTGTCTCCCCTTCCACACCAGCACATGCCGCAGACCATCGCCGTCCTGGACTTCGGGTCGCAATACACGCAGGTCATCGCGCGCAGGATCCGCGAGTGCCAGGTCTACTCGAGGATCTACCACTTCTCGACGCCGGCGGAGCGGCTCCGCCAGGACGGGATCATCGGGATAGTGCTCTCCGGGGGGCCGAGCTCGGTCTTCTCGCCCAAGGCGCCGATACCGGACAAGGCCATCTTCGAGCTGGGGGTGCCGGTCCTTGGGATCTGCTACGGCCTCCAGCTGATGGGGCACCTCCTGAAGGGCAAGGTCGCCCCCGGCGAGCGCCGCGAGTACGGCCACGGGACGCTTGAGGTCCACAGGAGGGGGCGGCTCTTCGCCGGCCTGCCGAGGAAGCTCCGCGTCTGGAATTCCCACGGCGACAAGCTGATGAGGCTCCCGCCGGGCTTCACGGCCATCGGCAGGACCGAGAACTCGCCCTACGCGGTCATCGAGGACTACCGCCGCAGCCTCTACGCGATCCAGTTCCACCCCGAGGTGTTCCACACCGAGCGGGGCGTCGACGTCATCAGGAACTTCCTCTTCAGCATCTGCCACGCGTCCAAGGACTGGACCACCAAGGACTTCATCGAGCACGCCACGGAGCGCATCCGCGAGGCCGTGGGGACCTCGCGGGTCATCCTCGGGCTCTCGGGCGGCGTGGACTCCTCGGTCGCCGCGGCGCTCATCCACAAGGCGATCGGCAAGCAGCTGACATGCGTCTTCGTCGACAACGGCCTGTTGCGCAAGGGCGAGAGGCAGGCCGTCGAGGCGCTCTACAAGAAGCACTTCAGGATCGACCTGCGGGTCGTCGACGCGTCCGCCGGGTTCCTGCGCAGGCTGAAGAGCGTCGAGGATCCCGAGAAGAAGCGCAAGATCATCGGCAGGACCTTCATCGAGGTCTTCGAAAAGTCGCTCCGCCGGATCGGGCACGCCGACTTCCTCGCGCAGGGGACGCTCTACCCGGACATCATCGAGAGCGTCGCCATCGGCGACAACCCGGCCGCCCTCATCAAGAGCCACCACAACGTCGGCGGCCTTCCGGCGCGGATGAAGCTGAAGCTCCTGGAGCCCCTGAGGGAGCTCTTCAAGGACGAGGTGCGGAGGGTGGGGACCGCGCTCGGCCTGCCCAAGGAGGTCGTCTGGCGCCAGCCATTCCCCGGCCCGGGCCTCGGCGTCCGGGTCATAGGCCCGGTGACCCCCGCCAACCTGGAGATCCTGCGCAGCGCGGACGCCATCCTCCAGGAGGAGATGATGGAGAACGGCTGGTACTGGAAGGTCTGGCAGTCCTTCTGCGTCTTCCTGCCGGTGAAGTCGGTGGGCGTCGTCGGCGACGAGCGAAACTACGCCTACGTGATCGCGCTGCGGATCGTGGAGAGCATGGACGCCATGACGGCCGACTGGACGCGCCTTCCCTACGAGCTCCTGCAGAAGGTGTCCGGCCGGATCACGAACGAGGTCCGCGGCGTCTCCCGCGTCGTGTATGACGTGAGCTCGAAGCCGCCCGCGACCATCGAGTGGGAATGACGGCCGCGGCGCCGGACGCCGGCCGCCCGAATTCCCCGCACGGGACATGACCAACCTGGACTCCAAGGGGGCGTATTCCGACCACCTGGCCGGCCTGGAGAGGCGGCTTGGCCGGGACGAGGCATTCCGCCAGGCGATAGGCGGCGACTTCATCGCGGTCGGCAAGCTGGAGCATCACCTTCTCAGGTCGCTCGGCCTCACGGCCGGCCACCGGGTGGTCGACGTCGGCTGCGGCAGCGGGCGGCTGGCCTGCCAGCTCGCGTCGGACAAGGGCATCCGGTACCTGGGGTGCGACGTCGTCCCCGGCCTCCTCGGCTACGCGAGGGAGCTCTGCCAGAGGCCGGACTGGGAGTTCGTGGCGACCGAGGGTCGCTCGATACCCGCAAAGGACGGCTCCGCAGACTTCGTCTGCTTCTTCTCCGTCTTCACGCACCTCCTCCACGAGGAGTCGTTCCGCTACCTCCGCGAGGCGGCCCGCGTCCTCCTCCCGGGAGGCCTCGTCGTCCTCTCCTTCCTTGAGTTCCGGGTGCCGGGGCACGCGGCGATCTTCTTCGCGTCCGCCGACGACACGCAGCCCGGCAGGCACCTCAATCAGCTCGTCGACCAGGACGCCATCCGCGCCTGGGCCGCGGCCGCGGGCCTTTCGGTCGACAGCATCCGCGGAGGGGAGACCCACCACATACCCATCCCCGAGGAGATCGTCTTCGAGAATGGCGACCGGCAGGGCACGCTCGGCTCGTTCGGCCAGTCGGTGGCCGTCCTCAGGAAAAGATAGTTGCCGGCGTCACGGGACGGTCGTGCGGGGTGCGCGATGGACCGATGGTTCTCCGCCCCGGTTGGGAGTGATCATATTGGGGTCCCGCCAAACGCACGACACAATAGAGATCGGTCCTGGACAATATGCATTAAAATTAGTGTCAAAATAGAATGGGGTCTTGTTAGTGGTTTCGTCACCAGCCGAAGCCTTCGATCATGTCCCTATTTATGCGGCCATGGGATCCATGTGTTTACTGAGTATGAAAATATGCGGCGAAAGCCTATGAGTGCCGTATACATCGCGAGGCCGCGGAACATACTCCTGGCTGGCGCATCTGAAGGCTCAATATATGTTTTCTGGGCCTGACGCGAACGTGGGGATAATCGAGGACCATAGGCTCATGCTTGAATTCCTCCGGGCTGTCTGCCGCAAATGCGGGAAGCTCGTCGTTGTCTGCGAATGCTCGACTGGCATGGAAGCCGTCCAGAACGTCCCCACCAGCCACGCCGATATCATTCTCCTCGACCTCTCGCTCCCGGACATAGACGGGTTCCAGGTCATCAGCCGGCTTCGGGCGTCGGGAAGCTTCCCAAAGGTGATTGCGATCTCGAGCCACATTGGGCCGTACATCGTATATAAAGTCGAGTCCCTCGGGCTGAACGGCTACCTGGACAAGATGAACGCCACGCTCGGGTCCTTGACGGCCGCACTCGAGGCCGTGCTGGCAGGCGGAAGGTTTCTCAGTGCAGCCTATCGCGAGGCGAAGGCCAGTGTCAGGAGCGACAACTGGGCAATGGAGAGGCTATTGAGCCCCAAGCAGATCGAGATCCTTTCACTCGTCTCAAAGTTTGAGGACGATGCCGCAATAGCGCAGCAGCTCTCGATTGCCCCTCGGACGGTGGAGACACACCGCACGACCATGATGAGGAAGCTCAACCTGCACACGCGCGTCGACCTTATCCATTTTGCGAAGACCCAAGGCTGCATCTAGGGCGTGGCATGCCTCCCGGGGCGACAGTCCGCACGCTGCGCTAATGCTTGTCATTCCTTTCCGAGTTCGACGGTGAGCTCGGCAGCCATGAAGGCCTGGAATTGATCGGGCGCGAGGACCTGGGACATGGCACTGGCCAGCTGCTCGTCGAACCTTTCCTTTTGGCCCGCCCTGAGGGCGGCGAGTTGGTCGGCGCTCATCTGCGCCAACTGGTCGTTGGTCGCGTCCTGAGACGCGGCACTGGACACCTCGGACGTGACCCTGGCGTAGGCGCTCAAGATGCTTTCCTGGGTGCCCTCATCGACCTGCGCGCCATTCGCCCTCATGAGGTCGGCAATCGACTCGATCGAATCCCTGTACGGGTACGACGACTCATAGTCGCTGTAGCCTTTTGCGGCGTCGTCGCCGAGGGTTGCCGCGATTTCCTGGGCCTCGTCGAGGCGCGTTTGCTGAAGGCTCGCCAGCCGCTGGGTCGCCTCCTCCTTTGTCTCGGCGGAGGTGGAGGGAAAGGCGTCCACCATTTTCGCGAGGTCATACTTTATCAACAGGTCCTCAAGTTGGCGCCGTTTTTCGGGATCAAGGTTGAGGAGCGCAAAAAGGCGCCCATAGCGCAGTTCGACCTTCAGTTTGGACCTCTGCCGGCGATCGGCCTGCACGGCCGGCTCGAGGAGGTGCTTTCGGGCCTCAGCTGCCCAGTCATAGCCGGGGTTTTGCACAGGTACCCCTGCTGCGGTCGTGACATGCGGCTTTGCAGAGCTGGATGGTGCGGACATGGCTTTCCCCTTGCTTGGTGGCGCCAAAACCCGTGCTGGATCCGGCCGAGGCCCATTAGACAGATAGATCGAAATCGCCGCCGCTGCGGTAATTGCTGCACCAAAAGCATACCTCTTCATTATCGATGCCACGGCGACAGGGCCGGCGTAACGCCGTAGCTCTGATAGTCTATGTGATCAGCTATTTCGAACTGCCCACTATCGTCACGAGCCCGGCCAATCTCGAGGCGCTCCAGGGCCAACTTCTCCAGGTCTGCGCGAATGCGCGGGGCTGCGTCTCGAAGTTGGGGGGCGGATGATTCCAACGTCCGCCCTCGGGCGACAAGGCGGAATCCACTGTCGGTATGGAACACGCCGAGGACCGAATCCTCCCGCATACCCAGCAGCATCCTTGCGGGCCTACCGCCCCAATGGTCAGCAGACCGCGCATCGGTCTCCGTCGCATGCCATACCGGCTGGTCGAGTGGCTGGCCGCGGAGCGTCGAGGCGAAGTTGAGGGCTTCTCTCCTCGTCCTGAAGTCGGCGGTCAGGACGGCGCACCGCAGTGGGGCAGCTTTACCCTTCGCTTCGGATTGGAACTCCGCCGCCACCTCTGCGTCGCCAATATGGACGAGGGGCCCGAGGTTATCCCGTTCGAATTGTGCGAGAGCTTGAAAACGGAGAAAATTCAGGCGGTCCTCGGTGAACTTGTCTGTGCGATCAAGGCCAATTGCCCGTGCATTGGAGATGTCCCAGTCCGCCACGACAGACCCCTTGATCGCCGCATTGATCACCTCGTACGCGTCCCCATATGTCTTTATCGGCTGGCGATTGTAGTTTGTGACGAATTCACCCAGTCGCACAGTTTCCAAGCCATTAGGGCCCCTGAAGGAGAACAAGGGAATGTCCCTTTTCGAAGCAACAGGGCCAGGGTCTATGGTCGCATCATTTGTCGGATGATCGAGCATCGATTGGCATAGTAGGCGGGTGGCCAGCGGGTCGATTCGGAGTTCGGAGTCAGCCAACGTGTCCGATTGATGGCGCCGCATCAGGGCATATCGCCGGCGGGCATATACCATGGGGCGTAGCCTGTCATCGGGCAGTTGCTGTTGCGTGGCCCCTGCGGGCGAAAATCCGCGGCAATAGGCGATCATGGTGCCGGAGGACGACACCTCGTTTAGCAGCCATTGGCCGGTGCTCATCGCTTGGAGCCTCGTTGCGAAGGCCTCAAAGGGCTCGAACGGCCAGCAGATGGGCCCGGAATAGAGGATCACGCCGTCGGCGTACTTCAGTGAGGCCAGCCGCGATAGTCGCTGTGGATAGGACAAGCGCTCAAAATCCGGACCGGCCAAGGTCGCCCGTGACTGTTCGTTTTCAAAAACGGCGATCACGACATCCAGGTGCCGCGCGAGACATGCGCGCACTTGGTCCAGGTCCCGTGGGGTAGGCGTGGCGGGTTCGGCAATGACCCGGTAATATGGCCCGTCAGGAGAGGCCAGGATGTAGTCGGCCATGGCGGCCGTCTCGGCCAGGATATCCGGCCGCTCAAGATATCCGCCCTTCATTGCCTCGGCCATCAGCACCTGTTTCGCGAGGAACTGGGCGAACCAATGCTGCACGCCATTCGCCGAGTCGGCCGACGCCGAATTGGGAGCTTCGCCGAAGGCGCGCCTGAAATTCTTCTCGATATTGTAGGCGGAAACCTGGAGCGGCCCAATTTCCAGGACTGTCCTTGTGTCCACAGGGGTTGGATTAACGAGTGACGAGTCCGCTCGGGCGGCCAGGACGAGCCCGCATTGTGCGGCAAGAAATGCGGCGACGGCGTATTGCGGCATGAGCTAGTGGGTGTCGGTCATGTTCTGCATTGCGTAGAAACCCGTCCGGTCAACGAACAGCCTCGTCGGGTTTTGTCGCGGGTCCGGCGTGTGCTCTGCGTATGACCCCTTCGTCGATCGTCCAAACCGAGAATACTTGGGGGCCCGCAAGGAGCCCAATAGGGGCGCCCTGCGGGCCATCGTAATACGCCGTTACCAGTTCAGCGTGATACTTGCCGATCCATACACCTCACTGGGATAGCCGCCCCACGATTCGGACAAGCCATATGAGCCTGCAGCGCTTGGGTTGGCGGTTCCGCTGGCGCTTTTGGAATTGGCCCCGGGGCCCATCTGCACGCCAATAGTCAATATTACGCCTGTGCCTGTCAGGTCGATCCCGCACCCTCCGCCTGCGCCTTCCACTGTGCTATAGTTCTGGACGTAAAGTGACGCCGAAGCGGTGGTGGTCGCCGTGGTCATCACCGTTGTGTCATAGTACGCGAATTGGACGCCCGTGTTGAGGCCGGAGTTTACAAACGAGGTGCCTGCGTGGGCCTTAACTCCCAGTGTCAGCATGAGTGCGAGGCAAATGCCCAGCTTTGCGATAGCCGCTTTCATTGTGTGGTTTCAGTTTTGGTTTCTCCCGGGCGGCTCCCGTCGTTTATCGACTGGATGTCCGCCGGGGCTTACTAGCAATTTCCACCGGCATATTCGGGCCTTCAAGAAGCCAGAACACGGAATAAACCGTAGATCCTTTTGTAACATTCACCCCCAATATATGGGGCGAACATCCCCGCCGCCTTGGCTTCCCCGCGCCGCCGGCTGCGGGTTCCAACTTATGAATTCCGCCCATGGGCGCCTTTCTTTTTCTTCGACGCATGGCCGGGATTTGTGTGTGATGAGACCATGCGCCGACTGACTGCATCACTTGCCGCCGTGGTCCTCGCCCTCACCGGGGGCCGACTCGTCGCGGAGCCTGCGGTCCTCAGCTTGGCGCGGGCCTACCTGGGCCCGGAATCCACGATCGATGCCATCAGGAACATCCACTATGTCGGCACGCTTGAGCGCTCGGACCCGGCGCACCCCGACGGCCCGCCCATCTCGGAGTCCCTCGACATGATCCTCGCGAAGCCCATGCAGCAGAAGCTGGTGGAGCATGGCGCAAAGTTCACGCTGACGACCGTGCTCGACGACATGGACGGATGGGAGCTCGCCGTCGACAACGCGAACGCGAAGAGCCGCACGCTCATCTGGATGAAGCCCGCGGACATCCTGACGCTGCAGGCGAACACCTTGGAGAATCTCTACTATTACCACATGCCGCGCGGGCGGGGGACCGCCGTCGACAAGGGCCCGGCCACGGTGGACGGCGTGACCTGCGAGCGGATCGACATCGAGCACGGGGACGGCATCGTCTTCGAGCGGTACTTCGACCGCGACACCGGCCGGCTCGTCCTCACGAAGGTCGGGCCGGAGGAGATCCGCGAGTCCGGGGAGATCATGGTCGAGGGCCTGCGCTTCCCGAGCGAGATCACGACGAAGGCCGCCGCGGCCAATGGGAAGGTGGCTGTCGCCAAGGCGAAGTTCACGAGGATCTCTATCAACGAGGCGCTGCCGCGGGACACGTTCGCCGTGCCGGACATGCTTCCCCCGTCGGACCTGGCCGCCCCGGCGAAATAGCCCGTGCGCCTCGTCACGTTTGCGCCGGGGGGATTCGACAAGGAGCTGGCTGCGTTCCGGGGCACGGCCTCGTCGTCCCGCGCCGTTGAGGAGGTCGTCCGGCGGATCCTGGCCGACGTGAGGCGGCAGGGCGACCGCGCGGTCGCCCGTTACGCGAGGAAGTTCGACAGGGCGGCCCTCAGGCCTTCGGCGTTCAGGGTCCGGCCTGCGGAGATCGCCGCGGCGCTGCGGGCGCTGCCGCAGCCGCGACGCCGCGCGCTCTCGGCCGTGCACGCCGCGGTCCTCGACTTCAACCGGAAGGGCAGGCCCGCGGGCTGGTCGGCGCGGAACCGGCACGGCGCCAGGGTGGGGGAGAAGTTCGATCCCGTCCGCCGGGTCGGACTCTACATCCCCGGCGGCGAGGTGCCGCTTGTCTCCACGGTCCTCATGACGGCGACGCTGGCCGCGGTTGCCGGCTGCCCGGGGGTGGCTGCGTTCACGCCGGGCGGCCCCGGCGGCCGCGTCTCGCCCGACCTGCTGGCTGCCCTGGCCCTCGCGGGAGTCTCGGAAGTCTACCGCATCGGCGGCGTGCAGGCCATCGGGGCCATGGCCTACGGCACCCGGACAATCCCCGCCGTGGACAAGATATTCGGGCCCGGGAACGCCTACGTCTGCGAGGCGAAGCGCCAGGTCTTCGGGACCGTGGGCGTGGACCTGCTGCCGGGCCCGAGCGAGCTCATGGTGATCGCGGATGGCTCCGCACGGGCGTCCGACGCGGCGGCGGACCTCCTGGCGCAGGCCGAGCATGGCTCGGGCATGGAGAAGCTCTACCTCGTGTCCCCGTCCCTTTCCATCATCCGCGCCATCGCCGCCCAGATGGAAAGGCAGATGGCCGGCCTCGGCCGCGCGGACAGGATCCGCCGGGTCGTCGACTCCGGGTTCCTTGCCGTGAGGGTGAAGGACCTGGCCCAGGCGGCGCAGGTCGCGAACCGCGTGGCGCCGGAGCACCTGGAACTCCTCGTTGGCTCCCGCCCGGCGCGAGGGCTGGCCGCCCAGGTGACAACCGCGGGCGCCATCATGATGGGCGGGGCCACCCCGACCGTCGTCGGCGACTTCGCGGCGGGCCCCAGCCACGTCCTGCCGACCGGGGGCGCCGGGCGCTTCTCGAGCGGCCTGCGGGTCGAGGATTTCATGCGAAGGACGAGCCTCCTGGACTACTCCCTGCCCAGCCTCAGGCGGGCCCTTCCGGTGATAGAGGCCCTGGCGGCCATGGAGCGGCTGGACGCGCACGGCAGGTCGGCGTCCGTCCGGTTTGCGGGTCCGGCCCGGTGACTGCGCCCGCGAACCCCGCGGGCCTCGCCCTCCCGCACGTCGCCAGGCTCCACGCCTACACGCCCGGTCTCCAGCCCGGCGAGGCCGGCTGGGTGAAGCTCAACACGAACGAGTGCGCCTATCCGCCGAGCCCGCGGGTCGCCGAGGCCATCCGCCGCGAGGTGGGGGCGGACGGCGCCTCGCTCCGCCTCTATCCCAGCCCGTCCAGCGGCCCGCTGCGCGAGGCCATCGGGCGCATGCACGGCCTTGGCGCCGACCATGTCTGCGTGGGCAACGGGTCGGACGACATCCTCAACCTCCTCGCGCGCTGCTTCTCCTCGCCGGGCTCGGCCTCGGGCTTCACGCTCCCGGGGTATTCGCTGTACCCGGTCCTCATCGGCATCCAGGACGGCGCAAGCGAGCCGGTGGCGCTCGATCGGGGCATGAGGCTTCCCGTCGGGCAGATCGCGTCCTCGGGCGCCAGGATCTTCTTCCTCACGAGCCCGAACGCGCCGACGGGCGCCGGCTTCCCGACGGAGGACATCAGGGGCATCCTCGGGTCATTCGGGGGGCTCGTCGTCGCCGACGAGGCCTATGCGCCCTTTGCCCGGGAAAACGCCGCGGGGCTTGTCGCCGGCCATGCGAACCTTGTCGTCGTGCGGACGCTTTCCAAGGCCTATGCGCTCGCGGGGATCCGCGTCGGCTACGCGCTGGCGCACCCCGGGGTCATCGGGCTCCTCGACCGCGTGCGCGACAGCTACAACGTGAGCCGGCTGTCCCAGGCGGCCGCGCTCGCGGCCCTCTCGGACGTCGCCTACTACGATGGCGTCATTTCCAAGATAATAAGGACAAGGGACTTGTGCCTCGGGAAGTTCAGGGACCGCGGCTGGTTCGCGTTCCCAAGCCAGACCAATTTCATCTGCACGGAGCCCCGGGACGCCCTGGGCCGCACGGGTCCCGGCGTCGCGGGGTCGGCCTATGATTTCCTCTTCTCCCGCAAGGTCTTGGTGCGCCATTTCCCGAGCGACGCCTTGACCGCCTCTTGCCTCCGGATCACCGTCGGCACCGACCAGGAGATGGACATCCTCCTGGACACCCTGGACGCATGGCTAAAGGCACAAAAAAGCGCGTAGCAACCGTCTCACGAAAGACGGCCGAGACCGATATTACCATCACGCTTGGCGTCGACGGCACCGGCGAGTCGAAGATCGACACGGGCGTCGCCTTCTTCGACCACATGCTGACGCTCTTCTCGAAGCACGGGCTCTTCGACCTGGCGATCCGCGCCAAGGGCGATGTCGACGTCGACTACCACCACACGGTCGAGGACGTGGGCCTCGTGCTGGGCCAGGCCTTCAGGGAGGCCCTGGGCGACAAGGTGGGGATCCGGCGCTACGGCTTCTTCCTGCTCCCCATGGACGAGTCGCTCGCACGGGTCGTCGTCGACGTCGGCGGCCGCCCGCAGCTGGAATACCAGGTGGACGCCAAGTCCATGTTCGTTCGGGATTTCAACCTCATCCTCGTGAAGGAGTTCTGCCGGGCGCTCAGCAATGCGCTCGGGGCCAACCTCCATGTCACCCTCCTCTACGGCGAGGAGCCGCACCACATCGCGGAGGCGATCTTCAAGGCCCTGGCGCGCGCGCTTGACGCGGCCACGCAGATCGAGCCGCGCGCCGCGAACCTCCTGCCGAGCACCAAGGGCAGCCTTTAGATCCCCCGCCGATGAGCGCGTCCATCGCCGTCATCGACACGGGCATCTGCAACCTGCGCAGCGTCACCAAGGCCCTGGAGGCCGTCGGGGCGTCGCCGCGGGTGGTGCGCAGCCCGGCCGAGCTCTCGGACTCCGGCTCGACGGGCCTGGTGCTCCCCGGGGTGGGCGCGCTTCGCGACTGCGTCCTTTCGCTCAGGAATTCGGGCCTGGGCGCGTCGGTGCGCGACTGGATCGCGCTCGACCGGCCGTTCCTCGGCGTCTGCCTCGGCATGCAGGCCCTCTTCGACGAGTCCGAGGAGGGCGGCGTGAAGGGACTGGGCATCATTCCCGGCAGGGTCGTCCGCTTCCGGCTGCCCGCCGCCTTCAAGGTGCCGCACATGGGCTGGAACACCCTCCGCTTCGTCGCGGGGCCGAACCCCCTCATGGAGGGGCTGGCCCGGGACGGGGAATCGTTCTATTTCGTCCACAGCTACCACTGCGTGCCGACCGACCGGTCGGTCGTCCTTGCCGAGTGCAGCTACGGGCCGCCCTTCGTGGCCGCGCTGTGGCGCAGGCGCCTCTTCGCCACCCAGTTTCACCCCGAAAAAAGCCAGGCAAAGGGCCTGCAGATCTACCGCAACTTCGCTGCAACGGCCGCAGTGCCTCTAATCGCGCGATAAGGGCGCCCGATTCCCTAGGACGCTGTCTCTCTTTTCTTTGCAAGCGGCCCGAATCTGGCTTGGGTTGGGGTGGGCATGGGTCACAGCGCTTCAATAAAGCTAGACGATAAGGAATTCCCCCTCTCGGTCATAACCGGCTCGGAGGGCGAGCGGGCGATCGACACCCGCAAGCTGCGGGCCGAGACCGGCTACATCTGCTACGACCAGGGGTACGGAAACACCGGCTCCTGCGAGAGCGCGATCACGTTCCTTGATGGGGAGAACGGCGTCCTGCGCCACCGCGGCATCCCGATCGAGCAGCTCGCGCACTCGAGCGACTTCGTCGAGACGGCGTACCTCATGATCTACGGCGAGCTGCCGAACCAGGCGAAGCGCAAGGCCTTCGGGCTGCTCCTGCGCCAGCATGCCGCGATCGAGACGCAGATGCAGAAGATCTTCGACGGCTTTCCGAAGAACGCGCCGCCGATGGCGATGCTCTCCTCGATCGTCGCCTCCCTGGCCGCGCACTATCCCCAGCTGGCGACAAACCAGTACGACAAGGACCTCGCCAACTTCGACATGGCGGCCGCGATCGCCATTTCGAAGGTGCGCACGATCGGCGCGATGATCTACCGCTACCAGAAGGGCCTTCCCTACGTGTTCCCGAAGCAGGAGCTGCCGTTCTGCGACAACTTCCTGCACATGATGTTCTCGGAGCCGTACAAGGACTACGTCGCCGAGCCGGAGGTCGCGCGCGCCCTCAACCTGCTCCTCCTGCTCCACGCGGACCACGAGCAGAACTGCTCGACCGCGACCGTGCGGACGGTGGGCTCGAGCGCCGCCAACCTGTTCACGTCGCTCTCCGCGGGCATATGCGCGCTTTCCGGGCCGCTCCATGGGGGCGCCAACGCCGCCGTGGTGCACATGCTGGAGACGATCCACGCAGAGGGCGACGACGGCTCCCGCTTCATCGCGAACGCCAAGCTCGGCAACAAGGGCAACCGGCTCATGGGATTCGGGCACGCCGTGTACAAGAACTTCGACCCCCGCGCCAAGATCATCGGCAAGGCGTGCGAGGACGTCCTCAAGAAGCTCGGGATCAGCGACCCCCTCCTCGACATTGCCCGGCACCTGGAGCAGGCGGCCCTGAAGGACGACTACTTCCTCTCCCGCAAGCTCTACCCGAACGTGGACTTCTACAGCGGGATCATCATGCGCGCTCTCGGGATCCCGACCAGCATGTTCACCGTCATCTTCGCGATCGGCCGCACGCCCGGCTGGATCGCCAACTGGCACGAGGTCGCGTCCAACCCAAAGGGGCGCATCTACCGTCCCCGCCAGGTCTATGTGGGCCCGGTGAAACGCGACTACGTGCCGATGGCCCAAAGGGCCTAGGAACGGAGTTCTGGGTCCGCGCCGTGGCGCTCGTCGCCCGCTCGTGCACCCAGGTTGCCTGCAGGGAGACGCCGGGCACCTGGGCCATTCCGGGGGGCCTTTTGAAGATTGGCCGGGGGGCGCAAGTTTGCTTGGCTGGCCGCATGATTCTCCTTGGGGTCAACATCGACCACTGCGCGACGCTGCGCCAGGCGCGCTACCGCGAGGCTGCGGGCGCCGAGGGCCTCTTCGTGGAACCGGATCCCGTGCAGGTGGCCCTCCACTCGGAGAAGGCGGGCGCGGACGGCATCACGGCGCACCTGCGCGAGGACCGCCGCCACATCCAGGACCGCGACATCTGGCGGCTGAAGGAGTCCATCTCCACCCGGCTCAACCTCGAGATGGCCTGCACGCCGCCGATGCTTGCGATAGCGCTCAGGGTGAGGCCCCGCGCCGCCTGTGTCGTCCCGGAGAACAGGTCCGAGGTGACGACGGAGGGCGGCCTGGACGTCGCCGGCGCCCGCGCCGCGGTCGGCGACTGCGTGAAGGCGCTGTCCGACGCGGGCATCGAGGCCAGCCTCTTCATCGACCCGGACCCGCGGCAGATCGAGGTCGCCGCGGAGCTCGGCGCCCCGGTCGTCGAGCTGCACACCGGGGCCTATTCGAACGCCTATCCGACCCCGCGGCGCGCCGCGGAGTTCGCGCGCCTGAGGGACGGCGCGGCGCTCGCCGCTCGCGTCGGCCTCAAGGTCAACGCGGGCCACGGGATCAACTACGTCAACATCTCGGAAGTGCGGACGATCCCGGGCCTGAACGAGCTCAACATCGGCCACAGCATCATGAGCCGGGCCCTCTTCACCGGGATCGACGAGGCGGTGCGCGAGATGAAGGAGAGGATGAACCCGTGACGATCGAGATGCCGCCGGGAGGCGCGCTCCTCGGCCTCGGGGCCGACGTCATCGAGGTGGAACGCATCCGCGGCGTCTTGGAGCGCCAGGGCGAGCGGTTCATGGCCCGCGTCTTCACCGAGGAGGAGCGCAGGTACTGCGGCTCCATGGCCCATCCCCACAAGCACCTGGCGGCCCGGTTCGCGGCCAAGGAGGCGGTTTCCAAGGCGTTCACGACCGGGATCGGGGCCGAGCTCGGCTGGCGGTCCGTCTCGGTCTACCACGGCGCACGGAACCAGCCCCTCGTCCGGCTGGACGAAAAGGGCGAGGCCCTCCTGGCCTCGGTCGGCGCCACCCATGTCCTCCTCACATTGTCGCACACGGACACGGTCGCGATGGCGGTCGCCGCCCTCGTGCGGGCGCAGCGCTGAACCGGAGGCGCCCCTTGGACGACGAGCCGAACGAGGAGCCGCGCAAGCCGTCGAAGGTGCCGTCCTGGATCGTCCTCGGCTTCGTGCTGGGCGCCGCGTTTGTCATGGCGCTCCCGAGGCACGAGGCCCCCCAGCCTCCGGCGCCCGAGGAGAAGCCCGCGGCCCCCGCGCCGCGGCCCCCCGCGCGGATCTCGACCATCGAGGCGGTATTCGAGGCGTGGGACCAGTACGCGGTCTGGGATGACGACAGGACCCAGGTGGCCCTCTGGGACTCGTCCACCAGGACCTATGCCGACTGCTACGAGGTGCTGAAGACCCCGGACGGCTACTACTTCCGCTCCATACCCGAGCTGACCCAGCCGGTGCTGACGCACGGCATCGTCCAGGACATGCCGCTCCAGTTCACGGAAACCGAGCGCCAGCGCGCCGAATGGCTGGGCGAGGTGCAGCGCGAGAACTGGAAGGCGATCACCGACGGCGCCCGGAGGGCCCTCGCCCCCGCGCCCACCCCGGCGCCCGCCAGATAACCCCGTGCCCGCCGACATCCCCAGCCATCCCATCCTTTCGCCGGAGGCGGCGGCCGCCCTCGAGAAGAGGCTCTTCGCGGGCGACGAGCGCGCCGAATGGAAGGCCATGGCCCAGGCGGGCGTCGCGGTCGCCTCGGCGGCGCTGGGCGACATGGAGGAGGCGGGCGGATTCCCCGCGGGGGGCCGGATTCTCCTGCTTGCCGGCAAGGGGAACAATGCCGGCGACGCCTTCATCGCCGCGCGCGACATCCTGGGCCTCTATCCCGGATCATCCTGCGACGTCCTGCTGGCCTTCGGCCAGCGGGGCCTCAAGTCCCAGGCGTCCAAGGCCTGGCGGGGGCTCTCGGAGGCCGGCCGCGGCCGCGTGCGCGCGGTCACGGCATCCGAGGTCGGCGCCGCCTACGACCTGTGCCTCGACGGCATCTTTGGCTACCAGTTCCGCCCGCCGCTGCCGCCCGGCGCGGTGGCCGCGGTGGCGGCCGCCGACCGGGCGGACATCCGGCTTCGTGCCGCCGTCGACCTGCCGAGCGGGCTCAATTCCAAGGGGGCCTTCAGCGCCGATTTCACCTATGCGACCGGCGTCGCCAAGGCGCCCCTCCTCTCGGGGACCCATGCCGGCCGGCCCCGCTACCTCGACCTCGGCTTCTTTGAGAAGGAGGCGCCCGGGGCTCCGGCAGGCGCCGACCGCGTGCTGCTGCCTTCCATCCTGCGGCCGCTCGCGGGCCTGCGGCCCTTCGGGATCGACAAGCGCACGCAGGGCCACCTGGCCCTGGTCGGCGGCTCGGAAGGCTATCCCGGCGCCATCCTCATGGCCGCCCTCGCCGCGCTGCGCAGCGGCGTGGGCCTACTCACGGTGTTCGTGCCGAAGGCGCTGGCGGCCGCCTACGCGGCGCGCGCCCCGGAGGCCATGTGGGTCGGCATGCCCGAGACCAAGTCCGGGGCCCTTTCGGCCGCGGGGCTCAGGGTTTTTCACGCACGCGCCGGCCGGGCAACCGCGCTCGCGATGGGCCCGGGCTGCGGTCGCGACCCGGGGACCCACGCGCTCCTCAAGGCCATCGCAAGGGCCTCCAAGGTTCCCTTCCTCGTCGACGCGGACGGGCTGCAGCCGGACATCGTCCGCACGGGCAAGGCGCCGAGGATCCTGACGCCCCATGCCGGCGAGCTTGAGCGGATCGCAAGGGGCGCGGAGCTGCGGCCCCTCGCAAGGTCCATCCCGGCGGTCATCGTCGCCAAGGGTCCGGTGACGAGGGTCTGCGCCGGCGGCCCTGCCTACCACAGCTTCCTGGGAGGGCCCGTCCTCTCGCGCGGGGGCAGCGGCGACGTCCTGGCGGGCCTCACGGGCGGTCTCCTGGCGCAGACCCCGCACGACCCGATGCTGGCGGCCTGCCGCGCGGTCACGCTGCACGGCATGGCGGCTGACCTCCTTGCTCGGGCGCGCGGCCAGGCGGCCGTGGACATCCTCCAGCTCCTCGACTTCCTTTCGCCAGCCCTCAGGTGCGCCGGCTCCGGCCGCCGGGGATGAGCCTGTGGGGCCGAACGACACGAGGGGTCGGCGCCCCGGGGCCGCATCCCTGATCGGTCAACGCCTTTGCCCAGGGTTTGCCGCGTGTCGACCACGGCGTGGTGCCCCGAGATTTTTCCGTAGCGCTTTCTAGGGGCCGACCGTTGGGCGTAGGGCCCTGAGCGTGCCCGGCCCGGGGGCGCCCTCAGCCGGGCGGCCACGTCATCTGGCGGCCGGCCAGCAGGTGCACGTGGACGTGCGGCACCGACTCGCAGGCGTCCGGGCCGCTGTTGACGACGATCCGGAATCCGCGCTCGAGCTTCAGCTTCCTCGCCAGGTCGCCGGCGGTCACGAGGAGATGGCCGAGCAGGGCCTCGTCCGCGCGGTCGGCCGCGCCCAGGCGTGCGATCGGCTTCTTCGGGACGATGAGCAGGTGGACGGGCGCCTGCGGCTGGATGTCGTGGATCACGATGCAGCGCTCGTCCTCGTGCTCGATCTTGGCCGGTATTTCGCGGGCGATGATGCGCTCGAAGATCGTCTTCATGGTGCGGCTATCTCGGCGCGCGGGTCACAAAAAGAGAAGCGTCAAATCCGAGCCGGGGCCCGTGCGGGCGGCGGTGAGGGCCCTCAGGAAGGCGAGCAGCTCCTCGTATTCCCGCCTTCGCTTGGGGGTTTCCCTGCGCTTCGGGGGAAGCACGGCCGGACGCAGGTTGGTGACGAGGAGCGTGGACTCGCGGAACGGGGCCAGCTGCTTCAGGCCCGCCATCACCTCAGCCCGCGCGAAGAGCGGCGTGCCCGACTGGAGCGTCCTCGAGGCGTCCCAGTGGAAGAAGCCGTGCCTCGGCAGGCGGCCGTGCAGCTTCTCAAGGAGGCGGGCCGCGGCGGCGTTGAACGCCTCCGAGTAGGTCTCGGCGAGCGAGGGATCGGCCCGGGTGCGCTCCTCAAGGTCGGAGAGCGTGAAGGCGATCGCGGAGCGGATCTGGTTGGCCAGGTACAGGTCCCTGCCGGTCACGTGCGCGAAGAGCGCGTTGATGAAATGGAGGCGACGAAGCTCGTCGCGGTCCCGCCTCATTTCTTCGGCTTGCCGAGGGCGCCGATCTCGCTGACGAACTCCGAAACGTCCCTGAACTCCTTGTAGACGCTGGCGTACCGGACGTAGGCCACCTGGTCCACGGCCCTCAGGCGCTGCATGACGCCCTCGCCGACGGCCTTGGACGGCACCTCGCTGTCGAAGCGCGCCCCGATCTCGTCGATGACGTCCTCGACCAGCATTGAGATCTGCTCCACGTCAACCGGCCGCTTGTGGCAGGCCGCCCGGACCGCGTGGACGAGCTTCTCCCTGTCGAACTCCTCCCTGCGGCCGTCGCGCTTGATGACCACCAGCCCGTCGAGGACCAGGGTCTCCGTCGTCGTGAAGCGGTTGCCGCACTCCATGCACTCGCGGCGGCGCCGGATGGAGTTGCCCTCCTTGCTGATGCGGGAGTCGATGACCTTGTCCTCGATCGATGTGCACTTGGGGCAGCGCATGGCTAGTTGAGCTCCAGGAAGTTCTGCAGGATCTTCATGCCGCAGGGGGTGGCGATCGACTCGGGATGGAACTGGACGCCCCAGATGGGCAGGCTCCTGTGGCGGAGGCCCATCACCTCTCCCTCGGCCGTCTCGGCCGTGACCTCAAGGTCCTTGGGGAAGCTGGAGCGCTCGACCAGGAGCGAATGGTACCGGGTGGCCTCGAAGTCCTGCGGCAGGCCATGGAAGAGGTCGGTGTCCCGGTGCCGGATGGGGGAGGTCTTGCCGTGCATCAGGCGGCCGGCCCTCACCACGTGGCCGCCAAAGTACTGGCCGATGGCCTGGTGGCCCAGGCACACCCCGAAGATCGGCTTTTTGCCCTTGAAGGCGTCGATCATCCTCAGGGTAACGCCGGCCTCGGTGGGGGAGCAGGGCCCCGGGGAAAGCAGCACGCGGTCCGGGTTCATCGCCACTGCGTCCTCGGGGGTGATCTCATTGTTCCGGAATACCCGCTGCTCCACGCCCAGCTGCCCGAAGTACTGGACGAGGTTGTAGGTGAAGGAATCGAAGTTATCGATGACCAAAAGCACGGTTTCCCAAAGTGTCCTGCGATTGACAAGGGGGTCAAGGGCGCGGGTACCCTCGTTGTTCACAGAATGGCAAGTCACTTTCAATTGCTGACTAAGGATGGCACCGGGGCCCGGCGGGGCCGCCTGTCGACCCTTCACGGCACCATCGAGACGCCGATTTTCATGCCCGTGGGCACCCAGGGGACCGTGAAGGCCGTGACGCCGGCCCACCTGCGCGACGTCGGCGCGCAGGTCATCCTCGGCAACACCTACCATCTGAACCTTCGGCCAGGCAGCGCCCTCGTGCGCGAACTCGGGGGTCTGCACCGCTTCATGGGGTGGGACGGGCCGATCCTCACGGACAGCGGCGGGTTCCAGGTCTTCAGCCTCTCCAAGCTCCGGGACGTGCGGGACGACGGCGTCGCCTTCCAGTCGCACCTGGACGGGGCGAGCCTCTTCCTGGGGCCCAGGGAGGTGATGGGGATCCAGGCTGACCTGGGCTCGGACATCGCGATGGTACTTGACGAGTGCCCGCCCTGGCCCGTCGAGCGGGGACCCTGCGCGCTGGCCTGCGCGAGGAGCCTGCGCTGGGCGAAGGCATGCCGGCAGGTCGCCGTGGACAGCGGTTTCCTGGCCTCGGGCCGCCACGTCTTTGCCATCGTCCAGGGATCGACCTACGACGACCTGCGCCGCGAGGCGGCGGAGGCGCTTTCCGCCCTGGATTTTCCCGGCTACGCCGTCGGCGGGGTCAGCGTCGGCGAGCCCGAGCCCGAGATGCTGAAGCAGGTGGCGGCGACGACCTCGTTCCTCCCCGAGGACAAGCCGAGGTACGCGATGGGCCTGGGCACCCCGCCGCAGCTCCTGCGGATGATCGCCCTCGGCGTCGACATGTTCGACTGCGTGCTCCCGACCCGCGTCGCCCGCAACGGGCTCGCCTTCACGCCCCACGGCCCCATCAACCTGCGCAACGAGCGCTTCCGGACGGACCCGGCGCCGGTGGTCGAGGGCGCCGCGAACTACACCTGCCGCAACTTCTCAAGGGCGTACCTGCGGCATCTCTTCCTCTCCGGGGAGATGCTGGGCGGGACGCTGGTCACGATCCACAACCTGCACTTCTTCCTCGACCTCATGGCCCAGGCCCGGGCGCATATCGAGGCGGGGGACTTCGGCAGCTGGCACCTTTCCTGGATCCGCACCTACGAGGGCGCCCAGGCTTGACCGCCTTCGTCGCCCGGCCCCAAAACGGTCCCGTGACTGGGGGCCCGGTTTGCGGTAATCTCCCAGGTCGATGATCGGGTGGGGAGCCTCTCCCGGGTCAACCCCTGAGGCTAATCATCCGTTCCACAATGAGTTGCCCAAACCCAATTCACCTTGGCACGGCTTGAGCAGGCTGCACTTCCCGCGTGAATCCCCCCAACACCCCGAAAACCGCCCCCATTCTCCTCTGCGGTGTGCTTCTCCTCTGCAGCGTGGTCGCCCGCGCGGCAGGGGACAGCGGCGACATCACGGCCGTGTCCTCGAAGGCCAGCAGCGACTACAAGCGGGGTAGGCTTCCCGACGGCTCCTTCCAGCCTGAATACTATTCCTTCGGGAAGGGCGGGAACTGGGGCGGCAGCATAAGCGACTCCACGATCGACAAGCTCACCTTCCTCGATGTCGCGCATGTCATCGCCGAGCCGCTCGCCCGCCAGAAATACCTCCCGGCCCGTGACCCCAAGACGACGAGGCTGCTGATCATGGTCTATTGGGGAACGACCGAGGTGCCCATGTCCGCCACGGAGGACCCGCTCTACAACAATTACCAGCAGTCGGTGGCCGAGTATAACTCGCTGCTGTCCCAGATGACCGGGGCGCCTGCCGGGGTCCAGGCGGCGCTGAACGACGAGGCTGACAGCGTGCTCACCGCGGGCCTCCGGCAGCTGTCGATCGCCAACCACAGGCGGGACCAGATCGACTTCAACAACGCGGCGATGCTCGGGTACGACGACGACGGGCTCATCGGCACGGAATACGGCAAGAACATCGAGCACACCGCCCTCGGGACCACGTACAAGGACGAGGTCGCCGAGATCGAGGACAACCGCTACTTCGTCGTCCTCATGGCCTATGACTTCCAGATCCTCTGGAAGCAGAGGAAGCACAAGCTGCTTTGGCAGACGCGCTTCAGCATCCGCGAGCGCGACCACCAGTTCGACAGGGACCTGCCGGCGATGGCGCAGTACGCGTCGCAGTATTTCGGGCAGAACACGCACGGCCTCGTCCGCAAGCAGGTGCCGCTCGGCCGCGTCGAAATCGGGACCGTCAAGTCCCTGGGCGTGGTATCGAGTGAGCCGGCGGCCGACAAGGCGCCGCCGCCCGCCAAGCCCTAGCCGGCGCCGAAGGCCGCCCACAAGGCGCTCGCCAAGGGGGGCCTTTTGGGGCCCAATCGCGACCAGTATGCGTATCCTAGTGACCGGCGGCGCGGGCTTCCTGGGCTCCCACCTCTGCGAGCGGCTCCTCGCCGATGGCGACGAGGTCGTGTGCCTCGACAACTTCTTCACAGGCAGGAAGCTCAACATCGAGTCGATCGCGTCCCACCGCGGCTTTGAGCTCGTCCGCCACGACGTCATCGACCCCTTCAAGTACGAGGTCGACCAGATCTACAACCTGGCCTGCCCGGCGTCGCCGCCGCACTACCAGTACAACCCGATCAAGACCATCAAGACGTCGGTCATGGGCTCGATCAACTGCCTCGGGCTCGCGAAGCGCCTGAAGGCGCGCGTCTTCCAGGCGTCGACCTCCGAGGTCTACGGCGACCCCCAGGTCCACCCGCAGCCCGAGAGCTACTGGGGGCACGTGAACCCCATCGGCCGGCGCTCCTGCTACGACGAGGGCAAGCGGTGCGCGGAGACCCTCTTCTTCGACTACCACCGGGAGAACAAGGTCGATATCCGCGTCGTGCGGATCTTCAACACGTACGGCCCGCGGATGCACGAGGCGGACGGCCGCGTGGTCTCCAACTTCATCGTCCAGGCCCTGAAGGGCGAGGACATCACGGTCTACGGCGACGGCTCCCAGACCCGGTCCTTCTGCTACGTGGACGACCTCATCGAGGGGTTCCTGCGCGCGATGAAGCAGACGGAGACCCCGGGGCCCATCAACCTCGGCAACCCCGGGGAATTCACGATGCTGGAGCTCGCCGAGCTCACCCTGAAGCTCGTCGGCGGCCGCTCCAAGATCGTCCACAAGCGCCTGCCGGCCGACGATCCCCGCCAGCGCAAGCCCGACATCACCCTGGCGAAGAAGCTCCTCAAGTGGGAGCCGAAGGTCCCCCTCGAGGACGGCCTGAAGCGCACGATCGCCTACTTCAAGAAGCGGCTCTAGCGCCCCTTGGGCGCGCAAGGCATTTGTCGTTTGCCTAAGGCGGCGGGCGGCCTACTGTTTTCCCTTCCATGCTGGACACATTGCTGAAGCCCTTCGTCGGGAGGCACTATAAGAAGTTCCTGGAGAAGGCGCGTCCGATCGTTGTGAGGATCAACGAGTTGGATAAGGAGTATACCTCCCTCACCGACGACCAGCTGAAGGCCAAGACGGACGAGTTCCGCGAGCGCCTGACCAAGGGCGAGACCCTCGACCAGATCCTCCCCGAGGCCTTCGCGGTCGTGAAGAACGCGGCGCGGCGCCTCGTGGGCCTGAAGGCCCTCGTGTGCGACCACGAGCTCAGCTGGGACATGGTGCACTTCGACGTCCAGCTGATCGGCGGCATTGCGCTCCACCAGGGCCGGATCGCCGAGATGGCGACCGGCGAAGGCAAGACCCTCGTCGCGACGCTGCCCCTCTACCTCAACAGCCTGAACGGCCGGAACGCGCAGCTCGTCACCGTCAACGACTACCTCGCCCGCCGCGACTCCGAGTGGATGGGCCAGCTCTACGGCTTCCTGGGGGTAACGGTCGGCTGCATCCAGCAGTCGATGGCGCCCGACCAGCGCCGCGAGATGTACGGCCGGAACATCACCTACGGGACGGCGAGCGAGTTCGGCTTCGACTACCTCCGCGACAACGGCATGGCGAGCCGCAGGCAGGACCAGGTCCAGCGCGACCACTGGTACTGCATCGTGGACGAGATCGACTCCATCCTGGTCGACGAGGCGAGGACGCCCCTCATCATCTCAGGCCCGGCGCCCATCGAGCGCGAGCAGCCCTTCACGCGGCTGAAGCCCGGCGTCGACCGGCTCGTGGCCGACCAGACGCGCCTCTGCAACCGCCTGGTCGCCGAGGCGAAGGAGATCCTGGAGAAGCCGGGCCTCACGAACGACCAGCGCGACCCGGCCATCCGCAAGCTCGTGCAGGTGAAGCTCGGGAACCCGAAGAACAAGCTCCTGCTGCGCCTCATGGAGAACCCCGAGTGGCGCAAGGTCCTCGACAAGGTGGAGACCGACCTCAACTCGGACCTCAACAAGGACGAGATGTACCACCTGAAGGAGGAGCTACTCTACGTCATCGACGAGCGCCAGCACCAGGCGGACCTGACAGAGATCGGGCGCGGCCACCTGCGCCCCGACAACCCGGACGCCTTCGTGCTGCCGGACCTGGCGACGCAGTTCTCGGACCTGGAGCGCGACGCCGCGATCCCGCCCGAGCGGCGCGAGGAGATGAAGCTCGCGGCGCACCAGGCCTACGCGGTCATCTCCGAGGAGATCCACGCCATCTCCCAGCTCCTGCGCGCCTACTCGCTCTACGAGCGCGACGTCGAGTACGTCGTCCAGGAGGGCAAGGTCATGATCGTCGACGAGAACACGGGGCGGGTCATGCAGGGCCGCCGCTGGTCCGACGGCCTGCACCAGGCCGTCGAGGCGAAGGAGAACGTGGCCATCGAGCGCGAGACGCGGACCTACGCGACGATCACGATCCAGAACTACTTCAGGATGTACGAGAAGCTGGCGGGCATGACGGGCACCGCCGAGACGGAGGCGACGGAGTTCACCGACATCTACCGCCTCTCGGTCCAGGTGATCCCGACGAACCGGCCGTGCATCAGGATCGACCGCAACGACGTCATCTTCAAGACCCGCCGCGACAAGTACAACGCGGTCGTCCGCGACATCGAGGTGGCGAACAAGAGGGGGCAGCCCGTCCTCGTCGGCACGACGAGCGTCGAGGCCTCCGAGGTCCTTTCCCGCATGCTGCGGCGCACGGGGATCGTGCACACGGTCCTGAACGCGAAGTTCCACCAGCAGGAGGCCGAGATCGTGACGCGGGCCGGCCTGCGCGGCTCGGTCACCATCGCCACCAACATGGCGGGCCGCGGCACGGACATCAAGCTGGGGGAGGGCGTCCGCGAGCTGGGCGGCCTCTACGTCATCGGCACCGAGCGCCACGAGTCCCGCCGCATCGACCGCCAGCTGCGCGGCCGCTGCTCGCGCCAGGGCGACCCAGGCCTCACGAAGTTCTACCTGTCCCTCGAGGACAACCTGATGCGCCTGTTCCTCCAGGGGAACCTCGCGTCGAGGCTCATGGAGGGCTCCATGAGGGAGGGCGAGGAGCTGGAGCACCCGCTCCTCAACCGCTCGATCGAGTCGGCGCAGAAGAAGGTCGAGCAGCAGAACTACTCGATCCGCAAGCGGCTGCTCGGCTACGACGACGTCCTCAACCAGCAGCGCGAGGTGGTCTACGGCATCCGCAACGCGGCCATCTACGCCGAGCGCTCGAAGGACATCATATTCGAGCAGGTCGAGGAGGAGATCGAGCGGCGCCTGTCGGTCGCGGGCTTCGGCGAGGCCGGCGGCTCCAACTTGCAGGCCCTGGAGAGCTTCGTCGGCTGGTCGAAGACGTCCTTCCCCATCGCCCTGCGGGCCGACGAGTTCGGCTCCCACAGCGACCTTGCCGCCGCGAAGGCGATGGTCCTGGACCGGATCAAGGCGGCGTACGCCATGAAGGAGTCGGCCGAGATCCCCGAGGCCCTCGGCACCCTCGAGCGCTACGTCGTCATCAACGCCATCGACCACCACTGGCAGGAGCACCTGACCGAGATGGAGGAGCTCCGCCGCTCTATCGGCCTGCGCAGCTACGGCCAGAGGGACCCCCTCGTCGAGTACAAGTCCGAGGCCTACAACTTCTTCGAGGAGCTGATGGCGAACGTGAGGCTGCAGATCTGCACCGGCCTCTTCAGGAGCGCCTCCAACCTCTCCTCCTTCGAGAACATGCTCTCGCTCCTCGCGCGCAACGCCAGGACCGAGGGCCCCGAGACCCTGGAGGCGCCCGCCGCGCAGCGCCCGCCCGACGCGGCGGTCCAGGCGGCCGCCCCGGAGAAGGAGCTGCAGCTTCCCAAGGTGACGGTGCGCCGCGACACCCCGAAGGTCGGCCGCAACGACCCCTGCCCGTGCGGCAGCGGCAAGAAATACAAGCACTGCCACGGCGCCTGACGCCGAGCTCCTTGAGCCCCGACCCCTACGCCACCGTCCCAAGCTTCTGGGAGCGGCACTCCGGGTGGGCCGCGCCGCTGTCCGTGGGCGGCCTCACGGCGGCCCTCCAGGTCTTCGCCTTCCCGCCGCTCCATAGCCCCGAGGCGGCGTTCGCCTGCCTGGCGCCGGGGATATTCTGGGCGTACCTGCGGCCGCGCCTGCGCCTCTACGCCTGGACGATGTTCATCGCCCTCGCCGTCGGCTGGACCATCAACCTGCGCTGGCTCCACCCCGTGACCTGGGCGGGCCTCATTGTCCTTGGACCCATCGTGGCGGCCTGGACCGGCGCCTGGTTCGGCGCCGTGTGGTGGGCCATGCCGAGGATCGCCGGCCGCCCGACCCCCGTCAGGCTCTTCTCCGTCCTCGGGCTCGCGGGCCTCTGGGTCCTCGACGAGTGGACCCGCACCTGGCTCTTCGGGGGTTTCCCCTGGATGCCCCTGTCGGCGACGCAGTGGGAGATGAGGAGCGTCATCCAGATTGCGGCGTACACGGGCGCCTACGGCATCTCCTTCGTCATCGTGGCCTTCAACCTCGGCTTCGCCGCGCTCGCCTTCCGCCTTTTCGTCGAGGGCGAGAAGGGGCTGCGGCGCCGGAGCCCGGAATTCCTGATGGGGCTCTTCCTCCTCCTCGTCTGCCTCTCGATCGACGTCCAGGCGACGACGAACGCGGGGGCCTTCTACCAGCCTTTCGCCAGGGTCGCCTTCATCCAGCCCGACGTGCCCGCGACCCTCAAGTGGGACCCCGCCCAGGCGGGCCCCATCCTGCGCAACCTCTGGCAGACGACCCGCAGGGCCGGCTCGCTGGCGCCCGACCTCGTCCTCTGGCCCGAGTCGACGACGCCGTACGCCCTGCAGGGGGGCGACCCGGCGATGAAGGCGTTCGTCGAGAAGTTGAGCGCGGCCGTCAAGGCCCCGATGCTCGTCGGGGCGGACGCCATCGAGCAGGGCCCGGGCGGCACGGAAAGGTACTACAACGCGGCCTTCATGGTCGACCCGGTGACCGGCGTCCAGACGCGCTACTACGCGAAGCGCAGGCTCGTCCAGTTCGGGGAATACGTTCCCCTGCGCCCCGTGTTCGGATGGATAGGGAAGTTTGCGCCCCTCGGCGACACCGACTTCTCCCCCGGGACCGACCCGTCGCCGCTCATCGCCTCGATGAGGTCCGGGGCCGAGGCCCTCGGCGTCCTCATCTGCTACGAGGACCTCTTCCCCGCGCTCGCCTCCGAGGAGGTCCGCTCAGGCGCGGACGCCCTCGTCGTCCTCACGAACGACGCCTGGTACGGCGAGGGGGCGGCCGCCTTCCAGCACGCGGCCCATTCCGTGCTGCGGGCCGTGGAGACCCGCCGCCCGGTGCTCCGCTGCGGCAACGCCGGCTGGAGCGGCTGGATCGACGAGTATGGCAACCAGCGCCGGGTGATGAGGAACGCGGCCGGGAGCATCTACTACCAGGGCGACATGATCGCCGACGTGCGGCGTGACAGCCGCTGGGCGGGGCGCATGAGCTTCTACGTCGCCCACGGGGACTGGTTCGTCGACGTGTGCGCCGTCCTCGTCGCGGGGGCCTACGTCCTCCTGGCGACGCTTGGCGCGCCCCTTCCCAGGCCCGAGGGGGCTCGCCCATGACCCGGATCGCCCTCCTCGGGGACTACCAGGAGAAGGTGACCGCCCACCAGGCGATCCCGAGGGCCCTCGAGCTCTGCAGGGAGCGCGCCGGCGGGAAGCTCTCGTGGGACTGGGTGGCGACGGACGCCGTCCGCGAACCGCGGCGCGACCTCGCGAGGTATTCCGCGCTGTGGGCCGTCCCGGCCAGCCCCTACCGCAACCCGGACGGCGTCCTTGAGGCCATCCGCTGGGCCCGCGAGTCGGGCCGCCCCTTCCTCGGCACCTGCGGCGGCTTCCAGCACGCCCTGGTCGAGTTTGCGCGGAACATGGCCGGGATAGCGGGAGCGGAGCACGCGGAGACGGCGCCCGGCGCCGCGGCCCTCGTCGTGACGGCCCTCAGCTGCTCCATGTCGGAGAAGAGGGGCCGCGTGCATTTCGAGGAGGGCAGCCTCATTGGCTCGGCCTACGGCGCCTCGTCCGCCACGGAGGGCTACCGCTGCAACTACGGCTTCAACGCGGCCTACAGGGCGCCGATGGAGCGCGCGGGCCTGCGCTTCACGGCCTGGGACGACTCGGGCGAGGTCCGCGGGGCCGAACTCCAGGGGCGGGCCTTCTACGCAGGCGTCCTTTTCCAGCCGGAGCGCGCGGCCCTGCGAGGCGAGGTCCCCCCGCTCGTGCTCGCCTTCACGTCTGCGGCTGCGCGGGCTTCCTGAGCGGCGACTGCGGCTCCTGCGGGGTGGCCAGGACGACGATGACAAGCCCGGCCACCACGACCGAGCAGGCGAGGTAGAAGAGGGTCCGCGGCCGCTCGCCGAAGAGCAGGAAGCCCATGACGCCGGCGAAGACGAACTGGCTCACGTTGCACAGGCTGACGATCTGGCCGCGAATCCGGCGCATCGCCGCGTTGAGGAGCGAGTGGCCGCACACGGTCGGGATGGCCCCCATGGCGAACATGAGCGCCCACTCGCGCGGGGAGCGGTAGGCGAAGGTCGGGATGCGGAACAGGGCCACCAGGGTGCACAGGACGGCGGCCTGGGCGTACACCGGGATCACGTAGAGCCAGATGGAGGGGAAGTCCCTGTTCCTGCGGCCGAGCGCGAGGTAGAGGGCGAAGAGGAGCATCGAGAGGAAGCACACGGCGTCCCCGCCCGCGCTCCCGCCCCCGCGCAGGACGTCCTTTGCCGAGAGGAGCGCCAGGCCCGCGATGGCGAGGAGGGTCCCCACGACCTCCGCGCGGTTGACCCGCTCCCTGGCGAGCGGGATGAGGAAGAAGGGCAGCGCCACCGGGACCAGGTTCACGATGAGCGTCGCCTGCGCGACGACCGTAATCCGGGCCCCGAGCGTCCAGAGCATGAGGTGGAACGCCAGGACGACCGCCGGGGCCCGCGTCCGCCGCAGGTGCGCGGCCGTGAACGCCCCCCTGTGGCGCCGCAGCTCGGCCACGAACACGGGGGAGAGGAGGAGCGAGGCGATCACGAGCCTGAAGGCCGTGAGGACGAAGGGGTCTGTCGCGCTCTCGCGGATGAAGATGGCCGAGGTGGAGCACGCGAAGACCCCGAGGAAAAGCAGGATGTAGCGGGCGAGCATCTCCACCCGGACGCTGGCAGAGGAGGCCGGCGCAGCTCAAGCCGCGATCCGCCAAACGGCCTTGAGAACTTCCTGAATAGGAATTTGATGGGGAACCCGCCCCATGAGAAAACTACTCAGCCTAATCGCGTGCGCCCTCATGGCGCGCGCAGCCCTGGCCGGCAACTACCAGAACTTCGCGGTCGCCGTGTACATACCGGTGACCGTGGTCCAGTCCTTCTCGGACCCGAAGGTCCTGTCCTCGGAATGGGACCAGATCAGCAGCCAGGTGAAGGTCGACAAGGTGTACATCGAGGTGCACCGCGACCACATGATGGCCGACGACCAGCTCCTCGACAACGTGAAGGCCTTCTTCGTCTCGAAGGGCGTCCAGGTGGCCGCCGGGAGCGCCTTCTCGGACCTCGAGCCGGACCAGTTCCGCTCCTTCTGCTACACGGACCCGGCCGACAGGGCCTACGTGAAGAGCGTCGCCGAGCGGGCGGCTCGCCACTTCGACGAGTTCATCCTGGACGACTTCTTCTTCAACAACACGAAGCTCGACTCGGACATCGCGGCCAAGGGCGACCGGTCGTGGACCGACTTCCGCCTGCATCTGATGGACGGCGCCGCTAGGGAGCTCATCATCGACGCCGCCAGGGCCGTGAACCCGAAGATCAAGGTCGTGATCAAGTTCCCCAACTGGTATGAGCATTTCCAGGGCCTGGGCTTCGACCTGGACAAGGAGCCGAAGATGTTTGACGGCATCTACACCGGCACGGAGACGCGCGACCCGGTGTACACGGACCAGTTCCTCCAGCAGTACGAGAGCTACCAGATCATCCGGTACTTTGAGAACATCAAGCCGGGCGCCAACGGCGGCGGCTGGGTGGACACGTACGGCTCGCTCTACGTCGACCGCTATGCCGAGCAGCTGTGGGACACCATGTTCGCCAAGGCCCGCGAGATCACCCTCTTCAACTGGAGGCTCATCCTGCAGAAGGCCGCGGCCGGCGAGCGCGGGAAGTGGGAGTCGCTGCCGACGAGCCTCGACTACGAGGCCCTGTCCGCCGCCTACAAGCCCACCGTCCCTGGCGCGCCCGACGCGGCGACATGGGGCACCGTGGCCGGCGCCGCGCTGCGCCAGGCCGACGCCGTCGTCGGCAAGCTGGGCAACCCCATCGGCATCGACAGCTACCGGCCCTACCAGTCCACGGGCGAGGACTTCCTCCACAACTTCATCGGCATGCTCGGCATCCCGATCAACCTGCACCCGGAGTTCCCGGCGCAGGCCAAGCTGGTGCTCCTCACCGAGGACGCCAAGGCCGACCCGGACATCGTGGCGAAGATCAAGCGCCAGCTGACGGACGGCAAGTCGGTCGTCATCACCTCGGGCCTGCTGCGCGCGCTCCAGGGCCACGGCATCGAGAGCATCTGCGAGACCCACGTCAGCGACGAGAAGGTGGACGCGGACGCCTACACCTCGGGCTTCGGCCCGGGCGGCCACGTGGACGTCGGCCCCGGGGGCCGCCATATCCTGTTTCCCGAGGTGCGCTTCCTGACGAACGACGCCTGGGGCCTGGTGAGCGCGATGGAGAACGGCCTCGGCTATCCCCTCATGCTCATGGACAGGTACAGCAAGGGGATCCTCTACGTGTGGACGATGCCGGACGACTTCAGGAACCTCTACGCCATGCCGACCCCGGTGACGACCGCGATCAAGGACACCGTCATGAAGGACTTCTTCGTCCGCCTCGACGGCCCGAGCCAGGTGGCGCTCTTCGCCTACGACAACGGGGCCTTCATCGTCGAGTCGTACCGCAACGAACCGGCCGAGATGCGGGTCACGGTGCAGGGAAGGTATACGAAGCTGCGCAACCTGGAGACGGGCGAGGTGATCAACGCCTACACCCCCACGGAGCCCATGGGCTTCTTCGGCCGGCGCCGTCCCTCCGGTCCCCCGAAGTCCCTCTTCCAGGTTCCCATCCAGCCGCACAGCTTTGCGGCGTTCGTCGCCGAGGAGTGACGCCCGGCTTCCGGTGCCGGGGGCCTGCAATTGCGCAGGCGCCCGGCGCTACCAGCCGAGGTAGGGCGACGGGTACGGCCCGAAGGGCTCAAACGGCGGGTAGAGGTCGCACAGGGGCAGGAATCCCTTGCCCTTGTACTCGCTGTAGCCCGCCGAGATCGTGAAGTTGTGCACCGGGTCGGTGATGCTGATGTCGCCCGACATGCCGTAGAAGCTGCCGCCACGCCCGCCGCCGACGGTCATCGAGACGTCGCCATGCACCTCCAGCCGCTGGGGCGCGGTGACGAGCGAGGTGGGGGGAGGCGGGGGAGGGGCGGCCGCTCCGGCCTTCTTCGGCGAATACATGAAGGCCTGGTCCGGCGGGGGCCCGAGGGCGATCGCCTGGGCGACGAAGGTGTTGAACGCCGTCCGCTGGGTGGGGCTCAGGCGGTCGAGCCCGCAGGCGACGCGCTCGGCCGCGTTGTGGCGCTCCGTGAAGGTCGTCGAGAATCCCGTGACGCCGCCCTCCTGGGCGGAGGTCACGTCCCTCGAGACGAGGCTGTCCAGGTAGGCCGCCTGTGCGGGGGCCAGCTTGGCGATGCCGGCCCGCGCCAGCTGGGCGGAAGTCAGGCTCTCAACGAACTGGATCTCGACGGCCCGGGCCCCGGCCGCGGCGAGGACCGCGGCCATGATGGCAAGGAGGGCACGGGCCCGCCTGGGGGAGTGGGGTGTCATCCGGATGGGTGAGACGCAGGACCGAGCGTAAAGTTCCGGCCGGCCTCAGCCAACATCGTAGTCGAGGTAGGGCCCGAGCCACTTTTCGGCGACGTCGAGCGTCCAGCCCTTGCGCGCGGCGTAGTCGCCGACCTGGTCGCGCCCCAGCTTGCCGACGCCGAAGTACTTGGAATCCGGATGGTTGAAATACCAGCCGCTGACGCTGCTGGCCGGGGTCATCGCGCAGCTCTCGGTCAGGCGCATGCCCGTCGCCGCCTCGGCGCCCAGCATGCGGAAGAGCTCGGGCTTCTCCGTGTGGTCCGGGCACGCGGGATAGCCTGGCGCCGGCCGGATGCCGCGGTACCGCTCCCTGATGAGCTCGCTGTACGACAGCCTTTCCGTCTTCCCGAAGCTGCAGGCCTCGCGCGCGGCCTTGTGGAACATCTCCGCCATCGCCTCCGCCAGCCGGTCGCCGATCGCCTGCGTCATGATGGCGCTGTAGTCGTCCGACGCCGCGCGGAAGGCCGCGGCGATCTTCTCGACGCCGTGGCCCGAGGTGACCGCAAACCCGCCGATGAAGTCGATCCTGCCGCTGTCACGGGGCGCGATGTAGTCGGCGAGGCAGTGGTTGGCCTGGTCGGCCGGCTTCTCCAGCTGCTGGCGCAGCATGTGGAAGCGCGAGACGACCGACGTCCTGGCCTGGTCCGAGTACACCTCGACGTCGTCGCCCACGGCGTTGCACGGCCAGAAGCCCATGACGGCGTTGGCGGTCAGGCTCTTCTCCTCCACGAAGCGCCCAAGCAGCCGCCTCGCGTCGTCGTAGAGCTTCACGGCCTCGGTCCCCACCACCTCGTCCTTCAGGATGTCGGGAAAGCGCCCGTGGAGCTCCCAGGCGCTGAAGAAGGGGCCCCAGTCGATGAAGGGGACGATGTCGCCCAGGGGGACGGAGGAGAAGCTCCTCGTCCCCAGGAATTCCGGGCGGGGGATATCGACGCCGGCCCAGTCGAACTTCTGGGCCCGCTCCCGCGCCACGGCGAGCGACAGGAGCGGCCTCTTCGCGCGCCTGGCCGCGAATTCCTCCCTCTGCTTCTGCTGCTTGGCGGCCACCTCGGCCACGAAGCCGGGCTTCATCTCGGGCGACAGGAGGGAGGTCATGACGTTGACGACCCTCGAGGCGTCGAGCACGTGGACGACGCCGCCCGCGTACTCGGGGGCGATCTTGACGGCCGTGTGTGCGGCGCTCGTCGTCGCGCCGCCGATGAGGAGCGGCACGGTGCAGCCGGTGCGGGTCATCTCCTTCGCGACGTGGACCATCTCGTCGAGGGACGGGGTGATGAGCCCGGAGAGCCCGACGACATCGGCCTTAACCTCGGCCGCCGCGGCGAGGATCTTGTCGCAGGGCACGAGGACGCCGAGGTCCACGACCTCGTAGTTGTTGCACGCCAGCACGACGCCGACGATGTTCTTGCCGATGTCGTGGACGTCGCCCTTCACGGTCGCCAGGACGATCCTGCCCTGGGCCCGGGTCTCCGCGCCGGCGGCCGCCATGCGGCGCTTCTCCTCCTCCATGTAGGGCGTCAGGTAGGCGACGGACTTCTTCATGACCCGCGCGGACTTGACGACCTGCGGCAGGAACATCTTGCCGGCCCCGAAGAGGTCGCCGACGACGCGCATCCCGTCCATGAGCGGGCCCTCGATGACGTTGAGCGGCCTCGGGTACCGGGCGGCGTTCGCGCGCGCCTCCTCGGTGTCGGCCTCGATGAAGGCGTCGATGCCCTTCACGAGCGAGTGCGAGAGGCGCTCCTCCACGGTGCCGGACCTCCACGCCAGGTCCTCCTTCGCCTCGGCCTTGGGGCCGCCCTGGGAGGGCTTCAGCTGGTCGGCGAAGACGACCAGCCGCTCGGTGGCATCGGGGCGCCGGTTGAGGAGCACGTCCTCGACGCGCAGCAGCAGGTCCTTGGGGATCTCCTCGTAGATCCCGAGCATGCCCGCGTTCAGGATCGCCATGTCCATGCCGGCCGCGATGGCGTGGTAGAGGAACACGGTGTGGATCGCCTCGCGGACCGGGTTGTTGCCGCGGAAGGAGAACGAGACGTTTGAGACGCCGCCCGACACCTTGGCGTGGGGGAGCGCCGCCTTTATGGCCTTCGTGGCCCCGAAGAAGTCCACGGCGTAGTTGCTGTGCTCCTCGATCCCCGTCGCGACCGTGAGGATGTTGGGGTCGAAGATGATGTCCTCGGCGGGAAACCCGGACCCCGTGAGGAGGCGGTAGGCGCGCGTGCAGATCCGCACCTTGTCCTCCATGGACGCCGCCTGGCCCGCCTCGTCGAACGCCATGACGACGGCCGCGGCGCCGTAGCGCCTGACGAGCGAGGCCCGGCGGAGGAACTCCTCCTCCCCGTCCTTCAGCGAGATGGAGTTGACGATCCCCTTGCCCTGCAGGCAGCGCAGGCCCGCCTCGAGGACCGTCCACTTGGAGGAGTCGACCATCACGGGGACGCGCGCGATCTCCGGCTCCGAGGCGATCAGGTTCAGGAACCTCACCATCGTCGCCTCGCCGTCGACGAGGGCCTCGTCGACGTTGACGTCGATCACGTTGGCCCCCGACTCCACCTGCTGGCGCGCGATCGCCACGCACGCGTCCCAGTCGCCGGCCTTGAGGGCCTTGGCGAACTTGGGCGAGCCCGTGATGTTGGTGCGCTCGCCGATGACGAGGAACTGCGAGCCGGATTGCTGGGCGCTTGGCATCGGGGGCGGGCCGGGCCTCTCAGGCCACGGCGAGGGGCTCGAGGCCGCTGAGGCGAAGCGCCGGCTGCGCCTGCGGCGGCCGGCGCGGCGCAAGGCCGCGGACCGCGGCCGCGATGGCCGCGATGTGCGCCGGCGTCGAGCCGCAGCAGCCGCCCGCCATGTTGAGCCACCCGTTACGGGCGAACTCCCCGAGCACGGCCGCCATGTCGGCCGGCGTCTCGTCGTAGCCGCCGAAGGCGTTCGGCAGGCCCGCGTTCGGGTAGCAGGTGGTGTAGCACGGGGCCAGGGAGGAGAGCTCCTCGACGTACGGCCTCATCTGGCGGCCGCCGAGCGCGCAGTTGATGCCGACCGAGAACGGCCGCGCGTGCGCGATGCTCGCGTGAAAGGCGCCGATCGTCTGGCCGGAGAGCGTGCGGCCCGAGGCGTCCGTGATCGTGACGGAGAGCATGACCGGCAGGCGCACGCCCGTCTCGTCGAAGAGGAGCTCGCACGCGAAGAGCGCCGCCTTCGCGTTCAGGGTGTCGAAGATGGTCTCGATGAGGAGCGCGTCGACGCCCCCCGAGGCCAGCGCCCGGGCCTGCCTCAGGTAGGCCCCGACGACCTGGTCCCATGTGACCGCCCTGAAGTCCGGCCGGTTGACGTCGGGGGAGAGGGAGAGCGTGCGGTTGAGGGGGCCGATGGCCCCGGCGACGAAGCGCATTCTCGAGGGATCCGACGCCATGGCGCCGTCGGCCGCCCGCCGCGCGATGCGCGCCGAGGCGACGTTCATCTCGTCCACGACGGCTTCAAGGCCGTAGTCGGCCTGGGAGATCTCGGTCGAGTTGAACGTGTTGGTCTCGACGATGTCGGCCCCCGCGGCGAAGTACTCCGCGTGGATCGACTCGATGACGTCCGGCCGGGTGAGGGACAGGAGGTCGTTGTCGCCCCTCAGGTCGCGGCCATGCGCCGCGAACCTCTTCCCCCGGAAATCGGCCTCCGTGAGGCTCCTTTCCTGGATCATGGTCCCCATGGCCCCGTCCAGCATCGCGATCCGCGAGTCGAAGAGCCGCGCGAGTTCGCCGAAGGAGTCGGAGGGCTTGGGTGCGGTCATGGGTGGCGTCAGGGCGGGTGATCCCCATACAAGCCAATACGGGATGGCAGGGAAGGCAAGTATCGTATCAATAAATCCGTATTTCTTGATATGAATTGGGCTTGCACCCTGCCAATTCCTTGATGCATCGTCAGATCGACCGTCGTTCTTTGTCCAGGATAGGCCCAGGAATCAGGGAAGGCCGTGAAAACCGGCCACAGTTGCGCTGCGGTAACGCGTCACAGACCCCCACCGCGCCGGCGTCGGCGTGGGCAAAGCCAATCGGGACGGCCCGGTGAAGGCGAGGGGCGAGGACAGTCCGGGCGGGCCCATGGCCCCTCCGGAGCACACGCGGAGTCCGAACATCTGGCCCGGGCCCCAAACACGTTCGCCCGGCGCGGTTGCGCGCGCCGACCCGGCGACCACTTCATCGCAAACTGTGAAGGAAACCCGTCCGCTTGAACACACACATCCCGCGCGCCGCCATCGCCGCGCTTGCCGTTGCCGCCCTCGCGAGTCCCTCGCGGTCCCAAACCGTCCCGGATTCCAGCCTTGAGCCCTATGTCGTCGTGGCGACGCGCACACCAGAGGACGTGCGCACGCTTGGCACCGCGGTCGACGTCGAGACCGCCTCCGACCTCTCGAGGCAGCAGATGGAAAGCTTCGCAGGCGCCCTCGGCGCCACGCCCGGCGCCCCGGCATTCGCGAACGGCGCCAGCGGCTCCGACGTTTCCGTCTTCCTGCGCGGGGCCGACTCCGACCAGGTGCTCTTCATGGTCGACGGGATCCGCCTCAACGACGCCAACACCGACTACGCCGTCTTCCTTGGCGGGGCCAGGCCCGGCGCCACGGACACGGTCGAGATCGCCCGCGGCCCGCAGAGCACGCTCTATGGCAGCGAGGCGGTGGGCGGCGTCATCTCCATCGAGGCCCAGCGGGGATCCGGGCCCGCGTCCGCGGACGTGAGCGTGGAGGGGGGAAGCTTCTCCACCGTCGAGGGGACCGTCGACGCCCAGGGCTCCAGCGGACCGTCGGCCTGGAGCCTCACGGCCTCGGGCTCCCACACGCAGAACGACCGCGCGAACAACGAATTCAACGGGGCGGACCTCGTCCTGCGCCTGGACAGGGACCTGACGCCCGGCGCCTCGATCGGGGCCACGGTGCGCGGGTTCGAGGGGCGCTACGGCGATCCCGGCGACGTCTACACGGACGACCCGTACGCCTACGAGGACGAGGCCAACTGGCTGGGGACGGTCTTCGCGGACCTCCACCCGAAGGGGGACTGGACGGCCCACGTGACCCTCGGCGGCCAGGACCGCCGCTACCTGTCCTTCGACGAGTCCCCGGGCGTCTTCGAGGAGTCCACGGTGGTCCAGAACCGCCGGCTGGTCGCCGACGCCCAGGCCACGTACTCGGGGCTTTCGGACCAGAAGGTGACGGTGGGGATCTCGGGCGAGGACGAGGCGACCCAGAACGACGGCTACGGGAGCATCGATGAGCGCCAGGATCTCTCGGCCGTCTTCCTCGAGGACGAGTGGAACCCCCTGCCGTCCGTCTTCCTGACGGCGGGCGGCCGCTACGACGATTTCGACACCTTCGGGTCCGCCCTGACCGGGCGCGTCACCGCGGCCTGGCTGAGCCCGGACAAGCAGGTGAAGCTCCGCGCGAGCTACGGCACGGGGTTCAACGCCCCCAGCTTCCTCGACCTCTACGGCGTGGCTACGGGCTACCAGGGCAACCCGGACCTCAAGCCCGAGCGCTCCCGCGGCGGCGACGCCGGCGTCGACGTGTACCTCCCGGCCGGGGCCGGGACGCTCAGCGCCTCCGTCTTCAGGACGGACTACACCGACCTCATCGACTACAATTTCGACGTGTACCCGGGGACGACGGAGAACATCGGCCGCGCGCGCACGGACGGCATTGAATTCGAGGCGAAGTTCAACCTTCCCGGCAGGGCGCAGGGCCGGCTGGCGTACACGTACCTCAACGCCTACGACCTCACAGACGGGACGCGCCTGCTCCGCCGGCCGAGGAACAGCGCGAGCGCCGACCTCTGGCGGGACTTCGGCCACGGTTGGAGCGCCGGCGCGGGGGTCCAGGTCGTCGCGGGACGGCAGGACGTCGACGCCCTCACCTTCCTCACCGTCGACGACCCGGACTACTCGGTCGTCCGGGTCTACGCCGCGTGGAAGGCGACGGACCGGCTGGCCCTGAAGGTGCGCGCCGAGAACCTCCTCGACGAGAGCTACCAGCCGGTGAACGGCTACCCGGCGCTCGGCTTTGGCGCCTTCGGCGAGGTGGACTGGAAGCTCTGATTCGCCCGGGGCTCCCCGTGGCCTGGCGCGCCGCCCGCCGGCGCGCCTAGGTTTGACCGCCGCGCCGGCCGGGTCTTTCCTCGCGCGATGACGAACGCCCACCGCGTGGCCGCCATGCTGCTTGCGGCTGCCGGGCCGGCCCTGGGGGCGCCGGACCCGTCGCCGGCGGCGATCCGGCCGACGGCGGCCTATGTCCCGGCCGAGCTCTCGCTCATGACCGGGCCCCGCTCGAGCGAGCTCCGCGAGCTCGTCGACCGCTTCGTCGCCGACCGCGACGAGCTCACCCGGTTCTACAGCGTCGACGGCTCGCAGCTGCAGACCCGGCGCCTGCGCGAATTCTACGCGGCGTGGCGCGGCCGCCTGGGCGCCATGGACTACGATTCCCTCGGCACGGAGGGCAGGATCGACTGGATCCTCCTCGGGCGGCAGATCGCGTACGAGGAGCGCCTCCTGGACCGGCTCGAGGCAAGGCAGGGGGAGATGGCCCCACTGGTCCCGTTCGCCGGCGACATCGCCAGGCTGCAGGAGTCGCGCCGCCTCATGGAGCCCGTCGACCCGCAGGCCGCCGCCGCGGTCCTCGACGCGATAGCGGACCAGGTCGGCAGGATCGAGGAGGGGCTGGGGGCGGCGCCCGGCGGAGCCGGGACGAACGGCCGCGCAAAGGCGGCGCCGATTTCGGTCACCCAGGTCGTCGCCTACCGCGCGGTCGGCGCCATCGGGGACCTGCGGGACTCGCTGGAGGACTGGTTCAAGTTCTACAACGGCTACGATCCCGAGTTCGGATGGTGGGTGCGCGCGCCCCATGAGCGCCTCAACAAGGCCCTCGACGCCTATGTGAAGTTCCTGCGGGAAAAGGTCGTCGGCGCCGTGGAGGGGCGGGACGAGCCCATCGTGGGGGACCCCATCGGCCGAAAGGGCCTCGAGGCCGAGCTGGACCACGAGATGATCGCCTACAGCCCCGAGGAGCTCCTGGGGATCGCGAACAGGGAATTCGCATGGTGCGACAACGAGCTGCGGAGGGCCTCGCGCGAGATGGGCTTCGGCGACGACTGGAAGGCCGCCATGGAGAAGGTGAAGCGGGAGCATGTGCCGCCCGGCAGCCAGCCGGCCCTTGTCCGGAACCTGGCCCTAGAGGCCATCAAGTTCGTGGAGGACCGGGACCTGGTGACGATACCGCCGCTGGCGGCGGACTTCTGGCGGATCGAGATGATGAGCCCCGAACGGCAGAAGGTGGCCCCGTTCTTCCTCGGCGGACCGGACATCCTCGTCGCCTATCCCACGGACGGCATGGACTACCAGGACAGGATCCAGAGCCTGCGGGCGAACAACGTCCATTTCGCGCGCGCGACCGTGTTCCACGAGCTCGTCCCCGGCCACCACCTCCAGTACTACTACGAGTCGCGATCGAACCCCCACCGGCAGCTCTTCACGACGCCGTTCTGGGTCGAGGGCTGGGCCGTGTGGTGGGAGTTCCAGTTCTGGGACCTGGGCTTCCCGAGGTCACCCGAGGACCGGATGGGGATGCTCTTCTGGCGGGCCCACCGGTGCGCGCGGATCATCTTCTCGCTCAATTTCCACCTCGGCAAGTGGACGCCGCAGGAGTGCGTCGACTTCCTCGTCGACAGGGTGGGGCACGAGCAGGCGAGCGCCACGGGCGAGGTCCGGCGCTCGTTCAACGGATCCTTCCCCCCCATGTACCAGGCGGGGTACATGCTGGGCGCCCTCCAGCTGCGCGCCCTCCACCAGGAGCTGGTCTCGTCCGGCGGGATGACGAACCGCCAGTTCCACGACGCCATCCTTGTCGGCGGGCCGATGCCGATCGAGATGGTGCGGGTGAGGCTGAAGGGGGAGAAGTCCCCGAGAGACTTCAGGCCCTCGTGGCGATTCGCAAACTAGGCCCGTGCGTGAGCGCCCCGTCGTCCCTGCCGCCGCTCCCGCCCCAGGGATCCCGTGCGCACGCCATGAGCCTTCGGCCGCTCAGGGCGCTCCTTGCCGCACTGCTGGCGGCGGCGGCGGCCCTCCAGGCCCTGGGATCCCCCGATGGAGGGCAGGTGATCCTCGTGGCGAACAGCTCGGCGCCCGGCTCCGAGGCCATCGCCGGGCACTACGCCAGCAGGCGGTCGATCCCCGTCCGCAACATCATCGCTCTGCCGATGCCGACGGAGGAGACGATCACGTGGAAGACATTCATCCCGGCCCTTTGGCAGCCGCTCGAGGACGAGCTTGTGAAGCGGGGGCTCATCGACGCGATCCCCATGAACAGCACGGACGACGTGGGGCGGCGCAAGTACTCGGTCTCGGGCCACCGGATCGCCGCCCTCATCCTATGCCGCGGCGTCCCGCTCCGGATTGGGGACGATCCCACCCTGGAAAGGGACATCCCCGGGCTCATCGGCCACGGGCAGCTCAAGACGAACCAGGGCGCGGTCGACTCGGAGCTTAGCCTCCTGGCGCAGCCGGGCTACCCGGTCAACGGCGTGGTCACCAACCCGCTCTTCGCCAACGACCGCCCGACGGCTGCCGCCGAGAACCTGGTGGTCAAGGTATCGCGGCTGGACGGACCGACCGAGGCCGACGCCATGCACCTCGTCGACCTGGCCATCGAGGCCGAGCACACCGGCCTCCTCGGCCGGGGCTACATCGACCTGGCGGGCCCCCATGAGAGCGGCGACAAGGTGCTCAACCAGGCGGGCGTCGAGATCCAGGCGCTGGGATTCGACCTGTCCGTCGGCCGCGGCCCGTCGACCTTCCCGGCCGATTCGCGCATCGACGCGCCCGTGCTCTATTTCGGGTGGTACGCCCAGGAGCTGAACGGGCCCTTCGCGCTGCCCGGCTTCCGCTTCCCCCCCGGGGCGGTGGCGGTCCACATCCACAGCTTCTCGGCTGAGACCCTGAGGTCGGCCACCGAAAGGTGGTGCGGCCCCCTGGTCGACCGCGGCGCCACGGCGACCGTCGGCAATGTCTTCGAGCCCTACCTCGAGTTCACCCACAGGCCGGACCTCCTCCTGAAGGCGCTCGCCCGCGGCGACGACCTGGCTGACGCGGCGTACTACGCCCTTCCCGTCCTCAGCTGGCAGTCGATCCTCATCGGGGACCCGCTCTACCGCCCGTTCAAGGTCGCGCTTTCCAGCCAGGAGGCGAACCTCGCCGCACTGCCGCCGGCGCTGGCCGGATACGCCGTCATCCGCCAGATGAACCTCCTCGACCGCCAGGGCAAGGGCGCGGAGGCGGTGAGGGTGGGCAAGGCCGGCCTCCGGGACGCGCCGAACCTCGCCCTGGCCATGGCGGTTGCCCAGCGCCTCGCGGCCTCCGGCGCAAGGGACGAGGCCGTCACCCTCCTTGACGACGCCGTCGACGGGGCCGACAGCTCGGCGGGCAGCTGGGACCTCCTCTTCCAGTGCGCCTCCTTCATGGCCACGAGCGGCAGGTACGCGGAGTCCATCGACGTCTTCAGGAGGCTGTTCTCGGCCGACGCCATGCCGGCGGAGCTCCGCGCCACGTGGCTCAAGACCGCGCGGATGGTCGCGCTCAAGGGCGGCGACAGCGGCCAGGCGGCCGAGTGGAACGAGGAACTGGGGCGGGCGGCCGCGGCGGCCGCCCGCAAGTGACTCAGATCTTCTCGACGATCCTGTCGGCCAGGCCGTACGCCACCGCTTCCTTGGCGTTCAGGTAGAAGTCGCGGTCGCTGTCCTTCGAGATCTTCTCGATCGACTGGCCCGACGCCTCCGCGAGGATCTGGTTCAGCTCGCTCCGGAGCTTCTCCATCTCCTGCGCCTGGATGTTGATGTCGGTCGCCGGCCCGATGAACCGCCCGGAGATGAGGGGCTGGTGGATGAGCACGCGGCCGTGCGGATAGATGAGCCTCTTGCCCTTCGCGGCAGCGCAGAGGAGGATGGACCCCATCGAGGCCGCCATGCCGGTCACGACGATCGTGATCGGGGAGGTGATGAGCCTCATCGTGTCGAAAAGCGCCATCCCCGCCGTGATCGAGCCGCCTGGGGTGTTCATGTAGAACGTGACATCCTTGCCGGGGGCCAGGGACTCGAGGTAGAGCAGCTTCTCGCTCAGGTCCTTCGCCGACTCGTCGGTCACCGGGCCCCAGAGGAAGAGCTTACGCTGGTTGAGGAAGCGCCGCTGGATGAGCGCCGAGACGGACGGGTTGCGCCTGGGGTCCGCGGCCACCGCGGGATCCTCGTCGTCATCATCCTCGTCCTCGTCGTCGAGGCGCGGCGCGGCCGCCTTGATCCCGGGCGTGAAATTGTGGAAGTTCATGGAGGGTAAAGCTGCCCGCGGGCGCCGATTTGGCAAGCGCTCCGGCCCCTAATAGGGCACCTTGTCGGCCTTGGCGCCCCACTCGGCGAATGCCCGCTTCGCCTCCGCGGCGAGGAGCGCCCTCATGGCGACCTTGCGGCCGCCGACCGGGAGCGCGACCTCCCGGTAGATGAACTCGTCGTCGAAGCCCACGGCCGCCGCGTCCGAACGGCTGTTGCCGTAGTAGACCGTCGGTATCCTCGCCCAATAGATGGCCGACAGGCACATGGGGCACGGCTCGCAGCTCGTGTAGACGACGCAGTCCTCCAGGTGATAGGTGCCGAGGGCCCTGCAGGCGTCGCGGATGGCGACGACCTCCGCGTGCGCCGTCGGGTCGCACGCCGAGGTCACTTGGTTGTTGCCGCGGCCCACGACCTTGCCCGCCCTCACCACGACGCAGCCGAACGGCCCGCCCTTCCCGGAGCGCAGGCCCTCCTCCGAAAGGCGGATGGCGTCGCGCATGTGGTCGTCGTGGCTCATGGGTGGAAACTGGATACGGCCGCCACGGAACGGCGGGCCGCCCGACGGTACAATGGTGCTGACAGGACTCAAGGGGAAGATAGCCTGTCCCGCGCCATGACACAGAACGACCGCGCCGGCCTCGAGATACTGGGCCCGATCCCCGGGAACCACGTGCAGATCCTGACGCCGGAGGCCTGCGCCTTCCTGGCCGGGCTCTTCCAGAAGTTTGACGCGAGGCGCCAGGAACTGCTGCGCAGCCGCGCCGCCCTCCAGGTGGATCTCGACTCGGGGGTCCTCCCCGACTTCCTCACCTCGACGCAGGCCGTCCGCGAGGGCGCGTGGACCGTCGCCGCGATCCCTGCGGACCTCCTCGACCGCCGCACCGAGATCACGGGCCCTGTCGACCGGAAGATGGTCATCAACGCCCTCAATTCCGGCGCCAAGGTGTTCATGGCCGACTTTGAGGACGCGACCTCGCCGACCTGGGAAAACCTGATTGAGGGCCAGGTCAACCTCAGGGACGCCGTCCGGCGCACGATCACCCACACCGGGCCGGAGGGGAAGGCCTACCGGCTGAACGAGAAGACGGCGACCCTCGTCGTCCGGCCCCGCGGCTGGCACCTTCCCGAGAAGCACGTCCTCCTTGGCGGCAGGCCCGTCTCCGCGAGCCTGTTCGATTTCGGGCTCTACTTCTTCCACAACGCGGCCGAGCTCGTCGCGCGGGGGTCCGGGCCGTATTTCTACCTGCCGAAGATGGAGAGCCACCTCGAGGCGCGCCTCTGGAACGAGGTCTTCGTCCATGCGCAGGGCGCACTCGGCATCAGGCAGGGGACAATCCGGGCGACTGCGCTCATCGAGACCATCCTCGCGGCCTTCGAGGCCGAGGAGATCCTCTACGAGCTGCGCGACCATTCCTCGGGCCTCAACTGCGGGCGCTGGGACTACATCTTCAGCTGCATAAAGAAGCTCCACCGGCGGGAGGGCTACGTCTTCCCCGACAGGAGCCAGGTCACGATGACCTCGCCCTTCATGCGCGCGTACTGCCTGCACGTCATCAAGGTCTGCCACAGGAGGGGGGCCCACGCGATGGGGGGCATGGCGGCGCAGATTCCCATAAAGGGCGACCCGGCCGCGAACGACGCGGCCCTGGCCAAGGTCCTCGCGGACAAGGAGCGCGAGGCCACGGACGGCCACGACGGGACCTGGGTCGCGCACCCGGGCCTGGTCCCGGTGGCCCTCAAGGCCTTCGACAAGCACATGCCCGGGCCCAACCAGATCTCCCGCCAGAGGGACGACGTGCACGTGACCGCGGCGGACCTCCTTGCCGCGCCGAAGGGCACCGTCACCGATGCCGGCATCCGCACGAACCTCGCCGTCGGCATCCAGTACCTCGAGGCATGGCTGGGGGGCACGGGCTGCGTGCCCCTCTACAACCTGATGGAGGACGCCGCCACGGCCGAGATCTCCCGGGCGCAGCTCTGGCAGTGGCTCCACTGCGGCGGCCGCCTGTCGGACGGCATGCCGGTCACGGTCGTCCACTATGACCGGCTCCTCGGGGAGGTCATCCAGCAGATCGAGGCCGAGGTCGGCATGGAGCGCTACGGCCACGGGCATTTCCGCACCGCGGCGCACCTCTTCATGGAGATGGTGCGCGCGGAGCACCTGGACGACTTCCTCACGCTTCCCGCCTACGAGCTCCTCAAGTGACGGACGTCCGCAAGCCGACGCTCGCCGAGCTGAACGCCTGCGAAGAGGGCGAGTTCGTCGCCGTCCTCGGCCCCCTGTTTGAGCATTCGCCTTGGGTGGCCGGGGAGACCTTCGGGAGCCGGCCGTTTGCGACGCCGCAGGCCCTGCACGCGGCGCTGTGCGATACCATGCGGCGGGCGCCCGCCTCCCGCCAGCTGGGACTCGTCCGGGCCCATCCGGACCTCGCCGGGCGCATGGCCGGGGCCGGCGAGGTGACGGCCTCCTCGGCGCGTGAGCAGAGGGCCGCCGGCCTCGACCGCCTCGGCGAGGCCGAGGCCGCCGAAATCGGGAGCCTCAACGCCCGGTACAGGGCCCGGTTCGGCTTCCCCTTTGTCATCTGCGCCCGGCTGAGCGACAAGGACCGGATCCTCTCGGCCATGCGCGAAAGGGTCTCAAGCGACCCCGCGGCGGAACTCTCGACGGCGCTCTCGGAAATCGCCAAGATCGCGATGCTGAGGCTGGATGACGCCATCAGCCATGACCGCTGACATGCCTGGAAAATTGAGCACCCACGTCCTCGACCTGGTGTCGGGGCGCCCCGCGCCCGGCATGAGGGTGGTGCTCCGCCGGCTCTCCCCGGGCCCCGAGCTCACGGCGTCCGCCGTCACGAACGCGGACGGCCGCACGGACGCGCCGCTCCTGCAGGGGCCGGAGATGAAGGCGGGGACCTACCAGCTGGAGTTCCATGTGGGCGACTATTTTGGCCAGAAGGCCGCCGGCTCTGTCCCGTTCCTCGGCGTCGTCCCCGTGAGGTTCGTCGTCGCCGACCCGTCGGCGTCCTACCACGTGCCGCTCCTCGTCACGCCCTGGGCGTACAACACCTACCGGGGGAGCTGACCCCCGGGCAAATGCGGCGCACCGAGCTCGCAGCTGCAGCCAGGGAATTGGGGAGCCGCCTCGGCCGGCTTGCCCGGATTTCGGACGAGGCGGGCGCCACGACGCGCACGTTCCTCTCGCCGGCCATGCGCCGGGCGAACGCCGCCGTCGGCTCCTGGATGCGGGAGGCCGGGCTCTCGGTCCGCGAGGACCCTGCCGGCAACCTCGTGGGACGCATGGAGGGCCCCCGGGGCTCCGGCACCCTTGTCCTCGGCTCGCACCTGGACACCGTGCGGGACGCCGGGCGTTTTGACGGGCCGCTTGGCGTCCTCCTGCCGCTCGCCGCCCTCCAGGTGCTGAAGTCACGGGGGCCTGTGCTTCCGTTTTGCATCGAGGTCGTCGGATTCTCCGAGGAGGAGGGGGTCCGCTTCTCAAGCGCCTACCTGGGGAGCAAGGGCTACATTGGCCGCCTGTCCAAGGCCGACCTGGGCCTGAGGGACGCCGACGGAGTCAGCGTCGCCCAGGCCCTGAAGGCCGCGAGCCTTCCCAGGAGCACACGCGGCCGGACCCGCACCGGCTTCCTGGGCTACCTGGAAGTGCACATTGAGCAGGGACCCGTCCTCGAGTCGGAGGGCCTGGCCGCGGGGGTGGTCTCCGCGGTCGCGGGACAGACCCGGGCCCGGGTCTCCTTCACCGGCAAGGCAGGGCATGCCGGGACGACCCCGATGCGCCTGCGCCGGGATGCGTTGGCCGGCGCCGCGGAATTCGTCCTCGCCTGCGAGGCCCTGGCGCGCCGGACCCCGGGCCTGGTCGCCACGGTCGGACGCATCGAGGTGAGGCCGGGCTCGACGAACGTGATCCCTGCGGGAGCCGAACTCTCCCTCGACGTCCGCCACCCGGGGGACACGGCAAGGAGGAGGGCCCTTCGGCGCCTCCGGGGGCTGGGGGCGGCGATTGCGCGCCGGAGGCGCCTGCGTTTCCAAATGCGCGCCACCCAGGACAACGGGTCCGTCCCCTGCGCCCCGTCCCTCACGCGGCGCCTGCGGAAAAGCGTCCGGCGCGTCCAGGGCCGCTCCATCGACCTGCCGAGCGGCGCCGGCCACGACGGTGTCGTCCTCTCCTCCGCCATGGACATTGCGATGCTGTTCGTGCGGTGCCGGGGCGGCCTCAGCCACCACCCGGACGAGCACGTGAGCGGCGCCGACCTGCGGACGGCCCTCGATATCGTCGTCGACTTCCTCGCCGCACTGGCGGCGGAGAACCGATGACGCCGGACCTCGACCTCCTCGTCCGGGGGGGCTCGGTCGTGACGCCGGACGGCATCGTCCAGTCGGACGTCATGGTTGCGGAGGGCCGGATTGAACGGGTCGGGGCCTCCGGGAACGAGCGGGCAAAGGAGACGATCGACGCCTCCGGGCTCTTCGTCATGGCGGGGTTCATCGACTCCCATGTGCACTTCAACGAGCCCGGCCGGGCCGAATGGGAGGGCATCGCCACGGGCTCGTCGGCCCTCGCCGCCGGGGGAGGCACCCTGTTCTTCGACATGCCGCTCAATTCGCTGCCGCCGGTCACGAGCGCCGCTGCCGCCGCGTTGAAGCTCGGGGCGGCCAGGCGCCTTTCCCGGACGGATTTCGGGGTATGGGGCGGCCTCGTCCCGGGCAACACGGGCGAGTTTGAAGGCATGCGCGACGCCGGGGTCGTCGGCCTCAAGGCCTTCATGTGCGCCAGCGGCGTCGAGGAGTATCCGCAATCCGACGCCGCAACCCTGCGGGAGGGCATGGCGCGGGCGGCCCAGCTGGGGATGATCGTGGCCGTCCATGCCGAGGACGAGGCGCTGGCCCGCCGGCTGGCCCTCGAGGCGCGGACGAAGGGGACTGGCGCCGCGTCCTGGCTCCGGTCGAGGCCCGTCGAACTGGAGACAACGGCCATCCGGACCGCGGCCGACATCGCAGGCGAGACGGGCTGCAGCCTGCACATCGTCCATGCGAGCTGCCCCGAATCCGTGAACGCGGCGCGGGAGGCGAAGGCCCGCGGGGTCGACATCACGGTCGAGACGTGCCCGCACTACCTGCTCCTGTCGGAAGGGGACGCCCTGCGGCTGGGAGCTCCCGCCAAGTGCGCCCCGCCGTTGAGGCCCGAGGCGCTGCGGCAGGGCCTGTGGTCGGCACTGGAGGCCGGCCATGTCGACACCGTCGGCTCGGACCATTCCCCGGCCCCTCCTGCCATGAAGACCTCGGCCGACTTCTTCGAGGTCTGGGGCGGCATCTCGGGGTGCCAGCACGGATTCGGCCTCCTTTTATCCGAGGCAGTCGCCCGGCACGGGGCGCAGTCGGCCCTCATGCGCCTGACGGGTCTCCTGTCGGCCAACGTCGCGCGTCGATTCGGGATCGACGGCGCAAAGGGAAGGATCGCCGCGGGTCTCGACGCCGACCTCGTGCTCCTGGCCGCCGACCGCCCGCATGCGCTTTCGAACGCCGACCTTCTCTACCGTCACCGCCAGGGCCCCTATGACGGGCGCGCGTCGACGGTCGATGTCGTCAGGACGGTTGTCCGGGGCCGGACCGTCTGGGACAAAGGCCGGATTGCGCCCGGCGCCCCGCACGGTCATCTTGTCCGGCCAGCCAGGCGCAGATGATCGCTCCCCCGAAAATCACCCCAGCCTAGCGGGATTAAAACCCCTTCCTACCATGCCTGAACTCTTCGGACACACGCGGGCCCACGTGGGACCGCGCCACGCGCTGATCACGCCCCAGAACCACGTGAAGAGCTCCCTTCCAGGGGTCTCCGGCGCCGATGCGGTCGTGCTCGTCAGCCCGGCCATGGGGGCCCGCGTCGCCCAGACGCTGCTCACGTTCGGGTCCGGAGGATCGGCGCGGATCCCAGCCAGCGACGTCCAGACTTTCGGCTTCGTGATGAACGGGGCCGTGTCAGCGGCCGCCGGCGGATCCAGGCGCAGGCTTGCCGAGGAAGGCTACTTTTTCTGCCCCGCGGGGGAGGCGTGGAGCCTCACGTCGCCGCGGAAGGGGACGAGGGTCATGCTGTTCCAGAAGCGCTACGCGCCGCTGCCCGGCACGAGGCCGCCGCGCCCGATCCTCGGCGACGCCTCCAGGGTGAAGGGCAAGCTTCTGCTCGGCGACCCGGCGGCAAGCGTGCAAGCCTTCCTTCCGGACGAGCCCGCGTTCGACATGGCCGTCAACATCCTCGCCTACAAGCCGGGCGGCCACCTGCCCTTTGTCGAGATGCACATCATGGAGCACGGCCTTGTGATGCTTTCAGGGGAGGGCATCTACCGGCTGGAGGACTCCTGGTACCCGGTGCGGGGGGGCGACGCGATATGGATGGGGCCCTACTGCGCGCAGTGGTTTGTCGCGATGGGCAAGGTCCCTGCCCGCTACCTCTACTACAAGGACGTCAACCGGCCTGTCCTATGACGAAACCCGCTCCGGCCCTGGGGATCCGCGTCGACGCCGACGGGCTTCAGCGCCGGATCGACGAGCTGGCGCTGATCTCCGAGGCCCCGGCGCCCGTCGTGACGCGGGTCCTCTTCTCCGAGGCGGACTGCCGGGGCCGGGACTACGTCCGGCGGGCCGCGCGCGAGGCCGGGCTCGCCGTCCGCGAGGACGCCGTCGGCAACATCTTCGCCCGCTGGGAGGGCACCGACCCGGCGCTGGCCGCGGTCGGGTCCGGCTCGCACACGGACGCGATCCCGAACGCAGGCAGGTACGACGGCGTCGTCGGCGTGCTCGGCGCATTCGAGGCCCTTGCTGCGCTCCGCCAGGCGGGTTTCCGGCCGCGGCGCGCGCTTGAGGTCGTGATGTTCACCTCGGAGGAGCCCACGCGCTTCGGCCTGGGGTGCCTCGGCAGCAGGATGATTGCAGGCTCGGTCTCAGCCGATCAGGCGCGCGCCCTGCGGGACCCGGACGGGCGCTCCCTGGAGGAGCTTCGCGGGGCTGCGGGCTGCAGCGGCCCGCTCGAGTCGGTGAAGCGGGGGCCCGGGTGCTACCACGCCTTCGTGGAGCTCCATATCGAGCAGGGGCCGCTCCTCGAGGAGGGCGGCTTTGCGATCGGGATCGTCGAGCGCATCGCGGGACCGAGCAGCTACCGGCTTAGGCTTGAGGGCGAGGGTGGGCATGCGGGCGCGGTCCTCATGCCCGGGCGGCGCGACGCCATGCTTGCCGGGGCCGAGGTCGCCTTGGCCGTCGAGAAGGCGGCGCGCTCGAGCGGCAGCCCCGACACCGTGGGGACGGTCGGGGTCTTCCGGGTCGAGCCCGGCGCCATCAACAGCGTCCCCTTCAGGGCCTACCTCGAGATCGACCTGCGCGACTCGGGGCTAAAGACGCGCGGGAAGGCGCTGGGTGAGATCCAGGCCGCAGTCGCCGAGATCGCGTCCCGCCGCCGGGTAAGCGCGCAGCTCGAGGAGATCAATGCGGACCCGCCCGCGGAGGGCGATCCGGCGACGGTCGCCATTGTCGGGGAGGTCTGCGCGGAGCTCGGCCTTAGCTCCCTGCGGATGGTCAGCCGCGCCTACCACGACTCCCTCTTCATGGCGCGGGTCTGCCCGACGACCATGATCTTCATCCCCTGCCGCAATGGATGGAGCCACCGGCCGGAGGAATTCGCGTCGCCGCAGCATGTCGCCGCCGGCGCCGAGGTCCTCGCCAGGACGCTGGCGCGCCTTGCGGCCTGACGCGATGGGTTTTGAATTCACACTCAACGGCAGGGCGGTTCGCATCGACGGCGCGGCCCCGACGACAACGCTATTGGAGTACCTCCGCTCAAGCGGCCTGACCGGGAGCAAGCAGGGCTGCGCCGAGGGCGACTGCGGCGCCTGCTCGGTCGCCATCGTCGACCGGGACGCCTCGGGACGGCCCGCCTACCGCGCGGTCAACAGCTGCATTGCCCTCCTTCCCATGTTCGCCGGCAGGGAGGTGATCACCGTCGAGGGGCTGTCCGCCGAGGGCGCGCCGCTCCATCCGGTCCAGTCGGCCATGGTCTGCAACAACGGCTCCCAGTGCGGGTATTGCACGCCGGGGTTCGTCATGTCGCTCTTTGAGGGCTTCTACCGGCGAGACTGCGAAGGCCCGGCCGGCATCAGCGACCAGCTGGGGGGCAACCTGTGCCGCTGCACGGGATACCGGCCCATCAGGGATGCGGCCCTGGATGCCTTCGCGCAGCGCGGTTCGTCGGCCGGGAAGGATCCTTTCCGCGAGCGGCTCACGACGGCGCACCCTGGACCCCCGGAGCTGGACTACTCGGCGGGAGCGGAGCGCTTCATACGGCCCACGAGCCTCGAGGCGCTGTTCGCGGCCATGAGCGGGCACCCGGAGGGGCGGCTTGTCGCGGGGGCGACGGAAATCGGAGTCGACGTGACGAAGAAGGCCAAATCCTTCGCCTGCCTGATTTCGACGGAGGCTGTTCCGGAGCTGACGGCCATTTCAAAGTCGGCGTCCGAGTGGCGGATCGGCGCCTCGGCGCCCTTGACCGCGGTGGAAGAGTCCCTGGCCGGGGAATTCCCGGCGTTCTCGAAGATGCTGAGGGTCTTCGCGGCCCGCCAGATCCGGAACCGGGCGACGTTGGGCGGCAACCTGGCGACGGCCTCCCCGATTGGGGATGGGGCGCCGGCGCTGTTGGCCATGGACGCCTCGCTTGTCCTTGCGAGCGTGTCCTCCCGCAGGACCGTGGCGCTTTCCGACTTCTTCACGGGATACCGCAAGACGGTCCTTGGAGCCGGCGAGATCATCCTCGAGATCGTGGTGCCGAGGGGGGCACCCCCGGAGGGCCAGGCGCGTCGATCCGATTTCCTCAAGGTTTCCAAGCGGCGCGAACTCGACATCAGCATCGTCGCCGCGGCGTTCTCGATCGATATCGATCACGGGGGCGTTGTCCGGCGGGCCCGCCTGGCCTTTGGCGGGGTTGCGCCGACGCCGGCCCGCGCCCGCGCCGCCGAGGCGGCGCTCGAGGGCCGGAAGCTCTCCCAGGCGTCGGGTGATGTCGCGCGAATCCTGGACGGCGAATTTAAGCCCATTGACGACGTTCGTGCCCGTGCCGGCTTTCGCCGCGGCCTGCTTGCCAGCCTCTGGGAGAAGTTCGCCGCCGGGGAAAGCAGCGCGGCGCAGGACGGGCCGCTCACCTTTGAAAGGGGCCCGCTGGGCGTGGCTGATGACCCGTCCCGTGCGCTCAGCCACGAAAGCGCCGTCGGCCACGTGACGGGCCGCGCCCTCTATGCCGACGACACGGCGCAGCGCCGCCCGATGCTCGACGCGTGGCCGGTCATCTCGCCGCACGCCAGGGCCCGCATCGGCAGGCGCGACGCCGGTGCGGCACGGGCCATGCCGGGCATCGTCGCCGTGCTCATGGCGGAGGACATTCCCGGGCACAACAACGTGGGGACCCATCACGACGAACCCATGTTCGCCGACCGGGAAATCCTCTACCACGGCCAGGCCGTCGCGCTCGTTGTGGGTCGCTCGCTTAGGGAGTGCCGGGCGGCCGCCCAGGCCGTAATCGTCGAGTACGAGCCGTTGCCTCCTCTGCTTGGGATCAAGGAGGCCATCGCGCAGGGCAGCTTCCACTCGCCGCCGCACACCATATCCCGGGGAAATGCGGCGCAGGCCCTCGGAAGCGCCCCCCATAGGATCGAGGGGGAATTCTCCTTTGGCGGACAGGAGCATTTCTACCTGGAAACCCAGGCCGCGTGGGCGGAGGCGGGAGAGGCGGGCAGCGTATTCGTCAGCTCGTCCACGCAGCATCCGACCGAGATCCAGACGATCGTCGCCGAGATGCTCGGCCAGCACCGGAGCAAGGTGGTCGTCCAGTCGCCGAGGATGGGCGGCGGCTTCGGCGGAAAGGAGACCCAGGGGCAGCCCTACGCCGCGATGGTCGCGCTTGCGGCCGTAAAGACGGGAAAGCCCGTGCGCCTGCAGCTCGACCGCGACCTCGACATGATGATGACGGGCAAGCGCCACCCGTTCCACGCGGCGTTCAGGGCCGGCTACGACGACGCGGGCATGCTCCTCGCCGCCGAAGTCGACCTGTACTCCGACGGGGGCTGGTCGCTCGACCTTTCCCAGCCGGTCCTCGACCGGGCGCTTTTCCACGCCGACAACGCCTACTATATCCCTGCGATCAGGTTCACCGGCCTGGTCGCAAAGACGAATGTCGCCTCGAACACCGCCTTCCGTGGTTTTGGGGGTCCCCAGGGGATGCTCGTCATGGAGGAGATCGTGGACCGCGTGTCGCGCCGGCTTGGCCTCGCCCCGGAAGTCGTCCGCGGGCGGAACCTGTACCGAGGCAGCGGGGAAACCAACACCACCCATTTCCTCCAGGAGATTGGAGACAACAGGCTGCAGCTGGTCTGGTCCTCCGTCCTGGAGCGGGCGCGCTTCGCCGAGCGAAGGGCGGCCGTCGATGCATGGAATACCTCCCACAGGATGATAAGGCGGGGCCTGGCCGTGACGCCGGTGAAGTTTGGGATATCCTTCACCCTCACGCACATGAACCAGGCGGGCTCCCTCGTGCTCCTCTATGCAGACGGGAGCGCGCAGGTGAACCACGGCGGGACCGAGATGGGGCAGGGGCTCCACACGAAAATTCTAGGGGTAGCCATGAGGGAGCTGGGCCTTCCCGCGGACCGCGTGCGCCTCATGCCGACCGCCACGGACAAGGTGCCCAACACCTCCCCGACCGCGGCCTCATCGGGCGCGGACCTGAACGGCGCCGCCGTGAGGAATGCCTGCATCGTGCTTCGCGAGCGCCTGACTCCGGTCGCAGCCGGGCTCCTGTCCAAGAAGGCCGGGACGACAATCGACCCGGCCTTGGTCCTGTTCGCCGACGGAAAGGCCCATGCGCGCGGGACAGGATTTTCAGTGCCCTTCAGCGACGTGACCCTCCAGGCCCACGGCGAGCGCGTCGGAATGGCCGTTTCCGGCTTTTACGCGACGCCGGACATCTATTGGGACTGGGCGACGTCTTCCGGGCGGCCTTTCCAGTATTTCGTCTGCGGGGCGGCTGTGGCCGAGGTTGAGGTTGATGGATACAACGGAATGCACCGCGTGCTCCGGGTCGATGTCGTCCACGACGTGGGCGATTCCCTGAACCCTGGCGTCGATATCGGCCAGATCGAGGGGGGCCTTGTGCAGGGGATAGGTTGGCTGACCCGTGAGGAGCTGCTTTGGGACAAGAAAGGATGCCTCATGACACACAGCGCGAGCACCTACCAGATCCCGGCGATAAGCGACGCACCGGTCGACATGCGGATCTCGTTGCTGCCGATGGCAACCCAGGAAGGCACCATACATGGGAGCAAGGCCTCAGGTGAGCCGCCATTCATGCTCGCATTTTCAGTCCGCGAGGCCCTGCGAGACGCGGTGGCGAGCTTTGGGGGCACACGCGGCGAGGTCCCGCTTGCTTCACCAGCAACCTGCGAGGCGATCTATTCGGCAATTCGGCGTCAGGCGCCCACGGTGGTTGCATAAGAAACGAAGTGATAACCTGGAGACTCGGCAGGAGCGACCGATTCCGAGCGCAAGTGTTTTGGCTCCGGTAACCAACCATGCCGACCCTTGAGACTGACAGGCTTTCCCTTCGGGAAATCGCCGCTGCCGACGACGGGTTCGTCCTTGAGCTCATGAACGAGCCAGCCTATCTCCAGCACATTGGCGATCGCGGCGTTAGCACGGTCGGGGCGGCGCGGGCCTATATCGCCCAAAAGCTGGCCCCCAGCTATGCGAAATTCGGCTACGGGCTCTACCTTGTGGAGCGTAGGCCCTCGCATGAGGCCATCGGGATATGCGGCTTCGTGCGGCGGGACAGCCTGGAGCATCCCGACATCGGCTTCGCTTTCCTGCAGCGGCACTGGTCGCAGGGCTTCGCCCTTGAATCCGCCCGGGCCGTCCTGGCCCATGGCTTTGGGCCGCTCGGAATGAAGGCGATTCTCGGCGTCGTGTCCCCCGGCAACGACGCCTCGGTCCGGCTCCTCGAAAAGCTCGGGTTCCGCTTCCAGAAAATGCACAAGGTGCCGCCGGGGGGGCGCGAGGCCCTGCTTTTTGAGCTGCAGAGGCCCGAAGCGGCCCCGGCACCAGGAGTCGGCGGCCCCTGACACCACGCTGTGCGGGGCAAAGCCTTGACCGCCGCCGGAAACCCGACGCCTATGGGAAAGGAAAACCCATGATCGAGAGCCCTGATGCCGTGATCACATCCAATCTGGAGCCAGGCGAGCGCCTGCTTTGGACCGGACAGCCCCAGGCCGGGGTCAGGCTAAGGCGCACAGACCTTGTGCAGATTCCCTTCAGCCTGCTGTGGGGCGGGTTCGCCTTCTTCTGGGAATACGCGGCCCTGACCGACAGCCGGGGGGCGCATGCGGCCCGGCACCAGGATATTTTCGTCGACCTGTTTCCCCTGTTTGGCATCCCATTTGTGCTGGCCGGCCTTTACCTCATATTCGGGCGGTTCTTCTACGACGCGTGGGCGAGGTCGCGCACCTATTACGGCATCACGAGCACAAGGGTGGTCATCGCCAAGCACCTGTTCTCGCTGCAGGTGAAGAGCCTTCAGCTGCGGACGCTTTCCGACGTGACCCTCGACCAGCGCGGCGACGGGAGCGGCAGCATCACCTTTGGCTCCGGTTCCCGGAACTGGTGGCGGGGCAGTGGATGGCCCGGCGGCCGGCGGGATTCGGCTCCCGCATTCGAACTCATCGAGCGGGCGGCATCCGTCTATGAGACGATCCGGCTGGCCCAGCGAAGCGCCACCTGAGGGGGGTGGCCGGCGGCGGACCCGCCTCCTCTTCGTCTGCGCCCAGAACCGCATCCGGAGCCTCACGGCGGAGCGGATGTTCAGGGAGTCGCAAATCTACGATGTGCGCTCGCGCGGCGTGGCCAGGGGCGCCCGGGTCCGCCTCACGGCGGCCGATATCGCCTGGGCGGACGCCATCTTCGTCATGGAGAAGGAGCACAAGGACCGGATGACCGAGAATTTCGGGCGGGACGCCGCGCGCGGGAAGGTCACCTGCCTCTTCATCGAGGACGTCTACGAGGCCATGGAGGAGAGCCTCGTCAGGGAGCTGCGGTCCAGGCTGGCGCCGCACCTGGCGCTTCCGGACGAGCAGGCCTGAACCAGCCGGCGTGTCCGGTCAGTCGCCGGGCCTTGCGGGGGCGCGGCCGGCCTTCTTCCCGTCCCGCACGGCGAGGAGCTGGCCGGCAATGCTGATCGCGATCTCGTGAGGGTGGTTGGTCCCAAGATCGAGACCCACCGGGCAGTGGAACGTGGCCGCCTGCGCCGGCGTGAGGCCGTCCGAAATCAGTTCCCTGCGCAGGATCGTCGCCTTGGCGTCGCTCCCGATGACGCCGACGAAAGGGAAGCTCCTCTCCGTCAGCGCCCGCCGCAGGATCGGCCGGTCGGTCGCATGGCCCATGGTCATCACGAGCACGTAGGTGTCGTCGGCAAGGGTCGGCACCACCTCCTCGGGCTTCTCCGTGTGCAGGATGCGCACGTTGTGGGCCCTCGGAAGCCGGGCCAGCCACTCCGGCCGCGAGTCGATGGCGACGATCTGGGCGGGCAGGGGGGCAAGGACCGGCAGGAGGGCCTGGGCGACATGCCCGGCCCCGAAGACGGCGAGGCTCCACGGGCCGGCGCCAAAGTGCGGCTCAAAGTAGAACTTGACGGAGCCGCCGCAGGTCATCCCGACGTCCCCCTTCAGGGTCCAGGAGACGAACCTCGGCTTCGCCTCGCGCTTCTCGAGGATCTCCCCGGCGAGCCTGAGGGCCGCCGCCTCGACCTTTCCCCCGCCGACCGTGCCGCTGTAGTGCCCGTGGGGCGTCACGATCATCTTCGCCGCCGCGTCCTGCGGCGTGCTGCCGACGGTGTCGACGAGGGTCACCAGCACGAACGAGGCGCCCTCGCTTTCCAGCAAGACGACCTGCTCGTATACGGTCACACGAGACCCAGCTTCATCTTCCCCTCCTCGCTGATCATGGACTGGTTCCACGGGGGGTCCCAGGTGATCCTGACGTCGGCGGCGCCGACCCCGGGAACGAGAAGTACCTTGCTCTTGGCATCCTCGGCGATTGCCGGCCCCATGCCGCATCCCGGTGCCGTGAGCGTCATGGCCACGTTGACCTTGTAGCCCTGTTCAGGGGTAGCCTCGACGTCCATCGAGTAGACGAGCCCCAGGTCGACGATGTTCACGGGGATCTCGGGATCGAACACCATCCTCAGCTGGTCCCAAATCGCATCGGGGTTGGGGGCGCCGTTCTCGAGCGTTGCCGCGTCGACCCTGTGGTCGGCGGCCTTCTCGCCGAGCGCGTCACCGTCCTTGCCATCGATCCGGAATAGCCCGAACTCCGCCTGGACCGTGTAGCTGCCGCCAAGGGTCTGGTGGATGCGGACGACCGTTCCGGCCGGCAGGAGCTGCTTCTCCCCCGATGGGATCTGGGTCGCCGCCACGTCCCGCGACAGGGGCCTCTCCTTGTTGGGCGGAGTCATCAGCCCCTGCGGGTTTCCAGGCGCCGGCGGATGAGCCCGCGCAGGGCGTCGTGGAGGGCCTCGTCGCCGAGGCGGTTAAGGACCTCCTCGAAGAACCCGAAGATGAGGAGCTCGTTCGCCTTGTCGGGGGGTATGCCCCGCGAGCGCAGGTAGAACTCCTGCTCGGGATCGATCCGGGCGCTCGTGGCCCCGTGGGTGCAGCGCACGTCGTTCGCCTGGATCTCGAGGCCCGGGAGGGAATTCGACTCCGCGTCGTCGCTCAGCATGAGGTTGCGGTTGCTCTGGTAGGCGTCCGTCTTCTGCGCGTCCGGGTCGACGATGATGAGCCCGGAGAAGATGGTCCGGGCCTTGTCGAGGAGCGCGTTCTTGTAGAGGAGGTCGGACTTCGTGTTCGGCGCCTGGTGGACCTGGAGGGTCCTCTGGTCGTACTCGTGGGACCCGTTGGCCACCGTGACGGCCAGCATCTCCGAGAGTCCGCCCGGCGCCTGCAGCTGGCTGAGCGACTCGTGCCGGGCCTGGCGCGCGCCAAGGTGCAGGTTGAGGGACTGCACGCGCGCGTCCCTCCTCACCACCGTCGAGTTGAACTGGAAGGAGAGGGCCTCGGACGACCAGCACTGGGCCGCCACGTAGGTGATGCTGGCGCCATGACCCGCATAGAGGTCGTTGGCCCCGCAGGCCAGCTGGCGGCCCTCATCCGTGGAGACGAACTCGTCGACGACCGTGACCCTTGAATTCTCCCCCGCGACGACAAGCGTGTGGGGGAAGACGGCCGCGCCGGCGCCGGAAGCGCCGTGGACGACGACGATCGGCCTCTCGACCTGGACGCCCCTCGGCACGTGGATGAAGGCGCCGTCCCGCAGGAACGCCTCATGGAGCGCCGCAAACTTCCCGGAGCCGAGCCTCTGGGGCTGGGCCATGAAGTGCTCCCTCAGCAGGTCCGCGTGATGGACGAGCGCCTCGGAGAGGGGGACGGCGATGACGCCCTCCGGGAGGCCGGTGGAGGTCGCCGACGCCAGGGCGCCGTTGTTGAAGACGAGGGTGGCGGCCGCCGGGACGTCGAGCGCGCGGCCGGCGGCGGTGCCGCCCTCCAGGCCAGGCGCAAAGCCCGCGAGCCCGAGGCCGGACAGCGTGCTGAAGCGCCACTTCTCGTCCGTGCGGACGGGCATGGGCAGCGAGGCGAACCTCGCATAGGCGGCCTTCTTCCGGTCCACCCACCAGCCGGGCGCGGCCTCCAGCGCCGCAAGGTGGGCGTCAAAGGCCTCCTGCGTGAAGTCGCCGACCGTGTCCGAAAGCGCCTTGGCCTGCTCGGTGGCGGGCATGGCTCAGCCGACGCTCCCTTCCATCTCGAGGTCGATCAGCCGCTTGAGCTCGACCGAGTACTCCATCGGGAACTGGCGCGCCAGGTCGTTGATGAACCCGTTCACCGACAGGCTCATCGCCTGGCCCTCGGTGAGCCCGCGCTGCTGCATGTAGAAGATCTGCTCGGCGCTCACCTTGGAGACGCTGGCCTCGTGCTGCACGGCGTGCCGGTCGCCGCGCACCGTGATGGCAGGGTAGGTGTCGGTGCGGCTGTTCGTGTTGATGAGCAGCGCGTCGCACTCCGTGTTGTTCTTGCACCCCTTCAGGTGCCTCGGGATGTGGACGACGCCGCGGTAGGTCGCGCGGCCCTGGCCGACCGAGATCGACTTGGAGACGACGGTGGACGTCGTCTCGTCGGCGGCGTGGACCATCTTGGCCCCCGTGTCCTGGTGCTGGCCGTCGTTGGCGAGCGCGATCGAGATCACCTCGCCGCGCGCCTTGCGCCCCTTCAGGACGACGCCCGGGTACTTCATCGTCAGGCGGCTGCCGATGTTGCAATCGATCCACTTGATCTCGGCCTCTTCGTGCGCGAGCCCGCGCTTCGTCACCAGGTTGAAGACGTTAGGCGACCAGTTCTGGACCGTGATGTACTGGATCTTGGCTCCCTTGAGGGCAACGAGCTCCACGACGGCGCTGTGCAGCGTCGCCGTCGAGAACTTGGGCGCCGTGCAGCCCTCCATGTAGGTGACCTCGGACCCCTCGTCGCAGATGATGAGCGTCCGCTCGAACTGGCCGAAGTTCTCGGCGTTGATCCTGAAGTAGGCCTGGAGGGGGTGGGAGACCTTGACCCCGGGTGGGACGTAGATGAACGAGCCGCCCGAGAACACGGCGCTGTTGAGCGCCGAGAACTTGTTGTCGCCGGTCGGGATCACCTTCCCGAAGAACCTCCTGAAGAGGTCGGGATGCTCGCGCAGGCCCTCCGTCGAGTTGACGAAGATGACGCCCTGCTTGGCGACGGCGTCCTTGATGTTCGAGTAGGCCGCCTCCGAGTCGAACTGGGCCTCGACGCCGGCCAGGAACTTGCGCTCCTGCTCCGGAATGCCGAGCCGCTCGAACGTCTTCTTGATGTCAGCGGGGACCTCGTCCCACGTGCGCTTGGGCTTCGTGCCCTGGGAGAGATAATAGCGGATCTTGTCGAAGTTGATGTTCTCCAGGTCCCTGGACGCCCAGTGGGTCGGCAGCGGCTTCGAGAAGAAGGTCTTCAGGGCGTTCTGGCGGAAGTCATACAGCCACTTCTCCTCCTTCTTCACACCCGAGATGTAGTCCACCGTGCGCTCGGACAGCCCCGTCCCGGCGTCGAAGTCGTAGGTGACGTCGTACTTGAAGTTTCCGGACGACTGGTCGATCCCGGACACCGGGTTCTCGACCGTCTCTAGGGTCTGTATGTCGTCGGGCATGGCTTCAGGCGTTTGCGAATTCCTGCTTCACCCAGTCGTAGCCCCTGGACTCGAGCTCGAGGGCGAGCGACTTGTCGCCGCTCTTCACGATGCGGCCATCGATCATGACGTGCACGTGGTCGGGAACGATGTAGGACAGCAGGCGCTGGTAATGCGTGATGAGGAGGATGCCGAGGTTCGGCCCCCTCAGCTGGTTGACGCCGTCCGAGACGATGCGCAGGGCGTCGATGTCGAGGCCGGAGTCGGTCTCGTCCATGAGGGCGAACCGCGGCTCGAGCATCGCCATCTGGAGGATCTCGGTCCGCTTCTTTTCGCCGCCCGAGAACCCGTCGTTCAGCGCCCTCGACGTGAACGTCCTGTCGATCTTGAGGAGGTCCATCTTCTGGTACAGGCGCTTGTAGTAGCCCGAGGCGTCGATCTCCTCGCCCTCCGCCATGCGGGCCTGGATGGCGGCCCGCAGGAAGTTGGCGATGCTGACCCCGGGGATCTCGCTCGGGTACTGGAAGGCGAGGAATATCCCCTCCCGCGCCCTCTCGTCGGGCTCCATCCCGATGATCGACTTGCCGTCAACGAGGACGTCGCCCTCCGTTATCGCATAGTCGGGATGCCCCGCGATGGCCTTGGCCATCGTGGACTTGCCGGTGCCGTTCGGCCCCATGATGGCGTGGACCTCGCCCGAGTTTATGGTGAGCGAGACGCCACGGACGATCTCGCGGCCGTCGGTCGAAACGTGGAGGTTCTTGATGTCTAGGGAGGGCATGCTTTGGCGGATGGATTCAGCGCTTGGCGCTCTTGCCCCGGAAGATGATCTCGACCGACGAGGCGTCGAAGTTCCCGGGGAGGACGGACTTGACCTGGCTGATGAGGGTGGCGGGCAGGTCGATGTCGTGGGTGGCGCCCGTCACCTCGTCGTGGAAGTGGGCGTGGGGCTGAAGATTGGGGCAGTAGCGTGTCGGGCCCCGCTCGAAGTTGACCGCGCGGACAAGGTTGCACTGGACGAGCGTCTCCAGGCAGTTGTAGACGGTCGCCAGCGAGATGGCGGGCATCTCGGGCTTGGCCCGCGCAAACACCTCATCCGCGGTCGGGTGGTCCCGCTTGCGCAGGAGGACGCTGTAGACGACCTCGCGCTGGGGCGTCGAGCGGAGCCCGCTGTCCGCAAGCCGCTGGGCGAGCGCCCCGTTGTCGCTGGTGAAAACCATAGGTTAAACACAGTGAATTGGAATGGTCCCAGGTTTCAACTAGGAATAAGAATCATTCTAAATGGGATTGTAACCTATTCATGGTAAATAGGTAATTGCTAACACAAAGCTTCAGGCTTACGTTCACTGGCCCCGGCTCAATGCGCTCACTGCGGATCCTGATGGTGTGCGTTTCCCTCTTCCTCGTCTTCAGCGGGGTGACCGCGATGCTGAACCCGCGCCCGCTTGTCGTGGCCCACGGCGGGGTATCGGAGATCTTCGGGGCCGCCGCGCTGCCCTACAGGATAGAGACCCTTTCGGTCGTGGGAACCTACATCTACGGCGCCATGGCGACGGCGACGGGCGTCATCTTCTTTTATCTGGCCGGCCTGGGGGACCTCCGCGTCGCCCGGCGCGACCGCGAGGTCGCGCGCCGCATCGCCCAGGCCGCCCCAGAGCTCCAGGCCCGGTACGGCTCCGTCGAGGGCTGCACGCAGGCCCAGATCGAGGCGACGCTGACCGAGATGAACGTCGACGCCCGGTTCCTGCCCTACCTGCTCGCGGCCTTCATGGGAAGGGACGCGCTTCGCACCCTGGTCCTCCAGAACGAGGGCATCGACTGGCTGCGGGTCGAGGCCTGCGTCGAGCGCATCTGCGCGGCGCTTCCCACGGCCGAGCTCCGGCACGGGCAGTTCCACGGGAGCTGGTCCGGCCCCCTGCAGACCTGAGTCCGCCTTAGAGCATTTTAAATAAAACTGTAGCCGCAGTGGGTAAACCAACCGGCGGCATCTTCGGGGGTAATTGCGTGCAACGCATGCGTGATGGCCTGGAGCAGATCGGGATGAGTTCGGGCCTCGGCCCTGCGCAGCAGGGCCTTCACTTTGCTCCACATCATCTCGATCGGGT
>DASXEV010000023.1:0-1549 GCA_036489955.1 Opitutaceae bacterium
GGCCACCTGGTGGGACTACGACGGGGACGGGTGGCCGGACCTCTACGTGGCGAACGACTTCGCGCAGCCGGACCGGCTCTACCGCAACAACCGCGACGGCACGTTCACGGACGTCATCGACTCCGTCGTCCCGCACATGCCGTACTCGTCGATGGGCTCCGACCTCGGGGACGTCGACAATGACGGGCGCGTCGACTTCCTCGTCGCCGACATGGCGGCCACCACCCACCAGAAGGACCAGAGGACCGTCGCCGTCATGCGGGCCTTCCCCAACATCCGCATCGACCCGCCGGACTCGTCCGCGTCCGCGCCGCAGTACATGCGCAACGCCCTTTACCTGAACGGCGGGGTGGGCCGCATGCGCGAGGCCGCCGAGATGGCAGGGCTTTCGGCGACGGACTGGACCTGGTCGGTGCGGTTCGAGGACCTGGACCACGACGGCCGAATCGACCTCTTCGTCACGAACGGGATGAACCGGGAGTCGCACAACGCCGACCTGACCTCCAGGAAGGAGCTCGCCGAGACCCCGGACATGAAGATCCGCATCGAGAGGCAGAGCCCGGTGCTCGCCGAGCGGCACCTCGCATACCGCAACCTGGGCGGCCTGCGCTTCGAGGAGGTCGGGAAGGCCTGGGGCCTCGACCAGCGCGGCGTCGGCTTCGGCGCCGCGTTCGGCGACCTCGACGGCGACGGGGACATGGACCTGGTGTATTCCAACTACCAGGGGAACGTCAGCGTCCTGCGCAACGACATCGATTCCGGCCACAGCGTCATCGTCGCCCTCCGGGGCGTCCTCTCAAACCGCTACGGCGTTGGCTCCATGGTGAGGGTGGAGACGGCGGCCGGAGCACAGGTGCGCCCGCTCGTCCTCGCGCGGGGCGTCCTCTCCAGCTCGGAGCCTGTCCTCCACTTCGGCCTCGGGGAGGACACGAGGATCCTGCGGCTGACGGTCTCCTGGCCGAGCGGCCACGAGCAGGTGTTCACGGACCTCGGCGTCGACAGGAGGTTCACGGTCACGGAGCCGGGGTCCCCCGCACATCCCGCGGCCGCCGCCGCGCCTGCGGCGGGGCAGTTCTCCGACATCTCGGCGTCCGTCAATTTCTCCCTGGAGAGCCGCGAGCTGTCCGTCGACGAGCTCGTCCAGCAGCCCCTGCTTCCCTTCCGGCAGAACCGCCGGGGGCCGGGGATCGCGGTGGCCGACCTCGACGGGTCCGGGAGGGACGCGGTCCTCCTCTGCGGAACCCCGCAGGCGCAAGCGCGCCTGCTTCTCCCCGTTCCCGGCAGGGGATTCGCGCCGGGCGACTCGTCTGGATTCGCCGCCGACGGCCCTCTCAGCGACGGCCCGGCCCTCTTCATGGACGTCGGTGGCGATGGACGCATGGATGCCCTTGTCACCAGGGGCGGCAGCGCCCTGCCGGCCGGGGCGGCGGAGTACCAGCCGAGGCTGCTGATGAACGACGGGCGCGGGGGGTTCCGGGCGGCGGGGGAGGGTGCGCTGCCTGCCCTCGGGATAAGCGCGGGAGCGGCGGCTGCGGCGGACTTTGACCGG
>DASXEV010000024.1:0-1537 GCA_036489955.1 Opitutaceae bacterium
GGCCACCTGGTGGGACTACGACGGGGACGGGTGGCCGGACCTCTACGTGGCGAACGACTTCGCGCAGCCGGACCGGCTCTACCGCAACAACCGCGACGGCACGTTCACGGACGTCATCGACTCCGTCGTCCCGCACATGCCCCTGTCCTCGATGGGCTCGGACCTCGGGGACATCAACAATGACGGCCTGGTGGACCTCTTCGTCGCCGACATGGCCGCCACCACCCACGAGAAGGACCAGAGGACGATGGCGTCGGAGCGGCGCCAGGGGCAGGACCCGCCCGACCTCTCCGCTTCGGCGCCGCAGGTCCCGAGGAACGCGCTCTACGTGAACACCGGAACCGGCCGCGTCCGCGAGGCCGCCGAGCTCGCCGGCGTCGCCGCCACGGACTGGACCTGGTCGGTCCGCCTCGAGGACCTGGACAACGACGGGCGCCTCGACCTCTTCGTCACGAACGGCATGCACCGCGAGGTGACGAACGTCGACCTCATCATGCGGGTGGCGCTTGCCGACAGGCCCGACGACAAGCTCCGGATCGAGCGCTCGAGCCCCGTGCTCGCCGAGCGGCACCTGGCGTTCCGCAACCTGGGGGACCTGCGCTTCTCGGACGTGAGCGCCGAGTGGGGCCTGGACAGGCGCGGCGTCAGCTTCGGCACCGCGCTGGGCGACCTGTCGGGGGACGGCAACCTCGACATCATCTACTCCAACTACCGCAAGGGTGTCACGGTGATGCGGAACGAGTGCGACTCGGGGCACCGCGTCATCGTGGCCCTCCGCGGCGTCCGCTCAAACCGCTACGGGGTGGGCGCCACGGTGAGGATCGAGAGCGCACTGGGCCGCCAGGTGCGCACCCTCGTCCTTGCGCGGGGCGTCCTCTCCAGCTCGGAGCCGGTCCTGCATTTCGGCCTCGGGGAGGACACGCGGATCCTTCGCATGACGGTCTCATGGCCGAGCGGCCACGAGCAGGAATTCACGGACCTCGGCGTCGACAGGAGGTTCACGGTCACGGAGCCGGGGTCCCGGTCCCCCTTTCCGCCGGATTCCGCCATGCCGCCGGGGCAGTTCACGGAGGCCTCCGTCCCGCTCGGCCTGTCGCTCGTGTCCCGTGAGGCGCAGCTGGACGAACTTATCCAGCAGCCGTTGCTTCCCATGAGGCAGAACCGCCGGGGCCCGGCGGTCTCCGTGGCGGAGCTCATTCCCGGCGCGGCCCCGTCCCTTCTTGTGGGGGGCACGCCGCCCAGCCCGCTCCGCCTCCTGCGCGCGGACGCGTTCGGCCACTTTTCCCCGGTGGCGCTGCCGGAGGCCCCAGACAACCCGCTGAGCGACGGGCCGATCCTCGTGCTCGACGCCGACGGCGACGGCTTGGGCGACATCCTGGTCACGAAGTCCGGCTCGGCCCTGCCGGCCGGGGCGGCGGAGTACCAGCCGAGGCTGCTGATGAACGACGGGCGCGGGGGGTTCCGGGCGGCGGGGGAGGGTGCGCTGCCTGCCCTCGGGATAAGCGCGGGAGCGGCGGCTGCGGCGGACTTTGACCGG
>DASXEV010000026.1:0-39029 GCA_036489955.1 Opitutaceae bacterium
ACTTCCTGGGCCCATGAGCGAATTCCTGCAATCGGATCGGATCGCGAACGCCAAGGGCGCGCTCGATCGCCTTCGGGCCAACATGCGCCAGGCGATCCTCGGCAAGGACGACGTGATCGAGCAGCTCCTGGTCTGCCTCGCGGCGGGCGGCCACCTCCTGATCGAGGACCTGCCGGGCGTGGGCAAGACGACGCTCGCCTACGCGCTCGCCCGGTCGACCGACTGCCTGTTCTCGCGGATCCAGTTCACGAGCGACCTGCTCCCGTCGGACGTCACCGGGGTTGCCATCTATGACGAGTCGACGCGGGAGTTCGTCTTCAAGCCCGGCCCGGTCTTCGCGAACATTGTCCTCGCCGACGAGATCAACCGCGCCCCCCCCAAGACGCAGTCCGCCCTGCTCGAGGTCATGGACCGGGCCAAGGTGACGGTGGACGGCGAGTCCCACTCGGTGGGCTCCCCCTTCATGGTCTTCGCGACCCAGAACCCGGTGGACTACGAGGGCACCTTTCCGCTGCCCGAGAGCCAGATGGACCGCTTCCTCATGCGCCTTCGCATGGGCTATCCGCAGCACGACGACGAGATCGAGATCCTGCGGCTCTCGCGCAAGGGCTACGACGCCATCTCGCTCAACCCCGTGGCCTCTCGGTCCGACGTGGGAGATCTCCAGTCGCTCGTCCCGCAGGTCTTCGTCGAGGACAGCATCCTCGACTACATCCTGCGGATCGTCGCGGCGACCCGGACGGAGGTGGATTTCCGCTCGGGCGCCAGCGTGCGCGGCGGCCTGGCGCTCCGCACGGCCGCCCAGGCCCGCGCCCTCGTGAACGGCCGCGACTTCGTGCTGCCGGACGACGTCTCCGAGCTTGTCCCGGCCGTCCTCGCCCACCGCCTGGCGCTCGCCCGGCAGGCCGGGGACGCGCTGGAGGAGAGGCGGGCGGTCTCCGTCCACCTGAAGCGCATCCTCTCGGCCCTGCCACCGCCGGCGTGAAGGCCGGGGCCACCGCCCGCCGTCCCTTCTGGCGGCGCGTCCTCTGGAACCTCGTCTGGCCGAGGCGCCGGGAGAGGACCCAGCCCACGGTCTCCGGCCTGGTCCTCATGGGCCTCGCGTTCGGCATCGGGACGGCCGCGTACAACTCGGCGAGCAACATCCTCTTCATCGCCCTGGCGCTCCTCCTGTCCTGCCTCATCCTCTCCGGCGTCCTCGCGTGGCTGAACCTGCGCGGAGTCGACTGGGCGCTCGAGATCTCGCCGCCGCTGCGCGCCGGCCAGGAGGCGGGGGTCGGCCTGCGCCTCGACAACCGCAAGGCGTTCCTGCCGACCTATGCCCTCTGGTTCGACTTCGCCGCCCGCCCGGTCCCGCTGGGGGAGCCCCCCAGGCCCGAGTCCACCCTGACGGCGAAGGGGATAGACGTCTGGGCGGCCCTGCGCCGGAGCGAGGAGCCGGAGGCCTCCGGCACGGTCCACATGCGCTCGCGCCTCGAGCCGGGCGGCCACGCCATGCTGGAGTGGGCGTTCACGCCCGCGCGGCGGGGCCTCATGCGCGTGGACCTCGTCGGCGTCGGATCCCTCTTCCCCTTCGGGTTCCTGCGCAAGTTCGCGGGCGCGGGCCTCCGCCGCGAGGTCCCCGTCTGGCCGGCCCCGGTCGAGTACCGGCGGCTCGCCGGCGCGTCGCCAAGGCGGGCCGAGGGCGACCTCAGGCGGGCGCGCGCCGGCCACGAGGGCGAGATGATCGCGCTCCGCCAGTACGAGCCCGGCGACTCCCACCGCCTGATCCACTGGAAGGCGAGCGCCCGGTCGCGCGAGCTCCTCATCCGGCAGTTCTCGGCGCACAACTCGGAGGCCTGCACGATGGTGCTCTCCCCGGACGCGGAGGTCTGGACCCGGCCGGAGCAGTTCGAGCTCCTCGTCAGCTTCGCGGCGACGCTCGCCCAGGACCTCTTCCGCGCCGGGAGGCTGAAGGCCACCGCGATCGGGGGCGCGAGGCCGCTGCCGGTCCGCCGGGCGGCGGACGTCGACTCCTTCCTCGACCGGCTGGCCGTCGTCATGCCGCAGCCGCCCGCGGACGGCCCCGCCGGGGAGGCAGACCGCCCGGCCCGCGCCGGCCAGAACGTGCTCACCTTCGAGCCCGAGGGGGCGCGCGGCGTCGGCGCCTACGCCAATGGACACAGGATCGCAGCGACTTAGCCTCGACGAGCTGAGCCTGCTTCGCTGGCTGCTGGGCGGCGTCCTCATGCTGCTCTCGATCTCCGCCGTGTTCTACATGGACGTGGGCGGCGGCGTGATGGCCGCGCTCGCCGCGGCGGGGGTCATAGCCGCCCTCGTGAGGCCGGACTGGCCGGCGCGCGTCCCGGCCCTCGTGCACCGCCTCGCGTTCCCGGCGATCGTGGCCTTCTTCATCGGCGACATCTGGGTCACGGGGCAGCCGCTGCCGGCCATCGTGCGGCTCGACCTGCTCCTCATCCTCTACCGGGGCGCCAGCTACCGCGCCCGCCGCGACGACCTGCAGGTCGTCGTCATCGGCCTCTTCCTCATCGTCGTCTCGGGCGTCCTCACGGTCTCCATCCTCTTTGCCGCGCAGATCATGGCCTTCACGGCCTGCGCGCTGGCGCTCCTCATGGTGGTGACGATCGCGACGGCCGCCGAGGGCGGCGCCGCCCCGAAGCTCGCCGTGCGCGGCGTCGTCCCCCACTGGGCGGCGCGCGTCGACTGGCGCGGCCTCATGCGGCGGCTGGCGGAGGCCTCCGACTGGAGGCTCATCGCCTCCGGGGCCGCCCTCTTCCTCGGCGTCGTCGCCTCCTCGGCCCTCCTCTTCCTCGCCATCCCGCGCTTCCAGCTGGAGAACAGCCTCTTCCTCGAGCGCTTCGTCGTCCGGCGGGCCATGTCGGGCTTCAACGACTCGATAAAGTTCGGCGACATCACCGAGATCACCGACGACGACAGCGTCGCCTTCAACGCCGACATCTCCGACCCGGGCCAGGCCCCGGCCGACCCGTACTGGAGGATGGTCGTCCTCGACGCCTACTCGAACGGGGGCTTCAGGATGTCGCCCCGCACCCGGTACGGATACGGCCTCGTCGGCCAGCGCACGGGCGCCAACATCTACCCGCCGCCGCCGGCGCCGGGCGGGCCGTCCTGGACGATATTCATGGAGTCCGGCGTCAGCCGCTACCTCCCCCTCCTCGGGCCCTTCCGCGTGCTGCGCTTCCGCGAGGCGCAGAACTACCACTACTCGCCGGACCTCGAGGTCATCTCGCTCGTCGAGGAGCCGGCGAGCATGACGGCGTACCGCGTCGAGGGGATGCCGGCGGACGGGGCGCCGATACCCGACCGGGCCTTCGCGGCCAGCTACGCCCGGCACGGCCGCCTGGCCCTCATGGACACGACGCTCGCCGGCGTCTCGCAGGGCGACCGCAGGGTGCTTGCGCGAATCGCGGCCGGGATCGGCGACGCGAGGGTCCTCGGGGCGCGCGCGTTCGCCGGGAAGGCGATCGCGGCGCTGCGGCGCGACCACCAATACTCCCAGGAGCCCCGCTATCCCCCCGGGCCCGGCGACCCGCTTGTCCGGTGGATGGACTCCCGCGACCAGGGCCACTGCGAGCTCTTCGCGGGCTCGCTCGTCCTGATGGCGCGGGCGGCCGGCCTGCCGGCGCGCGTCGTCACGGGCTTCCGCGGGGGGACCTGGAACGCCTACTCGGGCAACTACATGATCCGCAACTCGGACGCGCACGCCTGGACCGAGATCTGGGACGAGCACGCCCAGGCGTGGCTCCGGGAGGACCCGCTCGGCTCCGCGGTGGACGGGCTCGCCGGCTCGGAGAAGGGCGACGCGGCCCTCGCGGCCCTCATGGACCGGAGCTGGTCGGCGCGCCTCGCGAGCCTGCGGGTCTTCTGGTACCGCAGGATCGTCAACTTCGACCAGCAGGACCAGGCGCAGACCCTGAGCGCCGTGAAGGCGGCCGGCGACAACTCGGGCCGGTGGCTGCGCTCGGTGCTCCTGGAGCTGGGCTCGCGCGCGAGGGGCTGGGCGACGGGGCCGTGGAACGCGGGCAAGATCGGCAGGCTCCTGGGCGCCCTCGCCGCCGCGGCCGTCCTCTTCCATGTCCTCGCCCTCGGCCGCTGGCGCCTGCCGGCGCTCGGCGGCCGCCGCGGCACGGACCCCGTGCGGCGGGAGGCGGGGCGCTGGCTCCGGCGCGTCGAGGGCCCCGAGGCCCTCGTCCTCGACCTGCAGCGGATCCGCTACGGGCCGGCGCCCACCTGGCCGCGGCCGGCCGACGTCTTCCGGCGCGCGCGCAGGGCCGCTAGTTCGAGGCCAAGGCGGGGCGCGCCTTCGCGAAATACCTCTTGAGGATCGCGGAAGCGATGGGCGCAGCTTCTCGGCCGCCGCCAAAGCTTTCGCCCAGGGGCCCGTCGACCGCGATGGCGACCGCGATCCGGGGGTTGTAGGCGGGGGCGAAGCAGATGAACCACGCCTCGTCGAACTTGCCCGTCGGCCGCTGGACCTGAGCCGTTCCTGTTTTGCCCGCGACATCAACTCCCGGCACATGATAGGCCGGCAGGTTCAGGACCGCTGCCGCCGTGCCCTCGGCGTCCGTCGTGCAGCCGATCATGCCCTTGATGATGGCGTCGCGCTGCGACGCCGTGAGGCCCGTCCTTGGCGAGTGCTGCTCCGGCCGGTTCGGGTCGTGGAGGAGCGTCGGCTTCGTGTAGACCTCGTCGCGGGCGAAGGACGCCGCGAAGCAGGCCATCACGAGCGGCGTCACGCCGATGAAGCCCTGGCCGATCGACATGTTGGCCGTGTCGCCCGGAGTCCAGGCCTCCCCGCGCTCCTTCAGTTTCCAGGCGGGGTCGGCGATCAGCATGCGGTGGGTCTCGCCCGGGAGCTCGATCCCCGTCGGCCGGTCGAGGTGGAAGAGCCTGGCCTGCTCGGCGATCACCTGGGCGGAGGTGCGCAGGCCGACCGTGTAGAAGTAGATGTCGCAGCTCTCGGCGATCGCCTCGGGGAGCTTCAGCTTGCCGTGGTGGCTGAGGCCGTTGTCGCAGCCGAAGCGGCGGTTGCCGACCATCATGTAGCCCTCGCAGTCGGCCGGCTCGTCGTCGGGCGAGAGGACGCCGCTCCGCAGGGCGGCCGTGGAGACGACGAGCTTGAAGGTGGAGCCGGGGGCGTAGACCCCGTCGATGGCGCTGTTGGTCCACGCCTTCCTGGCCTCGATGTCGGCCGCCGAGGCGGCCGACAGGTGCGGCGAGAAGAGGTTCAGGTCGTAGCTCGGCCTGCTCACCATGGCCAGCACCTCGCCCGTGTGGACGTCCATGGCGACCGCGGCGCCGGTCTCGTCGCCGATCGCCTCCTCGGCCGCCTCCTGCAGGTCGATGTCGAGGCTCGTGTTCAGCCGGTGCCCCTGGACGGGCACCCGGTACTCGATGGGCGGGTTCACCTTGTAGCCGGCCGGGTCCACCCGGAGGATCGTGTAGCCGTCCTCGCCCTGGAGGGTGGAGTCGAACTCCTTCTCGAGGCCGTCGCGCCCCACGGTGCCCCTCATCTTCAGCGTCGTCAGGCCGTCGCCCGGGAAGTCCTCGGCCTCATCCTCGTCCTCGTTGACGCCGACGTACCCCAGCACATGCGCCGCCGCGTCGCCGAAGGGGTAGTAGCGCGTGCTCGAGCGGTAGAGCTGGAGGGGGGAATTGACGGGCAGCTGCTCGATCAGCTTCGCGAACTCCTCGGGCTTCAGGTCGTCGACAAGGACGTAGGGCAAGAGGAGCTGGCGGTCCAGGTGCCGCTTCAGGCCCGCGCCGTCGACCTCGCCCGTGCGGCCGAGGACCGCGTTCACCTGGTCGAGGTAGCGCTTCACGACCGAGACGTGGGCCAGCTGCTCCAGCTGCGCGGGCGTCGGCAGGTCGCCCGTCCCGCGGTAGTTGTTGCGGATCGCCGCGTAGGCCTTCCGGAAGTCGGGCCTCAGCTCGTCCAGATAGAGGACGACGGCGTTCCTCGGGCGGTTGCCGACGATGAGCCGGCCCTCGCGGTCGTAGATGTCGCCGCGGGGGCCGGGGGTGATGATCCTCCTCTCGTTCTGGAGGCGCTCCTGCTCGTGGTGGAGCTCGCCGCGGTAGAGCTGCTGGTAGGCGAGACCGCAGGCCAGGGTCCCCAGCATGAGGGCGATGATCCCGTAGAAGACGACGAGCCTCGGGTCGAATCCGGTCTTGGAGTCGACAAGGCGGCCCGAGAAGGGGGGCGTCGTGGCCATGGGCGGGACCTACCCTATGCCGAACCCCACGGGACCGCACGCGCCAACTGGAGCGAGCGGAGCTGGAGGGAGAAGAACCAGGGCGCGGCGGCCGCGACGGCCGCCTCCGACCAGAAGAGGTCCGAGAACATGCGCGGCCAGGGCGCCGACGCGGCGTGGCCCGCGCGCAGCCGGACGAAGGTGAGGGCGAGGAATAGGCCCAGGTTGGCGAGGACGGCGACGCCCACCCGCACGGGCGTCTGCTGGCGCTGCAGGCGCGGCCGGGCGTTATAGATGACGGCGTGGGCCGCCGCGAAGAGGGCCGCGTGCGTGCCGAAGGCGACGGGCGTCACGGCGTCGCAGAGGAAGCCCCCGAGGAGCGAGGCCGCCAGGCCCATGCCGAGCGGCATCGCCATGGCGGCGTAGGTGACGAAGAGGCCGCCCGCGAACAGCCAGACGTGGAGGCCGGAGAGCATGTTGTTCGCCTCCGCGACAAGGGCCCGCAGGACGTAGAGCGTCAGGAAGAGTACCGCCGCGCCGCGCATGTCAGCCCGGGCCCTGCGGGACCAGCACCGTGACCTCGGTCAGCTCCGAGATCCGCGGGTCGATCTCGACCTCGCCCGTCTTGAAGAGGCCGTCCTGGCTCGCCTCTACGTGGATGATCTGCCCGATGGTGAGGCCCGGCGGGAAGACGCCCCCGAGGCCCGATGTCGCAAGGCGCTTCCTCGTCCCGCCGCCCGCGTAGATGTCGAGCGGCAGGAACTCGACCACGCCCCGCGGGGCGCCGAACACCTGGTTGTCGCCGCCCTGGTAGCTGATGGGCCGGGTGTCGCCCTCGACCACGGCCGCGATCCGCAGGCCGGGGTCGGTCACGAGCTGGACGACGGCCGTGAAGGCGTGGACCTCCGAGATGCGCCCGACCACGCCGCCGCTCCAGACGACGGGGGCGCCGAGGGGGATGCCGTAGTCGGTCCCCTTCCTGATCACCATCCTCTGCCACCAGCTGGAGAAGTCGCGCTGCGCCACCTCGGCGTGCTCGAGGCGGAACCTCTCGGTCGGCGGCATCTGCAGGAGGCTCTTCAGCCTGCCGACCTCGGCCTCGAGGGCGCCGTTCTGCTGGGCGGCGAGCTCGTACGAGGAGGCGATCCTCGCCACGTCGCGGCCCGCCTCGATCATCTCGTCCCTGGAATGAAGCCGCAGCCCCCAGAACCCCTGCAGGTCCGAGGCGTAGGACGCGGCCACCGTGACCGGCGCCGTCATCTCGAAGAAGCTCGCGCGGCCGAGGCGCTTCAGCGCCGCCGGGAGGACGAGCCAGCAGAGGAGCGCTATCCCGAGGACCACGAAGGGCCGGGCCTGGTCGAACCGCCGCGGGCGCCCGATCCTCACATGTTCTGCGTGAACCAGTCCAGGTCGTTGAGGGCGGCCCCGGTGCCGTTCGCGACGGCGGAGAGGGGGTCGTCGGCGACCGTCACCGGAAGTCCGGTCTTCTCGCTGAGGAGCCTGTCGATGCCGCGGATGAGGGCGCCGCCGCCGGCCATCACGAAGCCCCTGTCGACCAGGTCGGCCGAGAGCTCGGGCGGGCACCGCTCGAGCGTCGTGCGGACGGCGTCCACGATGGCGCCGATCGTGTCGGCGAGCGCCTCGCGCACCTCCTGGGAGGTGATGTGGATCGTCTTGGGCAGGCCTGCGACGGAATCGCGGCCCTTCACCTCCATCGAGAGCTCCTCGTCGAGCGGGTATGCGGAGCCGATCCGCATCTTGATCTCCTCGGCGGTCCTCTCGCCGACCAGAAGGTTGTACGCCCGCTTCATGTAGCTGATGATGGCCGCGTCGAGCTCGTCGCCCGCGACGCGGATCGACTTGGAGAAGACGATTCCCTGGAGGGAGATGATCGCGATCTCGGTCGTGCCGCCCCCGATGTCGACAATCATGTTGGACGCGGGTTCCCCGATGGGCAGCCCGACCCCGATCGCGGCGGCCATGGGCTCCGGGATCGTGTGGACCTTGCGCGCCCCGGCGTGCGTCGCGCTGTCCATGACGGCGCGCTTCTCGACGGCGGTGATCCCCGAGGGGATGGCGATAAGGACCCGCGGGGGCGCCCGGAACTTCTGCGTGGCCTTGCGGATGAAGTAGCGGAGCATCTCCTCCGTGACGTCGAAGTCGGCGATGACGCCGTCCTTCATGGGCCGGATGGCCGTGATGTTGCCCGGGGTCCGGCCCAGCATCATCTTCGCGTCGTCGCCCACCGCGATCACCTTGCGGGTCGTCGTGTCCAGCGCCACGACGGAGGGCTCATTGATGACGATTCCCCTGTCCTTCAGGTATACGAGCGTGTTGGCCGTTCCGAGATCGATTCCGATGTCGTTCGAGAAGTAATTCAGGAGGTTGGCCATTTGGCGCTATTCGCGGGGCTGGGCGGCGTCGCCGCCGTCGCAATCGAATGGTCCGCTAACTGTTGTGTCAACGAGGGAAATACACGGACTGCGGCGGCGGGCCGGCGCCCGGGCTGGGCCCATTCGCCGGATTGCATTGACGCCGCCGCCCGCGCGAAGCGATTTTCGCCCCAGGGACAGCGCCACCCGTGCACGGAATCCTCTTCGTCCAAGACTTGGCCGTCGTCCTCGCCGTGGCCGGGGCGCTGGGATGGCTGTGCCAGAGGATAGGGCTCTCGGTCGTCGTCGGCTTCCTCGTGGCCGGGATCCTCGTGGGGCCGGGCCTCCCGTCCCTGTCCCTCGTCTCCGACACGGGGCGCGTCGAGACGCTCGCCCAGGTGGGGCTCGTCTTCCTCATGTTCTCCATCGGGCTGCGCCTGTCCCTGCGCCGCCTGCGGCGGCTCGGGCTGCCGCTCCTCGCCGCGGCCTTCTCGGGCGCGGCCATCATGTACTACCTCTCGAGGCTGCTCGCGGCATCGATGGGCTGGAGCTCGACGGAGGGCCTCTTCCTCGCCGGGACGCTCATGGTCTCCTCTTCCTCCATCATAGCGAAGATCCTCCATGAGACGGGGCTCAACCACGAGCGCTCGGGCCAGCTGGCGATCGGGGTGTCGGTCCTCGAGGACGTGGTCGCCGTCATCATGCTGGCGTTCCTCGCCTCAGTCGTGCAGATGGGCGGCGCCGGCGCCAGCCGCGCGGCGGAGGTGGGGACGAGCCTCCTGCACCTCGGGGCCTTCGTGGCCCTCATCGGCGTCGCGGGGCTCATCCTCCTGCCGTGGCTCCTGAAGCGCATGAGCGTCTCCATGGACGAGGAGCTCCAGACGCTCGGGCTCGCGGCGCTCCTCTTCGGCGTGGCCATCCTCGCGCAGAGGGCGGAGTTCTCGCTCGCCCTCGGCGCCTTCCTCTTCGGGATCATCGTCGCCGAGACGCCGCACCGCCACCAGGTGGAGCGCACCTTCGAGGGGATGCGCGACGTCTTCAGCGCCGTCTTCTTCGTCGCCATCGGGATGCAGGTCAACGTGCGGGACCTGGCGGGGATGGCGGGCCTCGTGGCCGGCGTGGCCGCGTTCACGCTGGTCGCCCGGCCGCTCGCCGTGTCCACGGGCCTGTGCCTGATCGGGGTCCCCGCGCGCGAGGGGATGAGGGCGGGCCTCATGACGGCCCCGATCGGCGAGTTCTCGTTCGTCATCGCCCAGCTGGGGGTGGGGGCCGGCGTCGTCCCGGCGCGCTTCTATCCCCTCGTCGTCGGGGTGTGCCTCGTCACGGCCCTCGTGACCCCCGTCGCCGCCAGGCACTCGGGCCCGCTCGCGGAGGGCGCCTTCTCGGCGCAGCCCGGGTGGCTGAGGGACTGGTTCCACTACTACCAGGACTGGCTCGAGCGCTTCACCCGCCAGAGGAGGCGGAGCACCCTCTGGCAGCTCTCGAGGAAGCGCATCGCCCAGATCGGCATCGAGATGCTGTTCGTCTCCGGGGTCATTGTCTTCTCGCGCGAGTTCTACGGCGCGACGCAGGAGTACTTCGGCTGGGAGTTCCCGGTGGGGGCCCAGGTGGCGTTCTGGGTCCTCCTCGCCTTCGCGGTCGTGGCGCCGCTCGTCGCCATCTGGCGCAACTGCTCGGCCCTGGCCCTCCTCGTCGCGCAGATCTCGACGGCCCACCACCCGAAGGGCCGCCAGCTGGGGCCCGTCGTCGAGACGGGCCTCAAGGCCGCGGCCGCCGCGGCCCTCACGGTCTGGCTGATCGCGATCACGCCCGCCGAGGACACGGCCCGCTGGCTCCTCTTTGCGAGCGCCCTCGCGGCGCTAACCGCCGTCGTCCTCATGCGCCGCCGCCTCATCTTCTGGCACAGCGTCCTCGAGGTGGGCCTGAAGAACACGATCCAGACCTCCGAGTCGAAGCTCACCTCGACGACCGCCCCGTGGCTCGGGCGGCACCCGGACTGGGACCTGCACATGGTCGACTGCACGCTTCCCGACCTGGCGGACTGCCAGGGGCGCACGATCGCGGAGCTCGACCTGCGGGCGCGGTTCGGCTGCTCGGTGGTCGGCATCGAGAGGCAGGGGTTCATGATCCCGCTCCCGCCGCCGGACTCGGTCCTCTACCCGCGCGACAAGGTCCTCCTCATGGGGACCATGGCCCAGGTGGCCTCCGGCAGGGCGTTCCTCGGCGCCGTGTCCGGCCAGCCGGACGTCGACTCGCTCTTCGAGGAGGTGCGGATGGACTCCGTGCAGGTGCCGGCGTGGAGCAGGGCGGCGGGCCGGCAGATCTCCTCCATATCGCCCGCCAAGGCGCACGGCGTCCAGGTGGCGGGCATCCAGCGCTCGGGCGGCAGGATCCTGAACCCGGGCGGCCTCGAGGTCGTCCGGGCGGACGACGAGCTCCTCGTCCTGGGGACGCCGGCACAGATCCGGGAATTCCGGGGGTGGCTCATTGAGGGCCCCGCGCAGGCGGACGGGCCCGCCTGATCCCCTGGCCGGCTCAGTTCGTCCCGTGGGAGCCCGTGGCGTCGGGCTTCTTCAGCTCCGGCTTCGCGGCCGCTTCCTCGTCCTCGCGTGAGGCTCGCTTGAACTCACGCTTCGCCTCGCCGAGGCCACGCGCCAGGGCCGGCAGCTTCGTGCTTCCGAACAGCAGGAGGACGACGAGGAGGATGAGTACCCACTCGCCACCGCCCGTGGGGATGAGGCCGGCCAGGACTGCGTTGATCGACATGCCCCAAGCCTAGGCCCCTTTTCCCCCTAAGCAAGGAGCGATTGGGCCCCAGGGCGGGGCGGGGCGCCGCGGGCCCTGGCAAGGAGGCACTTGCGCCCCGGGGGGCGGCGCGGGCTAGCGCGGCGGCGGGCGCAGGGACGCCGCGACCTTCAGCAGGTTCTGGGCGTTGTCGATCTGCTCCGCGTCGAAGAAGCCGTGGAGCTGGCGGATGCGCGTCGGGTGGCGCATCTTGCGCAGGGCCTTGGCCTCGATCTGGCGGATGCGCTCGCGCGTCACCTTGAACTGCTTGCCGACCTCCTCCAGCGTCCGGCTGTAGCCGTCCACCAGGCCGAAGCGCAGCGAGAGCACCCGGCGCTCGCGCTCGGTCAGCGTGTCCAGGACGTCGATGATCTTCTCCCGGAGCAGGGAGTAGGCCGTCATGTCGTAGGGGTTCTCGGCCGACTTGTCCTCGATGAAGTCGCCGAAGGACGTGTCGTCGCCGTCGCCGACCGGCGACTGCAGCGAGATCGGCTGCTGCGCCATCTTCATGATCTGCTGCACGCGGTCGACGGGCAGGTTCATCTCGTCGGCCACCTCGTCCGGGGTCGGCTCGTGACCGTACTCCTGGAGAAGCTGCTTCTGGACCTGCATCACCTTGTTCAGCGTCTCGATCATGTGGACCGGGATGCGGATCGTGCGGGCCTGGTCGGCGATCGAGCGGGTGATCGCCTGGCGGATCCACCACGTCGCGTACGTCGAGAACTTGTAGCCCCTCCTGTACTCGAACTTCTCCACGGCCTTCATGAGGCCCATGTTGCCCTCCTGGATGAGGTCGAGGAAGGAGAGGCCGCGGTTCGTGTACTTCTTTGCGATCGAAATGACGAGGCGCAGGTTGGCTTCGACCATCTCCGTCTTCGCGCGGTGCGCCTCGCGCACGTGCGTCATCGTGTGCTGGTAGACCTCGAGGAGCTGCGGCGGCGCGATCCGCTGCTGGACCTCGATCTGCCGGAGCCGGTTGTTGACCGTGCGCGTGTCGATGGTCGTGTCCTTCTTCGTCTTCGGGTGCTTCGCGCGCTCCAGCTGGTGGTGGGCGGTCTCGATCTCCTCGAGGACCGGGCGCAGCTGCTCCAGGTACTCCTCGTAGACCTTCAGCTTGAAGAAGAACTTGGAGAAGTTCGCGCGGAGCGCGGTCTCCCTCCTGCGGAACTTGGCGAGCGCGCGCTTGCGCTCCGGGTCCGAGCGGGCCTTCGAGTGCTCGGACCACGCCTCCTTGGTGCCCTCCTCGGCCTTCTGCGTCGTGTCGACGAGCTTGGGCAGGGTGCGGAAGTACGCGTCGCGGCTCTCGATCTTCTTGTCGATGACGATGCGGTCGAAGCGCTCCTCGCGGTTGAGGAGCTTGGCGCCGAGGCCTGCGATGTAGGCGCCGACGGCGGAGGCCTGGAAGAGCGCCTCCTGCGCCTTCAGCTCCGCGTTCTCGATCCTCTTCGAGATCTCTACCTCCTGCTCGCGCGTCAGCAGCGGGACCTGCCCCATCTGCTTCAGGTACATCCTGACCGGGTCGTCCAGGATGTCGTTCTGCGACGTGCGCGACTCCTCCTCCTCGGCCTCCTCCTGGCGCTGCTTGTAGTCCTCGACCTGGTCGGGCTCGAGGATCTCGATCTCGAGGTTCTGCAGGATGGACAGGACGTTGTCTATCTCCTCCTGGTTCTCGATCGACTCGGGCAGCGCCTCGTTGATGTCGTCGAACGTGAGGTAGCCCTGCTCCTTCGAAAGGCGGATCAGCTGGCGGATCTTCTCGTTGATTCCCCCGATCGGGGCTCCGCCCTCCGCGGCCTCGCCCGGCGCCTGCGGCGCCGCGGCTAGCGCGGTCTCTACGGCTTCAGATTGGCTGGTGTCGGCGGCGGATTTTGCTTTGCGGGGCATGAAGATTTTTACGGGAAACCCCCGTAGGGATCCGCGAAAGCTGCACCTCAACCGGCCACGGACAGCAAGACCGGTTGCCGGAGTTGGCGCTGCAGTTCGGACAATTCCCTAAGGAGCGACGATGAGTCATCGTCAAAGTCCGATGGCGCCTTGGCTAATGCAAGTTCTATTTGGCGTATCCGGGGCTCCAGGGCCCGGCTCCGCAGCCTCCTCACCCCCTCCCGCGCCACCTTGAAGGGGTCATCAAGGTCCGGGGTGTCGAAGAGGATGGATGCCACAAGTGACTTCTCGTCATCATTTTCCATGAGTGACTCCAAATGATCCCTGCCCGGCCAGCTGCCGTTCTCGAGTTCGCCGAGGAACCGGTTGAGGAGCACGCCCTCGGGCTGGTGCTGATCGATCCAGTCGTGGGGGATCGCCGAGCTGAGGGGCCGGCCGACCACCTCGAAATGGAGGCAGAGGCGGAGCAGGTCGTGCTCGGGGCTCACCTGGCCCGGCGTCCTTGGCGCCGCCGGGGAGGGGGAGGCTGCGGGCCGCGACGCGCGGGCCGCGACCCGCCGCAGGTCGCTCCGGAGCGCCTCGGCCGGCAGGCGCAGGAGCGAGGCCGCCTCGGCGATGAAGGCGGCCCTCGAGACCTCGCTCTCGGCCGCGGCGACGATCCCCAGGACCGCCTGGGCGGCCCTTGAGCGCTCCTCCGAGGAGGCGGACGCGGGGTCGGGAAGCAGGGCGCGGCACGCGAACGCCATGGCAGACAAAGACCCGCGCCTCACGTCGTCGTAGGCCGGCAGGCCCCGCTCCAGGAAGAGGACGTCGGGGTCCAGCTTCGCGTCGCCGGTGAGGGTCAGGAAGCGCACCTCGATGCCCGCCTTGAGGGCCATGGGCAGCATCCGCAGCGCCGCCTTCTGCCCGGCGGAGTCGCTGTCGAAGAAGCACTCCACGACCGCGTTGTACCGGCGCAGGAGCGCCAGCTGCCCGTCCGTGATCGACGTCCCCTGCGGGGCGACCGCGGTCTTCAGGCCCACCGACCAGCAGCGCATGGCGTCCAGCTGGCCCTCGACCATGACGAAGGGGCGGCCGTCCCCGACGGCCGTGCGCGCCCGGTCCAGGTTAAAGAGCAGGTGGCTCTTCGTGAAGATGGGGGTTTCCGGGGAGTTGACGTACTTGGCCTCGTAGGAGGGCTCGTCCCTCGGCGTCAGCGCGGTCTGGCGGGCCGTGAACGCGACCACCCGGCCCTGGTGGTCGCGGATGGGGATCATGAGGCGGCCCCGGAACCGGGGCCGGAGCGCGCCGACCGTGATCATCGAGTCGTCGCGGATGAAGAAGAGCCCGCACTGGCGCAGGGCCTCGTCGGAGTACTTCCGCCTGTGGAGCGCCGCGCCCAGGCCCGCGCCGTCCGCCGCGGCGGCGCCGACCCGGAACTCCTCGGCCAGGTCCATCGGGAACCGGCGCTCGGCCGTCCAGTAGCCCCGCATGAAGTCGCCCGCCGGGCCCGCCGCCCTGAACGACTCGTGGTAGAATGCGGCCGCCTGCTCGTGGAGGTCGAAGAGCTCCTGCCGCAGGGACTTCTCCTCCCGGCTGGGCCCGGCGCCGGCCTCGTACTCGATCGAGACGCCGTAGCGCTGCGCCAGGGCCTCGACGGCCTCGCTGAACGAGAGCTGCTCGGTCTCCCGGACGAAGCTGATCGCGTCCCCTGACTTCCCGCAGCCGAAGCACTTGTAATAGCCCTTGTCGACGTCGACGTTGAAGGACGGGGTCTTCTCGCTGTGGAAGGGGCAGAGGCCCTTCAGTCTGGCCGCCCCCGCCTTCTTCAGGGACACGACACGGGACACAACGTCTCCCAGGCTGACCCGCAGCTTCAGGTCGCGGATGCTGGTGTCTTTGATTGCGGGCATGGACTCCCCCGCGGCCCCCGCCGGGCGGCCGCGGTCCGGGCGAAGAATCCACTTTCAACCGGTCCCCCCTGCTGTCAAGTTCCCGGACCTCACGGTCGCTTGCGACCGCCTTTTTTTTGGGAAACTTTGTCCAGCGCCAGACGACTCAGGTAATAACCACCCCATGAAGCGACTCCTCCTCCTTGCCGCAGCAGCTGCGACGTTCGCGGCCGCCGCGCGCGCGGAGACGTACACGCCTGACGTGAAGCGGGAGCCGGTCGTCCCCGTCTGGCAGGCCCACCTGAAGACCTTCTCCGACGCCGACTACGAGGGCGCGGTGGAGAAGCTCTTCGAGGCCTACGAGAAGGGCAGCCACCGGCGCATCGTCCCCGGCGCGAAGAAGAAGGTGGGGCTAAAGATCTATTCGGACTCGGGCCCCGGCATGGCGACGCCGGAGGGGCTCGTCCACGCGACGATCGACGCCCTGGAGCGCAGGGGCTACCTGAACCAGAACGTCTTCCTCGTCGGCCTCAACCAGCTGCGGCTGCGGATGACGGGCTACCTTCCCTCCCTCGTCACGGGTGAGACGCCCTTCAAGGGAAACCCCGTCTTCGTCCTCGAGTCGAACCGCTACTACGACCCCAGCTGGTTCTACGAGAGCGCGCTGCCCGAGCGATTCGACCCCATCTTCGCCGCCCACCAGACCCAGGGCGTGCCGAACGAGTCGACGAAGTCCGACGACCGCAAGAGCTTCCTGGCGACGCCCCTCTTCCTCGACTCCGACTTCTGGATCAACCTGCCGGTCTACACGGACCACCAGGTGCTGGGGATCAACGGGGCCCTCGTGAACGCGACCCTCTGGAACGCCTCCAACACCTCGCGCTTCTTCCGCTCGCCGGCCACGGCCCCGGCGGCCGTGGCAGAGATGAGCGCCATCCCGGAGCTCCTGCAGACCTGGCGCTTCACGATCGTCAGCCTGGAGCACTACCAGTACATCGGCGGCCCCTTCTTCAACTCCCTCTACACGAAGTCGGAGCCGCTCGTGTGGCTCAGCACCGACCCGGTGATGTTGGACGCCCTCATGCGCGCGAAGATCAACCTCGCCCGCCGCAAGGACGGCTTCCAGCCGATCTCCGAGGAGATCCGCACCCTCGAGTTCGCCGAGACGCTCGGCGTCGGCTCGACGATGATCAACGACGCCAGGATGGTGAACGTCGACTGAGCGCCGCGGGTAGGGCGCCGCCCGATGGCCGCCCACAAACGTCTTGTCTCGTCCGCGGGTGCGGGGCAGGTTGAGCGCTCCCCCCAATGACCGCAGCGGCGTACGCCCCCTTCCTCATCCAGGCCCTCCTCGCCGCGGGCCTCACCGGCCTCATCATCGGGATGAGCCACCTCCTTGGCCAGAGGGCCAGGCACACGAGGATCAAGGACTCGGCCTACGAGTGCGGCGTCCCCGGCGAGGGCGTCATCCACACCCGCTTCTCGGTCAAGTTCTACGCCACGGCCCTCCTCTTCATGCTGTTCGAGCTGGAGATCGTGATCCTGATCCCGTGGGCGTTCATCTACCGGGAGTTCCTCCACCAGCACATACCGATCTTCGGCCCCATCCTGTTCTTCATCGGAGTCCTCGTCCTCGGCCTCTTCTACGAGGTGAGGAAGGGTGCCCTCGACTGGGAGAGATAGCGGCACCGCGCCATGCGGCTCGACAAGATCATCGCGCGCAGCCGGATCATCGACCTGCGCAGCCTCACGCTTGAGGCGGCGATGGAGGAGCTGGTGGACGCGTGCCTGGTGCGCTTCCCCGACCTGAAGCGCGACGCGATCCTGAAGGGCCTCCTCGCCCGCGAGAGCTCGATGACCACCTACCTGGGCCTCGGCGTCGCGCTCCCGCACGTCCGCGTCAAGGGCTCGCGCCGGAACATCATCGCCATCGGCCGCAGCCGGGCGGGCATCCGCCACTCGGGCGCCATCTCGGGCGAGCGGGTGCACCTGATCGTGCTCCTCATCGCCGGCGATTCCGCGAGGGAGACGCTCCAGATCCTCGCCTCCATCGGCCGCCTTGTCCGCGAGCAGGACCTCGTCGACAGCTTCGTCCACGCCCCCGACCTCGACACGCTCCACGAGCGCCTGATCGGCGGCGTCGGCGGGATGCGGCCCATCCAGGCGCAGCAGAACCGGATAAACCGGCTCATGTTCCGCGAGGCCGAGCACGTGGCGCGTGGGGCGGGCTGCAGCGCCACCATGGTCTTCGGCGACACGTTCATCGGCGGCCTCGAGCCCGGCATTCTGCGGCCGACGCACAGGGCGATCCTCGTGACCCGCAACCCGATCGAGGCCGACGAGGACGGCCGGCCCTTCAAGGACACGATCCAGGTCCGCTCGTTCTCGAGCCAGAGGCTGGCGCAGCTGCGGAGCGCGCTCCTCGTCGCGCTGACGCGCGGCCTCATCGCCTTCAACGACCGGGTCTGCTGCATCGGCGGCGTCACAGGGAGCAACCAGTTCGACACGATCGTGGTGGCGGAGATCGAGAGGGAGTTCCAGACGCTGCTGTCCGGCTCGGCGACGGACCTCCTGCCCGAGGACGTGAAGCCCGAGGTGCTGGAGCGGGTGCTCGCCGTCACGACCGAGCTCGCCGTGGAGGGCAGGGAGGGGCGCCCCGTGGGGTGCCTCTTCGTCGTCGGGGACACGCCGAAGGTGCTCCTCCACACGAAGCCCCTCGTCCTAAATCCGTTCTTTGGATACAAGGAGGAGGACAGGAACATCCTCAACCCGTTCATGGACGAGACCGTGAAGGAGTACTCGTCCATCGACGGCGCGTTCGTGATCCGCGGCGACGGCGTCGTCGAGTCGGCCGGCAGCCTCGTCCAGGCGTCGTCGAACGGGTTCACGCTCCCCTCCGGGCTCGGCAGCCGGCACGCGGCCGCGGCCGCGATCAGCGTCGCGGCCAACTGCATCTCGATCGCGGTCTCCTCCAGCACGGGGCAGGTGACCCTGTTCCGCAGGGGCGTCCTCCTGCCGCTGACGGAAAAGCGGCGGTAGGCGCGAGGGCGCCGCGCCGCCGCGCTCGCCGGGCCTCCCATGCCGGCGGACCCCGCCGCCATTGCCAGGCGGCGCGAATCGGGCTCGAATGGCCCGCGTCCGCCTTCCCCGACGCCATGTACATTCCCGCCCACTTTGAGGAAAAGGACCCCGCGGTCCTCCACGCCCTCATCCGATCCCACCCGTTTGGGACGTGGGTCTACCCGGGGCCGGCGGGCCCCGTCGCCAACCACCTGCCGCTGCTCCTCGACGCCGCCCCCGGCGGCCCCGCCGTCCTCACGGGGCACGTGGCGCGCGCCAACCGCGCATGGATGGACTGCGGCCCAGGCCAGTCCCTCGTCATCTTCCAGGGGCCGGAGGCCTATATCACGCCCTCGTGGTACGAGGCGAAGAAGGCCGACGGGAAGGTCGTCCCGACCTGGAACTACGCCGTCGTCCACGCCTACGGGGCGCCGAAGATCCACGACGACCGCGAATGGCTGCGCGCGCACGTGACGCGCCTCACCGCGGTGCACGAGGCGGGCGAGGAGAGCCCCTGGGCGCCCTCGGACGCCCCGGCCGACTACATCGACAGGATGCTGGCGGCCATCGTCGGCGTGGAAATCCCCGTGGAGCGCCTGGAGGGCAAGTGGAAGCTGGGCCAGAACCGGACCGGCGCCGACCGGCTTGCGGCAGCCTCCGGGCTGTCCAGGCGGCCCGACGAGGGCTCGCGGGAGGTGGGCCTCCTCATGGCGAGGACCGGGAAGCCGGCCGGGTAGGGGCCCTTTTGGGGCTTGCGGGCGGCCGCCCCGCGGCTACTCCTGACCCTTCAAACCCATCCATCTTATGCAAGAAGTCGTCACCCTGGAGTGCACAGAGGCCCGCAAGGAGGGCAAACCCGCTTCCCGCTACCTCACGAGGCGCAACAAGAAGACCGTCACGGAGCGCATCGAGAAGAAGAAGTACAACCCGCACCTGAAGCGGCACACGCTCCACAAGGAGATCAAGTAGCCGGCCCGGCGGGCCCCGCCGGCGGGTCCTCAGCCGCCCTTTGCCGCCGAGTGCGGGTGTCCGGACGCGGCGAAGGGGGCGCTCGATGATCCCGCGCCCTGCGTGAGCGTCTGGCGGCGCGCGGCGCGCCAGCCCTCTCGGTGCTTCCGGATCCAGTCCAGGAGCGCGCGCTCGAACCCGATGTCGTAGCCCAGGCGCTCCGACTCCAGCCATTTGTGCTTTAGAATCTCCTCACGCTCGGCCAGGAACTCCTGGTAGAGGCTCGACTGCTTCACGAACTCCCTCGACGCGGCGGTCGCGGGCTCTTTGGCAGGAAATGTCATTCGCGCGTCCAGTAAAGGGAACCATGTGAGCACCGGTCGGTTCCCTGTCAATGCCATCAACGTTTCCAGTTTGTTACATTGGCCTTGACCCCTTGTCCTGCAGCATGGCGAGCAGCGCCTCGGCGATTGCTCGGAAGACGCGGGCGGGCTCGCCCTCCGGGTCGCTGACGACGACGGGGGTCCCGCGGTCGCCCCCCTCGCGGATCGCGGCGACGAGCGGCACCTTGCCCATGAGCTTCGTCCCCAGCCGCTCCGCGGTCGCGATCCCGCCGCCCGAGCCGAAGATGGCCTGGGTGTTGCCGGCCGCGTCCGTGAAGGAGCTCATGTTCTCCGCGACCCCGAGGATGGGCACGTTCACCTTCTGGAACATGAGGCCGCCCTTCAGCGCCACCTGGGTCGCCGCGGGCTGGGGTGTCGTGACGATGACGGCGCCGTCCAGGGGAAGCGTCTGGACGAGGGAGAGCTGGGCGTCGCCGGTCCCCGGCGGCAGGTCGACGAGGAGCACGTCCAGTTCGCCCCACTTCACGTTCTGGACGAACTGCTGGACGGTCTTCATGATCATGGGGCCCCGCCACACGACCGGCGTCCCCTCGTCCACGAGGAAGCCCATGCTCATCACCTTGACGCCGTGCCTCTCCATGGGGACCAGCTGTGAGTCCTGGCCCTCGCCCTCGACCTCGGGCCGCCCCTGGATGCCCATCATGAGCGGGACGCTGGGGCCGTAGATGTCGATGTCCATGAGGCCGACGCGCCCCGGCCGGCCGCGGGACGAGAGGACCTGGGCGAGGACGCACGCCAGGTTGACGGCGAAGGTGCTCTTTCCCACGCCGCCCTTGCCCGAGGCGATGGCGACGGCCCTCGAGACGCCCGACGCGGCGCCGGGCTTGGCGCCGGGGGCCCCCGTGCCGGGCGCCGGCGCCTTCGCGGCCTGGACCATCACCTCGATGGAGGCGGACGTGACGCCCGGCGTCGCCAGGAGGCACTTCTCCACCTCGTCCCGGATGTGCTTCGGGATCTTGGGGTCCGCCGTCGTGAGGGAGAGGGACACGCGCGCGCGGCCGCCCTCCACCGACGCGGATTTGACGAGCCCGAAGGAGACGATGTCCCGGCTGAAGCCCGGGTACTTCACGTTTCGAAGCGCCGTCATGATGTCGTCAGTCGTCACGCAGCACAAAAGAGTTGTTATGCAGCGCCCGCGGGCAAATAGAAATGGAGAGCACAAGCATTCTTCCCATGAAGCGACTCCTCCTCTGCCTCGCCCTGGCCCTCGCGCCGGCCGCCTTCGCGGCCGCGCCGTCCTTCGGCGACCTCACCGTCAACGGGACGAACTCGGTCTCCGTCCTCATCACCGGGTCGGACCCCTCCCTGGACGCCCTCGCCAGGAGGGCGTTCGGCTCCCACGGCCGCTACTACGTGGCGGCGCCCGGCGAGGGCTACCGCTACGAGCTCCGCTTCAACCCCGCCGGCCCTGGCCAGGTGAGGGTCGACATCCTGCCGCGCTTCGGCAGCCCGCTGGCCTCCGAGGTCGCTTCCGCGCCCACGACGCGCGAGGCGCTCCTCAAGGCGGCCGACCTCGCGGTCGAGAGGACGAACGGCAAGGGCCTGCGCGGCTTCTTCTCCTCGAAGCTCGTCTTCATTGGCGAGCGCACCGGCCACAAGGAGGTGTACACCTCGGACCTCTTCTTCGGCAGCGTCCGGCAGATCACGCACGACCGCGCGATCGCGATGAGCCCGCGGTGGTCGCCGGACGGCGGGCGCATCCTCTACACGAGCTACTACCGGTCGGGCTTCCCCGACATCTTCCTCATCGACCTGGACGGCTACCAGCGGACCGTCTTCGAGAGCTTCAAGGGGACGAACAGCGGCGCCCGCTTCAACGAGAACGGCACCCAAGTGGCGATGGTGCTCTCGGGCGAGGGCCAGACCGAGATCTACGTGGCCGACGGCCAGGGCCACCGGGTCTCGAGGCGCACGCACTCCGACACGGCCAAGGCCTCGCCGTGCTTCTCGCCGGACGGCTCGCGGATCGTCTTCGCGATGGAGCCGGGTCCGCAGCTCTACGTGATCCCCGCCGCGGGCGGGTACCCGCGCCGGGTCTCCCCCTCCGGCTTCAGCAGGTACTGCGCGGAGCCGGACTGGAGCCGGGCCAACCCGGACAAGATCGCCTTCACGATGCAGGGGGGCGGCTACCAGATCGCGGTCCTCTCCCTGTCGAGCGGGACGGCCCAGCAGGTCTCCAGGGCCCCGTTCGACGGGATCGAGCCCTCCTGGCTCCCCGACGGCCGGCACCTCGTCTACACGGCGCGCGACCGCACGACGAGCGCCCTCTGCATCCTCGACACGGAGACGGGCAAGAGCACGGCCATCAGCCGCGGCTTCGGGCCCGCCTTCCAGGCGAGCGTCTGGTCGAGGTGACGCCCTAGGCGGCGGCGTCGAAGTGCTTCGAGGCCTCGTCCCAGTTGACGACGTTCCACCAGGCCGTGACGTAGTCCGGCCGGCGGTTCTGGTAATTGAGGTAGTAGGCGTGCTCCCAGACATCGATGCCGATGACGGGCTTGCCCTCGATGCCGGCGACCGCCTTGCCCATGACCGGCGAGTCCTGGTTCGCGGTGGAGCCGATGGCGAGCTTCTTGTCCGTGCCGACGTAGAGCCACGCCCAGCCCGAGCCGAAGCGCCCGCCCGCGGCCTTGGCGAACTCCTCCTTGAACTTGTCGAAGCCGCCGAACGTCGAGTTGATCGCGTCGCCGAGCCGCCCCTTCGGGGCGCCGCCCTTCTTCGGGCCCATGATCTCCCAAAAGAACGAGTGGTTGCTGTGGCCGCCGGCGTTGTTGCGGACCGTGGTGCGGATGGAGTCCGGCACCTTGGAGAGCTCCGCCAGGAGCACGTTCACGTTCAGGTTCGCGAGATTGGGATGATCGGCCAAGGCCTTGTTGGCGTTGTTGACGTAGGCCTGGTGGTGCTTCGTGTAGTGGATCTCCATCGTGCGTGCATCGATGTGGGGCTCCAGGGCGTCGTAGGCGTAGGGTAGTTTCGGAAGTTCGTAAGCCATAATGGGGAAATTACATGCGGGTTTGCGGGCGTCAACAGCGCCGGGCGAATTATGACGCTGCCGTCCAGCCGGGCCTGCCGGCCTAGGGACCGTCCGGCTCCAGGCGCTTCATCCTGAAGAAGGCCTGCAGGAGTTCCCGGCACTCGTCCCCAAGGACCCCTCCGGCCGTCACCTCGACGTGGTGGTTGGCCCGGGGCAGGGCGGACAGGTCCGCCGCGCCGCCGAGGCATCCCATTTTGGGGTCGGCGACCGCGTAGCAGACCCGCTTCACCCGCGCCATCACCATGGCGCCCGAGCACATGGGGCAGGGCTCCTTCGTCACGTAGACCGTGGCGCCCTCGAGCCTCCAGTCGCCGAGCCGCGAGGCGGCCTGCGTGAGGGCGAGCATCTCGGCGTGGGCCGTCGGGTCGCCTGCGCCCTCGACCCGGTTGTGCGCCGAGCCCACGACCTCGCCCCCGGCGACGACCACGGCGCCGATCGGCACCTCGTCCTCGCGCCAGGCGTCGACCGCCTGGTTGTAGGCGAGGCTCATGAAGAAGGCGTCGTCGCGCTGGAGCTGCGACGGGAAACGCTTCCCGAAGGGGCATGCGGCGGGCTCGTCCACGGGGCAACGGTCAAAGCGGAAATGCGGCCCCGGGGCAAACCCGGCGTTCCCCCGCCTTTTTTTGGGAATTGAAACCGTCCGGCGGGGGTGCATTGAGGGGACTGGATCCCACGATGAAATTCACGGACGGAAACTGGCTGGTGCAGCCGGGCGTCACCGCCCACCACCCGGCTGAGGCCCACGACGCCGTGGTGAGCGGCCGCGGGCTCGTGTTCCACGCGCCCGCGCGCCCCATCCGGCACCGCGGCGACACGCTCCAGGGGCCGCTCCTCACGGTCCGGATAGACTCGCCGATGACGGACGTCATCCGGGTGAGGATCGAGCACTTCACGGGGACGCCCGAGCGGGGCCCCTCCATACCGATCTTCCCGGAAAAGAAGCCCAGGGTGCAGATGAAGGTGACGGAGAAGGAGGCGAGCCTGCGCTCGGGCAGCCTCTCCGCGCACGTCCCTCGGGGCTCGGCGTGGGGCCTCACCTTCAGGAGCGGGGACAGGGTGATCACCCAGAGCGGCCACCGCGGCATGGGCTACATCGAGTGGCCGGGCCACGGCACCTTCGTCCACGAGCAGCTCTCCCTCGGCGTCGGCGAGTGCGTCTACGGCCTCGGGGAGCGGTTCACGGCCCTCGTCAAGAACGGCCAGGTGGTCGAGAACGTGAACAAGGACGGCGGCACGAGCAGCGACCAGGCCTACAAGGCGGTGCCGTTCTACCTGACGAACCGGGGCTACGGCGTCCTCGTGAACGAGACGGGGCCCGTCTCCTTCGAGGTCGCCTCCGAGAAGCTGGCCCGCGTCCAGTTCAGCATCCCGGGCGAGAGCCTGGAGTACTTCGTCATCAACGGCCCCGACCCGAAGGCGGTCCTCTCGCGCCTGACGGCGCTGACGGGCAGGCCCGCCCTGCCGCCGGCCTGGTCCTTCGGCCTCTGGCTGACCACCTCCTTCACGACGAGCTACGACGAGAAGACGGCGACCAGCTTCATCGAGGGGATGCGCACGCGGAAGCTGCCGCTCTCGGTCTTCCACTTCGACTGCTTCTGGATGCGGGAGTTCGACTGGTGCGACTTCCAGTGGGACTCGAGGGTCTTCCCGGACCCGGTGGGCATGCTGAAGCGCCTCCACGCGCGCGGGCTCCACGTCTGCGTCTGGATCAACCCCTACATCGGCCAGCGCTCGGCCCTCTTCGAGGAGGCGTCCCGCAAGGGCCTGCTGCTCAAAAAGGCGGACGGGGGGACCTGGCAGACGGACCTCTGGCAGCCGGGGATGGGGATCGTCGACTTCACCAACCCCGCGGCAAAGTCGTGGTACCAGGGGCACCTGCGGCGCATGGCGGCCATGGGCGTCGACGCCTTCAAGTCGGACTTCGGCGAGAGGATCCCCCTCGACGTCGTGTACGCGGACGGCTCGGACCCGGCGGGGATGCACAACCACTACTCGGTCCTCTACAACGAGGCCGTCTTCGAGGTCCTTGAGGAGGAGCGGGGCAAGGGCGAGGCCCTCGTCTTCGCCCGCTCGTCCCACGCCTCCGGCCAGCGCTTCCCGGTCCACTGGGGCGGCGACTGCCAGTCGACCTTCGAGTCCATGGCCGAGAGCCTGCGCGGCGGCCTTTCCCTCGGGATGTGCGGCTTCGGGTTCTGGAGCCACGACATCGGCGGCTTCGAGGGCCTGCCGCCCGTCGCCCTCTACAAGCGGTGGCTGGCCTTCGGGCTCATGTCGTCCCACAGCCGGCTCCACGGCAGCTCGACCTACCGCGTGCCGTGGAACTACGACGAGGAGGCCTGCGACGTCCTCAGGCACTTCACGAACCTGAAGTGCCGCCTGATGCCCTACATCTTCGCGAAGGCGGTCGAGGCCCACCAGGCCGGCATCCCGGTCATGCGCGCCATGGTCCTCGAGTTCCCTGGCGACCCGGCCTGCGACACCCTGGAGCGCCAGTACATGCTGGGCGACGCCCTCCTCGTCGCCCCGGTCTTCTCCGAGGACGGCGCCGCCCAGTACTACCTCCCCCCCGGCGAGTGGACGCACCTGACGAGCGGGGAGGTCCTCGCCGGCGGCCGCTGGCACGAGTCGACCCACGACTTCCTCGGCATGCCGGTCTACGTGCGCCCCGGCTCCGTGGTCGCGGTCGGCGCCGTCGACGACCGCCCGGACTACCCGTACGCGGACGGCGTCACGTTCCGGGCCTACGCGCTGGCGGACGGCCACTCGGCGCACGCGCTTGTCCACGACCTGAAGGGCCGCGTTGCGGCCACGGTGGTCGTGAGGCGCAGGGGCCGCGTGGTCGAGGCCTCGGTCGAGGGTGCCGCGAGGAAGTGGCGCCTGCAGCTGGCGGGCGTCAGGTCCGTCGAGTCCGTCGAGGGCGGCTCCGCCGAGGCGGACCCCCTGGGGGTCGTGATCGAGTCCTCGGGCGCCTCCGGCGTCGTGAAGGCGAGGCTTTCCCAGGGCTAGGCCCGACGGAACACGGGCGCTGGCGCCCCGCTCAAACCGCTATCCATGAACAGCAAAACCCTCGCGCCCGCGGCCGCCGTCCTGGCGGCGATCCTCCTGGGCTCCTGCAGCATGCAGCCGGACATCGCGCTCAAGGTGACGACCGCTGACGGCGTCAACATCGAGGTGCCCCTCCGCGAGCAGCTCCCGCCCGTGTCGGACGGCGACATCACGGTCGAGGCCCTGACCTTCGCGCCCTTCGACATCGACAAGGACACCCACAAGGCGAAGACCCTCGCGTATTCCTTCATCGACGGGTTCAGGCCCCCCGCGGCCCCCGCGAAGATCGTGATCGACGACGTGAGCAACGACCCGATCCTGCTGATCCACGAGGACGACCACCCGATCATACAGCGCCGGGCCAACGTGAAGGACGCCCTCTGGGCCGCGTTCAGCAAGCCCTGGCCGCCCAACGACGAGCACGTCAACTGGATCCTCGACATCGACAACAAGGTCCGCGTCTACCGGGAGACCATCACCCTGAAGGACGGGTCGGTCCACATCATGTACAAGCCCATCTTCGTACCGGCTGCCATGAAGATCTTCATGCAGAAGGACCTCGACACCACGGCCGCCCCGCCCGTGCCGACGCCCGAGCCGTCCCCGTAATTCCTTGACTCATCCCCGGCGTTGACGCCTGTAGTCTCCTTTCAGGCCCCCCTTTCCACACGAATGACGCGAACACCAGCACCGGCACATGCCCGATAACGACGCGATAGAGGTCGAGGGCAAGGTCGTCGCGGTGCTCCCTGGGACGATGTTCAAGGTGGAGCTGATAAAGAGCCCGGGCCACATCGTCCTCGCCCACATCTCGGGCAAGCTCCGCAAGAACTTCATCAAGATCGCCGCGGGCGACACGGTGAAGATGGAGATGAGCCCCTACGACCTGGAGAAGGCGAGGATCACCTTCCGGATGAAGGAGACGAACGCCGCGCCGCCGCCCCCGCCGCGCAGGCGCTACTAGCCCCGAACCGGGGCCGTACGCCCCATGCCGGGCAGCGCGCTCGCGTCCGAGATCGACGGCTTCCTCGCCCACGCCGAGCTGGAGCGCGGACGCTCGAGGAACACGTGCATGGCCTACGAGCGCGACCTGCGCCAGTGCGCGGCCTTCATGGAGCGGCGCGGGGCCAGGGACTGGGCCCGCGTCACCCCCGCGCAGGCCGCCGACTGGGTGAGGTCGCTCGCCCGCGGCGCCGCGGCCAGCCAGGCCCGCAAGCTCTCTGCCCTGCGGATGTTCGCCCGTTTCCTCGTCCGCGAGCGGGTGAGGGACGACGACTTCACGGAGCTCCTGTCGGGCCCGAGGCCTGGCCGGAGGCTCCCGGACACCCTCACGGCCGGGGAGGTGGGCCGGCTCCTCGCCTCGCCCTCGGGCGGCGACGCCGCGTCGCTCCGTGACCGGGCGATCCTGGAGCTCTTCTACTCCAGCGGCCTGCGGGTCTCGGAGCTGGCCGCCCTGACGCTCCAGCAGGTGGACGTGAAGGAGGGATTCGCGCGGGTCTACGGCAAGGGGTCCAAGGAGAGGGTCGTCCCCATGGGCGAGCGGGCGAGGGACGCCCTGTCGGCGTGGCTCGCCTCCGGGCGGGCGCACTACGTGAAGCCCGCCACGCGGAGCGAGCTCTTCCTCTCCCAGAGGGGCAGGGCGCTCTCCAGGGTCGCTCTCTGGGGGATGGTCAAGAAGCACGCCCGCCGGGCCGGGATAGATCGGCCCGTGAAGCCCCACCTCCTGCGGCACTCCTTCGCGACCCACCTGCTCTCGGGGGGGGCCGACCTGCGCTCCATCCAGGAGATGCTGGGCCACGCCAGCATATCGACGACCCAGATCTACACGGCCGTGGAGGGCAGGCGGCTCCTCGACCAGCACGCCCGCTACCACCCCCGAAACCGCCAGAAATGACACGGGACGCCGGGCAAAAGCCTTGACCGGCCAACGATTCACGGCGTCATCGTTTTCCTTTAACGCCGCGTGAAGATAAAGGTTTTCGTCACACCGAAGAAGAATGTCCTCGATCCGCAGGGGGCCGCCGTCGGGCACGCCCTCGGCAGCCTGGGCCTGCAGGGCCTGAAGGGGGTCCGGGTGGGCAAGGTGATCGAGCTCGAGGTCGAGGGCGAGGACACGCCGCAGCTCCGCGCGCAGCTCGAGAAACTGAGCCGCGACCTGCTGAGCAACCCGGTGATCGAGGACTACGCTCTCGAGATCGCCGGAAAGTGAGCCGCCCCATCAAGATAGCGGTCGTGCAGTTCCCCGGGTCGAACTGCGACCAGGACGCCTTCCACCTCTTCGCCACCGGGCTCGGCCTCGACACCCGCTACGTCTGGCACAAGGACCGCGGCCTCGGCGGCGCCGATGTGGCGGTCCTCCCCGGCGGCTTCGCCCACGGCGACTACCTGCGCTGCGGCGCCATCGCCCGCTTCTCGCCCGTCATGGAGGCCGTCCGGCTGCACGCCGAGAGGGGCGGCACGGTCCTCGGGATCTGCAACGGCTTCCAGATCCTCTGCGAGGCGGGCCTCCTGCCGGGGGCCCTCATCCGCAACAGCAGCCTCGAGTACCGCTGCGTCACGTGCGAGCTCGCGGTGGAGGACGCCGGCCCGGCCTTCAATTCCCGCACGCTCGGCCGCCGCTTGAGGCTCCCCATCGGCCACGGCGAGGGGAACTACCGGATCGACGAGGCGGGGCGCGAGCGCCTGGAGACGAACCGGCAGGTCCTCCTGCGCTATGTCGAGAACCCCAACGGGTCCCTGGCGTCCATCGCCGGCGTCCGCAACGAGGAGGGCAACGTCTTCGGCATGATGCCGCACCCGGACCGCGCCTTCGAGCGGTTCCACACGAGCCAGGACGGCCTCGCGGTCGCGCGGGCGGTCCTCTCGTTCCGCTTCCCCGAAATCCTGAAAAAAAGCGCATGAGCCGCGAGGCGCTCCCGCCCAACCCCGACCCGGTCCTCAACCAGGCGATCACGCCCGAGCTCGTGAGGAAGCACGGGCTCCTCCCGGAGGAGTACGAGAAGGCGAAGGCGCACCTCGGGCGCGAGCCGACGCTGACGGAGCTCGGGATCTTCTCCGTCATGTGGTCCGAGCACTGCTCGTACAAGAACACGCGGCCGCTCCTGAAGGGCTTCCCGACGGAGAAGCGCGTCCCCGCGGGCGGCGTGGGCACGATCCTCGTCAAGGCCGGCGAGGAGAACGCCGGGATCGTCGACGTCGGCGACGGCTGGGCGATCGCCTTCAAGATCGAGTCCCACAACCACCCGAGCGCCGTCGAGCCCTTCGAGGGCGCCGCCACGGGCGTCGGGGGGATCATCCGCGACATCTTCACCATGGGGGCGCGGCCCGTCCTCCTCACGAATTCGCTGCGGTTCGGCGAGCTCGACTCGCCTTCGACGAAGCGGCTGCTGCGCGGGGTCGTCTCCGGGATAGCCCACTACGGCAACTGCGTCGGCGTCCCCACGGTCGGGGGCGACGTCTACTTCGACCGCTCCTACGAGGGCAACCCCCTCGTGAACGCCCTTTGCCTGGGGACGCTCCGGCACGACCAGATCCGCCGGGGCAAGGCGACGGGCCTCGGCAACCCGGTCTACTACGTCGGCGCCGCGACCGGCCGCGACGGCCTGGGCGGCGCCGCCTTCGCCTCCAAGGAGCTCTCGGCCGAGAGCTCCGCGGACCGGCCCGCCGTGCAGAAGGGGGACCCCTTCATGGAGAAGCTCCTCATCGAGGCCTGCCTCGAGATGATGGCGGTCCCGGGCCTTGTCGTCGGCATCCAGGACATGGGGGCCGCGGGCCTCACCTGCTCCACGTGCGAGACCGCGAGCCGAGGGGGCGCCGGCATCGAGATCGAGCTCGACAGCGTGCCGCAGCGCGAGAGCGGCATGAACTCCTACGAGATCATGCTCTCCGAGTCCCAGGAGCGGATGCTCGTCATCGTGCAGAAGGGCAGGGAGCGCGAGATCGAGGAGATCTTCGGGAAGTGGGACCTGCACGCCGCCCGGGTGGGCGTCGTCACCGACACGGGCCGGATGGTCGTGCGCCAGCACGGGACCGTCGTCGCCGACATCCCGGCGCCGGCCCTGACGGACGAGGCCCCGGTCTACCAGCGCGAGGCGAGGCGGCCGGCCTACCTGGACGCGACGTCGCGGTGGACGCCGGACGCCGTCGCGGACATCGACCTCACCGGCGCGAGGGCGGCCTTGCCGCGCCTGCTTTCCGACCCCACGATCGCGTCAAAGCGCTGGCTCTACCGGCAATACGACCACATGGTGCAGCATGGGACGGTCGTCATTCCGGGGAGCGACGCCGGCGTCGTCCGCCTGCGCCTCGGGTCCTCCGAGAAGTTCATCGCCATCAGCAACGACTGCAACGGGCGGTACTGCTACCTGAACCCCAGGCGCGGAGCCCTGATTGCCATGGCCGAATGCATGAGGAACCTTGTCTGCGCCGGGGCCCGCCCGCTCGCCATGACCGACAACCTCAACTTCGGGAACCCCTACAAGCCCGAGAACTTCTTCCAGCTGAGGGAATGCGTTGCGGGCCTGGCGGAGGCGTGCCGGTTCTTCGACGTGCCAGTCGTCGGCGGCAACGTCTCCCTCTACAACGAGTCGCCCGAGGGGGCCATCGACCCGACGCCGACGGTCGCCGTCGTGGGGCTCATCGAGCGGGAGGAGCATGTGACCCGGCAGTTCGCGCGTGGGGCGGGCGACAGCCTCATCCTCCTCGGCGGCGCGCCGACGGAGCTGGGCGGCAGCCAGTTCCTGCTGCGCCAGCACGGCCTGAAGACCGGGGACGCCCCCCAGGTCGACCTGGAGGCCGAGAGGCGCCTCCAGGAGCTGCTCCTCTCCCAGATCGCGGCCGGCAGGGTGCGGGCCGCGCACGACCTCTCCGAGGGGGGCCTCCTCGTCGCCGCCGCCGAGATGCTCTTCGGTCCCGGGGACCTCGGCGCCTCGCTCGACCTCTCCGGGCTCGGCGCCCCGCGCCTCGACGCCCTCCTCTTCGGCGAGTCGCAGGGCCGCGCCATCGTCTCCGTGTCCCAGGCGGACGCGGCCGCCTTCTGCGACGCGGCGGCGAAGGCCGGCGTCCCCTTTGCCGCCATCGGCTCGGTGACGGCGCAGCCCGTCCTTTCCGTGAAGACCGCGAAGGGCGCCCTCGACTGGCCGGTGCCGGCCCTGCGGGCCGCCTGGGAGACGAGCATCGAATCGGCCATGGGGCGGCCGGGGCTCGGCTGAGGATGGCGCCATGAGCGACTTTCTCTCCCACGAATGCGGCGTCGCCCTCGTGCGGCTGCTCAAGCCGCTCTCGCACTACCAGCAGAAGTACGGGACGCCCCTCTGGGGCTTCACGAAGCTTTTCCTCCTCATGGAGAAGCAGCACAACCGCGGCCAGGACGGCGCGGGCGTCGCCTGCGTGAAGCTGGACATGCCCCCGGGCGACCCCTTCATGTTCCGCGAGAGGAACGTGAAGAGCAACCCGCTCGACCGCATCTTCAAGGTGCTCCTCGGCCAGTACCGGGAGAAGGTCGCCTCGGGCGAGATCCACCCCGAGTTCCCCGAGACGGTGAAGAGCCGCTTCGACTTCGGCGGGGAGCTCTTCCTCGGTCACCTGCGCTATGGGACGAGCGGGGGCTACAACCTCTCGGCCTGCCACCCCTACTTCCGGCGCAGCCCGTGGGCGACCCGCAACCTGGCACTCTGCGGCAACTTCAACCTCACGAACACGGCCGAGCTCAACCAGTCGCTGATCGGGATCGGCCAGCACCCGGTCTTCGCCACGGACACGCAGGCCATCCTGGAGAAGATCGGGTTCTACCTGGACGAGGAGCACGAGGACATCTACCGGTTCCTGCGCACCCGCGAGATGACGGGGGAGGCGCTCTCGCGCCGGATCAGCGAGGACCTCGACCTGTCGCGCGTCCTCTCCAGGGCCTCGCAGAACTGGGACGGCGGCTACGTCCTCTGCGGGCTCGTCGGCAACGGCGACGCCTTCGTCGCCCGCGACCCCTCCGGCATCAGGCCCTGCCACTGGTTCCAGAACGACGAGGTGGTGGCCTTCGCCTCCGAGCGGGCGCCGCTCATGACGGTGTTCGACCTCTCGGCCCAGGAGGTGCGCGAGGTGCAGCCGGGCTGCGCCGTCGTCATCAAGAGGCGGGGGACCGTGTCCGAGCAGCCGTTCACCAAGCCCCTCCCCAAGGCCTCCTGCTCCTTCGAGCGGATCTATTTCTCGAGGGGCAACGACGTGGACATCTACCGCGAGCGCCAGGCGCTGGGCGGCAAGCTGGCGCCGCAGGTCCTGAAGGCGATCGACCACAACTGGGCGGACACGGTCTTCGGCTTCATCCCCAACACGGCCGAGGTCGCGTACCTGGGGCTCATGTCGGCCCTGCGGACGGTCCGCCGCGACGAGGTGAAGCAGGAGATCATGAAGGCCTCCAGGGAGGGCCGGCTCACGGAGCCTCTCGTCGACGAGCTCGTCCTGCGCAACTGGCCGCGGGGCGAGAAGGTCGTCAGCAAGGACATCAAGATCCGCACCTTCATCGGCCAGGAGTCGATGCGCAACGAGCTGGCGAGCCACGTCTACGACATCACCTACGGCTCGCTCCGCCCCGGGGTGGACAGCCTGGTCTGCGTCGACGACTCCATCGTCCGGGGGACGACGCTGCGGCGCTCCATCCTGCGGATCCTCTCGCGCCTCAACCCGCGGAAGATCGTCATCGTCTCCACGGCGCCGCAGATCCGCTACCCGGACTGCTACGGCATCGACATGTCCGAGGTGGGCAAGTTCGTGGCGTTCGAGGCCGTGGTCGACCTCCTGAAGGAGACCGGCCGCTCGGAGCTGCTCGGCGAGGTGTACCGCGCCTGCCGCAAGGAGGTCGAGGACGGCGGCGTCGTGAACCACGTGCGGCGCCTCTACGAGCCCTTCACGCCCGAGGAGGTCTCGGCCCGCATCGCCAGGCTCGTCCGGCCGAAGAACATCGAGTGGAAGGGCGAGGTCGAGGTCATCTTCCAGACGATCGAGAACCTGCACGCCGCCGTGCCGGCGCACCCCGGCGACTGGTACTTCACGGGGAAGTACCCGACCCCCGGCGGCTACCGCGTCGTCAACCAGGCCTACGTGAACTACTTCGAGAAGGCCGAGGGCCGCTCCTACTAGCATGTCGCTGTCCTACGAGTCGGCGGGGGTGAGCTACGGCCCCCTGGACGCCTTCAAGCGCGCCTGCCAGAAGGCGGCCCAGGAGACCGCCTCGGAGCTGGTGGGCCACGGCCTGCGCGAGCCGCCGTCCGTCCGCGGGGAGAGCGCGTACCTCGTCGAGGCCGGCGACCACTACGTGGCGCACGTCGAGGAGGGGCTCGGCACCAAGAACCTGGTCGCCGACGCCGTGAAGGCCGAGACCGGCCGCTGCCACTACCGCGCCATCGGCATCGACACGGTGGCCACGATCGCCAACGACCTCATCACCTGCGGGGCGCTCCCCGTCGCCGTCGCCATGCACGCCGCCGTGGGCAGCTCGGACTGGTTCAAGGACGAGGAGAGGGCGGGGGAGCTTGTGGCGGGCTTCGCCGAGGGCTGCCACCAGGCGGGCGCCGTGTGGGGCGGGGGCGAGACGCCCGCCCTGAGGGGCCTCATCGAGCCCGCCTCCATCGTCCTCGCCGGCTCCGCCGTCGGCCGCATCAGCCCCAAGGGCCACCGGATCACCGGCAACGTGGCGGACGGCGACGCCATCCTCTTCCTCGCCTCCTCGGGCGTGCAGACGAACGGGCTCACCCTCTGCCGGAGGATAGCCGAGGCCCTGCCCCGGCGCTACTCGACGCCGATCCCGGGCGGGACGACGCTCGGCGAGGCCCTCCTCGCCCCCTCGACCCTCTACGTGGCCTTCGTCCGCGAGTGCCAGCGCCGGGACATCCCCCTGCGCTACGCGGCGCACGTGACCGGGCACGGCTGGCGCAAGCTGATGCGGCTCGAGGAGCCCTTCGTCTACGAGATCACGGACCCGCGGCCGGTGCCGGCGCTCTTCAGGTTCCTCATGGATTCCGGGCCGGTCTCCCTGCGCGAGGCCTTCGCCACCTTCAACATGGGCATCGGCTTCGCGGCCTACGTGTCCCAGGCCGCCGCGCCCGCGGCCCTCGAGGCGGCGCGCGCCTCCGGCTACGACGCCTGGATCGCCGGGCGCGTGCGCAGGGACGGCGGCCGGAAGGCCGTCTCCATCCCTTCCCTCGGGATGGAGTTCGAGGGCGGGACGCTCCAGGTCCGCTGAAGCGGCTGCGCGCGGGCCAACTATGACGCTCCCCGCGCGGGCGGGGCGCGGCATGCGCTGGCCCTTGGGGCCTCGAAGGTTACGCCGAAGAGGCAAACGCATGGCGGCCGCGCAAAATCGGGTCCTCATTGAAGTTTGGCGTTGCAGCTGCTAGCCTCGGAAGCGTCCGTGGGGATATTTCCGCACCCAGGGCAATCCAACGTCATAACCATGAAAAAGACAGCCAAGTCCGACACCAAGGCGCCCGCCCCGGCGCCCAAGAACGTTTCGCCCGCCCCAGCGAAAAAGCCGGCTCCCGCAGCCGCCAAGCTCGCCGCTCCCGCGGCCCAGAGGACCGCGCCCCCCGCCCCGAGGGCGGCGCCGGCCCCCGCCGCCCCCCCGGCGGCCCCCGCGCCCAAGGCGAAGGGCTCCCGCGTCACGCTGATCGCCCAGGTCGACGTGGGCTTCGGCAACACCCTCTACGTCCGCGGCGACGAGCCGTACCTCAACTGGAGCCGGGGGCTTCCCCTCGGGAACATCTCGACCGACCGCTGGGAGATCGTCCTCACGGGCGTCGAGCGGCCCTTCCAGTTCAAGTTCCTCCGGAACAACGAGGCCTGGAGCGCCGGCGAGAACTTCTCGGCGGCGCCCGGCGACACGGTCACGCTGAAGCCGGTTTTCTGACGGGGGCGGGCCTCCTATCGGGATTGATCTCGGCGAGCCGCCGCGCAAGCCGCGCGGCGGCCTCGTCGCCCTCCCCAAGCTCGTCCAGCCCGACCTCGACGAACCGCACGCGGATCGTCGAGAAGGGCCTGGGCAGGTAGAAGCCGTCCCAGCTGGGCAGCCTCCAGGCCGACTCGAAGTCGATCCCCACGAGGCAGGCGCGCGCCTTCGCCCTGCGGGCGACGACGAGCGCGCCCGGCTTCACCGAGTACACCGGGCCGCGCGGGCCGTCCGGCGTCAGGCCGGCGTCGAAGCCCTGGTTCAGCACCCCGATCAGCTCCCCCGCCGCCTCGCGCCCGAAGCGGCTCGACGAGCCGCGGACGGTCGGCATCCCGATGGCCCAGAAGAGGGCCGCAAGCCACGTCCCGTCCCGGCTGGCGCTGATGAGGCCGTAGAGGGGATGGCCGCCCCGGTACCTGCGGACAAAGTCCGCCACGAGGAAGAGGCGGTTGTGCCAGAGGATCCAGAGGGTCGGCCGGTCCTTCGCGGCGGCGACACCCCGGTCCCCCTCCGGAAGGACGACCGTCACGGTCCTCCACCAGAGCCGGACCACGACCGCGAGCGGCCAGATGGCGGCCTTGCGCCAGAGGGCGATCGGCGGGACCTTCCTTTCGGCGGGGGTGTTCAGAAGGGGCAGTTGTCTCGCAGATCGGGATCACCTGTCGAGCCGCATTGACGGCGCCGGCCTTTCCGGGCACCGAACGGTCATGCTTCCGCATTGCCCCAGCCTGCCGCCGCCCAGGGCCGGCCTCGACTGGCGGCTCCTCAACGCCTTCGGCGCCGGGGACCGCGGGGACCGGTTCTACTTCGCCTGCCTGGAGTACGCCCACGCCCTCTGGCTGAAGCGACTCCCCGCCCGAGCGATCCTCTGCCTCGACCGGGCGATGGGCGCCAACCTCCACGGGCACGAGGCCGTGCTGAAGGCGTGGCCGATCCCCTACGAGGCCATGGCGTGGATGATGTGCCACACGCCGAGGGACGTCTTCATCGGCAACCCGCGCGTCCACTTCCAGCATTACGCCGGCCGGATGAACGAGCCGAGGCGCGAGATCCGGCGCTGGCGGGCGTGGGCCTGCTGGGCGCTCGCGAGGCGGGCGATGCCCGCGCTGCGCGGCGACGAGCGCCACCTCGTGGAGGAGCCGACCCTGAGGCACATCGAGGTGAGGCTCCTGCGCCACGGCCTCCGGGGCGAGGCGGCCCGGTGGAGCCACGCGCTGCACCACGTCCGGCATTAGGCTGGCGCGGTGGGCGAGACTCGAACTCGCGACCGACGGTTTAGAAAACCGTTGCTCTGTCCGGCTGAGCTACCACCGCTTGTCCTTGCCGACCAAGCCCATGCGGGCCGGGGTGGGCAAGCGAAAACCCCCCGGCTGGGACAGCGTGCCGGGGCCGCCCCGCGGCTGCAAGTTCGGCGGGCCGGCGCCGGCGCATGACGGCTGGCGCGCGGGGGAAAATTCGCGCAGCGTCGCCGGACCCATGGTGCGAGCGGCCCCAGCCCCTGTTCCCGCCCGGGCGGGGCTCGCCCGCCTCCTGCCGGGCCGCGTCCTCTGGACGGCGGCCTGCGCGCTGGTGCTTGCCGTGCGCTTCCACGACCTGCTCGCGCGTCCCAGGCTGTGGGCCGAGGACGGCCAGGTCTTCTTTCACGACGCGGAGAGCCGCGGAGTAGCGGCGCTCTTCACCCCCTATGCCGGGTACCTGCACGCGCTGCCGAGGCTGGTCGCGCTCGCGGGGGCGCATGTCCCCGCGGCGTGGATTCCGGGGCTGTACGTCGGGCTGGCCTTCGCGGTGACGCTCCTGGTCGCCGCCTGCATCCTCTCGCCTCGGCTGGACCTCCCGGGAAAGCCGCTCCTCGCGCTTGCCGTCGTGGCTGCTCCCTGCACGGGCGAGGTCTTCCTGACGCCGACCAACCTGCAGTGGATCACGGCCTTCGCGCTCCTGGCCACCTGCCTGAAGCGCGATCCCGCGGGCGCGGCGCAGTGGGCGGCCGACCTGCTTGTCCTCGTCGTTGCGGGCCTGACGGGCCCCTTCTCGGTACTGCTTGTCCCGTGCTTCCTCCTGAGGCTCGTGCTGCGGCGCACGGCGGCCTCGGGCATGCTCCTCGTGCTGATCGGCGCCGTGGCCGCGGTCCAGGGATACGAGATCATGATGCACCCCGTCCATGTGCCGGGCCTGCCGGGCGGGCCCCTGCAGGCGGGCGGCCTCCTCGCTGTCCTCTCGGCCAGGGCGCCCCTGGCCCTCGTGGGCAGCTCGATGTGGGCGTCCTACGCGGGCCGCCCGGCGGTCATGGCGCTTGGGGCATGCGCCTTCCTCGGCATCGCGGCCCTGGCGGTCACCGGCTGCCGGCGCCCGGCCGCCGTGGCCCAGGTGGCGATCTTTGCGGCACTTGTCGTCGCGGCGGACATCATGAAGACGCGCCTCGATTCCTGGAACTATGCGGACTCGGTGATCGCCGACAGGTACCTCTTCATCCCGCGGGTCCTCTGCCTCTGGCTGGTTGTGCTCGGGCTGGGGAAGGGGGCCCGGGCCGCCAAGATTGCGGCGGCTGCCGCCGCGCTTTCGGTGGCGGCAACCGACGTCTTGAACCCCATGAGCCCCCGCGAACGGCCCTACTTCCCGTGGGCGCCCTACTGCAGGCAGATCACGATCGGGCAGGAAGTGGACATTGTCGTCAGCCCGGGATGGACATTCACCTTGCCCGAAAGGCGCGCTGGGGGTCCGTAAGGCCTTGGCTTGAGCGTCCTTCGCCATCCGGCCAATTACCACTTGACCAGCGAAAGATAGGTTCGGACACTGAACGTTCTCTCCCAAAAGGGGTGGTAGCTCAGTTGGTTAGAGCGTCTGCCTGTCACGCAGAAGGTCGCGGGTTCGAGTCCCGTCCATCCCGCCATTTCCTCCCTCTGAGCGGGGAAAATCGCAAGCCAGGTTGCCAGTTGACGTGGCAACCTGGACATGAAATCGACCGCATTCACCGTCAGCCGATTCGAAAATCGGAATGGAGTCACGTCCTGGCGCGTGTCGGGGTGGCTGCATAGCGATCGCGTCCGAAGGAACTTTAGGACCAAGGAAGCAGCAGCGGCCGAAAAGGCATCCTTGGAAATCAAGGCGGCACAGGAATCAGCCGGACTCCGGCCGACAGCGACCTTACTGACCGAGGTCCAGCTGCGGGAGGCTGAACTGGCCTTCAGGAGGCTTGAAGGCTGCCCATGGTCCCTCCTTGCCTGCCTGGAGCATTCCCTGGCCAATCGCCGGCTTCCACAGCACGAGAAACCGCTCGCCGAGGCCATTCCGGCTTATGTTGCAATGAAGGCCCAGGAACATGAACGGGCACTTCTTTCCGAACGGCAGCTGAGGTCAATCATGGACGAGCTTGCCGTTTTTAATCGCTACCATCCGGACGCCCTTGTCTCGAAGTTCGGCGGTCCAGACCTCACGACCTACCTCGAGCGCGGCAAACCCTCCCTCAAGACCTACAATAATCGTCGAGGCCTTCTCTCGACCTTCTTCAAGTTTGCGCTCCAGCACGACTGGGTGACCGCCAATCCCGTGGAGAAGACCCCGCATCACCGGATCAATCACCGGCGCGGATCCGCGGCCACGCTTGATGCGCAGCGATCGGCGGAGCTCATGGGCTACCTTGAGGGCCTCGAAGGCGGGATCCTCGTGCCCCACTTCGCCCTTTGCCTCTTTGCCGGCATCAGACCCTGCACACGGTTCGGTGAAATCTCGAAGCTGCGACCCGAGTCGATCAGGCTCGACACCGGCACCATCCATATCGAGCCCGAGGTCTCCAAAGTCAGGATGAAGCGGCTCGTGACCATTCAGCCAAATCTATCCGTGTGGCTCCGGGCATATCCCCTGGATCGCTTCGAGATTGTCCCTCCCAACGCCTCGAATGCCCGGGCCAGGGTCTGCGCCAAATTTGGCCTTACGCACGACGTGCTTCGACACACCTTCATCTCAATGTTTGTCGCCAAATTCCGCTCGATGGGGGAGGCCGCCCTTCAGGCCGGCAATTCCGAGAGTATCATCCGCAAGCACTACCTTGATCTGAAGAGCCCCGCCGAGGCCGAAGAGTTCTTCAGCATCCAGCCTCATGAAAAGGCCGACGTTGGCCTTCGTGTGGTCGCTTGACCGTGCATGGGGATTCTCGGCGTCTAAGGGCCTCGCAGCACGATCTTACATGCCATCGTCGCTTCGGGCCGAATGATCCGATTCCACTTACCTCCTATCGCGTCGAATCCGAGTTCTGGGGTGTCGTGCCAGCCCGACAGATAATGCATTCAGGAGCAAATGGCGGCCGGCAGAAACAGGGGAACATGCCAAGGGATTCTCATTGATAATCAGGAGTGTCCGGAATTAACCCATCGTCCTAGAACAAGTTAGGAATATCATCTGTGAAGTTCGTTGTATCAAGCTGTATAGATTGTGGCGCAAAGAGCTCTGCGACAGACACTTTCTCGAATGGCGTGACGCTGAGGAC
>DASXEV010000020.1:0-2364 GCA_036489955.1 Opitutaceae bacterium
GAGGCCTTCGCCGCGCTGCGTCATCCGCGCAAGCGCCTTCGCCTCGTCGGCGCGGTGCAGGAAGACCTGCGCCCGATCCTCGCGCGCCTCCCGCAGGACTCGGTAGAGTTCCTCGGCACACTCCCGCAGCCCGAGCTCGCCAGCCTGATGAGCCGCAGCCACGTGCTCGCGCTGCCCAGTATCGAGGAGGGCCTGGCGCTGGTGCAGGCCCAGGCCATGGCCTGTGGCTGCCCTGTGCTGTGCTCTACCAACACCGGCGGCGAGGACCTGTTCACCGATGGCGTCGAGGGCTTCATCGTTCCCATCCGCGACCCCGCTGCTCTCACCGACCGCATGCAGCGCCTCGCCGACGATCCTGCCCTGCAGCGTTCCCTGCGCGACGCCGCGCTTCGTCGCGTCCAGCACATCGGCGGATGGAGGGACTACGGCGATCGCTGGGAACGCCTCCTGACCTCGCTCCTCAAGGCGCACCGGTAGGCCGCCGATTAGACGGCCCGCCGCGTCCGATAACTCTGTCCGGCAGTCCTAGCCTCGTCCGCCGCCAACGAAGTGCACGACCTCCAGCCGGTCCGCATCCGAGACCGTCCGCTCGCTCCAGCTTTCCCGCGGCGCAATCTCGCCATTCAGCTCGACTGCCACACGGTCGGGCCGCAGCCCGAGCGCCTCCAAAACAGCGCTCAACGGACAGGGCGAGCGCAATCCCTCAAAGCTCCGCGCCTGTCCGTTCACCGTCACCTTCAAGCCTGAATCCATACCGTCAAGCCTAGCAGTTGGCTTCCCTGCTGGCCGTTGGGCTTCCCTGCTATCACGTGCGCAGGGGCCACAACAGGTCCAGCGGCCCACGGCCATGCCCCAGCCCCGGAGCCGAGCGCAGCGCCTCGGCGACATACGCCTTCGCGCCCGCGACCGCCTCCACGGGGGCATCGCCGCCCACCAGCCTCGCCAGCAGCGCCGACGAGAACGCGCATCCCGTCCCATGCGTCGACTGCGTCTCCACCCGCTCCCCGGTGAACTCCTGTACGCCGCCGCCCGGCGTCCACAGCAGGTCGACAGTCTCGGCAGCCGTCTTTCCGAAGTCCGCGGATTCGCCTCCGGTCGCGACCACATGCAACCCTGCATGCCGCCGCCCCAGCTCCTCGGCTGCGTCCCGCGCCTGCCGCAAACTCCCAACCTCCCGCCCGGTCAGCAGTCCCAGTTCGGCCCAGTTCGGCGTGATCCAGCCCACCTCGGGCAGCAACTCGGCCTGCAAAATCTCCAGCCCGGGCGCCGGCAGAAGCTCGTGACCCGAGCTTGAGCGCAGCACTGGGTCCAGCACCACCGGAATCATCCTGCCCGAAGCCCGCCTGGCCCGAAGGAACTCCGCGACCACCCGAACCGCCCCCTCCGAGCCCAGCATCCCGATCTTGACTCCTGCCGCCGGTAGGTCCGCCCACAGGTTTTCGAGCGTTTTGGCCAGCCAAGGGGCCTCAATCGGCTCGATGGCGGCAACGCCCAGGGTCGACTGCACCGTCAAAGCTGTAATGGCCGATATGCCAAACACCCCATGGGCAGCGAAGATTTGAAGGTCCGCCGTCACCCCGGCACCGCTGGTGGGGTCAAAGCCGGCGATGGTCAGGGCCACCGGCTTTTTCCCCGGCTCCATCTCCGCTTCTATGGGCGCCATCCGGGCCGTTCCAGACACTGTGCGGGCCTCCCCCATTCGGGTCATTTTGCCTAGCATACCTGTTCCGGGGATGCAAGGCCTAAACGGCAGAAAAAACCTTTATCTTGTTTGACTTAGGGGTTCCCAAACAGGGAAAATAGAGACATGAACGAAACCTCGATGAAGTACACACGAGGGCTTCGGTCGAACTGGAGTCGACGGCCCCTGCGGGCTGTCCTTCTGGCCGCTACCCTCGGCGTGACGGCAAGCCTTATCGCCAGTCCCGCCAAGAAAGACGTCGAAGTCGCGCCGATCCGGCAGGCTTCGCCGCAGCAACACCACCATCACTGGTACGAGATTGGCAGGGCGTCCTGGTACGGTCCTCACTTTCAGGGCCGGAAGACCGCCAATGGCGAGCGCTTCAATATGTACGCTTACACCTGCGCCCACCGAACCCTCCCCCTGGGGAGCTGGATCCGCGTGACCAACCTTCGTAACCACAAGACGGCCTTTGTCCGCGTCAACGACCGCGGTCCGGTCCCAACCAGCCGCATCCTGGACCTCTCCTACGCTGCCGCCCAGAAGCTGGGCGTCGGTGGGCTGGCTGAGGTCAAGATCGAACGGGTCGCCCCGGACGATCCAGCCCTGGCCCAGGAGCTGCTCGCGCAGCTCGAAGAGCCAGCCAACCCCGAGGTTCTGATCGACCGGTAATTCCCGGCCTC